>NZ_JAUHTQ010000017.1 GCF_030418165.1 Ureibacillus aquaedulcis
CGGCAGGTGCAAGTTTTACTCTGCACCGAAAGTGTAGCGGCAGGTGCAAAGGCACGCAGGCGAGCGAAGACGCGAAGAGAATGGAGAAGTACGCGAACTAAAAACGGCACGTCCTGTGCCAAGGTTCGCATGACAAACATCCAGTTTGCCCCATAAGCGGACGAGCGAGGCAAGTAACGCAGGATGAAAGCGTTTGTCAACAGTCTGGAGCTGGTGTAATGCCAGCTTTTTTATGTATAGATTAATTAAAAAAATACTTGGCATTGCTGTTTTCATTCTTTTTCTGTACGCTAGAAATCAAGGAGTTGAGAATATGTATTTTATGACCCCAGAACAATATCAATTTGTAAAAAAACAAGCTAAGAAAATCTTAAACACATATACAACATCAAAGGATCAAAAAGTGATTCAAGCCATTCAAGCCCTTGTTCAAGAAGAAATTGATGGCAAAATTACCTTCCTGGAAATACAGCAGCAATTAGTACTTCAGCCAATCTTTGATATCCAATCAAAAGAACAGCTCGAATTATTCCTGAAGGAAATAAAGCAATATGTGGAACCGTTTAAACAGCCAACAGAAGCAGAGCTTAAAAAGTTATTTCCCAAAGATAAAAAATTAAAGCTGCCAAAACTCGAAATGTTCGATTGGCAAGAAACATCCTATTTAAGTTGGTTGGATTCAGGGACCAATCGGAAATACATCGTGTACCGAGAAGATGGGAATTTAAAAGGTGTGCGAGGTACATTCAGCAATTCGGCTAAGGTAGGGATTTGTTCGGTATGCAACCAACATGCTAAGGTGGGCATGTTGTTAGTGGCGAAAAAAGGAACCGATATGGGGACTTACACAAAAAAGGGAAACTATATTTGTGAAGATAGTGCAGCTTGTAATGAGGCATTATCAGACCTAGATAAATTCACCAATTTTGTTCATAATTTAAATTAATATAAAAAATCGAGGTGCGCTAAAAAACGCAGTCTCGATTTTTTGCTTAGTTGGTAAAATAATCATATGTATTCTTAGTTAGTAAAAGAACCGTCACGACGATAAATAATACACGAACGTAACCACTACCTTGTTTTATTGCAAATTTCGAGCCGCATATAGCTCCGATTATTTGGGCAGCTCCCATAATAAGACCATAGGCAAAATTGATTTGACCTAAAAATAAGAACATCACTAATGCCCCAATGTTACTAGCAAAATTTAAAAATTTCGCATTTCCTGCAGATTTTAAGAAATCAAAGCCAATCATTAAGAAAGCAAACATAAGAAATGAACCTGTTCCAGGCCCCAAGAAACCATCGTAAAAACCAATAGCAGAAACTAATAGTAAAAACCCTATGTATTTCTTTGTAGTAAGCTTTTTATAGGTTGAAATGCTTCCCCAATCTTTTTTAAACACTGTATAAACCGCTACGGCAGCCAACATCACGAGCATCAACGGTTTTAATAGACTTGGGTCCAATAAGTGGACAACCCATGCACCCAGCATCGATGCTATAAAAACAAAGGGAAAGATTTTAGCGATCGATTTTAAATCGATATTTCCCGAACGGTAGAATGTAATGGTGCTCGTTAAAGAACCCATTGTTCCTGCGAGTTTATTTGTTGCAACAGCAGCTGAGGGGCTCAGGCCGGTAAACATCAAGGCAGGTAGCGCTATTAATCCCCCTCCACCAACAACAGAATCAATAAATGCAGCTAAAAATCCAAAAATAAATAAGGTAACGATAAGAGAAGGATCTAAATCAATAAACATATGTAGTAACTACCTTTCAAATGAACTTAGAATATGCGGTATTTATCTATTTGAAAAAATAGTAGGAATGGAACCTTCGAGTAAAGGAGTTTTCCTACTAGGAAAGTATTTTTTGAGTTTTAAAGATTAATAGTGTTGTCATACACATATTAGTCCTAAAATTGATGGTTTTCAAGATGTTTGGGAAATAAACCCATGGATGGCCTTTGCTTTGGAGCGATTTCAAAGTGAAGGTCTATTTATTTAAATCATATTAAATATTGGTAAACATTTAATACTGTATTACATATACTGTACTATACACAGTATCAAGTAGGAGGTGAGCAGTTGAGCAACATACTGGATTCATTAAGTATAGAACTTAGAAGAGGTACCTTGACTTTAGCTGTTTTAAGTCAATTACGAACACAACAATATGGCTACTCATTAGTCCAGAAGCTGGAAAAGTCAGGAATCATCATTGAACAAAGCACTTTGTATCCGCTCTTGCGCCGCCTTGAAAAGCAAGAGCTAGTAAAAAGTATTTGGGATACGACAGAATCCAGACCCAGGAAGTATTATCTTTTAACTGAATTCGGACGTGACGTATACGAAACGCTTAAGGAAGAATGGTTAAAGAACTCAAGTGAGCTTTCTAAATTACTGGAAGGAGATGGTCATGATGAATTTAATTGAAGTTTATATAAATGAAGTAACAAGAAGATTACCGATTAAAAATCGAGAAGATATAGGTCTTGAATTGAAGTCGACAATCGAAGATATGCTCCCTGATCAATATACGGAAGAAGATGTGAAAAACGTACTTGAAGAGTTGGGAAACCCGGCAGTTTTGGCAAGCGGCTATAATGAGCGACCGATGCATCTAATTGGCCCAAAATTTTATGATATCTATGTTTCATTATTAAAAATGATTGTACCTATAGCTGCAGTTATCGCTTTTATCGTAGTTTTGACAGAATATGTTGTGGGGTTCGGTAAGGGAGATACAGTTCTAAATGTTGGCCTGATGATTTTAGGAGAAGGGATATGGAATATCGTACATGTATTTATACAGGTTTTCTTTTGGCTGACATTAACCTTTGTAATACTTGAACGAATGGATTGCAGTAAAGACGATTACCCACGTACAATGAGCTTGAATAAATGGACACCGGATGACCTAAAGAATATCCCTTATATTCCAAAGGAGAGAGTGGTTTCAAAAGGCTATGTATTGGGTAGTTTGCTTTGGACGGCCGTTTGGGGAACAATTTATTTTAATGCGGATCACTTGGCCGGTGTATATAAAGATTCCGGCAGTGGACTTGAATTTCTAATGCCGGCATTAAATCAAGATGTCCTGAACTCATTTTGGCCGTTAATCATTCTAGTTCTAGGGTTAGAGGTCGCCTTTGCCTTATTTTTGTTTATTAAGCATCAGTGGACTAGGCAAGCCGCAATCCTTAATACGATTCGTGAAATAGTGGCTATAATTGTGCTAGTTTTGCTAATATCAAATTCTAATTTCTTCAACCCGGAATTCCTGGCATATATGAACACCATCCTTGAATTTACTGAAGAACAAATTAAGCGTTTTATCATAATAATAACATTGATTTTATTCCTCCTATTTTCAATCATCAATTGTATTGATGGCTTTCGAAAAGCCAACCGATAATGTTTTCGCAAGTGCGGGTGATCTGTGATTTAGAACGCTTGGAAAATGAATGATTTACTTTGTGCATATTAATCAAAATATCCGGGGTAAAATTTACCTTTCTGCTATTAAACGGATGCTTTTTTTGCACTCCTTTCCTCCTAGAATCCAACTACTTTTTTAATAAATTTACATTATAATTACAAATATTTATTATGTATTTAAAAGTATTTTGCAACTTGAAAATTATAATCATAGAACTATTAATAAATAAAAGTCCGCAGTTGGTTTCAATGAATGAGAAGTGAACTTAATCATATCTTTATAGAGTTTGAAGGGGCATGGAGCGGGAAATAAAATAGGTTCAAAAATAAAATTTAACTTTAAAAATAGATTAATTAATAATTTTTGTGAGTGTCTTAAATTATACTAAGATAGGAAATTATCAAAATATTCAATAAAAAAATAATTTTTTGTTTATTTCGTAAATATTTTTTGCTATGATGAGAATTGTTACTCCTATTATCAGAAAATAGGGAAAAAACAAAAAAGGGGGATTTGCATTGAAAAAGAGTAATTTATTTTTGATGCTAATGTTACTAGCTTTAACTCTAGTACTTGCAGCGTGTAACTTCGGTGGCGAAGAAGAAGAACCGGCATCTGAAGATGGATCAACAGAAGGTTCTACTGAGGAGACTGCAGAAGGTGGTACAAAGGAACTTAATTTAGTTGTTACATCTGAGCCGCCATCAATGCATCCGCAATTAGCGACGGATAGTACTTCAAGTGCTGTGCTAAAACAAATTTATGAAGGTTTAACAACTTATAAAGACGGCGAAGTAGTTGAAGGTGCTGCAGAAAAGATAGAAACTAGTGAAGATGGCTTAGTTTATACATTCACTTTACGTGATGCAAAGTGGTCAAATGGAGATACAGTAACTGCTGAAGATTTTGCATATGCGTGGACTTTTGCACTTACTCCGGAAAATGCATCTGAGTATGCTTCAATCCTTTACCCAATTAAAGGAGCACAAGCTTATAACTTAGGCGAAGGTTCTGTAGAAGATTTAGGAATTAAAGTGGTTGACGAAAAAACTTTAGAAGTAACTTTAGAAAACCCAACGCCTTATTTCTTAGAATTAACAGCGTTTAAAACTTATTTCCCTATTCATAAAGCAACAGCGGAAGCAAATGAAACTTGGTATGCAGAAGCTGGGGAAACATATATCACTAACGGACCGTACACTTTAGCTGATTGGCAGCATAGTGGTTCAATGACATTGGAAAAGAATGCAAACTACTGGGATGCTGACAATGTAGCAATCGATAAAGTTAATATCGGTATGGTTGAATCGGAAGCTACTGCTGCAACAATGTTTGACGCAGGAGAAATCGATTTCTTGGGTGCTCCTTTCCAAACTGTAGCTTTAGATGTAATTGATCGCTACAAACAAGAAGGTATTTTAAATATTTCTGATTATTCAGCGATCTACATGTACAAATTCAACACAACTGACGAAGTGATGGGTAATGCCAACATTCGTAAAGCATTAACTCTTGCTATTGACCGTCAAGGGTTAATCGACAATATTACTAAAGGGGAACAATCTCCTGCACTAGGTATGGTTCCAACAGCAGTTAAAGGATTCGAAGAAGATGCTGGATATATGAAAGATAATGATGTTGAAGAAGCGAAAAAAGCGCTTGAGTTAGGTTTGCAAGAACTTGGTTTAGGTGATGCTAGCGAATTGGAGATTAAATTATCATTCAATACAAGTGAAGCACACGCTGCTATCGCTCAATTCATCCAAGAAGGATGGCGTACAAATCTAGGAATCGAAGTAACTCTGGATAACTCTGAGTGGCAGGTATACCTAGATAAATTAACTAACTTAGATTACCAAGTTGGTCGTCTAGGCTGGATCGCGGATTACAACGATGCTTATACATTCTTGGAACAATATGATTCTGCAGAAAACGGCAACAACGATACTGGTTGGGAAAATGCTGAATACACAGAGTTATTAAAGCAATCAAATAGTGAAACAGATCCGGAAAAACGTATTGAATTACTAAAACAGGCAGAAGCAATCTTAATGTCTGAATACCCTGTAGCACCAATTTACTACTATACAAACCTTTCTGTTAAGAAAGACTACGTAGAAAATATGGAACTTGACCAATTGGGTAATGTCTACCTTAAATATGTAGATATCAATAAATAATCAATAAAATAAAAAGAGTACAAACTTACCTAGGCTGCTTACAATCGAATAATCGATTCAAGCAGCCTTTTATAATGGTTGATACTTGGTTTCTGAACTGTTCGGAGTGAATAAAAAAAGGAGGTATTCATGTGCTGAGGTACATTTTTAAACGGTTGGTTTATATACTGATTGCGTTATTTATTATTATTACAGCAACATTTTTCCTAATGAAATTAGCACCTGGTAGCCCGTTTGCTAGTGAACGTGATTTCCCGCCGCAAATAGAAGAACAATTGAATGCAAAATATGGATTGGACAATCCTTGGTATATTCAATATAAGGATTACTTGGTTGATACAGTTTCTTTTGACTTCGGAGAATCGATGAAATATAAGGGGCGCTCCACAAATGATATTATTTCCGAAAGTTTCCCCATTTCTTTAACTCTTGGTATCGAAGCAATGATTCTATCAATAGGGTTGGGGATTTTCCTCGGAGTTGTTGCCGCCCTCTATCATAATAAGTTTCCTGATTACCTTGCCTCCACAATCGCGGTACTTGGGATCTCTGTACCTTCCTTTATTTTGGCAGGGCTTATGCAGTATTTCTTGGCTTTCAAACTGGATCTTTTCCCTGTTAGTGGTTGGAAGGGCTTTAATTATAGTATATTGCCAGCCCTTGCGATTGCTATTACGCATGCAGGTTTTATTGCGAAACTGACAAGGTCGAGTATGCTCGAACAAGCCAATAGTGATTATGTAAAAATGGCCCGTTCGAAGGGACTTGGAAAGTGGTCTGTCGTAATACGCCACTCCTTAAGAAATGCTCTTATGCCCGTTATAACTTATTTGGGTCCTCTTACAGCGGGAGTAGTTACAGGAAGCTTTATTATTGAACAAATATTTGCCATTCCAGGACTGGGAAGGCATTTTGTTACCAGTATAACAAACCGTGATTATACGGTGATTATGGGAACAACTGTGTTCTATTCGATTATTCTTCTATTTGCAGTACTTGTAGTTGATATTTTATATAGTGTAATTGATCCGAGAATAAAACTGAAAGGAGCGAAAAAATAATGGCTAAGAAAGATTTGCAGTTTGGAAATATAGAACCGGATAAGTTTAGAGTTGTCGGTATAAAACAAGATGAAACTGAAAAGCTTGCAGATAAATCTGTGTCATTTTGGAAAGAAGTATTTCTTCGCTTTTCACAAAATAAGCTAGCTATCTTTGGAATAATTGCTTTGGTAATTATTGCTCTATTAGCCATTTTCGTTCCTGTTTTTTCGCCTTACAGTTATCGGGAGCAATTGGGGATCTACAATGCCCCGCCATCAGCAAGCCATTGGTTTGGGACGGATGACTTGGGACGTGACGTATTCGTCCGAGTTTGGCAAGGAGCACGCATCTCGTTATTTATCGGGATTACTGCCGCAGTCATTGATTTAATTATCGGTGTTTTATGGGGAAGTATTTCCGGCCTTGCGGGGGGAAGATTAGACAACATCATGATGCGTATTGCGGACGTTTTGTCAGCGGTTCCTTATTTGCTTGTCGTTATTATTTTACTTGTAGTACTAGAACCAGGATTACTTCCGATGATTATCGCCTTGTCGATAACAGGATGGATCAATATGGCCCGAATCGTACGTGGGGAAGTGCTATCGATCAAGAATCAGGAGTATGTGCTGGCGGCTCGCACACTTGGTGCAAGTACCTGGCATTTAATCAAAAGGCATTTGGTGCCGAATGCATTGGGTGCAATTTTAGTAACGATGACTTTAACCATTCCTTCTGCCATTTTCACGGAATCTTTCTTAAGTTATTTAGGGTTGGGTGTTCCTGCACCGACTGCGAGTTGGGGAACGATGGCCTCAGAGGGAAATAAAGCACTAACCTCTGCACCATGGAGACTTTTCTTCCCGGCGTTCTTTATTTCATTAACAATTTTTGCATTCAATGCAGTGGGTGATGGACTGCGGGATGCTTTGGACCCTAAATTACGAAAATAGAGGAAGGTGAAAAAATGAAAAAGAAGTTACTGGAAGTAAATGATTTGAAGATAAATTTCAAAACGTATGCAGGAATTGTTCAAGCGGTAAGAGGAGTTAGTTTTGAGTTGTTTGAAGGAGAAACGTTGGCAATCGTGGGTGAGTCGGGTTCGGGGAAAAGTGTAACAAGCAATGCAATCATGAAACTGATTCCGCAACCACCCGGGCTCTATGCAGGCGGTGAAATAAAATTGGAAGGCCGGAATCTGATTCCATTAACAGAAAAACAAATGTCCAAGGTGCGCGGAAATGATATTGCCATGATTTTTCAAGACCCCATGACGGCTTTAAACCCAACGATGCGTATTGGACGGCAAATCACCGAAGTAATTTTAAAGCATCAAAAGATCTCGGCAAGCGAAGCAAAAGACCGAGCGATTAAATTATTGGATCTGGTTGGCATCCCAATGCCGGAGAAGCGATTTAAGCAATTTCCACATGAATTTAGTGGAGGGATGCGGCAACGGGTCGTGATTGCGATCGCACTGGCAGCTGATCCGAAACTATTAATCGCAGATGAACCAACAACTGCACTGGATGTTACCATACAGGCGCAAATTCTAGAATTAATGAAGGATATACAAAAAAAACGTGGTACATCGATTATATTCATCACGCATGATTTAGGTGTTGTTGCAAATGTAGCAGACCGTGTAGCTGTTATGTATGCTGGTCAGATTGTGGAGTACGGGACTGTAAATGATATTTTCTATAACCCCAAGCATCCTTACACTTGGGGATTGTTAGGGTCGATGCCTGATCTGAAAAACAACGTCAAGGAAGAACTGCGAACAATCCCTGGATCACCGCCCGATTTAATTCATCCCCCAAAGGGTGATGCATTTGCACCTCGTAATGAGTATGCGATGGCCATCGATTATGAAGAAGAACCGCCGATGTTCCAAGTTTCGGAAACGCATTTCGCAAAAACATGGTTATTGCACCCAGATGCTCCCGCAATTGAAGTGCCCGAATCAATATCTCGCAGAATTGAAGGTTATTTAAAGGAGGCACAAGGTAATGGCTAATAAATTACTGGAGGTCAAGAATTTAAAACAATACTTTGGTGCAGCGGGTAACCCGATTAAGGCAGTTGATGGAATCAGCTTCGATATATATGAAGGAGAGACATTGGGATTAGTGGGTGAGTCTGGATGCGGCAAATCAACTACCGGACGTTCCATCATTCGATTATATGATATTACAGACGGGGAAATCTTATTCAAGGGGAAGAACATTCATGGGAGCAAATCGAAAAAAGAATTAAAGGAATTTAATCGCGAAATGCAAATGATCTTCCAAGATCCATACGCTTCATTAAATCCCCGAATGACAGCTGGAGAAATCATTGGTGAGGGCTTTGATATCCATGGTTTATATCGGAACATGAAAGAAAGACGCGAAAGAATTGCAGAATTATTGGAGGCTGTTGGTTTAAATCGGGAGCACGCCAACCGATACGCGCATGAATTTTCAGGTGGGCAGCGTCAGCGTATCGGGATAGCTCGTGCTCTTAGCTTGAATCCAAGTTTTATCATTGCGGATGAGCCGATATCTGCACTGGACGTATCGATTCAAGCACAAGTAGTAAACTTATTAAAGAAACTACAAAGGGAACGGAATTTAACCTATTTATTTATTGCACATGATCTATCTATGGTGAAGTATATAAGCGATCGAATCGCGGTTATGTACAGAGGGAAAGTTGTGGAGCTAGGGAAATCGGATGAAATTTATAACAACCCGATACATCCTTATACAAAATCCCTGCTGTCTGCTGTGCCACTTCCTGACCCATTAACAGAAAGAGTAAGAGAGAGAATTCCATATTCGCATGAGGAAACGGAAGAATCAGGAAAATTGCATGAAGTGTTGCCGGCACATTTCGTTTATGGGACAGATAATCAAATGAAAAAATGGACAAAATGATAGAGATGATAATTCATTCGAATTTTATGGATGAATTATCATCTTTTTTTTTGAAGCATGCTAGGGAAAAATGAAGGCTAGTGGGGGAGTGAGAATATAGTGATAATTATCAATATTCTAAAATATTAGTAAAATGAATATTGTAATCATTCACTATATTCAGAAAATAATAATAACTATCTTTAGGATAGTGTTCCGTAGTATAAATTACAAAAAATTGAAATAAAGAAGAGAAAATAGTGTTTTATAAATAAATTAAATAATTTATTAGAAAAATAAAATTTTTGTTTATTTCGTTAAAACTTTTTGTTAATATAGTAAATGTTAGCTCTAATATTTCTGAAAAATGAAAATTACCAAAGTAAATTTTCTGAAAAATGGGAAATATATTACAACATTATGATAGGGGGATCCTTATGAAGAAAAATAAATTTCTGCTTCTTTCATTGTTATTAGCTCTTTCAGCAGTTTTGGCAGCTTGTAACTTTGGCGGAACAGAAGAAAAAGATAGCAGTTCATCCGATAATGGGACAGGCGCTAAAGAACTTAACTTGGTTATCGCATCTGAACCACCATCATTACATCCTCAATTAGCGACAGATAGTACTTCGAATGCAATTTTACAGAACGTTTTCGAAGGTTTAACAACTGTTAAGGATGGAGAAATCGTAAATGCGGCAGCAGACGATGTAAAAATTAGTGAAGATTTATTAACTTATACATTTACATTAAAAGATGCAAAATGGTCAAATGGTGATGCAGTTACTGCAGAAGACTTTGCTTATGCTTGGAAATTTGCATTGGATCCTGCAAATGCATCTGAATACGCTTCAATTCTTTACCCAATCAAAGGCGCTCAAGCTTTTAACTTAGGTGAAGGTACTGAAGAAGATTTAGGGATTAAAGTAATTGATGAAAAAACTCTGGAAGTTACTTTAGAAAACCCAACACCTTATTTCCTAGAGTTAACAGCATTTAAAACTTACTACCCAATTCACAAAGCAACTGCAGAAGCGAACGAGACTTGGTATGCAGAAGCAGGGGACACTTACATTACAAATGGTCCTTTCACATTAGCTGATTGGCAGCACTCAGGTTCTATCACGTTAGAGAAAAACGATTCTTACTGGGATGCTGAAAATGTTGCGTTAGATAAAGTAAACATCTCAATGGTAGAAAATGAAGCAACTGCATCTACAATGTTCGATGCTGGTGAAATTGACTTCCTAGGTGCTCCATTCCAAACTGTAGGTTTAGATGTTATTGATCGTTACAAAGAAGAAGGTATTTTAAATATCGCGGATTATTCAGGAATTTATCTATATAAATTCAATACAACAGGTGAATTCACTTCAAATGCGAACATCCGTAAAGCGTTAACATTAGCGATTGACCGTCAAGGTTTAATTGATAACGTATTAAAAGGCGAACAAACTCCAGCTTTAGGTATGGTTCCAGAAGCAGTTCCTGGATTTGAAGAGGATCGCGGCTACTTCAAAGATAACGATATCGAAGAAGCAAAAGCTGCGCTAGAAGCAGGTATGAAAGAACTTGGCATCTCTGATCCAAGTGAAATTTCAATCGGCCTTTCAATTAATACAAGTGAAGCCCACTCGGCTATCGCTCAATTTATCCAAGAAGGCTGGCATTCAAACTTAGGTATCGAAGTTACAATTGATAACTCTGAATGGCAAGTATACTTAGACAAGCTTACAAACCTAGACTATGATGTTGCTCGTATGGGTTGGATTGGTGACTACAACGATGCTTATACATTCTTGGAGCAATATGATTCTGCTGACAATGGCAACAATGATACAGGTTGGGAAAACCCTAAATATGCAGAATTATTAAAACAGTCAACTACAGAAACTGATGCAGATGCGCGTATCGATTTAATGAAACAAGCTGAAGCAATCACAATGACAGAATTCCCGGTTGCACCAATTTACTACTACACAAATCTTTCTGTTAAGAAGGACTACGTAGAAAACATGCAAACAGATGCAACAGGCAATATCTATCTTAAATATGTAGATATTAACAAATAATATATTTATTTAAGAAGTTACTATTTACTTTATTCGTAATGGTACTTAGGCTGCTTATTTCGATTTAGTGAAGTCAAGCAGCCTTTTGTACTGTTATTTTTTTCTAAAAATCTAAAGGAGGGGACAATAATGCTCAAATATATTTTAAAAAGATTAGGTTATATCTTGATTGCACTTTATTTAATCGTAACTGCTACATTTTTCTTGATGCAATTAGCACCAGGTAGTCCTTTCGCAAGTGAACGAGACTTCCCACCACAAATTGAAGCGCAGTTAAATGCAAAATATGGATTAGATAATCCTTGGTATATTCAATATAAGGATTATTTAATCGATACTGTGACATTTGATTTCGGGGAATCCATGAAATACAAAGGTCGCTCAACGAATGATATGATTACGGAGAGTTTCCCTATCTCCTTAACATTAGGTATTGAAGCTATGTTATTATCAGTAGGTTTCGGTATTTTACTAGGGGTTATTGCAGCACTATATCACAATAAGTTCCCGGATTATCTAGCATCGACAATTGCGGTATTAGGTATTTCTGTACCATCGTTCATACTAGCTGGTTTAATGCAGTACTTCATAGCATTTAAACTGGATCTTCTACCGGTAAGTGGCTGGAAAGGATTCCAATATAGTATCCTGCCAGCATTTGCAATTGCAATCACACATATGGGATTCATTGCAAAATTAACGCGTTCTAGTATGTTGGAGCAAAGCAGCAGTGACTATGTTAAAATGGCACGTGCGAAAGGACTAGGGAAGTGGACAACAGTATTCAAACATACGTTAAGAAACGCATTGCTTCCTGTTGTTACATATTTAGGTCCATTAACAGCCGGGGTTGTAACAGGTAGTTTCATCATCGAACAAATCTTTGCAATTCCTGGTTTAGGTAAACACTTCGTTACAAGTATTACAAACCGTGACTACACAGTTATTATGGGTACGACAGTATTCTATTCTATCATCCTGCTATTTGCAGTATTAATAGTAGATATTCTATACAGTGTAATTGACCCACGAATTAAATTGAAAGGAGCGAAAAAATAATGACACAAAACAATTTACAGTTGGATAAGATCTCAAAAGACAAGTTTAAAATTGTCGGTAGTCGCCAAGATGAGAACGAAAAATTGGCTGCCAAATCCGTATCGTTTTGGAAAGAAGTTATTCTTCGCTTCTCTCAAAATAAGTTAGCCATTTTTGGCGTAATCGCTTTAATCATCGTAACGCTTTTGGCGATATTTGTTCCAGTCTTCAGCCCATATAGCTATCGTGAGCAATTGGGTATTTATAATGCTGCTCCATCAGCGGCCCACTGGTTTGGTACGGACGATTTAGGGCGTGACATTTTCGTTCGTGTATGGCAAGGGGCACGTATTTCATTATTCATCGGGATTACAGCAGCAGTAATTGACTTGATCATCGGTGTTTTCTGGGGAAGTATCTCAGGACTTGCAGGTGGACGTTTAGATAATATTATGATGCGTATTGCAGATATTTTATCAGCTGTTCCTTACCTTCTGGTTGTAATTATCTTGTTGGTTGTTTTAGAGCCAGGTTTATTGCCAATGATTATTGCGTTATCGATTACAGGTTGGGTAAACATGGCCCGTATCGTGCGTGGTGAGGTATTATCCATCAAAAATCAAGAGTACGTATTAGCTGCAAGAACATTGGGGGCAACTACTGGACATTTAATTATGCGTCACATTGTTCCAAATGCATTAGGTGCTATCTTGGTTACAATGACTTTAACAATTCCGTCAGCTATTTTCACAGAATCATTCCTAAGTTACCTAGGTTTAGGGGTACCTGCACCAACAGCGAGTTGGGGGACAATGGCCTCGGAGGGTAATAAAGCACTAACATCGGCACCATGGCGCTTATTCTTCCCGGCGTTCTTTATTTCATTAACAATTTTCGCATTCAATGCTGTAGGAGACGGCTTGCGAGATGCACTAGATCCAAAATTACGTAAATAGAAGTAGGTGAGAAAAGATGAGTAAAAAACTGTTAGAGGTTAATGATTTAAAAATTAACTTTAAAACATATGCAGGAATTGTCCAAGCCGTTCGTGGAGTTAGTTTTGAGCTATATGAAGGAGAGACGCTGGCAATCGTTGGTGAATCCGGTTCAGGTAAAAGTGTTACGAGTAACTCGATTATGAAATTGATCCCGCAGCCACCCGGTATTTACGCGGGTGGGGAAATCTTGTTTGATGGACGCGATCTTGTACCGCTTTCCGAAAAGGAAATGGCGAAAGTTCGCGGTAATGATATCGCAATGATCTTCCAGGATCCGATGACAGCTTTAAACCCAACAATGCGTGTTGGCCGTCAAATCACTGAGGTTATTTTGAAGCATAATAAGAATGTTTCAAATGCTGAAGCAAAAGAACGTGCGATTAAACTACTAGATCTTGTAGGAATTCCAATGCCTGAAAAGCGTTTCCGTCAATTCCCGCATGAATTCAGTGGCGGCATGCGCCAACGTGTAGTAATCGCTATTGCATTAGCAGCAGATCCAAAATTATTAATTGCCGATGAACCAACAACAGCACTTGACGTTACAATTCAAGCGCAAATTCTGGAGTTAATGAAAGATATTCAAAAGAAAAGCAATACATCAATCATCTTTATCACACATGATTTAGGTGTCGTAGCAAACGTTGCTGACCGTGTTGCAGTTATGTATGCAGGACAAATCGTGGAATACGGAACAGTAAATGATATCTTCTATAATCCAAGACATCCGTATACTTGGGGATTATTGGGATCAATGCCTGATCTGAAGAATAATGTAAAAGAAGAATTACGTACGATTCCAGGTTCTCCACCAGACTTGATCCACCCTCCAAAGGGAGACGCTTTTGCAGCACGCAATGAATATGCGATGGCAATCGATTATGAACAAGAACCGCCAATGTTCAAAATTTCGGATACACATTATGCAAAAACATGGTTGTTGCACCCTGATGCACCGGAAGTTCCGATTCCAGATCAAGTACAACAAAGAATTGATGGTTATTTAAAGGAGGCTGAAGAAAATGGCAAATAAGTTACTGGAAGTTAAAAACTTAAAGCAGCATTTCGGTACTTCTTCTAATCCTATTAAAGCGGTAGATGGTATTACTTTTGATGTGTACGAAGGGGAAACTCTTGGTTTAGTAGGTGAATCCGGTTGTGGTAAATCGACTACGGGCCGTTCGATTATTCGCCTATACGATATCACGGATGGACAAATCCTCTTTAAAGGCAAAGATATTCATGCTGGTAAATCACGCCAGGAATTAAAGGAATTTAACCGTGAAATGCAAATGATCTTCCAGGATCCTTATGCATCATTAAATCCTCGTATGACTGCCGGCGAGATTATTAGCGAAGGCTTTGATATCCATGGTTTATACAAAAATAAAAAAGAACGCCAAGAGCATATCGGTAACCTGCTTGAAGCGGTAGGTTTAAACCGCGAGCACGCCAATCGCTATGCCCATGAGTTCTCGGGTGGTCAGCGTCAACGTATCGGGATTGCCCGTGCATTAAGCTTGGACCCAAGCTTTATCATTGCCGATGAGCCAATCTCAGCCCTAGACGTATCGATCCAGGCACAAGTAGTTAACTTATTGAAAAAACTGCAAAAGGAACGTAACCTGACATATTTATTCATCGCCCATGATTTATCGATGGTAAAATACATTAGTGACCGAATTGCGGTTATGTACCGTGGACGAATTGTTGAACTTGGGGAAGCCAATGAAATCTACAATAACCCAATTCATCCATATACAAAATCATTGCTTTCAGCAGTACCACTACCGGATCCACTGACTGAAAGAAAACGTACAAGAATTCCATACAACCATGAAGAAACAACTGAAGAAATCAAAGTACATGAAGTATTGCCAAACCATTTTGTTTACGGCTCAGATAGCCAAATCAAAAAATGGACAAAGTAACTTTGTGAGCATGACTTTCGATATGCATACGTAGAAGGGACACTCTCAGGATGAGGTGTCTCTTCTTTATTCATTGTGACTTTTGAGGAGCGTAGCATGCTTAAAATACAGAAAATGGCCTATAGAGAACACGCAGCCTACTATGTAAGCTGCGCAATAATTCCGGAAAGCTTAAGAGTTGCAACTTTTGTGGGCGGGCCTTTACATAAGCACCTAGACAAGTCGTAGAGACAACAAGTTGACTCTGCGGCTTGTGTGCTTAGACCGCCCACCTAAGCTAACATAACTTAGTATCTTTATTAGTAATATAACCAGCCATCTCTCGTGTTTAATTGTTAGTCTTACTAAATATTTATTGACATTTCTGAGTAATTTGAATATAATAAGGGAAATAATGTGAAAAAGAGGTGAAGTATTATGACAAATGTATATGCGATTGTAAACAAGCGATTTGGTTTGTCTAATTTCACTCACCTCAAAGTACGGAGTTAAAGCCTTCTTTAATTTTAAATGAAGGTGTATTTAATTTTATTCTCTTTGAATGTGTTGAAACCTTTGACTGCCAAATCGCAGCTCATAGGTTTTTTATTTTGCGGAATTTCAAATTAACAACACATATAACGGAGGAATTAGAATTGAATATAAAATCATTAGGATTTACTAACTTTTTCGAGGATCAATTAAGTGCGCTATTGAAGGAGAAAAAATACGAAAAGTGTGTTCCTGCTCGAGTGACTCTTGAGCATAAACATTCCTATCGAGTAATTTCTGAAAATGGCGAATGGCTGGCTTCTGTATCAGGTCTCTATGCATATGAAGCACTTGAACGAGTGGAATACCCGGCGGTGGGTGACTGGGTGCTTGTCGAGAAAATGGAAGGTGAAAACCGGGCAATCATTCATAAACTTTTGAATAGAAAATCGCAGTTTTCACGTAAAATAGCAGGTCGGGAAATCGAAGAACAGCTTGTAGCCACAAATGTAGACTTAGTCCTTCTCGTAATGAGCTTAAATGCGGACTTTAATATTCGTCGATTGGAGCGTTATTTAGTAGCTGCTTGGGATTCCGGAGCCACTCCTATCATCGTCTTAACAAAGGCGGATTTATGTGAAGATGTCGACAGGTATTTGAAAGAGGCACAGGCGGTGGCATTGGGTATAGACATATTTGTAACGAGCTCTTATACAGGAGAGGGAGTTGAGCAGATTCGTGCTTTATTTAAGGAAGGTATCACCGGAGCTTTACTCGGTTCGTCAGGTGCAGGCAAGTCGACATTAACCAATGCATTATATGGAGACGATTTGATGGAAGTGTCGGGAATTAGAGAAGATGATGCAAAAGGGAGACATACAACTACTCATCGCGAGCTTGTAAGATTACCTGGTGGTGGTTGTCTGATCGACACTCCTGGAATGAGGGAGCTGCAGCTATGGGATCAAGGGGATAGCCTATCTTCAAGTTTTCAGGATATCGAGGACTTAGCCTCTACTTGTCGTTACCGGGATTGTACACACAAGAGTGAACCCGGATGTGCCGTGAACTCGGCAATTGATAATGGCGACCTTGAATACTCAAGATTGCAAAGTTACTTCAAGCTACAAAAAGAACTGGCATTTATAGAAAGAAAAACAAACACTCAGGCAAAACTTGCCGAACAACGCAAATGGAAGCAAATTTCAAAGGGGCAAAAGAAAAAGTATAAATAATCCAATATCAACAGGAACCAATCTACTACCGAAGTAGTCAATATAGTATAATATGCTAAAGCCAACGAAAAACACGTTGGCTTATTTTTTCGTGAATGATTAAAAGAAAATTTGAATAGGGTGTAATAATAGAGTAGCATTAGGATAGAGAAACTAGTGCTAGAGTTGCCACACTATAGATTTATACATAAGGAGAGAATGAATGGAAACCTGGATTACAACAATTATGGAGGACTTTGGATACTTAGGGGTATTCTTATTAATCATGCTGGAAAATTTATTCCCTCCAATCCCTTCAGAAGTGATTTTAACCTTTGGCGGGTTTATGACGATTTCCACAGATTTAACGGTGACAGGCGTTATCATTGCATCTACAATCGGGTCGGTAGCTGGTGCAATAATTCTTTATGGAATTGGTGCGATTGTAGGAATCAAAAGAATTGAAAGATTTGTTGATAAATGGGGTAAAATTCTGCGGTTGACAAGTACTGATATCCATAAGGCCAATGGATGGTTCGAGAAATACGATGTTTGGACTGTATTCTTCTGTCGCTTTATTCCATTGATACGCAGTTTAATTTCATTGCCAGCTGGTCTTGCAAAAATGAATTTCTGGATCTTTTTAATACTTACGACATTGGGTACCTTAATCTGGAATATGGTACTCGTGAATTTAGGAGCAGCATTAGGAAATTCGTGGGAAACTGTTGTTCATTATATGGACATCTACTCAAACTTCGCCTATGCAGCCCTAGTCATCATCTTTATATTGGTTGTCATTCGCTTCTACAGAAAAAAGATGAAAAACTAAAAAAAGAGGAATCCCTAAGCAAATCGGGATTCCTCTTTTTATTATGATGCTGCCTTTTCAACCTTATCTTTTGGTAGGAAGAATGCAACGATGAGGAGGATCGGTAAAATAGAAACGATTTTTATTGTTGTTTCGATGCCAATTGCATCAAGTAAAAAACCTATGACAACAGCTCCGATCGCTCCCATTCCAAATGCAAATCCAGTTGTGAGGCCTGCCATCGTACCAATCTTGCTTGGAACCAGTTCCTGCGCATAAACAACCGTAACAGAGAAACTAATCATGATTAATGTCCCAATAATGATCAGGAAGATAAGCACCAACCAAATCGGCATATACGGAAGTAGCAGGCAGAAGGGAAGTGGACCCACTACAGAGAGAAGAATAACGTTCTTTCTTCCAATTCTGTCGGACAAGGAGCCCCCGAAAAACGTTCCTATGACTCCTACAGCCATAAAGATGAAAATGAAGACTTGTCCTGTTCTTAAAGTTAAATCATAATGATCCATTAAGTAGAACACATAAAAGTTTGTAATATTGGTTGTGTAAAAGGAGCGGGCAAAAATGACAATAAGTAATAGGCCCAATGCAATTTTAACTTGTTTCTTTGTAAGTGGCGGCAGAGAAGAAATAAGCACTTTTTTCTTTTTCTTCTCTAGTTTTTCTGCCTGCAATTGCTGCATATACCATCTAGATATTTTAAGTAAGATGGCGATGCCAATTGCGGTTAATAATAAGACAATCGCTGCTCCATGCTGTCCGTATATATCTAATATGAATGCACTGATCAATGGTGCCAAGGCTTGACCTGAATTCCCCCCGACTTGATAGATCGATTGAGCAAGTCCTCTTTTATTGCCTGCTGACATGAATGATACCCTTGACCCTTCTGGGTGAAAGATGGCTGATCCAAAACCTAAAAATAAAACGGAGACAAGGATCAACCAATAAGATTCTGCTAAAACAAGCATCAGTAAACCTGCAAAGGAACTCACCATGCCAATAGGTAATGCGTATGGCATAGGTTTCTTATCACTAACGAATCCGACAACCGGTTGAAGTGTAGAAGAAAACATATTTAAGACAAATGAAATAATACCAAGTTCGGTAAAAGATAAACCTAAATCACGCTCCAGCAGCGGAAACATGGCAGGTACGACCGATTGCATCGTATCGTTGATTAGATGGGCTACCCCAATTGCAATCATAACCGGATAAATGGGATTGTTGGGCGTAGCATTATGGTCCTTCATAATTGAAATTCACACCTTTATATAAAATTGTATATACCATTATACCCCTTTCTTAGTTGATTTACGGAATATAGTTTACAAACTTATCCTCTAGGTATAGATATGCTGGCTTGCCAGGAGAAGGAAAGCAAATAATATAATAAAAAGAGATTTCGGTAGGGGTACCGAAATCTCTTTTTTAAGTATTAATAAGCTAAGCCGTATAAGGCTTTGATATGTGATAAATAGCGTACGTGACTTGCTTCCTTCATTAATGATGCTGGAAGACCTTTTAGTGGGATATTGTTGCTTCCCACAGTAGCTACACCGTCTTTACGTCCAAGACTTGCTAGTGTACCAGAGTTGACAGGGTTAAATACTTCAAGTTTTTTTCCATCTAATGTTGCATATAAGTTATACCCTGCAGTTTCACCCATTTGCCAAGCTACTTGAGCAGTAGGTGCAAATAATGGGCGACCACCATCAGCCGGAAGAGCAACAGAAGCATCCCCAATAACAAATACTTCAGGGTGAGATTTAGAACGTAAGTATTCGTCAATAATAGCTTTACCGCGATCACATTCAAGTCCTGATTCTTGTACCAATGGAAGTGCTGCAACTCCACCAGTCCAGATGAATGTGTTTGCTTCGATTGTAGAGCCGTCTTTCAAAGAAATTTTATTTCCTTCTACACCTGTAACGGGAAGACCAGTTAAGAACTCAACGCCACGTTTTGTTAAGCTTTCTGTAGCACGTGCGATTAGATCATCAGGGAGAACCGGTAGGATTTTAGGACCGGCTTCAACAAGTTTGATGCTTAATTCCTTGAAATCTATGCCGTATTTTCTAGCGATTTTAGGGAAGTTGTCCACGATTTCGCCAACTAGTTCCACACCAGTTAAACCGCCTCCACCAATTACGATTGTTGCATCTGCAGGATTTTTTGTTTTTGCATAAGCTGCAATTTTGCTCTCGATATGGTGATTGATACGGTTTGCATCATCAACAGATTTTAGGACCATACTGTTTTCTTCAAGACCAGGGATGCCGAAGAAGCCGGTTTGACTGCCAAGAGCAACTACTAGATTGTCATATTCCATTACAGAGCCATCAATCATATGAACTTCTTTATGTTCTACCGAGAATGACTTCACTTCATTTACTACTACATTTACATCTTTATCTTTAAATAGTTTTGTTAAAGGGAAAGAAATTGCACGTTCTGTAGTAGTACCGCCTGCAAGACGGTGTAATTCAGTAATCAGTTGGTGAGTCGGGTATTTATTCACCACTGTTACTCTCGCTTCTTCTTTACTTACAAAGTTACGCAATGTTAGAGCAGTGAGTAGACCACCATAACCTGCACCTAAGATGACGATTTCTTTTGCCATGATAAATCCTCCGTCCATACTAGTTAAATATAAGGAAACTATTCTTGAATTTTACGTTCTGCTTGGATTTCTAAAAATGCATTTGCGAAGCGGAAGAGCTTTTGTGCTTCAGGATCTTTTAATAGTTTTAATAGGCCGAATAAACCAATTGTTTCGTTTGTAGCATCGGCACGATCTTTTGCTTCAATCGCAGTGGCAGCCAAACTTTTAACCGAACCAATAACAGGCTCCGACATCTCTTTAATAGCACTTACAGTATCGCTTTTTAATACTTCATCTGTTGCTACTAATTGAGCTAAATCGTAAGTCTTTGTTAAGAGTGTTACGACTTCAGTCAGCTTTGGTAGTTGTTCTACTAAAGTAGTTAATGATTCTTGAACTTCAGGCTTTAATAATTGGTCAAGTAAATCTGTTCTTCCTGTAAGTAAGCTTTGCTGAGCTTGAGTCAATTCTTCTGACATATCCAATTCTCCTTTACATTTTGCCTCTAGTGCATTTTGCTTTGAAAAAGATTGAAGAAAATTTCACATACAGTCATACAACACACACTGAAATTTAAACAAATTTTTCTCCATAGTGAAAACCTATACATTTCCAATAATAAACTAAATATTCTCGTAATCCTATAGTTCTTTGTTAAAAATCTAAATGTTAGTTTTATATTAGAAAATTTATAATATAAAAACAACTTATAATTAATAACGAAAGATCTTGCTGAGAGAATTGGTCAAATGATTGTGCTGGTGATTTTTACACTATGAATTATACGACTTAATTCTTGCATTTTCTAATAAGAATTATATTTTTACCAAAGCAAAAACATGAATTAGTTACTTATGCATATCGGACTTTAGTGTTTCTGGTCGTTTGGAAGGATAGTGGTTTCTTTCTTTTTAAACTTTTCGCTATAATTTGTTGCCTCCATTAATGCCCTTTCTTCAGTAGGGATTCGGACGGCCAGCATGGCAAAGTTAAGCAGCGTAAAGCATATTGCTGTGAAATAGGCCTGAAACATAAGCGGAAGCAGTAAGATTTCAATACAAACAACAAGATAGTTTGGATGTCGGAATAATCGGTATGGTCCTTTTTTTACAACATTAGCTCCAGGTAGAATGATAATTTTTGTATTCCAGAAAGGACCCAGGGATGCCAGGCACCAAACTCTTAAAACTTGCACTAGGAAGAATAAAATAAAGAGCCATATAAATAATGGTGAAATGGTTCTTTCAAAGACAACGACTTCAATAATTAAACTGATAAAAAAACCTACATGAAGTGCAATCATAATAGGATAGTGGGAAGCACCCGCTTCATAAGCACCTGCAGCAAGCATCCTTTTTTCATTTCTTCTTGCAATAATTACCTCGATTATTCGCTGCAAAATGACGATGGATACAAACAAGACAAAGAACATCGTTAATCCCTCCATTGAAGTAATAATGCCTCTCCGCTAAACCCAGGACCAAGTGCCAGCAACAGACCGTAAGAATCGGATTTTGCTTCTCTCAACATAAATTGTTCCAGTACGTAATGAACCGTTGGAGAGGACATATTGCCGTTATTTTGAAGTATCTCTCTTGAGATGGCAGTATGCTGTTCGTTCATATTTAAAGTTTCTTCATATGCCGCTAAAACTTTTTTTCCTCCAGGATGGGCTACTAGGTGATCAATTTGTTCCTTTGAAAGATTTTGTTCTGCTAAAAACTCGTTAATAAATGGTCCTAACCATTTGCTGATGACTGTAGGGATGTCCCTGGAAAAAATAACATGCAGTCCATCATTTTTTACATCCCAACCCATCACATCTTCCGAATCCGGCATCCATTTCGAAGCAGTGTTTACTATATAAGGCAAGGGCTTGTTTGACTTAAATGATACGTTATCGCCACTAACTAAAAGACAGGATACCCCATCTGCAAAAAGGGAAGCGCCTACTAAATTACTCTTAGAATAATCATTTGGTTGAAATGTCAGGCTGCAAAGTTCCAAACAGACCACGAGTACTTTTGCATCTGGATGTGCTAAACAATAGTCAAATGCCCGACTAATTCCAGCTGCACCACCCGCGCATCCGAGTCCCCAAATAGGTATACGCTTCATGCGGTCCGAAAATTCTAGTTTATTCATGATTCGTGCATCTATGCTCGGCGTAGAAATCCCTGTACTAGATACGAAAATGATCATGTCAATCTCTTTAGGAGAGAGAGGCTGGTTTAAAAAAGTGGTGTTTGAGAGACAGGATTCAATGACTTTAACACCATAATCCACCGCTAAATCAATATATAAATTATTGCGCTCCTCAAAACTATGTTCTTTCTTGTGCCATTCCAAAGGAACACAAAAATGACGCTGTTTTATTTCGCCGTTTTTAAATACTCTTAATAAACGCTCAAGCTGAGGGATATTGTCCGTGAAAAGTTCCTTAGTTAGTTGTTCAATATTATTTTGCTCCAATTTATATGGAGGATTGTATGTACTAATGGATGAAATCTTTGGCATTATAAAACTCCTTTTAGACTTAGTTTCCCCTTGTGAGTATGAAGTATGCATAAATGGAAGTGGTTTCTAAGGGAGAATTTAAAAGAAGTTAAAAAGGAGTTGGTCAAACCCCGGTGGACTATTGTTCGGAAGCTTCGAGGTTCTCATGGGTGATAGGTTTTTAAAAGCAATCTAAGTAGAATAAAAAATAAAGAGGATGAAACGCATTATAGGCTCAATTGGGGTTAGAGACGCGTTTGATAAGGGGGATGAAACGCGTTAAAAGGTCAAAATGGTTTTAAGACGCGTTTGAGAAGGGTGATGAAACGCATTATAAGTTAAATTTGGTTGTAAGACGAGTTTGATCAAGGAGATGAAACGCATCGTAAGTTGAATTTGGGTGCGAGACGCGTTTGATAAAGGGAATGAAACGCATTTTATGCACAATATGGATTTAAGACGCGTTTGATCAAGGAGATGAAACGCATTACAAGCACATTATATCTTGAAACGCGTTTCACCAAACAAACTTAGGACCGTCATTCATTAAGGTATCCTCATCTTAAAGCGCCGTTATAAAAATTTAACTGCTAAATTTCTAGTTCTGCTTATCTACATAAACAAAAATGGCATCTTTTAAAAATTCAGTACCACCCTCAATTCCTTTATCGTAGTAGGCTGTAAATCGCTCGTCGGCAACATACATTTCAGCAAGACCTCTATGGGCTTCCTTTGAGTAGGATGGCCATGAGTAGGTTAGCCACTCTTTATGTTTTGCAGCAAGTTGCTGGGCTAATTCCGAACTGGGATCGCCGGTTTTAAAGGCTTTCGGAAGGAGTTCCAAAATTTCATTGCCCAGCTTTTCCATTGCCTCATAATCTTCTTTCGACATGCCCCGAAACTTTGCATTGGATTCGTCTACCGTTTTGTCGCCGTATTTTTTCCGGATTTCTTCTCCATATTTTTGTTCATTTTCAGTGACCAAGTTGTCTTTGAATGCCTCGAATTTTTCATGATTGTTCAATGTAATTTCCCCTTTCTGGTGAGCAATTGTTTTATCAATTGTCTCGATTAATTTATCTAGGCGGGCACGTTTTTGTACAAGCTGATTATAATGATGGATCAGTGCATTCGACTGGTCGAAATTGGGCTCATTCATGATTTGAATAATCGTTTCGAGATCTACCTCCAATTCACGAAAAAATAAAATTTGCTGCAATCGATCCACTTCTTTTTGGCCGTAAATACGGTAACCGGAGCTATTTATTCTGGATGGCTTCAATAAATCAATTTCATCGTAATAACGAAGTGTTCGGCTGCTTACACCTGCTAATTTTGCTAATTTGCTAATCGTGTACTCCAACGTAATCCCTCCTAATGGTTTCATCATAAAGGTTGACGTAACGTGAATGTCAACAGCATAATAAACTTTTTATAGGAAATAATCATAGCGTGATGCTGGCACATGGTTTAATATAATCTTGGTAAAGAAACAGATAGATTTTTTAAAATTATTTTGTCGTTTGAAAGGTAGTATAAATGATGGAGAATAAGAAAGTTCAAGTAAAACAGCCGAAGTATCAAAAAATTGCAGCTGATATCGCATCCAGAATTGTTGAAAAGAAATACTTGGTTGGCGAAAAAATTTATGCAAGGTCTTCATTGGCAAGTCAATATGGTGTATCGTCCGAAACTGCAAGAAGAGCTATTGCCGTTTTGCAGGATCTTGAAATTGTAGAAGCCACTAAAGGCAGTGGCGTCATGATAAAATCCTATGAAAAAGCAGCACAGTTTGTCCATCAGTTTCTAGAAGTGCAATCCGTTTACCAAGTGCAATTGGAGATGCTCGAAAGTATTAAAAGACAAAAGAATGAGTTGGAAGTATTACAAGAAACAACAGAGCGGCTGGTTAGTCGTACGGAGAGATTTAAATCCATCAATCCTTTTGTCCCATTTCAAGTCGAACTAAATGAAGACACACCTTATCTGTCACAATCCATTGGTACCCTTAACTTTTGGCAAAATACCATGGCAACAATTGTTGGAATTCGACGAGGAGTAGAACTAATTATTTCTCCTGGCCCCTATGCTACCTTTGAACAAGGGGATGTTATTTATTTTATTGGAAATGATGAATGTATAGATCGGGTTCATAAATTTTTATATCCACAATGAGTTAGCGCGTAGATACCGAACAAACCGGTATCTAACGCCTTTTTTTATTGTCTGGAAGATTATTTCCTTTACTAGTTTCCTAGATTGTTGAGTTGACACAAGTAACAACCTTTTGTTAACATGAAGTTGTTGCTTAGTTGTAAACTAATAAAAAACAGTTTTGAGAATAATAGGAAAGGGGAACTGTATGACGAAAATTAAAGTTGAAAATGTAACGAAAATTTTTGGCAAGCATATCAATAGTGCTCTTAAGCTTGTCGAACAGAAAAAAAGTAAAACAGAGATCCTTAAACAAACAGGTGCTACAATCGGTGTTTATGATGCAAGCTTTTCAGTAAATGAGGGTGAAATCTTTGTTATTATGGGGCTTTCAGGTAGTGGTAAATCCACGTTAGTGCGTCTGCTAAACCATCTTATTGAACCTACCAGCGGAAGTATTTACATAGACGGTGAAAACATCTCCAAAATGAATAAACAACAGCTCAGAACCATAAGACGTGAAAAAATGAGCATGGTGTTTCAAAACTTCGGTTTATTCCCACAACGAACAGTCCTTGCCAATACCGAATACGGCTTAGAAGTACGCGGTATCCCTAAAGAAGAAAGAACAAAAAAAGCAGAAGCTGCTTTAGAAAACGCAGGATTATTACCGTACAAAGATCAATTCCCGAGTCAACTATCGGGGGGAATGCAACAGCGTGTTGGATTAGCGCGAGCGTTGGCAAATAACCCGGATATATTATTAATGGATGAGGCTTTCTCTGCTCTCGACCCATTGATTCGAAAAGATATGCAAGACGAATTATTAGATTTACAACAAAAAGTTAGAAAGACCATTATATTCATTACACACGATCTAAATGAGGCATTGCGTATTGGTGATCGCATCGCGTTAATGAAGGATGGGAAAATCATTCAAATTGGCACGGGAGAAGAGATTCTTACAAACCCGGCAAATGACTATGTTAAAACATTCCTTGAAGATGTAGACCGTTCGAAAGTTTTAACTGTAGAAAATGCCATGATTCGACCAATTTCCGTGAATGTGGAAATCGATGGACCAAAAGTAGCGTTGAAACGTATGCGTGAAGAAGAGGTCAGTGTATTGCTTGCAGTTGACAAAAATAGAGAGTTTAAAGGCTATATTACTGCTGATGATGCATTGGAAGCTGCAAAACGTGGCGAAAAAAATGTGGTTGGCATTCTAAAAACGGATATGGAATCAGTTGCACCTGATATGCTCATCCAAGATGTATTAGGAATAATTTCCGAATCATCCATTCCGTTGGCAGTTGTAAAAGAGAATAAATTAGTGGGTGTTTTAATAAAAGGCGTAGTCATCCAATCTCTTGCTTCGGATACTGAGGAGGTGGCCGCAAATGAATAAAATGCTAGATTCGATTCCAAGTTTGCCAGTAGCGGATACAGTCGAAACAATAATGGACTGGTTAACAAGTCATCTATCTGCATTGTTTAGCTTTATCCAAGATGGCGGTAAGAATGCCATGGACTTCATCACGGAAATGCTGGTTGCAATTCCGCCAGTTGTCTTTATTTTAGTAATAGCCATCATTGCCTTTTTCGCTACAAAAAGAAAGTTTGGTTTAGCTATTTTTTCTATCATAGGCCTGTTATTTATTTATAACCAAGGTCTATGGGAAGAGTTAATGAACACAATAACGCTTGTCATTTTTTCAAGTATTATAGCAATTATTATAGGAATCCCACTAGGTATTTTAATGTCGAAAAGCATCGTTGCAGAAAACATTATTAAACCAATATTGGACTTTATGCAGACAATGCCAGGATTTGTTTATTTAATACCGGCAGTTGCCTTCTTCGGTATCGGTGTTGTACCAGGTGTTTTTGCATCGGTCATCTTCGCATTACCGCCAACAGTTCGTTTTACA
The DNA here is from genome assembly GCF_030418165.1 of Ureibacillus aquaedulcis. Lineage (GTDB taxonomy): Bacteria > Bacillota > Bacilli > Bacillales_A > Planococcaceae > Ureibacillus > Ureibacillus aquaedulcis. Next base: position 27,310 of record NZ_JAUHTQ010000017.1, read on the forward strand.
AATCTAGGTATCCGACAAGTACCAAGGGAATTAGTTGAAGCAGCGGATTCTTACGGTAGTACTGGATGGCAAAAGCTTCTTAAAGTTGAATTGCCATTAGCGAAATCAACGATAATGGCAGGTATTAACCAAACAGTATTGTTATCTCTATCGATGGTTGTCATCGCTTCGATGATTGGTGCACCTGGTTTAGGTAGGGAAGTGTTATCTGCTTTACAACGCGCCCAAGTAGGAAATGGGTTTGTAGCAGGCCTTAGTCTTGTAATATTTGCCATTATTGTTGACCGTTTAACGCAAAGTTTTAATAAAAAGAAGTAATGGAAAGGGAGATTGGATGAATTTCAAAAAAATAAAAATGATGGGCCTAGCTGTTGGGGTGGGAGCAATGCTTGCTGCCTGCAGCGGCGGCTCGGATGAAGGGGCAGAGTCAACAGGAGATGCTAAAGATGCATCAAAAAATGGTGGATCGAATGAAATAAATCTGGCCTATGTCGAATGGGATACAGAGGTAGCGTCTACGCATGTTGTAGGTAAAGTTCTAGAAGACTTAGGGTATGACGTTACTTTGACTCCTTTGGATAATGCCATTATGTGGGAAGCTGTATCCAGTGGGGAAGCAGATGCAACGGTTTCGGCCTGGCTGCCAAATACGCATGCTTCACAATATGCAGAATACAAAGATAGTATGGTGGAGTTAGGTGAAAATCTAACAGGTGCCAAAATTGGGTTGGTTGTACCTGCCTATATGGATGTTGATTCAATTGAGGACCTATCTGACGAAGCGAACATGACGATAACAGGCATTGAGCCAGGTGCAGGCGTTTTGGGCGCAGCTGAAAAAGCTGTAGAAGATTATGAAAATCTAAGCGGATGGGAAGTTTTACCTTCATCTTCGGGTGCGATGAATGTTGCATTGGGCCAAGCAATCGAAAATGAAGAAGAAATAATTGTCACTGGTTGGTCTCCACACTGGATGTTCTCTTCATATGATTTGAAATACCTGGAAGATCCAAAAGGTGTATTCGGCGGTGAAGAGATACTTGGTACTTTTGCTCGCAAAGGGTTAGAAGAAGACATGCCTGAAGCATACAAAGTACTGGATGCATTTAATTGGACAACAGAAGATATTGAAGCAGTAATGCTTGATATTGCGAATGGTACGGATCCGGATGAAGCAGCGACTAACTGGATTAATGAAAATACTGAAAAAGTTGCCGAGTGGACAGAAGGCGTAGAGTAGATTCCTGAGGGCTTTAGCTTTTTAAGAACCTGCTAAGGGATATGCATAGGGATTTATAGTCAATTGAATTAAAAAGATTTATTTTCATTACTGCAATAAACAAAAGGGGTTATCTTTACAATAGATAGCCCCTTCAATTTAAAGGAGGATGAAGAATGTTAAAAATAAAATCAATGGGTATTACTTTAGGCGTATCTGTTTCATTACTATTAACTGGCTGTGGTGATGAAGAAGGAAATCAGGACAGTGTGAACACCACAGGCGAGAATGCGAATTTGGGTGAACAGTTGGATTATACAATTACAGGTATCGAACCAGGTGCGGGAATCACTGAACTGTCCCATAATACTCTGGAGGGGTATGGAAACTTGGAAGGTTGGGAACTTCTAGAAAGTTCAACAGCAGGTATGTTAGGTGTACTAGATGGAGCAATTAAAAACGAGGAACCAATCATAATAACAGGTTGGACCCCACACTGGATGTTCTCTGCATATGATTTGAAATTTCTAGAAGATCCCAAAGGCACATTAGGTGGTAGTGAAAATATAAATACCATAGCAAGAAAAGGCTTGGAAGAAGATATGCCGAATGCTTATAAAATTCTTGACCGCTTCTACTGGGAACCGGAAGATATGGAAACAGTAATGTATGATGCACAAGAGGGTTCATTTGAAGAAGCCGCACAAAATTGGATCGAAGAGAATCCGGAAAAAGTGAAGGAATGGACAGAAGGTATCGAGAAGGTAGAAGGAAAAGAAATTGAGCTGGTTTCAACACCATGGGATACAGAACGTGCTTCGGGCACTGTGATGAAGGCCATATTAGAGCAACAAGGATTCACCGTAACATTGACGCCTGTCGATCCAGCAATTATGTTCGAAGCAATCGCTAATGGCGAAGGGGATGCTAGTGTTGCTCCTTGGTTGCCTACAACACACAAATCTTTCTATGAAAAGCATGCCGAAGACATTGTAGATTTAGGGGAAAATCTCAAAGGAACACAAACTGGTTTCGTAGTTCCAGCTTATATGGAAATTGATTCAATCGAGGATTTACAACCTAAACAATAAAATAAGCAACGGCAATAGCTCGGCGTAAATTCAAAGTGAGGTGATGAATCTAACCGAAATTCATCACCTAATATTATTTATCTATTGTATCGTATCCGATTACCGTCCATATTCCGGAAGAATCCTGCTTAATAAGTCTTTTTAAGTAAACGAGTTTAATGGGAGTATCGCTATCATTTACTGCAACGACAGATGTATCCTTTGTGCTGTGTAAAAGCTTTACGTTTCCTTCCTCAATCGGATACTCTCCTTCAATACCTTCTGGAGAAAGCTGTAAACTCACAAAGACCTGGGTTGTCATAAGAGGGTCCAGTCTCCATGGAGAATGCCCTTCGTCAACACTTTTTTGAGCGTTCTGTTCTTTCTTTAAATCATAAGGCACCTCTACTTGTGGATTGATATCGTACTCTTTCGCTTGAACCGGAAAGATAATATTGTTATAAATATCAACACTTTCAAGCTCAACAATTAATTGATTCGATTCGAGAAATGCGGGAACTGCATTTTCTTCTATAATGTCCACAGTAAAAACCTCCGTCTTTATTAGGTATGTTAAGACATTACCGTTATTATTTGCAAAACTTTAATTTTTACTCTAAAAAGGATAAAATTTTTAATTCAGGTTAATATCCTGCTTATCGACAAAAGTTGTTTTATGATTGATATTAGTTAAGTATGTTGGTTATTGTTTAATTTAATTCCTCGATTTTAATAATCCATCAAAATAGTGTAATTAATGAAAGGAGAAGCAGCATAAAAGCAGCTTCTCCTTATGTAATTAATCAACCATTGTCTTTTTATAGAGTACGATTGTGAAAAACCAAGTAATGATGGACCAAACAAGGATTGTAATAATTGGAACCATAATATCAGTTGCTGTATAGGCTTGCTCGATTGACTCTGCCAATAAAATGATTTGTGCACTAGGTAACCATTCGGCGATTTGCAAGATTGGATACTTTCCGGAAAGTTGCAAAGCAAATGGACCGAACGAGAAAATTAACATGATGGGTAAAATGGCGACAGATGCTTCCAAAATTGTTTTTGTAAAGAGTGCGCATAAAGTTCCGAGTCCAATATAAAATACTGCCGAAAGGAAAAGGGCCATGCCTAAAATCAGCCAGTTGGCAGGATTATAGCCAACAAGATAAACGGAAAGTATGATTGTAATAGCCGAGATTGTAAATACCAACAAGCTTTTTCCAAGTAGAATATCAAACAAGGTTGCTGGTGACAGCATTAGGCTACGGAGCGTATTTCTCTCCTTTTCTTCTGCGATTAAACAACACTGTACAAAGCTGGTCACCGCTACAAACGCCGGGTTGACTGGCAAAAAGTACCCCTGCATGCTCTCTATACCGGTTTGATTGTAGATTAAAGCCATAATTAGCGGCAATAATACCATGGTGGAAACTGCATAGTTACGGGAAAATTCTTTGTAGTCCTTCATAAAGATTGCATGTATGCGCGTTAAATTCATATTAAATCACTCCCTGTCAATTGCATGAATATATCTCCTAAAGTTGGTTCGTTCCTGTAAATACGCGAGAGAAGACCTTGATTCATCCACTCATATACTTTTTTTGCTTCTTTCCTGTTATTTTCGATGCAATGCTCACTGCCATCTACTAATTCCACGGTAATGGTATCATCGCTAAATTGTTTCTTTAAATCCTGTGGAGAACCTATCGCACGAATCTTCCCTTTATGCAAGAAGGCAACACGATTACAAAGTGTTTCGGCCTCGCTCATATCATGAGTGGTTAAGAATATAGTGGTACCGATTTCATTCAGCTTGCGCAAACCATTATAAATATGGTGGGTATTCACTGGGTCCAATGCAGAAGTTGGTTCATCCAAAAATAACAGTTCAGGCTTATGCATAATAGAACGTGCTAATGTCACGCGCTGAGTCATTCCTTTGGATAACTTACTGACTTTTTTCTTTCGATCCTTATATAGGTTTACAAAGTCAAGTGCCTCTTTAACGGAACTTGTTGGCAAGTTGTAAAGCTTGCTGTAAAGCAGAAGATTTTCTTCAACAGATAGCCGGGAATATAGGCCGCTATTATCCGTTAGAATGCCAAATCGCGCTCGATTCTCGGTTTTCTTCATTTCCTCGGCATCCTGCCCTAATACAAATACACTGCCACCAGACCTTGTTAATTGAGCAGTAAGGATCTTGATGGTAGTTGTCTTTCCAGATCCACTAGGGCCTAGAAATCCAAATATTTCCCCTTTTTTAATGCTGAATGAAACATCCTGCAAGGCTTCTTCTTTTTGGAAACTTTTCTGTAAATGTTGTACGTCAATTACATTCATCATCTTCCATTCCTCCAACTTCGTTATTTACACATCTAGCATAAGTTGAAGGAATGGAGTGGGCATTAAAATCAGGATGAAAGGAGTTATTTGGTGATAGGAGGTGTCATAAATTGCTTAAATGGATAACGAAATTTCCCAGGAAATTGGTCAAATACCGATAATTCGTTTTAATTCGACTAACTTATTCTTTGATAGAGGTACTACCGTCTCTGTGGAGGTATGAAGGGATAAACTGTAACTATTTCGGGTCCATGTAATTATTTCCCTTACTTTTTGCAAGTTCACAATGTAAGAACGGTGGCATCGGAAGAAGCCAAATGGTGTCAATTTTTGTTCTAATTCGTTTAAGGTCAATGAAGTGGGATAGGTTTCTCCACTCAGATAAACCGACACTTGGCCTTCAACACTTTCTATATAATCAATCTCAGGAGGATTAAATAAAATAATTTTTTCATTCCGTTTTGTTGGAATCTTTTCAAAACGAAAAGGAATAATGTCGTTTTTCTCCAAAGCAGCCGTTTCTTCCTCTTTTACATCTAGTGGCTGTAAACCTGAAGCCTCGAGACGGAAGACCGAATCGCTGGCAAATAAAATTTCTTCCATATTATTTGATAACAAAATAACTGTTTTTTGTTCCTTCTTTAAAGAGAGCAATAAGTTCATAACAATTCTTTTTGAATGTTCATCAAGGTTTTGTAGTGGTTCTTCGATAACCTGAATTGGTTTTTCGTTCATAAAACAATGGATGAGACGTAACCTTTGTTTTTCCGCACTAGATAAATTATGTAGCCTTGCTTTCTTTTTATCAGCCAACTCAAAAATCGTTAGTAAGTCCCCATGTTCTGTTGAGGGGCTGTATAAGCCTTTTAAAAAGCTGATATATTCATTAATGGTTAGTCGATTATAAAATCCATTATCTCTATACTCGGTATGTATAAGCGGATTGGAACTGAATTGTTTGGTCAAAAAGTTTAATTTTGCTACATCTGAGTAGATGCCGATAATGGAACCTTCCTCAAATTGCATTTCTATACTTGGAGAAATCACATTTCCTTCTACAGCAAAGGAGTCTATTGTTATGGCTATGTTTGAAGTCATAATAAATCCTCTCTACGTATTATTCTAAAATTAATACTATTATAATAATTATACACAAATGGGATAGAGAGGAAAAATGGGAGATTTTTGGGTAGTTTCTGTAAATTCTTTATATCAGAATAAAAAAGTGCTTCTCATCTGAAAGCACTTTTCCGTTTTATTATTGAATTGGGATCCAAATCTCCGAGTAGTAATTCGCGTTTGAAGGGTTATCATTTGTATATACTTCTAATTCGGCTGTTCCTGCAGGGTTGTATGGATTTGAAGGGAACCATTCTGAATAAATTTTTTTCCATGTATCCTGCATCGCATGTGGCATGGGACCATGGACTTCGAAAATTGCCCATTTGGAAGCGGGTATCTTAAAAGCATCCATACTATTCGGTACATCACCTTTAAATGCAGAAGCAATCCAATAATCCATTAAACCAGTTTGTTTTTCGTTCTCATCGACAGAACATACACCAAGAACGCCTTGAATATCTCCATTGTTTAAATCCACTAGCCGATCGTTCGTTCCATCAGCGTGCACATCATTCCAAAACTGCGGAATACCTCTTATATTATCTCCATTTTTGTAATTATACGTTCTTTTAACACCAATAACCTGAAAAGCATCTTTTTCTACAATTTTGTAATTCATCGGTATTGCTCCTTCCAGTTTGATTTTTATGGTGAGGCGATTATAAGATTGCAGGGGACCTAATTTTTTTCGCGCTTCTTTTGGTGAAAGATTATGTTGTTTTCGAAACGCCTTTGCAAAAGACTCAGGAGTTTCATACCCATACTTATAAGCAATGTCGATAATTTTGTCATTTGTATTGATTAATTCCTGCGCAGCCAATGTTAGCCGTCTCCTGCGAATATAATCACCGATTGTGCTATCCGTTAATATGGAAAAGGTCCTTTGAAAGTGAAAAGGCGAGGAATTGCACTTTTTCGCTATTTGTTCAACGGATAAATCGCCATCAAGCAAATGGTTTTCAATATAATCAATCGCCTGTTGAATCGAATCCACCCAACTCATAAGAATCACCTCTATAGATATAATAATTAATGGAGCATATGGTATCTGGTCTTGGACTGCTTTCTTTGGACAGTTTTAATTTACGTAAGATATTTTTATGACATGTTCAACCTTTGCAAATTTTGATAAAATATAGTAATGATTCAATAATTAGGAGGAAACCATGTGGCAATACTTGTCCTTTTCTTCATCATTCTCATTGGGATTGTTTTTGCGATAAATGTTTATGTATATGAAAACAGCGACTTTAGCAAAACAACCGGCCATCCATTTATATCGGTTTGGACAAATGGAAAAGTCAGATTTTTATATAAGTTATCTCAAAAATTGAATAAAGTAAATGGCGAATATAAGCTATTATCCAATATTGCCCTTCCAGAAAGTGAACGGAAAGTGGATTATCTACTTCTTCATCAATCGGGGATCTATATCATTAATGCAAAGGATCCTGGCGGATGGATCTATGGGAATGAACAGGATATTCAATGGGCACAAGTTTTGGAGAACGGGCAAATGAGTACATTCCCAAATCCGGTACTGGACAATAAGCTAAAGATAAATGGGGTAAAAAAGTATATCCCAGAAGTAGACAAAGACCTGTTTCAATCACTCATTATTTTCGGTAATCATTGTTCTTTTAAGAAAATCGAAGTGCATTCACTAGATGTAGAGGTTATGAAGATCCATGAATTAGAAAGCTATTGGAAGAATAGGATGGATCAGGTTCTAACAAAGGATCAAATAATGGCGATCTACTCCAAGCTGAAGCCTTATGTTATCCCAAAACAATCAAAGGAAAATGGCTTGTTAAAGGATGTAGCTTCAAGTTAAGAAAAGATTATCTCTAATGGGATAGTCTTTTTTTATGTTAGGGTGAATACAGACTAAGACCCCGTTCATTAGGTTGACCCAATTTTTGTCGTTACGGCTTCTCACTCCCTTTAAAAAGAGTGAATTTTCTATGAATATGGCAACCTAGCATGTACAATATAGAAAAAGAATTCAGGGTGGATAAATGAGGAAAATTCATTATGGCTGGTATGTCCTGGCTATTACATTCCTGGCTATTATTGTAGCTGGTATTATACGTTCATCTTCAGGCGTATTTCTAGATCCGTTTGAAACGGAATTTGGCTGGGGAAGACCCACAATTTCCTTTGCTTTTGCAGTTTGCCTGTTATTATACGGTTTTTCGGGTCCTTTTATGGCTGCATTTGTTGAGGTATTTGGATTAAAAAGAATGATGCTTTATTCAATGGTAATTTTATCGGTAGGTCTTTGTCTTACTTTTGTGATGAATAGTCAGTGGCAATTAATCTTGATCTGGGGTGTTATGTTAGGTGTTGGATCGGGATTGTTTTTAACAGTATTAAGTACCCAGGTGGCGAATCGCTGGTTTGTAAAAAGAAGAGGGCTTGCAGTTGGGATATTAACCGCTGCTACAGCTACAGGACAATTGATATTACTGCCTATATTGGCGAACTTTGTGGAAAACTATTCCTGGCGCTTTGCGATAGCGTTAATATTCATTTTAAGTGTTTTGATGCTAATCGTTATCGCAATATTCATGAGAAGCAACCCAAAAGATATCGGTCTTGCACCATACGGACAGGTGAAAGAGCCTTCTGAACAAGTACTCTCCTCTGAAAAACGCAATCCATTTAAGATGGCCATTGCATCATTAGTAGAAGGAATAAAAGTAAAAGAATTCTGGCTATTAGCTGGAAGTTTCTTTATATGTGGATTATCGACAAGCGGATTGATCGGAACCCATTTTATTTCCTATTGTGTAAGCTTCGGCATTCCCTTGGTTACAGCGGCTTCGATGTTATCTTTTATGGGTGTATTCGACTTGATCGGTACCACCATATCAGGCTGGTTATCAGACCGGTATGACAATCGCTGGTTATTATTTTGGTATTATACATTGCGTGGGATATCTCTCCTTTTCTTGCCCTTTGCACTTGCGGAAGGATCTTATGCATGGCTTGTTATTTTCTCAATTTTCTACGGGCTCGACTGGATTGCTACTGTTCCCCCGACAATCGGCTTAACAAGGCAGAAATTTGGCCTTGAAAAAAGTGCAATGATGTATGGCTGGATTATGGCAAGTCATCAGGTAGGAGCTGGGGTTGCGGCATATACAGGCGGTGTATTGTTTAATATCTTTGGTTCATATATGTGGGCATTTCTTTTAGCGGGTGGTTTTTGTTTCTTGGCCAGCCTATTTGTCATTTTACTAAAAAAACATAATCCTAGGGAACTTGTTTAGTTTTTCAAACTATATGAATAGATGATATGATACTTACAGCAAATAAAAAGGAGTATGAGTGTGGGAAAGGTATCCAAAAGAGTTGCTAGCATTTTACATATGAAAGAACATGAAACGCTTTTTTCCTGTCCTCTATGTAAAGAAAGTATGCATGTCACGGATGACGGTCACGTAATATGTGGCAATCATCATTCATTTGATATTGCGAAACAAGGCTATGTAAATTTCATGATTAAACCGGCTGCTTCAATGTACAGTAAAAGTCTATTTGAATCCCGACAGGAAGTAATTTCGAGTGGTTTATATAATCAACTGCAACAGACTATTGCAAAGAATATCGGGGATGAAGCGCAAGTAATACTAGATACAGGATGCGGGGAAGGGTCTCATCTAGAAAGAATATGTGATTTGCTGACGCAAGATGTGGTAGCCATAGGAATTGATATTTCTAAAGAAGGTATTCAGGCTGCTGCGAAGTTTTACGAGCAAAAGATATGGTGTGTGGGAGACTTAGCAAATAATCCATACAAGAAACAATCCATCGACTGTATATTAAATATTTTATCGCCTGCAAATTACGATGAATTCAGCAGGTTGTTAAAGCCGAATGGAAAAGTCATTAAAGTCGTCCCTCAATCAGGCTATCTAAAGGAAATACGCAAACAGGCTTTTGCAAATTCCGAAAAAGAGAGTTATTCAAATAATCAAACCGTAGAGCGGTTTAAAGAACATTTCACAAATGTATGGCAAGAACGTATTACGTACACCGTGCCTCTAAGTGCACAGCTAGTACCCAAGCTCCTGGAAATGACACCTCTTGGGTGGCATCTGCAAGAAGGCATTTCATTAACTGAAATTACAATAGATCTTGATGTATTAGTTGGAGAGCATGACTGATAGTCAAATTTTAGATATCGATAAAAAAGTGCGAATAGATTGGTAAAACAAAAAGTATAAAAAGGTAGGAATGGAACAGTGTTATATGATTTTGCGGCAAGATTAGTTGGAGTATTTTTAACCCTTAATGGTTCTAAAGCCAAAGTGTATGGAAAAGAAAATTTACCAAAAGAAGGCGGCTATATTATTGCTTGTACACATAATGGATATGTGGATATCTTTAATTTAGGTGTATCGATGTTGCCTAGGCATATTCACTTTATGGCGAAAAAGCAGTTGTTTGATATGAAGGTGCTCGGTCCACTCGTATCAAATCTAAATGCTTTCCCTGTGGACCGGGAAAACCCGGGACCAAGTGTGATTAAAATTCCTCGACAACTTATTAAAGAAGGTAAGATTGTCGGGATCTTCCCAAGTGGAACTCGCTCTACAGAAAATGCGGAGTTAAAACAAGGTGCCATTACGATTGCTCAGCTTTCTAAGGGGCAAATTGTTCCGGCGGCTTACATTGGACCAAGAAATGTAGGGGGAGTATTCAAAAGACAAAAAGGTTATTTAATCTATGGTAAGCCCTTTACAGTAGGAGCAGGTAAAGAAGCTCGCGAAGAAGCAACACAACATTTGGAAAACGAATTATTACGTCTAACGGAAGAGTTAAAATCAAAGTCCAAATAGTAAAACAAACACTTTCCCATAGTTGGAGAGTGTTTTTTAAAAGGGGGAAATATTGTGGAGATTGTTGACGTCAAAGAAATCCAAGCGCGTTTCAATGAAGCAGTCGATCTCTTCTGGGGATATTGGGGGTCTGGGAACAATCGTTCTTTTTATGAGCAATGTATGCAAAATTCCCATGGTCCTGATGGCATCCCACGCTTCTATGTAGCGATTTCAGAAGGTGAAATGGTTGGTACATATTCTTTACTGCGAAATGACATTAATAGTAGGCATGACTTGTATCCATGGTTTGCATGCCTCTACGTAAAAGAGGAATATCGTGGAAAAGGAATAGCAAAGAATCTATTGCAGCATGGTGTGGAACAAGCCAAAAAACTTGGCTTTAAAATGCTCTATTTAGAAAGTAATATAGATGGCTTCTATGAAAGGTTGGGCTGGAACGAAAATGGCCTAACCTATGACCCATTTGGAAATCATGCAAAAATATACGAGATCAATTTGGAGGAATAAAATGAAGCGTGTTCTTTTTGTTTGTCTAGGAAATATTTGCCGATCGCCAATGGCTGAAGCAGTCATGCATGATTTAGTGGAACAACGGGGGTTAAGTAATTCCATTAAAGTAGATTCTGCAGCTACAAGTTCATGGCATGTTGGGGAAGTACCACATAAGGGGACACAGAAAAAACTAAAAGAATTTGGGATATCAACTAGCGGTATGAAAGGACGCCAGCTATCTGATGAGGATTTCAAAGCATTTGATTATATTGTAGGAATGGATAGCAGTAATGTACAGAACATACGTGAAATGCTGGGACAGCCCGATCATCCCAAGATTTTTAGGTTCCTGGACTTAACACCACATCGCAAGGATGTTCCCGATCCCTATTATACAGGGGATTTTCAAGAAACGTATGAATTAGTAGTAGATGGCTGTGAGGCATTGCTGCATAAAATTCTAGCAGATTTAGAGTAAAGCCCTGCTCGTCTCCGACTTGTAAAATATTCCCTTTGCCTTTTTTGTACTGTTCTCCATAAAACAGGGTATTACTAAGAAAAAGGTAAATTCTTGGGGGGAGAACTATGAAGATAAATGGCAGAAGAAAAAGTAGTAATGTAGAAGATCGCCGCGGGATGAGTAAGGGTGCCATTGGCGGGGGTATCGGAGGAATCGGGATTATTATTGCCATCATTTTTACGCTGCTGAATGGTGGGGATGCCGGGGATATATTCAACCAAGTGAACCAAGGGCAGATACAAAGCGGAAGTAATACCGAATACACTCCTACTGCTGAAGAAGAAGAGCTGGCGGAGTTTGTATCGGTTGTACTGGCAGATACAGAAGATGTTTGGCAACAGCTATTCGAAGGACAGGGATTAACTTATGAAAACCCAAGCCTTGTACTATTTACAGATAGTGTCCAATCCGGATGTGGTGTTGCTGGGGCTGCTGTTGGTCCTTTTTACTGTCCAGCCGATCAGAAATTATATATTGATCTAAGTTTTTATCAGGAGCTTAAAAACAGGTTCGGTGCGCCGGGTGATTTTGCAATGGCTTATGTTGTAGCCCATGAAGTAGGTCACCATGTACAAACATTATTAGGCACTTCCCAAAAAGTACATGCCCTAAATGGGAGAGTGAGCCAGGAAGAGTACAACGCGCAAACCGTAAGACTTGAATTGCAAGCGGATTATTATGCGGGTGTATGGGCAAATCATGTTCAGGATTTAGGTTATTTAGAAGCAGGAGATGTCAATGAGGCATTGACTGCAGCAAATGCAATTGGTGATGATACCCTGCAAATGGAGGCCCAGGGATATATTGTACCTGAAAGCTTCACACATGGTACAAGCGAGCAGCGAGTAAGATGGTTTAAAAGAGGTTTTGAAAGAGGTACAATCGAGGGCGGAGATACATTTAACGCCAATGCACTGTAATTCCTTTGAAATGTTTATTTGACTACGAACCAACTTTCACCTTTTTCTTTAATAATAGAATAGTGTATAATATTACAGTCTCATTTACTTTAAGGGTTTGTTATAAACCTTCATCTAAATATATCTATCATAACGGAAAAGAGAGTGAAATCAATGGGTCGTAAATGGAATAACATTAAAGATAAGAAAGCCGAAAAAGATAAAAATACTAGTCGAATTTATGCTAAATTCGGAACTGAAATTTATGTGGCTGCTAAAAAGGGCGAACCAGATCCAGAATCAAATACAGCATTAAAGTTTGTATTGGAACGTGCTAAAACATACAATGTACCAAAGCATATCATCGATAAAGCAATTGACAAAGCTAAAGGTGCAGGCGGAGAAGACTATGACGAATTGCGTTATGAAGGATTCGGTGTAGGTGGAACAATGGTCGTTGTTGATGCTTTAACAAACAATGTAAACCGTACTGCTTCAGATGTTCGTGCGGCATTCGGCAAAAATGGCGGGAACATGGGTGTATCAGGTTCTGTTACGTATATGTTCGACTCAACTGCCGTATTTGGTATTGAAGGAAAAAAAGCCGATGAAGTATTGGAAATTCTTTTGGAAGCTGATGTGGATGCACGCGATGTATTTGAAGAAGAAGACAATGTAATTGTTTACGCTGAACCAGATCAATTCCATGCTGCCCAAGAAGCATTTAAAGCAGCGGGCATTACCGAGTTTACAGTAGCGGAGTTAACAATGCTTCCTCAAACAGAAGTAGCGCTTTCTGGTGACGATGCAGCTAAATTCGAAAAAATGCTTGATGCCTTGGAAGACCTTGATGATGTACAACGTGTTTACCACAATGCTGATTTAGGCGAGTAATCTTGCTCAGTAATTGAATATACTAAACCCCGGTAGTGTTTTGTTGCTGCTGGGGTTTTTGTTTTGTTTAAAAATCAAATATATATAGAAAATCATGTTTGTGTTAGTAATTGAAAATAGGACATTGGCTATAAACAATTTAAATTTTGTCATTTTCTGTCGATAAAAGAAAAGGAATAATTTAAGTTGTGCTAAAGGAGTTTACATATAATGAAGAAAGAAAAAAAACTATCAAGGCAAATACTTTCCATCATTGTAATTATATTCATTTTTTTATTAGGACTGTATGTATTTACGATGAGCTATAACTCAAAGGAATCTGTTAAAGCGGCAATTGGAGAGCGAACTATTGAAATTGCAGAGAATATGCTAAATTTCATAGAAGTTGAGCAATATAAAGAACTAGCAGAGAATCCGGTAGAAAATAATCTTTATTGGGAATTAAGAGAACAGCTAAATGAATTACGTGAAATGAATGGCGTGTTATATGCTTATACATATGCAGTGCCCGAAGAGGGGGAAGATGTTACATTTTTAGTGGATGGTATGCCGGCAGATGATACTGAAAATGCGGGTGCAATAGGGGAGACATCCGGTTCTACAACATATGAGCATCTTCAAAAGGTACTGAAAGATGGTTCCTTCCACTCGGATCTACTAAGCAGTGATTATGGTGAATACATTTCAGGAACAATCCCGATGAAAGATGCTGATGGTGAGGTCATTGCCTTTTTGGGAGTGGATATCGATGCTTCCTATGTCGATGAAGTAAGTGCATCGGTTGCAAAAGATATTGTACCGAAAGTAAGTATGATATTCTTACTTATTGTGTTAATGGGATTGTATATAACATACCGTTATGTAAATAGATCTTTAAAACCTTTAAATCTGTTAAAAGCGGCTTCTGAGCAACTAGCTGATGGAGATTTAAAAGGAGTGGATGAAACACTTTCTTCATTGAATTTAAAGAATAATAATGAGATTGCTATTTTCTCAAAAACATTCTCACAAGCCCTTAATAGTTTGTCAAATTCATTATTAAATCTGTATATGAAATCTAACAACTTAGAGAAGGCGGTTGCTGATATAGATCTTACGGCTGCTCAAGTTACAAAATCAAACAATATAATTGCCTCTAGTATCGTTGAAATTGCATCAAGCAGTGATCAACAGGAAGCTAGCAATAATGAAGTCACTCAAGCGATGAATGAAATGTCCATAGGTATTCAGCGATTAGCGGACTCGACATCGGATATGGCTGAAGCCTCAACTGATATGACAAATTTAGTTAAAACAAGTGTCAACCATGCAAAACAAGTAGTATCGCAAATACAAAATGTAGAAGCATCTGTGTTGCATACGGAAGCGTATGTACGTGAGATGAGTGATAAATTCAAGTCAATCAAAGAAATGGTATTAGTTATTACGAGCATTGCTGATCAAACAAATCTATTAGCATTAAATGCGGCGATTGAAGCAGCACGAGCTGGGGAAGCAGGTAAGGGCTTTGCTGTAGTTGCTGATGAAGTTCGAAAGCTAGCAGAAATGTCCAGAAGCTCAGCAAGTGAAATTCAATCTTATCTAGAAAACTTTGTTCTAATTAGTGAAAAAGCTTTAGTGGAGATGGACAATAGTACGCAAGAAGTAAAAGCAGGTAATCAAGCAGTTATAGAAATTGACGACAACTTAAAACGTATTTTAACTGTCGTGGTTGATGTAAACTCTAAAATCCAGGATGATTCAGCAGTAATTGAACAAATGTCTGCAAGCTCTGAAGAAATTCTGGCTTCAACAGAGGAAATGCAGAAATTGGTTATTATTACAACAAGCCAAACTAAAGAAGTAGCAGGCTCTTCAGATATACAAGTAGAGATGGTTCATAAACTTGAGGAAGTGGTTCAGCTACTTGATTCAACTTCAAAAGAAATGATTGAAGAAATAAGCAAATTTAAATTTTAAGAGGTAAGCACATTCATCGGGGATTGATGGATGTGCTTATATCTATTGTAGGTGAATTATTTACGCAGCATGAAATCAGATAAGAATAGTAAAAATCGAAAGAATTGCAACTTGGGAAGGCTTAGCACAACTAACTAAAATAAAACTTTTACGAATAAATTGCGAAACAATTATCAGAATAGTTGCTCTTTTGGAAGAAATCGTTAATAATAGAATAGTAAACTTCGATTTGCTAAATATTAGAGGGGTGTAAGAGAGAATGGTAACTTTTAAAGAGTATGAATATAAAAGACCGAATTTAGATGAAACAAAGGATAAAGTAAGAGAATTAATTCAACAGTTTAAAAATGCTGATTCCGTTGAAACACAAAGTGAAGTAATTGAAAAGATCAACGAATATCGCAATGACTTTTCAACGCAGGCCAATCTTGTATATGTGCGCGCATCGATTGATACGAATGACGAGTTTTACCAAAAGGAACGAGATGTTCTGGATGAGCTGGAACCGCAATTTGAAGAACTACTTTTCGAGTATTATACAGAGCTTGTTAAAACACCATATAGAAAACAATTGGAAGAAAAATGGGGCACTCAACTTTTTGCATTGGCCGAAAGTCAGATTAAGGCGTTTTCTCCGGAAATTATCGAGCTAATGCAGCAGGAAAACAAGCTTGTTTCAGAATACAACAAGTTAGTAGCTTCAGCGCAAATTGAGTTTGACGGGAAAACTTTAACGCTTGCCCAGCTTACTCCATATGGAGAGTCTACTGATCGCAATGTCCGTAAACAAGCGATGGAAGCCAGATTTAACTTCTTTAACGAAAATGGCGAAAAGTTTGATGACATTTTCGATCAGTTAGTAAAACTGCGCCATAAAATTGCTACAACACTAGGCTACAAAAATTACGTTGAATTAGGTTATGTCAATATGAATCGCATTGATTATAATGCGGAAATGGTAGCAAACTTTAGGGAACAAGTACAAAAGTTAATTGTACCTCTTGCTACGAAGCTATATGATCGCCAAGCAAAACGTATCGGTATTAATGACTTTAAGTATTACGATGAAGGGTTAAACTTCCTAACTGGAAATGCCAAGCCGCAGGGGAGTCCGGAATGGATTGTAGCTAATGGCAAGAAAATGTATGAAGAACTTTCGCCTGAAACAGGAGAGTTTTTCAACTTCATGATTGATCGTGAATTAATGGATCTAGAAGCGAAGAAAGGGAAGGAAAGTGGTGGCTATTGTACTTTTATAGATAATTATGATTCGCCATTTATCTTCTCCAACTTTAATGGCACCTCTGGTGATATTGATGTCCTGACACATGAAGCAGGACACGCCTTCCAAGTATACTCAAGCCGTAATATCGGGATTCCTGAATATCTATGGCCAACATATGAATCAGCTGAAATTCATTCAATGAGTATGGAATTCTTTACATGGCCATGGATGCAGTTATTCTTTAAAGAAGAAACAGAGAAATATAAATTCTCCCATCTAGCGAGCGGCTTATTATTCTTGCCTTACGGAGTTGCAGTAGATGAGTTCCAGCATGTTGTCTATGAAAACCCTGCTATGACACCGGCTCAGCGTAAGCAAGCATGGAAAGAAATTGAAGAGAAATATCTGCCGCATCGTGATTACGACGGCTACGAATACTTGGAATCTGGCGGCTTCTGGCAACGTCAGGCACATATATATGCAAGTCCATTCTATTATATTGATTACACGCTTGCCCAAGTTTGTGCATTCCAATTCTGGAAACGCTCAAGAGAAGATTTTGATTCTGCGTGGAAGGATTATCTTCACCTCTGTGGATTGGGCGGGTCAATGTCATTTACAAAGCTAGTAAAAGAAGCAGGCTTAATCTCGCCGTTTGATGATGGTTGCGTTGAATCTGTGATTGATGCAATTGAAGAGTATTTAAACTCTGTGGATGATGCAAGTTTGTAAGTGTAGTAACTCTCGGAAAATAATTTCCGGGAGTTTTTTTATCTGTTAAGATATAATAAGGGCTGGTATAAATTTTATAAATTAGAATAATATTCATATGTTTATAAAATGCATACATAAGATGTTTTTAAATTTACCCTATTATGGATGAATAGGAAATCGTTATCAATGCAACAATATGGAAAGAGGTGATTGTCGGTGACAAAAAAAGTCTGGTTCCAAGTAGGAATTGGCATGATTATTGCGCTTTTAATTATAAAATATGTGGTAGAAATTCATTGGATCTTTAATCCATTCTATATCATCATCAAAACAATCTTTATCCCATTATTACTGGGTGGGGTGCTCTATTATATATCAGAGCCCTTGCAAAGGTTTATGGAAAAGAAGGGTGCCCCACGGTGGGGAAGCATATTAACGATTGTCCTGTTGCTGGCGGGTATCGTGACAGGGATTTTGTTGATGATTGGTAAGCCTATTTCTGAGCAGGTGAATAATTTAGTGGAAAATGCACCATATATTGAAGATAAAATTATGGATGCTGCCGATATTGTTTGGGATAATAAGGAAATACTGCCTCCGCAAGTGGAAACGTTTGTGGATTCCGTTTCAAGCTCCATTCAAAGTGTTATGATGACAGGCGGTAAATATATTGTAAGCTTTGTGAGTGGAACAGTAACTGCAACCTTTACATTGATCTTGGTGCCGTTCTTCTTTATATACATGCTGAAAGATCACGAAAAATTTGCACCAAATATTTATAATATTTTTGCTGGTGAAAGAAGAACTTGGGTAAAAGAAACCCTGGCCGATATTGATAATGTTTTAAGAAATTATGTTCAAGGTCAAGTGCTGATCAGTTTAATCCTGGCTAGTATGATGTATATTGGCTACTTAATAATACAATTGGATTATGCACTGTTATTAGCACTTTTTGCTTTCTTTATGAATATGATTCCGTTTATTGGACCATGGATTTCTTTGGCGCCCGCTCTTGTCATCGCTGTCATCCAAGATCCAATCTTGGTGGTGTGGGTTGCTGTTATTACATTGGTTGCGCAACAATTGGAAAGTAACCTAATCACCCCGAATATTATGGGGAAATCATTGGATGTCCATCCTCTGACTGTTATTACGATTGTATTGGCAGCGGGGAATATAGGTGGCTTCCTATTTATCATTATTGCGATCCCAACATATGCTGTAATTAAAGCAGTCGTAAAAAATATTTACGAAGAACGCAAAAAGATAAAGGAAGCAGCAACAAAGTCAGTTTAAAAAGATTGAAACGAGTCACAGTATACCATAAGTGGTGTACTGTGTTTCATTTTAGTGTATTGTATAACTAGAAATGGAAAGTAGATTTTGACAACAGAAGGATAAAGGAGTTCATCATATACATGTTATCATTCCAACAAAAACAAGAGATAATTGAAACGTTTCCGGAGCTGACGAAAAAAGAGATTTCCATGAAACGAGTAAACTATCATTTTGAAGACAGCTTATATGAAAAAACGATTGTGGTAGAAAAATTACACCCAAATGGAAATGGTTTTGTCTATATCGGGGATTTATTGAAATACGACAAACTTGCAAATGACAAAGGATTAGTCAATATACGCGATTTTGATGAACAGGCATTACGTGAAATTATCCAGGACGCCATTGATTTCTTATCGGAAGACTTGGACATTCCGGTTGTTGAACAGTGGACCTCGCGGGATGGTGTGACATTGGAGTTAAGACATCATAGACGTGATTGGAATATATATTATCAAGATAATTTGGAAGAGACTTTTGGAACACGTGAATCTGCAATAGAGTATTTGCAAGAGGAAGGATTTAAACTGAAGAAATAAAGGAGCAGCTATGATGAATGGGAAAAAAGTAGCCATATACTTTGTAGGATTTATAATCTTGGTTTGCATATTGATAGTAGTAATTATGCAAGTATTCTTCGCGACATATGAACCTAAACCGACTAATGTAGAAGCAGAAACATCAATTGTCCTCCCTGTAGAAGACAATATGAACACTTTGTAAACAATAAAAACCAAACGAAATACTCGTTTGGTTTTTTGTATTTAGAAGAATAAATTAAGGATGAAGAAAATGATAGCCGCCATTAAAGCAGATATTGGCATTGTGATCAGCCAAGTAAGTACAATTTTACGAGCGACGCCCCATTTAACGCCTTTAACACGTTGTGCAGATCCTACACCCATGATGGCTGAGGAAATAACGTGTGTTGTAGAAACGGGTAAATGGATGACAGTTGCTCCGAAAATAATGGATGCCGATGCTAAATCAGCTGCAACCCCGTTGACCGGTCGGATCTTCATAATTTTACCGCCGACAGTTTTGATGATTTTATAACCACCAATTGAAGTTCCAAGCCCCATAGCGATCGCACAGGCAATTCGAACCCATTCCTGTACTTCATCGTCTGTTTGTAACCCTGCAGCAATCAATGCCATTGTAATAATCCCCATTGCTTTTTGGGCATCATTTGTACCGTGCGTAAAGGATTGAATTGCTGCAGTAATGATTTGTACAATCCGGAAACCCTTATTCGTTCGATAAAGGTTTAAGTTTTTAAATAATATTTTAAACAGTGACATGAATATAAAACCGATGGCTAACGCTAAAAATGGAGAAGCAATTAACCCGATTAAAATACTGCTGAACCCACCATAATTTAAAATAGTAAAGCCACCTGCAGCTATTGCTGCACCGGCAATGGAACCGATTAATGTATGAGAGGAACTCGATGGAATACCGAAGTACCATGTAAGTAAGTTCCAAGTGATAGCAGAAAGTAGTGCTGCTAAAATAACGATCGTACCAGTTGTATCATCTGCAGTAGCATTTAGTGCAAAAGGGTCAACAATGTCCTTGGCAATCGCCTTTGCTACACCAACGAACGTAATTGCCCCAAGAAAGTTCATAACTGCGGCCAATAACACAGCAACGCGCGGTGGTAATGCACGAGTAGAAACAGAAGTAGCAATTGCGTTTGCTGTATCATGGAAACCGTTAATAAAGTCGAATGCTAAAGCAAAAATTACGACTAATATTGTCAGTAATAATATTATATCCATTTTAAGACTCCTGACTCTTACGCGTTACGCATAATAATTGTTTCTAATGTGTTCGCTACATCCTGGCATGAATCTGCAATCTCTTCTAATTGGTCATAGATATCACGCATCTTGATAAGACGAATTGGATCTTTTTCATTAAGGAATAATTGCTTTGTTGATGAACGGGAAATTTCATCACACTCACGCTCATAGTCTTTAATAAGAATAATGTGTTTACGCATTGCAATTAAGTCTTTTTTATTTAAAAGATCTGTTGCTGCAACGATTTCATCTGCACTACTTGAAATATAATCAAAGAATTTTCTCATTGATTCATCGACTTCCGTAAATGAAAACATCTCGAAATGTGCGATACAATGTTCTGCACCGTCCAGCACATCATCCATCTTATTAGCCAAAGCTAAAATATCTTCACGTTCGATCGGCGTCATGAAGGACTTATTTAACATAACGATTAACTCATGGATTAAGTTATCCCCATCAGTTTCGTACTTCTTCATTTTTACGCTGATCTCTTTTAAATCAGCAACAGTTTCAATTCTGAAATCTCTGGCATAATGTACAGCTTCTCTCATATTTTCTGCTATCTTGTGCAAAGATAGGAAAAATGGGTCTGGTTTTCTTGAACTAAACATGGAATTGCCCCCTGGTATACGTGTGAATTTAATAGTAAATTAAAACCTAAATCATCATATCAAAATATTTATAAAATCTATACATATTTCAACTTGAAAATAACAAAATTTACATTGCTGTAATATAAATCATGAATTCAAGATACAGTTTCTGTATAATATGGGAAATACCAAACGAAACTGCACTTCTAACTAAGAAATTCTTACTTAATATACTTGCCTGTTTCATTCATTTTATGTGAGTGCACTTCAAAAAAATTCTTTTAATTCATTTTCCAAAAAGGGTTTGGCTGACAAAAATTGAGTAAATGCATGGTAACGTTCCAGTTGCTGCTGGGATGGTCTTTTACCGGTAAAATACGCACGAATCAATATATTTTTCGGAGTATGTTCGATATCGATAAACTCCAGTATTTGCGTTTCATATCCGACAAGGGATAATACCTCAGCCCTAATTGAATCAGTGGCAAGAGATGCAAAACGTTCTTTTATTAAGCCGTGTTGCGTCATTATTTCCAAGCTAGGGGAATCAAGCTGGCGATTTAATTCATGCTGGCAGCACGGGACACTTAAAATGACTTTGGCTCCCCATTTAACGGCACGTGCCAAGGCCATATCTGTTGCTACATCGCAGGCATGTAATGTAACCACCATGTCTACTGAATTTTCATCATTATAATCGTTTATGTCACCAACCAAAAATTCAAGCTGATCATAATTTAAATCCTGGGCAATTTGATTACATTCCTGGATAACTTCTTTTTTCAGATCGAGCCCCGTTACCCGAATATCCAGCCCTTTTTCTATTTTAAGGTAGTGGTATAGGGCAAACGTTAAATAAGATTTGCCTGATCCAAAATCAAGAATGCGTATTTGGCGATCCTTTGGTAAATGTTCTAGAGAATCATGAATAAATTCAACAAAACGATTAATTTGTTTAAACTTATCATATTTTTGTTTTTTTACTTTTCCTTCTTCCGTTTGAACGCCAAGGCGAATCAAAAAAGGATAAGGAGTTGTGTCGTCGAGCAAGTATTGTTTCTTTCGATTGTGCGACAGATTGATTTCTTTTGTTTCTTTTGCTTTTTCAGTTTTCCATAAAACTTTGTTTTTCTTGGAGAGCTGAATTTGAATGTTCTCGTTTTTAAATTGCGCATGTATTTGCCGGAACTGTGGTATTAATATATCGAAGGAATCTGAAAACTTTTCAAGAATAACGTTTTCGTGTTTTAAAATCCGTTCAAATTGATATTCAATTTGAATATGATAGACACCCTTCAACTCGATGGGCTTCAATTTAACTCGCTTCAAATCATTCGATTTAAGCCTAGGTTGACTAATCGTAGCATTAATTAGGTCTTTATTTAAAATAAGTTTTAATAATTCTTCTTTCATTAGTTGGAAGTCCATGGATATCAGCCTTTTCTTATAAAATGTTGGCACTAGTTTATCACAGCTATCAAAGGAAGTGGTAGATTCTTATCTGAGTGAGTCATAAAGTATCGCGTATAAAATAATTAATAAGTATGGAAATATTATCTTTTCAAAATTTTTAAACATTATGCTGATGAAATATGATAAATTAAAATTAATGAAGTAGCCTTTTTCTGAAAAATGCTATCATTTACATTAAATTAGTCGCTATTTCATTATTAATCTAAATTTTTAAAGGGGGATTAGGGATGTCCGGTCACGCATTTCAATTATTAGCAATTATTATTTATATGCTCGCCATGATTATTATTGGATGGTTTGCATATAGAAGAACAAAAAACTTGAATGATTATATGTTGGGTGGGCGAGATTTAGGTCCGGCGGTTACGGCATTAAGTGCCGGGGCTGCAGATATGTCCGGATGGCTGCTGATGGGGCTGCCTGGAGCTATTTATGCAGTAGGTTTAGTGGAGGCATGGATTGCAATCGGGTTAACAGTGGGTGCTTGGTTAAACTGGTTTTTAGTTGCACCTCGTTTGCGCGTATATACACAGGTTTCAAAAGATTCCATCACAATTCCGAGTTTCTTGGATAACCGCCTTCGTGATAATACGAAATTGATTCGTATTGTTTCAGGTATAGTTATTTTAGTCTTTTTCACATTCTATGTTTCTTCGGGGATGGTATCCGGAGGGAAGTTCTTCGAAAGTTCTTTTGGATTTGACTATCATACTGGATTGTTGATTGTTAGTGCAGTTACAGTTGGTTATACATTATTTGGTGGATTCCTGGCTGTTAGTTATACTGACTTTTTACAAGGCTTAATCATGTTTTTAGCTTTGGTGTTAGTTCCTATTGTTGGTGTGTTTGTTACAGGTGGTATTGGAGAAACAATTGATTCAATTCAAGCTGTCAATCCAGAGCAATTCAGCTTATTTGCATCAACGGCAACAGCTGCGGGGATTATCTCATCTGTAGCTTGGGGACTTGGATATTTCGGCCAACCTCATATTATTGTACGCTTCATGGCGATAAAATCGGTAAAAGAAACAAAACAAGCTCGCCGAATCGGAATTGGATGGATGATTTTAAGCTTATTGGGAGCAACTTGTACTGCGCTTGTAGGATTGGCCTACTTCCAGCAAAATGGAGGAAATGTAGATGATCCTGAAACAATCTTTATTGTTATGGGGCAAATCTTATTCCACCCATTCATTGCGGGGATTATGCTGGCGGCTATTCTAGCGGCAATTATGAGTACAATTTCTTCACAACTAATTGTAACTTCTTCTGCACTTGTAGAGGATATGTATAAAGCGTTATTTAAAAAAGATGCCTCAGATAAGCATTATGTAATGGCAGGAAGACTTGCAGTACTTGTTGTATCTGTTATCGCAGCAATTTTAGGGTGGAATCCAGACAGTTCTATTCTTGATTTAGTAGGATTTGCATGGGCTGGATTTGGTGCAGCATTTGGACCGACTATTCTGCTAGCTTTATATTGGAAAAAGCTTACTAATATTGGAGCGTTAGTCGGGATGGTTGCGGGTGCAGTCGTTGCCTATGTTTGGGGACAAAGTGAAGCTTTATCAGCAATGTTGTATGAGATTGTTCCTGGTTTCATTATTAACTTGATCCTGGCAGTTATCGTAAGTTTAGTTACTTATAAACGAAATCCGGAAATTGAAAAAGAGTTTGAGGATACATTAGCGTTATTGAAATCCGAAAAAGAAAAGTAAAGAGTAATGCCTCAAAAGTATCAACTTTTGAGGCATTTTTTATATGTAAAGATTCAAACGGGGTATATTACAATAAGTTGTGGAACGTTATTGAAATGATAATTAAGCATATACTATATGATACAATAGAAGGGAATACACAATATAGTAGTAAAAAGAGTGTAGCTAACTTTGCGATTCAGCATAAAAAGCTTATAAGCCGCGTGTTTAAACAGGGAGGTATCTTAGTGACAAATTTGCAAGAGGTAGAAACAATTATTGAAAAAGCTGTCTTGGTAGGCGTCAATTTGCAAAATGATCGTAATTTTGATTATTCAATGGAAGAATTGGAAAGTTTAGCGGAAGCCTTGGAAGTAGAAGTAATCGGAAGTGTTATACAAAACCTGGAAAGAGTTAATCCTTCCCATTATGTAGGGACAGGTAAAATAGTGGAAATAAAAAATTTTATAGATGAAGCAGAAGCAAACCTTGTCATATTTAATGATGAATTATCACCTTCGCAGATTCGAAACCTTGAACACGATTTGGAATGTAAAGTCATTGACCGGACGATGCTCATTTTAGATATTTTCGATCGCCGTGCGAACACAAGAGAAGCACAAATGCAAGTTGAATTGGCTCAATTGCAATATATGCTGCCTCGACTAGTGGGTTTGCATGCTTCACTTTCCCGCCAAGGTGGCGGCACGGGTGGAGGATTTAGAAACCGTGGTGCAGGGGAAACAAAATTAGAATTAGATCGACGAAAAATCGAAGATCAAATTGCAAAGCTTCGCAAAGATCTCGAAGTTGTTAAGAACATCAGGGAAACCCAAAGGAAGAAACGACGTAAAAATGAAGTGCCTGTTGTATCGCTGGTGGGATATACAAATGCCGGGAAATCTACAATTATGAACAGACTTCTGAAAAAGATTGGACAAGAGGATAATAAACAGGTATTCGAGAAGGACATGCTCTTTGCAACACTCGATACCTCCGTCCGTAATATCGAATTACCGGATAGAAAGACATTCTTGCTGACAGACACGGTTGGATTTGTTAGCAAACTTCCGCATCATTTAGTAAAAGCCTTCCGTTCTACATTAGAAGAAGCAAGAGAAGCGGATCTTCTGTTGCATGTTGTGGATGTGTCAAATGAACAGCATCCATTTATGATGGATGTCACGAACAAGACGTTAAGTGAGGTAGACGTTGAGGGAATCCCAACTATTTATGTGTATAACAAATCGGATTTGGCGAATGTCAAGTATCCCTTAGTTAGCGGCGACAATATTTGGATTTCCGCTCAGAATGATGAAGGTTTAGATGAATTAGTGGAATTAATACGGCAGTATGTCTTTTCGGATTATGTGGAATGCGAAATGCTGATTCCATTTGACCGTGGGGATGTTGTATCCTACTTGAACGCCAATGCACAAGTAAAAGGTACGGAGTATGAAGAACAAGGCACGAAGCTTCTTGTTGAGCTTAAAGATGCTGATTTAAAAAAATACGAACAGTATGTTATAAAATAACGTGAGTGGGTAACGATGAATATGTCGTTACCTCTTTTTTTGCTTCCATAGGTAAGTGGAATGAAGGTAATATTATGAGTAACTGGATGTTTAAATTATTCTAATATAATATAAAAATATGGAAATGCCAAAAATATAGCGAAAATAGAGAAGAAAGAGAAATTTCTAACTTTTATATAATATATTGAAAAAATTTTAAGAATGCTTTAATGTAATAAAATGCACGATTCGGACAACTAGCTATCTAATATAAATTGTCGGAAAATATGAAAAATAAAACGGAAGAGGGTATCTTTATGTATAGTAAAGACGAAATAGTCAAATCCGTTCCTCAAAAAGGTTTTTTTGGACATCCTAAAGGATTATTGACTCTATTCTTTACAGAATTTTGGGAACGATTCTCCTATTATGGAATGCGTGCCATTCTTATCCTTTACATGTACTATGAATTACATGAAGGTGGATTGGGATTAGATCGAGGAACTGCAAACTCAATCATGGCTCTTTATGGGTCGTTAATTTATATGTCTGGTATTATTGGTGGTTGGTTTGCCGACCGAATTTGGGGTACACGCAAAACTGTATTCTATGGTGGAATACTGATCATGATCGGGCATATTGCCTTAGCATTCCCAGGGGGAGTAACGGCATTATTAATCTCCATGGCATTTATTATCATTGGTACAGGGTTATTAAAATCAAATGTATCAACTATCGTTGGAGATATGTATGCTGAAGGCGATAACCGCCGTGATTCAGGTTTCAGCATTTTCTACATGGGCATCAACATGGGGGCATTTATATCCCCATTAATCATCGGCTTTGTTGGGGAAAGATATAATTTCCATTTTGGCTTTGGTATTGCTGCTGTTGGTATGCTTATTGGGTTAATTGTTTATTACGTAACTCAAAAGAAATTCCTTGGGTTAGCTGGTCTTGAAGTACCTAACCCACTAAAGGCAGAAGAGAAGAAGAAAACTATTCGAAATGTTGTCATTGGTATTATTGCTGTATTAATCATTGGAGTGATTTTATACAGTACTGGAAATTTAACAATGTCAATCTTTAGCTTGATCATTACGACACTTGGTGTATTAATTCCGACTATTTTCTTTATCGTCATGTATCGTAGTCCTAAAACAACGAAAGATGAAAAATCGCGTGTACTAGCTTATATTCCATTATTTATTGCGGCAGTTATGTTCTGGGCGATTCAAGAACAAGGAGCCACAATTCTAGCGACATATGCTGATACCCGTACAGATCTTACTATCGGAAGCTTTGAAATTCCGGTATCATGGTTCCAATCTTTAAATCCTTTATTCATTATTATCTTTGCACCGGTATTTGCGTGGCTATGGTTGAAACTTGGAAGTAGACAACCTTCTACACCTAAGAAATTTGCCATTTCATTATTCTTTGCTGGAGCTTCTTTCTTGGTAATGATTATTCCAGCGACAATTTCTGGTGGTACTGAGCTTGTTAGCCCATGGTGGTTGGTTCTGTCATTCTTCCTAGTAGTGGTAGGAGAGTTGCTATTATCACCGGTTGGTCTATCGGCAACAACCAAACTTGCACCAGCTGCCTTCGCGGCTCAGACAATGTCTTTATGGTTCTTAACGAGTGCAGCGGCTCAAGCAATCAATGCTCAGTTAGTTAGAATTTATGAGGCAGTTACTGAAATTACTTATTTCGGTACTTTAGGTGGAATCTCTATTGTATTAGGTATTCTTTTACTAGTATTGACACCCATCATTTCAAAAGCGATGCGTGGAGTAAATTAAAACAAGTTAACATTAAATTAGTGCTTTGGGTATAGAAAGTGGGCATCTCAGATAAGGTCTGGGGGCCCGCTTTTTTTAGTAGAAATGGATTATTTTTGGTCATTATAGAAAAATATGACATCTTTTCCAATACCCGTTCGTTATTAAATGGTACCCTTTAATCGAAAGGATGGGATAAAGTGAAAAAATGGGCAATGATTTGTTTAGCAGGTTTCCTTTTACTAGTATTATCCGCGTGTAATAGTACGGCGGAGCCTACATCAGATTCAGAGGATGCGGTAGAAGGTAAAGAGGAAAGCAACGTAAGTGAACTAACTTTGGAAGAAGTATATGAAAAGGCAATGGAGCGACAAAGCGAATTAAAAAGCAGCAGTGCAGATATCAAGATGGACCAAAAAATGACCTTTGGCAATGGTACTGAGGGTATGGAAATGAGTACTGCTAGTGATATGAAGATGGATATGATTGTTGAACCGCTTGAAACATACATGGATGGAACGATTCAAACGGCTGACCCCGTTAGTGGTGAAGATACGACAATAGATATGGAAATGTACATGACCCAGGAAGGGATATTCATGCACGAACCTGATACGAAGCAATGGTTGAAACTGCCATCAGAGCAATTTGATGCAATAGTTGGACAAACTGCGAATCAAGTAGATGTTTCAGACCAATTAAAACAGCTGCAAACATTCATCGATGATTTTAAATTCGAACAGACAGATTCCGAGTATATTTTAACTTTAAATGCAGCTAGTGAAGAGTTCAGCGACTTCATTCTGGAGCAAATGCAACTAAGTGAAATGCTTGGAATGACTGAGGAAGATAAACAATTGTTCGAAAATATTAGTTTTGATACTGTGAACTATGTTATTTCGATTGATAAAGAAACATTCGATATTCATAAGATGGATACGGTTGTGGATATGACGCTTGAAATTGAAGGTGAAGCAATCACGGTGAATACAGATGCTAAAATAGCGTTCAATAACTTCAATGGAGTTGAGGATATAACAGTGCCTCAAGAAGTAATTGATCAGGCGGTAGAAATTCAGTACTAAATTTTTCGAGCTAGACCCGGGGATTCTTGGGTTTGGCTCTTTTTTATTTTAAAAGATTCTAATTTTATAAGATAAGTACCGAATAATTTACAAAATATGTAAAAATAATAAGTCGCCCTACAGTTCTTTGATTCACCTCCTTTTACTTATATTTCCAATACATCTTATATGTTAGGATGTTACTAGTTTGTAAAATTGGAGGTTTTAGGAAATTGGGTAAACTAAGTAAAACATGGGGATTTCTTGTGGCAATCATTTTAACATCATTAATTCTTGCTGCTTGTGGGAGTGACAAAGAATCAACGAAGGCTGAACAAGAGGTAGATGTAAAAGCAAAAGCATCTGAAGAAACTACTGAAGAGGTTGAAAAATCTGAGGAAGAAGCCGTTGAAACAACATCTAGTGAAGCTAACTCCGGCGATATTTCAGGCTTAATTAAATATATGGAAGAAGAAACACAAGGGACAGCGAAAGTTCTTTATGAAAATACAGAACCACAAGTTCATAAAATGGAAGGTGTAACAGTTACGCTAGATAACTATACACTTGTTGAGCTAAATGATTTCCATACGGACTTTAGTATTCCTTTTAATGATCAAACTAATGGCGGTGTTATTGTTGCACAGTATACAGTAAAGAACGAATTGGATAAAGACGTGTACTATACGCCATTTTTCTATCTATCTTTCACGGGTGCGCAAAAAGCATATAACAATTATCGTGATCTGCTGCCTCTTGAAGATCAGTTATCTGAAAAATTATCCCCAACAAATGATTACTTGCTTAAAGCTGGCGAGTCGGTAACAGGCTACTATACTTATCCGTTTGGCCAGGATGACTTGCAAGCTGCATTAAACGTATCCACAACAGCTGTTGAAGTTCCTGCAGCGCTGGCTGTAAAGGAAGATTTTGGCTCGGCAATCGGAAAAAAAGGACAGTTTACTTTAAGCTTGAATACAGCAGGAGCTGAAAAAGTTAAATCTAATGAAGCATTTTATCAAGATAAAGCAACTGTTGGTGATATGGGTGAAAAGAAGATGTTGAAAGAAGAAAGTGGTATCGGCAAAAGTGAAACACTGGGGGATGTTACAGTGACACTGGATGGATATCAGTTTACGGACTTCACTCCGAACGAAGTAGAAGCACCACGTTTTGAAAACTTTAAAACTGGAGTCGTGTTGCTGACGGTCAAGTTCAATTTAGATAATAAGGGATCTGACGCTATCGGACTATCTTCGCTCTCTTCCAAATTGACGGTGAACGATGGTACCCAGTACATGTTTGGAGAAGGTATGCTGCTGGAGTATGGCTACAATGATTTAATTGCAGCTGGTGAATCAGGGGAACTATTGCAAGTATATGTACTTGATAAAGAACAGTATGTGAAAATCTGGCAAAATAAATCCTTTGAAGTAGAAGTTGGACCAATTCGCAATCAGGATGCAGAGGATATTTCCAAGGGGAAGACAGCTGTATTCAGTTTCTAGAAGTAAAACAGGGAGCACATATTATTCCGGTAATATGTGTTCTTTTTTACGTTTTTTTGGAATTCAATGATTATCATTCTCAATCAATTATTGATTTTTTCCGATTCAATAAGCTATACTTATAATGGACTCGAGGTTGAGAATAATTTTCATTACATACTTGAGAATAAATAGAATATGGGGATAAAAATGAGACTGTGGATGTTAATTGTCGCAGCAGTCATCCTGTCGTTTATTTCGCTCTTTATTGGTGCAATTGATATAAAACCAAGTGATTTGCTTAATTGGGATTCACGGGAAATGCAAATTTTCTTAATCAGTCGTGTACCGCGTCTAATTGCGATTATTCTAGCGGGTGTAGGGATGAGTATTGCGGGCTTAATCATGCAAAGCTTAAGTCGAAACAAATTTGTTTCTCCAACAACAGCAGGAACTTTGGATGCTGCCAAGTTAGGGATTCTCATTTCGATGTTGTTCTTTACTAATGTAACGTACACTCAGCAAGTTATTTTTAGTTTTGCGTTTGCGTTAATTGGAACTTTGCTTTTCATGCAGATATTGGATCGAATTAAATTTAAAGATGTTATTTTTGTACCGTTAATCGGAATTATGTATGGCAACATACTATCTTCGATTACGACGTTTTTTGCATATGAAGCAGATTTGCTTCAAAATATCAGCTCATGGTTAATGGGGAGTTTTACTTTAATTATTGCAGGGCGTTATGAGCTTCTCTATCTAAGTGTACCAGCTGTTATTTTAGCCTATCTCTATGCTAATAAATTTACGGTTGCAGGTATGGGGGAGGATTTTGCCAAGAACCTGGGCTTAAGTTATAAGCTTGTTCTGAATATCGGGTTAATCCTTGTGGCAGTTATCGCAACCACTGTTGTCCTGACAGTAGGGGTAATACCGTTTTTAGGATTAATAGTACCGAATATTGTTTCCCTGTATATGGGCGATAACCTTCGTAAAACGATTCCCCATACAGCTGTACTAGGTATCGTTTTCCTTCTGCTCTGTGACATTATTGGACGAGTGGTAATTTACCCATACGAAATTCCGGTGAATGTAACAGTTGCAGTTATCGGCAGTGTAATCTTCTTAATCATGTTAATTAGGGGGAGAGCATATGCGAAATAGTACTAAACTTATTATCTTAACGGTTGTAGCGATAATCTGTATTTTACTATATGGATTTTATGATATTAAAGGCGGGTTTGATTATGCCTTTCCTCGACGCATGATGCGTGTAGGAGCAATGGTGATTACCGGATTTGCGATAGCTTATTCGACAGTTGTGTTTCAAACGATTACACACAATCGAATTCTGACACCTTCAGTCATGGGGCTTGACTCGATGTTTGAAGTTGTACAAACCCTTATTTTCTTCTTTGCAGGTTCCATTTCAATCTGGGTAGTGAACCAATATTTAAATTTTGCTGCATCGATCGTAGCAATGGTCTTGTTTGCATTGATTCTATATCGATTCCTTTTCCGTGCGGATAAGCACCCTATTTATCTATTGTTACTAATCGGAATGATCTTGGGTACATTCCTTGGAAGTTTGGTTTCCTTCCTGCAAGTACTTATTGATCCTGTGGAATATTTAAGTTTACAAAGTAGATTATTTGCAAGCTTCACGAATATTAAAGTAGAGCTGCTATATATTTCGATAGGAATTCTATTGCTGGCATTTGCATACGGTTACCGTATAATGGGCCAATTGGATGTTATGTCGCTTGGCCGGGAAAATGCTATCAATCTAGGAATAAACTACGATCGCTTAGTCTTGAACGTTTTGATATTATCGTCGGTTCTAATTGCAACATCAACGGCTCTAGTTGGACCTATTACATTCTTTGGTTTAATTGTTGCAAATCTTTCGTATCAGTTTTTAGTCACATACAAGCATTCCGTACTCATTTTGGGTGCAGGCTTAATCAGTGTGATTGCTCTAGTCGGTGGCCAGTTCATTGTTGAGCATATCTTTGAAATGAATACGACATTGAGTGTCATTATTAACTTTGTTGGTGGTATTTACTTTATTTATTTATTATTAAAGGAAAGTAGGGCAGCAGGATGATTGAAATCAAAGGATTAACAAAAAGATTTGGTAACAAACCTGTTGTAGAAGACGTCTCAATCAAGATACAACCAGGAGCCATTACATCCTTTATCGGACCAAATGGTGCAGGGAAATCCACCCTGTTATCAATGGTTAGTCGTTTATTGGATGCTGACACAGGCGAAGTATTACTGGATAAAAATGACGTAAAGAAATGGAAGTCAGATGAATTTGCAAAGAGAGTGTCGATTTTAAAACAGGCAAATTTCCTGAACGTACGATTAACAATCCGAGAGCTTGTTTCTTTTGGGCGCTACCCTTATTCGAAAGGCCGTTTAACGATTGAGGATGAACAATCCGTAGATCAAGCTATTGAATATATGAATTTAACAGATATGCAGGATAAGTTCCTGGATGAATTGTCGGGCGGGCAGAAGCAACGGGCTTTTATTGCCATGGTAATTGCACAGGATACGGAATATATTCTGCTGGATGAGCCATTAAATAATCTGGATATGAAGCATTCGGTTCAAATCATGAAAATTTTGCGCAAGCTCGTTGATGATCTTGGCAAAACAGTCGTAATTGTATTGCATGATATTAATTTTGCCTCCGTGTATTCAGATAATATCGTTGCTTTAAAAAATGGTAGAGTAGTTAAGGATGGACCAACAAACGAAATCATTAACTCTGAGGCTTTAAGAGAAATATATGATATGAACATCCCGGTGCAGGAACAAAATGGCTGCCGAATATGCGTTTATTTTAACTCGCATTCGTAATGATTAATGGTTTAGAGAAGTTTGTATAGACATGCTTTTCTAAACCTTTTTTTATAAAAATTCTGGAAAGATTTTTAAAAAGTATTGACCTTTAATTTCTAAATGCTATAATTTCAATTAGTTAGTTGATAATGATTATCATTATCGCGAAAAGATGGATAGGAGAGAAATGAAAATGAAAAACTGGAAATTACTAAGTGTAATTTTAGCAAGTCTATTATTTGTTCTTGCAGCTTGTGGTGGAGCTGACGAATCAAA
Source organism: Ureibacillus aquaedulcis (assembly GCF_030418165.1). Taxonomy (GTDB): domain Bacteria; phylum Bacillota; class Bacilli; order Bacillales_A; family Planococcaceae; genus Ureibacillus; species Ureibacillus aquaedulcis. Next base: position 60,507 of record NZ_JAUHTQ010000017.1, read on the forward strand.
AGAATCAGATACAAACACATCTACAGAAGAACAATCAGCTACTGCAGGAACATCTGAAAGTACAGAGGGTCCTGTTTACCCAATGACTATATCACCGACAATTGCTTCTACTGAAGATGAAGAGGCAGGCACAATCGCCTTTGAAGATGTAACACTAGAAGAAATGCCGAAAAAAATGGTTGTATTTGATTATGGTTTCCTAGATACACTTGATGCAATTGGTGTTGAAGGAATCGTTGGTGTAGCAAAAGATTCTACATTGCCAGCTCACCTTTCAAAATATGAAGGTGAAGAATATGCAAGCGTTGGTAACTTAAAAACGCCTCTACTTGAAGATATCGCTGCTTTAGAGCCGGACGTAATTTTCATTTCTGGTCGCCAAGCTGCATTCTATGACCAATTAAAAGAAATCACGCCTAACGTAATCTTTGTTGGTACAAACCAAGATGATTACTGGAACACATTCCTTGCTTCAACTGAAATTGCCGCGAAAATGTTTGGTAAAGAAGCTGAAGTAGAAGAGCATATTGCTAAAATTGATTCAGCGATCGAAGAAGTAAAAGCTTTATCGGGCAATTACGATAGCTCATTAGTAACAATGTACAACGAAGGTAAATTATCAGGATTCTCGAAAGATTCCCGTTTCGGTTATATTTATGATATCTATGGATTCACTCCTGTTACAGAGGATATTGAATCATCTTCACATGGTTCAGACTTTGGCTTCGAAGCAATTCTGGAGTTTGACCCACAAGTATTATTCGTTATCGACCGTACAGCGGCAACTGGTGGAGATTCCAACATCGAAGCTGATATGGAAAATGATATTGTTAAAGAAACAGTTGCCTATAAAAATGATAAAATTGTTTACTTAGATGGTCCACTTTGGTACTTAAGTGGAGGCGGGCTACAATCGGAGCTTGCTAAAATCCAGGAAATTTTAGACGAATTAAAATAATCTATTTAAACTTAAGGCTATCCCAGGTTTGGGATGGCCTTATCTTGAAGGTTGGGAGGAATAACAATGTTTGTTCAAATTCGTAGATGGACGATTACCGAAGGCAATTCAGATAAGATTTTGGAGCGTTTCAAAAAGAAAGAAGGCCAAGGTCCGACATTGATCGAACAACGGGAAGGATTTATTAGTCGAGAGCTTCTTGTTAAAAATGTACGCCGTGGAGAAGAAGAAGTGATCATGATTATCCGTTGGGAATCTGAAGAGGCCTGGAAAGCTTGGGAAAAGAGTCCTGAGCACATTGCAGGTCACAAAGAAAAGATTAAGGAGCATGGAGGAAAGCCTCCAAAACCTGAATACGTTATTAATATGGAACATGGCAGCTACACAGTAGTCGAATAAAAGTGTTGGTCCCAAAAGCTTGTTACCCGACAGGCTTTTGGGCTTTTTATTTTAAGGTGGGTGTGGGAGCTAAATACTATCATTCAAAAACAATAAAAACTAGCATATGAATAATATGGTAATATCTTTTTAGAATGATAGGAGGATGGCCATGAAAAAAGCTATGTATATTTTAGCTATTGTTACATTTTGTTTATTTCTAATTATGCTAATCAATTATGAAAAAAAGCCTTTTGTTGATTTCGACAAAGCGATGTCGGATTTGCTATTCGGAAATGATTTGATTGGGGCGTTTCATATCCTTGGAGAAACTACGGCAATTGTTTTCATTGCACTTATCCTTTTGTTTGTTCTATGGCTGGTTCAACGTAATTATCGGGGAATGCTTTTTGTTTTATTGACTGTTGGAATGGGAAGGGTATGGAATCAACTAATCAAGAACTGGATTGATCGCCCTCGACCAGAACTATCTAATGATCTTGCCTCATTCAGTTTTCCATCCGGGCACGCAATGATAGGGTTGCTTTACTTATTTACAATAGCGTATTTACTATCTGAAGCTTTAATGGAAAATAAAAAAGTTCTGATTATCTGGGTTATAGCCATTATTTTAACTCTCCTTACTGGTTTATCAAGAATTGCAGATAGTCATCATTACGCTACGGATGTGACAGCGGGCTGGTGCATAGGATTTACTTGGTTTGTTATTTGTGTAGCATGGTATGAAAAAAGAAACCAAAAGCTTAATAAGGTCATAGATAACACCTGAAATTGGGTGTTATTTTTATTTTATGTTTATGTATGAATAAATGTGGCTATTTAATATAAATAAAGTTTTCCTCATGCACAAGATATAACTTAGACTAAAAAAGTTGCACAAAGGAAACTTTCGAGTATATAATACTAGTATCATATTAAAAGAGGAGACTAATAACTAAATGGAAGGTAATGTACTTTTAGCATTAGGTTTGACCCTGTTTGCCGGCTTGGCTACGGGAGTAGGGGCTCTTATCGCTTTCTTTACTTCACGGACGAATAAGAAATTTCTTTCTGTTGCTTTAGGTTTTTCTGCAGGCGTTATGATTTATGTCTCTTTAATTGAAATTTTTGTGAAAGCAAAAGATGCTCTAGTAGCCGCACATGGAGAAACACAGGGGTATTGGATGACTGTAATGGGGTTCTTTGGGGGAATTATTTTTATTGCATTGATTGACCGCTTTATTCCAAAAAAGAATAATCCACATGAGGTAAAGACTGTAGAGGATGTACATGCGGCGGCATTAAATACAACGACTATAGATGAAAATAAATTGATGAAGATGGGAATGTTCACGGCATTGGCAATCGCTATCCACAACTTCCCTGAAGGTATTGCTACATTCATGTCCGCCATGCAAGATCCAAGTGTTGGAATTGCAATCGCCATAGCCGTTGCGATTCATAATATTCCGGAAGGGATTGCCGTAGCGATTCCAATCTTTTTTGCAACTGGAATCCGAAAAAAGGCCTTCAAACTTTCTTTTCTTTCAGGCTTAGCGGAGCCACTTGGAGCAATTGTTGCATATTTAATCTTGATGCCATTTTTAACTGATACAATGTTTGGAATTGTCTTTGCGGCTGTAGCCGGGATCATGGTATTCATTTCGTTGGATGAACTTTTGCCGGCCGCACAGAAATATGATGAAACCCACTTGTCGATCTATGGGTTAGTTGCGGGAATGGCTGTAATTGCTCTAAGCTTATTGTTGCTTGCATAACAAGTAAAAGTAAAAGTATATCGCTTAATAGCAGAATGCCCTTAAAGACATTAGGTGACTTTAAGGGCATTCTTTATAAGTCAATTAGCCGATGATAGGCATTTGTCCATACGGAGTGGTTTTAAGAGCTGCTCGTCAGGTTTTCAGAAGCAACTGTAAAACGAGTATTTTCGTGAATTGGACTTTCGATTTCGTCTAGCGCAGCCACTGCGTAATCTGCATAGCTGACATAGCTTATTTGTTGGGAGTTTAATAAGAGATGGTCTTTACCTAAAATGTAATGGCCTGTTCTCGGACCGTCGGAATCAAACAGGGCAGAGGGACTTAAAAATGTCCATTTAATAGAGGAGTTTTGTAAATCGGATAAATTTTGTAATTGCTGAACAGCAATTTCCTTATATTCTTTTGGATAGTCTGGAATATCGATTAGCCTAGTTGTTCCATCAATAAATAAACTTCCGGCTCCTCCGACCACAAATAATTTTGTGTTGCTTCCTTCTAAAAGCGATATTAGGAAGCGACCAAACTCTACGTGTAAATGCTCCTCACCTGGCTGCGAACCAAAAGCATTTACGATGACATCAAAATGGAGTAAATCCTGTCGGGTTAAGTCAAATACTTCTTTTTCAAGTATGTTGATATGCCTATTGGTGATTTTATCCTTATTTCGTACGATAGCTGTTACATCGTGGTGCCGCATTCTCGCTTCTGTTAAAATTGTATTTCCCGCTTTACCAGTTGCCCCAATAATCCCAATTTTCATCCTGATTCCCCTTTCTAATCGTTAATAAAACATCCCCTTAATCTTTTATCCCCTAGATTGAAGTTAGTGAAACCTAGGCTGAACACCAAGAATCATTACAAAATGAAAAAGATGTCCATGGGTTTATATATGAACCATCGGACATCTATATTAATCGTTTAGGCTGGGACATCATTAAGAACTTGAACCGAAATCCCTTGGTGATCGGCTTTAGTTAGTATAATTTCATGTTTAGGGAAATATTTTTTCATTGTTAAAACAAATTGATTCCCAATAGCAGGCGGAATGATCGAAATGACGGTTGGTCCCGCTCCGCTTAGTGCTGTACCATATGCACCTGCTTCTTTGGCAACACGATGTATCTCATCAAAGTTTGGAATAAGAGCTGAACGGAAAGGCTCGTGGAACAAATCTGATTCCATATATCGGCCAATTCGCACATAATCTTTCGCGATTAGTGAAGCTGCCAACATATTGGCATTTGCACTTGCACGGACGGCATAACCACGTTCAAATTGTTCCGGCAACACTTTGCGGGCCTCTGATGTCTTCAGCTCTACCTTTGGGATAAATACGACAAAAGAAGCATCTAAATCTGTTACAGGAATTGTATCTACAATTCCTTGCTCATCCATTTGCGAAATCGTTAAACCACCTAATACAGAAGCCGAGGCATTATCAGGATGCCCTTCGATTTGTGAGGAGATGTTTAACTTATCTTGTGTTGTTAGTTGTAAATCGCATACAAGGTTTGCCAATTCAATCGCTGCAACGATTGCTGCGGCACTGCTCCCAAGTCCACGGGCAAATGGCAGCTCGCTTCTCATTACAACCCGGCAAGGCGGCAACTCCTTATTAAAACGAGCTGCCGTTTCTCTAGCTATTGTATAGATTAGGTGTTCTTCAATTACGATATCTTGTGGAAGGTGGTCTGAGACATGAGTAATTTCCCATTGATCGGCCAATGATACCGTTAAATCAAGATATAAGTTTAAGCTAAGTCCAATGGAATCAAAACCAGGTCCTAAGTTAGCTGTGCTTCCAGGGACAGTGATTTGCCATTTTTTGCTCATAGAATTCCCTCGATATAGTGACGAATGTCGTTTTCATCGTTTTGAAGGGAGACTAAATCAACCGTGGAAACATTCATGGCAGTATCTGGGTCCTTTAAGCCATTACCTGTAAATACTGTTACAACACGGCTGCCTTTTTCAATTCCTCCGTTCTTGACGGACTTAATCACACCTGCAAGCGAGGCAGCAGAACCCGGTTCAACAAAAATTCCTTCACTGCGTGCGATTAATTTGTATGCTTCCAGGATTTCGTCATCCGTTACCATATCAATAATGCCGCCTGATTCATCACGTGCATTTTCTGCCAATGTCCAACTTGCAGGGTTTCCAATTCGAATTGCTGTAGCAACAGTTTCTGGATTTGGGATTGGTTCTCCTTTCACTATTGCAGCGGCACCCTCGGCTTCGAAGCCATACATTTTCGGTAACCCTGTATTCTTTGCCTCATTATATTCTTTGAATCCTTTCCAGTAAGCTGTAATATTACCAGCGTTTCCTACGGGAATACATAAATAGTCCGGAGCCTGTCCTAAACTATCGACAATTTCAAATGCAGCCGTTTTTTGGCCTTCGATTCGGTACGGATTTACGGAGTTAACCAGTTTAACGGGTGTTGTTTCACTAACTTTACGAACAATTGCAAGTGCATCATCAAAATTGCCGTCAATTTCAATAATCTTTGCTCCGTACATACAAGCCTGTGCCAACTTGCCGAGTGCAACTTTTCCTTTTGGAATAACAACGATTGATTGGATTCCTGCACGTGCCGCATAAGCTGAGGCAGCAGCTGATGTATTGCCGGTAGATGCGCAAATAACGCATTTTGCTCCATCTTCAATTGCTTTGGCAACAGCAAATACCATTCCGCGATCCTTGAATGACCCAGTAGGATTGGCCCCTTCTACTTTACCGTATAATTCAATGCCTAATTCTTTTGAAAGATTGACAAGATGAATAAGAGGAGTATTTCCTTCGTTTAAAGTTAAGGCAGGTGTATTTTCGTTAACGGGTAAAAATTCTTTATATTCTTCAATTAGACCTTTCCACATAACAGATTAGCTCCTTTTGTTCACGCTGAATGAACAGTTGTTTGTATATAAAAGACATTTTAACTCAAAGTTGTAGTACTTTTCAATAGCCTTTACCATTTTAACAGAATACACATATAATTTTTAGCTTGTCACATAATTGAATTAATTGTATGGTATACATATGTAAATTCATGTGTAAAGACAGGTGGATGCGAAATGAGTAAAATGACAAATACAGCACCAATTTCCAGAAATAAATTATTACGTGTTGCAGGTATTGGCTGGATGTTTGATGCGATGGATGTAGGAATATTATCCTTTGTTATTGCCGCATTGGCAGTTGATTGGAATTTAAGCTCCTCCCAAATGGGGTGGATTGGAAGTATCAACTCCATCGGTATGGCCTTTGGAGCACTTATCTTCGGGGTGTTTGCAGATAAAGTGGGGCGCAAACAGATTTTTATGTGGACATTGATAATCTTCTCTGTTGCCAGTGGATTATCGGCCATTACGACAACTTTTGCCGCATTTTTAGTATTAAGGTTTTTTGTAGGAATGGGTCTGGGCGGTGAACTGCCTGTTGCTTCCACATTAGTATCCGAAAGTGTTGAGGCGAAAGAGCGTGGAAAAGTTGTAGTGCTTTTGGAAAGCTTTTGGGCTGGGGGTTGGTTGATAGCGGCCATAATTTCATACTTTGTCATTCCAGCAGAATTTTGGCCGGTGGAGGGGTGGCGAGTGGCGTTATTATTAACAGCCATTCCAGCATTTTATGCAGTCTATATAAGAATTCATCTGCCGGACTCTCCACAGTTTACAGCGAAACCGGATGCTAAAAACCGGACGATCATGCAGAATATCGCAGGTGTTTGGGAGAAGAAATATTCTCGTTCAACACTGATGCTGTGGATACTATGGTTTACAGTAGTATTCTCATACTATGGAATGTTCCTATGGCTGCCTAGTGTCATGGTAGGGAAAGGATTCGATTTAATTTCGAGTTTTAAATATGTGCTGATCATGACATTGGCACAACTGCCTGGTTACTTTACAGCCGCGTGGTTTATTGAAAAATTAGGAAGGAAATTTGTGCTTATTACTTATTTGGTAGGTACAGCAGCTAGTGCATTTGTTTTCGGCAATGCTGAATCCATTGCTGTACTATTGGCATCAGGAATATTATTATCGTTCTTTAACTTGGGAGCATGGGGTGCACTTTATGCGTATACACCGGAACAATATCCAATGGTGATTCGGGGAACAGGGGCTGGTATGGCCGCAGCTGTTGGCCGAATTGGCGGGATTTTTGGTCCACTGCTGGTTGGATATTTATTAAGTGCAAAATATCAAATTGGTTTTATCTTCGCCATTTTCTGTGTATCGATTTTAATTGGTGCTGCCGCAGTACTACTTTTAGGGAAAGAAACAAAGCAAACTGAGTTGGAATAGGGGCAACATTGACTGATTCGAGGTTTTTTGAACTCGAATCTTTTTTTATGCCTATTACCTTTTCATTAAACGGATTGGAATATTTATGCAATATCCGTTTTTTGACAATTTTCTGACTTTTCTAATTTAACTCGCTAAAGTTTTTTCTGAAAAGTCATTGAATTCAATCTATATTAGTGATAATATCAATTATTAAAATAGTATATGTATACAAAATAAGAAAACTAAAATTGAATAGAGGAAATGGGGGAGCTAAAATGAGCTTTTGTAATCAGATTAAAAAGCGTTTTATCCGTCTATCTAGAGGACAGCGTAAAGTTGCTCAGTTTACTATTGATAACCCAAACGTTATAGCTACTCATATAGCTTCGGATGTAGGAAAGCTAATAGGGGTTAGCGAATCGACTGTTATACGATTCTGTTATGCAATGGAATTGTCAGGTTTTTCGGAGCTGCAAGAGAAAATTAAGGCTGATTTAATGGGACAAGATGACAAAATAGAACAATCACATCCACTTTTGCCTAAGAAGAATGTAAATCTCCTGAATGAAGTGATGAACCGTGACGTGGCAAGTATATTGAATACGATTAACATCATCAACGAAGAACAATTTGAACGGGCAATTAAAGTAATGCACGAGTCAGAATGCCTGTATGTCCTGGGGCTAAGACAATCTTTACCTTCAGCAAACTTTTTAACTTGTACACTTAGCAATTATCGAAGAGAAGTCAAGCTCATTCAGCCAAATGCCGAAAACATTGTACAGCAAATAAGCAACATGGAGGAAAATTCCATGCTGTTTGTTATAGCGCTTGACGATAATGCCGAAGATGTATTAACCATTACAAAAATGGCGAAAAATAAGAAAGTTAAGGTGATTGCTTTAACGCATTCATGTATTTCGTCATTAAGAGGAAATGCAGATGTCCTGTTTACTGTAGGGGCCCAAAAATCAGCATTGGCCGAAACAATAACTGCTGCTCATTCACTGATCCATGCATTAGTCGAAGGAATGGTTGCACAGAATAAAAAGCAATACACAAACTTCCAAAAAGTAAATGCACAATTCGATAATAATTCTTTATACCTAGAAAAAACACTATCCATTTAATAACATTTTTCGAGAGCGTATTCGTAAATTGCGGGGGCATTTACGAATGCGCTTTTTATTAGAAAAGTGGAGAACGCTTGCCCAGCTCCGACAACAACTGGAGGAACTGGCTACAAGGA
>NZ_JAUHTQ010000018.1 GCF_030418165.1 Ureibacillus aquaedulcis
AAATCTTGAATGCATTCAATGTCTTTATCCAGTTTTGAGAGAACAATCTCTCTATACATAAAAAGTTGAATAATGGTCTAGTGATAATGGCAAAGAGGTCACACCCGTTCCCATACCGAACACGGAAGTTAAGCTCTTTAGCGCCGATGGTAGTTGGGGGATTCCCCCTGTGAGAGTAGGACGTCGCTAGGCTCAAGAAGTCGTTGCTGATTCAGTCAGTAGTGGCTTTTTTTATTTTTATGTACCATTTATATTAAAAGGTTTCTAGGAGAGAGAGTTGATGGGAAAAAAGAACTGTACATTAAAAATCTCTGAATGAAGTGTTTCCAATAGTACTGACTTAAAATTAATCAACAATATTGCATAAAAATGTTAGTTGCTGGCATTATAGAAACTATTTAATAGACAATAAAGATAGAAAATACCCCTTCCATATTAGATAAACAGATTAGATTCAATATCAAATGATAAAGAATTCCAAATAATTTCTAATAACTTTAAATTAATTCACAGAAAATACTTGCATATTCTTTCTGAATTATTATAATAATAAATGTAAAGTAAATATTTGAAAATTTGTATTGTTCCGAAGTAGCTCAGTGGTAGAGCAACCGGCTGTTAACCGGTTGGTCGTAGGTTCGAGTCCTACCTTCGGAGCCATTTTTTTGCGCTTTTTTCCTTAAGTAATTTCTTAATGATTAATCTGTTAAACAAGCATTATTTTGTATACTAAAATAACAACTTCAATTAAACATAAATATCTGAATTGAAAACTAATAAACTAGAACCCCTTACGAAAATTATATCGTAAGGGGTTTTTTATTTAGAAAAAAATAAAAAAAAAGAGAAAAAACTAAACATAAAATAGAAGACTATTAAATATATATTAAGAATGGAAGAGATATCAAACACTGGTAAGGTAAATTTCGATAGTTCTAAAGGGGGGTATGATTTGGAGAAGATATTGGAAATTGAAAAAATCTCTTTGCAATTTGGAGGTGTAAAGGCATTAGATAACGTCACCTATCATATAAACAAAGGTGAAATATTTTCATTAATTGGGCCAAATGGTGCAGGAAAAACTAGTATGTTGAATTGCATTAGTGGATTATATAGGCCATCCGGGGGCTCTATTCTTTATAAAGGCAAAGATATTACAAAGATGAAGCCTTATGAAAGAACTTCACTAGGAATCGCACGGGCATTTCAAAATATCGCACTTTTTGCTCACATGTCGGTATTGGATAATTTAAAACTCGGAAAGCACTCATTAATGAAATCAGGCGTGTTTAGTGGGGGACTTTATGTAGGAAAAGCATCAAAGGAAGAGATTGAACATCGGCAAAAAGTTGAAGAGGTAATTGAGTTTTTGGAATTACAAGATCTTCGTCATACTCCTGTAGGCACACTTCCCTATGGCTTGCAAAAACGTGTGGAGGTCGGGCGTGCATTAGCATTAAATCCGGAACTGATTTTGCTTGATGAACCCATGGCGGGCATGAATAATGCAGAAAAAGAATTGATGTCTCGCTTTATATTAGACATGCATGAAGTGATGGATACAACAGTTGTATTGATTGAACATGATTTAGGGGTAGTCATGAGTCTATCAAATCATATTGCTGTGCTGGATTTTGGTAAGCAAATTGGATTCGGGACGCCTAAAGAAATTCAACAAAATCCAGATGTTATCAAAGCTTATATAGGAGAAGAAACAGTAATGTAAAGGGGGGCGAACTATGGTAATTGAAAAGACTTTACCTGCTTTACTAATGGAATGTGCAAAACGTGGAGCAAATACAGTTGCTTTAAGACAAAAGCATCTTGGGATATGGAATGAAATCTCGTGGGAAGAATATTGGGCCAATGTTGAAAAACTAGCAGTTTCACTTTCTGAACAATATGATTTTAGACATGGGGAAACGTTGGCGATCATAGGGGAAAACCGGCCTCAGTGGCTCTATGCCCATATGGCTGCACAAAGTTTAGGTGGGATTGCTGTAGGGGTTTATCAAGAGTCGCTGCCAGATCAAATGAAGTTTTACCTCAATGATTGCAGGGCTAGAATTGTCATTGTAGAGGATCAAGAACAAATTGATAAGCTACTAGAAATTGAAAATGAGTTACCTTTAGTAGAACGTATTATTTACTATAATAAACAAGGCTTACGTCACTACCAGCATGCTAAATTAACTTATATGGGCCAGCTACTAAAGGATGGCGAGGATTTGCTTAAACAAAAGGCAAATTTCCTGGAAGAACAATTGAATTTGCTGCATAGTGATATGCCGGCAGTTATTTCATACAGTGCGGCAACAAGTGGTAGACCTAAAGGGATAAAATTGACCCATCAAAATTTAATTGAATCAGCAAGAAACTTATCACAAGTTGATGAAGTGAAAAAAACAGATGATTATTTTTCATTCCTACCATTATCTTGGGTTCATGAACATGTGATTGCTATCGTTATGCCTTTAATTGTTGGGATGGTTGTTAATTTTCCAGAAAGACCGCATACCGTCATTGGCAATTTAAGAGAAATTGGTCCACAAACACTGCTAGCCACACCGCGTGTCTACCAATCCATGATGGCAAACTTTCAAATACGTATGGAAGGGTCGAGCTGGTTTAAACGCAGGCTATACTATTTGTTTAAAAAGTATGGGGATAAAAAAGCTCTTTTCAAGTTAGAAAATAAGCCACTTTCCGTATTCGATAAAATAATGTTCACACTCGGAGATATAATAATGTTTAGTGCAATACGGGATCATTTAGGACTTGCCCGAATAAAGAGGGCCTATGTGGCGGGAGCAGCTATTCAACCTGATGCCTTCTACTTCTACCATAGTATTGGGGTGAATTTGAAGCAGACATATGGTGGTACGGAGGTGGCCGGTATAGCATTTGTACAACATGATCAGGCAGTTAAGGCCGGAAGTTCGGGTCTTCCTATCCCAAATACAAAAGTGAAGATTGACACTGAAGGCACAGTGTATTTAAAAAACAATTCTATTTTCTCGGAGTATTTAAATGAAGCAGGCCGAAAATCGTTGAATGATGGCTGGATTTCACTGGGGGATAAAGGCTATTTGGATGATGAAGGTCATTTATTCATTTTAGATCGACAAGAGGATGTAATTACTAATTCAAAGAGTGAGCCAATTTATCCTCGACTAATTGAAAATAGGCTGAAATCCAGTCCTTATATACAAGAAGCAATATGCCTTGGAAAAAATAAACCGTATTTAACAGCAATTTTAAATATTGATATGAATAGTGTCGGTCGCTGGGCAGATAAAAACCGCATTAATTATACTGAATATTCCGAATTATCTACAATGCTTGAAACCGTTAACTTAATTGAGGCTGAAGTTAGAAACTTAATGACTGAACTTGCTCCTAATGAAAGGATAAAGAAATTTGTTATTTTAAATAAACAATTTACTGCTGAACATGGGGAATTAACAAGAACATTAAAAATCAGAAGGAATTTTGTTGAAAAGAAATATCAAAACATAATAGAAGCCATGTACTCGAATGTATTAGAAGTCTCATTAAATACCTCTCATATTACAGAGCCAAATGAAAAATTACAAATAGTTCAATTATCAAGTAGTGAGGAGGTAGCTTACGTAGATGATATTCTTCTTACAAATGCTCATTAATGGAATTGTTGTCGGAAGTATTTACGGCCTTGTAGCATTAGGATTTGTCTTGATTTATCGTGCAAGTGGTGCGTTAAATCTTGCAAATGGAGAGTTTGTTATTTTTGGCCCTTATATTTGTTTAATGCTTATGACGGCACTGAAAGTTCCTTTTTTGATCGCATTATTTATCACTTTATTACTCAGTGCGATTCTTGGACTAGTTGTTGAGCGGCTAGTAGTTCGGCCGCTGCAAAATGCACCGGTTATTTCCGTAATTATGGCGACAATTGGGCTATCAAGTTTACTTGCGGGTGCTGTTCATATGATTTGGGGCCATTCTACGAAAACGTTTCCACCAGTATTTCCACAAACTCCGGTCAATATCGGCGGGATTGTGGTTACACCGGTTTATTTATGGTCTTTCATTGTGGTTGTAGTATTATTAATTATTTTCTCTATTTTCTTTAAGTATTCCAAAATCGGTCTCGCCATCCGTGCTGTAGCAGATGATCAACAAGCAGCTTCGTCAATGGGTATGAGCGTAAAATTTGTTTATGCTGCAACATGGACGATTGCAGCAATTGTTGCAGCAATTGGAGGAGTATTAATAGGAAATATTAACGGCATTAACCCGACGATGGCATCCATCGGACTAACTGTATTACCTGTTGTGATTCTAGGTGGATTAGATAGCGTACTTGGGGCAATCATTGGCGGGTTTGCCATCGGAATATTGCAGAATATGGCGGGCGGATATTTAGATCCGCTAGTAGGCGGTGGTTTAAAGGAAGTTGTTCCATTTATTATTGTACTTTTGGTTTTAATGCTGAAACCACATGGCTTATTTGGCAGTCGTGGAATTGAGAGGGTGTGATGATATGAGAAATTTGGTTGTCAGGCAAAGTGGAAATTATAAAACTTCTTATAAAGATGATATGAAATTATTCGGAACTTTTAGTGACAAAGTAAAATGGATTACATTAATTCTTCTATTATTGGCATTACCTCTCTTTGTATCAAACTACTGGATTGGATTAATTACACTCTGTACGATTTCGGCAATTGGTGCAATAGGATTAAATATTTTGACTGGTTTTACAGGACAGATTTCTATAGGAGTCGGTTCTTTCCTGGGTGTTGGGGGTTATACAACGGCGATATTGACTTCAACCTACGGAGTTAGTTTTTGGGTGTCACTTCCTATAGCTGGAATCGTAACAGCTGTGGTAGGCGGGTTATTTGGCATCCCGGCCTTGCGTCTAAAAGGACTGTACTTAGCTATTGCCACATTGGCAGCACAAGTAATTATTTTATTTGTCATAAGTCGCTGGGATAGTGTAACCGGAGGTACTGCAGGGATGGTTTTAAGCCGTCCGACAGTTGGAGACTTCATGCTATCTACAAATACATCTTATTATTATTTAAGTATAATAATTTTGTTGGTAACTGTATTATATGCGGTTAACTTATTAAGAACACGTGTTGGGCGTGCCTTTTTAGCTGTACGCGACCGCGATATTGCGGCACAAATAATGGGGATCAACCTGTTTTATTATAAAGTGTTAGCGTTTATTGTAAGCTCTTTCTTTGTTGGGATCGCCGGGGCGCTGCTGGCACATTATACAATGATTGTGAGTCCGGAACTATACAATACGCAAGTATCTATTCAGTATTTGGCAATGGTGCTAATTGGGGGATTAGGCAGTGTTTTTGGTTCTGTTCTAGGAGCAGTATTTATTACGTTACTACCTGTTGGATTAAGTACTATCGTCGATTTTTTAACTGTTTATATGCCAGAAATGTATCAGTTATTGTCGGCGTTCAAAGAATTCGTATTTGGTATCGTGATTATCTTGTTTTTAATTTTTGAACCAGGTGGCTTAGCTCATATTTGGATGAACATAAAAAAATATTTTAAGCTGTGGCCATTTTCCAACTAAAGGGACCTGGAGAGAAATTAAATTAAAAAAAGGGGGAGTTTAAAGTGGGGAAAAGAAGTAAAATATTTGGATGCTTCATAGTGGGGATGATGCTGCTTTTATTGGCGGCGTGCGCGGAAGATAGTAATACTTCGGAACCAGCTGGCAACACATCCGATAATTCAGCAACTGTACCGGCAACTGCAGATCCAAATAACCGAACAGTTGTAGTTGGTGGCTTATACGATATTACAGGAGGAACTGGGGATGTAGGAACACCTTATGCAGAAGGGGAAAAAGCATACTTTGAATATATACAATCCAGTGGTGGGGTAGAAGGTCTAAACCTTGTGCTGACAGGTAAAGATTATGCGTACTCAATTCCTGAGGCGCAAAAAATTTACCAGGAATTACGGGATAAGGAAAAATCCTCTGCGATTCTAGGTTGGGGAACTGGTGATACAGAAGCACTCCGTCAACAAGTAGCGACAGATGAATTGCCATATTTCTCGGCTTCTTATTCTGAAAGTTTGAAAAATACAAAGGAAAGTCCATATAACTTCCTGGTAGCGGCATCATATTCCGACCAAGGACGTGCGGTATTAAAATGGATAAAGGAAAACCATGAAGGAGATAGTCCGACAGTTGCGCTACTTTATAATGATACGGCATTTGGACGTTCACCAATAGAGGATATAAAAGCATATGGGAAAGAGATTGGGGTCGAAATTGTAGATGAGCAAGTAATTGATGTACAGGCAACGGAAGCTCAATCCCAGTTATTGAATATGGAGAAGAAGAATCCGGACTATGCAATTATTCAACAAACTTGGGCAGCAACTTCAACAATCTTGCGTGATGCAAAGACATTGGGAATCGATACTCAATTTATCGGCTTAAACTGGGCTTCGGGTGAAGGAGTTATTGATATCGTAGGAGCTGATGTAGCAGAAGGTTATATTGGTATATTATCGCATGCTTTCCCGTATGAAGATCAACCAGGTATGGCTGAAATTAAAGAGTATCTAGATTCAAAAGGGATGACAATTGATGATATCGATCAAAAATTTGTTCAAGGATGGAGCGCAGCAAAAATCATGGTAGCTGGAATCCAAGCTGCGGCAGAAAAAAATCCTGAAGGTGAACTTACTGGTCCGAAGATTCGTGAAGGTATCGAATCTTTACAAAACTTTGATCTAGGCGGCCTGGGGGCAAATGTATCATTTAGTGCCGACAATCATGCAGGTACTGAGATGACGCGTTTAGGGATTGTAAAGGGAGGTAAATGGGAGCAACTAACTGATTATTTCAGTCATAAAGATTAATAGGGGTTCGCAGTACATTCAAGAATCTCTTCCTATTTAAAATGTGTGAGAAGACTATTCCATAATATTTTCGGAATAGTCTTCAAATAATTGGGGATGGGAAAATAATTAATTCTGTCGGGTATATTTCGGACGAAATTCATAGAAATTTGTGAACCCGTATATATCTATATTTAATAGAAGGGAGTTTTATAAAATGCTCCGTGTCAATAACCTGGAAGTTGTATACCAAAAAATTATCCTTGCGCTAAGGGGTATAACGTTAGATGTACCTGAGGGAAAAATTGTAGCGCTATTAGGGAGTAATGGTGCAGGAAAGTCGACTACATTAAAAGCCATATCCGGTTTGCTGGCGGGTGATGGTGGACAGATTATAGATGGCAGCATCAAGTTTCAAGCAGAAAAAATTAATGGCATTACACCAGATGGGCTAGTTCGAAAAGGTATATTTCTAAGTATGGAAGGTCGGCGCATTTTTAAGGGGCTAACGGTTGAAGAAAATCTGATTGCGGGCGCCTATACAAGAAAAGATCGTATAAATATAAAAGGGGATATTAATAAAATATATGAATATTTCCCGAAGTTGAAAACACTTCAAAATCGAAAAGCCGGATTTCTATCTGGTGGAGAGCAGCAAATGCTAGCTATTGGAAGAGGGTTAATGGCAAAGCCGAAATTACTTTTATTAGATGAACCTTCATTAGGAATTGCACCACTGCTTGTCAAAGAAATTTTCCAAAATATAAAAAGGATTAATGAAGAAGAGGGAATGTCCATTCTAGTGGTGGAACAGAATGCAAATGTTGCACTTTCCATTGCAGATTACGGATATATTATGGAAAATGGCCGGGTCGTTATGCACGGGGAATCTGCAAGGATTTTGGCGGATAAAGAGATTAGTGAACATTATTTGGGAATAGGTAAGGAAGAGTCAGGGAACAATAAGATTTTTCGCCGCCGTCAACGCGTCATATGGTAAAGCTAATTTAATGCCTTTATTATGAGTTGATTAAAGGGCTTCTGAAATGAAGGTTTTAATTGATGGAAAACCAAACGTCGGAGTAAATTACACATATAATAAGGTTTTCAAGCTGTGAAACTGCGGGGAAAATCTACTGAAAACTACTTTGATAGTTGTAGTATGTAGGAATCTCCCCGCTTGAATTGGAAATTACATTTTTTTTTGGAAAGGGGTTGCAGGTTTTTAAAATACGTGTTAATATAACTATTGTCTGATTGAGACAAAACAGTTTGGCCCGTTGGTCAAGTGGTTAAGACACCGCCCTTTCACGGCGGTAACACGGGTTCGAATCCCGTACGGGTCACCAATAAATTTAAATAAAGATAACACTTACCTATATCTTGGAGGATTAGCTCAGCTGGGAGAGCACCTGCCTTACAAGCAGGGGGTCGGCGGTTCGAGCCCGTCATCCTCCACCATAAGTGTTTATCTGGAGGGGTAGCGAAGTGGCTAAACGCGGCGGACTGTAAATCCGCTCCTTCGGGTTCGGCGGTTCGAATCCGTCCCCCTCCACCATTTTTGGGGTATAGCCAAGCGGTAAGGCAACGGATTTTGATTCCGTCATGCCCAGGTTCGAATCCTGGTACCCCAGCCATTTCTTTTATAATTTATGATGTTCATACATACACAAGACCTTTACTCTAAGTGAGTAGAGGTCTTTTATTTTACTTAGAATACTTCCCCCAAAGAACAATATTTTAGGGAAATAAGGTCTCTCCTCGCTCCTTTGAATCATCGAAAAAGCCAAAATTTTCAAACCTCCTTAGTATCCGATATTCCAGTAAAAGAGACTATAAAATTATCGAGTTTCCAGCTCTCACTTGGTGTATCGATAATCCATTATTTCTCAGAAATCAACAATAAATTTCCTTGTCCGAAACTATTAATAAATGTATAAAAATCCAAAATTTTGTAGAGTTGAGCCATTAATACTTTTCCATATAAAATAGAGGATATCGACAAGGGGGTCAGTATATGAAAAACAGAGAAATATCTATTATTGGGGCACCATCTGATTATGGTCAAATGCGTCGTGGGGTGGACATGGGACCAAGTGCCATTAGATATGCAGATGTATCAGAGAGATTACAAGCACTAGGCTACGAGGTTAAAGATGAAGGGGACATCATCGTAAAAAGGCCAATGAATAATACACAATTGGATACAAATTTAAAAAACTTAAAAGAAGTTGTGGAAGTATGTACACAGCTTTCGGATAAAGTTTCGGAAGTAATCGGACAAGGGAGATTCCCGCTTGTTTTAGGTGGTGATCATAGTATTGCAATTGGTACACTTGCAGGACTGGCAGCACACTACGACAATTTAGGTGTGATTTGGTATGATGCGCATGCAGATTTAAATACTCCTGCAACGTCGCCATCGGGTAATATTCACGGAATGCCACTTGCAGTAAGCATTGGCTTGGGAGATGAGCGATTAGTCACAATTGGCGGCCCGGCACCGAAGATCAAACCCGGGAATATTATTATCATTGGGGCCCGTTCAGTTGATCCGGGAGAGCGGGACCTAATTAGAGAAAAGGGAATTAAAGTCTATACAATGCATGAAATCGATCGTATGGGCATGACAAGAATCATTGAGGATTCAATTGCATATTTGAAAGAGCGGAAAGTAGACGGGGTCCATTTATCACTAGATTTAGATGGAATAGATCCTTTATATACACCGGGTGTTGGAACACCAGTACCTGGGGGAATCACATACCGGGAAAGTCATTTGGCAATGGAGATGCTCGAGGAAGAAGGGATTATTACTTCAGCTGAATTTGTTGAGGTGAATCCAATCCTTGATGAACGCAATAAGACGGCTGATGTTGCTGTTGCTTTGATGGGATCGCTGCTTGGCGAAAAGCTTGTGTAATTTGGTGTTTTCGGCACTTGAAATTTTTGGATAAATATACTAATTTATACTCTTGGAGATTAAAAATAATTTTTTTAGAATCTCTCGACATACGTGAAACTTTTTAAAACGTTCCGCGTAAATAATAATAAGCCGTAAAGGTGGAGAGGAAAAAATAAATGGATGCGTTAGTGAACAAAAGAATAAAGCAAGTGCTAAAAGGTGATCAAAACGCATTTTCAGATATTGTGAGCCTCTACCAGCACAAATTATACCAAATTTGCTACCGTATGCTCGCCAACAAGCAAGAAGCCGAAGATATCGCGCAGGAAGCATTTGTACGGGCATACATAAACCTTCATACATTCGATCAGAAAAGGAAATTTTCAACTTGGCTTTACCGAATTGCAACAAATCTTTGCATTGATCGAATTCGAAAGAAAAAGCCAGATTATTACTTAGATGCAGAAGTGGCAGGTACAGATGGGTTGAATATGTACTCGCAAGTTGCATCAAGTGAACAATTGCCTGAAGAAACGGTGCAACAGATGGAGCTTCAGGACCGAATTCAGTACGAAATCAGCAGATTGCCTGATAAGTATCGTTCCGTTATAGTATTAAAATATATTGAAGAATTATCGTTGCAGGAAATTAGCGAGATCTTGGATATGCCTTTGGGAACGGTAAAAACACGAATACATCGAGGGCGTGAAGCTTTAAGAAAGCAATTAAACAATCTGTAGGAGGGTAACCGCATGAGTACGTGTCCACAATACATTGTTGACTATATGCACGAATATTTAGACGGCGATATAAGTCGTGAACATGAACAGCAACTAAAGAAGCATTTGCAAATGTGCTCTGATTGTAGACAACATATGCACGAACTAAGTGACACGGTTGCTTTTGTTAAAAGTGCAGCACATATTACAGCACCTCCACATTTTGAGGATAAAGTAATGAAGCGTCTACCAAAAGGGAAAAATCGGGTGGGGATCCAGAAATGGTTTAGACGACATCCGATCATTGTAGCAGCTGCTGTGTTCTTCCTATTTATGAGTGCAACGATGTTAAGTAATTATTCAAGCGATGAATTCTCGGTTACGACACAACCGAATTTAATAGTAGATGGGCAAACAGTTATTGTTCCGGAAGGTGAAGTAGTAAAAGGTGACGTTGTCGTAAAAAATGGCGACCTCGTCATTGAAGGGGAAGTTGATGGAGATGTTATTGTTATAAATGGAGAGTACATGGCATCTACATCGGTTGTTACAGGTCAAATCGAAGAAATTGACCAAGTGTTTGAATGGCTATGGTATGAAACAAAAGCAATGGCAAATGATTTTATGGATTTGTTTAAAGAATAAAAACTTTGCAAAGGGATATAAAAATAAAAGTCTACTCGAAAGAGTGGGCTTTTTACTTGAGAAAAGCTTTATAAGTACAAGTTATGGTATACTACTTTTAACTATAAATGTTCAATGAATCTTTACACATTTACGTTATTATTAAGGTAATAATGGAAGAAAAGTTGCAATGTTGAATTGCTGTAATGGTTTTACATTTTTATATTTTTGCGTAATAACACAGAGGTGTTATTGATATAAATGAAATAGCAAGGAAAAAGTGGGGGATGCCACGTGCAAATTATTGAGCAATTTACAGACCTTACGCCTGTAAATGTTGTGTTTAGCATTTTAGACGTACTGCTGGTTTGGTACGTAATCTATAAATTATTGACCCTCATTAAAGGAACAAAAGCTGTTCAGTTATTAAAAGGGATATTTGTCATAATCTTTGCTAGGTTTGCAACAGTTATTTTCGGTCTAGACACCCTCGGTTGGTTCCTGCAAGAAATTATTGACTACGGATTTTTAGCCATCATTATTATTTTCACCCCTGAAATTCGAAGAGCATTGGAACAATTGGGTCGTGGGAAAATATTCCAGCGTTCGAGTGGACAACTAGAAGATGAGCAAACGCGTTTAGTGGAAGCGATGAAAAAGGCAGTAAGCTATATGGCAAAACGACGGATCGGTGCCCTCATTTCAATTGAAAATGAAACTGGCTTAAATGAATATATTGAAACGGGCATCAAGTTGAATGCAGAAATCACATCGGAATTACTGATCAATATATTCATACCAAATACGCCACTGCATGACGGTGCAGTGATCGTTCAAAAGAACAAGGTCATTTCGGCTGCTTGTTATTTGCCATTATCGGAGAGTACCTTTATATCAAAAGAACTAGGTACACGTCACCGGGCAGCGGTCGGGCTAAGTGAAGTGACGGATGCAGTTACAATCGTGGTATCTGAAGAAACGGGAGCTATAAGCCTAACGCGAAATGGGAATCTGTATCGAAATCTATCAATAGAGGAATTCGAAGCGCAATTAAGAAAATTGTGGTTTGGCCCTGAACAAGAATCGGATTTTGCCTCTAAGTGGACTTGGAGGGGGAAAAAGAATGGATAAACTGTTCGATAGTTATTGGGCTTTACGCGTAATTGCCCTCATTTTAGCCGTTACGCTGTTCTTTTACGCGAAAGCGCAGCTGGATGAAGGACAGACATCGGAATCAGATACAAATGTGGATATTATTACAGATGTACCTCTTGAAGCTTACTATGATACTGAAAATTTAATTGTTTCGGGGCTGCCTGAAACAGTGGATGTTACAATTGAGGGGCCAATGCCTATCGTCATACAAACAAAATTGACAAAGGACTTCAAGGTGTTTGTAGACTTAAGTACTTTATTAATTGGTGAACATAGCGTAACAATTCAGCATGAGAACTTTTCACCTAAACTGGATGTTACTATTGACCCGGGTGTGCTTGATCTTGTCATTGAAGAAAAAGTAACAAAAGAAATTCCAGTAGAACCGGAAATCAATAACAGTTTAATAGCTGAAGGTTATGAGCTCATGGGAATGACGTCAGATCCAAGTACTATATTGGTAACCGGTGCAAAAAGTGTAATCGAAAGCATTGGCTATGTGAAGGCAACGGTTAATAGTGAAGAGGGTATTACAGCATCCTTTAATCAGGAGGCGAATGTAAAGGTATTAGACAGCAGCTTAAATAAACTGGATGTAACGATTGAACCTGAAACAGTTAATGTAAGTGTCGACGTAAAACAATATAGTCGAAAAGTACCTCTAACCATAAGGCAAACCGGTAACCCTATGGAAGGGGTCACCATTAATAGGATATCATCCGAGACTAAAGTCATAGAAATATTTGGTCCAAAATCAATTATTGACCCTATCACAGGATTAGAAGTAGAATTTGACATATCAGAGATTCAGAAATCTGGTGTATACGAAGTTGAGATTCCTTTGCCAAACGGAGTATCCAAGCTCTCAAGATATTCAATTGAGGTACAAGCCAATGTTACAAAGAGGGCAGATAACCAAACAGAAGATGAAGTGGTTCAGGAGCCAGGACAGGAAGAAGAACAAGGACAAGGGCAACAACAACCTGAACAAGAACAAGAACAAGAAGTTGGACCTGTAGAAACTGAGCCGGAAGAAGAGACAAATAATGTGGAAGAAACACCCCCGGTAGAAGAAGAAACACCTGCTGAAGAAGACAATAATACAGAATAGCAAATTTCTTAATTTTATTATAATAAATCATAATAATATAAGATTTTGTATTGGAAGCATGGAATGTCTAGCATTGAAGGAGAGAAAAGTAATGGGAAAATATTTCGGAACTGATGGCGTACGTGGTGTCGCCAATTCAGAATTAACACCTGAACTTGCGTTTAAACTAGGCCGTGTTGGTGGGTACGTATTAACTAAGAATGCGACAGAACGCCCGAAGGTAATTATTGGACGAGATACAAGGGTTTCTGGACATATGCTGGAGGGAGCATTGGTTGCCGGCTTGCTTTCGATTGGAGTGGAAGTTATGCGACTAGGTGTAATTAGCACTCCGGGTGTTGCATATCTTACACGTGTAATGAATGCAGATGCAGGGGTTATGATTTCCGCGTCTCATAATCCAGTGGCTGATAATGGCATTAAATTCTTTGGTCCGGACGGATTTAAATTAACGGATGCACAAGAAGCTGAAATAGAAAATCTAATTGATTTAGAAGAAGATACATTGCCTCGCCCGGTAGGTGGCAACCTAGGGACAGTAAGCGACTACTTTGAAGGTGGACAAAAATATCTATCATACCTAAAACAAACGGTAGAAGAAGATTTCTTGGACATACATGTGGCATTAGATTGTGCTCATGGCGCAACATCCCAGTTAGCTACGCATCTATTTGCGGATTTAGAGGCCGATATTTCATCAATGGGTTCTTCGCCAAATGGTTTGAATATAAACGATGGCGTTGGGTCGACACACCCTGAGAAACTTGCAGAGCTTGTATTGGAGCGAGGAGCAGATGTAGGGTTGGCGTTTGATGGAGATGGAGACAGACTGATTGCAGTAGATGAAAAAGGGCAAATTGTCGATGGTGACCAAATCATGTTCATTATCGGAAAATACTTAAATAGTAAAGGCCGCTTAAAGAAAAATACAGTTGTATCGACAGTGATGAGTAATCTAGGCTTCTACAAGGCACTTGACGACAATGGCATGACTAGTGTGAAAACATCAGTTGGAGATCGTTATGTTGTTGAAGAAATGCGTGCCAACGATTATAACCTGGGTGGGGAGCAATCAGGGCATATTGTATTCCTGGATTTCAATACAACAGGCGATGGATTATTAACGGCAATCCAGCTTGTAAATATCATGAAAGCAACTGATAGAAAATTATCAGAGCTAGCCGCTGAAATGACGGTGTTCCCCCAAAAGCTGGTGAATGTGCGAGTGGTAGACAAGCATGCTGTAACTCAAAATGAAAAAGTAGCAAAAACAATTGCTGAAGTAGAAGCTGCAATGGCTGGTAATGGGCGAGTGTTAGTACGACCATCAGGGACAGAGCCGCTTGTTCGAGTAATGGTGGAAGCTTCAACTGTTGAAGAGTGCGAAAGCTATGTAAACCGAATCTCGGATGTTGTACGACAAGAAATGGGGCTAACTGAATAGCTTTAAATAAACCCAGTAAATACACTGTGAAACGCAGGATATTTACTGGTTTTTTTCGTTCGAACATCCCTGATTCTTTGTTTATTTGTCGAACAAAAGGGAAATAGTAAGTTTGAAAGGAGTGATATCAAATGGCAAAAGTAGCCACGTTGATTACTGATTTATTCGAGGATATTGAATTTACGAGTCCCAAGGAAGCATTACAAGAAGCAGGACATACAATTGTGACGATTGATAAAGAAGGAAATAAAGCAGTCAGAGGAAAACAAGGGGAAGTTCGCGTGGAAATCGATTATGGAATCGATGATGTGAATCCGGATGATTTTGATGCCCTATTCATACCTGGTGGTTTTTCACCTGACTTATTACGAGATGATGATCGTGTAGTAGCATTTGCGAAAAAATTCATGAGTGATATGAAACCGGTATTTGCTATTTGTCATGGACCACAGCTGTTAATTACAGCAAGATCTTTGGATGGCCGCGATATTACAGGCTATAAATCCATCCGAGTGGACCTGGAAAATGCCGGGGCAACTTATCATGATGAAGAAGTTTTCGTGTGTCAAAAGCAGCTCGTTTCAAGCCGTACGCCAAAAGATCTGCCGGCATTCAATCGTGAAATCGTAAATCTGCTGAAAGAAAAAGAGTTATAATCCAAAATTGAATTCATTCACTCATGTATCCACTAGAGTTCGCTAAGTCTCTAGTGGAAATTTTTTATGATAAATAGGTTATTTTTTATAGAATAGGGGTAAATAAGATTTAGGCTAATTTTCTTCAGTAAAATTATAAGAAAATAGTAAATATGCGTGGATGATTGACGACTTGAAGCATATTCTGTATGATGAAGGTGCTTGAAAAATATATTTTGAAGATTATTCCAATTTTCTTCGCGTTTTCAAGCCAGCGCAGAATGAGGAGGGAATTATTTAGCGCTAAATAAGTAAATCGGAAAACAATTATAGCGCCTGAACTAAGGAAATCGGACGGTACAACAATCCTTAGTTGACGAGGTGGAGGATTATCGATATTTCGGCGGATACCTCCCGATCGCATGCCCGGTCGATAGTTTCGTTTTAAAACACAAAAGTGATTTTGTGGACAGAAAAACGAAAAGGCAAATAAATATAAAAGTAATGCTAAAAAGAAGAACTTTATCTGTGGCGAGGAATTAGACAGAATTCCTGCACATGTATGAAAGCTCATCCCTGTAGGGTTTTTTTGTATTGCTTAAACGGAGGATTTAGGAATATGTGTGGAATTGTTGGATATAATGGTGAGTTAGATGCAAAGGAAATCTTGCTAAAAGGATTAGAAAAACTAGAATACCGTGGCTACGATTCAGCAGGTATCGCTGTTCGAAATGACGAGGGTATTACAGTATTTAAAGAAAAGGGCCGTATTGCTGATTTACGTACAGCTGTAGACGATGATGTAGATGCAACAATCGGAATTGGCCACACGCGTTGGGCAACACACGGTGTACCAAACCAATTAAATGCACACCCACATCAAAGTGCGACTGGCCGTTATACTTTAGTGCATAATGGAGTAATCGAAAACTATCATTTATTGCAAAAAGCCTACCTAAAAGGCATCAAAATGCAATCAGATACAGATACAGAAGTAATTGTCCAACTTGTTGACTTATTTGCAAAAGAAGGATTATCAACTGTAGAGGCGTTCCGTAAAACGTTATCTTTATTACATGGTTCATATGCCCTTGCGCTGCTTGACCAAGAAGATCAAGATACAATTTATGTAGCTAAAAACAAATCTCCATTATTGGTAGGTGTGGGAGATGGCTTTAATGTTGTAGCTTCAGATGCAATGGCAATGCTGCAAGTTACAGATCACTTCGTAGAACTTCGGGATAAAGAAGTTGTATTGGTTCACAGAGACAAAGTTGAAATCTCTACGCTTGAAGGCACACCTGTTGAGCGTAAACCATTCAAGGCAGAGCTAGATGCAAGCGACATCGAAAAGGGAACATACCCTCACTACATGTTAAAAGAAATGGATGAGCAACCAGCTGTTGTTCGTAAAATCATTCAAGCATATAGCAATTCCGAGGACGACCTAACAATTGATAGCAATATTCTAGAAGCAATTAAAGAAGCAGATCGTTTATATATTATCGCAGCAGGAACAAGTTACCATGCAGGGTTAATCGGTAAACAATACTTTGAAAAAATCGCAGGAATTCCTGTAGAAGTACACATTTCAAGTGAATTTGGCTACAATATGCCACTTTTATCTGAGAAACCTTTATTCATCTTTATTTCACAATCAGGTGAAACAGCAGATAGCCGTCAAGTGCTTGTGAGAGTAAAAGAAGAATTGGGCTACCCAGCATTGACGATTACAAATGTCCCTGGATCGACACTTTCCCGTGAAGCGGACTATACATTGCTATTACATGCAGGTCCTGAAATTGCTGTAGCTTCGACTAAAGCATATGTGGCACAAGTGGCTGTACTTTCAATTGCTGCCTATGTTGCGGGTAAAGCAAAAGGGAAAGAAATCGACTTTGACTTAAAACAAGAATTAGCCATCGCTGCGAACGGCATTCAAACAATGGTTGATTCGAAAGAAGAGTTGGAACAAATCGCTGAAGACTATTTAAAAATCGCTCGTAATGCATTCTTCATCGGACGCAATATGGACTTCTATGTAAGTTCGGAAGGTGCATTAAAGCTGAAGGAAATCTCTTATATCCAAGCTGAAGGTTTTGCTGGTGGGGAATTAAAACACGGTACAATTGCTCTTATTGAAGAGGGTACGCCTGTGTTCGCCTTAGCAACACAAGAACAAGTATCGCTAAATATTCGCGGGAACGTCAAGGAAGTAGTGGCACGCGGAGCAAACGCATGCATTATTTCAATGGAGGGCATCGAGGAAGAAGGCGATCGCTTCGTCATTCCAAAAGTTCACCAACTACTAACACCACTTGTATCCGTAGTACCACTACAACTAATCAGCTACTACGCGGCACTTCACCGTCGCTGTGACGTTGATAAACCACGTAACCTAGCGAAATCTGTTACGGTAGAGTAAGGGCAAGAATTGAAATTACATGTGAAATAAATTAGTTATCAAATAAATAAAGCTCGATAATTCCTATCGAAATTTAATTAAAACATCTCTCCTCAAGCGTTATAAGTGGAGAGATGTTTTTATTTGAAAGGATATAACCATTCTGAAAGGTTATATACAAATTATTTAGAGTGAATCTTTCACTCGGAACTTGTGTTAACTAAATTTAAAAATTAGTTGACGTAAATCTACTAGTCAAATATACTATTCCTAATTATTGATTTTGGGAGGTTTATGATGACTACTGCAATTGAAAAAACAACAAATCATTCACGAACACTGAAAATGGTTCAAGTTGCTATGTTTTCCGTATTGATGATGATTGGAGCGAACATTTCCTCATTTCTGGTTGTAGGCGGTGTACCAATCACGCTTCAGACGTTCTTCGCGCTGCTGGCTGGAATTTTATTGGGCAGCCGCACCGGCGCAATTGCCATGAGTTTTTATGCTTTTATCGGACTAGTTGGCTTACCGGTCTTCGCTAAATTCTCTGGTGGAATAGACTCACTCATTTCACCTACTTTCGGATTTATTGTTTCATATATTTTGGTTGCCTATGTTGTCGGGGAAGTGGTTCGTAAATTTCCAACGACTAAAGGATATGTAATCGCAGCATTAGTCGGAACAGTCATCAATTATTTATTCGGGACAAATTGGATGTACGCTGCCTATAAAATTTGGTTTGAAGCACCAGAGGGCTTTACCTATAAAATGGCGTGGGCATGGATGGTTGTACCGTTACCGAAAGATATCATCCTGGCTGTTTTTGCAGGGATTTTTGGCTATCGCCTAAAGCCAATACTTTTTAAAAGTTTAAAAAATAATGTTTAGCAGAAGAGATCAAGGAGAGAACGGAATGTTGATTCATGGGAAAGAAGTAAAGGGTTCTGATGTAGACAAGGAAACACGCTGTCTGCATTATCACTCAGAAATCGATCGAATCGCCATTAAATTCTATTGTTGCGATACATATTATCCTTGCTTCTCCTGTCATGAGGAAAAAGGTTGCAATGACCCGCAAGTTTGGCCAAAAAGTCAATTTCACCAACAAGCTGTATTATGCGGATCATGTGGGCATGAGCTTACAATTGATGAATATCTTCATTGCCAATCCTCATGTTCATCCTGCAAGAGCGCATTTAATCCAGGGTGTAGCCTCCATAAGCATTTATATTTTGAAGTGTAATGGATTGCGATTTTTATAAAACTTAAAAAACATCGGACATTGGAATTCTACCAATGTCCGATGTTTTTTGATAGGGAGGAAAGTGAAATGAAAAAGTAAATACTCATTTCGATTACTTAATTTGTATTTACCACCTCCAAAATAGAATTAAACATGACATTTTGTTTCCTCCGTCTTAAATTCTTACCGGTTTTTAATCTGTTTTTAATCCTGGTAATGTAAACTGGTGGTACTGGAGGTAGATGAGAATGAAAAGAAAAATTCTAATAGTTGAAGATGAAAAACAGATTGCACGTATTTTAACGGTAGAACTTTATTATGAAGGCTATGAAACTGTAAGCGCATATGATGGGCCAACAGGACTTGAGCTTGCCCTTGAGGACGAATGGGATCTCATTCTACTGGATGTCATGCTGCCAAAATTGGATGGCATAGAGGTTCTGCAACATTTTCGAAAAGTAAACCAGCATACCCCAGTCATTATGTTGACGGCACGAAATACAACAAAGGATAAAGTGAGCGGCCTTGATCAGGGTGCAAATGATTACATAACGAAGCCATTTGATATAGATGAGGTTTTTGCCCGAATAAGAGCCGTTCTCCGCGTGACACAACCTAAAACCGAAGATAATCAAGAAGTACTCGAACTTGGCGGCATCCGCCTTGAAAAAGGAACACGCGAGGCATTTCGCAATGGAAAATCAATTGAACTGACTTCCCGTGAATTCGACCTTCTCGCATATTTAATGGAAAATAAAAACTTGGTCCTGACACGGGACCAGATAATTAAGAATGTATGGGGATATGACCATTTTGGAGAGACGAATGTGGTCGATGTCTATGTCCGTCACCTACGAAAGAAGTTGGAGCTCAAGCAAACAGACCCTATTCTCCATACTTATCGAGGTGTAGGGTATAGCATGAAGGAGCTAGGAAAGTGAGAATTCAAACGAAGATTCAATGGTACTCCAGTCTGTTTCTGATTGCGATGCTTCTGTTGCTCGGTCTACTAGTCGCCATCATGTTCTTCTGGATCTCGCTTGACCGTGAAAAAGATGTCCTTGAAGAACAAGTGTCGCTATTTGTTCAAAATAATCCAATTCCGCAAATAGCAGTCGAGCATCCTGAGATATTGGAACCCTATACACCCGAGGATGGAATGCTCCGTATCCTATCACCGGAGGGTCAAGTGATTAACGTCTATTCAGATGAAGAGGACTATAGGGAGATGGAAATAGAGTTGATGGGAGAAGAGGGGTTTAGTATCAAGACCGTAAGTGGAGATTTTATTCTTCTCTACCAAAATCCTATTAATTCAAGTGGAGAAGGGGTAGGTGTGGTTGAAATCGTTCATAGCCTTGAAGACTTGTGGGAAAACACACTACTCTTGCTCTACGTGCTCGCCGGTGCATCGCTTGTTATTATATTATTTTCCATTTTGGCCGGAAAGTGGCTTTCCCGACTTATTCTGAAGCCAATTGCTTTAATGAGCAGGACCATGGGAGAGATTGAAGAGAGTGGAAGATTCCAGACCATTATATTTGAAAAAGAGTCCAAGGATGAGCTTCAGCAAATGGGCCTTGTTTTCAATAAAATGATCCAACGACTAAAAGAAAATCAGTACAAACAGCAACAATTTGTCTCTGATGCTTCCCACGAATTAAAAACACCGATTACAGTTATCGAAAGCTATGCCAATTTATTAAAGCGGAGGGACATTAGTGACCCTAAAATGCAAAAACAGGCGGCTGAAAGTATTCATCATGAAGCCCTGAGAATGAAACGGCTAACGAGTCAGTTATTGGATATCGCAGCATTGGATGAACAGGATATTCTGCCAAACGAACAGCTGGAAATAGTAGGTTTCTGTGAAAAAATAGCCCACATCTTTACTGAAACCAAAAATCGTTTTGTTCATGTTGATTCAATTAAAAAGGAAATTATCGCTTTTACTAATAGAGAAAAGATTGAACAAGTTATTATCATCTTACTGGATAATGCAATTAAATATAGCAAAGGCGATGTGGCTATCTATATTGACCAGAATGATAAAGGTCCAATCATGATCTCGGTGGAGGATGAGGGAATCGGAATACCCAAAAAAGATTTGCCGTACGTTTTTGACCGTTTTTACCGAGTGGATTCCTCTCGTTCCAGAGAAACAGGGGGCAGCGGGCTTGGATTATCTATTGCTCGCGAACTGTTGCATAGCCTGGGAGGCAAGATTTCCATCACGAGTGAAGAGAACAAAGGCACTTCTGTAAAGGTTACGTTGTAGGTTTTAATCGGGAATGGATTGTTTTTAATTTGTTTTTAATTTTGGTTTCATCTTCATTTCATTTTCGCTGGTTATCTTAAAGGTAAGATAACGAAATGGAGGTTGAAGGATAATTGAATAAAGTATTGGTAAACAGCAAAAAATGGATTTTTGGCTTTGTCGGCATTTTTGTTGTTGCCGTAGTTGGCGTTGGGATTTATTTTGCAGCTGAGAAAATGGGTGAATTAACGCAAAAAGAAGCGGAGGCTTTAGTAAGTGATAAAGGGGAAGTGCTGAGTTTTGCAAAAGAATGGGATTGGGAATTCGGCACACCATCTATTATAAAAATGGCTGTTAAAACGGAGACTGGCTATGAAGAGATAGAGATGGATGCTTCAAACGGAGATATTATTCGCCGAGAAACGAACCATCTGTTGACTTCTGCTTCAGTGAACAGCACTTCATCTGGAGCGTCTGCTACTACTCCCTCTGCTCCTGTTATCATGCCTGAGGAAGCAATCAAGCTTGCATTGGCTGAAGTAAAAGGAAATGTAGTAGAAATCGAACTTGATGAAGAAGATCATTACCTAATCTATGAGCTGGAAATCGAAGAAGGAAACAGAGAGTACAATGTCCATGTTGATGCGATGACTGGCTCAATTCTTGTGGTCGATACTGAATCTTGATACATTAACAGTTTATAAGTGGCATATAAATGGTATTCAAGATAAAGGGAGCAATCTTTAAGAGAAGAGTTATATGGTACTACCGAAGGCTAATCATTGCGATTGTCTGTTCAATACATTATGTTAGTGGGAATCATTGATAAAACTAAAAAAATGAAAAGAGGTAAACCATGTTTAAAAAAATAATGGATCAACTCAAGCAATTTTCCAATGGCAGCAGTGAGAGGAGACATCACCATTATCGCCGAAATAGCAGTAGTGATCGAAAAAAAGGTTACTATCGTAGAGGAAGCAGCAGCAGCAGTCGACGCTATAGACAAAATCCAATGGGTGGAAGCAACTACTACAAACGGAAGGGCCGAAGCAGTAGTTAATCCTTCTACTCCAGGTTTATGTGCTTTTCCATTGCTTTAAGTGCTGTTTCAAGATCGATTGAAATTTCACGAGTACTTGAGTAGGGATCTTCAATCTCTAGTAGTCTTTTTAACAAGTGAACCGTCTCTTTTTCTAAAGAAAGTTCTTCTGTCCATGGAAGAGCTTTTTTGTTGTTGGAGGAGTACGTCGTATAAAGTAAATATAAAAGGATTTCTCCCAGGTCATAGTAATCCTGTTGCTTCATGTCCAAGAGGTCCTTTTGACGGTTTGGTGACTTTGCCAATCCAAGATCAATTAAGTAAAGTTCCCTGTTTTTTAGCAAAACGTTTGGAATACGTAAATCTTGATGGTAGATGTCTTTTTTGTGAAGATAATCTATAAATTCGAGAAGATCTGCAAGAACTAGTAAGGCCTCTTTCTCGCTAAAAGTAATTTTCTTCGAAAAGATGAGTTCTTCCAGATTATCGCCTTCAACAAAACTCATTGCATAGAATAATTGTCCGTTACTTGAAAATGCTTCATATAACATTGGTATTTTTTTGTGGTCAAGCTTGCGCAAAAGAGAGATTTCCTTTTCAAACATCTCCACTTCCTTTTTGTTGCGGCATTTACTTGGACGAAGCTGTTTAACCACTCTATTCTCATTGGTTATTAACTCTTTGCATAAGTATACAATTCCATAGCTTCCCGTTCCTATAACCCTTAGAATCTCATAGCGATCATTCAAAATTGCTCCTATTTCAAAAGGTTTGTCTACAAAAAATTGATAAAATTTACGTATTGCCCGCAAAATGAGGTACTCCCTCCTTGTTTTTATATATTTTATAAAGCTAAACTTTCTTATTTAAATCTCTTTTGGTTAAAACAAATTTTCAGGGGGACATAATAACAAAATATCATAATAAACTGAAAAGGTCATAACTTGTGTTTTTTGGGCAACTCAAACTATGAAATTGATTATAAGGTGGAACACCTTAACAGATTGAAGTAATATTTTAGATAGATACTGGAAAATACTTTAAAGCCCTCGATTTTAGACTATTATAAAGGAGGTACTATATGGAAGCCTTAAAGGAATATTTAGAAAAGATTGATGACCCACTACAGAGGGAACGTGTCGAAGAAATTTTCGGGTGGATCATAAAGAAATTCCCTCAACTACTGCCTGAACTTAAATGGAATCAGCCTATGTTTACGGATCACGGTACATACATCATTGGATTTTCCACAGCCAAGCATCATTTAAGTGTTGCACCAGAAGAATTTGGCATGGAGCACTTTGCCGAAGATATTGCACAAGCTGGTTACAGTGCTACCAAAGGCTTGTTCCGAATTAAGTGGAATGAGCCGGTAAATTTTGAACTGCTTGAAAAAATGATTGAATTTAACATAATGGACAAAGCAGAATGTACGACTTTCTGGCGCAAGTAAATAATTCGATTCATAAGTTGGTACTTCCTTGATGGGAGCCAACTTTTTAATTTATCCAAATTTAAAACTTTCTAAAGGTGGGCCTCGTCTAATAGTCGAAATGGAGGAGAGAATGTGGAAGAGATTTTGGATTCCTTAATAACAAAAAGCAATCATGCAGAATTAGTTGATGAATTAATGCGTACATATGGCCGAGAAATCCAGCAACTCATTTTTGCCTACGTACATAATGAGGCGATTGCCGAGGATTTGACCCAAGAAGTTTTTGTCAAATGCTATAAATCGCTGCCCTTCTATAAAGGAAAATCATCCATCAAAACCTGGCTTTGGCGAATTGCGATTAACCATGCAAAAGATTATTTAAAAAGCTGGTACAACCAGCGTGTGAAAGCTGCAGATGATTTCAGTTTCATTAGAGGTGAAGATAGGGACAGTGTAGAACAAACAATTATTCAACAAGATGAAGATGCACAACTGGCATTCGCAGTCATGCAGTTGCCTATAAAATATCGCGAAGTCATCTATTTTTATTATTACGAGGAATATTCCATTAAAGAAATCGCCGCTGTACTCGAAGTAAATCAAAATACCATTAAGACGCGGTTACGCAAAGGCAAGTCAATATTAAAAGAAATGCTGGAGGGTGCACGATGGAAGAACGATTTAAAAGATTGAAAAAGGCAATGAACACTCATACATTTGGTCAAGTGAAGTTTACGGATGAGCATCGTCAAAAAATTAATGAGAAAATAGAACAACTGCAGGAAGTCGACATCACAAATGTAATTCTATCACTGTTGACAGGCGCCAAGACTGGCTCCGAGTTAACGCAATTACTGCATGTCAGAGGAATTAAAAGCATCCTTAATAATGAGGGGGCTGTTTATACAATCCTGCATACCCAGGAACAGCAAGGAACCCTTGAATCTTACTGGGTCGGGGACGAGGAAAAGTATTATAAGTTAACAAAAAAAGGGCTGAAGTACTTGCAAAAACAGCAGTTGCGCGAAAATCCAGGGAAATCATTGAAAGATTTGTTGAATGAGGTGACGCCTAATGAAAATTAGTAACTTCCTGGAAACGGTAACCAATCAGATTCAGTCGAAGGAAGCAAAGGATTATGTGAAGCTTGAGTTAAGCCAGCATATAAAAAAATCAAAGCAATCTTGGGTACAAAGAGGCTACAGTGAAATAGAGGCCGAGGAAAAGGCAGTAAAAGAAATGGGCAGTCCTCTCTCTCTTGGAAAGTCGCTCAATAAACTGCATAGACCCAAAATAGATTGGATACTAGTTTCATTGTTAAGTGTCACATGGCTGCTTAGCTTTCTGCCAATTCTGGCTGTTAATCTAGAACAATACCTGGAATCATCCAATTTTAATATATCAACAATGCTTCAAAATAAAGTGATTACACTAATCATCGGGTTTATATTAGCCATTGGGATAATGTTTATTGACTATCGAAAACTTAAAAGATTAGGTTATTTGTTTTATGCGGCTGGTGCAGGGCTAATTCTTGTGCTTTCTCTTTTTTCGAATCAGGTTCGAAATGGTGAGCTGATGATTTCTCTAGGTACTTTTGAGGTGCAGGTTTGGATGGCGATTCCTTTGCTTTTAATGGCATGGGCATCCCTGTTTAGTTCACCTTCATTTAAGTTGTGGCAGGGTGCAACTCTCTTTGTATTTTCCATTTTCCTATTCTTATATATCCCAAATTTATCTATGCTATTTATTTATATCCTCCTCGTAGGGGTACTTTTCTTGCAAAGCGGATTTAGCAGGAAAGAGAAATACCTTGTAGGTGGAATTGTAGCGGTTTTAGCAGTTGGAATGATTACGCTCTTTATAGCCGCTTATAAAAATGGGAGTATAGCCCCTTATCAGATCAGTCGTCTATTGGGCTTTATGAATCCCGAGAAGTATGCTTTTGATAGTGGGTATCTATATGTGACATTAGAAAATGTACTAAGAAATGCGGGAATGTTTGGTGCTGAAAATATAAAGTATATTCCTGAAGCACATACAATACTTGTGCTTGGCAATTTGATTCAAACTTATGGCTATGCAATCGGCATGGTGATCTTTGTATTTTTATCAGCTTTTCTGGCGCGATTTTGGCTCATTTCACGGTCAGTAAAAGATCCCTTTGGAAAGTTGCTTATCATGGGAGGAGTAACGCTATTTGCCACTCAATTTCTTTATAGTGTGGGGATGACCTTTGGTTTGCTCCCAATTACTTCAATGCCATTGCCATTTATGAGTTACGGCCTCATGCCAACCGTGTTAAATGCTTTTGTTGTTGGGGTAGTATTGAGCGTTTATCGAAGAAAACATTTTAGCAAAATAAAAAAGGATTTTCAGGTAAGTTAATATAATGAAATAAAACTTTCTTCAATAAATAAGCCAACCTGTCAAAAAGGTTGGCTTTTGCTTTTCTACCTGCATTAATACATCTCTCCACTCAAACCGTGCCTTACTGCATATGCTGCAAGCTGTACACGATTATCTAGCTGAAGTTTCTCAAGTAAATTTTTGATATGGTTCTTTACCGTATTTTCGGCTATGTAGAAGCTTTGCGCAATTTGTTTGTTCGTATCGCCAGCCGCTACTCTGGATAATATCTCGCATTCTCTGGGTGTCAAACTAAGGGGACTGGGTTCATCATCATAAATATTGCTGGTGCGGAAGCGGCAGAGTAACCGGCTCGCTATTTCACGGGATATTTCTTGCTGATTTCCAAGGAGGGCATGAAGGTATTCAATCCAGTCATCCGGCTCCATATTTTTCAGTAAGTATCCTTGTGCTCCGTACTGTATGGCCGTGAACAAATCTTTTACATCGTCTGAAACTGTTAACATAACAACGTGTGTTTGAGGATATGATAATCGAATTTTCCTTACTGCTTCAAGCCCATTTAACCTTGGCATATTGATATCCAAAAGAAGCAAGTCAGGTTGGAATTGGCTGCAAAGTTCCAAAGCTTCCAGTCCATCGCTTGCCTCACCTACTATGGAAAATGACTGATCCGCCTCAAGAACACTTCTAATCCCTTCTCTTGCCAAGGGGTGGTCATCCGCGATAATTACACTATAGCGCTGCATTATTATTTCTCCTTTGTAACGATTATTTCAGTTCCGCCACTGTGGCTATTTCTGATTTGCAGGTTTCCTCCAAGCTGCTTCGAACGCTCCTCCATCATTGATAGACCATATTGCCGGCACGATTTTTCCGAGGTACTAATCCCCCTTCCATTATCGGAAATTTTTAACTGCCATCCCTCTCCTAAGTCTCTAAGTGAAATGATCACTTTAGACGCATAGGCATGCTTTCGGATGTTTGCAAAAGCTTCTTGGATAATGGCGAAAATTTGAACTTCTTCCTTCGTTGTAAAGAAATTTTGGGGGATACGAATCTCTTCTTCTACTTCAACTCCCGTAATCACACTCCACTCAGAATGCCATTTCGTTATTCTTGTGTTGAACGAATCATTGATTTCAGGCTCGGACCGAAGATTAAAGATTGCCTGGCGAACATGGCTATCGATAGAGGAAAGTGCACGAGTTGCCGACTCAATATCACCTTGTTTAAGTTTGATATTCATGAAGAAAATGGATTGGGCAATCCCATCATGAAGCTCCCGGGCCAGCCTTTCCCGCTCTTCATATACGGCATGTTTGGATTGTTCATTCACAAGCTTGACATTCATCGCTTTAATCGTCCGGAACATCCAGAACGAAAACAAAAGGGAAAGTACGAATGTAAGTATCGTAATATATAAATTTCCAGCCTCCATTGATAGAGAGTCCAGAAGAAAATCATGGCGAATATATTCAAATCCACCAATTAATACTGTAGGCAAAAGCACACTAAGAAATTGTAAGAGGCGATAAGACAAGCAAGTTCTCTCCTTTAATAAATTTAAATCTTGTCTAAGCATAACTAAAAATTCGCTCTTCTTGATAGCCCGGTTGAGCTATTTACATCAAAAGCCTTGCAAATTTACAATTAGCTAGGAAACAAGTATAGTAGATAGCTTGGGTTATAAATCAAAAATAATTTAATAAGGAGCAGTTTGATGGGAACAGTTGAAAGCCCCTCTGGCGAAAATAAGAAACAAACGGGTAATTCGGTGTACCGTACGATATGGAGGTGGCATTTTTATGCTGGGATAATTTTTGCGCCTTTTCTTCTTATTCTGGCAGTAACAGGTTCAATCTATTTATTCAAACCCCAGATTGAACAAAATATTTATCAAGACTACTGGGTAGTTACACCAAATGGAGAGAAACTACCGGCCTCTCAACAAATTGAAAGAGCAAAAGAATTATACCCCGATGGACTGGTCACGACCTATCGACCTGGTGAATCCGAGACTCGCTCAAGTGAAGTGGGTATAAGTCAAAATAATGAATCTCTAACCGTATTTATCGATCCTTATACAGGTGAATCATTGGGAACATTAAATAATCAAGATCGAATCATGGATAGAATCGAGGAGTTCCATGGAGAATTAATGGCGGGCACTATAGGTGATCGTATTGTGGAACTAGTAGCCTGCTGGGCGGTAGTGCTAATCGTCACAGGCTTGTTTATGTGGTACCCCCGCAAAAAACAGAACATATTCGGTGTCATCATCCCAAGGTTTAATAAAGGGAAAAAGATCTTGCGAAGAGATTTGCATGCGGTTCCTGCGTTCTGGATTACGGCAGGGATGCTGTTCTTGATACTGACTGGGTTACCGTGGTCCGGCTTTTGGGGGAATAACTTCCAATCAATCGTCACGAATACTGGTGAAGGCTACCCACCTTCAGTATGGATAGGAAATGCTCCTGTATCCGATGTTAAAACAAAGGATATAGCAGAAGTCCCTTGGGCAGCAGAGAAACTGGATGTACCAGTTTCGGATATTGAAGGTTTTACTACACTTCCAATCGATGATGTAGTGGAAACCGCCAAAAGGGAAGGCATAGACCCTAGTTATACAATATATATTCCGAATTCTAAAGAGGGAGTCTACACCTTATCGGCCTTTCCTCCAAAAGCTGAAGATGAAGTAACTATGCACATTGACCAGTATTCCGGGGCAGTCTTGGCTGATTACCGATATGATAACTATGGGTTAGCAGGGAAGATTGTGGCTTGGGGTATTACTTTGCATAAGGGTACGCAATTTGGCGTCATCAACCAAATCGTGAGTCTTCTGATTTGTTTAGGCATGATATTGGTTGTAGTGAGCGGATTCTATTTATGGCTGAAACGCAAACCTACAAAAGAAATGGGAGCACCCAAAGCACCAAGTATTATAAAAGCGAAGACTTTCCTGTTTGTCTTAATAGGTTTAGGTATACTCTTCCCGCTAGTTGGCTTGTCGCTCATCTTCGTGTGGTTACTTGACTTTTTGGTAATCCAGAGAATTCCGGCGGTCAAGAAGTTTATGAATGCATAAAAACATAAAGGATGTAGTATAACCATGGAGAAAATGAAGTTTTTGTTATTTGTTTTAACGTCGTGCCTCCTGTTAAGTGCATGTTCACTAAAAGAAGATGCTGCCGACCTTTACAAAAAAGAAAGTCCGCTGGAGGCAGAAGTCATCTTGCCGGATGCCTTCCTGGATGATCAGCAGGAAACGATTGAAGTTCTTCTAACGCAAGATGGAAAAGAAGTCAATGGTGCCGATTATGTTCACTTCGAGATATGGAAACAAGATGGCTCTCTCCATTATAATATGGAACCAGCTAAGGCAATGGGGTACGGTCTTTATGCTTTAAGCAAAGATTTTCATAGTGATGGTCTTTATTATCTTAAAGTTCACGCAAGCAGCAACGGTTCGGTCATCTCACCTCAGATGCAGTTTGTTGTTGGGGAATTATCAAAAGAAGAGTTAAAAATCCTGCAACAAGATCTACCTGCAACTGAAGGCGGTCATGAGCATCACCATTAAGTTATTGAATGATTTCATAAAAACGCATTTTACGAAAAGCTCGTAAAATGCGTTTTATTTTTGGCTTATTCCAGGTGCATCATAAATTCAATCCATTGGACAATGAAGACAAGTGTTCAGTTTTCAAAGTCTTTGACAGCGCATCGCGGAGACAATAAATGCAGAAGTTCGGCTTTTAAAGTCCGCGATAGCCCGACTGGATATTTATGTTAAAATATCTTTAAATATTATCTAAAAAGAGGTGTCGACTGTGAGGGAAATACAAGCGTTTTTGAGTAACTTTCAAAAAGAAATGAATTGGGAAATTTCCGAAGAAAATTATAAGGAATCAAAAGCTTCCATTCTACATAATTATATGCTGTTGACGACGGAAGTTAGTGAGGTTGCCGAGGAATTTAGAGCTATTTTTAATAAGACCTATAAACTAGCTACAGTTGAAGGGATGGATGAGAAAGAGGCATTCCAAATGGCTAAAGATCTTCATAAAGAAAATATAGGGAAGGAACTTTCAGACTGTATTGCCTATCTAGTTAAATTTGCAAACTATCTAGATATTGATTTAGAAGAGAGTTTCTATCAAAAAATGAATGAAGTTAAATTGAGAACGAACAAAGATCAAAGCTGATTTGAAATGAAGTATGGACACGATTTTTAAAAGGGCAAACGACATGAAAAAAAGAATTAGGACAAACTACAAGGGGGTGTGATTCCCAAATGATTAAAGCGGTGATTTTTGATTTAGATGGTACATTGCTGGATAGAGATACCTCGGTGCGAAAATTTATAGAGGATCAATATAATCGTTTGATTGAATGGTTAGACCATATTCCGAAAGAACAGTACATATCTAGATTTATAGAATTGGATTGCCGTGGGTATGTCTGGAAAGATCAAGTGTATCGGCAAATAGTCGCTGAATTTAAGATAAACGAAGTATCCTGGGAGATGCTGCTTCAAGATTACGTTTCCGAGTTTTACAAATGCTGTATCCCTTTTTCTAATCTAGCTGGTATGTTGGAAAGTTTAAAAGCTCGTTCTATTCGGATGGGGATGATTACCAATGGGAAAGGACAGTTCCAGTTGGATAATATCCGTGCCTTAGGAATTGAGCAATATTTTGAGACAATCCTCATTTCTGAATGGGAAGGCATGAAAAAACCAAATCCAGAAATTTTCCGGAAGGCTCTTAGCCACATGGATGTGGCCCCGAATGAAAGTTTATTTGTAGGTGATCATCCTGAAAATGATATTAAAGCTGCTAAAAATGTGGGAATGGTTGGCGTGTGGAAGAAAGATTTCCAATGGGATCACGTTGAGGCAGATTTCACTATAGATGACCTGAGTGAGTTGCCAGTAATCATTCAAGAAATAGATAGAGTATAGAAACTAAATTCGCATTTCATACGGAGGTAGTAAAAATGCCAATAAGAAATTCGGCAAAGGCAATTATAGTTCAAGACAATAGGTTGCTTGCCATTAAAAAGAAAGATAAAGACGGCTACTATTATATTTTACCCGGGGGCGGCCAGGAACATGGTGAAAACCTGCACGAAACATTAAAGCGAGAGTGTATGGAGGAAGTGAATGCAAAAGTGGAAATAGGCAATCTACTCTTTATACGCGAATACATTGGGAAAAATCATGAACATTTTGAGTTTGATTCAGAGGTGCATCAAACGGAATATATGTTTTTATGTAAGGTAAAAGAAGAAAGCCGGGATATCGGCAATGGGATTGTCCCGGACGAAGGGCAAATTGACGTGGAATGGTTGTCGTTGTCCGAGTTATTAAGTTTCAGACTTTACCCCCAGACAATGCGAACATACATCATTGATTATTTGGCAGGGAAGGATCTACCGGTCTATTTAGGGGATATTAATTAATCGGAACCAACCAGAATATTCATTTTAAAGGAGGTTATAAGATGTTTATCGTAAACGTTGAAGGTGCAATTCATAAGGGCGGTAAGTGGCTTTTGATTGAACGGAGCAAAAAAGAAGAACATGCGGGAGGTACGCTTTCATTAGTCGGTGGTAAGGTGGAAAAAGAAGGAGACTCAACAGATATCCTTGAAAGGACACTTAACGTGAAATATTTGAAGAGGTGGGAATAACGGTTAAAAACCTTGAATACGTAAATAGCTCCTCATTTATAACAGATATCGGACAAAATGTGGTAGATATAGTTTTTCTATGTGAACACGAATCAGGTGAACCCTTCGCAAAAAGTTCTGATGAAGTAGATGGTGTGATTTGGTTTAGTACGGAGCAAATAATATCTCACCCTGAAGTACCAATCTATTTAAAAAGAAATATTGAACTTGCTGATGCATTATTAAAAACAAGGCTTTCATTGAAACATTTATAGGGGGGCTTTTGTGAAAAAATCGCAATTATTGGTTCAGGTGGTTCAGAGAAGTCTACTCTAGCAAGAAATCTAGGCGAATCTTAAGATTGGAGTGTATCACTCGAATCCGTTCCTACCGGTTGGGAAATCAAGTTAAGTCTGATAAGTAGACGGAGAAATTTCGCTTAATTAAGAAATTCAATCGAAAATAGCCTAAATAAACGGAG
Source organism: Ureibacillus aquaedulcis (assembly GCF_030418165.1). GTDB lineage: Bacteria > Bacillota > Bacilli > Bacillales_A > Planococcaceae > Ureibacillus > Ureibacillus aquaedulcis. Next base: position 32,377 of record NZ_JAUHTQ010000018.1, read on the forward strand.
AGATTCCGCCTATCAACTCGATAAAAGTGAAAATGAAGGAATTTGCCTTGAATAACCGGAAAACCTACCCTTATTTAAACCCGAAATGGCCTTCATTCTTATATAACCGAAAGTTATCCGCTTACTTTACAATCCAAATTTCCAATAGTTCATACGAATAAATATTAGCACCGGGAACTCTTTATCTTCACGGTGCTTCAAACATATAAGTTATTTCTTGATAAAGAACTTCAATACCTTTCTTCATCTCTTCTTCTGAACTGTAAGCAAAGGAGAGGCGGATATGCTGGGCATCATTCGGTGCATAGATATAGCCGGGATTAATAAGTACCTTTTTCTTGAGTAACCTCATAAATAATTCGGTTGTCACAACTGGCTTATGAAACTTTAACCACACGTAAAATCCCCCCTGAGGAGATTCCCATGCGGCAATATTGCCAAAATATTGTTTTAATAAGTTGTCCATATATTCAGCGCGCGATTTTAGTTCCACTTTTAAGTGTTTAATATGTTCTTCATATCTTCCTGTTCGAAGCCAGTACTCGACAATTTGTTGGGAGATGGCACTTGAACCGTAATCCATTTGCATTTTGATATCGGCCAATCGTTTAATGACAGGAGTGGAGGCAATCACCCAACCAATTCGCAAGCCGGGGCTCAATGTTTTTGATACGCTGCCAATATAGAGAACCTGGCCTGTTTGATCAAAGGATTTGATGGCAGGTGTCGGCTCATCAAAGAGCAATTCAAAATAAACATCATCTTCAATCAATGGTAGTTGTACTAACTCACTTAAAGCATATAAACTTTTTTTCGCATCTAACGTCATACTTATCCCGGTTGGATTATGAAGTGTAGGGATCGTGTACAAAATGGCTTGTTTCTTTTTACGGATTTGTTCAATCTTCCCGGCAGCAAGTTGATCATCTGCCAGAGGATATAGATTCATTCCAAAGGATTGAAAAGTGTGGATGGAATTTAAATAAGAAAAGCGGTTTTGAAAAACAAATGAGCCTGTTTCTAGTAATCCAAGCGCAATCAATTGAAGTGCCTGAAGTCCTCCCGAAACAATACATATATTATCGGGCGACGTTTCGATTCCTCGCTTTTTAACATATTGGTAAATGGCTTGACGCAAGCGGAAATCTCCTTGAGGAGAAGAATAGCCAATTGCTTTTCCATCCAAATGGACTTCGCTAAGTGATTTCTGAAGCTCGGCTGTTGGCAATAAGGTGGGGCTTAGTTCACCTGTGCCTAGCCGAATGATGATGTCATCTTGCTCGAATTCATTAATCAATTGAATGGTTTGGTAGTTTGCTCTATGGATACTTGATTCGATATAGTGCTGCCAATTTGTTTGTTTTTGCTTCGCGAGCACATTCCAGGAATCATTTGATACATACGTTGCAGAGCCGGATTTCGATAATAATAACCCATTCGCTTTTAGTTCATCAAATGCTTCTTGAAGTGTACTGCGGTTTACACCAAGAGATAGTGCTAGCTTCCGTTGTGGGGGCAATTTCGTTCCAACTGGCCACTCACCATTTTGTATCTGTTCTGTGATCCATTGAACGATTTGCTTGGACAAGCTCGTGGATAAGGATCGATTAGGTTGCCAGTTCATGCTGCCCCTCCTTTAAATTGGTTGGGAATAAAACCATCCAATTGGACCTTTTTTCTATTTATATCACATGTATCATAGAGAGGAAAGGAGTTGGAAGGATGGAACCTGCATTACATGGAATACTGCTTGCATTTGGACTTATTTTGCCTTTAGGTGTACAAAACATATTTGTTTTTACCCAGGGTGTTACACAACCAAGTTTAGGTAAAGCCTTGCCAGCAACGATTACTGCTGCTATTTGTGATACGGTCTTGATAGTTCTTGCTATATTAGGATTGTCATTGATAGTGCTGCAATTTGAATGGCTTCGAATTGTTTTATTGGTAGGTGGAATCCTTTTTCTTATTTATATGGGAAAAGTCATTTGGACATCGCCAGCTGCAAATATCAAAGGGGAAAAAGCCTTGCCTGTAAAAAAACAAATTGTCTTTGCTCTTTCCGTCTCGCTGCTAAACCCCCATGCCATATTGGATACAATAGGGGTCATTGGGACAAGTGCCATGAAGTATGACGGGCAAGAACAAGTATTGTTTGCAGTTGCATGCATAGTGGTCTCATGGATCTGGTTTTTTGGATTAGCGATTATAGGAGCCAACTTAAAGAAGATACATATACCGACGGGAATTTTTATCTTATTTAATAAATGCTCGGCGATTTTTATATGGGGAACAGCATTGTATCTATTTATAGGTGTTTTTTGAGATATCTTTAGGGATATTTAAAGCCAGGAAATAAGCTACCGACAGGGGAGATAACCCAAATTAGGCATTCTCACCATTACATTCGTCTAGAACACTTTTTTCTGGGTGCATATATTGTACTGAGTTCGAATTTGAGGAGGTGCTTTGGAATGGGTAAACATGTTGGCGAGGAGTACGAATACAACAATAGTGGAAACGGCTCTTGGTTTGCTTTATTAGTAGTACTATTCATTCTTCTAATTATCGTTGGTGCATATTATTTTAGTAATGACTATGGCTACTAATTAACAAACATATTAAAAAACTGGCCCTTCGAAAATCTCGGAGGGCTTTAGTTATGATTTTTCGAAAATTGTCACATTATCGCTTTCAAGTGCAAGTTTTATCATTGGATAGTATTTTATGATATGCTTGTCATAACAAAGCAACGGCACACAATTAAGAACATCCCCATCACTAATCACTGAATCCGGGGACCAAGGCTTCCATTTGATTGGCCAATTGTTCAAGACAATCCTGTCCTCCGTGTTAAATCACTTGTTATTAAAATTCACCACTTGTATACCTCTTTTTCCTTTCATTTTCCGTCCTTTTCGTCAATAGCATATATTTAATATGGTAAATGAAAATAGACATATTTACACCGCGTTAGAATATATGCTACACTTATCTTCGTAAATAAATCTATATATTGTGCCTGTTTCATTCAGGTGCTACTATATGTAGTAAGGAAGGGGAGTTCGGCACGAATCCAACGGTGCCCCTTTAACTTAAATTCTAACGAGATTCGATTCCCCTGTATATATCATGTGACGGGAATCTAAGGACGAAGCTAAGTCAGGAGAACTGCCCAGTAAAACCAAACAATCATTTCTTCAGGGATTGAGAGATGGGGACAATACCTATGTCACTGCGTGTGGCTGTTTCCATTTTAACCGCAATCTCATCTTGGAGAGGTGGCTTTTTATTTTTAACCTTATAGGCTGAAAAATGTAATTTTCTTCTACTGTTTACAGGATGTACAAAGTGGTATTTGAGTAGAGAAAAACTAAATAGAGGAGTGGGATTATATGAAGTTATATACAAAAACAATTTGTCCGAAATGCATGTGGGTAAAATCAGAATTACAAAGAGCGGGTCTTGAAGTGGAAGTTGTCAATATAGATGAAAATGAGCAGGCGAAACAAACAATCATCGATGCAGGCTTCTTAACTGTACCTGTTTTGGAAATAGATGGCCAGTTGATGGGAGACGTTCAAGAGATTGTATCTCATATTGAACTGGTTGCAGGGTGATTGCTTATGCTAGCCGTACCGGAAACGTACGTTACGTTGTTTCCAAACTGCAGGGTGATGCGATTGAGATTGAAGAAGGATTACAGTTGGACAAGCCCTATCTATTAATTACATATACAGATGGGCTTGGAGATATTCCAATGAAGGTTGCTCATTTCCTGGAAGAAAATAGTGCCCTTTGCAAAGGGGTAGTTGTCAGTGGAAATAGCAATTTTGGAAACCATGTATTTGGCGGTGCAGGCGACAAAATTGCATCACGCTATCAAATCCCGTTGGTCCGCAAATTAGATTTGCGTGGCTATGGAGGGGATTATGAAGCGATTCAACAGTTTTATGAAGAGAGGGTCATTGGATGAAAACATTTTTGAAACTAAATAATGATGTGCTGAATCGATATAACACGACTGGGCTGCTTGAACTGGAAAAGGACCGGGAAGCTACACGACGTTACTTCTTGGAATATGTCAATGTACGCTTGCGCTACTTTATTGATATTGAAGAAAAGATTCGTTATCTAGTAGAGGAAGGATACTACGAAAAAGAATTTATTGAACTATATGACATAGAATTTATTAAACACTTATATAAAAAAGCATATGATTACAACTTCCGCTTCCCCTCTTTTATGAGTGCAAGTAAATTTTACGATAGTTATGCGATGAAAAGCCGTGATGGTGAAGAAATCCTTGAAAAATACGAAGATCGAATTGTAATTATTGCCCTGTATTTAGCACAAGGGGATACAGATTTAGCAGAGCGAGCAGTGGAAGCCATGATGGAAGCATATCAACCGGCTACACCAACAGCTTTAAATAGTGGAAAGAAAGCCCGTGGGGAGTTAGTAAGCTGTTTTAAACTGTCGATGGACGATTCAATGAATAGTATTGCTGAAAATATCGGATACTGCTTGGAATTATCCCGTCTTGGCGGCGGTGTGGGTGTGAACTTAACGGACCTGCGTCCATTGGGTGATCCCATCAAAGGAATTCTAAACCGTGCAAGTGGTGTGATTCCGGTTGCAAAGTTACTGGAAAACTCATTCAGTTATTCTAACCAGCTAGGACAACGTAATGGCTCAGGGGTTGTCTACCTAAATATCTTCCATGCGGATATCGAGAATTTTATTTCATCCAAAAAACCAAATGCCGACGATAAAATCCGTCTGGCTACATTATCAACGGGCATCATCCTTCCAAGCATTTTCTTTGAGCTTATGAAACGAGATAAGGATATTGTGCTCTTTAGTCCTTACGACATCTACAAAGAATACGGGAAAAGGATGTCTGAAATATCCATTACGGAGATGTATTATGAACTGCTGGATAATCCGAAAATCCGCAAAATCAAACGACTAAATGCGCGTAAGCTTTATACAGATGTGAAAAAAGCTCAGTTTGAATCAGGCTACCCATTTGAAATCTTTGATGATAATGTAAATGAAGTACATCCACTGAAAAACATCGGTCGCGTGCAAATGTCGAATCTATGTACGGAGATATTGCAAGTACAGCAAAAGAGCATCATTACAGATCAGGATGAACCGAATGAGTACGGCTTGGATGTTTCCTGTAACCTAGGTTCAATAGATATACATGAAGCAAGTAAAGTAGCTGATTTCGGTAAATTAGTGGATACGGCAATGCGTCTTTTAACAAACGTATCCCAAATGACGCATATCAAAAATGTTCCATCTGTTGCAAAGGCCAATAAAATGATGCATTCCGTAGGACTTGGCGTAATGAACTTGCATGGGCATCTAGTGACTCAAGGAATCATGTACGGTTCAAAGGAATCCGTGGACTTCATCGATGGATTTATGGAAGCACTAAACTATTACTCTATTAAAAGCTCGATGGAAATTGCTAAAGAACGTGGTGAAACGTTCTATCAATTTGAAAAGAGCGAATATGCAAACGGCAACTACTTTGAGTCTTATATCAATAAAGAAGAAAGCGAATATCATCCAGAATCCATTCGTGCTCTTGGCAATGTGCCAATTATTACTGCAGCTATGTGGAAAGAGTTAGCAGAAGAAGTGAAAGAACATGGATTATTCCACTCGTATAGATTGGCTGTCGCTCCGACGGGATCTATCAGCTATATCAGATCATGTACGGCATCCATTTCACCATGCACAGAACGTGTGGAAGTTCGCGACTATGCGGATAGCCGCACAATTTACCCAATGCCTTATTTAACGAATGACAATGCACACCTATACGTAGAAGCCTATGACGTAAATGCTTATGACCTTATTGATTTATATGCTGCTGCACAAAAGCATGTCGATCAAGGGATTTCAATGACGCTTTATGTAACGGATGCTTGGACAACTGAGCAGTTAGCGAAGATCTATATTTACGCTTGGATGCGTGGCATTAAGTCGGTTTACTATGTACGACAACGTTTGCAAACATTAGAGGAGTGTGTAGCATGTCAAATTTAGTCTATGAGGCGGTCAATTGGAATAAACCTACGAGTGAACTTGCCCAAATATTCTGGGACCAGCAATGGAAGCAGATTTGGTTTCCAGAAGAAATAGCAGTTAGTAAAGACGTAAAACAGTGGCAGAGTTTTGAACATCAAGAAACCTATAAAAAGGTGTTTGCGGGTCTGACATTACTTGATACTGTACAAACCAATATTGGGATGAACCAAATTGCGACATATGCAACAGATTTGCAAGAAAAAGCAGTCTTCACTGTCTTTGGTGCCTTTGAAGCGATTCATGCAAAATCCTACTCGTATATTTTTACGACTCTTTGTACAAACGCTGAGATTGATGAATTATTTGAATGGGTAAAGAAAAACGAGTATCTTCAATACAAAGCAAATAAAATCGGTGATATCTATAACGCGATTGAAGAAGGAAATCCAGAAAGCTTATGGAAAGCAATGTTCTCTTCTGTCATGCTGGAATCTTTCCTATTCTATTCGGGCTTTTTCTATCCACTTTATTTAGGTGGACAAGGGATTTTGCGGAACTCGGCAGAGGTAATTTCTCTCATATTGCGTGATGAATCCATTCATGGTGTGGCAGTAGGGTTCTTCGCTCAAAATCTTTTCAAGCAATTCTCAAAGGAAAAGCAAGATGAGTTAAAAGTATGGGGATATGAACTATTGCTGGACTTATACCAAAATGAAATGAGTTATACAGATGATGTATATGCTGAAACAGGCCTTTCACCAGATGTAAAAGCCTACGTTCGATACAATGCCAATAAAGCGCTAATGAATGTTGGCTTTGATGCAATGTTCCCAGAGGAAGAAGTAAATCCGATTGTCATGAATGGTATCCGCAATGAAGGATCAACGTATGATTTCTTCAGTCAAAAAGGATCGAGCTATGCAAAAGCAAAAATGGCACCGATAACTGACGATACGTTTGATTTTAAAAATAGAATATAAAAATGAAAACTCACAAAAGTGTCTCCATTTTTGTGAGTTTTTTATTATTCAAAATTGCGGTTCCTGTCTATATTTGTAGAACGATTGTTAAAGGATTTTAGTAATTTTTTTGCGAATTGTATAGGGTAAGGGGTGATATGTATGTCAGATTTAACAGTAGTACCTGATACATCAACTGTTGAAAATGTTATTTATACTACTCAGATGGTTAGTAAGATAGTAGGTGTTCCCGAAAGGACTTTGAGAAATTATTGCTCTTTTATGCAAGACCATCACTATGACTTTCAAAAAAATAAAAACGGACACCGTATCTATTATAAAAAGGACGTTGAAATAATTAAGAAGATAATTGATCTTAAAACCTCTAACTCCCTCACAATGCAACAGGCTGTAAGTGAAATTCTGGGAACCACTGTTGAAGAACTAAAGGAGAGCCCACCAAAAAAGTCTAAAGAAAAAATGGACATCCACCATTTGCTTGAGGAATTTTCCACATTTAAAAACGAGCAAATGGAGTTCAATAAAAAGTTACTAGAACAATTGATCAAACAAGAGCATTATATAAAAAACAGCATTGAAGAAAGAGACAAAAAATTAATGTATGCGATGAAGGAATCCATGGAAACGAGAAGACAGCTTGCCGCAGCAGCTGAGACGGAAAGAGAAAGGGAGACAAAGAAAAAAGTATGGTGGCAATTTTGGAAATGATACTGCATTTCTTTAACACATAATGAGAGCTTGCGGATATAAAGACGCAGGCTATTTTTGACGAATAAGAAAGTATAAAACTTTCTTATCCGCATAAGTGCAACTAAGGCTAATCGCTAAAAGGCTTGACGATTAGCCAAGTTTTCTAATATTAAACGAAGGTTTACTAACTAATGGCAATAGGCGTATAGTAAAGGATATAAATACCCTTAGAAAGAAGGCATTCGATGTTGATTCATTTGGATAAACGTCTGCAGAAATTAATGCCGATTTTAACCCCCCTTAGTTTAATTATGGGAGTTCTGCTAGAAAGAATCGGGGGGCAATTGGTATTTCTTGTTCCTTGGTTATTTGCATTTATGACATTTGCCGGAAGTTTGAGTTTGAATTTTCAAGGTTTAAGAAGCTTCGTCAAGTATCCTTGGGTTATTTTATTCACCATCGCTTTTTTACATATACTTATGCCAGCATGGGCATATTTTATTTCTAATCTTTTATTTGATGATCATTTATTAGTAATTGGGTTTTTCCTATCAGTCGCTGTTCCTACTGGAGTAACAAGCTTTATTTGGGCAAGTATTTGCAAGGGAAACATTCCACTTTCTCTATCCATTATCTTAATTGATACAATTCTTTCTCCTCTCGTATTGCCCGCATTAATTCACTTTGTAGCAGGAGAGAATGTTGAAATTAATACGATGTCGATCATGCTGGATTTATTCTGGATGGTTGTATTACCCTCGATTGCAGCGGTATTGCTAAATGAGTGGACGAAAGGTGAAATCGACCTTACCCTTGGTAAAACGCTCGCACCTTTTCAAAAGCTAAGTATATTTTTAATTGTTGGCATAAATGGAAGTGCAATTGCTCCCTACCTGAAAAACATCACATGGGAAATCGTTGGAATCATTATGGTTGTTTTATTGCTCGCTATTTGTGGTTATGTGATGTGTTTGGTTTTAGGCCACTTCTTATTCAGGGACTATGAAATCATTACCGCCATTGTTTTTACGGGTGGAATGAGGAATATTGCCGTTGGTATAGTCATTGCAAGTACTTATTTTCCAGCAAAAGTGGTGATGCCAGTTGTTTTTGGCATGCTGTTCCAGCAAATACTTGCTTCACAGTTTAGTAGAATCTTGGAGAAATATAATGAAAAATTTCTGTCTGATGGAAAGAAGACACTTACTAATGAGAAGCCAATCGTCTAGTTAGAAAAGGAGGGAGTATGCGGAGAATGTACACAATCGACGTGATTCCTTACAGTAGCCAATATGCTGAACAAACTGTTGAAATGTGGAGAAATAGTAAAGAAAAGGCCATTGGTCAAAAGGAAATTCATAGTTTTGACAACCATATTGATTACTTAAACCAAATTCTATATCCACAGTTCAGAGTGGAATTGGCGGTATTGAACCAACAGGTAGTAGGAATGATTGCTTACAATGACCATGAAATTAGTCAGCTGTATATACATGTAGATTATCAAGGTCAAGGAATAGGCGTAACACTATTGGAAAGAGCAAAAATACAATCTGCTGGGAAATTAACTCTATATACATTCGACGTAAATAAAAACGCCCAAAAGTTTTATGAAAAGCATGGATTTCGGATTATTGGAAGAAGTCATGATAATGAAGAGGGGTTACTTGATATCCTCTACGAATGGGTAAGATAAAGATGATAGGGTAATTAATGAGGAGTATGAACTAATCTACTCCTCTTTTTATTATACAAAAGTCTTGAATTGAGTACCTTTTGTTCTATAGCTAAAGTTTCAGAAAAATGTTACTTTTGTTATAGGAAAAATTTTAGAGGAGTTGTAGAACGACATGGGTATTCAAGCAACAAAAGGGCTTTTTATAGGTAATTTTTTATTAGTTGTTTTATTAATAATAAATATCCTATTTTCCGCATCGATGGCAACCACCATTATCAGTGCATTGGGAATCGTAATCTTATTGGCTGTTACAATCTATACATATCAATCTATTTCACTTCCTTTGAAAAAAACAACACAGATGGCTAGACAGCTAATGTCTGGTGAATTGCATATAGATAACGCACCAAAAGTAAAAAATGAGATAGGGGAACTATCTCAATCCCTAGAGGGTATGGGGGAGAATCTTGCAACAATTTTCGGTCAGTTAAATAGCTTATCCAATCAATTAGTCACATCCTCGGACTTTTTAAAATCCTCTACTGAAGAAACTAATAGATCAACAAGTCAAATGGCTGCTTCGATACAAGAGGTGGCCGGCAGTGTCGGTATACAGGGGAAAAACATTCAAGAAAGTGCTACGGCGATAAGTGAAATTACGATCGGGATTGGCCGAGTTGCGCAAACGACAAGCAGTGTTGCAGAATCAGCTTCAGAAACAACAACTCAGGCGAATCTAGGAAATAACTATATCCAAAAAATTGATGAACAAATGAACTCAATCTATCAAGTAAACAATGAAACGAATTCGGTTATGAAAGAATTAGAGAGTAAGTCAACGAGAATTGGCAGCATTATCGGAGTCATTACGGGAATTGCCGATCAAACCAATCTATTGGCATTAAATGCAGCAATCGAATCTGCACGTGCAGGGGAGCATGGAAAAGGATTTGCGGTTGTTGCGAATGAAGTAAGGCTCTTGGCAGAACAGTCTAAAGAAGCATCAAAACAAATCGAAGAAATTATTAAGTTAATCCAAGAGGATACCAATCAAGCCTATGAGATGACGAATAGGGCAACAGAGGAAACGAAAAATGGACTAGAGTTAGTCGAGGTTACTGGCAAGACATTTACCGAAATCTTGACGTCTATCGAGAGTGTAAGTGCTCAAACTCAAGAGCTGTCGGCGGTAGTTGAAGAAATGTCCGCAAGTACAGAACAAGTCAATGCGTCATTTGAGGATGTCTCACAATTAGCCCAAACTTCTACTTCGAAAATGTCAGAAATTGCAGCAGCATCTGAACAAAATTCATATGCAATGAATGATGTATCGACATCATTTATAAACTTGGCAGAGATTGCGGAAAAACTGCAAGGGATGGTAAGGAAGTAAGCGGTAAGCTGCTGTCGAATGAGTATTATCCGATTCAATCGGATGATGCTCATTTTTTTATGCAAATATCCAACACTACTTGTTAAAAACCTTCACCTCTATGCAGGCATGGAAACCATCTAGCTCATATCCAAATGGCGATCAAAAAATAAAAGCGTGACCCTTTTGCTAGCAACAAAAAGATCACACTTTAGTTATTTATTTGAAGGATAAATCCTTTTCTGTTTTCTTTGCTGTTTTAACACTTGTGATAAAAGAAGCTGAACCAATTTGGTTTCTGCTGTCTGATGTAAAGGGTGTACCAAATTATCTTGTTCCAATGGGTCACGTGTTAAATTATATAGCTCAAATTCAGCTTCAACAGGTTGGGTTTTCGTTGTTTTAATTAACATGGCAGCCTCTTTTGTATCCGAAAGCTTTGTTGTAATGAGTTGCTGGATTTCAATATCTTCAGAGTTGGGTGTACTCCAAAACTGCGGATTATCAAAATAACGCGTATATTTCCAGATTTCCTCTGTATCTTCCTTGCCGGTAGGCAGTTTAAGAATAATGGTTTCTAAATGATTGGGTTGACTGACGGATGAATAGGGTTCGCCTTGTAATGATGTTTGATTTATACCTTTTGGTACTGCATCATCTGTCATAAAGTAAAGAGGCTCATTGGCTTTCATAATGGTTTGTTCCCCTATAATGAAAGAAGCAAGATTTCTTCCGACAAAAGGATGGACTTCAGAGTGGGTTTTACGCAATGCTTCCTGTATATCCTCTATATTAATGCCGGCCAAGCCTAACAATGTTGGCAGAATATCCACATGACTTGTTAATAAATCAGTTTCCCTAGGTTCTGCAAATAACTTTGGGCTATGAATAATGAAGGGAACATGCAGAACTTCTTCATAAGCGTTATGCCATTTCTGAAAAAGTCCGCCATGAGCTCCCAGTAAACTGCCGTGATCAGAAGTAAAAATGATGATGGTATCTTCATAGAAAATCGAATTCGCAAGTGCACTATAGATGCTGAATAATTCTTCGTCTACTCTTTTGTGCAGTGAATAGTACAGCTTTCTATAAAACACTGTATCAATCGTTGGCTGAAAAGCTTTTTGAAAAACCTCTCTATAATTTCTGTGGGCCTTTGGTTTTGTGCCTAAATCTTCCTTGGATGTGGGTGAGGGTGGAACCTCTGGCACAGAAGGGTCAATTTCAAAATTAAACTGCGAACTTAATCTAGAAAGTGATCCATAGAGAGTGATATCGTGCGGATTTACCAAAGAAGCCACGATAAGCCAAGGCTGATTGGAGTTCTGATCCTGTTCTAATGATTGAATTAATTCCACAACCTCTGCTGCATAAATTTTGTCGCGTCCACTTATTCCAATATTTGCCGAGGATCCAGAATTCCGAGGGTCTGCTCCGAGAGGTTCAGGTCCAATCCAACCATTAAAGCCATATGCATTTAAACGATTAGCCTCAGTATAGAGTTTTTGTTTAGTAGGATCAGGAATGCCGGTAGTTATGTCGTAACTTGGTAGTGCCTTATGTGTACCAGGAATTAATATATTTTCATCCGACAGTTGCCATTTTCCTCTCCAAAATGTTTGGTAACCGGCTGTACGAAAATAGGCCCCTAAAGTCGGTACAGTATTCGCATCAAGCCAATACGGGTTTGTTGTCCCAGTTGTTTGTGCCACACCATGGAGTGAGGGGTATTGCCCGGTAAAAAGCGTTGTTCGACTCGGTGAACAAGCAGTACTTCCAATATAATGATTTAAAAAGGAAAGGCCGTTTTCACGTAAAATCTCCTGTGTAATTAAATTTTCTTTTCTCCATTCTTTTAATGCTTCACTTTCGTAACAGGGCGGGTACCGTTGCTCATCGACGATTAAAAAAAGAATATTAGGCCGCTTTAATTCTTTAGAGTTATATGCCGAATACAAATTTTTCACCCCTTTAATCAGTTATTATATGTAAAACTGTTTATAAAGGTTAGACTATTTGTCCAAATTACTATAGGAGGAATCCTTTTAGTGCATGAATTCGTTAATAATTAGATAGGAGAAAGGAAGGTTTTTATGTTTTTTAAAGTCTATAGAATTATACATATCATTTGGACAGCAATTTTTGCTTTTTATATCTCAATTCCTATATTGCAAAGAGGAGGCCCGGATACGGCCGTATATGATGATGCCTTTTTTGTTATTCTCTGGATAATAGGAGTTGTGTTCTTATTTATTAAGAAGCTAAGGAAGGTAGGATTTATTTTGACGGTACTGCCATTCCTATTTGCCATATTTAATTTTATTGTTTAGCGAGATTGTTATTTGACATAACACCTAATGGTTATATATAATCGCGATATAACACCAAAAGGTTATACTTTGGTAAAAAGGAGAATACATCACATGTCAAATGAACAAAAAAACTTACCTGATATTATCGAGACTGTATCCATAGACGCACCGATTCAAAAGGTGTGGGATTATGTGTCAACAGCTGAAGGGATAGCGGAATGGTTTATGCCAAGTGATTTCAAATTGGAAGTAGGGCACGAATTTACAATCCAATCCCCGTTCGGTCCTTCGCCATGTAAAGTAATTGAGATTGAGGAACCAACAAAAATTTCGATCGAGTGGGATACAGATGGTTGGGAGTTAACTTTTCTCCTAGAGGATATGGGCAGTGTAACACAATTTACGGTGATTCACGGCGGCTGGAAACAAGGAGATGCGATTATTCCAAAAGCACAACGTCCACAATCGGCAATACGCGAGACAATGAATCAAGGTTGGGCAGGTATTGTTCAGAAATTAAAACAATTGGTTGAAGCTTGATGAGTGCCGAATTACAAAAAGTTGATGTATTTCAAGCGATAGCTGATCCGACCAGGAGAGAGGTTCTTCAATTGCTTTCAGAAAGCAATCAATCGATTGCAGAACTGTCTTCCCATTTTGAAGTGAGTCGAACGGCCGTTGTAAAGCACCTCAATGTTTTAGCTAAGGCAGGTTTGATACGTGGTGAAAAGAATGGCCGGGAGAAAGTCTATCACCTGCAGCCGGAACCCTTGAAGGAATTGAAGGATTGGTTGGCATATTATGAGAAATTCTGGTACAACAAATTGACGAAGTTGAAGTATGCTGTTGAAAACGATACATTAAATAAATAGAAGTTTGTCTCAAAATTAAAGGATCTATTTTGGTGTAACCAAAATAGATCCTTCTTTAATGTTAATTTAAATTACCACCAAAATGAGTTTGCTAGAGCGATTCCAGCAATGGCGCCAATTGCAATGCCAACGCCGAATCCGCCTCTGCCAAAGCCCCAAAAGCCAAGACCAAATCCACCAAAGCCTCGATTTGGCATAATCCAAACCATATCCCGGTCAACTCTAGTTATTGTACCGACATGTCGACGTCCGCATTTTTCTGTAATGTACACTCTTTTGCCAAGGTGACGGCAACATAGGTCGTATGCTTCTCTATGATGCATTCTATTTCCCCCCTTTTTTGCTAGACTAATAAACAATATATGAAGCTAAATTTATTTGACACGTGTAAGGAGTCTAACAATATTCCTTCCAGAACAATAAATTATAGAAATAATAGTTTGGAATGGGGAGAGATAGATGGCAGTCGTCCATACACTACCGGTGCTTTATAGATTGAATGAAAGATTGAAGGAACAAGGGGAAAGAAAAGTAGAAATCCATAGAGACATGATCTGCGATTCTTTGAAAGAGTTTTTTCCGGAATTTACTGCAGAAGAAATTCAAGAAGAGCTGTTATCAAGAGGATTATTTGACCCTGATGAAGGTGCAACAATTAGTGAAACTTTGATGGGACTTGAAGATAAAAAAGTGTGGAAAATCGTTCAACATGAACTTAATCATCTAAAACAATTATGGAATGGACCAGATATACCGATTTTTATTTTTCCGCTAACAAAGCACCGACCGATAGTAGATGGTGCAAAAGTGAAGAAAAACGGTGTTTCATACAACAACGTGCTATTTTTATTTGTATGTGAAGAATTGGAAATAGTGGAATTGCAGGCTTTGTTGGCCCATGAATATCATCATATCTGCAGACTCTCCTACCTAGATAAATCCCCACAAGAAATCGATTTGCTCGATACATTAATAATCGAAGGCATGGCGGAATTTGCTGTGGAGGAGTTATATGGAGAGCGATCGTTATCCCCGTGGACAAAAGGTTATTCACAGGAAGAGTGTTCTAATTTGTGGATAAAATACTTCGCAAGGGCAATACACGTAAAAGATGTGGATAATCATTTTCCATTTTTGTATGGCAATGAAGTCGTAGGGCTGCCAAAGTGGATTGGCTATTGTATAGGCTACAGAATAGTCCGGTCCTATATTGAAAATGGAGGAACAACAGACCACCTGCTCTTATCCAGAACCCCTTCGTATAAGATTCTTGAAGGCTCCCTTTTTAAAGGATTGTAACTAGACAGTCATCCAGGACATGAAAGGCACTGTTAGTTAATTGTGTTTGAAAAGAACTGGACTAGGGTAATGAAATGCAAAGCCAAGTTAGCTAGCAATAGCTTGATTATTATTTGCAAGTGACAGCAAATCCTAAAGAATGCACGTTAAAGGGGAAGAAGGGTGATTAAGGATGTTGAAAATAGAAAATTTAACGAAGATATATCGAGGCGGCAAAGTTGCTGTAGATAAGCTGAATCTAGATATTCAAGAGGGGGAATTCATTGCTTTTATCGGTACAAGCGGAAGTGGTAAAACAACCGCGCTAAGGATGATTAACCGAATGGTGGAACCGACAAGCGGGAAGATTACCTTGGATGGAAAAGACCTGACCAAGATGAATGCTGTTACTTTGAGAAGAAGCATCGGTTATGTCATCCAGCAGATTGGGTTGATGCCGCATATGACGATACGCGATAATATCACGTTAGTTCAAAAACTTTTAAAATGGTCAAAAGAGAAAAAGGACGAGACGGCTAGTCGTTTAATTGAACTTGTGAATTTACCGCAATCATATCTGGATTTTTACCCTGCACAACTTTCAGGGGGGCAGCAACAACGTATTGGCGTTTTGCGGGCACTTGCTGCAAACCAGGACATTATCCTGATGGATGAACCATTTGGTGCGCTTGATCCGATTACCCGGGACACACTTCAAGATCTGATTAAAGATATCCAACAACGACTGAACAAGACGATTATATTCGTTACGCATGATATGGATGAAGCGATTAAACTAGCAGATCGAATCGCAATTATGCATGAAGGAAAGTTAATTCAATTTGATACCCCAGATAATATATTGGCAGCCCCAGCTAATGACTTTGTTAAAGAATTTATCGGTTCACATCGCCTCATCCAACAAAAGCCAAATGTTAAAACCGTTGATGAAGTAATGATTAAACCTATCTCCATAACAATTGAAAAAAGCCTCGATGAAGCCATTCGTTTAATGGTGGAAAAACGAGTTGATACGCTATTTGTAACTGATGGCGATAATCGACTGCAAGGATATTTAGATGTTGAAAGCTTTACGGGTGCACGCAAGACAAAGAGAAGTGTATCAGAATGCTATGAAAAAGACGTATTCTACGTAAAAACGGGCTCCAAATTACAGGATTCTGTTCGCAGAATTTTAAAGCGGAATTTAAAGAACATCCCTGTTGTTGATGATGAGAACCGCTTAGTCGGACTAGTGACCCGCGCAAATATTGTGGATATCGTATATGACACAATTTGGGGAGATGAAGAGCCAATGGTTTCTTCAGAAGAACAAAACGGTTCTGAAGGTTCGAAGGAGTTGATTGGTGGATGATGACTTTTTTCACTGAGAACAGCTCGGATATACTATTAAAAACCTGGGAGCACTTTTATATCTCGATGATAGCCTTGGCATTAGGAGTTATTATTGCTGTCCCAATAGGCATTCTTTTATCGAAGTCAAAATTTATATCTAAAATAGTTCTAAGTATTACAAGTGTACTGCAAACAGTACCATCTCTTGCCTTATTAGCTATTATGATTCCATTATTCGGTGTAGGGAAGGTTCCCGCAGTGATTGCATTATGTATCTATTCGTTACTGCCGATTCTAAATAATACGTTTATTGGCATGCGGTCCGTCAATGCCAATACGAAGGGCGCAGGAGTAGCAATGGGGATGACGACAATACAGTCGGTACTGTTGGTAGAACTACCATTAGCGTTTCCGGTAATTATGTCGGGGATTCGATTATCCGCAGTATATGTCATCTCGTGGGCAACACTTGCATCTTATATCGGGGCAGGTGGTTTAGGTGACTTTATCTTTAACGGTTTAAATTTATATAAACCCGAACTCATTATTGGTGGTGCGATAATTGTTACTCTTTTAGCATTGCTAGCTGACTTCCTATTATCCAAACTCGAAAAATGGGTGACTCCAAAAGGATTAAGAATTGAAGGGGGGCGTGCTTCATGAGAAGACTTCTACTAGCGAGTACAATCATTCTCTCTCTATTAATTAGCGGATGCTCTTCACCCAATAATAAAGAGGATGACACGATAAAAATTGCCTCCCTTGTAACAACAGAAAGCCAGATCATCGCTTATATCATGAAATATATGATTGAACATTATACTAATGAAGAGACCGAAATCATCAATAATCTAGGTTCTGGTACTGTAGTCCATCAAGCAATGGTCAATGGTGATGTCAATATGTCGGCTGTTCGTTACACGGGTACTGATATAACCGGCGCATTAAAGGCAAAGCCTATTAAAGATTCTGATGAGGCTCTAACTTTTGTTCAAAAGGAGTTTACTAAAAGGTTCAATCAAACCTACTCTGATTCCTATGGCTTTGAAAATACGTATGCCTTTATGGTAACAAAAGAAACTGCAAAAAAGTATAACTTAAAAAAAGTAAGTGATTTAGCTCCGGTGGCAGGGAAACTTGAAGCTGGTGTAGATACTACGTGGATAAACCGTGAAGGGGATGGATATAAAGCATTTGTTGAAGAATACGGTTTTGACTTTTCCCGTACCTACCCAATGCAAATCGGTCTGGTTTATGATGCAGTTGAGTCGGGCGATCTAGATGTTGTCTTGGGCTATACAACAGATGGACGTATACCATCGTATGATTTAGTGGTTCTGGAAGATGATTTAAACTTCTTCCCCCCATATGATGCGAGTCCACTGGGAGATAATGAATTGCTTGAAGAAAAGCCGGAAGTCAAAGAAGCAGTGGAACGATTGGTCGGGAAAATCCCCACTAAAACCATGCAGGAATTAAACTTCCTGGTAGATAATAATTTAATCGAACCCGCTGTAGTGGCCGAACAATTCTTGGAAGAACATAATTACTTTTCGGGAGGTGAGGAGTAATGCAGGATATGTCACAAATGACTACTAAGGATCAATTTTTCTTTTATATGCAGGAAAATGGCTTGTATGTTTTTAATCAGTTTCTTGATCACTTTTTAATTTCAATTTATGGTGTATTACTAGCGGCACTCATTGGAATTCCAATAGGGATCCTTATATCGAAGTATGGAAAACTTTCTGGTGTGGTCATTACATTGGCTAATATTATTCAAACGATACCAGCCCTCGCATTGATGGCAATCTTAATGCTTGTTTTAGGATTGGGAAAAACAACTGTTATTGTAACAGTTTTCTTTTACTCACTACTCCCCATCATAAAAAATACTTATGTCGGTATTACAACCATCAATAAAAGTGTTACCGATGCTGGGCGTGGCATGGGAATGACTAAGTCGCAAGTGTTATATATGGTTGAGTTGCCCTTATCGCTCTCGGTAATGATTACAGGAATCCGCATTGCGCTTGTGGTAGCGATTGGGATTACTGCAATCGGTGCATTTATTGGTGCCGGTGGGTTAGGGGATATCATTATTCGCGGAACAAATGCAACGGATGGTACAGCAATTATCTTAGCAGGTGCCCTGCCAACAGCAGTAATGGCAATCTTGTCAGACATTTTGCTGGGTATCATTGAGCGCAGATTAGATCCGGTAAAACGTCAGCAAAAGAAATTAATTTCAACATTTTAAGCCTGATAAAATATAGGTGCTAGTCTCTATAGCTATATAGAAACCAGCACCTTTCTTTAATTATTTAAATCGGATAAGCCTGGGCTATGTTCATTTGGCATCTCAGGCAATTCCGGCACCGGATGTGGTGCTGGCGGGTCTACAACACGCAGTTCACCGCTGTTTCGGCTAGGAGATTCCCCACTAAAGATTTCCCCAACCCGGTGATCATCTAATCGGAAGTTGAAGAAGGCATTATGGAAGCCCATATCGATATACTTCTGACATTCTGGATACTTGGTGATGTCGTAATTCGGTATAGGGAATAACTTTGCCCAGTCCACTCCAAGTGTTTCTAGAGCTTTGGCAAAGGCATTTTGGTGGGCATTATCGCGAACGATTAGAAAGGCTAATGTTTCTCTAAGTGTTTTATTCGAACTCATTTCATAAATTCTTGTTTTTTGGAGAACGCCGGTTGATTCAAGTACAAGGTTGTCCAATAAATCCGCCACCAAATTTCCATGGCTATAGACATAATTCCCCATCCAAGGGTTCCCGGCAGCATCAACAGGCAGTGAACTTTGGGCACCCATGATGAAATGATGCGGATTCGCATGCTTTATCGCTTCGTCTAATGGAGCTTGGTCAATACCGGCGTTACCAACTCCTGAATCCCCGGCACCATTCAGCAATTGATTGATAGTTGTTTGTACAAGTTCAACATGACTGATTTCTTCAAGGAAAATACCGCGAATCAAATCACGATATTGCTTGGCTTTACCTCGGAAATTGGCACTTTGGAATGAAAATTGCATCATTGTACGCATTTCACCAAAACGTCCACCAAGTGTTTCCTGCAAAACTTTGGCAGCAGCAGGATCTGGCTTATCTGGAACAATCATATTGATTAAATCTTCTTTATAGAAATACATGAATTTTCCTCCCTAGAAGTAGTTTGCCTCATAGAAAGTATTGGTTTGATTTTTGATTCTATTCAAATACAAAGAAAATAGAAAGACAAACAGCACTTAAAAAGAGAAATTATGATTACTATACGACTAACAATAGCCGCTCAGTTGCATACTGCTAGTACTATCTTGAGTTTATACAGCCATACAAAAGGGAATTGCTTTTATAATGCATGTTTTGAATGTGAGAGGGTTAAGTCTTATGATAAATTTTTTAGGCATAACAAATGATAATCATTTAGAGAAAAATATTGCAATCAATCAAGCAGTATTATCAGATTATAAATGGTTCTGGGTTGATTTTAGCGAACCTACCGAAGAGGAAATACAGCATCTTGCAGATACGTTTCACTTTCATCCCCTTGCGATTGAGGATTGTGTACACGATTTTCAGCGACCGAAATTGGATTATTACAAAAGCTATACTTTTTATGTAACCCACCTTCTCCGAGAAGAAAATGAAGGCATCATCAAGGACGAATTGGATTTCTTTGTTGGTGAAAGCTGTATTGTCACGTTTCATAGTGTCCCTTCTGAAGAAGTATCAAAAGTATGGAGCCGGTTTTTGGCCCAGGAGTCCATATCCGGTTGGGATCCATACTATATCTTTTATGAAATATTGGATAAAATCGTCGATAATTACTTCCCGCTCATCTACAAAATTGAAGATGAATTAGAAAAGATGATTGAGAATACGAACAAGAAATCGATGAATCACCTAATGGATGAATTATTTGAAACGAGAAATATGCTGCTAAACCTATTGCATTCAGTCAATCCGATGCGGGATTTACTTTACCGTATGCTGAATTCGCACCATTTAAATGTCAATCGGATCAGTGAGAGAAGGGAGTACTTTTCTGATATCTATGACCATCTATTAAAGCTATCGGAAATGGTCATGACGAACCGGGAAGTCACTGCCGATATAAGGGATAGTTACCTATCTTTAAACTCTCATCAAACAAATAATGTCATGAAGCTCCTAACAATTATTACGTCGATCTTTGCGCCATTAACCTTCATAGCAGGAATTTATGGAATGAATTTCGAGCATATGCCGGAATTGTCGTGGAAATTCGGTTATCTGTTTTCATTAGTATTGATGGTGATTATCGGCGTGATTATGTTGCTTTGGTTCAGAAGGAAAGGCTGGTTTAAATAGCGGTTTGATAAGGGTAGTTATTTCATTTTTAAGCTCAATAAAATTAATACAACTCCTCCAAATAGGCATAACATTTTTTGGAAAGAGATTTTGTCGCCCAATCCAGCAACCCCTAATCCAGTTGTAACGATGAGGATGCACGGACCAACTAATGCAAGCATGGAGTTAAGGGCCAGCGCTTTTTCTAAATCATGCGATTTATACATTAAACCAGCTACAGTCAACTCGATACTTCCGGAAACCAATCGCAGCAATACCATGTAAAGTAATGCAGATGCCACATACACCATCCTTTTGCTTTGATAGGAAAGTTTATGCTTGTCCGCTATTGAATATTTATAGTTAACCTTGAAATTCGTGTAAAGCCGATACAATATAAAAGAGTCGCTCCTTTAAAGGAAGCGACTCTTTTATATATGAGAATTATAATTTATTGATTACACCGTGAAGAGTTTCTGTTAGCTCCTCATCATACTTAGCTAATTCGATAAGATTTGCTAAACGTTCACGTAAGATATGACGTTCGATAACTAATTTTTCATCTAGTACACTTACTAATAATTCAATAATTAAGTTATTGCGAATAGCCAATGCTTCACTTTCACGTTCCGGACTAATCTTAGCATTTGGTTTTAAAACTGAATTGCCCATTGAAAATTCCCCCTAATGTAATTCGCTTGTTCGATATGATTTTATCACATAATCGTTCAATTATAAATGTTGGGAAGATTTGTTTTTATTATCAAATCATAAAGAAGGAATTTAAAGGAGTATTTAGAATATATATTTAAAGGGCGCTTTACGTTTTAAAGTAGGGGAGGAGATAGAGGATGCGAGGAACAGTCCATAACAAAAAAAGAGAAGTAACGGAAGAAGAGGCGTATGAGTTTTTGAAAAACGCAGAAGTCGCACATGTTGCAACGATTGGTCAAGATGGCTATCCATATGTTATTCCGTTTGTCTATGTATATGAAGGGGGCTCAAAACTTTATATACATATTGGAAATTTAAGGGAAAGTCATTTTTGGGAAAATGTGAAAGTGAATCAAAAAGTAAGCATTGAAGTATGCGAGATGAGGGATGTTGTTCCAGGTATAAAATATGCATGCCAATCGGCTTTAAGCTATACAAGTGTTGTTGTGTTCGGGACGATCAAACATATCGAAGAGGAAGCAAAAAAAGAGTTGTTCTACGATCGTTTGTGGAAAAAGTATGGGGATCCAAACTGGAAGTTCGAAAGGGAAGGGTATCCAGCTTTGCCTAAAACGGAATTGTTTGAGATAGAAATTGAAAAAATTACAGGGAAATTTAGTGAAGCATTAAGCCACTAGATTCAAGATAAAAGAGACGTCATATACGATGGACGTCTCTTTTAGATTAGGATGGCTTTTCGGAAATTACTTTAATTTCTTTATATCTTTTGGAACGGTAAGGATTTTTCCGGTCAGGATACATAATTTTATCGACAAAATCTAGGCTTTCATCCACATTTGTTGTAGTTTTTATCTCATCATCGCTATGTGCTGCATTGATATGCAGCTTCAGTGACGCCTGCTTTTTTCCTGTTGCTTGGTTAATGGCCTTTGCAAACAATACCGATTGCTCAAAGGGGACTATTTGATCGTTAGTGCCATGAATCATGAAGATAGGAGGGAAATCCTTATTTATATAATGGATGGGACTGGCAACCTTCGACTCTTCAACTTTGTCTCGAACGTTGTATCCCATAAGCTTATTTGCAATATTTATGCTTGCATCAGGCAGTTTGGCAATATCTGAAATCCCATACCAGGAAACCACCCCTTGCACTTCGGATGAAGCCCTGGAATTACCCATTGAAAGGTCCTGCATCTCTTCCATGCCATTTGTAGCAGCGACCATACTTGCCAAATGGCCTCCAGCTGAATTTCCCCATACAACGATATTGTTGGTGTTTAATCGATATTGTTTTGCATTGGCTCGTATAAAACGGATGGCTGCTTTGACATCATGAAGCTGAGCCGGCCACTTCGCCTCATCTGATAATCGATAACCTACATTTATGACTGCATAACCTTGCTGGGTCGCCATTTGAACAAGTTTTAGGGATGCAGATTTACGGTCGCCGCTTGACCAACCACCCCCATGAAGTGCCACGATCACTTTATGTGGCGGATTTCCGATGGACGGATAGACAATATCTAGTTGTTGCCGGTCGTTTTGTGTATCAGTATAGGGAAGGTTTAGGGCTGTTTTTTTAAATTGGTCCAGGTCGATATATTGAGCGGATCCTTTAATGGATTCCTCCACATCGATTTCTTCTTTATTGTTGGCATTTAGACTGTCCGTAAGCCGGTTTAAAAGCTGTTCATCTGCTTCACCGGTGATTGTCATATCTACATTTGGCGGTTTTGCTTCATTAGATGAGCTACTTTGAGGTTCTTGGGCATGTATTGGAACAATACTGCCCAAACTAAAGAAAAGTATGAAAGCAATACTTATTTTAGGAATTTTCTTCATAGTTCCACCCCTAGTCAGCAAAATTTAAATGTTTGTTTATTTTATCCGTTATTATTTTGGCTATACTCTGAAGGATTTAGAGGGATTACAATCTGTACCTTCTTGGGTGGAGGGCACTGCTTAAAACGAAAGAGACCCAGGAAATATAATTTCCTGGACTGTTTCTTCTAAATCATCTTTATTAAAGCATCTTCACCGATTGTTCCTTTTACAATTCCCAGTTTTTCTGCTTCATGTGTGACTGATTCCAATGGAGCTTTTAATAATTCATCGATGGTTTTTACACCTACCGCACGACCTGCAATAATTTTGCGATCAGCCAATTTGCTATTTAGCAACCCAACATCCAACGCCCCGCACATAATGTACCCGTTCTCGTTTGAAACTGTTAAAAGTGTTGTTTTTGGTAACCGTACAGTAACAGCAGTAAACATGTGTCCGTTTATTTCGAGTGGTTCAATCGAAACCATATTTATCGCCCCTTTCCTTTATAAAATATGGAAGGGGGAAAAAAGTGTTCCCCTATAGCATGAATTATTAGATAGATCTTTTGCGATTTTCTGTTATTAAGATATTTCCCATATTGCTGAATATCAAAATAGCGCATGATTTATTTGAACTGTTTCATACTAAAGTCGATTTCACTGATAAATCTACTAACTTGAACAGGGGTGTGACCGATGGGAAAAAAGGGTATTCTGGATCCTAATTCTTCAAAGAATCACCGAAACTGGGAAAAGCCGAAATTTCATAAGTCTCAAATGAACGGGGAGACAAAGGTTTCTCTCCAAAACCAAGTATTGAGAACGGCGGCTAAAGCTAATAGATTTATGTAAATCAAGGACCCGGATGATTCCGGGTTTTTATTATATTTATGTACTTTTTGTAAAACCTTCACTTTGATACATTAAAGTGTTTACGCGCACAGAAAGCAGGGAATAAAAGTTAGGTTATTTATTTAAGAGGAGTTGTTATTTTAGTGAAGGACATAGTAAAAAATCCGGTTTTTACAATCTCCGCCCTAATTATTATAGTATTGGTGTTTTTAGGTGGTTTGTTTCCGGTTCGTTTTGGAGAGATTGCTAGTTCTATATATGATATGACTACGCGTAATTTTTCATGGTTTTATTTGCTTTCGGTATTTGCCATTATTCTTTTCTTGTTGTTCCTAATAGTCAGTAAGTATGGCAATATTCGACTTGGGGGGAATGAAGCAAAACCTGAATTCTCCTATCTTACCTGGATTTCAATGCTGTATTCGGCGGGTCTGGGAGTTGGGTTGGTTTTCTGGGGTGTAGCAGAGCCGATGAGTCACTTTTTAACTACACCAACTGATAAGGTTGAGCCCCTAACAACGGACGCTGCGAGACTTGCGATGGGGTATTCCTTTTTCCATTGGGGAATCAGTCAATGGTCTGTTTATGCACTAATGGGTCTCGTTATGTGTTATATGCAATTCAATAAAAAGAAGGATTTACTAATCTCTACATCATTGGAGCCTATTACCGGGCCAAGGAAAGGGATAAAAAATCTTGTTGATATTCTGGCGGTTATTGCAACTGTCATGGGAGTAGCGACCTCGATCGGTTTTGGGGTTCTCCAGACAAACGGGGGTTTAAATGCAGTTCTTGGTTTGCCTATGAGTTTTGGTTTGCAAGTTGTGATTCTTGTTCTGATGTTGATTGGCTATATGCTATCTTCTACGACTGGCCTGCAAAAGGGAATCAAGATTTTAAGTAACGTTAATATGGGGTTGGCGATTCTTTTATTGGCTTTTGTTTTTATTATGGGACCAACAGTGTTTATTCTGGAATCTTTCACATTGGCGATCGGAGATTATTTCACACATTTTATAGAATATAGTTTGCGTCTGCAACCGTATAAAGAAGATACATGGGTGAAGGAGTGGACGGTGTTTTATTGGGCATGGGCAATTTCTTGGTCACCATTCGTTGGGGCATTTATAGCGAGAGTTTCAAAGGGGAGAACGGTACGGGAATTTATAGTTGGCGTATTGATTGTTCCGCCGGTATTTTCATGTTTTTGGTTTGCAACTTTTGGAGGAACCGCGCTATGGCACGATCTTCATAAAAATACCAGTATTGCTAATCTAGTGAATGAAGACATAACGCTTGCCCTATTTGAAACGTTAAATAGTTTGCCTCTTTCATTTATTACATCGACTCTGGGTATCATACTCATTTTTATTTTCTTGGTTACATCTGCCGACTCCGCAACCTTCATTATGGCGAGCATGACTTCAAAAGGTGCGATGAATCCTTCGGTAGTTACGAAATTAACATGGGGAATATTAATGGCAGCGATATGTGGGGTATTAATTTATGCAGGGGGCTTAGATGCTCTGCAGACAGCAGCCTTGACGGCAGCCTTACCCTTTACCGTCATTACGCTGCTTTTAGGTATTACATTATGGAAAATGCTTAGGACAGAGATGATTCCTATTAAAAAGCATGAAATCAAACGATTAAAGAAAATGCGGGAGCATATTGAACGTGAGAACAAGCTGAAGAAATAGCAGCAGCTGTGTAAATCGAATAATTCATGGTTAGATAATGCCCGGAGATTTATTTCTCCGGGTTTTATTTTGTGAATCATCTAGTTCTATTTCTTGTAGTGCTTACATAAAAACATATATGTAAAAGTTACCTATTATGTACAACTTTTAATATTGAACCTACCTCTCATACAGATAATAATAGCATTGAAACTAAGTCTTAGGTCTGATGCTGAAATATTTCTTCAGTCGGTTATCAGGTGTGAGTTGATATTTTATTATTGGTAGTAAGAGATAAACGAAGGGGTAATAGGATGGAAAGAAAGAAGGTTTACTTATTACTGACTGATACAGGCACCATGTTTACCAGGATGATTAAGGTTTATACAAGAAAGCCCTATAACCATGCATCCATCGTTTTTGATGAACATTTCAACGAAGTCTATAGTTTCGGAAGGAAAAGACCCCGCAATCCTTTTATAGGTGGATTTGTGAATGAGGATGTAAGACAAGGTCTATTTAAAAATGCAAGATGTGCGATTTATAGTTTCGACGCTACAGAAGTACAAATGGAAAAAATGAAAGCATTCATCAAGAAAATAGAGATAGAAAAGCACCTTTATCGGTATAATCTTTTAGGAGTCATTACTTTTATCGTAAATAAACCGTATCAAAGGGAGCATGCTTTCTTTTGTTCGGAATTTGTTGCACAAGTGCTCAATGAAGGTGGGATTGGTCAGTTCCAAAAGCCGATTTCTCTTGTGTCCCCGAATGATCTGCAGAGCTTGCAGAACCTTCGATTGGAATTTGAAGGGCAATTAGCTGACTTGCTCGGGCATGAAGCAGCCAATGAGGTTTATCCTGTCATTTATTAAATTATAAATTCTTCCACACCAAAATGTCATGAAGCGCATTTTGGTGTTTTTTGATTATATTAATTGTCATCAGGGTAAGTATAATCACAAAAGGTTTAGAGAGACTAAAATAAGTGAACGGAAAATGAGGTGACAAAATTGGAAAATCAAATGCCAAAGGACGAAGGAATCGATCATAGTATAGGTCTTCTTAAGGAAGGCTATCACTTTATTATGAACAGAAGTGGAAAACTCCAGTCTAATGTTTTTGAGACACGTATTATGGGAAAAAAAGCAATTTGCATGATAGGGGAGGAAGCTGCGCAAGTTTTCTATGATCCGACAAAATTTCAAAGAAAAGATGCAGCCCCGAATCGACTTGTCCAAACACTTTTTGGAAAAAATGCAGTGCAAACCTTGGATGATGAAGAACATCGCAATCGCAAAGAAATGCTGATGTCCGTTATGACGGAAGATCACTTGAATCATTTATTTGAGCTGACACAGATGCAATGGGAACAATCGATTGATAAATGGAGTAAAATGGATAAAATCCTCTTTTATGAGGAAATCAAGGAATTGCTTTGCAGTGTGGCATTTAAATGGATTGGGTATCCTTTGCACGAAAATGATGTGAAGAAAATGACAAAAGAGCTGGCTTCCATGTTTGAAACGGCTTCGGCGATTGGTCCGAATCATTGGTTGGGGAGAACCTTTCGGAATATCTGTGAAAAGACAATTCAGCAACTTATCCAAGACACACGAGATGCTAAAATAAAATTCCCTCAAAATACTGTACTTCATCAATTTGCTTTTCACAAAGATACGCAGGGAAATCTGCTGGATGTCGAAACGGTAGCAGTAGAAGTCATTAATATGCTACGTCCAATCGTGGCCATCTCCATCTATCTTAATTTTTCTCTTTTGGCTCTGATCGAACACCCGAAAGAAAAGGAGAAGCTCCAATCTTACAATGACTATTCCAAGATGTTTGTCCAGGAGGTTAGAAGGTTTTATCCTTTCTTCCCATTTATCGCTGCAAAGGTAAGGGTGGATTTCTCTTGGAATGGTTACCAATTTAAAGAAGGCACACTAACACTGCTCGATCTATACGGTACGAATCATGACCCAACGAAGTGGGAGGACCCTCAAAAGTTCAACCCTGAACGATTTGCCTATTGGAAAGGCAGTCCGTTTAGTTTTATCCCACAGGGCGGAGGCGATTATTACTTAGGCCATCGCTGTGCAGGTGAACAAATTACTCTTGATGTAATGAAGATCAGTCTGGATTATTTAGTGAATCGGATGGAATTCAAAGTACCGGAGCAGGATTTGAGTTTTGAAATGGATGACATTCCAAGTATCCCTAAAAGCAAAATAATACTTGAGCAAATTACAAGAAACCGAAGTCACTAGTTGATTTTCGGTTTCTTTAATGTTCATTTTATTCACCCCGGAGCGTTACTGTATTATGAAAAATGCTGATGCTGGCAGGAAATTTTTATCCTCTCTAGAACAATAAAGATGAGGTGAAAGCAAATGGATGAAAGATACCCTATTGGAAAGTTTAAAGAAACTGAAGTAATCACGAGTGAATTGATCAATGAGTGGATACAGAATCTTTCAACGTACCCTTCAAAATTAAGTGAAGCTGCGGAATCTTTAAATGAAGAAGAACAACAGCTGACGTATCGAGAGGGTGCATGGACCATTCAACAACTTGTTCACCATATTGCGGATGCACAAGTCAATGTATATACACGTATTAAACTAGCATTAACAGAGGAAAATCCACAGATTAAACCTTTTGAGGAAAACGCATGGGCAACCTTAGCTGATTCTGACCTGCCAATCATAACGTCTTTGCAATTAATAGAGGGATTGCATGCCCGGATGGCCTACTTACTTGGACAATTGACAAAAGACCAATTAGACCGAAAGTATACGCATCCAGAAACGGGTGTACAAACAATCCTATCCACATTGGCTTTTAGTGTATGGCACGTGAATCACCATCTTGCACATATTCAAAATGCTTTGGCAACTAGAACTGCATAAACCAAAAACCCCAATTCGAAATAGTACCTTTTCAGATTGGGGTTTACTTATGGAGGAAGTGAATAAATGGATACAAAGTTAATTAGAGTAGGCACAATTTACTTACCTGTAAAAGAAGTTGAAGGAGCGGCCAAGTGGTATGAAGAAAAAATGGGCGCAACAATTTCTTATACGGATGACACGAAAGCAATTCTAAACTTTGCTGATCAAAGCTTCTTTCTAGTACAGTCTCCTTCTGATGAAAGTGCCAATTTTCTAGATAGTAATGGGGATGAGAGATTTTCGATTACGTTTGAAGTGAATGGATTAGAAGCCCTCCAACAAATTCACGAAGAGTTTACCAGAAACAAGATAAGAGTTGGGGAAATCGAGAATCGGGGACATGCAGGGAGAAACTTCATTTTTCAAGATTTGGACGGGAATAAGTTTGACGTCTGGAGCGAATTAAGCCCAAGGTATAAGGAGAGATTACCTGAGAATTTGTAGGAGGATAACTATGAATCGTTTAAATTTACTTACTTTAGGTGTAAAAAATATGCGAGAGTCCCTTCAATTTTACCGAGATGGACTAGGCTTTGATGTAGTGGTTTATGGCGAGGAATCGAATCCTGATGTCATATTCTTTAACAATAATGGGACGAAAATATCATTATTTCCAATCGAAAGATTAGCAAAGGATATCAATGAACATCAGCCACCAGAAATAGGAGCTGGTTTCGGAGGCTTTACGCTAGCTTATAATGGGAAGTCGAAAGAAGAAGTAGATGAAGTTTTCATATTGGCTGAAAAGGCAGGGGCTAAAATCGTCAAACAACCGGAAACCGTCTTCTGGGGTGGGTATAGCGGCTATTTCCAAGATCCAAACGGCTATTTTTGGGAGGTTGCCTTTGGTGAAATGTGGGAATTTGATGAAAATGATATGTTAATTGTTAAAAAATAAAGTATGCGATTTTTAATTATGATATAATTCATGTCAAACGAACAGAAGGGAAGATGGGTGGCCGATGATTCAATAATCTTATTTTTGTTTTTGAAATTTTAATTCAAGAATTTAAATAGGATTAGTCTGCCCATTTTCCCATAAGTTCAACTGCTATTGCTCTTTGGCAGCTTCTTTGATATTGATAGAAAGCCGATTTACATCTAAGTTTTTTATCATTAATCTACAGTTGTACTTATGAAGGTATAGGAAAGTCCAAAACTTTTCTGTCAAAAATGAGACTAATCCTTCCAAAACTTTTGGGAGGATTTTTTTACTTTAATATTATACAAATTAATCCTCCCTTTTTGTAGAAGGGATGCGAAAATATATGCAAGAGCTTTTAAAATTGCAAGACCTTAATTATGAAATCGCTGATTATATGCTGTTTAAAAATGTAAACGGGACAGTGCATAGTGGGGATGTAATCGGAATTATCGGCAAGAACGGAGCAGGGAAATCGACCTTGCTGCAACTGATTAATGGAAACCTGCCACTATCCAACGGCAAGATCAACTGGTTACAACAAAATACAACGATTGAAATGGTTGAACAGGAAACAGAAGACTTCACAGCAAAACATGATGAGGCAGTTGAAGCAAGCATGTTAGCTAAATGGAAGGTCCCTCCAAACCATTATCAAAATTTAAGTGGTGGGGAGAGGCTCAAGGCGAGATTGGCAAAAGGTTTGTCACGGAATGCACAGCTTCTCCTTCTAGATGAGCCGACCAATCATCTTGATGAGCAGTCCACAAAAATCCTGGTGGAGTATATCAAACATTATCAAGGAAGTGTTATCTTGGTATCCCATGATCGATATTTCCTGGATGAGGTAGCCACAAAAATTTGGTCACTGGAAGACAGGAAGTTAATAGAGCATGATGGCAACTATACTAGCTATATGAAAGCCCGAGAACACAGAAGGCTCACACAACAAAGGGCATATGAAAAGCAACAGCAAAAGATTGAAACGATTGAAGGTCAATTAAATGAGCTGACAGCTTGGTCGCAGAAAGCACACGCCGCCTCAACAAAGCAAGAAGGATTTAAAGAATATCATCGTGTGAAAGCGAAACGGACAGACGCTCAAATAAAATCGAAAAGAAAGCGTCTCGAGCAAGAATTGGAACACTCCAATGTTGAAGCTGTGAAGCCCGAATATGAGGTGCAGTTTACTTTAAAGGCGAATGACAAACATGGGAAACGTTTGTTGGAGGTGAAAAAGTTACAAAAAACAGTAAACAATCGACTATTATTTAAAGACGTAAGCTTTACAATCCAAGCTGGTGAAAAGGTTGCACTAATTGGACCGAATGGAAGCGGAAAAACGACACTTTTAAAAATTCTAATGGGTAAAACAAAAGCGGAAGGTGGAGAAGTCTGGATTTCCCCTTCGGCTAACATCGGCTACTTAACCCAAGAAGTATTCGACTTGCCACTGGCAAAAACACCGGAAGAGCTGTTCTATCGACCAACATTCGAAGAAAGAGGGAAAGTGCAAAATTTAATGAAGCACTTAGGCTTTGAAACGGCTGCCTGGAAAGAACCTATACTTAAAATGAGTATGGGGGAGCGGGTGAAGTGCAAGTTAATGGCATATATATTAGAAGAAAAAGACGTACTCATCCTAGACGAACCTACCAACCATCTTGACCTCCCATCGCGGGAACAGCTGGAAGCGACTTTATCGAGTTATAATGGAACGCTGCTGATTGTTTCCCATGACCGCTACTTCCTGGAAAAGACAACGAATAGTAGCCTGGAAATTAAAGAAGACGGCATCCATAAGCAATTTAAAGAAATGCCATCTCAAGTAGATGAACAAAAAGAATTGCTGCTAAAGCTAGAAACTGAGAGACAGGAGGTACTTGGGAAACTTAGCTTCATGACTGTTAAGGATTCGCAATACCCCATCCTGGATGCAAGATTTAATGAACTAACAAAACAAATTAATCAGTTAAAGAATAACTAATTAACAAGCGGGGCTGGGACAGAAGTAGAGAATTCTTTGGATGATGGAAGATTCTATATTAAGAAATTGATATTTTATAAATTGATTGGAGTGGAGGGGCGACTCCTGGGGGAACAGCACGAGTGAGAGACTACAGGCTCGAGCCGTGCCCGAGGATGCGCGTCCCCGCAATGGAAATCAATTTAAGCTACATCAAGAAAACACCATTTTCCTACTCTAGGAAA
>NZ_JAUHTQ010000019.1 GCF_030418165.1 Ureibacillus aquaedulcis
GGATGAGTCGACTTTATAGCAAGATCGGGCATTGAAAGCAGGTCTCGAAGCCCGATTCGGTGGCTATATCGCATAAACGGAAGTGATTCGGTCTCTAGAAGCAGGATGAAGCGACTTAAAAGCAGGAACGGTAACTGAAAGCGAATCTCGAAAACCGATTAAATTTCTATAAAGAATTAACGGGAAGTGAGATGACCTCTTGAGGCCCGGTAGGCGATTTTATAGCAAGTTTGGGAAGTGAGCGGGCCACTCTAAACGAAAAGGCACACTTTTAAACGAACATTGGGCACTGACACATTTTGCGCCTGTCCTAAGCTTTCGGCGCAGACAAAACCCGTCTTTCAGGCTTGAAAGACGGGTTTTGTTGTCACCATTTGCATTTTCTTGTATCATATTAGGAGATGCAAGGGGGTACGCCGGTGGAGAATAATAAATCTAAAAAACAAGAGATGATCGAAAAGTTGAAAATACGTAAAAAAGAAGGACGGGTTGTCCGTCGCATTGTAACAATCGTGACATTAGTGATTTTATTAATCGTTGGAATTGTGGGAGTAAGTGGTTATTTCTATGTAAAATCCGCACTTGAACCGATTGATCCAGAAGCAACTGATGAAATCCCTGTAGAAATTCCTATGGGTTCTGGTATCTCGACAATTTCGTCGATTTTGGAAGAAAATGGTATTATTAAAAATGCGCGTATTTTTAAATATTACACAAAATTCAAGAATGAATCGAATTTCCAGGCGGGAAATTACATATTGACTCAATCCATGACACTGGATGAAATTATTAAAAGCTTAAAAACAGGTAAGGTTTATCATGAACCTGTATTTAGTCTAACTATTCCTGAGGGGTTAACATTGGAACAAATTTCGGAAATTATAGCCAAGCATACGGAATACACAGCCGAAGAGTTCATGGAATTGGTTACAAGTAAGGAATTTATCCAGAATATGATGGGGACTTTCCCTGATTTAATTACTGAGGAAGTTTCAAAGGAAAATATTCGTTATGCACTAGAAGGTTATTTATATCCTTCAACATACTCCTTCTACGAGGAAAAACCGTCACTCCAAGAAATCGTTTCAATGATGATTTCTTTAACAAATGATGTTGTCGGGCAGTATGATAGCTTGCTTGCAGAGAAGGAGATGACCCCGCATCAACTTCTGACTTTTGCCTCTTTGCTGGAGGAAGAAGCAACTGCGCAGACAGATCGCGAAACGATAGCAAGTGTATTCTATAATCGTTTGGATATCGATATGCCATTGCAAACCGATCCTACTGTTTTGTACGCTTTGGGCTCACATAAGGATCGTGTCCTCTATGAAGACCTGGAGGTGGATAACCCTTACAATACCTATGTCATTCAGGGGTTGCCGCCAGGTCCGATAGCAAATGCCGGTAAAATCTCGATTGAAGCAGCGCTTAATCCGACAGATACCGACTATTTATATTTCTTGGCAGATACTGAAGGCAATAATCATTTTGCAAAGACATATGAAGAGCATCTTCAAAATATTGACCAATTTTTAGAGCAATAGATAGTGAAAATCCAGAAGGAAACGGATAGACTTATTATTTTATGAAAATCTTGTAAGGGAGACTTTTCAAGACTGGAATAATAAGATTTATTCGCTTTCCTTCTCTTTTCATGATATTATAAATTGTGATTTTTTTGGGTGATAAAGTAGAAAATATAGCACTTTCAAACTATTTTATCTAACTACTACCACTC
The DNA here is from genome assembly GCF_030418165.1 of Ureibacillus aquaedulcis. Classification (GTDB taxonomy): domain Bacteria; phylum Bacillota; class Bacilli; order Bacillales_A; family Planococcaceae; genus Ureibacillus; species Ureibacillus aquaedulcis. Next base: position 1,739 of record NZ_JAUHTQ010000019.1, read on the forward strand.
CGAAGAACAGTATCTATACAATTATAAAGGGGCTTACATAATGGAAATTTCAAACACTTATATAGAATCCTTTATTCAGCCACGAAGTGAGTTATTATTGGAAATGGAGAAGTATGCACAGGAACATCATGTCCCGATTATGCAATTGTCAGCGATAGACGTCCTGAATCAGCTGCTTCGAATTCAAAAACCATCTAGTATATTAGAAATAGGGACTGCTATTGGGTATTCAGCATTACGAATGGCTAGTACCTTACCAGAATGTACAATTGTAACCGTTGAAAGGGATTCGGAACGAGTAAGTCTTGCTAAGCAATTTATTGCACGTTCTGAAACTGCTAATCGAATTACAGTGATCGAAGGCGATGCGTTGGAAGTGGATGTGGAAAGTATACAATCTGCTTTTGATGCTGTTTTTATTGATGCGGCGAAAGGGCAATATATGCGCTTCTTCGAAAAGTATTCACCATTGGTTCCTTCAGGCGGTATTTTATACATCGATAACATGTACATGCACGGATTAACGGATTTAGATATAAAAGAAGTGCCAAGACGTAAAAGAACAATGATTCGCAACTTGAAAACTTTTGCTGACTGGATTATGGCTCACCCAGATTATGATAGTACATTTTTTCCTGTCGGCGATGGCTTGTTAATTTGTTTAAAGAGGTGACGAATAATGAAAAAACCGGAATTATTAGTAACACCAAAGTCAGTGAAACATATAGGGGCATTGATCGAAGCGGGAGCAGATGCTTTTGTGATTGGTGAACAACAGTTTGGTTTACGGCTGGCAGGCGAGTTTCCTGTAAGTGATGTGGAACTGGCAACTCAGTTAATTCACGGAGCAGGGAAAAAAGTATATGTAGCAGTAAATGCAATTTTCCATAATGATCGTTTAGATGCTCTTGAGAACTATCTGAAAGATATGCAGCGCATCGGTGTGGATGCCTTGATTTTTGGTGATCCAGCTGTGGTTGTAGCAGTTCGTGAGCTGGATATTACAATCCCTCTCCACTGGAATCCCGAAACAATTGCAACAAACTGGTTCCAGGCGAATTACTGGAATGAACGTGGAGCAAAGCGTGCAGTTCTTGCCCGTGAACTTTCAATAGACGAAGTGGTAGAAATCAAAAAGAATGCCAAACCCGAAATTGAAGTTCAAATCCATGGCATGACATGTATGTTCCAATCAAAACGCTCCCTCTTAGGAAACTACTTCCTATATCGAGACGAAGTAATGGAAATTGAAAATCGTAAAGCCAATCAAAATATGTTCTTGCATGATAAAGAACGCAAAAATAAATATCCGATTTACGAAGACCTCAATGGAACACATATTTTCTCTCCAAATGATATGTGTCTAATTGATGAATTGACGGAGCTCTTCCAAGCAGGCATTGATTCATTGAAATTTGATGGTGTTCTTCAAACGGAGGAGTACATCAATACAGTGACTAATTGCTATCGACAAGCAATCGATGCTTACTTTGATAACGGTGAAGATGCTTATGATGAGATCAAGGATGTACTTTTAGAAAAAATCGAGGAAATTCAGCCTGAATTACGTCCTTTAGATACAGGATTTATCTTTAAAGAAACAGTTTATTAGAAAGGAGCCCATAGCCTTGTTGCAACTAATAGAAAACGAAAAAATCCGTGAAACCATTGATGGTAAACGCATCATCACTAAAAAGCCAGAATTGCTGGCACCGGCCGGGAGCTTGGAGAAGCTAAAGGTAGCCGTACACTATGGTGCGGATGCTGTATTTATCGGTGGCCAAGAATTTGGATTGCGTTCGAATGCAGGCAACTTCTCCATTGAAGAAATGCGTGAAGGTGTTGAATTTGCGAAAAAATATGGAGCGGTTATTTATGTAACCACTAATATTTTTGCACATAATGAAAATATGGCTGGTCTTGAGGAATATTTAGAGGCGATTGAAGAAGCGGGTGTAAAAGGGATTATCGTTGCAGATCCCCTTATTATCGAAACTTGCCGTAAAGTGGCGCCAAAACTGGAAATCCACCTTTCAACACAGCAATCATTATCCAACTGGAAGGCTGTGAAGTATTGGAAACAAGAAGGACTTCACCGTGTTGTTCTGGCACGCGAAGTCGGGGCAGAAGAAATGCTCAAAATGAAGGAAGAGGTAGATATTGAAATCGAAGCCTTCGTTCATGGAGCAATGTGTATTGCCTATTCAGGCCGTTGTGTACTATCAAATCACATGACTGCGCGTGATTCTAACCGTGGTGGCTGCTGTCAATCTTGCCGATGGGATTATGATCTATATGAACAAGTTGATGGTGAGGAAAAAGCATTGTTTGGCGAAGGTGATGCACCGTTTGCCATGAGCCCGAAAGACTTGAAACTTATCGAATCGATTCCTCATATGATTGAGCTTGGAATTGACTCATTAAAAGTAGAAGGGCGTATGAAATCCATTCACTATGTAGCAACAGTGATTTCGGTTTACCGTAAAGTGATTGATGCTTACTGTGAAGATCCGGAAAATTTCCAAATTAAAAAAGAATGGCTTGAAGAACTGGATCGTTGCGCTAACCGTGCAACAGCATCTAGTTTCTTTGAAGGAGAGCCAGGCTATGAACAACAAATGTTTGGAACGCATGCTTCCAAAATGAAATGGGATTTTGCCGGTCTGGTTCTTGATTATGACCAAGAAACACAGATGGTTACTCTACAGCAGCGAAATTACTTTAAACCAGGCGATACAGTCGAATTCTTTGGTCCCGATATTGAATCATTTAAATTTGAAATTGGACAAATCTGGGATGAAAAAGGGAATGAACTGGAGGTTGCCAACCATCCATTGCAAATTATTAAATTTAAGTGCGAGCGTCCGTTGTTCAGCTACAACATGATGCGGAAGGAGAATATTTAATGTCCAAAAAGCACCCTTTAGTAATAGGGATTGCAGGCGGTTCATGCTCAGGGAAAACGAGTGTGACTCATGCCATCTATGATGTCTTTCGTGAGCATTCCGTTGTTGTAATTGAACAAGATTACTATTATAAAAATCAAAGCCATTTAACTTTTGAAGAACGTCTAAAAACGAACTATGACCATCCATTAGCTTTTGATAATGATTTATTGCTGGAGCATATCAATACCTTATTACAAAGACAAGCCATCGACAAGCCGGTCTATGACTATGTAAATCATACACGTGCCGATGAGGTAATACACGTAGATCCAAAGGATGTTATTATCTTGGAAGGTATCCTTGTTCTAGAAGATAAACGCTTAAGAGATTTAATGGACATCAAATTATTTGTCGATACAGATTCGGATTTACGTATAATTCGTCGTATTGAGCGAGATATTAAAGAACGAGGCAGAACTATTGACTCAGTAATTGAACAATATCTAACAGCCGTAAGACCGATGCATAACTTATTCATCGAGCCAACTAAGAGATATGCAGATGTCATTATTCCTGAAGGCGGGGAAAATGAAGTAGCGATTGACCTAATGGTAACAAAAATCAAAACAATTCTTGAATCTACAACAATTGTGTAATATGATGAGTGAGTATTGGAATTAATTAGTATATACAAATAGTACGTCTGCAAAATTAAATTCGGTTATTAGTTAAGTGGGTTGGGGGACTTCTAATCAGTCCCCGGACCTCATATGCTTAACTACTAACCGGGTTTTATTATTACACCTTAAATAGAAAACGATTGCATTTTCTTTATTGGGGTGTGTATAGTATTGTTTCAAGTATAATTTTCGTGAAGACTTTAAGGAGTGAACTAATTTGGCAAATGAAAAACAATACCCAATGACCTTAGCGGGAAAACAAAAATTAGAAGAAGAATTAGAAAATTTAATCACGGTTAAACGTAAAGAAGTAGTAGAGCGCATTAAAATTGCTCGAAGTTTCGGCGACTTATCCGAGAATTCCGAATACGATTCGGCAAAAGAAGAACAAGGATTTGTTGAAGGACGTATTACAACAATCGAGTCTATGTTGCGTAATGCGCTAATCATAGAGGAATCTGGTGAAAGTGACGTTGTTTCTTTAGGTAAGACAGTTTCTTTCGTAGAACTTCCAGATGGCGATGAAGAAGAATATACAATCGTTGGTTCTGCTGAAGCCGATCCATTTGAAGGTCGTATTTCGAACGATTCTCCAATTGCAAAAGCCTTATTGGGCCGTAAAGTGGACGACATTGTAAAGTTAACAACTCCAGGTGGAGATATGGAAGTACGTATCGTATCCATCAAAACTGCAAATTAATTCAGTAACTGGTATCCTTTATATTTGGCTTTATACATAGCCTGCAAATTGGGAAGATCATTTCCTTTTATAAGGGAAAAAGCTTGTTAAATTACCTTTCAAAGGTTTTAATTTTCATAAAATTAGAATAACAAAGTCGGCGAAATCATATAAAGGTTTTGTCGACTTTTTCATTTACTTTAAAAGTTTAACAAGATTATTAAAATTGGGCTTATTGATGGCTTTAAATTGGAATCTTGATAAAATAAAGGTAATGGAGTAAAGGAGGATTCAATTTATGTCTAAAGGACAAGAATCTTTAACGCGTTCAGAAAATAAACGATTTGATCAGCGAAAACGAAAAAACAAAGTGGACAAAATCCTGAATATCCTAATTGCAATTGTTTCGATACTTATTGTATTAAATGTACTTGCAATTTTTAATGATGATGAAAAAGAACAAGCAAATGAAGCGGTTGAGAAACAAAATGTAAATAATACAGAAGACAAAGAAGATACTAAAAATATAGAGGAACAATCCGATAAAAATGTGGTATCTGCCGAGGAAATAGAAACCGATGAGCCAAATTCCCAAGAGGAAAATAATGCGGATGCGATTGTCTCCGTTCAAGCATCTAATGATCCTTCGGTAGAGGAAGTCATTGTTGATCCGAATTGGAAAGTAAATCCAACCAAACAAGTCGGCGAGCATGTTTCTGCATACGAAAAAGGCCATCCCGATTACGAAGAAAAATTAGAAACCTTCCGTCAAGCTGTTCAATTAGACGAAGATGATATTATTTTTTGGTCCGTAAAAAACAATGGAAGTGCGGATAGTTCGGTTGCAGTTGTTTCAACAAGCGACAAAACGGCAAATTATCGAATTTATATAGAATGGCTGAAAAATGAAGGATGGAAACCTGTAAAAGTCGAAAAACTAAAACAATCAGTAGGTGCAAGGTAACCAATCTATTGACGGTAAAGCATATATTCTTTAATATATGTGTGTCAAGAATTGGAGGAATACTAAATGAAAATTGCAGTAATTGGAGCAATGGAAGAAGAAGTTGAATTACTACGAAATGCACTTTCAAATACTGAAGTAACTACGATTGCAAATAGTGAATATACAACAGGAAGATATCACGATAAAGAAATCGTCCTGCTGAAGAGTGGAATCGGGAAAGTAAATGCGGCTATGTCCACTACAGCTTTGCTATACGAGTTCAAGCCAGATGTAGTGATTAATACAGGTTCTGCAGGCGGATACGATCCGGCTTTAGAAGTGGGGGCTGTCGTTATTTCAGATGAAGTTCGCCACCATGATGTGGATGTAACCATCTTTAATTATGAAATGGGGCAAGTACCGCAACTACCACCGGCTTTCAAAGCGGATGAACGCTTAATGAAATTAGCGGAAGAAGCTGTCTCGGAAATCGGGGAGCATCAATACGGTGTAGGGTTGATTTGTTCAGGTGATTCCTTTATGAATGATCCAGCGCGTGTAGCAAAAGTGAGAGGCTATTTCCCTCAAATGAAAGCCGTAGAAATGGAAGCGGCTGCTGTTGCACAAGTATGCCACCAATTTAAAACACCGTTTGTTGTGATTCGCGCATTATCGGATATCGCTGGAAAAGAGTCAAATATTAGCTTTGACGAATTCTTGCCTATTGCTGCCAAGCATTCCACGGAAATTGTCCTTAAAACGATAGAAAAGTTGTAATGGTCACCCTTTGTTCACAAACTAACTTGACCGAAGAGAAAAAATCACAGTAATATAGAAGTATGAATGTATTAGGAGGTTATGCTATGTTAATGCTTATGGCAGGTTCTGTAGCTATCACAGCAATTTTGGGAATTATTATTTATTCTGGAGCAAATCATAAAAGTTACCATTAAGAAGAAAGCTCATTAAGGTTATGATTAAACCCTAATGAGCTTTTTTTAATTGTCAAGATATGATGATTCGATTTCTGCTTTTCGGCTTTCTCTTTCAGCCTGATTATGCTTAAATTGTTGATACAGCTTTACAAGTGCCCGCTTCTCGATGCGTGATACATAACTTCTTGAGATTTTAAGTTTTTTGGCTATTTCTTTTTGAGTCAAGGGATCGTTGTTGTTTAATCCATATCTGTACACGATGATTTCAAGTTCCCGGGCATCCAATGTATTTAAATAGTCGTACAGCTGCTCGAAGCTTTCTTTTTGTTCGATTTTATCGATGGCGGGCTGTTCTTCCAGCTGCAATAGATCCCGGATCTGCAGAGATTGTCCTTCCTTATCCACTCCAATGGGTTCAAATAGGGATACATCTTTTTGTACCTTTTTTTGTGCACGTAAATGCATAAGGATTTCATTTTCGATACAACGAGCAGCATAAGTAGCTAAACGGGTCTTCTTATCGGGTGTGTAGCTGCTGACTGCCTTCATCAACCCGATGGTACCGATGGATATATAATCGTCTAGTTGCTCATGCTGAGGGTGAAATTTCTTGACGACGTGTGCGACAAGCCTCATATTTCTTTCGATTAAATCAAGACGTGCTTGTTCATCGCCAGCCATAAAGCGTTCGATTGCTTTTGCTTCTTCTTCTTTGGTAAAAGGTCGATGAAAAGCCTGCCCCTTTAAATAACCAAGTAATGACGGAATGTCTAGCCAAAGCTGCATTAGTGATGCAAAAATTCCGCTCAATCACGTCATCCTTTCTTCCTTTTTCGACATTATATGATAAACTTCCCGAGAAAATGAGAAGTAGGGGCGATTAAATTAAAAAATAGGATAAAAAAACGATGCAATCAGAATTGATGCACCGAATAGTCTATACCTTTTTTAATGTGAATGTACAGATCATTAGAATGGAGAGGAGAGGGAAAAGGAATAAGTAAAATTGTGGGCCGACTACCGGGATTAGGAAATAGGAAAATGTTAAAAAAGTTCCCGCCGCAGTAATGGGTAATCCTACAAAATAGGCAGTAGCTTCCGTAATATTGAATCGAGCCAAGCGGAATGCACCACATGCAATATAAAGTATCGTGAAGATTATTCCAATCATTCCGAAATCAGCTAAAATAATTTCGTACATTAATAGAGCCGGGGCAACACCGAATGATATAATATCTCCCATGGAGTCCAATTGTTTGCCAAGCTCTGACTCCTGATTGAATTTCCTTGCTACCTTGCCATCATATCGATCTAGAAAAGCAGCGATAAAGATGAATAAAACACTGTAACTATAAGCTTCGTTTAATGTTGCCATAATTGAGGCGCCACCGAAAGACAAATTGCAAAGTGTAATTAAATTAGCAGCGTGCGATTTTATTTTTTTAATCGTGGAATCCACCATATGGATTATAAACATGGGGAAACACTCCTTTGCGCTAAATATATTTATATATTATACTTCGAAACAGCGTAAATTGTAAGTTAATAAAAAAACCTTAAAATTACATAAATTCTGAAATCGCTGGGGGTTACTATGAAAGAAATAATTTATCAATCTCTTATTGAACTTACAAATGGAAAATACAGCTCTTTACTACTGAAAAAGTTTGTAACGTCACCAGTCAGCAAAAAACTGATCGGTCAATATAGTAAAGTATACGAAATAGATACTACCGAGGTTTCAAGTGATTTAGATAGTTTTACATGTTTGCAAGAATTCTTCACGAGACAATTGAAAAAAGAAGCGAGACCCGTAAACCAAGCCGATAATATGTTCGTTAGCCCCGTTGATGCAAAGGTTGAATCCTTTGGACGAATCGATGAACATGCCATCTTTTCAGTAAAAGGAAAGCCATATACACTCATGGATCTGTTGGGGAATGAACATGTTATAGAGAAGTACAAGAATGGGAAATACATTGTTTTCTATTTGAGTCCAGCTAATTACCATCGTATTCATAGTCCGGTTGATGGGACGGTAGTTCGTCAATATTTTCTTGGAAATAAATCCTATCCGGTAAATCAATTAGGTTTAACTTACGGCAAAGAACCGATTAGCAAAAATTATCGAATGGTCAGTGAAGTAACATTCCAGGATTCCAAACATGTTACGCTTGTAAAAGTAGGGGCGATGTTTGTTAATTCCATTACTTTAACAAATAGATCGACTACTTGGAAAAAAGGTGAAGAAATCGGTTTTTTCGGATTTGGTTCTACAGTTGTAATGCTCTTCGAAGAAGACGTCATCACATTTACCGAAAACATTAAAAAAGGGCATAATGTGAAAATGGGAGAACCTATCGCAATTATGTTATAATTGGCTAATGAGAATTTTAACTAACAGAGGAATCGTCCTCCAAAAGAATAAAAGTTATCATATAAAATTTTGAAGGAGTCAAGGCTTTGTATAATTTTTTATTGCCGAGAGAATTTGTAACAACAGTATTTGAAATTACACCAGAAAAACTAGCTTCCTTAGGTATTAAAGGAATTATTACAGATCTGGATAATACCTTGATTGAATGGGACAGGCCGAATGCAACGGAAGAAATCGCAACTTGGATGAAACTAATGCAAGATGCAGGCATTCGAATTATTATTGCTTCAAACAATAATCAAGCACGTGTAAAACGATTTGCCGAACCACTTGGAATACCGTTTATTTACCGTGCCAAAAAACCGCTGGGAGCAGCCTATTATGCTGCCATGAAGGAAATACGCCTAAAAAGCAATGAAGTCGCGATGGTTGGCGACCAATTATTAACGGATATTATGGGTGCTAACCGCTTAAAATTATATACATTTTTAGTCCGACCTGTTGCCGAGTCGGATGGTTTTGTTACGCTTTTCAATCGATTTGTGGAACGGCGTGTATTTAATGCATTAAAACGAAAAGGAATTAAAACTTGGGAGGAACAGTAATGAGTGAAAATCATAGCTGTATTGGCTGTGGAGCAGATATACAAACAGAAAATCCAAAGGAACTAGGCTATGCCCCTCCATCCTCATTAGAAAAAGAGATGGTCATCTGTCAAAGATGTTTTCGCCTGAAAAATTACAATGAAATACAACCTGTTAGTTTAACGGATGATGATTTTCTGCGTATTTTGAATGGTCTGGGCGAACAGCAGGGGTTAATCGTAAAAATTGTAGATATTTTCGATTTCAATGGAAGTTGGCTGCCTGGCCTGCATCGCTTCGTCGGGAAAAATCCGGTTCTATTGGTTGCCAATAAAGCTGATTTGCTGCCCAAATCAGTAAAACCAAAAAAAGTGATTAACTGGATCAAGCGTGAAGCCAAAAGCCTGGGTCTCCAGCCGATTGACGTAATCCTTGTTAGTGCACATAAAGGAATCGGTATGAGCGAGGTAATCGACGCCATTGAAATGCATCGAGATGGCAAGGATGTCTTCGTGGTTGGTAGTACGAATGTAGGGAAATCCACTTTCATCAACCGGATTATTAAACAGGCCACTGGAGAAGGAAATATCATTACGACATCCCATTTCCCTGGAACTACGCTGGATATGATTGAAATTCCGCTGGACGATGGTGCGGCAATCTATGACACACCTGGTATTATTAATCATCACCAGATGGCACATCATATTGATTCAAGTGAACTAAAATATATTACACCCAAAAAAGAAATAAAGCCGAAAGTTTATCAGCAAAATGAAGGACAAACTTTATTTATTGGTGCATTGGCCCGTTTCGATTTTGTAAAGGGTGAACGTTCTGCCTTTACAATCTATGCTGCAAATGACTTGCCAATTCATCGTACAAAGCTTGAAAAAGCGGATTCATTGTATGAAGAGCATAAAGGAGAACTCCTTGCACCGCCATCTAAAGAGCATATACATTTGCTTCCTGAACTTGTACGTCATGAATTTGCCATTAAAGAGGGAAAAACGGACGTAGTCATTTCAGGTCTGGGCTGGATTACTGTGCAGCATCCCAATGTAGTAGTGGCTGCACACGCTCCTAAAGGGGTAGAGGTGTTTATTCGTCCATCTTTAATATAATGTTAAGGTTCATGTACAGAGTTTAGATTAGGAAGAAGAGGTTTTGGAAATGAAAAAATGGTTTGCTGTGATTGGGGATCCGATTGCCCATTCAAAATCCCCGAATATGCATAATACTTGGTTTGATGAAATGAACATTGATGCAGCATATATTCCAATTCATGTGAAAAGTGAAGACTTGGAAAATGCAGTGGCTTCATTAAAAATGCTGGGGGCAAGTGGATGGAACGTCACGATACCACATAAACAAACCATCATTCCATATTTGGATGAGCTCGATCCTCTTGCAAAGAAAATGGGGGCGGTCAATACCGTCCTTTGCCTTCCGGATGGAAGTCTGAAAGGATATAACACAGATGGAGCAGGGTTTGTGCACTCTCTTGAAGAAGTGATAGGGAATGACAAGAAAACGCTGGAAGTGCTGTTAATAGGCGCTGGAGGTGCTGCCCGAGGGATTGCCTTTGCATTGCAGCAGTATGGTTATCACAATTTAACGGTAACCAACCGCACAGTTGAAAAGGCAAAGGAGATTGTTTCTGAATTGGGTGAAGGCAGAGCGCTTTCCATTACAGAAACGGAACACTCGCTGGACAAATTTGGAATTGTCATCCAGTGCACATCTGCAGGTCTTGGAAATAGTGAATTTAGATTGCCTTTATCTCTTGAAAAGTTACAAGAAGGAGCAATTGCTGCCGATATTGTGTATAATCCATTAATGACACCATTTTTATTGGAGGCACAAATGAAAAATGCCAAAATCGTAAATGGTCTGGGCATGTTCGTCCACCAAGGAGCAATAGCTTTCCGTTATTGGTTAGAACAGTACCCAAACACAAATAATATGATAAAAAGATTAACTGATGAATTAAATCGCAGTTGATTTAGGAGGAAACAACGTTTTATGCTTACAGGCAAACAAAAAAGATTCTTACGTGCAGAAGCACATCATTTAACACCTATTTTCCAGGTGGGCAAGGGTGGCGTAAATGACCAGATGATCAGTCAATTACGTGATGTATTGGAAGCGCGCGAATTAATAAAAGTACGTATTCTGGACAATTGTGAAGAAGATAAGAATGATGTTGCCAATGCACTTGCAAAAGGAACAGGTGCCGAACTTGTGCAACTAATCGGGTTGACAGTTGTTTTATATAAAGAATCAAGAAATAACAAAAAAATTGTGTTACCAAAAGCAGAAAAGAAATAAGGTGTGTTGGCAATGAAAAGAGTTGGCATTTTAGGTGGTACATTTAATCCGCCCCATATCGGACATCTAATAATGGCAAATGAAGTGTTTCATGCGCTTTCTCTTGATGAAGTTCGTTTTATGCCAAATGCAATTGCACCACATAAAAGATTAGTCGATGATGCATCCACGGAAAATCGTCTCCGAATGGTGGAAATTGCAACGGGACCCTATGATCAGTTCAAGATTGAATCAATCGAATTAGCGCTTGGTGGAGTATCTTATACGTACCACACTATGTTAGAGCTAAAAAAGAGGGAACCGGATGTACAATTTTATTTTATCATCGGGGGCGATATGATTGATTCTCTTCATAATTGGTACAAGATTGAAGAATTAATCAAATTAGTTCAGTTCGTTGGATTAAAAAGGCCTGGATCACAATCGTCTACTACATATGATGTGAAAATGGTGGAGGCCCCTGAAGTTGATTTATCTTCCACTTTCATTAGGGAACGATTTAAGACAGGTAAAACTCTGGAGTTCTTATTGCCCACCGGTGTCGAAAGCTATATTCGAAAGGAAGGTCTATATGGAACGCGATAAGTATTTATCGGCTATAAAACCACGTATGCCTGAAAAAAGATATATTCATACTATTGGTGTAATGGAAACTGCACTATCCTTAGCAAGGAAGTATGACGAGGACCTTTCTGCTGCTGAAACAGCCGCCATCCTGCATGATATCGCAAAGTACGCAGATGAGGAATGGATGCGGACTATTGTGAAAGAAAACAATCTTGACGGGCGGCTTGTGAACTGGGGCTCCGAAATATTGCACGGTCCCGTAGGAGCATGGATTGCAGAAACTGAATTTAATATTACAAATGAAGATATTTTAAATGCAATACGTTTTCATACGACGGGTAGGGCAGGTATGTCGAGATTGGAGAAAATTATTTATATAGCGGATATGATCGAGCCGAACCGAAAATTTGACGGAGTGGAAAAGCTTCGGAAAGTCGCGGAGGAAGACCTGGATCTTGCTATGAAAGCATGTATTATTCATTCAATCAGATTTTTAGCCAAATCAGAACAACCAATCTACCCAGTTTCGATTGAATGCTTCAATGATGTTATTTCAAGAAACGCCTAAGCGTTAAATAGAGAGGAAAAGTGAAGAATGACGCAAAAGCAAACATTATTAGAAATTATTTATAAAGCTTTGGATGATAAAAGAGCGGAAGATATCGTAGTATTGAATATGGAAAATATCTCTTTACTAGCAGATTATTTCCTGATTTGCAACGGTAACTCCGATCGACAAGCACAAGCAATTGCACGGGAAGTTCAGGAAAAGGCACAAGAAAATGGCTTTGAGGTAAAACGAATTGAAGGGTTTGACTCTGCGCGTTGGATTTTAGTGGACCTTGGAGATATTGTCGTACACATTTTCCATAAAGATGAACGTGCATTTTATAATTTGGAACGACTTTGGGGAGATGCCCCTCAACTTGATATTCCAACAGCAGAATGATGAATTCATACGAGAGATTTGCAATTGTGTACGATGAGTTAATGCAGGATATTCCGTATGATCAATATGTAGAATGGGTAAAAAAACATGCCCCAAATAAACAATATCCCCATTTATTGGATGTTGGTTGCGGGACAGGAACCCTTTCGCTTCTTTTTCATCAAGAAGGCTATCAAGTAAGCGGTATTGATTTATCGGAAGACATGTTAGCTGTTGCCTATGAGCGTCTGCAAGCTAAGGGTATTACAATTCCTTTGTTTACAATGTCCATGGATGAATTGGAAGGTTTTACCGAATTGGACGTAGTAACCATTCCAATTGATTCCATAAATTACTTGACGAAAACAGAAGCAGTAATTGAAACATTGAAAAGAATTTATGATTCCCTTCGTGAAGGTGGCCAATTATTTTTTGATGTTCATTCACTATTTAAAATGGATCATATTTTTATGGAAAGTCCGTTTACCTATGACGATGGAGAAGTTACTTACATCTGGTATACAGAGCCGGGCGAAGATGAACATTCCATTTATCACCAAATGACCTTCTTCGTAAAAGAAAAAGCGAGTGGCCTTTTTGAAAGATTTGAAGAGGAACACTTCCAAAGAACTTTTCCTGTCGAGATGTATGTAAAATTGTTAAAGGGGATTGGTTTTGTGGATGTGGAAGTAACGGCAGATTGGACTGACGAAACTCCAACCGAAGAAAGCGAACGAATTTTTATTCGTGCAATCAAATAATACAATTTAGACACTTTTCAAAAGAAGGTAAATTATGTATATTATATATATACTCCATATGATTTACCTCTTTAGAGAGGTGTTTTTTATTATTTCGCAAGTATTGAAAAAGTATGGACGAATCATGCTATTCCCCGGCATAATTTGTATCATTCTCCTTTATATTTTCCTCCAGCAAGAACCTTCAGATGAAGAGGCCTATACAATTACAACAATTCCACAAGAACAAAGCGAAGAAGTAAAGAGTGATGCTCCAACAGAGCAAGCAGAGCCAAAAGAGGAACCGATTATTGAAAAAATTATGGTCGATGTAAAAGGGGCAGTAAAATCGCCAGGTGTATATGAAGTAACAACTGCGGATCGCGTTATCGATGCAATTGAAAGGGCTGGCGGCTATACAGCAGAAGCGCAATCTATGGCTGTCAATCATGCACAAAAGCTGCAGGACGAGATGGTGATCTATATACCCGTAACTGGTGAGGAAATAGGGCAGAATCTTATAAATGGACAAGTTACAAGTTCTCCCGCCACATCAACCGAATCCCTAGATGACAAAGTGGATCTAAATAGCGCCGATGAGGCAGCATTAACAACACTGCCTGGTATTGGACCATCAAAAGCTCAGGCAATAATCGCCTATCGTGAGGAAAGTGGCCCATACCAAACGATCGACGACTTAAAAAATGTATCGGGCATCGGCGATAAAACCTTTGATAAATTAAAAGAAATGATCATGGTAAAGTAGAAAATACGAACAGACCCACATTGCATAAACGAGTGTTTCCATCTAAACTAATAGTAGATAGTTTGGAGGTAATCATATGGAGCGAATTACATGGGATCAGTTTTTTATGGCGCAAAGCCATCTATTGGCCCTAAGAAGTACATGTACTAGATTAGCAGTCGGTGCAACAATTGTTCGAGAGAAAAGAATTATCGCTGGTGGGTATAATGGGTCGATTTCGGGAGACGAACATTGTATCGAAGATGGCTGCTATGTTGTGGATAATCATTGTGTTCGGACGGTTCACGCTGAAGCAAATGCATTATTGCAATGTGCGAAATATGGTACACCGGCAAATGGTGCAGATATTTATGTGACACATTTTCCTTGTTTGCCTTGCTCGAAAACCATTATTCAAGCAGGCATTAAAAACTTGTATTACGCCAATGATTATAAAAATAGCGAATATGCGTTGGAATTATTTCAAAAGGCCAACGTCAATGTTGTTCAAATTCCTTTTGACGAAGCAAAAATAGATTTTTTACAGGATCAAAAGCTTGAGCTAGCAGTAAATATGCTGGATAAATTGAGGAATTTGGGAGCTTCCAAAGAAGAACTTCAACCTTTTGAAGAGAAGGTGAAACAATTATTTGATTTCATTTAAGCATAAATGGATTTACTATGCCTTATCGATTCTCGTCGCTTCCATTGCAGCTCATGAATCGGTGGGCTTATTGTTCTTATTGTTGCCGTTTGCTCTATTTCTTCATTTTAAAAAGTTAGGCAGGATTCATGTTGCCGGAACCGCCTTGATTGCTTTTAGTAGTTTTATTTACTTTGCACACCAGCTCCAACAATTCGACGAACCACTTCTTCTTCCTGCTCATTTAACATGGACCGATGAATATAAAATAAATGGCGATACTTTACGTGGATTTATGAAGGATGCCAAAGGCAGATCTGTCTATGTCGTCTACAACTTCAATTCCGAAAGTGAAAAACTTAACTATCAGCAGGAAGCATTAGCAGGAACTCGATATTTAGTAATTGGCGAGGTAGCAGAGCCTTCAAAGCCCAGTCATGATTATGCCTTTGATATGAAGAATTATCTTAAGAGCAAGGGCTCTTTAGGTATTGTTGAAATAGCTGCTTGGGAGTTTGTTGGACACAGTCGAAGTATTCCTGAAAGAATTGCCAAGCAACGATTCAATGTAAAACAACACATCGAAAATACCTTTCCGCCATCTCTCGTCGCCGAAGCCCAAGCCTTGATTATTGGGTTACAGGAAAATGTGGACGATGAAATGACAAGGGCCTATCAGAAATTGGGAATCACCCATCTATTCGCGATTTCCGGGCTTCATATAGCCATTGTGGCGTTTATTTTTTATCAAGGACTTTTGAGGTTGGGCGTTAGAAGAGAATTTGCATCCATCGTTCTCTTGGTCATATTACCGATTTATGCGATTCTGGCTGGCGGTGCTCCTTCTGTTTGGCGGGCAGTATTAGTTGTTGAGCTGATGATGGTTAGTCGTTTAGTAGGGAAGATGGCAGCAGATGATGCCCTCTCCATCAGTTTTATTATTTTTGTATGCCTGGAACCTTGGTCGGTTTTCCAAATTGGTTTTCAATTATCATATTTGGCAACAGCAAGCCTGATTTACTCCAGTCAATTTATTAATCGTTATTCCTCGTGGATTGTACAGTCATTTCTCATCACCTTCGTATCCCAGCTGTTAGTCTATCCTCTTTTACTTTTCCATTTCTATGAGCTAAGTCTCTCGTCTTTCATTGTGAATATATTTTTTGTTCCACTTTTCTCCTTCATCATTTTGCCCATCAATATCCTCTTATTGGGTACATCCTATATTGCTGAATCACCAACGGATGTATTGTTTCTCCTTTATGAACCATTTAGACATTTCCTAACACTCTTTATTAACTATCTGCAAAGTATACCGTTTCAAATGTGGAACCCTGGCAAGCCGGCCATTTATCTAATTGTTGTTGCGTATATTAGTGTTTTTGCGGCATTTTATATCTTAGATGTGGGAGGTAAACTTAAGAAAGTGCTTGCTGTGCTTATACTTCCTGCGATTTTTGTTCATTTTGGCGGAAAGCTGACCAATGATTTAATCATTACCTTTATCAATGTAGGGCAGGGGGATTGTATTGTTATTGAATTGCCCTTTCAAGAGGAAGTGTATCTAATTGATACTGGCGGCGTTTTGAGATTCAATGAGGAAGAATGGAAGAAGAGTTCGAATCCATATGAGGTAGGAAGGGACATTGTGGTACCTTTTTTAAAGGGGAAGGGGATTCACAAAATCGATAAACTGATATTGACTCATTCAGATAGTGATCATGTTGAAGGGGCAGAGGAAGTTGTACAGGAAATTCGAATCGGTGAAATACACATCACGCCCGGTTCTTATAAGAAGGATGTTATGAATGATTTGTTAACTGAAGCAAAAGAACGCAATATCCCGATTGTAGAGCAAATAGCGAATGCTTCCTGGCAAGTTGAAGGGTTTACATTAACATATCTTTGGCCAAACGAGACGTCATATGAAGGGAATAATGATTCACTGGTATTGTACTTAACGACAGGCAATTTTGAGGGGCTTTTCATGGGGGATGTGGAAATGGCCGGTGAGGAATCAATTATTCAACAATACCCTTACATTAGCAATATAGATGTTTTAAAGGCGGGGCATCATGGCAGTAAAACTTCAAGTAGTGAAGTGTTTCTAGAAAGATCAAAACCTGCGATTACAGTTTTTAGCGCAGGAAGGGATAATCGATATGGCCACCCACATCAGGAAGTTGTAGAAAGGTTTCAGGATTTGGGTTTATCTACATTCAATACCGGGAAAGTAGGTACAGTTGAAGTACGGCTTGATGGTGAAACAATTGAAGTGAAGACAGGTAACGGGAAGTGACAAACAAAAAGGGGAATCTCAAGTATATCTTGAAATTCCCCTTTTCGCAGCAGCCCTGATTATGCGGCTACATCAACAATGATTGCGATAATAAACATAATTGCAAAAAATACGAATGAAACGCCAAATCCTACACCAGCATCAATAGCTTGGTTACGCATAGATGCGCCATTTTTTCCTTCAAAAGGATTGTGTGTTACAACGTTTTCATCATGTGATGACATACTTATCCCTCCTACTCAACATCAATTATAAGTGAATATATTATAAAAAGCTATAACCAATAAATCAATTTCTACTAACTACCTTTTGTCAAATTGAATTTTTTTATACATAGATGATAGATAATAAAAAACGTGTATACTTATAAATACGTCTTGGTATTGGGAGGAAGCAATATGTTTACAAAAGTTTGGAAAGAGATAAATAATGGGCAAATTGCTCCTGTGTATTGTATTTACGGAGAAGAATCTTATTTTATTGATGAAACAATCAAACGGATCAAACAAGCATTAAGTACAGCAGCAGAAGAAGCCGAAGTGATAACATTTGATATGGAGGAATCACCAGTTGATTTAGTGATTGGTGAAGCAGATACCTTTCCATTCTTCTCTGAGAGAAAAATGGTAATCGCAAAAAACGCTTCATTTTTAAAAGCGAGCGAAAAAGGGAAAGAGAAGATTGAGCATGATTTAAAACGGCTTGAAAACTGGTTGGCCCATCCATCCGATTTCTGTGTCACAGTATTTATAGCACCTTATGAAAAGCTAGATGAGCGTAAAAAAATTACGAAGGCAATGAAAGAAAAAAGTATCCTTCTTCATGCCCAAACACCTAAAGAAAATGATTTGGCAACCTGGATAAGAAGTGAGGTGAACCGTTTTGAAAAAAATATAGCTGATGAGGCTGTAGATAAGTTGGTGGAAATGGTTGGAGCGAATATGCTTCAGCTGCAAATCGAGATCGAAAAAATTGCTTTATACTTAGGAGAAGAAAAACAAATTACCGCTCACTTAGTTGAAGAGTTGGTTGCAAAAACATTGGAGCATGATGCGTTTAAAATGCTGAATGCTTACCTAACAAAAAATGTTCCCGAAGCACTGCAGATCTATCATGAATTGCTTAGACAAAAGGAAGAGCCAATTATGTTGGTCGGCCTGCTGGCTTCGAATATTCGCACGATGAATAATGTTTATTATTTGCAAAAAAAAGGGTACCATCCAAATCAAATCTCGAAACAATTAAAGATTCATCCTTATCGAGTGAAGTTAATGGTGGAAAGCAGGGACCGGCCAAATGAGGAAAGATTGCTAAAAGCGCTAAAAAATCTATCGGAAATAGATTTGAAACTAAAGTCGGTCAGCGGTAACAGGGAGAGGTATTTAGAAATGTTTCTGCTAAAAGCTTTATAAATCTATTGGCGTATTTTAGGGTTTTCGCATTTAACAGTATTTACAAAATCTGTTATATTAATTAAAACATCAATTTTCTAGAAAGAAAGGACTTCTCATGGACTATCAATTTAGATTCTGGCATTCTCTTTTTAATCCTGACAAACTAGCATTTGCATTAGATAACCAAGAACAGGATCATCAAATTAAAGGTTATCGTTCCCGTTTTTATATACTCCTTTGTTTGACTATTTTATTTTTTGTCATTAGAGGTATTTGGGGGATGGGTACAGAAAATCTGACGCATCTTATGGCCACTAATCTAGAAGAAGAATATATTGCGAGCCGATACCTATCAGTATTGGGGGCAGCGATAAAGGGGTTATTATTTTTTATTTTTCATTACTTTTTTATTTCTTTATGTCTATCAATCCTAACAGATCATTCATTCAAGGCAATTTCAAAAATACAACTCTTTGTGATTGCAAGTATTTTAATAGAAAAAGCTATCCTATTCCTGGTATTCGCTATGTCCGGTTTTACGACAACAATCTCTTTTTTGTCTTTGGGCCCGATAAGTACATACTTAACAGATGAAAGCTTTGTCATTTTCTTCTTTAATCAGCTAACGATTGCAACAGCTGCTACCATTTTCATTCAATATACTTTTCTATCGAAATGGGAAGAGGAGAGCAAGCGGGCATTATTAGTGAAAATTATAGCTGTTCAAATTTTCTTTGCCCTAGTAGCAGCTGGAATCAGTATATTACCTCTCTATGATTATGTTTCTAAGGTGGTAGGTTTATGAGACGAGATAGAAAAATTTGGTTAGGAATAAGCGGCGCTGTATTGTTGGCCATTTTGGTAATGAATTGCATCATTATCTATAAAGACGACAGCAAGATTGTACGGTCTTACTATATTACCGATTATGAAAGAGTGGAACTCGAGCAGCAAAGAGCCTATTTGGAAAAAGAGGCAATGATTGTTCCGGAAGAAGAAATTCGAATAACGGCAAATGCAAATGCACTATCACAAATCTCGGTGCGACCTGGCCAGAAAATTAGTGCAAATGAAGAAATCGCCTCCTATAAAACAGATGAGGCTACTCAGGAACAGTCCAACCTACAATCTGAACTAAATGCATACGAAGGAGAGTTAATAGCCTTAGAGGGCATTCTGAGCAGACTGGAGGCGCAGGATATTGCTGATCCCGTTACAACAATTGATTCGGAACAATTGGATGATGAATTATCGGTAACCGTGGAAACGGAAGTTCTGCAAGGTTCTCCGACAGAAGCAATCGCTGCTACCGAAAACCAGATTGCTGAGGTAGAAAGAAATATTGAAATCCTGCAAGACCGGATTTCGGAACTTAGTTTTTCAAATGTACTCTCCAGCCCGGTTGACGGAGTAATTGGGGAAGTTATCGAAGGAAATGGGAATATTACTTTTTTAATCTATACAGATGAAAAAAACCTGATCACTTATCTATCAGAGCAGGAGTGGGAGCAGGTTTCGGAAAACCAAGCCGTTGAACTTAATCCAGCCCTTATTGAAACCGAAGCAGAGACAGAGGTTATGACAAATAGTGAAGATAATCGTTCAGTAGAGAGTGTGGAAGATGAATTATTAGGTATTGTGGTTGAGAAACAGACAATCCCAGCGACAAACTCACTTTGGTTTAACAAAATGGAGAAGCTGGTTGCGATGCCGAAACCACTTTCTTTTGAAGTAAGAGTTGATTTGGACGGTCCTATATTGAATAAGCCTTACGCTAGTTTAACAAATGCCAAAATTATTATTAACGAGGCTTCAAATGCCCTTAGAGTAAACAAGGATTGGCTTGTCACTAAAGAAGTGCCGACTGAAACCGAGTCAACAGAAATAAATTATATTTATTCAATAGGCGAAGATGGCAAAATTCGTACGAACGAAGTTAAGGTTGCCTTCCTTGATAAGGGAGAAACGATTCTAACGAGTAATTTAACAAATGGTCAAATCATCTTTCACGATCACGTAGAAGATGAATTATCGAATGCATTCTTCCCGATGCCCTTTGAAATTCCAAGTAAAGCAGCCTTGCAGGAACTTGATTGGAAGCACTATGCGAAATATATAATTTTTTAAAATCAACTATCTAGAGGATGACTCTAGGTAGTTTTTTGATGGTTAAAAGTTAAATTAGGATAAGAATGATATTTATAGATACGGGAGCTGCAGAAGCTAAGATTTTTATTAGCGGGCCTTACACAAAAGCAGGCGACAAAAACGCAACGTCCTATTGCATTGTCGGTCGCCATGACCAACGTCGAGTTAGCCCCAATGACAAGTCGCAGAGACAACTTCAAGTTGGCTTTGCGACTTTTGTGCTAGACCGCTTACCCAAATAACACTCAATTAGTTCCTAGATTAAAATAACTAACAGTAGAAATATCTATTGTAAAAAAATTAAGTGAGCAAACGAAAAAGAGGTTTTCCAAATCATAAAAATCATGATTTTGGAAAACCTCTTAATGATTAGTTAGCTTTTTTGGCTAAACGTGATTTTTTACGAGCTGCAGCGTTTTTGTGGATAAGACCTTTAGATGCTGCAGAATCAAGTGCTTTGCTAGCTGCTAATACTAATTCATTAGCGTTTTCAGCGTTGTTAGCAAGTGCTTGTTCAGCTTTTTTAACTGTAGTACGCATAGCTGATTTCGCTTGAGCGTTAGCTGCATTAGCTTTTTCAGCAACTTTAACACGTTTAATTGCAGATTTAATGTTTGGCATATCTTTCACCTCCTAATAAGGTACGAGATGAGTTATCTTCTCACTATTTTCGTTTGTCAATACAACAAAAATCATTCTACCAAACCATGGAGTTAATTGCAATAGTTAAATGCAAAGAATATTTACTTGACAGTTTGTCCAACATATAAAAGAGGTGATTATTAATGATAGAAGTTAATTGGAGCAGAACCGATTTAATTGATGAATCAGCAGAAGTTGTGGAGCATCAGACCAAGCAGCAGAAAAATAGGTTAGACCAAACCAGCGGCGTTAATATTGATGAATTCAACGAAGGTCGAGTGAAAATCACAAAAGTGGTTGTGGACGAGCATGGACAGGAACAGATCGGAAAAAAGGAAGGAACATATATAACGCTCTCTGTTCCGACGTTAACCATAGATGATTCGAACGGCTTTGAACAGTTGGAAAAATCGTTTACAAAATATCTTGATGATATCCATAAAGATATAGAGATTAAAAAAGATAGCAAGGTTCTAGTCATCGGATTGGGAAATAAAACAATCACACCCGATGCAATCGGTCCTTTCGCGATTGACTCGATGCAAAATGAACAATCCGAAAATCCGAGCGATCATTTTATCATGTACGCGCCAGGCGTGACGGGCCAGACAGGTTTTGAAACAAGTGATTTTATTCGTGCCCTGACTGAGCGAATTAAGCCTTCTCTAGTATTGGTAATAGATGCATTGGCAACAAGAGGCAGCTCGCGTTTATGTAAAACAATTCAAATTACAAATACAGGGATTCACCCCGGTTCAGGAGTTGGGAATCAGCGTACGGAAGTGTCCAAAGAAGTGATGGGTGTACCTGTAACGGCAATCGGTGTGCCGACAGTTGTGGATGCAACGGTTATTATAGCTGATGCCATCGATAACGTATTTCGTTCGATTGCGGCAAAGATTGAAGAAAAAGGGAAGCCTTCAGGCAAACTCTCCGTTTCTTCATGGACGCCCGATTCAAACCAAAGAGTTGATTTAAATTTAATTAAACCGATTTTCGGTGAATGGTCGACATGGTCCAATGAAGATCGCCTTCAACTATTTGAAGAGGCATTTGCTTCACATCCCGAAAGATTGATCGTCACGCCGAAAGAAGTGGATGTCTGGATTACGAAATATTCAATTCTCATCAGCAAATGTTTATTTAAGTGGATGGAACATAAAGTGAAATAGTTCTAAAAGGACATCCTCCTCCATATTGTAGTGGAAGGAGAGGATGTCATGTTAAAAAAATTTAAAGTTCTATCTGTTTTTCTAGTCTTCTTTTTTATGTTACCAATCATTGCAGGACTATTGCCTTTTCCAAACAACGAAAAATATGAGCCTCCGATTGCCGAAGAAAAGCAAGTAGTCTATGCATCGACCGATGTTCAGTCAGAGCAGGATTCTGAAGAAGTGACAGCCACGGAAGTAATAGCAACAGAAGGTAGTGCTACAGATGTGAAACCAGCCATGGATTCATTTGATGTATTGTTTGTTTTCACACATTCTCAAGAAACCTATAAACCGTTCGCAGAAAGTGAAACAGGAACCGTTGCTGTGTACGATGACAAAGCGAATTTGCTCTCCATGTCGCAGGTAATGGAAGACTATTTCAAACTAAACGGTTTAAACGCAACCACTCTGGATGTAGACATTATGGCAGAAACAGTGAAGCAGGGGAAAACTATGTCTTCTTCTTATTCCACAGCGCGTACTTTTATTAATCAAGAGTTAAAGAAAAACGAGTATGACCTGATTTTGGATATCCACCGGGATGCTACAGGACATAAAAAGTCAACGATTTCCCATAACAATGTGGGCTATGCTAAAACCGCATTCGTTATCGGGGCAGAAAACCCCAATTATAAGTCGAATCTAGATCATGCCAATTCTTTGAGTCAGGCTTTAAACAAAATAGTCCCCAATATATCAAGAGGGATTATTGAAAAGTCCGGCGATGGGGTTGATGGAGTCTACAATCAAGATCTAGCTAGTAATTTGCTATTAATTGAAATTGGCGGAATCGATAATACAGAAGATGAGGTATACCGAACAATCGCTGTACTTGCTCAAGCGATTGCGAAAACCTATGTCAATAAAGAAGGAAATGTCTAATCATAAAATTTTTTGATGTGAATCATAATATTTTGCGTTTTTTCTCACTACATCATTGCTAAAGTTGTTGTGTCACTGCTATAATTCAAGTTAGTTTAGCCTTTTTTTGAAGGAATTGTATATAGAACTTATAACAGGTTATCAATCGATCAGTACGAGCAACTGACTGATAAAGGTTAATGCCTCCAGCGTATCCCAAAGATCAAGTGAGTCCACTTATCTTTGGTTATTTCCGGCAGATGTCGGGAATGAATACGTAGGAGGCGTATTTGATTAGGAGTGGACACGACATGAATCGAGAAGAACGTTTAAAGCGACAACAAAACATAAGGAATTTTTCTATTATTGCCCATATCGATCACGGAAAATCTACATTAGCAGACCGTATTCTGGAAAAAACAAAATCCATTACTGCACGTGAAATGAAGGCTCAATTGTTGGATTCCATGGATTTGGAACGTGAAAGAGGAATAACAATCAAATTAAATGCCGTTCAGTTAAAATATGTGGCTAAAGACGGTGAAACTTATACATTCCATTTAATCGACACACCTGGACATGTCGATTTTACATATGAGGTTTCGCGAAGTTTGGCAGCTTGTGAAGGGGCTATTTTAGTAGTTGATGCGGCACAGGGAATCGAAGCACAAACACTTGCAAATGTTTATTTAGCACTTGATAATGACCTGGAAATCCTGCCGGTCATCAATAAAATCGATTTGCCTGCAGCCGATCCGGAACGTGTACGCGGGGAAGTTGAGGATGTTATTGGACTTGATGCCTCAGAAGCCGTACTTGCTTCTGCAAAAGCGGGCATCGGTATTGAAGAGATCCTGGAGCAAATCGTGGAAAAGGTGCCCGCTCCAGCCGGAGATCCGGAAGCCCCTCTTCAAGCGTTGATTTTCGATTCCGTTTACGATGCTTATAAAGGTGTTATTATTTCAATTCGTATCGTTAATGGAACAGTCAAAGCCGGGGACAAAATTCGCATGATGGCTACCGGGGCGGAGTTTGAAGTAATTGAAGTCGGGGTTCACACACCGAAATCAGTGCCTCAAGCCGAGCTTACGGTAGGGGATGTAGGGTACTTGACAGCATCCATCAAAAATGTTGGCGATACTCGAGTAGGGGATACAGTTACATTTGCCAACCGCCCTGCCGAAGCGCCGCTTGAAGGGTACCGTAAATTAAATCCTATGGTATATTGCGGTCTTTACCCGATTGATACTGCAAGATATAACGATTTGCGTGAAGCATTGGAAAAACTGGAGTTGAATGACTCAGCACTCCAATATGAACCGGAGACATCCCAGGCTTTAGGTTTTGGTTTCCGTTGCGGCTTCCTAGGATTGCTTCATATGGAAATCATCCAAGAGCGTATTGAACGTGAATTTAACATCGACCTAATTACGACGGCACCTTCTGTTATTTATGATGTGCATTTAACAGACGGGGAAGTTCTAAAAGTTGATAATCCGTCCATGATGCCTGACCCGCAAAAAATTGACCGTATAGAGGAACCTTACGTTAAAGCAACAATTATGGTTCCAAATGATTATGTAGGAGCGGTAATGGAGCTGTGCCAAATGAAACGCGGAAACTTCATGACCATGGATTATATTGATACGAGCCGTGTAAGTATAATTTATGAAATGCCGTTGTCTGAAATTGTGTATGATTTCTTTGATTTCCTAAAATCAAACACCAAGGGCTATGCTTCATTTGATTATGAGTTAATTGGCTATAAGCCATCCAAGCTAGTGAAGATGGATATTCTATTAAATGCCGAGCAAGTCGATGCATTAAGCTTTATCGTCCATCGAGACTTTGCGTATGAGCGTGGAAAAGTAATTGTTGAAAAATTAAAAGAGCTAATCCCGCGCCAGCAATTCGAAGTACCAATTCAAGCAGCAATCGGTCAAAAAATTGTTGCCCGCTCTACAATTAAAGCAATCCGTAAAAACGTACTGGCAAAATGTTATGGCGGTGACATCTCCCGAAAACGAAAACTTCTTGATAAGCAAAAAGAAGGTAAAAAGCGCATGAAACAAGTCGGTTCGGTAGAAGTTCCTCAAGAAGCATTCATGGCAGTATTGAAAATGGATGATAGCAATAAGAAATAATAAGTAGCACGCCAGAAACGATCGCAATTAAATAAATATGGCTATACAAGAGTCGATTTGCAGCATCGTGCTGCAAATTGGCTTTTTTGCAATATAACGCTACCGCTAAGTTTTTCAGGGCTAATTACACGAATTTGTAGAAGTTATTACCAATAAAACAGATTATCTACCTCTCATTAAGATAATCTGTTTTTTATTGCAACAATATTTCATATATTAAAATATAAAGAAAAAAAGTGTTTAATTATTGCTCTTTTAGAAATCTGATACCTATAGTACAATTTATCTAAATAAACCAATTGAACCACTATAATTTGTTATTTATTGGTATTTATATCGATTTTTCAGCTTCATATGAAAAAACAGCGAAGGAGATGTATGATAGGTGAATAATAATATAGTAGAGGTAGCAATTCCTGAATGGTTTGAGAATGATGAATTAGTAGCACTGACAACAATTGTTGATGAACAAGATGCTACAGTCGGGGTTTTGTTGGCAGGAGACAATTTGGATAAGCATAGACCGTATCTGCCGGTCGTACGTGTGTATTCAATCACGCTACAAAATGGAAAGTATGAATTTACAAAAGAGATGAGTGCATTTTCTTTTAATTCAAAAGAAGAAGCAATCAACTTCACAACGAAATTCTCTAGCTATACAACAATTAACCTGTTTGTCGACTTACTTAAAAAACAAATTAATATTGCCATCTAAAATTTTTGAGGTCTGAATATCTTCAGATCTCTTTTTTTTTATTGAACATCCTTTATTGTACTGATTTGGTGCCATTAAATTGAATTTTTATCATGAAAGGGTACAATAGAGGGATACGATATTTCTTAAGAAAGAAGGGATTTCTAATGGCTCGAGGTGTTTACATACATATTCCTTTCTGTCATCAAATTTGTAATTATTGTGACTTCAACAAAGTCTTTTTTAAAAATCAACCGGTAGATGAGTATATAGAAGCAGTTGGTAAGGAGATTGAAATGAGTGTCAGGAAAGCACCGGAGCAATTTCAGGATATTGAAACAATCTTTCTGGGCGGCGGTACCCCTACTGCACTTTCAGCTGAACAAATTGCAAGGCTATTGCACCATATAAATACGTTGCTCCCAACAAAGCAACTTGTAGAATTTAGTTCCGAAGCAAATCCGGACGAATTATCAGCGGATAAATTGGAGGCATTGATTCATGGCGGTGTAAATCGGTTGAGTATGGGCGTTCAATCCTTTGACCAGAAGCTGCTTGAAAAAATTGGGCGCACACATTCAAACGAGCATGTTTTTGAAACCATTAAACAAGCCAAAAAAGTAGGCTTTGAGAACATAAGCATTGATTTAATGTATGGTCTCCCTGGCCAATCAATGGAGCAATGGGAAGATACGTTGGAGAAAGCGTTGGAGCTGGATCTTCCTCACTATTCAGCATATTCCTTAATTGTTGAACCAAAAACCATTTTTTATATCCAGTACGCAAAAGGAAAGCTGAACTTGCCAACTGAGGACTTGGAAGCCGACATGTATGACCTATTGATGCGACGTATGGAAGAAAAAGAAAAGAAACAATACGAAATAAGTAATTTTGCGATAGAAGGCCATAGATCAACACATAATAAAATTTATTGGGATAACGATGAATATGCTGGGTTTGGTGCGGGTGCCCATGGTTATCTTATGGGAAATCGCTATTCAAATCACGGCCCAATAAAAAAATATATTGAAACAATTAAAAATAACGAACAGCCAATTCTTCATAGACATGAAGTTACAAATGAAGAAAAATGTGAAGAACAGATGTTTTTAGGTTTGAGGAAAAATGAAGGGGTATTGTTTAATGAGTTTGAATCAAAGCTCGGTATTTCCATGAAAGAACTGTATGGAAAAGAAATAGCAAAACTTGTTAAAGAAGAGCTATTAATTGAAGATGATAAGGGTGTCAGACTAAGTCGTAAGGGCCGCTTTGTCGGTAACGAAATCTTCCAGCAATTTTTATTGGGAGAATAGAGCGATTCCGTTGACATCATATAAGAGATTTGATAATTTAATAATAGTATTAGCACTCTGTGTTAATGAGTGCTAACAGAGGTGATGACAATGCTAACGAATCGACAATTACAAATATTGCAAGTAATCGTTGATGATTTTGTTACTTCAGCTCAACCAGTAGGATCACGCCAAATTTCAAAAAAAGATTGGATTACATCTAGCCCGGCGACAATCCGTAACGAAATGGCCGATTTAGAAGAACTGGGATTTATAGAAAAAACCCATACATCTTCAGGTCGTGTACCATCTGAAAAGGGTTATCGATTTTATGTAGATCATTTATTGCAGCCGATCTCTATGTCGAACCGAGAAATTGGCTTATTTCAATCTATTTTCAAAAATCAAATTGTAGAAATGGAACAAGTAATCCGTGAATCTGCTAACATTTTGTCTGATTTAACTTCCTACACAACGATTTTACTTGGACCTAATGTAAGTAAACATCGGGTAAAAAGATTTCAAATAGTCCCTCTATCAGAACAAACTGCAGTCGCAATCATTGTTACGGATAACGGACATGTTGAAAATCGCACAATTACACTCCCGCAAGGATTTGCTCCTTCAGATATTGAAAAAACAGTCAATATTCTGAACGAACGATTAGTGGGTGTTTCATTATTAGAGCTGCAAAGCAGACTGGAATTGGAAACTTTTAATGTTTTAAGGCAACACGTAAACACGGCAGATTCCTTTATTCAGTCATTAAGGAATGTCGCTACCTTCCAAAATGAGGGCAAGATTTATTTTGGCGGGAAAACAAATATGTTAAATCAGCCAGAGTTCCACGATTTAAATAAAGTTCGGGCACTCATGGAAATGATGGAAAAGGAAAGCCAAGTAATTTCTTTGTTCCATCGTGAAGACACGGGCATTCATATTCGAATAGGTTCTGAGAATAACCATATCGTTATGGATGATTTAAGTGTTATAACAGCGTCATACTCTGTAGGTAATGACCAAGAAGGGTCCATTGCAATCATAGGCCCCAAAAGAATGGATTATCAACGTGTTGTGTCGCTGCTTGATGTGATGCGAAGTGGACTTTCACGTGCACTTTCAAATAAAGTTAATGATGGGTTATAAGGAGGAAACATTCGTGTCTGAAACTACGGAAAACAAAGAGCAACTTGAAGAAGTAAACAACCAAGTAAATGAAGAAGCACAGAGCGGTACAGAAACAAATGAGCAAGCAGAATTATCCCAAGAGGAGCAATTAAACAAGAAAATTGCGGAACTTGAAGCAAAGCTTGAAGAAGAAGAAAGTCGCTACTTGCGTCTGCGAGCTGACTTCGATAATATGCGTCGTCGCTCACAGTTGGACCGTGAAGCTTCTGAAAAATATCGAGCTCAAAAGTTGCTGACAGAACTGTTGCCGGTTATCGACAACTTGGACCGTGCTTTGCAGGTTGAAGTAAGTTCTGATGATGCCGTTTCCCTTTTTAAAGGAATTGAAATGGTATACAAAACATTGATTGATGCAACAAAACAAGAAGGCTTGGAGTTGATTCCTGCCGAGGGAGAGGCATTTGATCCGAATGTTCATCAAGCAGTGATGCAAGAATCAGACCCGGAGAAGGAAACTGGTGTTGTGTTAAGAGAGCTTCAAAAAGGCTATAAATTGAAAGATCGTGTTTTGCGGCCATCTATGGTCTCAGTAAACGAATAATTCAGAATGTATATGTGGAACACACAAATTTTGTGTTTAAATATTAGGAGGAAAAATTTAAAATGAGCAAAATTATTGGTATTGACTTAGGTACAACAAACTCTTGTGTAGCAGTTTTAGAAGGCGGCGAACCAAAAGTAATTCCAAATCCAGAAGGCAATCGTACAACTCCTTCAGCTGTGTCATTTAAAAATGGAGAAAAACAAGTTGGGGAAGTAGCAAAACGTCAATCAATTACAAACCCTAACACTATTTTGTCAATCAAATCAAAAATGGGTACTTCGGAAAAAGTTACTGTTGAGGGGAAAGATTATACTCCTCAAGAAGTATCAGCGATGATTCTACAATACTTAAAAGGTTATGCTGAAGATTACTTAGGTGAAGCAGTTACAAAAGCTGTAATTACAGTTCCTGCCTACTTCAATGATGCGCAGCGCCAAGCAACAAAAGATGCTGGTAAAATTGCAGGTCTTGAAGTAGAACGTATTATTAACGAACCAACAGCAGCAGCACTAGCTTATGGGTTGGATAAACAAGATCAAGACCAAAAAATCCTTGTATTTGACCTTGGTGGCGGTACATTCGACGTTTCAATCCTTGAATTAGGAGACGGAGTATTCGAAGTGTTGGCAACAGCCGGTGATAACAAACTTGGTGGGGATGACTTCGACCAAAAAGTAATTGACTTCCTAGTTGAAGAATTCAAAAAAGATAATGGCGTTGATTTATCAAAAGATAAAATGGCAATGCAACGTTTAAAAGATGCTGCCGAAAAAGCGAAAAAAGACTTATCAGGCGTAACATCTACACAAGTTTCATTACCATTCATTACTGCAGGAGCGGATGGCCCACTTCACTTGGAAGTGAACTTAACTCGTGCAAAATTCGATGAAATTACTCGTGACTTGGTAGAACGTACGATTATTCCGACTCGTCAAGCTCTAAAAGATGCTGGCCTTAATGCATCTGATTTAGATAAAGTTATTCTTGTTGGTGGATCAACTCGTATTCCTGCTGTTCAAGAAGCTGTGAAGAAAGAAACAAACCAAGATCCACACCGTGGCGTTAACCCAGACGAAGTAGTAGCAATGGGTGCTGCTGTTCAAGGTGGTGTGTTGACAGGTGATGTGAAAGACATCGTATTACTTGACGTAACTCCACTTTCACTTGGAATTGAAACAATGGGTGGCGTGTTCACGAAATTAATCGAACGCAACACAACAATCCCGACTTCAAAATCACAAGTGTTCTCAACAGCTGCAGATAACCAACCTGCTGTAGATATTCACGTGCTGCAAGGTGAACGTCCAATGGCTGCAGACAACAAAACTCTAGGTCGCTTCCAATTAGCGGATATTCCACCAGCTCCACGTGGCGTACCTCAAATTGAAGTAACATTCGATATTGATAAAAATGGTATCGTATCTGTTAAGGCGAAAGACTTAGGTACACAAAAAGAGCAAACAATTGTTATCCAATCCGATTCTGGTTTAACGGACGATGATATCGAACGTATGGTAAAAGAAGCGGAAGCTAACGCTGAAGCAGACGCTAAACGTAAAGAAGAAGCAGAACTGCGCAATGAAGCGGACCAATTAGTTTTCCAAGTTGACAAAACGATTGCTGATCTTGGTGAGCAAATCACGGAAGATGAGAAAAAATCAGTGGAAGATGCAAAAGAAGAATTGAAAAAAGCATTGGAAGCTGGTGAAATCGAAGGAATTAAATCTTCAAAAGAAAAACTTGAGGGTGTACTACAACCTTTAGTTATGAAAGTATATGAACAAGCAGCAGCGGCTGCACAAGCTGCACAAGGTGAAGCAGAAGCAGGTCCAGATAAAAAAGATGACGGCGTTGTAGATGCTGACTTTGAAGAAGTAAAAGACGATAAATAAGGTCTGTAGTCGTTTATAGATGAAAGTAGAAAAAGTCAAAGCCGAACATACGGACTTTGACTTTTTCATTGTCATTGCAAAAGTAGCTAAATAAAATCAATCTTCATATACAGTACTATACGAACATGTTAAAATATACGTTATGAAAAAGAGCGGAGTGTGACAGATGAGTAAACGCGATTACTATGAAGTGCTTGGCGTTAGTAAAACTGCAAGTAAAGATGATATAAAGAAAGCCTACCGAAAACTCTCAAAGCAGTATCATCCGGATATCAATAAAGAACCTGGAGCAGATGAAAAATTCAAGGAAATAGCGGAAGCCTATGAAGTGTTGAGCGATGATGCAAAACGTTCACAATACGATCAATTCGGTCATGAAGCACCGAACCAAGGCGGATTTGGCGGTTTCGGAGGATCAGGATTTGGTGGGTTTGAAGATATTTTCAGTTCGTTCTTCGGCGGAGGTGGACGTCGTTCCGATCCAAACGCCCCTAGAAAAGGCGATGACCTGCAATACCGAATGAATATCTCTTTTGAGGATGCAGTATTTGGTAAGCAAACAGAGATAGAAATACCTAAAGAAGAAACATGTGATACTTGTAGCGGGTCGGGTGCAAAACCTGGAACTAGTGTGAAAACTTGTACGACATGTAATGGGGCAGGTCAGGTAAACCAAGCAGTTGAAACACCATTTGGCCGGATGGTAAACCGTCGAACATGTAATACTTGTCATGGTACTGGTAAAATTATTCCGGAAAAATGTACAACTTGCCATGGTTCGGGAACTGTGCAAAAACGCAAAAAAATCAAAGTAACAATTCCTGCAGGTGTTGATGATGGTCAACAATTGCGTGTGACTGGTCAAGGTGAGCCGGGTATCAACGGAGGTCCTTCAGGTGATTTATACATCGTCTTCAACGTAAAAGACCATGAATACTTTGAACGAGATGGCGACGATATTTATTATGAATTAAAACTAACATTCCCACAGGCTTCCCTTGGTGATGAAATTGAAGTACCAACGATTCACGGGAAGGTAAAACTGAAAATTCCGGCTGGTACACAATCGGGTGCCCAATTCCGCATTAAGGATAAAGGTGTTAAGAATGTCCATGGCTATGGAACAGGGCATCAATATGTCATCGTTAAAGTAATGACGCCTACAAAACTGACGGAGAAACAAAAACAACTGCTGCGTGATTTTGCAGAAATTAGTGGTGATATCCCGGAAGAACATAGCAGTTCATTGTTTGATAAAATTAAAAAAACATTTAAAGGTGAGTAATGGAATAATTGGTGCCCGTATTTGGGCGCTAAAGCTTTGCTGCCCTGGAAACAAATTTTAGAGGAGCTGATTGCAAGTGAAATGGACAGAATTGTCGGTTTTAACAACAAACGAAGCGGTTGAAGCAATTTCGAATATTTACCATGAGGCAGGCGCTAGTGGTGTTGTCATTGAAGATTCAACAGAAATGGAGAAAGAAAGAGTAGATCAATTTGGCGAGATTTATGATTTAAACCCAAATGATTTCCCGGCAAGTGGGGTTATCGTAAAAGCCTATTTGCCAGTGTCTAGTTTTTTGGCAGAAACTGTTGAAGAAATTAAACTTGCAATCGCGAATCTTGAGAATTTTGATATTAATCTCGGGGATAATGTTTTCACTATGTGTGAAGTCCATGAGGAAGATTGGGCAACAGCCTGGAAGCAATATTATCACCCAGTGAAAATTTCGGAAAGATTTACAATTGTTCCAACTTGGGAAGAATATACACCTGTAAACACCGACGAGCTGATTATCGAGCTGGATCCTGGTATGGCATTTGGTACTGGTACACATCCTACTACAGTAATGTGCTTGCAAGCATTAGAAAAAGTAGTGAATGAAGGAGATTCCGTGGTAGATGTTGGAACCGGTTCTGGTGTATTGGCGATAGCTGCGGCAATGCTTGGTGCAAAGAAAGTTCATGCGCTGGATTTAGATGCAGTTGCTGTTAAATCTGCAAATGAAAACATTGTACATAACAAGGTACAGCAAATTGCTGAAGTTCATCAAGGAAATCTATTGGATACAGTTACAGAACCAGCAGACGTGGTCGTTGCGAATATCTTGGCCGAGATCATTATGACGTTCACCGACGATGCCTTTTCAATTGTGAAACCTGGTGGGCTCTATGTGACTTCTGGTATAATTAATGCGAAAAAAGATGATGTAAAAAAAGCATTGGCAGGTTCAGGATTTATTATTGAGGAAGTGTTAATGATGGAAGATTGGGTTGCCATCATTGCCCGACGACCATAAACGACAAAGGAGTTGTCCCAATAATAAGGGGCAGCTCCTTGCTTTTTTAGACGATATCCAAAAATTAATAAATCGACAATTAAGAATTTATTACAGTGTCTAGCTGCAGGTGCTAGCTCCTCAGGCAATTAACAATCGCCTGCAAGGACAAAAGAGCGTCCTTTTGTCGATTTTTACGTAGCACATGGATGTGCAAGTGCCGACAATGCCACAGGATGTGGCGTTTTTGTCGGCCAATTGTTGGGGCTCACACGGCGTGAGTCATGCCGACGATGCAACAGGACGTTGCGTTCTCGTCGACGCGAAGGCTTGCGCGAGCGGCATCCGTTTTTCTTATAAACTATAGGAGGTACATAATGCAACGCTATTTTGTACGGGAACCCTTTAATGAACTGCAAGAACTAACAATAACAGGAGAAAACGCTCGTCATATTTCCAAAGTAATGCGCATGGAAACCGGTGAGCAAGTGATCGTCGTTCATGATGATACAGCATTTATATGTGAAATCGTTTCAATAGGTCAAGATGTTGTTGTAAAACAAACAGGCAGAACGATACCCTCCCCTGAAATGCCGATAAAAGTCGATATTGCATGCGGATTGCCAAAAGGGGATAAACTTGAGCTGATTGCCCAAAAAGCTACCGAGCTTGGCATGCATGCGTTAATTCCTTTTAGTGCTGAACGTTCGATTGTAAAATGGGACGAGAAAAAAGGCGAGAAAAAAACAGAACGTCTACAAAAAATAGCCCAAGAAGCTGCAGAGCAATCGCATAGAACCTATATTCCTGCTATTATGAATCCTGTCTCCTTTAAGCAGCTGCTAAAGCTTGTTTCTGAATATGATCAGGTGTTTATTGCTGATGAAGAAGATGCGAAGAAAGAAACGCGAACAAGATTTGCAGATAAACTTAAAAAAGTGTATGATAATGAATCGAAGTCGATTTTATTAATTTTCGGTCCCGAAGGTGGCATTTCAAGAAACGAAGCTAAAAGCTTATTAGAAGCTGGAGCGGAAACAATGTCACTCGGACCAAGAATATTACGAGCAGAAACAGCACCACTTTATGCGTTATCTGCGATATCATATGAATTTGAATGAAAGAGGTGTTAGCCAGTGTCAAAAGTGGCTTTTCATACTTTAGGCTGTAAAGTAAACCATTATGAAACTGAAAGTATTTGGCAGCTTTTTAAAGAACAAGGATATGAACGTACTGAATTTGAACAACAAGCAGACGTTTATGTAATAAATACATGTACGGTAACGAATACGGGAGATAAAAAATCACGTCAGGTTATTCGTCGTGCTGTCCGTCAAAATCCGGATGCGGTTATTTGTGTAACAGGATGCTATGCCCAAACATCACCAGCAGAAATTATGGCGATTCCAGGGGTTGATATTGTTGTGGGAACGCAAGATCGCCAAAAAATGTTGGGATATATCGAACAATATAAAGTAGAACGCCAACCGATTAATGCGGTAGGAAACATTATGAAAAACCGTGTTTATGAAGAATTGGATGTTCCTTATTTTACGGACCGTACACGTGCATCCTTAAAAATCCAGGAAGGATGCAACAACTTTTGTACATTCTGTATTATTCCTTGGGCGCGTGGCTTAATGCGTTCACGTGATCCACAGGAAGTAATCCGCCAAGCCCAACAGCTGGTTGATGCGGGTTATCTGGAAATCGTCTTGACTGGTATCCATACAGGTGGATACGGACAGGATTTTAAAGATTATAACTTGGCACAGTTGCTTCGCGATCTCGAAGCAAATGTAAAAGGCTTAAAACGACTACGTATTTCTTCAATAGAAGCTTCACAATTAACGGACGAAGTAATTGAAGTATTAAAGAATTCTAATATTGTGGTACGCCATTTACACATTCCCATTCAATCGGGTTCGGACACAGTGTTAAAACGTATGCGACGTAAATATACAATGGAATTCTTCGCGGAGCGTTTAGAACGCTTAAATGAAGCTTTACCTGACTTAGCTATTACATCTGATGTCATAGTTGGATTCCCGGGTGAAACGGAAGAGGAGTTCATGGAAACATTCAACTTTATAGCAAAACATAAGTTTGCAGAGCTGCATGTTTTCCCGTTCTCTAAACGAACTGGTACACCTGCTGCACGAATGGAAGACCAGGTTAATGAAGATGTGAAAAACGAACGTGTGCATCGCTTACTTACTCTTAACGATCAATTAGCAAAAGAATATGCTTCCCGATTTGAAGGTGAAGTGCTGGAAGTGATTCCGGAAGAACAATACAAAGAAGCAGATCAAGAAAATCTAATTGTCGGATACACTGACAACTATCTTCGTGTTGTATTTGAAGGAAACGAAGAGATGATTGGTAAACTTGTTAAGGTGAAAGTGCTTAAAGCAGGTTATCCATACTGTGAAGGTCAATTTGTACGCGTATTGGAAGAACAAGTTCAAGCATAATCATAAAACGGCAAAATCTTAAAGGGTTTTGCCGTTTTTGTATGTATAAAATGAATTAAGTATCATTTCAAACGAATAAAAACGATAAACCATGGAAAATAGTGTTCATTTGAAATTATCTGTCATTTCACAATAATTTACTTTAATGGTATTATGGGAGAGGTACGTACAACTATAAAAAAGGAGTAATTTCATGACTCAAAATTACGCTGCAATGATCGATCATACTTTATTAAAAGCCGAAACAACAAAAGTTCAAATCGAAAAACTTTGTGAAGAAGCACTAAAATATGAATTCGCTTCGGTATGTGTTAATCCTGCCTGGGTTAAAAAATCAAGTGAATTATTAGCAGGTTCAAAAGTTAAAGTTTGTACAGTGATTGGCTTCCCTTTAGGGGCAACTACTCCTCAAGCGAAAGCATTTGAAACAAGAAATGCCATTGAAAATGGTGCGGGTGAAATAGATATGGTAATCAATATCGGCGCATTAAAAGATGGTGATTATGAACTTGTACTAGAAGACATTAAGGCAGTTGTAGCTGCTGCAAATGGGACTTTAGTAAAAGTGATTATCGAAACTTCTCTTTTAACCGATGAAGAAAAAGTGAAAGCGTGTGAGTTATCTGTGGAGGCTGGAGCTGACTTTGTTAAAACTTCAACCGGGTTTTCAACAGGCGGGGCAAATGCAGAGGATGTAGCCCTAATGAGAAAAACAGTAGGGCCAGAAATTGGCGTAAAAGCTTCAGGGGGCGTACGAAGCCTGGAAGATATGCAAAAAATGATTGAAGCCGGTGCTACGCGAATTGGGGCAAGCTCTGGTGTAGCAATCATGAACGGCTTAATTTCAGATTCCAACTATTAATTTTAATATTGGTGTTGACTATAGTTGGACAATACGATATAATTCTTTAGTACACAACTAACATATGTTGATTGTGTATTGACGTGTGTTCGGAGGGAGGGAAAGAGAGATGTCAAAAACTGTCGTTAGAAAAAACGAATCGCTTGAAGATGCTCTTCGCCGCTTCAAACGTACTGTATCTAAAAGTGGTACTATTCAAGAAGTTAGAAAACGCGAATTTTACGAAAAACCAAGCGTAAAACGTAAAAAGAAATCAGAAGCTGCACGTAAACGTAAGTGGTAATTTCCTAACAAATCCCTACGTTCATAACACGCAATTTTATGATTCATCAAGGTGAAAACTGATATACCCTAGTATTTGTTCCAAACAAATACTAGGGTATTTTGCATTTCATAAAGAAAATAATATAGAAGTATTATGATCATGATTCAATGTTTTATTAATGAGATTTTTGTAAAATTACAATAATCTTATATTGAATAAATTACATGTAAAAACATACGTTTTTTTGAAACTTTCTTGTTATTCATTCGTAAATAAAATTGAACTACATAATTTTAAGGATATTCATAATCAATTACTACAAAAAGGAGGGGTGAGATGAGAAAAACGAGAACTTTTAGTTGGATTCTTTTGTGCATGATTTCCTTTTCTTTGCTTCTTCCGAGTCTTTCAGCAGTAGCAAGCGGAAAGGTTTATCATGTGCCGCTTGAAAATGAAGTAGAAGACGGCTTAAAGGCTTTTCTGCAAAGAGCTTTTACGGAGGCTGCTGAAATAGGGGCAGAAAGAATTATTTTGGAAATAAATACACCGGGTGGTTATGTCACATCCGCAGAAGAAATAGGAGATCTTATTGATAACTCCCCAATCAAAGTAGTGGCTTTTATTAATTCGAAAGCGTTATCAGCTGGAGCTTATTTAGCTTTGCATGCTGATGAAATCTACATGGTTCCAACCGCTACAATGGGTGCTGCCGCAATTATTGATGGTGCCGGCAATGCTGCCGATGAAAAACGAAACAGCTACTGGATCGGTGAAATGGTGGCAGCTGCGGAAGCTAATGAGAGAGATCCAAAATTTGCGCGAGCTATGGCAGATAAGACAGTCGACTTGCCAGAGTATAGGGCACCTGAAGGCAAATTGTTAACGTTCACTGCCGAAGAAGCTCTTAAAGAAAAATATTCGGAAGGTACTGTAGCTGATTTGGATGAACTCCTTGAAAAGCTTAATCTGGGGGATAGTGAAGTCGTTTCAATTGAACCAACATTCGCTGAAAAACTGGCGAGATTCATTACAAATCCAATTGTGGTAACACTATTGCTATCAATAGGCTGTCTTGGGTTAGTTCTTGAATTGTTTTCTCCTGGTTTTGGATTTCCAGGGCTCATTGGTCTTTCTTCATTCGGTCTATTTTTCTTTGGCCATACAGTAGCCGGCTTGGCTGGTTATGAATCTGTATTTATATTTGTGATAGGTTTGGCTTTACTTGTGGCTGAATTGTTTGTACCGGGTGGAATAGTAGGTATTATTGGTGGAGCACTTATGATAATCAGTATATTATTTGCTGGGGAAAGTGTGGTTCATATGGCATATTCCATTTTAATCGCTGTGTTTATTGCAATAATAGGAATGGTGATCGTGATGAAATTCTTTGGAAAAAATCTTCATGTCTTTAATAAGCTGATTTTAAGAGATGCTACGACAACGGAAGAGGGATACGTTTCAAATGTAAATCGTATTGATCTATTAGGGAAGATTGGTGATTCCATAACACCCCTTCGTCCGTCCGGAACAATACTTGTCGGCAATGAGAGAATTGATGCAGTGTCGGAAGGTGGCTATATTGAAGCCAATCGAAAAGTGGAAGTCATTCAGGTAGAAGGCTCACGAATCATAGTAAGAGAAACGAAAAAAGGAGTGGAATAATTATGTTCTTTGATGCAGCAGCTATAAGTCTAATCGTAACAATTGTTCTGATTATTATTGTTTTGTCCGTTATTTTAACAATTGTCCCGGTTGCACTATGGATTAGTGCCATTGCAGCGGGTGTACGTGTTAGTATTTTCACATTAGTTGGGATGAGGCTACGCCGGGTTATCCCTGCAAGAATTGTAAACCCTTTAATTAAGGCGCACAAAGCAGGTCTGGACGTTTCAATTAACCAGCTGGAATCACACTATTTGGCAGGTGGTAATGTAGACCGTGTCGTTAATGCATTGATAGCTGCTCAACGTGCAAATATAGAGCTATCCTTTGAACGTGCAGCAGCAATCGATCTAGCGGGACGTGACGTATTAGAGGCTGTGCAAATGTCCGTAAATCCTAAAGTAATCGAGACACCATTTATTGCTGGTGTAGCCATCAATGGTATCGAGGTAAAAGCAAAAGCAAGAATTACAGTACGTGCTAACTTAGATCGTCTAGTTGGGGGTGCTGGGGAAGATACAATTATTGCACGTGTAGGTGAAGGGATCGTTTCTACGATTGGTTCGTCGGAGAGTCATTCAAAAGTATTGGAAAACCCTGACCTTATTTCTCAAACGGTACTTTCTAAAGGGTTGGACTCAGGAACTGCATTTGAGATTCTATCTATTGATATCGCGGATGTTGATGTTGGCAAGAACATTGGTGCAGAGCTCCAAATCGAACAGGCACAAGCCGACAAGAACATTGCCCAAGCGAAAGCGGAAGAACGCCGTGCAATGGCCGTAGCCAACGAGCAGGAAATGGTGGCTAAGGTCCAGGAAATGAAAGCGAAAGTGGTTGAGGCAGAGGCACAGGTACCATTAGCGATGGCTGAGGCTTTGCGAAACGGAAACTTTGGCGTTATGGATTATATGAACTTCCAAAATATCCAGGCAGATACATCAATGAGAGATTCTATCTCGAAAGTTACAACTGATAAACCAGATCCAAACCAAAAATAAACGCAGGTACACACCTTAAGAAGGGAGTGTGAAGCTAGATGGAAGGCATTATTATGATGGTGGTTTTGTTCATTATCAGTTCTATCTTAGGTGCAGCCAAAAACAAACCCCAAAACCAAAAGGCGATGCCGCCTTTTAATAATCAACCGACAAAGCATAGTTATGATTTGCCGAAGCAACCTGAGCAAAGAAAATCACTTGAGGATTTCGCTGGTGAGGTGTTTCAGCAACTAAGCGACAAATCACGCCATAATCAGCCGATTGAAAAAGAAGTTGTTGCCAAGCAGACCGTACCAAAGATAAGGCCGGTCCTAGATGGAAATCGTTCATCCAATCGCAGTTCTGCTACTTCTTTAAAAACTCAGGCCGATCCGATTAAGCAAAATGAGATTGGGAGTTTAGTGCCGACCACCAGGAATGCATTGGTGCAGGCTATTATTACCACTGAAATTTTGGCTCCTCCAAAAGCGAAGCGAAAGTAAGTAATTCCAAGCGGAATTTTGGCTGGATTAAATTTGGTTTACTATAATTTAACAGAAAATTTTTTCTGGGAAGGATTGCTTAAAGCTAGTTTTGAAAAAACTGCACTGAAATTTATACATGCCCCCCTTTTTCCAAGCATATACTTTTGCGAAAGGGGGGCATTTTTAATTGAAAAAACTATTCCAAACAGACCCATTAATAGAAATAGTAAATAATAAACAGCTGCGATTGTTTGGCACATATAAATTTTTGGAAGCTTCTGAACAGCATTGTTCGTTTATATATGAGGATTATTCTATTTTAATTAAAGCAAGCCGTGTACATATAGATGTATTGAAAGAGGTTGAATTTATAATACATGTTGAAAATTTGTTGTCAATCGAGATGAAGAGACAGGTGAATGATTATGAAAAAATTCGATAATCGACCTGTGGAAATTCGCTTGAGTCGATCAAATGGAGCGCATGCATTTATACAAAACCTGCATTCGAAAGGTGTAAAGATAAAAAACCTTAAGCACCTCGAAAATGAAATTCGTTTCGAGATGATAAGAAAAGATATAAAAATTGTACGCGAGGTTCGAAAAAAATATCGGGTCAAAGTAAAAATACAATACTTGCAGGTGTCCCGAATCTTCCAGAAAAATAGTTGGACGGCTATTGGACTGCTCCTGTTAATTATAATACCGATCATTGCTTCGCAATTTGTTTGGGATGTCAATGTGGAAGCCGAAACGCCGGAGTTGCGGGTTGCTGTTGAAAAAGTAATTAAGGATAAACTTTCCTTAGATAAACCGAAAATGAAAGGGCGTGTGAAATCCGATTTTGAGATACGGCAAACGATTATGGAGGAGTTAAGAGATTTATCTTGGGTACACATACTAAAAACAGGCAGCAGCATGACAATTGTACCTCAGCTTGCCCCTATAACGGATAACAAGAAAAATACGACCGATGCCAAAAATCACTTAATCGCTACAAAAAGTGGCGTTATTACACATTTTGAAATTTCTAGTGGAGAACGTCGTGTTTTGCCGAATACAACAGTATATAAAGGGGATACACTTGTATCAGGAGTAATCACGGTTGGCGATAAATCCGTTGTTGTTGGCGCTTCGGGAGAAGTGTACGCTGACTACTGGCTGGAAACCGAATTTTCAATTCCCAAGCAAATCCAATTCGTTTCTGCAAGTAGTAAAGAATGGACTTTTGATTTCAAAATAAATAATGAAAAGGAGCAAGGAAAATCGTTACAAAGGGTCGATTTACCGGAATGGCTTTCAAGATTTGTGGAAATCAAAAAGACTCAAAAGTACATCACTGTTACGGAAGAGATCTCAGAAGAACAAATCGAGTCGTTTATCTTGCCTCTATTGCACGAAAAAATCTTAAAATCTTTGCCTCCCAAAACGATTATAAAAAAGGAAAACATTTTGCACGTTTCATTCGATGATGATAAAGTGAAAGGGAAAGTCCTATTTTTGGTAAATGAAAATATTGCAAAAAACTACCCAATTGACCAAGGAGATTGATTTAATGGCAGAACAATTATCAGAATTACAAGTTGAAAATCCAAATGAAGCAGTTATGCTACTTGGAATGAGTGATGCTAATTTAAAACTGATAGAAGAAACATTTCACGTTCAAATAATTACCCGTGGAGAAGTGATTCAAATTGCAGGCAGCGAACCACAAAAACAACATGCGAAGGATTTATTGCATGCTCTTTTAAAAGTCATTCGAAAAGGGGTTAATATCGATCTGCGAGATGTGGCAACAGCAATCGAAATGGTGAATAAAGGGACGATCGAATATTTTGCAGAGTTATATGAAGAAGAGATTGCAAGAAATTATAAGGGAAAGCCAATCCGTGCTAAAACAATCGGACAGCGGGAGTACATAAGAGCGATTCGCCACCATGATCTCGTGTTCGGAATTGGGCCGGCAGGTACGGGAAAAACGTATATTGCCGTGGTCATGGCCACGCAAGCTTTAAAGAATGGTCATGTAAAGCGAATCATTTTAACAAGACCAGCTGTTGAAGCCGGGGAATCATTAGGGTTCCTGCCGGGGGACTTAAAGGAGAAGGTAGACCCGTATTTAAGACCGCTTTATGATGCGTTGCATGACATTTACGGACAAGAACAAACACAAAGACTGATTGAGCGCGGAACAATTGAAATTGCTCCTCTTGCTTATATGCGCGGTCGAACTTTGGATGATGCTTTTGTTATATTGGATGAAGCGCAAAATACTACTCACATGCAGATGAAGATGTTTTTAACTCGTTTAGGGTTTGGCTCCAAAATGGTCATAACGGGTGATAAAACTCAAATTGACTTGCCAAAAAATACGGAATCCGGCTTAATCATCGCTGAACGTAGTTTGAAGTATTTAAAAGATATTCATTTCCAGATTCTGGAGGCAGGCGACGTTGTGCGTCATCCATTGGTAGCCAAGATTATACAATCATATACTGACCAAGAATTATAAGTTTAAGCTAAAAATTGTAAACTGAGTTGGTAATCTTAAAAATGTGTACGTTTATCGTGCACATTTTTTATTTTTTGGCAGGATTCCATGAAATAATATTCATAAATTGGTAAACTAGTACATATAGACATTTGGGGGTGCACAAGTGGAAAAGCACTTTAATAAATTACTGAACATGATTAGTTTTCGAACTTTATTAATAGTGGTTTTATTAATTACTGGTTTTCTGCAATTCTTTTTAATGCTTGGCAATATTCGAAGCACTACATACGATATTCAAGCTTTCCAGCTTGCTCCGGAAACAATTCGTTCAGTCAAAACAATCGAAGATACCGTGAAAACGGAACAGGAGCGCACTCATGCCGAAGAAGCCGTTGAACCTGTCTATTTGTTTAATGAGGAAACCGCAGAGCATCGTTCTTCTTTAGTAACATCCATCTTTGATATTATTGAAGATGTAAGGGAAGAAACAAGCTCCAAGGAAGAAGAGAAGGAAGAAAAAGAAGAAGTATCTGTTGAAAATTCAATCTCCCCATTACGCGAAAAATTAAAGGACATTACCGACAGCCAATCACTATTAGTTTTCTCAAATAGTCAATTGCAATCATTATTGGAAGCTACTGACTCCGAGCTTAAGGAAGCAGAAGCCTTTCTTGTAAAAGAAATAAAGACAATGCTGAAAGAACCGATCCGTATAGAAGGTGTTCCACTAAAACGGAATGAAATTGAAACGAAAATTCGTCAGCAAAATTCCATAGATGAAGGAATTTTGGATTCAGTAATTATTATTGGGCGTGCTGCTATATTGGAAACGGAAATTTTAGATGAGGTTCGTACCGAGGAGTTAATATTAAAAGCAAGGGAAGAAGTAGAACCAACTCGTATACTGCAAGGTCAAATTATTGTACAAGAAGGCGAATTGATTGATAGAGAAGTATTCAGGCAGTTGGAGCTTCTAGGATTATTAAACAATCAAACATCAACAAAACCTGTTCTGGGCTTATCCATTCTGGTCATTCTGCAAATAGCTTTTATGTATATACTATTTAATTACTCAGATATGGAGCTTCAGAATAAAAGAAAGGCTTTATTTGTAACAGCCATTGTTTATTCATTTGCTATTATACTGATGAAGGTTATTAGTTTGCTTTCAGATCAGTTTGATGCAACGATTGCCTTTTTATATCCAACTGCCTTGGCAACAATGCTTGTAAGACTTTTGGCAAACGAAAAAGCCGCAGTTTTAGTTACGATTTTGTCTGCA
Source organism: Ureibacillus aquaedulcis (assembly GCF_030418165.1). GTDB lineage: Bacteria > Bacillota > Bacilli > Bacillales_A > Planococcaceae > Ureibacillus > Ureibacillus aquaedulcis. The sequence goes on from NZ_JAUHTQ010000019.1 coordinate 45,876, forward strand.
GCTTCGGCCGGAGTCATTTTCCATGAGGGCTATTCAGCCGTATTACAGATGGATATTGTACTATATATAATCTTTGGTGGACTTTCGAGCATCTACTTTATGAGGAGTATGGAAAAAAGATCGCATTTGCTGAAAGCTTGTGCTGTTGTTTCCATTTTCAATTTACTGTTTATCGCATTTTATTTGCTTATGTCCCAATCAAATTATGACCTTTTTGAATTGGCTTTTTACACTGTAGCAGGTATTGCGTCCGGAATTTTATCAGGTGCTTTAACAATGGGATTATTGCCATTCTTTGAATCAGCATTTGGATTATTGTCGACAATGAGACTGATCGAATTATCAAATCCGAATCACCCATTATTGAAAAAACTATTAACGGAAACACCGGGAACTTATCATCATAGCGTAATGGTAGCGAATCTGGCTGAAGCAGCTTGTGAAGCGATAGGTGCTGATGGATTACTTGCAAGAGTAGGCTGTTATTATCATGATATCGGAAAAACAAAGAGACCTGCCTTTTTCATAGAAAATCAAATGTCCGGGATTAATCCACATGACTCCTTGCCGCCCGAGAGAAGTGCCGAGATCATTATTGCCCATACGACAGATGGTGCAAATTTATTGGAACAGCATAAAATGCCGAAGGAAATTGTGGATATAGCATTGCAGCATCACGGAACAAGCACTTTGAAATTCTTTTTCCATAAGGCCAAAGATGAAGGTAAGGAAGTAGATGAAAAGATATTTAGCTATCCGGGTCCAAAACCCCAAACAAAAGAGGCGGCAGTGGTTAGTATTGCCGACAGTGTAGAAGCTGCGGTACGATCCATGAAACAACCGAATTCGGAAAAAATCCAGCAGCTTGTACATTCCATTATCCAGAGTCGTGTACAAGAACATCAATTTGATGAATGTGATGTCTCGATCAAAGAGCTGAAAATCATTGAAAAGGTCTTGTGCGAGACACTGAACGGGATATTCCATTCAAGAATTGAATATCCAAAAGAAGGCTAACTAGAGGAGGCACTAATGCTTAATATTGATTTTTTAGATGAAACAAATGAAGTGAAGGAACAGCATATTGAATTGGTTCAGGAATTATTGCAACATGCTGCTGCCCACCTTGAAATAGAGGAAGGCAGTGAAGTCTCAATAACCTTCGTAACGAATGAAAAAATTCATGAAATTAATCGGGAATACCGGGATAAGGATCAACCAACGGACGTTATTTCCTTTGCTCTTGAGGAGTTAGGTGAAGGAGAGGTTGAAATAGTTGGAGAAGGAATCCCAAGAATCTTGGGAGATATCATTATTTCTACGGATCGTACAAAGGAACAAGCAGCTGATTTCGGACACTCATTTGAGAGAGAATTGGGCTTTTTAGCTGTTCATGGTTTTTTACACTTATTAGGATTCGATCATATGACAGAAGAAGATGAAAAAATCATGTTTGGCAAACAAGATGAAATTCTATCATCTTTTGGTCTAGGTCGTGATTCGAATGGACGTCCATAAATTAGTCAAATCATTTGGATATGCTTTTTATGGTATATGGACTGCAATGAATGAACAAAATATGCGCATCCATATAATTAGTGCGTTCATAGTAATGATTGCCGGTCTGTTAACTGGCTTGACAAAAATGGAGTGGGTAATGATTATACTGGTTATTACACTGGTAATTGGGGCAGAGATGATCAATACTGCTATTGAGAGTGTAGTAAACCTGGCATCCCCCGAGATTCACCCCCTGGCAAAACAAGCTAAGGATATAGCTGCAGGTGCGGTACTTGTTTTTGCTTTGGCAAGTGTTATAATCGGATTACTCATTTTTCTACCAAAATGGTTTTAACTTTATCTGGCACATCTAGCTTGGGTTTGCTTGGGACCATCCTAAGCCTAATAATTTAGGTGTGTTGAAGGAGCGGGGATATGAAATGACAGTGGATATGAAGGATTTAATTGAACAATCGAAAGTTGCAAGAGAAACGGCTTATGTTCCTTATTCAAAATTTCAAGTAGGTGCAGCGTTGCTTACAGAAGATGGAAAGGTTTATCATGGCTGTAATATTGAAAATTCGAGTTTTGGTTTAACAAACTGTGCAGAAAGAACAGCAATTTTCAAGGCGGTTTCTGAAGGCAACAAAAAATTCAAAGCAATCGCAGTTGTTGCTGATACAGAAGGGCCATGTTCACCATGTGGTGCTTGCAGACAAGTTATATCGGAGTTCTGTGAACCAAATATGCCAGTTTACTTAACGAACCTAAATGGAGATTTACTACAAACGACAGTTGCCGAGCTTTTGCCAGGCGCCTTTACACCGGAGGATTTAGAGAATGCAGGAAAAAAACAATAGCTACAAATCAGGATTTATATCAATTATTGGACGACCTAATGTAGGGAAGTCTACTTTTTTGAACCGAGTGATCGGTCAAAAAATTGCGATTATGTCGGATAAGCCACAGACTACACGAAACAAAATACAGGGTGTATTAACACGTGAAGCCTCTCAAATGGTCTTCATTGATACGCCGGGTATCCATAAACCTAAGCATAAATTAGGCGAATTCATGATTAAAGTATCCAAAAATACTTTACGTGAAGTAGATATCATCATGTTCATGGTAAATGCGGAACAGGGAATAGGGAAAGGCGACGAGTTCATTTTAGAACTTTTGGAAGGCACGAAAACACCCGTATTTTTGGTTGTAAATAAAATCGACCAAATCCACCCGGATGAATTAATCCAAACGATTGAAACATATAAAGGAAAATTCCCATTTGCTGAAATTATTCCAATTTCAGCTCTGCAAGGAAATAATGTAGACCAATTACTGGAAACGATTGAAAAGTATTTGCCTGAAGGTCCACAATATTATCCTGCAGACCAGGTGACAGATCATCCAGAGCGATTCATCATCTCAGAAATGATCCGTGAAAAGGTGCTTCATTTAACTAGGGAAGAAATCCCCCATTCGATAGCGGTCGTGATTGACAAGATCAAACGCGACGAAGAAAATGAAAATATGATTCGCGTTCAAGCAACAATCATGGTAGAACGAGATTCGCAAAAAGGTATCGTAATCGGGAAACGCGGTGCATTATTAAAAGAAGTAGGGACACAGGCACGGAAGGATATTGAAATGCTTCTTGGTTCCAAAGTCTTCTTGGAGCTTTGGGTCAAAGTTCAAAAAGATTGGCGGAACAAATCCGCTCATCTGCGTGATTTTGGGTACCGTGAAGACGAATATTAAGTAAATTCGAGGACAAGCTGCTCTAGTGCAGTTTGTCTTTTTATTGTCCGGGTAATTTATTATAATATCATACTTTTCTTTCAGTTTTGATACCATAAAAGCTTAAAGCACCCAATAGCGTAAATTCTATAACGGTAAGGTATAATAGAACCAAAGTAAAATGTTGAAGGAAGTGCAGTGCCATAATGTTAAACAAATGGGAAGGCATTGTTTTAAAGTCGCGTGCTTATGGTGAGTCAAATAAAATTGTCACGTTAATGACGAAAGAAGCGGGGAAGGTAACAGTAATGGCCAGGGGCGCAAAAAAGCCGACCAGCCGCCTGGCAGGAGTTACCCAAACCTTTATGCATGGCATGTATATGGTCCAAAGAACTTCTGGCATGGGAACCCTCCAACAGGGTGAGCATTTGGCCTCAATGCGCCATATTCAAACAGATATTGTGGCAACAGCTTATGCAAGTTATATTGTAGAACTTGTTGATAGACTAGTAGACGAGGGGCCGGAACCTTTCGCATTTGACGTGTTATTGCAAGCACTAAACGCGATTGAGGAAGAATATGATCCAGAAGCGATTAGTCTATTTGTGGACTGGAAGCTGCTTCCTTATACAGGGGTTCAGCCGATTTTAAATGCCTGTGCATCATGCGGATCCTTTGATGGAGAGTTTGCTTTCTCCTTTTCACAAGGGGGGTTTTTATGTCACCGTTGCTTCCACCAAGACCCGTATATCATTCGGTTATCTCCTACACAGCTAAAATTGATTCGTATGTTTTACAACGTCCCGATCGATCAAATCGGGAAGTTGGAGCTGAAAAAAGGGACCAAACAATTTATCAAAAAAATTGTCACAACAATATATGAAGAACAGACGGGTATACGTTTAAAATCACGTTCGTTTATTGAACAATTGGAAAGAACCCCAATATTGACAAGAAGGACAACGAATGAGGAGTCTACAGATTAAGTTATACAACTTTTCGAATGATATCCAAAACATCATCTTTTATTGCTTGCCAAAATAAATGGGAGGATTCATCGGAGAATCGCCCTTCCATAAAAAGTAGATAGTTTTCAAAGAGATAATCGATTTGCTCATAGTGAAAGCGCAATCGATGATTCATTTGCTTTACATCAATGTTCAGCTCCATATAGCTATCTATCAACATCTGCAGATCACTGATTTGTTTTTGCAATTGCTGATACATCTGTGAGTGAAATTGACCCAGCTTTAATTGATGCTTTTCCTGTTTTCGATGATGATTCACGGTATTTTTTAAAGATTCCAGCTTGAAATTCGCAGTAAACAAAATGTGATGATGTGCCGGATGTTCGGGTAATTCTTTATTTAAAAGTTCACATACGAGATCTAAAAGCTTATCTGCCGGGCAAATTTCTAAGAGTTCTTGTTTAGATTGCTTAAATAAAGTTTGAATGAACATCAATCCACCTCAATTTTAAATTTTAATTTATTATAATCTAAATTTTCAAATAAATCACTTATTAATTGAACAAAATGAACAAAATGAACAAAAATAGGCGAAATGTTATTATAAAAGATTGTAAATTAATATAATTATCTTATGATTTTGAAGTGGCTAGATTACGACAAAAAGTGGCTAGATTCAAAATGAAACTCGCCATTTTTAAGAAAAAACCGTAATAGGGCCAATGTAAAAGGGGTGCTCCAGAAAGTGATTATTACACTTTCCGAGTACCCCTTTTTATTAATGCTATTCAAATTTTTAGAATTGAAGATGTTTTTCGATATACGCTTTAACTTCAGTGATTGGCATGCGCACCTGCTCCATGCTGTCACGGTGGCGAACTGTAACCTGGCCATCTTCTTTTGAATCGAAGTCATATGTGATACAGAATGGTGTACCGATTTCGTCTTGACGACGGTAACGTTTACCGATGGATTGCGATTCATCATAATCAACAGGGAAGGATTTGCGTAATTCGGACCATACATCGCCTGCTTCTTCCGCTAATTTTTTTGATAAAGGCAATACTGCTGCTTTAAATGGAGCAAGGGCAGGGTGGAAGCGTAAAACTGTACGGGAATCGCCGCCTTCTAGTTCTTCTTCATCGTAAGCGTCACATAAGAACGCCAATGTTACACGGTCTGCACCAAGAGATGGCTCGATGCAATAAGGAACATAACGTTCGTTTGTAATTGGATCAATATAAGTGAAATCTTCACCTGAGTGTTCCATATGTTGTTTTAGGTCGTAATCCGTACGGTCTGCAATGCCCCATAATTCACCCCAGCCGAATGGGAAGCGGAATTCGATATCAGTCGTTGCATTAGAATAGTGAGAAAGCTCATCTTCTTCATGGTCACGCAGACGCATGCTATCTTCTTTCATTCCCAAATTTAGCAGCCAGTTTTTGCAGAATTCTTTCCAGTATTGCTGCCACTCTAGATCTTCACCTGGTTTACAGAAGAATTCTAATTCCATTTGTTCAAATTCACGTGTACGGAATGTAAAGTTACCTGGTGTAATTTCGTTACGGAATGATTTACCGATTTGGGCAATACCAAACGGAGTTCTTTTACGCATCGAGCGTTGTACGTTTTTAAAGTTAACGAAGATTCCTTGTGCTGTTTCCGGACGAAGGAAAATTTCATTTGTTGAGCTTTCCGTTACACCTTGGAATGTTTTGAACATTAGATTGAACTGGCGGATATCCGTAAAATCATTTGCTCCGCATTCCGGGCAAGTAACCGATAACTCATCCATCTTCGCTTTCATTTGATCGAAGCTCATACCATCTACGATTATTTCTTCACCTGTTTTTTCCAATGAGGCATCTTCGATTAGTTTATCGGCACGGTGACGCGCTTTACATGATTTACAGTCGATCATTGGATCGTTGAAGTTGCCAACGTGGCCAGATGCTACCCATGTACGTGGGTTCATTAGAATTGCCGCATCAAGACCTACATTGTATTCGGATTCTTGTACGAATTTTAGCCACCAAGCTTTTTTTACATTGTTTTTTAGTTCAACCCCAAGTGGGCCGTAATCCCATGTGTTGGCAAGTCCACCGTAGATTTCGGATCCCGGGAAGACAAAGCCGCGATGTTTTGCTAAGTTTACGATTGTTTCCATAGATTTTTGAGCCATAATGATTCCTCCTAATAAAAATAAAAAATAGAAAAGCACCCGTCTCCGGGCGTTTTGCCCGGGGACGAGTGCCAGTATGTACACCCGCGGTTCCACCCCGCTTGATTGTCGGCTAAAGTAAAGCGTCCGCATACGGCGTCGCTAACCTAAACTTAACAATCCTCTTTTAGAAAATTGGCTCAAGGGTGCCGTTTCTCTTTTCGTGTAGGCTTTCACCTGTTCCTACTCGCTTGTCTGAAAAGATACTTATTGTCCTCTCATTGCCTATATGATGTTCTATCGATATTTTATGCTATTTACTCGAACTATGTCAATATTGTAGCTTTTCTTTCATTTCTTCGCAATCCACACTAAATTAGTATATAATATTTAAAGAAAAGTATAACACTATTTGAAGCGGGTGAGTCCAATCGAACTCAATAAACGTCAAGACACGATTCTTCAAATCGTTAAAGAGAATGGACCGATTACGGGGGAGCAGATTGCGGAACGTTTAAATTTGACCCGGGCTACTCTACGACCGGATTTAGCAATTTTAACGATGGCTGGTTACCTGGATGCTAGGCCGCGTGTTGGATACTTCTATTCAGGTAAAAAAACAATGACGACGGCAAGTGAATCTATGATGAACTTGAAAGTAGGAGACTTCCAATCGTTGCCTGTGGTAGTATCGGAAAATATGACGGTATACGATGCGATTGTCCAGTTGTTTTTGGAAGATGTCGGAACACTATTTGTTGTAGATGATCAGTCCTATCTACAGGGGGTTCTATCTAGAAAAGATTTGCTAAGAACTAGTATCGGGACACAAGAGCTGACAAAAATACCAGTTCATATTATTATGTCAAGGATGCCTAATATTGTTTATTGCAAAAAAACAGATTCATTAATTGGGGCTGCCAAAAAGTTGATTGAACGACAAGTAGATTCGCTTCCTGTTGTCAATGAAACAGAAAAGGGTCTTGAAATTGTTGGAAGATTAACAAAAACCAACGTAACTAAAGCGTTTATTTCATTAGCTGAAACCCATGATTTGTAAGGAGTGCTATTTTGAAAAATTTAAAAGTTTTCGTTGTATCCGATTCAGTAGGGGAAACCGGTGAGCAGGTTGTTAAAGCAGCAGTTTCTCAATTTCGACCAACCTTTGATAGTACTGTAATTCGTAAGTTTCCAAATATTGAAAACAATGATCATATTGAAAAAATCGTTGAAATCGCAAAAGAACAAGACGCCACAATCGTTTTTACACTAGTTGAGAGAAAAATGCGAAACTATATGATAGATAGCTGCAACCGGGAGGATGTCCAGTGGATTGATTTGTTGGGACCGCTAATTCATCTTTTTGAAGAAAAAATTGGCGAACAGCCAAGGGAGGAACCCGGGCTTGTCCATAAATTGGATGCCGATTATTTTAAGAAAATTGAGGCTGTAGAATTTGCAGTTAAGTATGATGACGGACGCGACCCAAGAGGATTACTTTTGGCAGATGTGGTCTTGGTGGGGGTTTCAAGGACTTCAAAAACACCGCTGTCCCAATACCTTGCACACAAACGCTATAAAGTGGCAAATGTTCCATTAGTACCTGAAATAAACCCTCCTGAAGAGTTATTCTTGGTTGATCCAAAAAAATGCTTTGGTTTAGTAATTTCTACTGAAAAGCTAAATGTCATTCGAAAAGAACGACTAATGGCCCTAGGTCTAAATGATGATGCAATCTATGCTAAACCTTCCCGTATTGAACAGGAATTGGAGCATTTCAATCGGGTGGTTGAACGGATCGGGTGTTCAGTGATCGACGTGACGAACAAGGCTGTTGAAGAAACAGCAAATGTCATCATGGAAAATATAGAACAAAATAAATAACAGAAAACCACTTCTACAAGGCGTAGGGGTGGTTTTTTCGTAAAAAATTTACCTAAGTAATTTAGAAAACGCAATTAATTGTCATAACCATTCTTTGGGATTAAGAGAATTCTCCCAAAATAGATAAAAACCGTATTTTTTAAAATTTAAAAGTGGAAACTTTCGTCTATTTGTTTTATAATGAGAAAATTGTGGTAAAAATATTAATAAGAGAAATTTTAGAACAAAAAACTATTTTTTTGTCGGAAAATAGAGGATTTTTTAAATTTATCTCGAATTGTGTTACTTAGTATTTTAAGTTGGTGATTATATGACCGGGAAAATACCTGAAGAGATGATAGAACAAATTCGTTCTCAGTCCGATATAGTCGATGTCATTAGCGATTATATGCAGCTAACAAAAAGAGGGCGCAACTGGTTTGGATTATGTCCATTTCACGGTGAAAATACACCTTCATTTTCAGTATCTCAAGATAAACAAATTTTTCATTGTTTTGGGTGTGGTGCAGGTGGAAATGCCATTACTTTTGTAATGGATATTGAAAATATATTGTTTCCAGATGCGGTAGTCAAACTTGGAAATCGACTGGGTATCCATTTAGATATCCAAAGCAACAGTATATCCAAGGAGAATCACGCCTATTCAAAAAAAGAAGAATTAATGCTTGAGGCGCATGAATTTACCGCCGATTTCTATCATCACTTACTGATGAATACAGAAGAAGGGGAACAAGCATTAAATTATTTGCTAAAAAGAGGATTTACAAAGGAACATATCGAAACGAATGGTATAGGTTGGTCTTTGCCAGGATGGGATACTTTGTCAGTTTTGCTAAAAAGAAAAGGGTTTGATTTAGACGAAATGGCTGAGTGCGGACTCATCATCCAAAGGGAAAATGACCATACTTATTTTGATCGATTTCGTGGAAGAATCATGTTTCCAATACGAGATGAAAATGGAAAAGTGATAGCATTTTCTGGACGTATTATAGATTCAGTTGATGAGGCGAAATACCTAAATAGTCCTGAGTCACCTATATTTCATAAGAGTCAAGTTCTTTTTAACTTGGACAAGGCAAGAACCGTTATTCGAAAAAAACGTCAAGTTATCTTGATGGAAGGATTTATGGACGTGCTTGCCGCTAATCAAGCCGGAGTTTATAACGCGGTCGCTACAATGGGCACTTCCCTGACACCACAGCACATCACAAAGCTAAAACGTTTAAGTGAGCAAATTATAGTTTGTTATGACGGTGATAATGCGGGTTGGGAGGCAGCCAAGCGAGCTTCTGAAATGTTATATGCCGAAAAATTGAAGGTTGAAATCGCTGTCTTGCCTGAAAAATTAGATCCAGATGAGTATATAAAAAAATATGGTCCTGAATCGTTTGTACAGCAAATTTTAGAAAAGCCACATGCATACATTGCTTTTATGATGATGCATGCGAGGAGAAACAAGAACTTTCAATTTGAAAATGATGTTTTGCAATTTATCCAGGAAGTACTTGAACAACTTGTTGGTCGATCTTCACCCATTGAACGCGACCTTTATATAAAACAGATTGCAAGTGAAACAAATATTTCTGAGGAAGCTATCTACGCTCAATTTAGGAAATTGGATGCGGATAATGCTAAGAATTTTAGCCGAGCAGACACTAAAAAGCAAACGAAAAAAAATGAATTACAGACAAAAAAGCCTTTATCTGCTACTGAGCGTGCAGAACGGTTACTTTTATCGCATATGCTAACTAATATTGATGTAGTTGATCGTATATTAAAAAGCGATCAGCCGGAGCCCTTTGTACGGGATGAGTATGGTGCGGTATTTGTTCGATTAGCCGGCTTTTATGAAGAACATGGTTCAGCAGATTATCAAAGGTTTTTAGAAATATTGGAGGATTCAGAACTAAGGAAAATTGTCATGGAAGCAGCACTTCTGGAACATGATCCTGAACAGGCTGAAGCTGAAATATCAGATTGCTTAAGGCAGTTAAAAAAACATCGGATTGAAATGGAGATAAAAAAAACACTTCATGATATGCAAGAAGCAGAGAAGTTGCATGAGCATAAACGTGCATTGGAACTTTCAAAGGCATTCATTCAATTGAAGAATTCATTATCGACAATTTAGACCGATTTGCGTTGTTAGAAGGAGGAAGGTTTATGGCGGATAAGTCAGAACAATCAAAAGAAGTTGTCAATGGACAGACGATTGACGAAGTTAAAGCACTTTTACAAGAGAAAGCAAAAAAATCAAATGAAATTTCAATGCAAGAAATTTCAAGCAAACTCACTCCATTTGAGTTAGAAAATGAGGAGATTTTCCACTTTGCCGAAGATATTGAAAAAAGCTTCGGTATTGAGGTAGATGGGAAAGAAGAGTTTGAGGAAGAAGTTCTAGCGAAACAAGAAGAGAGCGAAGAAGCATTTGATTTAAATGACTTAAGTGTTCCTCCTGGCGTAAAAATTAATGACCCTGTACGTATGTACTTAAAAGAAATCGGCCGCGTAGATTTACTTTCTGCAGAAGAAGAAATTAAACTGGCAGAACGGATTGAGCAAGGCGATGAAGAGGCCCGCAAGCGTTTAGCTGAAGCAAACTTGCGTTTAGTAGTATCAATTGCCAAACGTTATGTAGGTCGAGGCATGTTGTTCCTTGATCTAATTCAAGAAGGAAATATGGGACTTATTAAAGCGGTAGAAAAATTTGATTACCGAAAAGGGTTTAAATTTTCGACTTACGCAACTTGGTGGATTCGTCAAGCAATTACGCGTGCAATTGCCGACCAAGCAAGAACAATTCGTATTCCGGTTCATATGGTTGAAACCATCAATAAATTAATTCGTGTGCAAAGACAATTGCTGCAAGACTTAGGGCGTGAACCATCTCCGGAAGAAATCGGGGAAGAAATGGACCTTACTCCTGAAAAAGTACGCGAGATCCTAAAAATTGCACAAGAACCCGTTTCTTTGGAGACACCAATAGGTGAAGAGGATGATTCGCACCTAGGGGATTTCATTGAAGACCATGAAGCACAATCACCATCGGACCATGCTGCATATGAACTGCTGAAAGAGCAACTTGAAGATGTTCTTGATACTTTAACAGATCGTGAAGAAAATGTATTACGTTTACGTTTTGGTTTAGATGACGGACGTACACGCACACTTGAAGAGGTAGGAAAAGTTTTCGGTGTAACTCGGGAACGTATTCGTCAAATCGAGGCAAAGGCATTAAGAAAGCTGCGCCATCCTTCAAGAAGCAAACGTCTAAAAGACTTCTTAGAGTAAAGATGACAAATCAAGAAGTTAATTAAATTTTATAGGTTAGTTTAGTTAACTGTAATAAAAAAAGGCATCCTGAAAAAAGGGTGCCTTTTTTGTATGAAATTGGTTTATTTAGCGAATTTACGTGCCATCAACAGTAAAAATAAGATAAAATGAAACCATACATAAGTCAACAAATTTGGAGATAGATTATGGCAAATGCAAAGAAAAAAATTGTTTTGAATGAAATATTATTCTGGAAACAAAATAAATTATTACCCGATCATTATTGTGATTTCTTGATGACCCTTTATACAGAAGGAAATGAAACAGAGCTTGAGGAAGGAATTGGTTCCCAAAATTCCATAATTGCAACGGAAAAGCGATCTAAATTTATTTTAATCATATTATCTTGTATCGGTACAGCTGCTTTATTGTTCGCATTATTTATGGTATCGGCTCTCACTTGGGCAGTTGGGATTGCGGTCGGTATCATAGCCGTACTTTTAATGATTTTTGCCTATCGGTCGGCGAAGAAAAAAGAGATGCTATCGCCTATTTTACATATAGCTTCAGCTCTTCTACTTTTCGGTTTGTCCGTGAAAGTGAGCACCGAATATTTTCCTGGAAACCAAATCGCTTTATACATCCTACTCATCACCAATTGTTTATTATGGTTGTTTACTGGCTTCAAATTTAAATTACTGTATTTCTCGATATCGGGTGTTGTAGGCTTAATTGTATTGATTGGCTATCAAATTATTTCCTAACAATAGTACTTTATAAAAAGGGAGTGCCCATAATTGCCTAGATAACTGAGGGCCTAGTTGATGAAGCATGTGAAAGGTCAAAATAAAACATTTGAGTTGATGTGTTTAAACCGCTTTTAATAATGGGTATTATATGAGAAGTTGCAGATGAAACCGTACAAATTCGTGTCAGTTATGGGTATATGAAAGTGCTGGAAGTGGAAAGATATATAAGGAATGAACTAATATAAGAAATTGGTGAAGTAATTTCCGAAACACAAGCTCAACATTGCCGGAACTATCTACACCAACTACTTATTATTGTCGAATTTGTGTCAACTCAAGTAAAAGTTGTCGTTTAGGTCTTTTCGTTTCGAGAATAATGCAGTACAATAATTAGTGTTGACTAGATTCTATATTAATAGATGTAGAAAAATTAAAAACTAAGGGAGGGTATCCTAATGAAAAACAATCCTATTATTCCTTATATTCTTATTATGGCATTCGGTATTGGACTTATCTTCTTTATGTCATTAGAAGGAGCAGGAAATAAAGAAGAAATCGCTGCAGGTCATGAAGAAGGTGCAGCTACTGAAGAAGGCGCGGCTTCTGAAGGTGGAGACACTGCTTCTGCAGGTGCTGGCGGTGAAGAATTAGTAAGCTCATGTATCGGATGTCACGGTGGTGACTTAACTGGTGGTATGGGTCCTAAACTTGCTGGTTTAGATGCAGCACATATCGTTGATGTTTTAGAAAATGGTATTCCAGGTTCTCCAATGACACCAGGTTTAAAAACTGGTTCTGAGGCTCAAGCAATCGCTGATTATATTTCCTCATTAGAATAATAACGAATACTAGAGGCTATCTTATAAGGATTTCTTATAAGGTAGCCCTTTTATCTTTTTAAGGCAACAGAAGGAAGTATACGGGCTATAATGACCTAGAAGGACAAGCTAAGTAAATTTATATATAATAATACATAGAATTTAGAAAAAGGCGGTTTACTTACATGAATGCACAAAAATTATCTAAACGATTAGAAGCAGTTGCATCCTTTGTTCCCACAGGGGCGGTTGTTGCCGATATAGGGAGCGACCATGCGTACCTACCATGCTATTTAGTACATAATGGAATTGTGAAGAAGGCGATTGCTGGTGAGGTGGTAAAAGGGCCTTATGAATCGGCGTTAAGACAAGTAAAGTTGGAAGGGCTGGAAGATAATATTACCGTGCGGCTTGCCGATGGACTAAAAGCGGTAGAGCAGCGTGATGGGGTGGATACTATTACAATTGCGGGTATGGGTGGCCCCCTCATCGTGTCAATTTTAGAACAGTGTCCAGAAGTCCTTCATTCGGTTACACGCCTAATTTTGCAACCCAATATACATGCGAAAGTAATTAGAGAATGGGCTATACGAAATCATTGGGCTATATTAGATGAAGTAATCCTAAAAGAAGATGATAAAATTTATGAAATTCTTGTTTTACAGCGCGGTGACATGGAACTAACAGAACAAGAAACTTTATTAGGAAAACAATTAATGGTTAATAAGTCCGATGTTTTTGTTGAAAAATGGACAAAAGAAATAGCTAACTGGAAACGAATTTTATCTTCTATAGAAAAAGCAGATCATACAACCGATATAGCGAAAAAAAGGGAAGATGTAATGCATCATATCAATCTTGTAGAGGAGGTTCTAAATGATGAAGTACGCTAATGGCCATGAAATCATCCAATTATTTGAAAGCTGGTCACCAAAAAAATTAGCTTGTATGGACAATGATCCAATAGGATTGGCGATCGGAACATTAAATAAAGAAGTTTCAAAAGTATTGGTAACCCTTGATGTTAATGGACAAGTTGCCGATGAGGCAATTGCAAAAGGGTGCGAATTAATCATTGCCCACCACCCACCGATTTTTCGAAAGCTATCGAATTTAAGAACAGATACACCTGCCGGGAAGTTATATGAAAAATTAATTAAGAACGATATTGCTGTTTACGCAGCTCATACAAATTTAGATGTGGCAGAAGGTGGGGTAAATGACCTTTTGGCAGATGCACTCCAGCTAGAAAATCGCCAAATCCTAGAAAAAACCTATCATGAAAATCTGATGAAGCTTGCCGTGTTTGTCCCGGATGAATATGCCGAAAATGTACGTCTTGCGTTAGCTAAGGCTGGTGCAGGGGCAATTGGGAATTATGAGGGCTGCAGCTTTTCAACGAATGGACAAGGGCGTTTTAGACCGTTAGAAGGTGCCGATCCATTTATCGGAGACATCGGCGAAATGGAAAAAACTGATGAAGAAAAAATTGAGGTTGTATTCATGCAATCCATTAAGAATAAAGTGCTGAAAGCCATGTTAAATGCGCATCCATACGAAGAACCTGCGTATGATTTATATACATTGGCAGTTGAAACGAACGAAATGGGCCTAGGACGGGTTGGAAGGCTGAAAGAGCCGATGACATTGGAACAGTTTGCAATGTACGTTAAAACGCAATTAGACGTGCCAAAAGTAAGAGTCGTAGGAGATACAAAGAAGCAAATTTCCAAAGTAGCCATTGTAGGTGGGGATGGAAACAAATATATTCATGCTGCGAAACGATCAGGGGCTGATGTGTTTGTCACAGGGGATATCAGTTTTCATATTGCACAGGACGCAGAGAGTATAGGGTTAAGCATTGTAGATCCCGGGCACCATGTAGAAAAAGTAATGATAGATGGCGTTGCAAAGAAAATGGAACAATTATGCTCGAAAGCTAAGTTATCTGTTCAATTTATTCAATCAGAAATCAATACGGAGCCATTTACATTCATTTAAATGGAAATGGAGTAGCAGTATTTAAATTAGAAAGCAGGAAGATTGTCAGTGGGCAATAGTGGACGTGGATGGGTGATCATAGGAATCATCATGATAGTAATAGGGTTGATTTTTGCGGGATTAACTTCTTTCTTCTTGGAAAACAAGATTGATTCGCTAGTAAAAGCTTG
The DNA here is from genome assembly GCF_030418165.1 of Ureibacillus aquaedulcis. Lineage (GTDB taxonomy): Bacteria > Bacillota > Bacilli > Bacillales_A > Planococcaceae > Ureibacillus > Ureibacillus aquaedulcis. The sequence continues at coordinate 61,140 of NZ_JAUHTQ010000019.1, forward strand.
TGAAAAGGAAGGCGGAAAGGCCCTAGTAGAGAAAAGCGGTATTATCGTTACGACTTCCTTTGAATATGCGTGTGAGAAGTAAGTTAAAGTAACATTTACAGGAATTTTCTAAAGTTTTGTTTAATTTGAAAGAAAAAAGCAACCTCTTTGA
>NZ_JAUHTQ010000002.1 GCF_030418165.1 Ureibacillus aquaedulcis
AAATTAATTGGGCCTTCGGGAATTAAAACAATTATTGATGCTTATTTTGGAATTCGATCATGAACTCGGCAAGTGCTTTACATGTTTCGAATGGTACAGCATTATAAGTTGAAGCGCGGCAGCCGCCAACAGAACGGTGGCCATTTAATCCAACAAATCCTGCTTCTTTTGCTTCGGCTAGGAATTGCTTTTCAAGTTCTTCATTTGCTACGCGGAAAGTAATGTTCATAAGAGAACGAGATTCAGGTGTAGCATGTCCTCTGTAGAAATCATTACTGTTATCAATCACATCATAGATAAGCTTCGCCTTTTCTTCGTTGTTTTTCTCAACCGCTTCAAGACCGCCTTTTTCTTCTACCCATTTCAATACTTCACCTAGCATATAAATACCGAATGTTGGAGGAGTGTTATATAGAGAATTCGAATCGGCATGTGTTGAATACTTTAACATTGTTGGAATGTTGGTATTCGCTTTTTCCAGCAGGTCTTTACGGATAATGACTACAGTCACTCCAGAAGGGCCAAGATTTTTTTGCGCTCCAGCATAGATGATGCCGAAGTTGCTTACATCTACTGGTTTGGAAAGAATGTCACTGGACATATCAGCGATTAGTGGAACCGCACCGGTTTGAGGGAACTCTTTCCACTGAGTACCGTAAATTGTATTGTTTGAAGTAATATGAACATATGCGTCTGTTTCACTGAATTGAATTTCTTCTAAAGCCGGAATATTACGATAAGAGTTTTCTTTTGTACTTGCTGCTTCTTGTACTTGTCCAAAAAGTTTTGCTTCTTTGATCGCCTTTTCAGACCAAGATCCAGTCAAAATATAGCTGGCTGTTTGCTCTTTGCCGAGGAAATTCATTGGCACCATCGTAAATTGCAGACTTCCGCCGCCTTGCAGGAAGAGAACTTCGTAGTTATCGGGAATTGAATATAGGGCTCTTAAACGAGCAATTGCATCATTATGTACCGCTTCATAATCTTTGCTGCGATGACTCATTTCCATAATTGACATGCCAGAATTATTGTAATTTACCATTTCTTCTTGTGCTTTTTGCAATACTTCGATAGGCAATGCAGATGGTCCAGCATTAAAATTGTATGCACGTTTTGTTGTAATCAAATAAAACACTCCCTGTAGAAAATTAATAAATTGATATATTGATTATATACCTTTTTTTAGAGAATGGATTTGATTTTTAAAAAAATGATGAATTTTTGGACATTTTGAATTGCCAGGACAATATAATTAGAAGATTTTGTTTGGAACAATAGTAAGTCTAAATCCATTTTTACTTTCATTCCTCAAATTTTTGGCTTATTTCCCTAAATACTGTGCATTTGTCCCTGTCGAAATCAAGCTGCCGACATAAATTGTACTAAATAGAAAAAAGGAGGAGAAAGCTATGTATTGCCATGGTGGCTATTCTAAAAACAACAACGAGTTTGTTTTGATTGTTGTACTATTCATTCTTTTAATTATCGTTGGTGCTTACTACTTCAACAGCTAATTAATCTAAAATCAATAAAAAATGGATTTCGAAGCTTATATGCTTCGAAGTCCATTTTTTTGTTTAGTACATAAGTAATTATCAAGTATGTATTTGGATAGTCTCGACCTTGGCACTAAGAGAAGGATGTCTAATTTAGAAAAGTTATTACCTATTACTCCTTGAAATTGGATTTTTTTCAATTAAAATAGAGGTGCAATCAATTATAATTAAAGGGGCACTTAAATGGGTAATGAAACGGATAAGCGAATCGAAAACCTGGAGATTCAAGTTCGAGCGCTACGTTTAGAACTGGATGAACTAAAGGTTAAAACCAGTTTAAAAGAAACAGGTGTTCAAACCGATCAAATAGCAAAAAAGGAGGCTCGTGAAGAAGCAGATAACCATCTGGTTAAATTAAACAGAGTAGCGTCAGTAAAAGCAAAAGAACCGATCACAAATAGTTCGACCGAACAATCTGACCGAGAAATTGAATCAGTACCTCCCCGGAAGAATAGAAGTTTTGAGGAGATCATTCTTTGGTTATTGCCTAAAATCTTTATGCTTATTCTGGTTCTTGGTGTACTCTGGGGACTTAAAGTAATTAGTGACTTTGGATTATTAACAAATGCACTAAAAATCGCATTAGCATATGCCTTGTCTCTTTGCTTAATCATGATAGGACTGTTCATGGATCTGAAAAGGCCGGAAACCTCACAGATTTTCACAATCGTACTTTACGGTGGGGCATTTATCATTGGAATATTGACAACTGCTGCAGGTGCTATACTGTATGAGGTATTAGGTTTATATTTTGCGCTTCTTTTGGCTCTTATTTTTATCGCTTATGGAATCACCATCTGTTACGTAAAGAAAAATGAAGTGCTTTCAATCTTCGTGATTTTCACTTCATTATTATTGCCTTATCTATTAGAATACATGGATTTCAATGGAATAATCATTTTACTTTATGTCCTGCTTGTTTATGGGTCCATGCAGATTATATTTATTAAACATATCCAGTCGATCGCTATGTATATTTCATACGTCTTCTCAATCATTGCAGTTCAGGTCATTTGGAGTCTGAATGATGATAAATCAGCAATGTATGTATTGAGCTGCATCCTGCTAAACATTGTTTTACTGCTCGTTTGGTGGCATCTATACAAGCCATTCAGTAAATGGCGAACAATCCATGAAGGCTTATTATTTAGCTTGAGTGGACTAACGGTACTTATCGTAAATATCATTGCGGATGATTCTTCGCTGCCGTTACTAGTATTGGCAGTCATTTATGGCATTTTGGCTCTATTTGCAAATAAACGCAGTGAGTCCAGGATTGTGGATATAGCCGGAACGCTCGCATTGTTAACAATTTTCAATATTGTCATGGTAATAAATGCGATTGATCATCTGGAAATGGTACTTTTGCCTTTAAGTGCATTCCTGGGATTGATGCTCGCACTAAAGCTAAATGCCAAACTGATGAAATATACTTATAGTCTATTATTTACTTTTTTTGTGACGATTCATCTACTAGTTGATGAAATAAATCCTTTTTGGACTTTGGAACATTTAAATTACTTATTTGTTTTTATTTACCTGCTAGCATTATTCTTCTATTTAAAACAACAATCCAAGGTTGAACTATCGGATGATGGAAAAGCCAATGTGAATTTTTCCTTGGATATTTTCCCGATATTACTGGCTGTTTATTTCTTTAACTATGTATTAAAGTTTGATATTACTTATTTATCCAATGGCGATCATCCTTATTTTACAGCATTAGTGCTCGCGTTCATCATGCTGGTTTCCTTGTTTATCTCGGAAAAGTTGATCGGAAGAGGGCTTAGATATACTTTAATTATTGCATTCTTGCTAGTGTACATGAGCCTTATACCAACTCATTTTGTTGAAGGCTTTGATATTTGGCTAAATCTTATTGTACGAGTAATCTACGCAATGATTTTCATTGCTATCATTGCAGATATTTATATGAAAGGATACTTATACAGGACCTGGATTTCAAAATTGAAAATTGATGTAGATGGACTTTTGACAGTAGGAATTCTGGGGGCAATGCTGCTTGGATATTCAATCCTTAGTCAAATCTTATATGAAGGGCTAATGAGTCATCTCATTATTGTTACAGGTAAAACACTTTTACTGTTCCTAACAGCAAGTCTATCTCTTTGGATGAGTACAACAGGACAATCAAAAAAAGTCAAGGTTATGGGGTATTGTGTACTAGCGATTGCTATTATTAAACTGGTATTCTTCGATCTCGCTTCCTTAAATTTGATTATACGAGCTATTTTATTTATGGTCATTGGAGGCATCGGATTATTCCTGTCAAACCGGCTTCTTTCCAATAACAATAAAACCAAGCAATAAGAAAATTCGCACAATGAATGTTTATTCCTATATAATTTAACTATTATCTAATTTAAAGGAGATATTGCATATGGATTTAGGGTTAAAGAACAAAGTTGCTGTCATTACAGGGGCAAGCAAAGGAATCGGCTTATATACAGCTTTACAGCTAGTAAAAGAGGGAGCAAAAGTAGCAATTGCCGCTAGACAAGAGGGTGCTTTGAAAGAAGCAAAAACATTTATTCAAGAACAAACTGGGGAAGAGGTTCTAACTGTTTCCGCAGATGTATCCATCGAGACAGAGTGTAAGAGATTAATTGAAGAAGTCGTCGCTCATTATGGCAAAATAAACATTGTCATTAACAATGCCGGTACTTCATCTGCTAATTCGTTTGAAGATGTGGACACGGATTTATGGCACGCTGACTTAAATTTAAAATTATTTGGAGCGATTCATTGTTCAAAATATGCCCTGCCATATTTAAAGGAACAAAATGGCGGCTCGATCATTAATCTAACGGCTGTTCTAGCTAAAACCCCACCTGCACAAAGTTTGCCTACTACCGTTAGTCGTTCTGCCGGTCTCGCCTTGACTAAAGCGATGAGCAAGGATTTAGGGAAATATAATATTCGAGTGAATTCGGTTTGTATCGGTTTAATTCGAAGCCGGCAAATTGAGGGTAAATGGCAAAATGAAATGCCGGAAGCTACTTGGGAAGAATATTCAAGAGAAGTAGGCAAAACAATTCCGCTTGGTCGCATTGGCAACACGGAAGAAGCAGCAAATGTTATAACATTCCTGGCTTCTGATGCAGCTTCCTATGTTTCCGGCACAGCCATTAATATAGATGGTGGTTCAGGTGCAGCTTTATAATAGAAAAATTAATAATCCTGTTTGTGCTCAAGCAGGATTTTTTCATTTTGTTAGTAGAAGCTACATACTTAATTTAAAACAATGAACAACTAAATATTGTCTTAATAGTGTTATGATAGTTGTAATGGAAATCTAATATGAAACTTTTTTACTTGTAATTCGTATGTTTTTAATAAGTATAATTTGTATATGATGAGTGTTGAATGTATTTATTTGCCTATCAAGGAATTTCTATAAATGGAACGGAGGATTTTAATGTCAGAAACAAAAAACCCCTTATTTGATGATCTGGATTCAAAAATAAATGTAGATGGAAATGCACTTTCCGAAATACCGCAGCAACAGCTTGTTAGCCAGGAAGAATTATCTCAGATAAAAAAACGTCAGCTTGCTCTAAAGGAAGAGCCACAGGTACAAGCGCTTGCTGAAAAAATAGACGCAAAAAATCAAATTGCTGTTCTGGAATTCGGTAAAGAAACTGCAACAGCAATCTCGAAGTTTTCGGATAAAATGTTGGCTTCCATCAAAACAAGCAAGCTTGAAAGATCAAGTGAGCTCATTAATAACTTAAATAAAATAATGGACCGCTTTGACCCACAGGATTTCAAGGAAGAGAAAAAAGGCGGATTACTAAAGCGCTTATTCAATAAAGGTAAAGAGCAGTTAGAAAGAATCTTGTCGAAATACGACACAATGAATAAAGAGATCGATGTCATTTACAATGAAATACAAAAGTATGAGCTTGAGATGAAACGGAATACAATCGAGCTCGAGCAAATGTATGACCAAAACTTGAGCTATTTTCAAAGTTTGAGTGAGCATGTTGCTGCCATCGAAGTAAAATTGCAGCAGCTGCACCCACAAATCCCTGTCTTGGAGCAAAGAGCAAATGAGGGAGATCAAGAAGCCATTATGGAACTTGAGACACTTAGAAGAAATATGGAGTTATTGGAGCAACGTAGGTACGATCTAGAAATGGCTCAACAAGTTTCCTTCCAGGCAGCGCCTCAAATTCGAATGATTCAACAAGGGAACAATCATCTTATCGGTAAAATTAATTCTGCATTTGTGACGACCATTCCTATATTTAAGCAAGGGTTAATTCATGCGGTTACAATCCAGCGCCAAAAACTAGTGGCAGATTCCATGAATGAGCTTGATAAACGCACAAATGAAATGTTGATTCGAAATGCCGAAAATATTCGCCAAAACAGCATCGATATTGCTCGTTCAGCTGGAAATCCAAGCATCAAGATTGAAACAATCGAAACAACTTGGCAGACAATTATGTCAGGAATTGAAGAAACAAAACAAATTCAAGCTGAAACAGTTCGTAACCGTGAAGAAGGAAGAAAACGAATCGAACAATTACAACTGGAATATGAAAAATTAAAACGTATGTAAATTAAAATAGATTACCATTCACATGGAAGTGAAGGTAATCTATTTTTTTATGGGAAGAAGAAATCTTTGGCTTTTCTAGATACTAGAAATTAAAAAATCCTCTTCTTCTACGAACTGGAGCACCCATATTACCTACAGTTCCTGCATTATATGGCGGGAAAAACTCTTGCGTTTCAGTGAATTCATTCACAACAGATTCTGTACGTGGGAAGAAATGCTGATGATGAGTATTGTGTCTGTTGACAGTTGTCGTATGAACTGGATGGCAATGTGGTACTACTGTGTTGAAAATGTTCGTTTTCACAATATGCTGTGTTGGAGATATCCGTGCAGGCGCTACTTGTGTTGGAAAAACATTTGGCGGACAACAAATGGGATTGTTACAACGCCCTCCGCAGTGATGACGACGGTTCATGTTTACCCTCCTCTTTTTTTAATAGTTTGTGCATTACTAATCTATTCAAAAGAGGGTACCTCAACTAGATAAATACCTATTACTGAATAAAGTTAATAATTAGATTTATCACATACAGTAGGCAAGTCATTGCAATGCTTACTTTATGTGCAAGAACCTAAATCGACAAAATACATACAATAGATGGGATGAAGGCGGGCTAAAGTCATGTAACAAGGTTTGTGAGAGGTAGGAAATTCCTAAAGTTTCTACGGTTAGCGATTTTTCAACAATGTAATAAAGGAGACGGCATAGATGAGTTCATCCATTGATTTTTCTTCACCATCCATTCAATTTTTCTTTGATGTAAACAAAAGTCAGCTATTTAAAAAAGATCCACAAAATTTTATAAATGTTTTGGGAGCCAATGAATTAAATTCTTTGAAAGGCACTTCGATGCTGGATACATTTTTAAGTAAGGGCAATATTGTCGAGCCCCATTACCACCAAAATGCAGCTGAACTCGTTTACTGTATTTCGGGGTGCGCGATTGTTTCAATCTTCAACCCTTATATGAAACAATTAATGCAGTTCACCATAACTCCCGGTCAAGTAACAAACGTGCCTCAAGGTTGGTGGCATTACATTGAAGCACAAGTTGACAATACTCATTTTTTAGCAATTTTTGATGCCAATATACCTGAGGTAATACTGGGTTCAGATATCTTAAAGTTTACTCCACCAAGCATAATGTCAAAAACGTACTGTATCGATGAACAGCATTGGAAGCAAAGCGTTGCACCGGTAAAGCCAGGTACATTTATCGGTCCTTATAATGATTGTCATCCAAATTATCACTATCAGCAACCATATCCTCCATACGCTCCCCATTATGCTATACCTGTAAATTATCAACCAAAGAATCACCCATTTTATTCCTAGGCATGAAGACATGGGGGGCCATGTCTTTTTTCAGTATGAGTAACGGATAAGGATATACGGTTCTAAATTTAATCGAAAAAAGAAAGTTTAGGTCAGAGCCCGATACAGCTTTACACTCATATTATATTTGATAATTCCTATAAACTTACTTATAATTGATATTACATGATAGATCGGTAAAAAAATCAATATAAGGATTGTGAATCAAATGGCAAATTTATTGGAAAGCACGAAAAGCTATTTAGAAAATGTGAAACAGCAACCACCCATACATACGATGACCCCGGATGAAGTACGAAGGTTGCGTGCCAATGCCCCGAAAATTCAAGTATCTAATCAAATTAAATTGAAGAAAACGGAAGATAGAGTCATCACTGTACGTGATGGAGAACAAATACCGATTCGTATCTATACACCGTATGGCAATGGACCATTCCCAATTATTATTTATTATCATGGAGGAGGATGGGTATTAAACGATATTGGGACATGCGATGCATCCTGCCAGATTCTTGCAGCCGAGACCGAATCAATTGTCATTTCGGTTGGTTACCGATTAGCGCCGGAATATCAATTTCCTACACCGTTATATGACGCATATGATGCATTTCTGTGGACAATGGAAAATTTGCAAGAGCTGAATGGGCTCCTAAACGAAGTGACAGTTATGGGTGATAGTGCAGGAGGGAATCTTGCAGCCGTAGTGACAATATTGAATAATGAGTGTCAAGGTCCAGCTATTAAATCTCAAGTGCTGCTATACCCTGTAACGGATTTATCGTTTGCTGCAGATTCCTATCGTAAGTTCGCGGAAGGTTTTGGTTTACAGAGCAAAGACATGGAATGGTTTGCCCATTACTATTTACAAGATAAGGAGCTGCGAAACCATCCTTATGTAGCTCCATTACAATCAAGAAATTTAAAACAATTGCCCAAAGCTTGTATAATCGTAGCAGAAAATGATGTGTTGAAGGATGAAGGAATCGCCTATGCACATAAACTCGAACGCTTTGGCAATCAAGTTGAATTACACATTGCAAGTGGCTTGGTTCACAGCTTCTTCACAAAAAACAATTTTTTTGGTCAAGAAATTGATGAGTCTGTTAAGACCATTGGAGCATTCTTGGAACAATAATCACGTAAAAGAAAGAGAAGCAGGGTTAATTTTGCTTCTCTTTTTTATTTATGAGGAAAAATAATGAATGCTCCATGCTTGTGATGATAAGAATGATATTCACAAGTCTACTTCATATTGACAACTATATCGGTTGCTGATATATTCCATATATCAACAGCCGATATATCGTTCGACAATATAGATGAAAGGACAAGAATGATATGACACATGAGCATCCCCCTTTAACGGAAGGGGTTTACTATATCTTACTTTCTTTGTACGAACCCAGACATGGGTACGGAATTATTCAACTGACGGAGGAAATGACGGCGGGACGTGTGAAATTAGGGGCTGGAACAATCTACGGAGCGATTAAAACCCTGCTAGACCGAGGATGGATTCAAGCTTTTGAAGACGATGGGCGTAAAAAGGAATACATCATTACCGAGGAAGGAAAAAAGGTAATTCTATCAGAAATTTCAAGATTAAGGGAACTTTTTGATAATGGTGTCCGTATTACAGGAGGTGGCAAATTTTGAGAGCAAGCAAAATGAAAATTCGGCTTTTTTTAGATTATGAAAGAGAGGAAGAATGGGTAAATCTTATGGCCAAAAAAGGATGGAATTTAACTTCCTTTGGTCTGGTATTCTACTCTTTCAAGAAAGGAGAACCTGGAGAGTTTATTTACCGCAATGAAATGATATCCGGCATCGGTTCCAAAGAGGATAGCAAGGAGTACATCAGGTTTTTGCAATCTTCAGGGATTGAACTGGTAAGGGTCTTCTTTAATTGGGCCTATTTTAGAAAAAAGGCTGCAGAGGGCCCCTTTGAATTATATAGTGATACTACTTCAAGGCTTGCTTACCTAAATCGAGTATTCTATCTTTTTTTAACAGTATTTTTTATTAACTTATTCATTGGAATCATTAATTCAACACTCTTGAATTCTGGTAATCTGGCTGGCATTAATGATTTTGTAGGGGGAGTTAATATAGGCTGCGCTATTATTTTATTATTCCCCTTGATAAAAATAATGAAAAAACGAAGACACTTAAAACATCAGTTGGACATTTTCTGTGATTAGAAAGGAGCTTAATAATGACTTTAACATTAGAGCATGTTGTGAAAAAATATAAAGATTTCATAGCTGTAAATGACCTATCTTTTACCATAGGGAAGGGTGAGATTTTTGGACTTATTGGACAAAACGGTGCTGGAAAAACCACCACTTTCCGTATGATATTGGATCTGCAGGACCAAACATCAGGTATGATTGCTTGGGATGGTACACCCATAAAGAAAATAAACCGTGATTACTTAGGATATTTGCCGGAAGAACGCGGTATTTTTCCTCAGATGAAAGTGGAGGAACAATTACTTTTCTTCGGCGAATTGCGAGGTATGAAACGGGATGAGCTGAAAAAGGAAATTGACTTCTGGATTGCGCGCTTCGATTTGGAAGAAAAGCGCAACAGCAAAGCGGAAACTTTGTCAAAAGGGAATCAACAAAAAGTTCAACTCATTGCAAGTTTTATTCACAAACCGAAATTTCTGATTTTGGATGAACCGTTTAGTGGGCTGGATCCGGTAAACCGTGACTTGCTGAAAAATGCGATTTTATTATTAAAAGAGAAAGGTGTAACTATTCTATTTTCCAGTCACCAGATGGATAATGTCGAAGAATTGTGTGATCATCTTTGTCTTCTTAAAAGGGGAGTCTCACTTTTTTCAGGTAGTCTTCTAGACTTGAAGAAACAATATGGGAAAACGAAGTTAACTCTTCGTACCAATGTTTCTTTAAATGACTTAAAGAAAATGGCAGGAGTAAAAGAAGTTAAGGTCGAACGGGATGAATATGTGTTGACTCTGTTGGATGAATCCTTTGCGGAATCTATCTTCGACGTTGTCTCAAATGGACAATATATTGAAAAATTCAGTCTGGATTATCTATCGCTGGATGCAATTTTCAAAGATAAGGTAGGTGGCAATGTTGAATAAATTATGGATTCTTATTAAGCAGCTCTATAAACAAAAGGTTCGTGCGAAGTCTTTTATACTTATGACTCTTTTATATGTCGCGATAATTGCTGTTGTAATGTTCTGGTCGGAAATCAAGGGACTCTTTGTGAATGAAGAGGGGTTGGAAGTGGCATTGGTTAATGAAACTTCAGTTGAATTAGAACCAATATTCCTATCAAATGAAGACATTACATTTAGCTTCCCAACGGAGTCAATCGAAACTTTATATAAACAGCTTGAAGAAGAAAAATTTGATGCAGTTGTAGTTGTCGAAGAGGAAGATGAAAAATTAAAAGCAGATATCGCAACCTTTGTTCCACTTAAATTCAATGATCAATCTACTATTTCGTCATTTGTGCAATATGCAGGAAAAATCTACGGCATCCAACAATTGAACTTAACAGCCAGCGAAGCTGACAAGATCTTGAACGCTGAAGCGATTATTACAAATACAAACTTAAACGAAGGTGCTGCGGATGGAAAAAGCGAGGACCAAAAACAATCAGGTATATGGGCTTCCTATTTCGTGGGTATTGTCATTTATTTCTTTATCATGGCATTCCTTTCAATGATTACGACAGATGTGGCATCGGAAAAAGGGTCAAGAGCACTGGAAATGCTATTGGTCAGTGTGAAACCGGGTACTCATTTCCAATCGAAAATTATAGGGATTACTCTACTGGCTCTTACACAATTCGTGATTATATTTGGTTTCCTTTTTGTGCTGCTAAGAGTAACTGATGATGGGGCAAAATGGGAAATGGTTGAGTCGATCTTAAATGAACTCTCATATTCCTATGTTTTTTATGTAATTGCTTTTTTATTTTTAACAATCGTCTTATTCTTAATAATCGGTGCATTATTCGGTTCACTTGTGTCGAAAGTGGAAGAAGCTTCCCAAGTTATGACTCCAGGGATCATGATTGCACTCGTTGGTTTTTATGTCATGATTTCAGGTGTTGCGAATCCAGATACTTTGCTCATTAAAGTATTCTCGTATATTCCGTTAACTTCCGGAATGGTCATGCCATTACGTATCGGTGCAACTGATATATCCACGATCGAACCTATGATTTCATTAGCCGTACTAATTATAACGGTTTTAGCTTTATACATTGTCAGCCTATCATTCTATAAACGCAGTGTGCTAACTTATAGTTCCGGCGGGGTTATTCAAAAAATTAAAACTGTCTTTAAAGTTACAACATAATTGCAAAGAACCTAGACTGTAAAGAGATTCGGAATTCCGGATTTTCTTGCAGTCTTTTTATTGCGAAGGAAAGACTTATTGAGATTGAGATGATTTAAAAAGATGAATGATTCGATCGGAAAGGAGCAGGGTTTATTACGACGATGCTAAATGAAAATAGCATTAAACGGTAGTAAAGCCTTGCTTATAATGACGATTCAAAAAGAAAACTCTCTCGACCGGTAGCAAAGTGACAGTTATTAAGACGACTCAAAAAGAGGACCGCTCCAAAAGGTAGTAAAACTGGACCGCAAATCGTGTTCAGATGCGTTTGCCTCACTTAAAAACCTCAATCCACCTCCAACTTTAGAATGAAATGTTTCGATTTCTGAATTATTTTCAAGAATAGTCTTCACGCCTAATTTAATATTTGCTAAAATAAGTTGGGCTTCATAAGAACTGAATCTTTTAAAAATTTAGTACCTTTAGAAAACAAAGAAGGTGGATAAATGAAAGTTTTTTTGAAATTAGGCTGGTTTTTTAAGTTGAGGAAAAAAGAGTACTTGATTGGTTTGACCATGCTCGCATTGGTCGCCATTTTAAATCTTGTACCTCCAAAAGTAATTGGCTATGTAATTGACGAAATTGGAAATAGGGAGTTAACCCCACAGTCGCTTGCAAAGTGGGTCGGAATAATTATTGTCGTAGCGATTCTCATCTACATCCTGCGTTACTATTGGCGGCGTATGATATTTGGTTCTTCCACTTATTTAGCAAAACTATTAAGGGAGAAGCTCTTCCGGCATTTTACGAAAATGAGCCCCTCATTTTACCAGCAGCGACGAGTCGGGGATTTGATGGCGCATGCCACAAATGACATCGCAGCTGTTCAGCAAACAGCCGGTGGGGGTGTTTTAACCCTTTTCGATTCTGTTACAACTGGAGGTTTTGTAATTTTGGCCATGGCTTTAACGATTGATTGGCGTTTAACGTTAATTGCCTTAATACCGATGCCGGTAATGGCCATTTCAACAAGCTATTATGGAAAGCTTCTGCATTCGAGGTTTCGTGAGGCGCAAGCTGCATTTTCAGATTTGAACGATAAAACACAGGAGAGCATTTCAGGGATTAAAGTAATCAAAACCTTCGGACAGCAAGAGGAGGATACAGCAGACTTCACCCGCCTGTCAAATGATGTAGTGGATAAAAACATGAAAGTGGCACGGGTCGACTCATTGTTTGATCCGACAATCAGTTTAATTATCGGCTTTAGTTTTATGCTGAGCTTGGGATTTGGAGCGAAGTTTATTTATGAAGGCACGATGACAATCGGTGATTTGGTCGCCTTTAATACTTACCTTGGATTGCTCGTTTGGCCAATGCTGGCCTTTGGTATGCTCTTCAACATTATGGAACGCGGCTCAGCTTCCTATGACCGAATAGAGCACCTGCTTTCTGTGCCGGCAGAAATTGACGACAAAGAAAACGCACTGGATCTGAAACCATATGGAGATATTGATTTCAACATTAATGATTTCAAGTTCCCCGGCGATCAAACAAGTGCACTCCATGATGTTCATTTTAAATTGAAACGTGGAGAAACATTGGGGATTGTAGGTAAAACCGGTTCGGGTAAAACAGCCATCCTGAAACTGCTCCTACGTGAATTTGAAGGATATACTGGAGACATTAGATTTGGAAACCATTCAATCGATGAGTATAAAAAACAAAGACTAAGAGAATCAATAGGCTATGTCCCACAAGATCATTTCTTATTTTCCACAACCGTTTTCGAAAATATCGCATTCAATAATCCGAATGAAAAAACCGAAGAAGTTGAGCGTATAGCAAGTATCGCTCATATACACGAAGATATTTTGCGTTTTTCTGAAAGCTATCAAACAATTGTGGGAGAACGTGGTGTCTCGTTGTCTGGTGGACAAAAACAGCGAATCTCCATTGCACGTGCACTCATGCTGAAACCGGAGCTCCTGATTTTGGACGATTCTTTATCAGCAGTGGATGCAAAAACGGAGGAAGCCATACTAAAATCATTAAAAGTAGCAAGAGAAGACGCTACAACAATCATTACCTCCCACCGTTTAAGTGCTATCGAACACGCGCATTTAATTATTGTCATGCATGAAGGAACAATAGTTGAAAAAGGAACCCATGAAGAGTTGATGTCGCTCCAGGGCAGATACTTTGAGATGTATCAGTTGCAGCAACTTGAAAGATTGGTAGAAAAGGGAGGGGAAATAAATGAAAGATAAGCTTGCCTTTTCTAGTAAAGAACAGACACAAATACTATTCAGGTTGCTCTCTTATTTAAAACCGCATAAGAAAGCGGTCGTACTTGCTCTGTTTTTGCTAATGCTAACAGTAATTGGTGATGTAGTCGGCCCGTATCTCATTGGAATATTTCTTGATGAGCACGTGGCAAAGAATCAATTCGATCTAAAGCCTATTCTTTATTTAGCTGTTTCTTATTTTATCATTCAAATATTGAATGTTGTCATTTCCTATATACAGCTTGTAAAGTTCCAGGAGATTGCGCTAAAAGTTATACAGCAACTACGAATAGATGTCTTCTCGAAGATTCATGGACTTGGAATGCGATATTTTGATGAAACACCAGCAGGATCAATTGTTTCCAGAGCTACAAATGATACGGAGGCCATAAAGGAATTATTTGTTTCCGTATTGAGTTCATTCGTTCAAGCTGCTTTTCTAATTGTCGGTGTGTATATTGCCATGTTTCTGCTGAATCCATTGCTTGCTTTATACGCCCTTGTTTTATTGCCATTAATATTTTTGGTTATCTATTTATACAGGAAATATAGTTCAGTTGTATTCATGACAATGCGGGAGAAGCTTAGTCAGTTAAATGCAAAATTAGCCGAAAGCTTATCTGGAATGGGCATCATTCAGACTTTCCGTCAGGAGCAGCGTTTTTCTGATGAATTCGATCAGATAAATGAAGAGCATTACGTTGCAATGATGAACAATATTAAATTAAACAGTCTTTTACTCAGACCGGTAATTGATTTAATATTCTTCTCGGCGATTGTCATCATCCTGACTTATTTTGGTATGACATCATTCAATACAGCAATTGAAGTAGGGGTTGTTTATGTTTTCATCACATATATCAATCGATTCTTTGAACCAATCAATAATGTGATGGAACGTTTGGCCTTTTACCAACAAGCCATTGTAGCGGCCTCCCGTGTGTTCGATCTATTGGACGATGAGGAAGTGGAGCCAAAGCAGAAGGAAAGTGACTTAACCATTAGGGATGGGTTAATCGAATTTAAAGACGTAACCTTCAGTTATAACGGCAAAACAAACGTTTTGAAAAATATATCGTTTACGGTAAAGCCGGGAGAAACGGTTGCATTGGTTGGGCATACCGGAAGCGGCAAAAGCTCTATAATTAACCTGTTGATGCGTTTTTATGAATTTGAAGAAGGGGATATTTTAATAGACGGGAAATCAATCAAATCTTATGGCAAGAATGAGATAAGAAGCAAATTGGGTCTGGTTCTGCAGGATCCATTCCTTTTCTATGGCACCATTGCGAGTAATATCCGATTACTTGATGCGAATTTAACAGCTGAGCATGTGGTAGAAGCTGCAAAATTTGTTCAAGCCGATAAATTTATCGAACAATTGCCAAACCAATATGAACAGAAGGTTTCCGAGCGTGGTTCGACCTTCTCCAGTGGTCAAAGACAGCTTGTTGCATTTGCCCGTACAATAGCCACAAATCCCAAAATACTGGTGCTGGATGAGGCAACAGCCTCA
Source organism: Ureibacillus aquaedulcis (assembly GCF_030418165.1). Lineage (GTDB taxonomy): Bacteria > Bacillota > Bacilli > Bacillales_A > Planococcaceae > Ureibacillus > Ureibacillus aquaedulcis. The sequence continues at coordinate 15,613 of NZ_JAUHTQ010000002.1, forward strand.
ATTGACACTGAAACTGAAGTGGCAATTCAGTCTTCCTTAGAAAAAATGAGAAAAGGTCGTACAACCATTGCAATTGCACATCGCCTATCGACAATCCAGGATGCAGAGCAAATTCTTGTTTTACACCAAGGGGAGATTGTTGAAAGAGGGACACACCAAGAGCTTCTTGCACAAAAAGGCCTTTATCATAAAATGTATCTATTGCAAAACGGAATTGTTGAGTAATTATTTGAAAGGGGATGCCGCATGATTGGAGGTATCCTCTTCTTTTTTAAAAGAGGAGTCGATATCAGTCTATTTAATTTCAAGATTTACTTCAATTTTTTTGAGTACTATAATTGGTTTAGTTCAGATTTACGAAAGAAAAATGATTTAAGAAGGTGCCATAATGAATATAGATCGTAAGGGGATACTTTATGCAGTAGGTGCATACGGTATATGGGGAGTTTTCCCGCTCTATTGGAAGCTGCTTGCCCATGTTGATAGTTTGGAAGTATTGATATCCAGGGTAATTTGGTCTTTTGTATTTACTTTTCTCTTGATTCTAATAATTAATCAAAGAAAACTATTAATAGAAGATTTGAAATCTTTATGGAAAAACAAAAAACTGTTTCTATCCTTATTAGCAGCATCTTTTGTGATTTCCTGCAACTGGTTTTTATATATATATGCAGTAAACAATAATCATGTAGTAGATGCAAGTTTGGGTTATTATATTAATCCATTAATCACGGTTGTATTTGGGATGATTTTCTTTAAAGAGAAACTTTCCAAATTGCAAGTTAGTGCTGTAATCGTTGCCTTTATAGGCGTTATATCACTGACCATAGGATTTGGAGAGATACCATGGCTAGCATTGTTAATCGCTTTAAGCTTTGCTAGCTACAGTGCATTAAAAAAACAAACTACTTTAAATGCCACTCGTGGCTTAGTCATTGAAACATTGTTGATGCTCCCAGTCGCGATAGTTTACTATATTTATGTTATGTCAACTAATTCTGTTTCTTTTTTACATGTAAATTGGCAGACAGATCTTTTTTTAGTGCTGGGAGGAATCGTAACCGCAATTCCGCTAGTGTTATTCGCTAAGGGGGCGAAATTGCTGCCACAGTATGTCATTGGGTTTATTCAGTATATGACACCGACAATCGTGCTCTTTTTAGGTATTGTTTTGTACCATGAACCATTTACACAAACGGAATTAATTTCATTCATGTTTATCTGGGCCTCTATTGTTATATTTACTTTCTCAACTATTTTTGAGAGTAAAAAGAGAAGTGCCATTCAACAAGAGACCTTGAATGCCAAAAGTTTATAAATTTGGTTGAATTATTAGAATTTTGTATTTCTATTATATTGAATATGTTATGATTTTGTATATCAAGTAACTAGATCTGCTTCATTCACATTTCCTACAAATTTTAGACAAAGAATCTTCGAAACCATTTCAAAGCATTATGAGTGAAATTTTGGTACGATAGAGATATTAATTGTAGGGAGAGAACACCATGAATACAGATGTAAATTTCTTTTTAGCGTTCGGTGCTGGTTTTTTAAGTTTTATTTCACCATGTACGCTGCCGCTTTATCCTGCTTTTCTATCCTATATAACAGGTATGAGCTATGATGAATTGAAAAATGAAAAAGGTATGTTGCAAAAACGTGCAATTTTACATACTTTATTCTTTTTAATTGGTTTTTCTATTATTTTTATTGCAATTGGATTCGGTACATCACTAGCAAGAGACTTCTTCATTACATATCAAGATTTGATGAGACAAATTGGGGCAATCTTGATTGTCGTATTTGGATTGATGATTGTCGGATTACTGCAAATCGACTTTTTAATGAAAGATCGTAAATTTCAGTTTAAAAATAGACCATCTGGCTACTTGGGATCATTATTAATCGGTTTTGCATTTGCAGCAGGATGGACTCCTTGTACCGGACCTATCCTAATGTCCATTATTGCATTAGCAGGCACAAATCCTGAATCTGGCATTTGGTATATGCTTTCGTATTACCTTGGTTTTGCTATTCCATTCTTTGTGCTATCGTTCTTTATCTCGAAGCTGGGATGGATTCGCAAGCATAGCCAAAAAATAGTTAAAGTCGGCGGATATGTTATGATTGCTGTCGGAATATTACTATTCTTTAATGGATTGGATTATATTATTCGCATTCTATCTCCAATATTTGGTGGTTTTACAGGCTTCTAGATTAAAGTTAACTTTCCATTACTATATACAAGGAACAAGCAGATTGAATTCTTATAGAAGGGGAATGAAGAATGCCAACAGTATTAATAGTTGACGATGCACTTTTTATGAGAGTAGCAGTCGGAAATATGTTTAGGGAGTGGGGCTTTGAAGTCATAGGTGAGGCTTCAAATGGCAGGGAGGCTGTAGAGCTATACAGTCAATTTAGGCCTGATCTGGTGACAATGGATATTACAATGCCCGTGATGTCCGGATTGGATGCGGTAAAGGAAATCATGCCCGAACACCCGGAAGCTAATATTATTATGATGACAGCTCTTGGACAACAAAGAATCATTGTTGAAGCTATTGAAGCTGGTGCAAAGGACTTTATCACCAAACCTTTTGAAAAAAATCAGTTAAAAACAGTAGTAGATAACATATTAGGCTATGTTGATTAGATCTATTTGGTCCATCTTTTAGCAGGCAGTGTGTAGGCAAAGTTGGCATCTAACTTGTCTGCACGTTTTTTTAAGTAGCATCATACAATTGATGTCTTTCGATGCCGTGCTGAGAATGCCTTTCTGGCAAAAGATCGGAAAATGGAGAAGTGTATAGTTTTAGCGTAACGGTAATCACACCGTATGGGATTACAGTATACTGTTTATGTACCAAAAAGTGATTTCCCAATATGCTTTTTGTGGAAAAATTTTTTCATATACGGTATTATCAATACGTTATTTAACTTTAAAGTCTGCAGCAGGATATAAAACGGAAGATAAGGTAAAGATAATACCAGTAGAGAGAGTTGACAGAGGAGGGAAGAGTTATGTTAGCAAATATACCTTCTCAATATTTTATTATTTTATCAACAGTGATGGCATTTTTAATGGGTTTGTTTGTGATGATGGTACGCATACGTTCCCAAAAGAAACCCGTAAATGCAAAAAAAATATTAATTCCTCCAATTGCCATGTCATCTGGCGGATTAATGTTTATTTTTCAAGAATTTCGGGTTACGCCTATTCAAATTTTGGAAGCAGTCGCAGTGGGCGTCATTTTTTCTACCGTATTGATCGCCACATCCAAATTCGAAGTGCGCAATGACGAAATTTATATGAAACGTTCAAAGGCATTTTTCTTTATATTAGCTGGATTATTAATCCTTCGTGTTCTTTTGAAAGTCTACCTTTCAGACTCTTTTGATGTCGGTGAACTTGCAGGAATGTTCTGGATACTTGCATTTTCTATGCTGTGGCCATGGAGACTTGCCATGTACTCCAGATACAAGAAAATCGAAAAAACATTATTGGCATCATAAAGAAAAACGGGACCTTCCTTTAGAGGGTCCCGTTTTATTTTAAGTATGTAGTAATGTTACTCGAAAAAATGTTCGTATGGGGTAACATCAATATTTAATTCATCCAGTTTTTTTCTAAGGAATTTATGATCACGTTTAGGTGTTGCTATTATATACCCCCTAATAAGGAGGTCGTGAGTAATTGATTTAGCTTTTTCTTTTAAAGCGATCTCCCCAATTTTCCCCGCTATTTTCTCTTTTGCAACTTGACGAAACAAGTCAGGTACAGGGCTTACTAATTCATTCAGCAATTCCTTTGCATCCTCGCCCCATAAATGAATTGTTTTATCCAAGTAATAATTCTGCCAGTCCAAGTCTGATTTTCCGTCCTTTTTAGGCAATGCTTTCAGAAATTTGCGGAACATAAAGAATCCGCCGATCCCCATCAAGGTAATTAAGACAAATACCCAAAATAGGATAAACCACAAAAACCAACCTTCCAAGTTGTTCAATCCGTTCACCTCTTTACTATCACTATTTCTTATTATAAAAGGAACCAAAAAAGTTTTCACTCTAAATGTCTCTTTTTTTAACGAAAATAGATATATATATAAGTGAAAGGAGGTGATACACATGGCAGCTTTTAATTTTGATAGTGCAGCAATTAGAATCTCTTATGTAACAGGTGTGGATGAACAAGGAAAATCAGTTATCACTTCAAAAACGTACCGAAATGTACGCAATAACGTTGAAGCCTCAGAAATACTGACAGTGGTACAAGCTATTTCAAGTCTAACAAGCCATAATTTTTTATTAGCGGAAAAGATCCTGACGGAAACTGTTGATGCGTAAAAAACACTAAAAATGAAAGGAGCAATCTAATTGACACAAGTTCTAGAATTAAAGTTTGATACTTCAAACGGTAAAACGTTGACTTTGACTGTAAATGAACCAAAGGAAAACTTAACACCAGCCGAAGTTGAGGGTGTGATGCAAACCATTATAACTTCGGATATTTTTCAAAGCACCGGAAGTAGTTTAATCGGCATTAACCAAGCTCGTATTGTGGAGCGCACTGTATCAGAAATTGAATTCGTTGAAAGTATATAACGATTAAAAGTAAGTCGACAAATCCTCCACAGGGTTCTGTCGGCTTTCTCTTTAAAATGTAAAAAAAGGAGGAAATTCGTTGATGGAGGAATGGGTTCGTTTTATTCAAGAAATTGGTTTTCCTATAGTGGTTTCATTCTATTTGTTAAACCGTATCGAAACCAAACTTGAAGCAATACACACTGCACTCGTGTCAATAAATCACCACTAAAATAAATGCCTTTAAGTGAGCAAAATGTGTTTCATTCACAAATTTGTTCGATATGTCCGAATTTGATTGGTTGTATGGTTTCAGATATTTCGATAAGATGAGAGAGGGAAAGAGGAGTTGAATAATGTTGAATAGGAAATTAGCAGGTCTTATCGGAATACTTGTACTTTCTGTTGTCTTAAGTGCATGCAGCAATTATAAATTTAAAGCAGACACAGAATATGTAATTGAGGATTTTACGGCAACCAATCATAAAGGGGAAGAAGTATCTCTTGAGAGCTTAAAAGGCAAGCCGTGGTTAGCGATGTTCATTTTTACAAATTGTAATACGATTTGTCAGCCAATGACATTCCATATGACTGAAATTCAAGATGCCCTGAAAGAGCGTGGAGTCGAAGATTATAACATCGTGGGATTCTCTGTAGACCCAGCAAACGATACTCCTGAAGTGCTATCTGATTATATAAGCAATTTCACGGTTTCAGATGATTCAAAATGGAATTTAGTAACCGGCTATGATCAAAAGTGGATAGAACAATTCGCATTAAATTCATTTAAATCATTAGTGAAAATGCCGAGCGATGGCGATCAAGTAATACATGGCTCTACCTTCTACCTAGTTGATGAGAACGGTGTGGCAGTGAAAAATTATCCCGGTTCTGAAGATGTACCAGTAGATACAATTGCGATTGATATGGAAACTCTGATTCAGGAACGATTAGGAAAATAATTAAATGCTTAAGAGCCAGGCTTTTTAAAAGCCTGGCTCTTTTTAGTGGTTGGAGAAAGGAAATTTAAAATTCGCTTCTTAACTGTTCAAATACTTGCTTAAGGTCGGCAATAATGTCTTCTGCTTCCTCAACACCTACCGAAAAACGGAGTAAACGATCATCTACGCCCCGTGCAACCCGTTCTTCATATGGAATGTCCGCATGTGTTTGTGTAGCAGGGTAAGTGATAAAGCTTTCAACACCACCAAGGCTCTCTGCAAATGTAATTAATTGAATTTTTTGCAGAAACGGATTTACCATTTCGGCACTTTTTACACGGAAAGAAAGCATGCCGCCTTTACCAGTGTAAAGTACATCAGTAACCAGTGGTTCTGTTTCTAAATAAGCTGCTACTTGTTTACCATTTGAATCGTGTTGCTTCAAACGTAAATGCATCGTTTTTAACCCTCGAATAACTAGCCAGCTATCCATTGGCGACAGCACTAATCCCATGCCATTGTGTGCAAAAGCCAACTTTTCGCATAGCTCCTGGCCCTTTGCAACAACCAATCCGGCTAACACATCGTTATGGCCTGCGATATACTTTGTTGCACTATGCAACACGATGTCAGCACCATGTTCGATTGGGCGTTGGAAGTATGGTGTATAGAATGTATTGTCTACGATAAATAGCAAATTATGTTTTTTGCATATGCTTGCAAAGATATCTAGATCAAATTCTATCATTAGTGGGTTCGTAGGCGTTTCCAAGAAAATTGCCTTCGTATTTTCATTAATTAATCCTTCAATCTCTTCCAAGGAAGCAAAATAGACCGGATTAATATTATACGTTTCACCAAATGTTTTTAATAATCGGTATGTACCACCATAAATATCATCCGGAACGATAATTTCATCACCGGGTTTGAAAAGAGACAAGATCAGTTGTACAGCAGCCATTCCTGAGCTGCATGCATAACCTGCATCGCCATTTTCTAAATCGGCAATCCCTTTTTCAAGAATTTCGCGTGTCGGATTTTTAGTACGTGTATAGTCGTAGCCAGTGGATTGTCCAATACCAGCATGTTTATATGCTGTTGACATGTAAATTGGAGGATTGACTGCTCCTGTTTTAGCATCACTTAAGTTACCTAACTGAACTAGTTTCGTTTCGATTGAACGTTTTGTCACTTTTCTCACTCTTTCCTTTTGAATGCATTCACCAAATATTATGATAGATCAATTTTATTGATTATTAATACAATTTATCATGTTAAATTACTGAAAACAATACTATTACCGCACAATTAATTAGCTATAGCGCAAATTTCAATAGTTTTTAATAAAAAGGGGTGAACCATTTTGACATTATCTTAAATATGATTATTGTTTTTTAGTAGATCTCTGATTTCTTTTAATAGCTCCTCTTTCGGATCTAATTCTGGTGTTGTTGGTTCCTGTGCGACTTGCTCTTTCTTTTTGTGATTTATTTTACTAAGAACCCGAAGCGCCATAAAGATTGAAAAGGCGATTATTAAAAAGTCGATGATAGATTGAATAAATTCACCTAGTTTCACTTGAGCTTCCCCGGAACCAAACATAAAACTTTCTGTTAAATCAATTCCGCCTGTTAGCATTCCGACAATGGGCATAATGATGTTTTCTACTAAAGAAGTGACAATTTTACCGAATGCACCTCCAATCACAACCCCGATGGCCAAATCAAGTATATTTCCCTTCATTGCAAATTCTTTGAATTCTTTCCACATTTATTGCATCTCCTTGCTCTTTATTATTTACTTAGTATAGAATGAACCTTTCAAAGAATCTAATAATCTACGCATATTGCTGAAGTAAATCTTATGTAAAATAGAATGGAATGAAGGTACTTGTGGATGTGTAAAAGATGAAAAGCAAAAAAAAGAAGAAAAAAACACCTATTTTAAGTCCAGGTGTAAAATTATTCCTTATCATTTTATTAATCCCCATTTCAATTACGGTTTATTCCCTCGTCTTCTTTACTTGGGAAAACCTAAGGAATCTACCAATTATCCAAAACTTATCTCAAGGTGAGACAGAGGACATTCAGGGAGAATTTGATCTTCAAATACCGGAAGAATATATCCCGGTTTATATATCGGCAGCAAAAGCTTACCATATTCCTTGGACGCTGCTAGCAGCACACCATCGTGTGGAAACTCGCTTTTCTACTATGAAGTCCCTTGTCTCTCCAGTTGGGGCAGAAGGGCATATGCAATTTATGCCATGTACTTTTGTGGGTTGGAGTCATCCAACATGTTCGGATCTAGGAGAAGGCGATATACCTGAAGCAGAAAAAACAAATCCTGAAGTCATTAAAAAATATGGTGGATATGGTGTAGATGCAAATGGAGATGGCGTTGCGGATCCATTTGATATTGAAGATGCCATTTTCAGTGCTGCAAATTATCTATCGCGTTCAGGTGCGTCGGACGGAGAACTTAAAAAAGCTATATTCAATTACAATCATAGTGAAGAATATGTGGATGATATTTTATATTACTATCATCAATATGAACAACAAAGTGAAGATTTGCTACAATCTGTTAAATAGCAGGGATTTGTTTATACTGCATCTTCAAGAAGAACCGAAAAAAAGAACTCAACCGCAGTTGAGTTCTTTCTTTAAATTATATCTTATTATGTTGCTTTGCGCATTGATCGCATAATTAAGCTTACGATAAAGATAAGAACAATTGCACCAATCAGGGCAGGGAATACATAGAAATCAGATACTTGCCAACCCCAGTCACCCAAGATTGCACTACCAATCCAAGATCCAATAATACCTGCAATAATATTTCCGATAATACCTCCAGGAACATCTCTACCGATAATAACTCCCGCTAACCAACCTAGTACTCCGCCGATAATTAAAAACCAAATGAAACTCATCATATGATTGTCAACTCCTTTTTTATTTGATAAAAGCGTGTACTAACTTATAACCTAAAAAAAGATATTCTAAACTTATTTGAATCCACCTACTAGTTAATACAGCTTTTCAATAAGTAATATGTACATTTTTTAGTGAACAAATGCATAAAGAAAATTTTATTGCCGAGGTATTATTAATATTAAGGAAAAAATAAGTTCACAATTTATTCAAAATATTTTGATTTTTTATAAATTGAGGAGTATAATTTCTTCAAGCAGTACAAAATATAATTTATAATGAGGTGTTTTATATGAATATGAAAGTAATGAAAAAATTAAATCGCCAAGGGTTAGTAATTGCCTTTCTTCACGCCGTCATATTGTTAAACCTCTCATTAGATTTGCTCTATATAAATTAATCTATATTTATTTTGCCCAGCTATTTAGCTGGGCTTTTATTATGTTTAATTAAAATTTCAGCAATATAAGCTAACATTTTTATGGTACTTCTCTTTATAAAGAGGTTTAGAAACAACTTGGTGTAATTATCTATTTTTTATGCAGGTTTGAAAAATAAAAAATTTTATTAAATTTTTGAAAAAACTAATTAAAACAGAAGAAAATATACAATAGCAAGTATGTAAACGATTTCATTATTTATGAATTTTTAGAATTTTATAAATAATTACAAAAATCATATTGACTCTGCATGCTTTTTTGTACTATGATAGCAACAATTTAAGAAGTTCGTTAATTAGAAAACGAACAAAATGATGTTACAGTAAGTAACTGATGGATTACATTTTTAATACTATCTATCTCTTGATAAAGTAATAGATATTCATGAGGGGCGTTTCAAAATGAGAAGTGACATGATTAAAGTAGGGGTTGATCGTGCTCCTCACCGTAGTCTTTTATATGCTACAGGGAAAGTAAAAGCAAAAGATCTAGGTAAGCCATTTATCGGTGTTTGTAATTCGTATATCGATATCATTCCAGGGCACGTACATTTACGCGGTTTTGCTGATGTTGTAAAAGAAGCGATTATTGAAGCCGGTGGAATTCCATTCGAATTTAACACAATCGGTGTAGATGATGGAATAGCGATGGGCCATATTGGAATGCGTTATTCACTGCCTAGCCGCGAGTTAATTGCAGACTCGGCTGAAACGGTTATTAACGCACACTGGTTTGATGGAGTGTTCTACATTCCGAATTGCGACAAAATTACACCGGGAATGTTAATGGCTGCTGTACGTACAAACGTACCGTCCATTTTCGTATCAGGTGGACCGATGGAAGCAGGTGTTTCTGCATCAGGTAAACAATTATCATTAACATCTGTATTTGAAGGTGTTGGAGCTCATAAATCCGGTAATATGTCAGCAGAAGAATTATTGGATATTGAGAATAATGCTTGTCCGACATGCGGTTCCTGCTCGGGTATGTTTACAGCCAACTCCATGAACTGCCTAATGGAGATGCTTGGTGTAGCACTTCCTGGTAACGGTACTATTGTTGCAACAAGTGAGCAAAGATATGAATTGATTCGAGAAGCGGCAAAACAATTAGTCCGTATGGTAAAAGAAGATATTAAACCACGGGATATAATTACTAAAGAAGCAATTGACGATGCATTCGCTTTAGATATGGCAATGGGTGGTTCCACAAATACTGTTCTACATACATTAGCGATTGCTAACGAAGCAGAAATTGAATATAACTTAGAGGACATCAACAAAGTAGCTGCCCGTGTACCATACTTGGCAAAAATTATGCCAGCATCCGATATCTCAATGGACGATATTAATAAAGCTGGTGGTGTGAGCTCTATCATCAATGAGTTAACAAAGATTCCGGGTGCTATTCATCCTGATCGAATTACAGTTGCCGGCCAAACGATGCGTGAACTTGTAAAAGATCACAAGATAACTAACGACCAGGTAATTCGTACACATGATAATCCTTATAGTCCAGTTGGTGGTCTATCCGTATTATTTGGCAATCTAGCGCCTGAAGGATCTGTTATCAAGGTAGGTGCTGTTGACCCATCCATTCAAACTTTTGTTGGCGACGCGATTGTATTTGATTCACAAGATGAAGCACAAGAGGCAATCGACAATGGTATCGTAAAAGAAGGGCATGTTGTCGTTATCCGATATGAAGGTCCAAAAGGCGGTCCGGGAATGCCTGAAATGCTTGCTCCAACATCAGCAATTATGGGGCGCGGTTTAGGAACGAAGGTAGCTTTAATTACGGATGGCCGTTTTAGTGGGGCATCACGTGGTATTTCAATTGGCCATATATCGCCTGAAGCGGCAGAAGGCGGTCCGATTGCATTAATCGAGAATGGTGATAAAATCATCATTGACTTGCCAAATAGAACGATAAATCTGGATGTATCAGAAGAAATATTGGCTGAACGTCGATTAAACTTGAAACCATTTGAACCGAAAATCCAAAAAGGTTGGTTGGCAAGGTATTCAAAACTTGTAACAAATGCGTCTAAAGGCGGAATTATGAAAATATAATTCACCAGGTTAAAGTTTTAATGGTATAATTGAGTAAAGTGAAACGAATACTGTTGTAAGTGAATAGATTGAATTCGATGATGAGGTAAAAGGTTATAGAGTCTTGTATCTACCAGAGAGTCGGTATTGCTGGAAGCCGATGATACAACTATATCCGACATCCCCTCGGAGTGAGCTATTAAACGCGCAGGCAATTAGATAGCTCCGGGCATATTTCGAAATGCTCGTTATTAATGGATAGTGTACCTAGTCTAGTTGCACATTGAATTTTCATATTATTTGGAAAGTTTGATGGAGATAGGTAGTCCCGCTATTCACGAGGTAGCTTTTTAGCTATGAACAAGGGTGGTACCATGAAAGTCTTTTTTCATCCCTACGTAAAGGTTTTCTTTGCGTTGGAGAAAAAGGCTTTTTTTATTTTTCAAAATTAAGGGAGGAGTTAACAAATGGCTGCTAACGTATCCACAACTAATGAAAAAACAGATACAATCACAACAAGTCAATTGCAAACGGAAGTAAACAATAAACCAAGAAATGGTGCGGATATTTTAATTCAAGCATTACATGATCAAAATGTTGATATTGTCTTTGGGTATCCTGGTGGCGCGGTATTACATGTATATGACGCGCTATACAGAAACCCGATTCGACACATTTTAACTCGGCATGAACAAGGGGCAATCCACGCAGCAGAAGGCTATGCACGTGTTTTAAACAAACCGGGAGTAGTAATTGCAACAAGTGGACCTGGTGCTACAAACTTAGTAACGGGAATTGCAGATGCGATGATCGATTCAATTCCTTTAGTTGTGTTTACAGGGCAAGTAGCTACGAATGTAATTGGTTCGGATGCATTCCAAGAAGCGGATATCATGGGAATAACGACACCGATTACAAAGCATAATTATCAAGTACAGGATGTAAATGACATTCCGCGAATCGTCAAAGAAGCATTCCATATTGCAAATAGCGGCCGAAAAGGTCCCGTGTTAATTGACTTCCCTAAAAATATATCCGCTTCTGTATTCGATGAAGCATTGGCCGAGGCTAGTAGAGAAGAAGAATTATATCTGCCGGGGTATCAGCCGAATACAAAGCCTAATTTCTTGCAGATTCAAAAAGCAATTCAAGCAATTGGCGAATCGAAACAACCTTTGATTTTAGCTGGTGCAGGTGTCCTTTTTGCAGATGCACGCGAAGAATTAACTGAATTTGCCCAAAAATACAAATTGCCTGTTATCAATACTTTACTTGGTTTAGGAAGTATTCATGGACAGCACGAATTAAACTTTGGGATGGCCGGAATGCATGGTGCAGCAGTAGCGAACGATGCAATTCAAAAGGCGGATTTGCTTATTAATATCGGTGCCAGATTCGATGATCGCCTGACAGGGGATACAAAACTATTTGCTCCGAACGCAGCAATCATTCATATCGATATCGATCCTGCAGAAATCGGCAAAAATATACCTACGGATATTCCAATAGTGGCAGATGCAAAGGAAGCATTAAAAGCCTTATTGCAAAAGGACTTTCAAGGACCGGATACAAAAGAGTGGTTGACATACCTAAACGACAAACAAGACGATACTCCTTATTGGTATGTGGAAGATGAAAAAGAAATTTTGCCGCAGCAAATTATCGAGATGGTTCACTCCATCACAAATGGAGATGCAGTGGTAACAACTGATGTAGGACAGCATCAAATGTGGGCAGCTCAATACTATAAATTGAATCACGATCATCAATGGGTTACATCCGGCGGCCTTGGGACGATGGGCTTCGGATTCCCAGCCGCAATCGGTGCCCAATTTGCAAAGCCGGACAAAAAAGTCATTACATTTTGTGGAGATGCCGGCTTCCAAATGACACTGCAAGAGCTTGCACTGCTTAATGAATATAATCTACCCGTAAAAGTAGTCATCGTTAATAACGGTGCACTTGGTATGGTGCGCCAATGGCAAGAATTGTTCTACGACGGCCGCTATTCACAAAGTTTAATGCCAGTTCAACCGGATTTCGTAAAACTAGCGGAAGCCTATGGTGTAAAGGGCTACCGTATCAACACGATGGATGAGGCTCAATCGATATTAGAGGAAGCATTAAATTCCGATGAACCTGTAGTAATCGATGCAAGAGTAAAACAATTAGAAAACGTTTATCCAATGGTTCCAGCCGGAAAATCTCTGGATGATATTGTAGGGGTGAAGAAATTTTGAAACGAGTAATAACAGTTACGGTTTTAAACCAAAGTGGGGTACTAAATCGCGTGACAGGTCTTCTGATGAAGCGTCAATTCAACATTGAATCAATCACTGTGGGTCATACGGAACAATTGAATATTTCGAAAATGACATTTGTTGTCCACGTAGCGGATGAAACAAAACTCGAACAATTAATAAAGCAATTGTCTAAACAGATTGATGTCCTGAAGGTAAATGATATAACGGAAAAATCAATTGTCCTAAGAGAACTGGCCCTAATTAAAGTGGTATCTCCGGCTAATCTTAGACATGAAATGAACTCTATCGTGGATCCATTTAGACCGCAGATAATTGATACATCCAAAAACTTTGTTACGTATCAAGTAGTCGGAGATCCTGATAAAATTGATGCATTTATTGAATTGATTCGCCCTTATGGCATTAAGGAGTTAACGCGAACAGGTGTTACGGCATCTGTTCGGGAAACTCAGCCAGTTGAAACACCGCAACTTTCTATTCTTAAGTAAGTGTACCTTACTTGATAGTTAGTATATATATCGATGGCGCGTTTTTCATGCGTGTTGTCTAGCATTTAAAAAAATAGAACCCAATTTTAGGAGGAAATGAAAATGACAAAAATGTACTATCAAAACGAAATTAATGAGGCTCCATTAAAAGAAAAGAAAATTGCAATCATCGGTTACGGTTCACAAGGTCACGCACACGCACAAAATTTAAAGGATTCTGGTTTTAACGTAGTAGTTGGGGTGCGTCCTGGTAAATCATTTGATCAAGCAAAAGAAGATGGATTAGAAGTGAAAACTGTTGCTGAGGCTGCTGCCGAAGCTGATATCATCCAAATCTTGCTTCCGGATGAAAGACAAAAACAAGTTTATGAGGAAGAAATTGCTCCAAACCTTGAACCAGGCAAAGCTTTAATGTTCGCACATGGTTTCAACATTAACTTCGGTCAAATTGTACCTCCGGCAGATGTGGACGTATTCTTGGTAGCTCCAAAAGGTCCTGGGCACTTAGTGCGCCGTACTTATGTTCAAGGAGCTGGAGTTCCTGCTTTATTCGCAATCTACCAAAACGCTACTGGTGAAGCTCGCGATCTAGCATTAGCTTACGGTAAGGGAATCGGTTCAGCACGTGCGGGAATGTTGGAAACGACATTCAAAGAAGAAACGGAAACAGATCTTTTCGGTGAGCAAGCAGTACTTTGTGGTGGTACTACAGAACTAATCAAAGCCGGATTTGAAACGCTGGTAGAAGCTGGTTACCAACCGGAATTGGCATACTTCGAAACATTGCATGAATTAAAATTAATCGTTGACCTTATCTATGAGGGTGGTATGGAAACAATGCGCTACTCAGTTTCCGATACGGCTGAATGGGGAGATTATGTAACAGGTCCTCGTATCATTGATTCATCAGTTAAGGCGCGCATGAAAGAAGTATTAACTGACATCCAGGACGGTACATTTGCCAAAGATTGGATTAAAGAAAACGAAACAGGTCGTCCTCGTTACACTGCATACAAAAATGCAGGAGCAGAACACCAAATCGAACAAGTGGGATCTAAATTACGTGAAATGATGCCATTCATTAATGAAGGCAAGAAAAAAGTGGTGATTAAGTAGTGCGCAAGATTGATATTTTTGATACAACGCTACGTGATGGAGAACAGTCGGCAGGCATTAACTTAAATACTGCAGAGAAGATCGAAATCGCCAAGCAACTGGAACGTCTAGGTGTCAGTATTATTGAAGCAGGTTTTCCTGCTTCAAGCCCCGGCGATTTTGAGGCAGTCAACAGAATTGCTAAAACGGTAAAGAATTCGATTGTTACAGGTCTTGCCCGCTGTGTGAAAAATGATATTGATGCAACTTGGGAAGCAATCAAAGATGCTGAGCAACCACATATTCATGTATTCTTGGCTACAAGTCCCATTCATATGGAATACAAATTAAAAAAATCACCGGACCAAGTAGTCGAACAAGCGGTTGAAGCAGTGAAATATGCGAAGAAGTTCTTTCCATTAGTGCAATGGTCGGCTGAAGATGGTTTCCGGTCAGATCGTGATTTCTTGGTTCGCATCATGGAAAAAGTAATTGATGCTGGTGCGACGACAATTAATGTACCTGATACAGTTGGTTATGCTTCACCGCAAGAATATGGTGAATTGTTTAAATTCTTGCGTGAAAATGTGCGTGGAGCTGAAAAAGTGAAATTCTCGGCACATTGCCATGATGACCTTGGAATGGCAGTAGCAAACTCAATTGCAGCGATTCAAAATGGCGCTGACCAAGTGGAGTGTACGATCAATGGAATCGGGGAGCGTGCAGGTAATGCATCCTTGGAAGAAATCGGTGTTGCCATGCATATCCGAAAAGACCTTTATCAAATAGAAACTGGATTGAACCTGAAAGAAATTAAACGGACTTCCCAACTAGTTAGTCGTTTAACGGGCGTTATCATCCAGCCTAATAAAGCGGTAGTAGGGAAAAATGCCTTTGCACATGAATCGGGTATTCATCAAGATGGTGTGTTAAAACACAAAGAAACATATGAGATTATCTCACCTGAATTAGTTGGCGAAGGAGAAGTTCCTTTAGTTTTAGGTAAACACTCCGGTCGTGCGGCATTCCGAGATCGTGCAGAAAAAATGGGCTTTGATTTATCCGAAGAAAAACTTAATAAAGCATTCCAAGAGTTCAAAAAGCTAGCTGACCGCAAGAAAGAAATTACAGAAGAAGATTTAATGACACTTTTGACTGAACAACAAGTTTCAATCGAAGATGTACAGTTATTTGAATTGAAGTCAGTTCAAGTTTCTTATGGAACAGAAAATATTCCAACTGCTACAGCATCTGTTTTAACGCCGGAAGGAGAGCTTAAAACATTAGCTGCTACCGGTTCGGGTTCTGTTGAAGCGATCTTCAATACTCTAGAGCAATTAGTGAATGGAACAGTGAATATCCTGGATTTCCGAGTGAAATCGGTAAGTAAAGGTCGGGATGCATTAGGAGAGGCAATCGTAAATTTACGATACAACGGCTTTACCTCAACTGGCCGAGATGCTTCCCAGGATGTTCTTGAAGCAACTGCGAAAGCTTACTTAAATGCAATTAATCGCCATATCATTCAAGAAAGCGTTCGTTTGAAACAAACAGCCGAGGTTTAGAATTGTTCAGTTTGGATTGACATGGCAATAGAGATGTGCTGGTTATTAAATTGCTTTTTTAAAATTTATTAAATCAACAATGGAGACGCCATCAAAGACACACTTTGATGGCATTTCTTTAAACTTACGTATGATTAAATTAGTAAAGAAAGGTGTTTTTGCAGGTGGAAAAGAAAATTACAGTACTTCCCGGAGATGGGATTGGACCGGAAGTTGTTGCTGCTGCAGTAAGAGTTTTACAAGTCATTGCAAAAAGATACAATCATGATTTTCAACTAGCATATGCTGCAATCGGTGGTGCGGCCATAGATCAATTCCAGGATCCACTTCCGGAAGAAACAATCAAGATGTGCAAAGAAAGTGATGCAATCCTTTTAGGAGCAGTAGGAGGTCCGAAATGGGATAACAATCCTGCAGATTTACGTCCTGAATTAGGCTTGCTTCAAATCCGTAAAACTTTCGACTTATTCGCAAATCTTAGACCGGTAAAAGCATTCCCAAGCTTACTTGATGCTTCTCCATTGAAGAGGGAAGTAGCGGAAAATGTTGATTTAATGATTGTTCGGGAACTTACAGGCGGTATCTACTTCGGAGAAAAAAATCGCACCGAATCAGAGGCAAGTGATTTAAATGTATATACTCGCGAAGAAATTGAACGCATTATCGATAATGCACTCTCGCTTGCAAAAGTACGTAAAGGCAAACTTTGTTCTGTTGATAAAGCAAACGTTCTTGAAACATCCAGACTATGGCGCCAAATTGTTGAAGAGAAAAAAGCGCAATACCCAGATGTAGCAGTTGAACATAATCTAGTGGACTCCGTTGCAATGAAATTAATTACAAACCCGGGACACTATGATGTTGTAGTAACAGATAATATGTTCGGGGATATTTTGAGTGATGAAGCATCCGTTATTACCGGCTCGCTGGGAGTATTGCCATCTGCCTCTATTCGCAGTGATAATTTCGGGCTTTATGAACCCGTTCATGGTTCTGCTCCTGAAATTGCAGGAGAAGGCATTGCAAATCCAGCGGCGACAATTCTATCTGTTGCCATGATGCTGCGCTATTCCTTTGATCTTCAAGATGAAGCGGCAGAAATCGAACGTGCAGTAAGCAGCGTATTTGATGATGGCTACTTTACAGCAGACTTGGTGAAAGATAATAGCCGTGCACTTTCTACAGATGAATGGACGGATAAAGTAATCGCCGAGATTGATACAAACTTCGTTGCAGATAGTATTATGGAATCTTATATTTAAGGATTGGTGAAGAGTATGGCAAAAAATATTATAGAAAAAATTTGGGATTCACACGTCGTCTATCAAGAAGCTGGGAAACCGGATTTACTTTATATCGATCTTCATCTAATTCATGAAGTTACGTCTCCTCAAGCTTTTGAAGGACTACGTTTAGCAGGTCGTAAAGTACGTCGTCCAGATCTTTGTTTTGCAACAATGGATCACAATGTTCCAACAAAAAACTTACCGACAATAAACGACCCAATTGCAAAAAAACAAATTATGACGCTTGCGGAAAATGCGAAAGAATTTGGAATCGAGCTTGCTGACATGGGTCACCCAGACCAAGGGATTGTGCACGTAATCGGTCCTGAGCTTGGCTTGACACAGCCTGGTAAAACGATCGTTTGTGGTGATTCACATACTTCCACACATGGGGCGTTTGGAGCTTTAGCCTTTGGTATTGGTACGTCGGAAGTTGAACATGTATTATCTACTCAAACATTATGGCAAACCAAGCCGCCAACAATGGAAATTCGTGTAAATGGTAAATTAGGTGTAGGTGTTGCAGCGAAGGATATCATTTTGGCGATTATTGCAAAGTGGGGAATTGGTGTTGGTACTGGCCACATTGTCGAATATACAGGTGAAGCTATCCGTAACCTTACGATGGAAGAGCGGATGACGATCTGTAATATGTCGATTGAAGCTGGGGCAAAAGCAGGTCTTATTTCTCCAGACCAAACAACTGTCGATTTCCTTCGCGGACGCCGATTCGCTCCAAAGGATGAAAACTTTGAAAAAGCCGCAAAATACTGGCTAAGCTTGGCATCTGATGAGGGTTGTTCATATGATGTTGTGCTGGAAATCGATGCAGATGAAATTGAACCAATTGTAACATGGGGAACAAACCCTTCAATGGGTACTGGCGTATCGAAAACTGTACCAACATCTTCAGATTTTGATTCAGAATCTGATAAATCCGCTCTTCAAAAAGCTCTTGCTTATATGGGATTGGAAGAAGGGCAACCTATTTCTTCAATTGAAATACAACATGTATTCATTGGTTCGTGTACAAATTCCCGACTATCCGATTTGCGTTCAGCTGCAAGTATTGTAGAAGGGAAGAAGGTAGCACCGGGCGTAAAGGCTTTTGTGGTTCCTGGCTCATACTCTACCAAGGCTGCTGCTGAAAAAGAGGGATTAGATAAAATCTTCTTGGAAGCAGGCTTTGAATGGCGCGAATCTGGCTGCTCCGCATGCCTTGGAATGAATGAAGACATTATTCCTTCAGGCGAACGTTGTGCTTCTACATCCAACCGAAACTTCGAAGGTCGTCAAGGTGCAGGGGCTCGTACACACTTAGTAAGTCCTGCAATGGCTGCAGCAGCGGCGATAGAAGGTCACTTTGTTGACGTACGTAAATATGTAACGCAACAAGTATAAGAAGTAGGAGTGAGAAAAAATGGAACCTATCAATATTGTAAATAGTGTAATTGCACCGTTAGATCGCAAAAATGTCGATACAGACCAAATTATTTCTAAAGAATTTTTAAAGCGCATCGAACGAACTGGCTTTGGACGTTTTTTATTCTATCATTGGCGCTTTGATGAGCAGGGGAATGAAATTTCTGATTTTGTTTTAAATAAGCCTGAATACAAGAATTCGCAAATTTTGGTTGCACAAGATAACTTTGGTTGCGGTTCATCACGTGAACATGCTCCATGGGCTATTTTGGATTACGGTTTCCGTGTAGTGATTGCGCCAAGTTTTGCTGACATCTTCCACAACAACTGTTTCAAGAACGGGATATTACCAATTAAATTAACAGAAACAGAATGTGATGAAATTCTGGCAAAAGGCTTAAAGGCTCCTTATGACGTAGAAGTAAATCTTGAAGCACAGACTGTAACAGGAAATGATGGGAAAGTTTACAGTTTCAACATCGATCCGTATTACAAACAAATGCTTTTAAATGGTTGGGATGAGATTTCACTTACATTCCAATATGAAGATCAGATTAGGGCTTTCGAAGAAAAACGAGTTGTATATTAATAAATATAAAGTCACTTCACTCTAGTTTAGAATGAAGTGACTTTATTTTTTAGAACCGAATCGTAGTGGGGTTCGATGATTGCTTTTGTATTTCTGTATCTTCACGATATTCGTTCAAGAGCTCTTTTTTTAGCAGCATTTCTTTATTTTTCACAGAGGCGGATTTAACAAAATTCTTTTCATCTTCCAGTTCAGGGTAGACTGACCTGATTAACGAAGAAGGGAGTAAAACTAGTGTAACTGTCACTAATAAGGCACTACAAACAATCAAAATAATTTCTGCTGGCACAACATCGTAAAGTATGCCGAATACCAAAGAGCCAACCGGCATTAAACCCATCGCCATCATTTCCAGAATTCCAAACACTCTTCCGCGATAATTTTCATCTACATCTTTTTGCATCATAATTCCAAGCGGTGTATTTGTTAAAACACTAAAACTACCGAATAGGAACATAATTACTAGGAAATATATGAATAATAGTGTGCCGGAAATATCGAAGATAAGAGGAATGGCGATTGTTCCAACCAGAATCGATAAACCTAATACCGCTCGTTTTGAAAACTGTAAAGGGTACTTAACATTTGAACGTGCAGCGAAATAAATTGAGATGAGCAACATGCCTATTGCCCCAGATGCCTCCACAAAGCCAATTAAAGAATACTCCATTTTCAATACTTCTACCAAAATAAAATTCGTTCCAACATTAACAGAAGCAAAAAATAAATTAAGCCACAGGACTACCATTAGCAGGCGGGAAATGACAGGTTTGGTTTTTAGATAACGCAGTCCTTCCTTAAAGCTTTGTAGCATCGACTCCTCGTTTTTGGCATTTTGCGATTTCGTGGAATATAGTCTAAAATTCATCGTTGACTCTAATAGAAAGGCTATTGAATAAGAAATAATGTTAATAAGCAAAAATATTTCCATTGAAACAAACCCAAACAGCATACCACCAACAATTGGACCGCCAATTCCTGAAATGGACAGGGACATTTGGTTGAATGACATTGCTTTTTGGATTCTTTCCTGATCAACCAAGTTGGAAATCGATGCAGAAAAGGCGATTGATGAAAAAGTGCTGCTGATTGTATAAAATACCGTTGTTACATATATAGCAGCAATCGACAAGTCGAAAATCAGACAATATGTTAATAGCCCTGTAAGCGATAAAATCACGCCGCCTTGACCAACTAACACGACTGTTTTTCTTGGAAGGCGATCTGTTAATATCCCGGCAACTGGAGATAGAATGACGCGGGGTATAATAGAAAAAATCAAGTTTGCTGCAAAACTTAAGGCAGAACCCGTAATCGATAAGATAAACATGCTCATTCCAAACGAATAAACATTGGCACCCAGCGATGAAATAATTTTACTTATCAGGAAAGTATATAAATGATAGGTAGCGCGCCTTTGTTTTGTCATTTCAGACATATGACCATCCCCCTTACTAAAAGTTTAATTTAATTAAACCCATAATATTCCACTCTTTTGAAAAAATCAACCAAATAGTTAAATTAAATTAAACTTATTTGATAAAAGTTGAAAATTAGGGTAATATTTGTTTAATTAAACTAAAAAAATGCTGACTATTCTGATTTTTCTTGAAAAAAGGGGAAGGTTTATGAGTTCACTTGGAGAACGTATCAAACAACTTAGAAAACAAAAGAAGATGACATTAGCCGAACTTGCAGGGGATCGCTTGACGAAAGGGATGTTAAGCTTAATAGAGAATGGAAAGGCACAGCCTTCGATGGAAAGCTTAAGATATATTGCTGAAAGAGTAGGGGTCGAAGTGTCTGCCTTGCTTGATGAAGGGAATGTTGAAGAACTGCGGGAACTGCTCATGGAGGTTGAAACCTTATACAAATCAGTCTATTCTCCAAATGCCGAGGAAAAGAAAGAAAAATTTGAAGAGGTTTATGAAAAAATTACGGCAATAAAAGACGATTTACAGGGAAAAAAATACGAAGAAATAAAGCTGCTGGATTATTATATTCGACTATCTGCCCATTTAAAATATGAACAAGAAGAAGTGACGATGTTCGATATCATTGACTATTATGAAAGAATTCATGCTTATAGTCGAATAATAGAATGCTATAGTTTTTTGGCAGGCGACGCCTTTCAACGGAATGACTATAAAATTGCTTTGCAATTCATTCTCGAAGCTGAACAAAGAATAAAGCCATATGAACACCTAATTGACCATATTGCATTGTTGGACATGCACTATATATTAACCGTTCTCTATGCAGCGGTGGATGATACGTTGAAAACACAGGAACATTTGAAATTAGCACTGGAAATAGCCCATAAAAACAAAATATATTACCGCTTGGATGATTTTTATCGTTTTACACTAATCCAGGCAATTGGGCAAGGCGATAAAGAAAAGAGTAAATATTACTTAACTAAATTAAAGCAGCATGCCGATTTTACTGAAGACAAACTGTCTATATCTGCCCTTGCATTTGCATACGGGCATTATACAAACCTTATTGAAAAGGATTATGAGAAAGTGCCGGGTTTTAGAAAGTATGTAATCCCGGATAGATATGAAAAAGATTCCTTCGATGATTCTATTTTATACAAAATGGAGGAGGTTTACGCATATTGGGCGCTTGGTAAGTTTCAAAAGGCTCTTGATCTCAGTCAATCAATTACTATACCGGAATATGTACACCATCCGGTTGATCTATCCATTATGCTTAGATGTTTTGCAGTAAGAGCTTTGTGCTACCTCGAACTAGGAGATAAGGAAGCTGCAAAAAAAGAAGTTCTATATGCCTACCATGGCGTGGCAGAGTTTCCAAGTTCAATATACAAATCGTTCATTCAAGAAGCCTATGAAAAGATTCGATATGGAAAAAGGGTTAAGTAGGTAAGTGGACCTCCACCTCTACTCAACCCTTTTTTCTATTTTACTGAACCACTCACAAATTCAGCATTTTGATAATACATATTTTTTACCAATACGTTTGGACCCAGGCATTTCACTGCAGGGCAATGGCAATTTAATGATTTCGCTAAATCGGTCGCTAACCATTTATCAAAAACATCTGTCAGAGAATCTGTTTGGATATTGCCTAGTGCAGGTGTATCCCCGAAGTCTGTAACGATCACGTCCCCATTAAAGATATTCACATTGAGTCTAGAACGGCCATCCGGGTCATTACGCAACGTGACATTTTTTGCTTCTCTTAAACGCGTTAACAAGGCTTGATCTTCATCATTTAGGCTACATGGATAGAAGGGGAGTGTACCAAACAGCATCCAAGTGTCTTCATCACGAATATCGAGTAAGTGATTGATTGCATCGCGTGTTTCCTCTAGTGAAAGAGAAGTAAGACTGGACGCAAAATCGGATGGGTACATTGGGTGCACCTCGTGTCTTGCGCATCTCATTTCATGAACAATTTGGTGGTGAATATGCTCGATGTAAGGAATCGTCTTTTTATTTAACATCGTTTCAGCAGAAACCATAACCCCTTGTTCCGATAACATGCGGGAGTTTTCAATCATTCGATCAAAAAGGGCAGCTCTTTGCTCAAAGGTTGGTTTCCTTTCCATCATGGCAAACCCTGTTTCGACAAATTCTTCAATCGTTCCCCAGTTATGAGAAATATGAAGAACATCAAGATATGGTGCAATTTCCAAGTATCTTTCGCCATCAATGGTTAAGTTGGAGTTCATTTGCGTTCTTACGCCTCGTTCATGGGCATATTGCAAAATGGGTTTAACATAGTCTGCCACCGACTTTTTGCTCAGCATCGGTTCGCCGCCTGTAATACTCAAGGTTCTTAAATCCGGGATTTCATCCAATCGTTTTAAGATCAAATCTATTGGCAATGGGGCAGGATCCTTTGTTTGCAATGTATAGCCGACCGCACAGTGTGCACATCTCATATTACATAAAGTCGTCGTTGTAAATTCAATATTTGAAAGTGTCAATTTCCCGTGTTGTTCTACATCTAGATAAGCTTCCCAAGGATCGAATTTAGGGGTAATTTTTTCTAATGTTTTCATAGTTTTCGATCTTCCTTTCCAAAGTTACATTTTCTCATAACCTGGTCCATTAGAAAACTAATTTTGCTTTATGTAGAAGATTTAACTGTTAGTGGGATAATACACTCTACTTTCCAGCGATAGATTAAGTATCTAATTGCTTAATAAAGCTATGATTTTCACTATAATAGACATCTCCATAAATATTTTCAACCACGGTTTTACTTATTTCAATCTTGGAAAAATTAACGGCTTGCACATTGAAACGAGATTTATTGTTACGAATGACACTCTCCGAAACGTAAACGGAGGACTGATTTTGCGCAAAAATATCGGTCAGGGCACCATCCGTAATTTGGACACTTCTTAATTCAACCGTAGATTCAAAATCTATCCAAACTTGATGCTGGGCATGTTTTGAAATAAAACAATCTGTAACAAACACTTCACTATGATTTTGAATATATAAAGCATTTCGATTGCCATCAAATAATTCGCTGTTTTTCAATATGACCGAGCTATCATTTACAACCATTTGAGAAAGCTCATGGTTGAAAATCTGGCTATCGAACAAAAATAGACTAGAGTTCCGCAAAACTTTTATTCCGTAGGATTTCCCGTTATAGATTTGGCAATTTTCGAAGCGTCCATTGGACAAATCACATATTTCAATCTGTACATTGAGGCTATCATAAAATTGGCAATCTATGGCCGTCAGTTCACACTCATTGACGATGAATAAACTTTTCCCATTATAGAGCACGCTATGGATAATATAAATCTCCACATTGGACTTGCAAGCAATATGCGGCATCTCGTTATCAAAAATCTTGCACATATCAACTTCCACTTTTGAATGAGACATTGCTAAAATCCCATTTCCTACATTCTGGGTTAAAATAGACTTGAAAATAGATAGTTCAGATTTAAACAATGTAATTGCTGAATTTGCATTATGTGTTATTTCACACTCGGCAATCGAACAATTCCCATTATCCTCAATACACACGCCAACATGGTAACCACCTGTAATCCCACACTTTTTCATGGAACAAATCGATTTGTTGGCAATGGACACTTGAGAGGAACGATGGGCCTTGATCGATGTTTCGAAGATATTGACAATCGAGTGATCGCCTATTTGAATGCCGACATTTTCCCCGTTATGGATTTGGCAAAACTCGATATTCATCTTGGAATCCTTCGTCACAACAATATTGGACTTTTTATTTTGGGCAATCTCACAATGAAAAGTTTGCGCTTCGGCTTTTTGTGTTATCGATATTCCTGCATCCCTGCCTTGTTGGATGGAACAATAACGGGCAGTTAATAATCCCCTTTGAACGCAAATCTGGGTTTGGGTGTTGTATTGAAGGACGGTCGATTGTATCGAGGCATCTCCTTCATGGTAGACATGAATTCCCATGCCATCCCCGTGTTCAATCACGCTTTCATGATCGATGAATCGAGAATCCTCCACAACAATCTGTGCACTTGTATGGTGATGAAAATGGACATTCCTTGATTGAACGAAGGAACCATTCTTAATGCATAAGGCATGTTTGGCATAGGAAAACTCACATTTTTCAATACTTACCTGGGATGATTCCGTTAGTATTTGAACTTTGCCGTTATGGCAGAATGTACAGTTTTCAAAGAATGCCTTACTATTATTAACGATGGAAAGCGCCATCTCTTTTGCGTAATCAAAGGAACAGTTATGAGCGTGGATCTTCCCGCCGTCAACCGTCACATGTATATCGCTTTTCCCACCCTTGAAATGGCAATTCTGTAGCACGACTTCTCCTTCGATATACATTTGTGCAGTAGGGGAGATCGTTAAGTTTTGCAAGGTAACCGAAACGTTCTTCGGGATAATAATTAAACCTTCCAGTGTTGTCTCATCGTGTATATCGCCAGCTAAAACCATATTTTTATCGAAATGAATGGATTCTTTATATAACTTCGGCTTAAGTTGGATGAAATTTCCTGCTTTTGATTGCTGTATAATCCTTTGAATGGTTTTAACCTTTATAAAGAAGCTCGAAAAGAAACGATAAATCGACAATTAGGGTACCTCCTCCATTGAAACATTACTTCTATTGTCAGTTAAAATGCGAAATCTTAATCGCTTTTTTTACAATTCTTTCTAAAAAATGGATGTTGATTTTCTTTTTTGCTAAAAACAAAAGAGAGGGTTACAATTAACTTTATTTAACTTTAGGAGGATTTAGCCTTTGAAAGCCACTTTAAATGAACTATTACATATGAACCCAACGGAAAAACAAGCATATATGCATGAGCACGGGGATCGATTAATCGCCGATATGATTACGCATATCGGATACCCTGAAGATGAACTGCGCGATAAATTAAATTACCGCCTATTTATTGAATTGCTGGCTGCCGAATTGTTTTCAAAGAAGCAAATGGCTCAAATTGCTATAACCCTTAAAGGGGACGACTATTTGTATCATTCCATCGGCGAGCGTGATAGCGACAGTGTATTTACACGTTCTTTTTCAGCGCTATGGCTAAGCAATTTGTTAAATGTAGACGGACAACGACGTTTCCTAAGTGAGCAGGAAGCGCTTGGCATATTGGATGCAGGTGCTCACTATCTTGCAAAGGAAAACGATGTGCGCGGTTTTGTTGGCGAGAAAGGTTGGGCACACAGTATTGCACATGGTGCTGATTTATCGAGCGCAATCATCTCTCATCCTTCGTTCAATGTTCGATTCGCTCCAATCATACTGCAAGGAATCAAGGATAGTTTCTGGAAAGGGACGGTCTTTGTTGACGATGAAGAAGAGCGTTTGGTAACAATTTTTGAAAAACTAATATCGGTAAATTTCCCTGAAGAAATATTGATTGAATGGATAGAACAGGTATTTGATAAGTTGCAATTTTATTTAATGGAAGTAGGCTATACTCCACAGTATTTTAAAGCGCGGACAAATACTCTTCATTTTATGAAAACTTTGTATCTCACATTAAAGTTTTCTCAAAAATCACCGGAATTAATGGCCATCGTTTCGTTATTTCTTGCTAAATGGATGAAACATTAATGAATTGGATGAAATACTGTGAGGGGTGAAAGTATGAGAAGGCGTATGATTCGGACTTTGGTTATAGTGAGCATCCTCGTTATTTTAGGAGTCGGCTATAGTTTCTTTTCAGTTCATTTTTCAGGTGATGGGAAAGAAACCCCAGAAGAAGCACTGCCGAGCGATGCAAATTATGAGTGGATCGTAGGGCCGAAAAGTGAAAAGGAGCAAAGATATTTCTTCTTATCTAATGGAGATACCTTTGGAACTGAAGTTATATCCAAAAATTTCAAAGGCTGGAGTTCAGGTGATGGCACATCCACACCATTACCTAAACCATTGGAAGATAATACGATAAATGCTGGCTATTCCGATAGCAATATATTATTTGGATTGATTAAGCCGAATGGGGATGTAAAAATTACAGTCAATAATCATCCTGCCGAACAAATACCCTTAACTTCTCTTTCAGCGGAAATAGCTGAAAATTATAATGTTGCAGGGTATGAAATCTGGTACATAGATTTATCGGCATTAAATGATTCGAAAAACTATGTAATTCGAGTACTGGATAAAAATGACTCTCTTTTAAGTGAATTATCAATCTAATCATTATTGTCCAAAATTGAAGAGGAAGATGGAATAATGTATTAAAATATTAACTTTGCTATTTTACAATAGTAAGTTATAATACTATATGCATAGTAAATGACTAGGTCATAAAAATAACTTATCACAAAAGATAATATTAATGTAATTTACTTATGTATATAAATCGTTTATGATGGTTTATGGAGAAAAGCTTTGCAAGCATTTCAATAATTAATAGGGGGAGTACAATAATGGCAAGCAACTTACACAACAGCCGTTCTTCATTTGATGTTAATGGTAAGACATATAACTTCTACCGTTTAGCTGCAATCGAAGAAGCTGGCGTAGCAAACGTATCACGCCTACCTTACTCAATTAAAGTATTATTAGAATCTGTATTACGTCAATTTGATGATTATGTAATTAAAGAAGAACACGTAAACAACTTAGCGAAATTTGGTGCTGGTGCCGATGCAGAAGGTGAAGTACCATTCAAGCCATCACGTGTAGTATTACAAGACTTCACAGGGGTTCCGGTAGTAGTTGATTTAGCGTCTTTACGTTCAGCTATGAAAGAATTAGGCGGAAATCCGGATAAAATCAACCCGGCAATTCCAGTTGACCTTGTAATTGACCATTCAGTACAAGTTGACAAATACGGTAATGCATCTGCATTACAAACTAACATGGATCTTGAGTTCGAACGTAACGCAGAACGTTACAACTTCTTAAAATGGGCTCAAACTGCATACGATAACTTCCGTGCTGTTCCTCCAGCAACTGGTATCGT
Source organism: Ureibacillus aquaedulcis (assembly GCF_030418165.1). GTDB lineage: Bacteria > Bacillota > Bacilli > Bacillales_A > Planococcaceae > Ureibacillus > Ureibacillus aquaedulcis. Next base: position 43,717 of record NZ_JAUHTQ010000002.1, read on the forward strand.
ACACCAAGTTAACTTAGAATATTTAGCGCCAGTAGTTCACGTAAAAGAGAACGAAGATGGCACTTTTGAAACTTTCCCGGATTCAGTAGTTGGTACTGACTCACATACAACAATGATCAACGGTATCGGTGTTCTTGGATGGGGTGTAGGTGGTATCGAAGCTGAAGCAGGTATGCTTGGCCAAGCGTCATACTTCCCAATTCCAGAAGTAATCGGTGTTAAATTAACTGGTGATCTTCCAAACGGTGCAACTGCAATGGACTTATCATTAAAAGTAACTCAAGTATTGCGTCAACGTGGCGTAGTAGGTAAGTTTGTTGAGTTCTTCGGTCCTGGGGTTTCTAAATTACCATTAGCTGACCGTGCTACAATTTCAAACATGGCTCCTGAATATGGTGCAACATGTGGTTACTTCGCTATTGACGAAGAATCATTAAACTATATGCGTTTAACTGGTCGTGACGAAGAGCACATTGCAGTAGTTGAAGCTTACTTAAAAGCTAACAACTTATTCTTCGATCCATCATTAGAGCCTGTTTACACTGATGTATTAGAAATTAAATTAGAGGACATTGAACCAAACCTTTCTGGTCCAAAACGTCCACAAGATTTAATTCCTCTTTCAGATATGAAAGCTCGCTACCATGAAGCAGTAACTGCTCCAATGGGCGTACAAGGCTTTGGTTTAACAGAAGATGAGTTCGCTAAAAAAGCTACAGTTAAATTTGCAGATGGCGATGTGGAAATGCCAACAGGTGCTGTAGCAATCGCTGCAATCACTTCTTGTACAAACACATCTAACCCATACGTTCTTTTAGCTGCTGGTTTAGTTGCGAAAAAAGCAGTTGAAAAAGGTATCCAACCACCAGCATGGGTTAAAACTTCTTTAGCACCAGGTTCTAAAGTAGTAACTGGTTACTTAGAAGAGTCAGGTCTACAAAACTATTTAGACCAAATCGGCTTCAACACAGTAGGTTATGGTTGTACAACATGTATCGGTAACTCTGGTCCATTACTTCCAGAAATCGAAGAAGCAATTAAAGATAAAGATCTATTCGTAACTTCTGTACTTTCTGGTAACCGTAACTTTGAAGGTCGTGTACACCCACTAGTAAAAGCTAACTACTTAGCATCACCACCACTTGTTGTTGCTTATGCTTTAGCGGGTACTGTTGATATCGACCTGCAAAAAGATGCTATCGGCACTGACAAAGACGGTAACGCTGTATTCTTCGCTGATATCTGGCCAACAACTGAAGAAGTGAACGAAGTATTAAACCAAGTAGTTACTCGTGAATTATTCCAAAAAGAATATGAAACAGTATTCACAGCTAACGAAAAATGGAATGCAATTGAAACATCAACTGAGTCTTTATACACATTTGATGAAAAATCAACTTACATTCAAAACCCACCATTCTTCACTGGTCTTTCTAAAGAGCCTGGCGCAATCCAAACACTTGAAGGATTACGCGTAATCGCTAAATTTGGCGACTCTATTACAACTGACCATATTTCACCAGCAGGTGCGATCGGTAAAGATACACCAGCAGGTAAATACTTGCAAGAAAATGGTGTAGCAATCCGTGACTTCAACTCTTACGGTTCTCGTCGTGGTAACCACGAAGTTATGATGCGCGGTACATTCGCTAACATCCGTATCCGTAACCAAGTTGCTCCTGGTACGGAAGGTGGATTCACTACTTACTGGCCAACAGGAGAAGTTGAGTACATTTACGATGCTGCAATGAAATATCAAGAACAAGGTACTGGATTAGTAGTATTAGCTGGTAACGACTATGGTATGGGATCTTCTCGTGACTGGGCTGCTAAAGGTACATTCTTATTAGGAATTAAAACAGTTATCGCACAAAGCTATGAGCGTATTCACCGTTCAAACCTTGTAATGATGGGTGTATTACCACTTCAATACTTACCAGGTGAAAGCGCTGATACATTAGGATTAACTGGTAAAGAAGAAATCTCAGTAAACCTAACTGATGATGTAAAACCTCGTGATATCCTGACTGTAACAGCTAAATCAGAAGACGGAACTGTAAAAGAATTCCAAGCTCTTGCTCGTTTCGACTCAGAAGTTGAAGTAGACTACTACCGTCACGGTGGTATCCTGCAAATGGTTCTTCGTGCAAAAGCAGCTGAATAATTATTGCTAAATAAAACCGATAAGTTCCTTTGAACTTATCGGTTTTTTGGCGTTGATAAGACTTCAAATTTCCCAAAATTATCCTCCATTTTTGCAATTTTGTAAATATTAACATAAATAATTGGAAAGCTTATAGATTTTTAGAAATATATCGTTTAGAATATAATAAAATTATATTTATTTCATAATTTTAAATAATTTTCCTGGAGGTTTTATTTGAATGAAAGTTTCTAAAAGTAGCAAAATCTTTATAGCAACCGCAACAACCGCAGCCCTAGCTTCTTCCGTGCTAGTTGTTACTCCCCAGCAAACTCATGCTGCAAGTCCATTCAAGGACGTTTCTACATCAAATACTCATTATGAATCTATTTTAAAATTATCAGAATTAGGTATTATTAACGGTTACAAAGATGGTACATATAAACCCAATGCGGATGTTACACGCGGACAAGTTGCACAACTTTTAGCGAAAACACTTAAACTGGATACAGAAAATCCAAAAGATCCTGGTTTTAAGGATGTAACAAAAGCTAATAGCTATTATGGTGCAATTGCTGCTTTAAAAGAAGCGAAAATCATCGATGGCTATCAAGATAAAACTTTCAAAACGAATGAAAAAATTTCCCGAGCTCATTTAGCAAAAATGATCTCGACTGCACTGAAAATCTATCCAAAGAATAGTGAAGCATTACCATTTACAGACGTGAAATCGTTAAACGATGAAATCAAAGCACTTTATGATTTCGGAATTACACTTGGTACTTCCAAAACAACTTTCGCTCCCAATAAAAAAGTAACACGCGGGGAAGTAGCATCCTTCCTTCATCGTGCTCTAAATGTATATGAATCATCATTCTCTTTATCAATTATGCACAGCAACGATACACATAGTGCTGTCGAGATGGCACCAAAACGTGCAGCTGCAGTAAAAGAACAACGCGCTAAAAGTCCGGAAGCATTACTGCTCGATGCTGGTGACGCGAACACAGGTACACTATATTACAATGAATTCAAAGGCCAAGCAGATCTTGCATTCATGAATTATATGGAATATGATGCAATGACATTCGGTAACCATGAGTTTGATGCAGGCTCCACTACGGAAGGCCATCAAGCTTTAGTGGACTTTGTTAATTCGGCTGATTTCCCATTCGTAAGTGCAAACGTGGACTTCTCGGGGGATGACAAGTTTACAGGTTTATTTACTGATTTAATTTCCAGCGAACCTGAGAACGGCAAAATTTATAACGGCATCATTAAAGAGGTGAACGGTGAGAAAATCGGTATTTTCGGTTTAACGACAGCGGAAACTGCCGATATTTCATCTCCAGGAAGTATTGCTTTCGAAAATTATATTGAGGAAGCAGAAAAAGCTGTCAAAGCCTTTGAAGGACTCGGAGTAGATAAAATTATTGCTCTATCCCACTTGGGTTATGATGACAATCCTGCTGTCGATAATGATATTATTCTAGCAGAAAGTGTTGAAGGAATAGACGTTATTGTAGGCGGTCACTCACATACAAGGTTAGACGAGCCGTATGTGGTAGATACGAATACAACAGGCGAAGCAAAAGACACAACGCTAATTGTACAAGCTGCCAATGCAAGCAGCTATTTAGGAACGCTTGATGTAACATTTGACAAAGAAGGCGCAGTTGTTGCATACAAGGGGGAATTGCTTGATCTTGGTGAATATACTGATGATCAAGGGGCACTTGAATTATTGAAGCCTTATAAGGAAAGAGTTGAAGAAGTTGGAAATGCGGAAATTGATGCTACAACAACTGAAGCTTTAGTAAGCCCACGTGTTTCTGACGAAGGAAATACTGAACAGCTAAGTGTTCGTAAAAATGAAACGGCTCTAGGTAATTTAATTACGGATGGAATGGTTGAAAAAGCGAGAAGCTTTACGGGTAAAGATGTAATAATGGCCGTTCAGAACGGTGGCGGTATTCGTGCTGCAATTAATGCAGGACCTATTACGGTTTCTGAAGTAATAACAGTTCTTCCATTCTCAAACACACTTGCTGTCATGGATGTGACAGGTGCCGAGTTAAAAGCAGCATTTGAAACTAGTGTCGGTGTATATCCTAATGAGAACGGTGGATTCTTGCACGTATCGAAGGGCGTAAAAGTACAATTTGACTCATCTAAACCTGCTGGAGAACGTGTTGTAAGCATCGCTTACACAGATGCAGAAGGCAAGGAAGTAGTGCTTGAGGATAATACAACTTATACAATTGCCACAAACGCATTTACTGCCAAGGGTGGAGACGGTTATGATATGTTCGCTAAAGCATATGCAGAAGGCCGAGTAACTGACTTAGGTTTATCAGACTGGGAAAACTTTAAAGAGCATCTAGAATCCATCGGTACAATTACACCGACAATTGAAGGTCGTATTGTAGACGTAGCAGAATAATTCAATTTCAAGAAGATTCGATCTACAGTGATTTGTAGATCGGATTTTTTTCTTTTTCAGCAACTATTATTTTATGAGTAGATTTAACCATTATTTCAGGAAATTTACATCCTATTAATATTTTAGTTGAAATATATATCTACTATTAATAAAATAGTAAATACATAATGCTTTATTCTAAATAATACGGGAGGAATTATGGATAATAGATATAGTATCTTAGCGAAGTTTCGAGAGGGGCATTATTTTTACTTAAACTTCAATAATCCTAAAATCTTAGATTGTTTAGAACTAGTTCCTCCACCCCAAGGTCTGTTGGCACTTGCAGAGTGGCCGATCTATAAGCACGCGGAAATCGAGTTTTTTGTTGAATTGATTAATGGCAATATTCAATACTACCACTTGAAAGACCGACGAACAAAAGTAATGAAGACTATCAAATTTGATCAGACTGAACTGGATAACAACTAATATATATCGTAGGTTTAAGATGTATTAACGATAAGAAGAGGTACCACAAATGTGATACCTCTTTTTTTTACCATTCAATTTTGGCGATTATGCCTTCATCCTCATGCAGTTCCAGCATGATTCTGGCAGAAATGGCATCCCTGTTCACTACTTCCTCAATATATAGTCGAATCGCCGTGATGAAATTGACGGTATTATAAAACTCCATTTGACCATTTACATAAGCTTCAGCAGTGTAACCAGCTGCATCATCATACATTAGCTCCACTTCAACATCTGTTGGCTTGACTTGCTTAAATTTTGCATGGAAATAACATATTGCATTTATGATCTCCTGCTCTGATAATGTCATCTTTTCCAATGGTCCGTTACCTCTTTGTCCTTTTTGCGTTTCATCATTTGAACTATTTTCATGCAAATGAAGACAATGAAAATGATGGCAGCTGCATTAATTGCAAAACCTAGTATATTGCCAAGGAGACCCATATCAGAGAATAGGCTGCCAAATAGCAAGCCTGCAAGTCCACCGATAAATAAGCCCCTCATTAGACCGCCGCTAGTAAATCCACCTTTTGAAGTAGTGGCCGTTGATTTATTTGTAGTCGTTGATTTGTTAACAGTTGAATTAGAGCCGGAATCATTATTTCGAATATTGTTATTCGATGTACCAGGACTTGTGTTATAGCTTTTCTTACCTGATTTGTATGATTTTGCTTCGACAGTTTGCACATGGTCGAAAAAAGGAATAGCTGTGCCGACACTTGAGAACGCTAAAGTAACGGCGAATAGGATTGCTGCAAGTTTTTTCATCAATTTATAACCCCCATCCGAATTAACACAAATTCCAATTGTGTTATATACTATCATTATATCAAAATATGAAATAATAAAAAAATATTTGCTACTCCACGTGAGTTCCTAGATATATTTTGGGATTCAAGGCTAGTTTCTATGCAATAAGATTTTGGGGGAATTACTAGTAAATCTTCCATTTTGCTAGATGAGAAAGTATGATAGTAAAGGAAAATAAATCTAGGCATCGTGTAATGATGAAAGGAATGAAATGAAGTTGAAAGATGCACGTTTTAAAATTGCAAATAGAGAAGCGCTGATAGGCGTTGTCCTGGTTATCATAAATTTTGCCATTTGGTTCGGTTTTGCATATGGACTCGGCTCAGGAGATCCAACCCAATATGACATGATTTTTGGATTCCCGGCTTGGTTCTTCTATAGCTGTATAGCAGGGACTATTTTTATGATCATCCTTATTTGGATAGCAATCAAAGTCTTCTTCAAGGATGTCCCGTTCGATGATAAGGAGGAGGAAGTATGATTCATTGGCAAGTGATCCTTCCACTTTTTATCTTCCTGATTATCATTTTTGCAATTGGTTTTTGGGCAAATAAACAAGTGAGAAATTCAGATTCTTTCTTGCAGGAGTATTTTTTAGGCGGCCGGGAAATGGGCGGTTTCCTTCTTGCGATGACAATGATGGCTACTTATGGTAGTGCATCAAGTTTTATAGGGGGACCGGGAGTATCCTATAATTTAGGGCTCGGTTGGGTATTGCTCGCCATGGCGCAGTTACCTGCCGGTTATTTTGTCCTGATGATTTTGGGTAAGAAATTTGCTATTATCTCCCGACGCTATGAAGCCATTACTTTAATCGATTTCCTGAAAAAACGCTATAACAGTAATATTGTCGTATTAATTTCGGCGTTAAGTATTATCGTTTTCCTATTTGCTTCCATGACAGCGCAATGGGTTGGGGGAGCTCGTCTAATTGAGTCATTGACAGGACTAAATTACACGGTGGCCTTGCTTATTTTTGCTGTAACAGTACTGGTTTATGTGATTATTGGTGGTTTCCGGGCAGTAGCATTAACGGATGCTTTGCAAGGAACCATCATGATTATAGGTACAGTTATACTATTAGTGGGAACAATTATGGCAGGTGGGGGCATAGATCATATTATGGGTTCTCTTTTAAATGAAAACCCTCAGATGCTATCGCCATTCGGTTCAGATGGCTCGCTTACACCTTTATATGTATCCACTTTCTGGATTTTAATTGGCTTGGGGGTTATTGGATTACCTCAAATCGCTGTACGTGCGATGAGCTACAAGGATTCAAAAAGCTTGCACCGTGCAATTATTATTGGAACGATTGGCATAGGCACCATCATGTTCGGGATGCATTTAATTGGTGTCTTGGCACGTCCTGTAACGCCAGGTATTGAAATAGCAGATAAAGTAATGCCGACATTAACTCTGGAAGTATTGCCGCCGGTTCTAGCCGGAATTGTGCTTGCAGCTCCAATGGCGGCGATTATGTCGACCGTTAATGCACTACTGATGCTTGTGAGTTCAACTGTCGTAAAGGATGTATACCTTAATTTCATTAATCCGAAGGCGACGGACTCACAAATCAAAGCAAGAAGCTTCTGGGTGACAACCATTATTGGACTGGCTGTCGTGCTTTTTTCCCTGAATCCTCCAGAACTGTTGATCATGCTTAATCTATTTGCTTTTGGTGGTTTGGAATCAGCTTTCTTATGGGCAGTTGTCTTTGGACTTTATTGGAAAAAGGCCAATAAATATGGGGCCATTTCTTCGATGATTGTTGGGCTGGTCTTATATATCGCCATTTATCAATTGTCACCGAATATTTTTGGAATGCATTCAGTAACGATCCCAATCTTGGCATCATTGATAACTTTTGTTGTCGCCAGTATAGCTACTCAGAGCAAATCAACTATAGATTCAGCTGATTTTTAAATATTAATAAAATATTTAGTTTTTTGGTTTAATATGGTAAGGTCTTAAGTAATATAGATGGGAATTTCTTAATTGAGATGATCCACAAAAAAACAGAAAGGGGTCGTTTCAAAATGGCAAATGACATCAAAGCACAATATAATGGAATGATATTACTAACAGGATATTTACAAAGATTGTTCGTGGCTGAAACAATTTATCGACGTATTGGAGAGTCATATGATCAAGAGCGTTATGATAAGACGAAAGCGCTTTTCGATGAAGCCTTTACCATCATACCCGTTTTCGAGGAAACAAGAAGCCTGACAGCAGCACAAAAGATCCAGCTGCAATTAATAGCTCAGCAGACTGAAGAATTGATGAAGACCTACTTTAAGCAGATGCCATTAACATTTAAGCAAAAGCTAGCAATTGTCGGTTCTTCTCTCTATGCGGAACAACATGTAAACGCGGGTATTATACGTCTGGGCGAATTATTTAATATTGAAGTGAATAAAGACTTCCATCAACGTACCAAATTTTATGAACAACGTACGAAGATGATTGATTATCTTGTATTTGCTTATCACCATGGTGAAGAGCCGGAAGAACCGTTAAAGAAACCCATTGATCCATGGTTTAATGATGTCATGAGAAACAAGGATTTTATTTTAGGGGATTTTAAACAGGTTGCCCAACTACTAGATCTATAATAAAAAACAAAAAGCTGATTGGGGAAGGGTACCTTCTTCCAATCAGCTTTTAATTATTCAAAAAATACTTTTTCGATGTTGTATTTCGCGCGGAGTTTATTGATTGCATATGTTTCATAAATTTCCCGCTCCATTGGATCTTCCACTTCATACACTTCGATTTTATAAATTTCGTCCCGGTATTTCTTCATTGGAGAAACATTATCTTCAAAATGTTTTTTGATGCGTTGACGAATCTTACGGGCTTTTCCTACAAAGAGAACTTCGTTTGCTTTGTTATAGAAAAGGAAAAATCCACCATTTTCACGAGTGATTTTGTGGAAATCGATAAACCCGTGGAAAGGAGTAATCGGCACTTCACCATCTTTTAGTACTTGTTCGCGTTGATAGATGACAACATCTGGTTTTGGCAATTCAATTTTAATCAAAATAGTTCACGTCCTTCATATGAATAGAGTTTCATGCTACCATAAATGCCAATGAATTGCTATAAAGGAAACAACAATTCCATTTTTTCGTTTGTGCTTTCTTTCTATTATGAACAGCAGACGGAGCAGTTATAAATGCAATAGACGAAATTTGTTTAAGAAGAGCATTTTCACTAATGCTCTTATTTTTATTATATATAACAACCAATAAATCACACTTCTATAAATCAACTTACTTTTAATTTCATTAGGTTATTTTTTATTGATTTTGGTTACTATAGGAGAGGTTAAAAATTCAATTATCTCAGGAGGTAATTATGAAGGAAAAATTGGGTGTACATGAAAGACTAGAAATCCATGAGCTATTAACTTTCAAGACCCTATGTTTAACTAAATCAACAGCCATGGCCCCACTTGCACAGGATGAAGAATTAAAGCAATTGCTTACTGAAACATCGCAAATCGATAGAGAAAGCATTCAAGCACTACAAGGCTATCTACAATAGGAGGGCAAAACACATGACAAACAATCCAAACATGGGTGGAATGGGCGCAATAACTGATCAAGTAATTGCAACAGATTTACTTATTGCAGCAAAATCAGGAATTAAAAACTACGCACTTGCTCTTACGGAAACGGCAACACCAGAGGTAAGAGATACACTTAAAAATCAGTTGAATACAGCAATAGAGACACACGGGAGAATTACGGATTATATGATCTCGAAAGGGTACTACTACCCTGGTGATGTATTTCAACAATTGGATGTTGATTTAAAAGCTGCCGGAACTGCCCTAAACTTGCCGCAGCAATAATTTTCCGTTTACACTAAAACGGATTTTGTGTGAATTTGTGAAAACTAAGAGGCAGGAGTTCTCTTAGTTTTCATTCTCAACCTAACAAATGTAGGGATTAAAAATTACCATTCTAACATTTAAATCGAATGATTATGTTTAAAAGGAAGTATTGTTGGAAAGGATATCTTAGGTAACGCGATAGAAGTATTTTTTATAGTCCAAGCCAATTGGAAATTCCATATTATTCTTCCGAAGTAGCTCAGTGGTAGAGCAATCGGCTGTTAACCGATTGGTCGTAGGTTCGAGTCCTACCTTCGGAGCCATCCTAATATTTTGGCTTTAAGTGACTTTTAAAAAGCATAAGGTATCGGGCACATAGTGTTATCCAAACGGATAATGCTTTTTTTGTTTAAATTGAACTTGACCTGGCCATTGTTAACTTGGCAGGATTAAACGGTTATTAAATATCGAATAACGGCAAGCTTTATGGATAACATATAAATATTGCGAAAATATCTTTTATTGAAGAAATCTTGAGAGGTGGATGAAGGTTTATGGCGGTTTCAGAGCTTATATTAAGATTGTTCATTGCATTTTTCGTGTTATTTTTACTAACTAGAATCATGGGTAGAAAAGAAATAAGCCAAATGACTTTTTTTAATTTTGTTTCTGCCATTGCGATTGGGTCCATTACAGCAAGTTTGGCGGTTAGTGAAAGTCTGAGTATACGGAACGGAATAATAGCCTTGGTAGGGTGGGCAGCTTTCACCTTAATAATGGCGTTTGTCGATATAAAATCCAAGAATTTAAGGAAATACACGACAGGTGAGCCCATTATTGTGATTAAGGATGGCAAGATTATGGAACAAGCATTAAGGAAAACACAACTTGATATGGATTCATTGAATTCCATGTTAAGAGAGAAGGATGTATTTTCTCTAAATGATGTTGATTACGCAGTCTTTGAAACGAGCGGGAAGTTATCTGTCATGAAGAAAGAAAACAAACTACCCGTAACCAGAGGTGATTTAAGAATGCAAAATCAATACAAGGTTTACCCTGCAGCAACGGAAGTGATTTCAGATGGTGTGGTAAATACGAATAATCTTTCACGCCTGCAGCTAGATAAAACATGGTTAGAGCAACAGCTAAAAAATGTTGGCATCAACTCCATTGAAGAAGTATTTTTTGCCGAAGTTCAACCTGATGGCAGTCTCTACATCGATAGCAAAGATGATCAGATGAAGAATTGAGAGAAATTACCAGTAACGTATTTGGTTAAAGTGATTAGTTTAATACCATATCATATACGTACTCGACCATGTCCCAAAGTTCTTTTAGCAACCACAACACCGTAGAATTTACAAACTTTGGAATAGGTAACTTTGGTATGAATTCTACCTTCATAATACTTACCTCATAAATGTCGAGTTAAAATCCCTACTAATGAACATTTGTTAAGCTATAATAAGGATGAGGTGATCAAAATGTTTGTTAGTGAAAAACAAATCGAAATACGTTATGCAGAAACAGATCAGATGGGTGTGGTTTATCATGCAAACTACCTTGTATGGATGGAAATTGGACGCACCCAATTAGTGAAAGATGTTGGATTTAATTACGCAGGGCTTGAGGAACAAGGGTATATCTCACCCGTGTTGGATTTATCGATTCAATATAAAAAGGCTATGCGTTATGGTCAAACTGCTACGGTGAGAACTTGGGTAGAATCCCATTCAAAGTTAAAAACGGTTTATGGCTATGAAATTTTACACGAAGACGGTTCGCTCGCAGCGACAGCGACTTCATTACATACATTAGTTAAGAAGGATAGCTTCCGCCCTTATCCACTCAGTAAAGTAGACCCGCATTGGGATAAGAAATATCTAGAAATAGCTCATTCAAAAAATTAAGCATTTTTTTAAAGACTAGCCATTTCGCTGGTCTTTTTAAATTTGTTTCGTATTAACAACTTTCAAACTATTTTTGTCAAGCTACCAAGTAAAAAAGAATCTTGATATAATAAAGTTTATGAGAAAAATTTGAAACGAAATGAAAGGGGTGTTGTCATGGTGCAAATTATGGAAGCAATCGAGACTGTTAAATGCTTTATCGTCTTAACGAATACCGCTCGAGAGGCCATTAAACAACACTTTCAGGATGAGCACTCCTTCTTCAAGCTACAAAATCCATTTGAAGTTTATATTGAGAAGCAATCAGTCGAGGAAACTTCACTATCTTTAACCATCTACTTTGATAATCAGCGCAATGAAAAATTGAAAAAGAAGTTTGGCGATCGCGTAGTGATCATGGATTGTGCATTCGACTTGAAAAATGGCTTGGTCGCAAAAAGCTTCAGAACAAGAGGCAAAAATACACCTGTTGCCACAAATCGTAGACAAAGAATGCGAATTCGATTAGTTCCCTCACGCATCAATGGTCATACATATCCGAAAGAATTTATCTCTACCTTGGCTCAACTACCAATTGCACAGGAACGATTTGACTTTGTCAATAAACGTATCTCGAGCTGGGAAGGATATTTGAAGGTCCAATATAAGAATGCCTCCATTGATGATATTGACGCAACTTTCCATTCGATACAATATAGCTCCGACTATTCGAAGGTCTCCATTCGCTGTAACGGAATTGAAGATAAGGAATGGAAGCAGTTAAAGGGTTTAAGTGCTTATGTAAAAGGACACCCCCGGGAAATTGGGGAAGTTGTTAAAGCGAACAAACACGAAAGAACTATTCAAATCGAACTAAATCCAAGAGTGGCGAAGCTTGCACGTACCAATGAGTTTGATTTTACCTCTGAATACATTACCTTTAGTAATGCTTCAACTAAATCACAGTTAAATCGACTTTTAAAAGGCTTTGAACGTTTAAAGGAAGGCCTGGCTGCGAACCCGAATCTTGAAAATATTCTATTTGAAGATACACCGAAAATCAGTGAACGAAAAAATGAGATAGAATTGGACTTTCATAATAATTTAAATGAATACCAAAGGGCTGCAGTTGCCGGTGCGATAGCCGCTGAGGACTTATATGTAATCCAGGGCCCACCAGGTACAGGAAAGACAACCGTTATTTCAGAAATTTGCTACCAGAACGCAAAAGCAGGCCTTAAAACTTTAATTGCTTCACAATCGAACCTGGCGGTAGACAATGCATTAGGCCGGCTTTTATCAAACAAAGATATTCGAATCCTTCGTTATGGACGTACCGAGAGCATTGAAGAAGAAGGTAAAAAATTCATTGAAGAAAATGTATCTGAGTATTGGAAGGAACAAACCTATGAAGCCATCACGAAAGAAATTGAAGGCCACAAGACAAAGGAACTGCAGTTAAAAGAAGAAATATCAAACTGCGAAACTAGAATAGCCGACCTAAAAGCGAAAGAAACTAGATTGCTGAAGGAAATCGAGATAAAGGTAACTGCAAAGGAAAAACTAAGGGTTATTTCTGAAGAAATCTCTCAACTCAAAAAGCAAATAGTCCCCCTTAAAAAAGAACGTGAAAAAACCGAAGAAACATTAGAAAAACTAGTAGAATCACGCAATAAAATCTCGACACGGATAAATGAAATAAAGCAAAGCTTAGAAACAATCGGTTCAGCTGCTGAAATCGATGAAGAAATCCAAAAAGCAAAAAACAATATTATAAAAAGCCAGCAAATGCTTGAATACAATCATGTGAAATCCGAGCTTGGAAAAATCGAATTTCAGTTAGATGAGGTCCAAAAACAAAGCAAAGCATTCGCAGACCGCAGCAGTATGCTGGACTCCACTATGCAGGAAGTGCATGCCCTGAAAAAAGTTCATGATGTAGAGTCGTTTATAGAAAAGAATGGAATCCGCAGAGGATACGTCTTGAATCGACTTTTCTCCGATATGGAACAAATTGCAGAAAAATTGGTAGGGTTCAAATCACTCAATGAAATTTCAAGTCGTTTAGAAAAAGCTATGGAATATAGTCAAAAGAATCTTGGTATCCAGGTGCGAATGCCGCAATTGACGAACAATGACCATTATTCCCTTCAAGAAATTGACGAATTTTTAACAAAGCTTAGCCGTGCCTTCGCTAATAAGACAATCAATAAAGACAATGGAGTTCGTTCCATAGAAGGCCTTTATAAAAGAAAGCTCGTTTTGGGTCAATTAGCTCAGCGATATCGGGCATTGATTGAAGAATCTTTATTGATCTTCAGGAAAATTAAAGAAGATATTATCGATCAAATGATGCAGCAGGGCGGGATTGATCAAAGCTCCATTCTTTCATTTAAAACAAAGGAAGAAGATCTCAAAACAAAACAAGCTTACTATAAAACTCAGCTACAATCCTTTGACTTTACTATACAGGAAGTGGAGTCCATACCATCAATTGCTGAAATTCAGACTGTTAGAGATGTACTGGAAAAAGAAATTATAGAGCTGGAGCAAAATAAAGAAAAAATTGATGGACTAAAAAATCAACTTTCAAAGAAACAAGAAGAATTTGAAAGTGTGGAGAAACAAATAACAAACGGTGAGGCTGTTCTAAAAGAGATGATTGCTCAATTGAAGGAACTTAACTCACAAGGCATTCAGCTTGAAAAGCAAAGTGAGCAACTCGAACAAATCACCAAGCAGAATCCTGAACTTGAACTTGAAAAAACGAAGGAAAAAATTAATAACGAAGAGCAAGGAATCGAAAAACTACACAAAAAAATCGACATGCTTCCAGTCGCACAAAGTATGCAGCTTCAATGGAAGGCTCTGCTTGAACAGGCGACAGAGCATGACTTGGACGAAATTCGAAAACTCTATGTAAAACATGCAAATGTAATCGGAACAACTTGTGTAGCTTCAGCGAACAAGGAGTTTATGGAAAACTATCCAATCTTCGATGTTGTGATTATCGATGAGGTATCTAAAGCAACGCCTCCTGAACTGTTGCTTCCAATGTTAAAGGGGAAAAAGGTTGTGCTTGTTGGAGACCATCATCAGCTTCCTCCATTAATCGGTGATGATACTTTTGAAGAGACGCTGGAAACGGTCATTAAGGAAAGTGATACTTTTGAGGAAAAACGCGAATTAGAAAAACTTCTTGAAGAATCTCTTTTCGAACGTTTATACAAGAACCTGCCCACATCAAACAAGAAGATGCTGGCAATTCAATATCGTATGCATGAAAATATTATGAAGACAATTTCACCATTTTATGAATATGGGAACGATTCTTTGCAATGCGGTCTCCCAGATTCGGACGCTCTCCGGGATCATAAATTGGAAAGTCCGTTCTTTAAACGAAACGAGCATCTTTTATGGGTTGATATCCCGAACAAACAGGAATTCTTTGAAGAACGCATGAAGGAAGGCTCAAGTTTGCTGAATGAGTCTGAAATCCAAGTCATTCGCAAAATGTTGACCGACTTGAACGAAGCCACTGCGAAGGCAAAAGCAGAAGGTTTAATCCCGAAAGAGGAACTGAAATCGATTGGGGTAATCAGTTTCTATGCAGCGCAGGTAAAACGAATCAATCGTCTCATTGAGCAGGAATTGAAACTCCCTCATCTACACATCCGAACTGGTTCTGTCGATAAATTCCAGGGCATGGAGATGGATGTCATTTTAGTGAGTATGGTTCGTAATAATGATAATAGGCACGGTGATATCGGGTTTGCCAAAGATTACCGCCGTTTGAATGTTGCCTTATCCCGTGCCCGGGAATTACTTGTTTTAATCGGAAGTACCGAAATGTTTGTAAACCGTCCGAAAAAAGAAGAAACGCGTAAAATGTATAAAACTTTATTAAATACAGTAAAATCACAAAATGGATACCGAAATACAATTGAAAGTATAATATCCTAAATTGAAGGAGGAGCAATGGAACTACATTCCTTACAGCAGTCGCTTGAAGAAGAACTAACAAAAAAATCAAGAGCTACTATACTACAATCTGATACTTGGTGTGTTCCTGTTCATTCATTGAATGTCACTTATAAGCCTGTCATTCGAACAAAAATGGATATTTTAATGAAAATGCTCTTTCTTTCATTGAAAGACACAAAGTTTGAAAGTGCCGAGCAAATCAGCGAAATTCTCCTTGTTGAACAACTTTTTGTGGAAGATTTATTATCGAAAATGCAAAAGACGGGTCTGATTGAAAAATTAGATTCATACTTTCGATTAACGGAAAAAGGGCAAAAACAATTTGCAACGGGGGTCTTTGAAGAGGAGCAGGATGAAACTTCAACAGAGCTTTTATATAGTCCGACTCATACAAACTTTCTATATGGAGACATAGAAGAGGTTCTTGATTTCGAAGATTTTCCCGAAGAAATCTTCCGTTATCAAGTAAAAGATATTAATCTTTCTTTTGAAGATAGCGTCGTGATTTCGGAAATTCAATCTAATAAAAATGATAGCGAAAAAGCTGAAGGAGAACAGGGAAAACTTCATATCACATCCATCGACTCTGTTGAGGATATCCAAGTTAATGATGTACCATGTATCGAATTTTTACTTTATGACGAAGAAAAAGATTTATTTTCAATACGCGTATGGAATACTTTAACAAACCAATGGGATGAGCAATTACAGCAGCTCATTTCAGATAATGAAAAAACAACATGGAGAGACAAGTTAGCAAAAGAACCTCAATAGAACGAAAAGTACAAATGTGATTTTTAGAAAACTCGAATATTGCAAAAGTTTATGATCCATGTTACCATTAGTTTAATTTCATCTATCTTATCAAGAGAAGCAGAGGGAAATGGCCCGATGAAGCTTCAGCAACCTCTAACATCGTTAGAAAGGTGCTAATTCCAGCAAGACACTAGTGTCTTGGGAGATAAGAGTGCGCGTATAACACATACCCTCTCATTCTCAAGCTGGAATGGGAGGTTTTTTATTGTGTAAATAGAATGAATTTGGCATGTAGAGAAATGGGGGAACAAGAATGCCGATAAATATACCAAAAAATTTACCTGCTGGCGAAATATTGCGACAAGAGAAAATCTTCGTTATGGAGGAAGACCGTGCAAGCACACAACAAATTCGACCTTTAAATATTTTAGTGTGTAATTTAATGCCCGAAAAAGAAAAAACAGAGCTGCAATTACTGCGGTTACTAGGTAATACACCATTACAAACAAATGTGACCTTCTTAAACACGGCTACATATGCATCAAAAAATGTTTCAAAATCACATTTGGAGACATTTTATAAGACTTTCCATGAAATTAAACATCGCAGGTTCGATGGCATGATTATTACCGGAGCTCCAATTGAACGTATGGAGTTTGAAGACGTTATTTATTGGGAAGAAATCTCGGAAATCATGGACTGGGCGAAAGAAAATGTTACTTCATGTATGTATATATGCTGGGGAGCACAGGCTGCCCTATATAAACATTTCAATATCGGTAAATTCGAACTCCCTAAAAAATGTTCGGGCATTTATTCCCATGTGATCACGGATTTAACGGTTGACTTAGTGCGTGGATTTAGTGATGAATATGTTGCACCACACTCACGCTATACTTCTGTTTCGTTAGAGGATGTACGAAACCATCCGGAACTAGATTTACTTAGCTATTCAGAAGAAGCCGGACCATTTATTGTCCAATCAAAAGACTCAAAACACATCATGATTACTGGGCACTTGGAATATGATGCAACCACTTTGGCTGATGAATATGCGCGAGATGTAGAAAAAGGGGACCCGGTTGACTTGCCTGTGAACTACTTCCCTGAAAACGACCCAACGAACACACCGAAAAATACTTGGCGTGCTCATTCCTATCTGCTGTTCTATAATTGGCTCAACTATTATGTTTACCAAGAAACACCATTCGATTGGCACTATGTGGATGATACGATTGAGTTCCATATTTAAACTTGCTTGTTATTTTATAATCCATAATTCTATCAAACAAACCCACAATTTTTTTGTGGGTTTTTATTTTTAAAAGATGAATAGGTACCGCATTTATAGGATAAATACTAGAGAAAGGAGGTTTTAGAAAATGACAGAACAAATGAATTATGGCGAGGATTATAAGTATATTCCGATGACATCAATTGGAAGTGGTACAGGTCAGGAGGTAATGCCTGATATTTACTCTTTTACAATTCAAGTAGTCAATTTGTGCATGATTGGGGATCCGAACAATTCGACAGGGTGGACATTAGTCGATGCGGGGATGCCTAAGTCCGTAAATACGATTATTAAGGAAGCAGAAAAGCGCTTTGGTTCAAACGCACGTCCAAATGGCATTGTATTAACCCACGGGCATTTTGATCATGTAGGGGCAATCATTGAGTTAGTCGAGCATTGGGATGTACCGGTTTATGCCCATGAATTAGAAATCCCATACCTGACAGGGGTAAAAAGCTATCCCGATCCAGACCCGACTGTTGAAGGTGGATTGGTTGCAAGAATGTCTCCTTTCTTTCCCAAAGAACCGATAAATCTAGGAGAGCATGTAAAGACGTTGCCTAGTGATGGTTCGGTACCCTTATTAATGGACTGGAAATGGGTGCATACACCAGGGCATTCTCCTGGACACGTCTCCTTCTTCAGAGAAGCAGATGGGGCTTTGGTGGCAGGTGACGCATTTGTAACGGTCAAGCAGGAATCGCTTTTTAAAGTGCTCGTACAGGAGCAAGAAATTAGTGGGCCTCCGCGCTATTTGACAACAGATTGGAAGGAAGCTTGGCACTCTGTGAAAAAACTTAGAGACTTAAAACCAACCGTTGCAGTTACAGGTCATGGTTTCCCATTGCAAGGTAAAGAATTAACGGACAAACTAGATTTGTTAGTAAATGATTTTGACAAGATTGCAATACCAAAGTACGGCCGGTATGTGGATGGGTTGGAACACTAGATTCCCTTAAAAAAAGGATGCGACGAGCATCCTTTTCTTATTCAAATGTTAAATTGATAGGCTCTTCAGGCAATATTTCTTGGTGTAGATTATTAGTAGTCGGGGTCTTTTTATCAACAACAACCAGCTGGAAGTTATCCGCCCAAACTTTTCCTTTTCCTATCAATAGGACTCCAAAATAAATCGATGTACTTTCCTCCGGCACATCCAGCACAATTGTATACTGGTTCCATTCCGTTGATCCGGATATCGAACGATTATCCATATTATCAAAAGCCAGTGTATCGCCTGATGCCTGTCAACTCTCATCCATGCACCTGATTTAGTTACATCTTCCGTCTTTAGGAAGCAAGATAATTTTAATCTTTTCCCCTGGTCTTGCTTCGCTTGAAATTCTTGAATCATGGTTGCAAATTGCTGCTCATTTACTTTTTTGACTGAAGAAAGTACACCGGAACTCGAACCAGTATGAAATACGAGGAAACAAACAACCAAGGGCGATTTTGTCAGTGGTCCAGCTTCTCTATATACCATTATTAAAAAATTACTAAAGGAAGAACTGATTATTTTACATGATGATTCAGACTCCAAGAGGAAAGTATACGCGCTTACGGAGAAGGGCAGGGAAGTGTTGACAGTGGATATTAAACGGCGAAAAGTCATGCTCGAACTCGCTGAAAAAGGGCTAAAGGAGGAAAATGGGTAATGAGAAGAACAAATTATATGATGTCCGGGGGATTGGCTTTTGGTGAGAAAAGAGATTTAGAAAAGCTAAAGCTAAAAGCAAAACAAGGATGGCATTTAAAAAATCTTGCCTTTGCAGGGTATCGTCTAGAAAAATCAACGCAAGAAGATCTACAGTACAGTATTGACTATCGCTAAAGGACGGCGAGAAAGAGGAATACTTGGAATTGTTTGCTTTGGCTGGATGGGAACACCTTTCCTCTAGCTATGATGTGCATATTTTCAAAGCTAAACCAGGTACGACACCAATCTACAGTGATACAGAGTCGGCAGTAGATAAACTTGATCGACTTTCAAAATCAGTATTTATAATCGGCAAATTTATTTTTCCATTTACCCTATTATGTATCATCATGATGAAACTCTTTACAGGACCAATTGAACAATATAGTACCATTGCCTTTTGTATATCAATTGTTTTCGCAACTCCAACACTAATGATGTTAGTAGCATTATTTTATCGTAAAAGAAAACTAAGAACGCTGAAACAACTCTAATGATACGCCATTTAAAGTGGGTTTTCCGAAATGAGAAAACCCACATCTTTGTTTACAGTAAGAATGTCGCAACAATCGTTGTTACGAGTAGACCAATGACAACAGGAACCAAGTTTCTGCGTGCCAATTCAAATGGACTGACATTACAAATCGCTGCAGCAGGAATCAATGCCCAAGGAACAAGTGTACCTCCACCGACCCAGATTGCGGCAATTTGGCCAAGAGCCGTAAGAGTAGCTGTTCCTTCACCAATTGCAGTACCAAAGAGGTTCGCAATGGACCCGGCTAACGTGATTCCCGAGAAACCGGAACCATCCAAACCTGTAATGGCACCAACAGTTGTTAAAGTGATAGCAGCAATCTCACCTGTTAATGGCACGATAGCGGCAAGAGCAACACCGAGGTCATTCACTATCCCTTGCGATCCGTTTGGTAAATATTCACCGAGTACTGCAATAAATCCTGAATCCCCCAGATAGAAAAAGGCAGCAATCGGTATAACCGGACCAAATACTTTAAACCCAAATTGAAAACCTTCGATTAAATAGCTTGTTGTTTTTTCCAAGCCATCATTTTTATGGGCAAAGATAGCCAGCAAGATGAGAATGAAAACAGTTGTTCCACCTACTAATGCTGTCGCATCGCCACCAGAAAGATTAAAGATGGACATTCCCACAACATCAAGAATAAAAGCTACTGGAATAAGCAACGCAAAAAATCTACGCTGACCCAAAGTTAATAAGCTAGTATTTACAGTCTCTTCTTGCTTCTCACGATCGAAGGTTCCCACCATCTCCATATTACCGCGTTTCATATCTCTTCTCAGCATGAGGAAGGCAACAATCGTTGTCACAACACCCATTACAATCACAAGTGGAATACTTGCCGAAATGACATCAGATACAGGAAGCCCTGCGGCATCAGCCGTTAACTTCGGTGCACCTTGGATGATAAAATCACTGGACAGAGCAATACCGTGACCAAACAAGTTCATGGCCATGGCTACTCCTAATGCTGGGAGTCCCGCTCGAATGGCAACAGGAAGAAGGACCGCTCCAAGAAGGGCAACCGCCGGAGATGGCCAGAAGAACCAGGAGATGATCATCATTAAGATCCCAATTGTCCAATAGGCAAGAGTAGGATTTTTGATAATCTTTGTAAAAGGGGAAATCATCACTTCATTAATTCCCGTTTTCATCAACACCCGACTCATCGCAACAATAATGGAGATAATGAGAATCGTTGATAACAGTTCCTTTATGGCATAGATAAAGCTATCAAAAACGCCACTTATTGAAGCCGTAAAGTCCCCGGTTGCCACAATGGCAATAACGAAAATCCCGATAATACATATTAAAGACGTATCGCGACGTCTGACCATAAACCCAATAATCAAAACAATAAACGCGACATAAATCCAATGCAACGCCGACAAATCAACACCCATAAGCTATCCCCTCATTTCCTTTAACCATAGAATATGAGGCTTATGACTAGATGGTGAGAAGGGGAATGCAGTGGAAATTAATTTACGATTATGAAGTTTAATAACTTTCACGATAAATTTTATTCTCTGCTGAAACACCTTCGCCAATAATTACTGTAGGGGAAAAAAGATGGAATTTTAACAAGCGCACAATTGAACAACGAGTTCCCTCCAATTTGACGCAATTCTATTACTAGTTTTGTGCCTTTTTTATGGAAGGACAACATTCCTAGCATCAACAACGTTTTATTTTGAGGGTACGTGGAAAAAAACAATACAAAGGAGGAATGATGATGGATTATAATCTTTTTGGCAATTCAGGTTTGAATATTTCCAAATATGCTTTAGGTACAATCCCATTTAGTGGTACTAAAGGCTTTGAAAAAGTGAGTGACATGGATCAGGAAACGGCAAATTATATGGTAGATTACGCTCTGGATCAAGGCATCAATCAATTTGATACAGCAAATTTGTATGCAAAGGGTGATGCTGAAATTGTCTTAGGCAAAGCAATAAGAAATAAGCGTCATGATATGGTCATCAGCAGTAAAACAGGGTTTCCCCTGACAGATAATCCAAATGATGTGGGTGCCACAAGAATCAATATTGAATCGTCAATAGATGCTACATTGGAAAGGCTGGGTACTGACTATATTGATTTATACTATGTTCATTGTTGGGATGGACAAGTACCAGTCAACGAGACTGTCCAAGTGATGAATGACCTAATTAAAAAAGGGAAAATTCGTTATTGGGGAGTATCCAATTACAGCGGTTGGGCGCTTGCCAAGACACATACACTAGCAGTAGAAAATAATATGATGCCGCCAATTGCACAGCAAATATATTACACCCCGGAATCACGTGAAGCGGAGTATGAACTTTTGCCGGCTGGTAAAGAACTAGGTATTGCCAATAGTATTTGGTCCCCCTTGGGAGAGGGGCTACTACGGGTAAAATAACAAGAAATAAAAAAGCCGAACCAGGCACAAGACAAGGTAATGGCTGGCCGGAACCATATATCAAAAATCTAGATTTATTTTATAACCTGGTCGATTTATTGCAAGATGTGGCAGCTAAACATAAAGCGACAGTACCGCAAGTTGTTCTTGCATGGTTACGTGATAGACCAAATGTAGATTCGGTCGTTCTAGCTGCAAGAAATAAAGAACAGCTGCATGAAAACATTGCATCATATAATTTGAAATTAACGGACGAGGATATTTCGCAAATTACTGACCTAACAGCACTTGAACCTATATATCCATTATGGCATCGCGCGATGAATTCATATGATAGAGCTTCAAATGCAGAGAAGGTATATTTGGATGCATACAATAAGTTGATGAATAGCAAAAGCCAAGATATATAAAAATGTAGCTGGGATATTTAGCGAACGCATGGAGGCGGACAATTACGAGTTTCTTGATGAGAGGAAATCTCGTGATTGTTCGTTTTTTTTATTCAATGATATTTTCAGTATTTATGAGTCTGCAAAATTATTTTTTCATTATCTTTTAAATCATCTTGCAATTCCGAAGAATGGAGCTACGCCTTATTACATATTTTTAATTAAAGGTTTTATTATATAGTTAGAGAAATAAAATCTGACTGGGTCTTATGGGGGCTTTAAATCCTAAACATTAAAAAATAAATTCAAACTTAAAGGAGCAGATTTAGATATTGATTTGAATCTCAATAAATTTATTAAAAGAAGACAGTGACTATACTAATAACCAAATTTATAAATTATAATTTTACCAGATGGGGTAAAAACCATCAAAATAAGATGGGGGATAAAAATATGAGACAATTGGGGACGCTGTACTTTTTCTGTGGGAAAATGGGGGCAGGAAAAACAACTAAATCAAAACAATTGGCCAAAGAAAAACATGCGGTTCTGTTATCTGAGGATGAATGGCTTGAATCTCTTTATCCAAATGAGATCAGATCATTTGAAGACTATATTAAATTCTCAGCGCAGCTCAAACCATTGGTGAAAATGCATGTCCAAAACATATTAAGTGTCGGCACGGATGTAGTGATGGATTTTCCAGCTAATACTCAAAAACTGCGTAAGTGGTTTTTGGATATGGCGTCAGAGGTCAATGCAAACCATCAACTAATTTTCCTTAATCTAAATAACGAGCAATGCTTGCGTCAAGTTGCACAAAGGCGTATCGAACAACCCCAAAGAGCCGCCTTTGACACGGAAGCGATGTTTATTCATGTTACTAAATTTTTTGAAGCACCAGAAGCATCCGAGGGTTTAAATATTCTTGAGTTGGTTCAACACAGCGTTATAGAACCAGAAAAATAATTAGTCGGATTAAATCAGCTAATAGAAACTCCTATGGTATTCAGCAAACGAGCGCAATTCTTGTAGAAGAATTGTGCTTTTTTCAGTAATCGTGCCAGATTTTCGATATTACACTAAAAGCTAACGAGACGGAATAGTGGTATGTAACAAAAAACTCGAATTTTTAACAAAACGTTAATTGAAGTTGAAAGTAATTTTGCTTTTTATCTTCCTAATTAAATCCATTTGTAGGTTGACGGAGAAAAGTTAGTGCTAAGATGTCAGCATATATAATAAATATTGAGTTTCTTCCTTTTGTCATAATCATGGTAAGTGGTTTCCATCTGATGTGATAAGCTAGCTAATAGAAATTTATTTTTCAACAATTGGGCACTCCATTGGAGTATAGTGCCTATTTCACAGATGGTATTCCGTATAATGAAAGTATATTTTGTATAGTGGGAAAAAAATTGATATGCTATAATTTCCTTATAATAACCTGACAGAGAAAGTTGATGTGAAATTATGCAAACTATCGATCGAGCAATGGATATTATTAAAGCGCTTGCGAATAATTCCAAATGGTTATCGATTACAGAACTTTCGAAAGAATGTAAACTTCCAGTTAGTACAATGCATCGTTTGTTGAAATCTTTGGAAAAACATGGGCTAATTCTTCAGAATGAAAAAACAAAGGAATATGGTCTAGGGACACTTTGGCTTGAGTATGGGCTACAAATGTATGATTCCATTGATTTTACCAGTCATATTAGAGCAGAAATGGAAAAACTCATGCACATAGTAAAGGAAACCATATATTTTAACAAACCAATGGGGGAGACAGAGTCTTTAATCTTCGAACGAATTGATAGCTCTGAGAACCAAATCCGAGTTGTTGATAAAATTGGCGTTAGAGTTCCCATGAACATAGGTGCTGCTAACAAAACGATGCTTGCCCATATGGACAAGGCAAAATCGAATCAAATCATTAATATTCTCGTTCCCGAATCGGAGAAACTTATTTTTCTAGAACATATTAATGAAATCAAAGCAAATGGTTATGGAATAAGCCGTGGTGAGCGGACAGAAGGAACAATTTCAATAGCAGCACCGGTCTTTAACCATTCAGGTGATATAGAAGGGGCAATTAGCATTGGTTGTGTGAGCTTTAACATGACAAATGAAAAGCTGCAGTTTTTAATTGAAAATGTAATGGAGAGTGGAAGACGTATTTCAAAAAATTTAGCTTATAAAGGCTGACCTTCAGTATAAAAATGCCCCAAAGCTCTCACGTTTTGGGGCATTTCTAGTTTAGAGCTTATACTTTTAAAGTCTCTCTTTCACTTTCACTATTTTGGATAACTACTTCAATTTCAAGGATATTAACGGGCTCTTTTTTATTCCGGAAATCATGTTTGAAATAGTAGAAGAGGTAACATGCAACTAGAAATGCAATGCCGATTATCAAGCCTAATATTTGAGTTGGATCCGTGGCTAAGAATGCTAATAACCCTGTACAAGTTACAATACATGCAATTGGTACAAAAGGATAGAATTTTACTCTATATCGTAAATCTTCTATTTTTCCGCCAGCTTTAATATATTTTCGCCTAAACATGAGCTGTGAAAGGGCAATTCCAATCCAGGAGATTGTTATTGATATTCCGGCTATTGACATCAAGATCACAAATACGGTATCTGCTGCTAATACGCTTGTTAATAAAGACAGTAATGAAAATATCATTGTAAATACTAGTGCAGCAAATGGAACTTTACGTTTATTCAATGAACCAAACAATTTTGGTGCCATGCCTTCATTGGACATTGACCATAGCAAACGTGTAGAAGCGTAAATACAAGAGTTCCCTACCGATAAAACAGCCGTTAAAATGACAAAGTTCATAATATCTGCTGCATAAGGAATTCCAACTAAATCCATTAGCGTGACGAAAGGACTTTCCATTAACCCCAATTCACTTGCCGGAAAGATAGCAGACAAGATAATTATGGAAGAAAGATAGAACACTATGATTCGAAATAATATATTTTTAATAGCACGAGGAATGTCTTTATTAGGATTTTCACTTTCACCCGCAGCAATCCCTATTAATTCAGAACCTTGGTAGGAGAAAATAACATTCATCATCGTTACAAAAATTATGCCAAGCCCAGCAGGAAACAAGCCAGTTGGTGCTAAGTTTTCTACAAAAGGAGCTGGGCGATCTTCTAATGGCATGATACCAACTGAAGCTGCAACTCCGATTAGAATAAATAAGATCACTGCAACAACTTTAACTCCTGCAAACCAGTATTCCGCTTCTCCAAAGGCTTTTGTAGTTAGGGCATTGAGTCCGAACAATAAGGCAATAAAAAGGGCACACCATATCCATATGGAAACATCCGGGAACCAGCGTTGCATTAATATTCCCGCTGCAGTAAATTCAACACCTGCGGTAGTAGCAGAACCAACGAAATACATCCATCCTAGAGAAAAACCTGCTGAAGGGGTAACGAATTTGCTAGCGTATGTTTGAAAAGATCCGGAAACAGGCATGTATACCGCGAGTTCCCCTAAACAAACCATCACCATGTATAAAATCAAGCCACCGAAAATGTAACCTATTAATGCACCCCCGGGACCCGCTTGATTAATGGTATACCCGGCATTTAGAAATAAACCGGTCCCAATTACACCACCAAGAGATAACATGAATAAGTGGCGACTTTTCATGGAGCGGTTTAACAGGTTAGATTGATCCTTTAATTTTACCAATCACTTCACCATCCTTTTTTGTTTTAGTTTTCTTTTTATCAACAGATACAAGAGAATGCTGGATTACTAACTATCAATATTAAAACAAAATGAATGTATTTCGCCTTGAAAAGAGGAAATTTAAGTACACTCACATTGTTGGTTTCACTGAAAATAACTCCTTTAACAAACTTTCAATCAATTTAGGTGTTTGAACGAAAGCACTATTAATATGAACACGCTCAGTGCTTTGATGGGGATCCTTGCCGAATGGTCCAACATTTAATATAGGTGCTTGAAGCTCACTCATTTGTTGGAAAGGGATATTATATAAGGAACCCCAAGTAGGTGTGTTTTGTTCAAAGGTTGTCCATCCGTAAGATTGATCCTGATAATTCACATAACTTAAGTCACATAGTCCATTGAAGTAATGAATTTGTTTTACTTCCAATTCAAATTCTTTTAATGCCAGGTTTTTCACCAATTCAATAGTTTCTTTAATTAATGGGTCATCTGATGAGTTCACTGCTGGATAGTAGGGTGGTGCGAATAATAATACAATTGCTGGTGCTAATTCAGAACAGCGAATAAGTAATTCATCCGCAGCACGTAACGATTTTTCCCTTTCATCCCATTCATCATGTGCAAGTACATCACTTAGCAGTTTTTCAACTTGCTTTTTACCCAATTTCTTTTCCGCATATTCTAAAAGTTCTTGATACCTTATTACGCTAACTTTGCCGATGGGTTTTACCCGGGCCTGTGCACAAATCAATTGATATGCTTCATTACATTGTTTAGCTGCTTTAAGTGCTACCTGTTCAAATAAATTCATAACGTCTTGTGCAGTTCGTTTCATCAAAAATACGTTATACAATGCTACGGCACGATAGGGTGTTTGTGTTGAATATTGTAGTTTTAAATCTTTTTGTTGTAAGGAAACCGGAAGGGGAGTACTTTCACCACGTTCACTTTCACAGAACAAAGCATTCCATTCCATTAACTGTGTCATGAATGTAGAGATGTAGTTTGCTGTCATACCCTTTAATGGTTCGCCAACATGCGTTTCCTTCCCGTAGAAAAGGGCGGCAGGCATGATTTTCCCAATGGTTCCACTATAGATGTAATAGTTTTCATCCCCTGGTTTTTGTGTGAAAGAAGGTTCCGCGTTTAGAAATAATTTATAGGACAGTGTGTATTGTTCGCGCAAGGCAACTAAAACCTTTACCGCAGCACGCATTCCTGCAGAATTTACCTCTTCATCAGGTACAGTTACTAATACAAGATTAATAGGCCAATCTTCTGAAATCGCTTTTTCAATCATCGACATATGGAGAACAAGACCCATTTTCATATCCATTGTGCCACGGCCAAATAAAAAATCGCCGGATTCCAGATCAATCCGTGACTCTTCATTTAGCTCATTTTTACGTTTAATTAATTCTTTTGTTAAAAGCTCTGGATTAAAAGCTAAATCTTCAAGATCCCCATATTCTTCTGTTTGCACTGTATCAAAATGGCTGATTAATACAACGGTATCAGTTGCATCTTGATGTTTATATAAAGCTGTAACCAAATTTCTTCCAGGATCTGCTTCGTGTAATGATAAATAATCTGGATGTTGCTTGAAATAATCATTCTCTAATAATTTTTGTTGCAATTTAAAAGGAAATTTCCGTTCTCCTTCCGTGTGTGTACGGCTATCCCAGCTAACAACCTCGCACAATAAGGAGCGAAGTTGTTCGGGGTTGTTCCATTTATAGTTACCCAAAGAGACCACCTATTTTCTAATAGAATATTTTGTTGCAGTTCTTAAAGAAGGAGGGGCCTAAGAGTTAGACCTCCACCACTCAATATTAATGTTTAACAGTTATTAAAAACGTAGTGATAAACAACTCAATCCGCCATCCTGTTTTTGGAATTCTGACATTTCAAGTTCAATCGTTTTAAAGCCAGCACCCTCAATTTTCTTCTTTGTTTCTTCGTAACCTTTTGGAAGAATGACATAATCATTTACACGAATACAATTTGCTGAGTATTCATTCTTTTTTGATACAACAATTTTTTCATACTGCTCAAAAGCAGGGTGATCAATGAACTCGCCCGCTACAACCATTATGTTATTGCCAAGATATGCAATCCCAGTCTTTAGATGGAAGAATTCTTTTAATTGAATGATGGTTGCTTTATAACCTTCAGTCTCTAAAATTTCTTTTAATTGGCGAGCCCCTTCTTCATTTGTACGTGTAGAAAGGCCAATATAAAAATGTTGATCCGCTTGGAGAACATCACCACCATCAAGTGTACCTGGATATTTGATGGTATAAATTTTGTGGAAGAAATTTGTTAGCACAGGTTCCATTTCAACAATCTCTGCATTTCTAGATGCTGCGCCTGGATTTGCCACAACTGCAAATTGACGAGTTAATACTGCGGTATCTTCTACAAACGTAGAGTCTGGGTAATCTTCATTAGCTGGGAGGTGAGTTACTTCTACATCACATTTTTTTAATGCTTCTACATAAGCTTCATGTTGAATTAATAATTGATTGTAATCTGGTATTCCTAGATCCGAAGTCGTTAAGCCATTAACATAGCTTTTCCCAGGAGTTTTTACAATTACGTTTCTAAAAATAACTTTTTCTAGTGTTCCAGGGTTTACGTTTTTTAACATATTTTATCTTCCTTTCTGATTGTGTTTCATATAGGTTAAAGTATTTGTTTTATTAATTACGAACAACTGGGCAAGTCAAGCAAGTTGGCCCCCCCGTTCCCTTATAGCTAATCTCATTTCCTTTATATTCGTAAACAGTAGCACCGGCATCTATTAATTGTTTCTTTGTCACTTCGTTTCCGGTAATCATGACGCACACCCGTGGTGCTAAAGCAAGAACGTTACAACCTAAATTTAGGTACTCATCATTTGGCACTTCGATTAATGTAATGCCACGTTTAATCAACAACTGTCTGAAAAAAACCGGCATTAACCGAGAATGTACAACTGCTAAGTCGGTATCAATCATACTTATGAAGGACATCAAATGAAGACACTCATTTTCTCCTTGATCATGTGGAAGTTGCACAACAATTAATTCATCTACAAAATCTTTCGTAATTTCACTTAGTTGTTTAATAGCTTCCAAGTTTGTTCGATAACCTAATCCTACAGCAAGGGTGCGGTCATCTAGCCAAACTAAATCTCCTCCGTCCGCAAGTGCATCACCAGTCAATTCTCCGACGATAGGGATTCCGTTTAACTCCAGGTACTCTTTATAGATTTCCGCTTCTGGTTGTCTAAGTTCTTTGCCAGACCTTAAGATTATTGCCCCGTATTTAGTAAACTTGACGGGATCATGTGTATAAATTGAGTCCATTCCTACTTGATCGGAATGAGGGAGATAATCAATGTTGGGTACATGCTTTTCCAAGATGGTTAGAAATTCATTGAATTCTATTATGCTATCTTGAAAATTTGGCACTTCGATGTAATTGAATTTTTGCCAGTTGTCACTTAGGTTAGTTTGATTAATAAAGGCATCCTTAGGGTGCTTGATAATGACTCTTTGTAAAGAGCTGAACATTGATGAGCTATAAGTTGGTGAAGTTTGAGATGACATATACATAGACCTCCTTTTCCACTATGCGGAAAATCATATTATTAAATGGAAAGTATGGTATAAATTTAACACTACCTCAGCAAAATAGTCAAACTAATTTTTTGAATATTTAATTATTAATAGTTTAGAAACTTATTTCGTTTGAAACAGACTTGTTTTTAAAGTTATAGACTTGTCAAGACAGAATTGCATTCTGCGATGAAGGACGAACAATTCGAGAGCTGTTATTTTTGCGGAGGCTTTGGTGGGGAAAAATCTTTTAAAGTTGAAGCCGGTTTTGAAAGAGTGTACTTAAATAAAGAGGGCTTTATTTGAAAAACGATTTTTAACATCTGACGTCCTAAATAGGAGAGTGTCTTTCTTCATAAATAGGGAGCAGATTTATTGGATATTTATATTAAAATGTTATTTATAATGGTATAAGTAGACTGTTTATATAACCAATTTATTTTAACGATTTTATAAAGGCTCTGTATCTATTCAAGACGGTTGGTAAAATCCCAATTTGCCTTTTCTATTGTAAATTGTCTAAAATAATTCTGGTTCAACCCAATCCTCTGTTTTAAGATCATCAATAGGAAAACTTCAAGATTAGTTGTTTCTCCCTTTCTCCATTTATCTCTTCAACAATTTCAACATACTAACTTACAATAATTTTCGAAGCAGATACCTTGGAATAAGCTAAACAAATAATAAATCACTTTGAGAATTTTACTAATGATTATGGTGTAAGTGCTTCTGTAACAAAAGAAAATAATATAGACTTCTCAATTACATATTTTGGCGCTATCCTTGAATTGTAAGGGGAGCGCTTATTTTTATTAAACGGGTTAATTAATGAAAACCTGTAACTTTATTCAGCCTTTTACGTTTGATAAATTAAGAGGTTTAATTGTATTAATAGTTAAAAAATTCATTAGAGGATGGTTAGTATGAAAACCATATATCATTGTTTAATTATGTGGACACCATTTATATTACTGTTTGGCTTAGCTGGATTTGGTTTAGAATTTTTAGAAGGGAATAAAATCAGGACATCAGAATATATGGGACTTAGTGATTTAGGAGTTGGTTATTTGTTCTTAAAGGGTTCTTTAGCTTTTGTCTTATACCCTATTACATTTTTGCCACTGACATTTATCGTAAGTAAATTTGTAAAGCCTTTACTGCTTAAGATGCTTACCTTTAGTTCTTTTGGGGGGATACTAGGGGTATTTTCTTTTTTCATATATGATTCTAGCCACATAGATGAATATAATTTAAGTATTACCAATTCCATTACACTATTTGGTGTTGCGGGCTTACTCTATGCTTTGGTGGAAAATCCAATCCGGAGAAATATAAAGTTTGTTTAATTAATAGTGCTTTAGTTAAATAATAATTTTTGGCGCTTTTCCGTCATAAGGATACCACGTTTAAATGACCTAATTTATGTCATAATCATTACATGCAGAAAGGTTTACAAGGGGAATTGTATGCGTATGGAAGCTCAGCTCGGCTATAAAATATAGGAGGTGGATAATGAGATATCTTGTTTTGGGGAGTTTACTGGCTTCTATTTTATTATCTTTGCTAGGTTGCCAGCAAACTACAAACCATAATTCAGAAGGAGAAATGGAAGATTTTGTTGAGCCAGAATCATCTGATAGGGTGAAATACACAAATCCACTAAGAGAGTATATGTATTATCGAACGCAAGCAGTGATAAACAACGATATTAACATTCTGTGGGACAAGTATCCAGACTTAAAAGATAATATTGACCTTGAACTAGGGGTCAATGCTGAGAATGAGGAACTGAAAACCTTAAATGCAGATTTTGATATGTTGGATGCCAATTATAATATTGAAGGTTTTGGTCGGATTAAAGTGAAAACCATAAATGATAATGAAGTAATCGTTCTTCTTCATGGGGGCATCGGCTATTTGAGAAGTGATTTCGAGGAGTCAGGTGGGGAACTTTTAATCAAGGTCTTCCTAGAATATAAAGACAATGATTGGAAGGTTGTAAAAACGGACGAATACACTTTACCTGAATATAAAGAGTGGATGAAAGAAAAAAGTAGCTAAAAGAAAGCTTCTTATTTTTTGGTGCTATCCTGAATAGGGAGAGTGCTTTTTTTCATTGAATCAGCTATTAGCTTGAGTTTTAACCTGTTAAATCTATAGTAGTCCTATGTTTTACCAAAAAGATGAGCATTGTGTTTCAAAGTATTAAACTGTTGAATAGATTTGTAAGACTTCCTCATCATCATTAGTTTTTATTTTATTGTTTAAACTCTACTTGTTAGCTTTATCCCCATCTCATTAATATCTACATTAATCCTTCTTTACCACTATCCAAGTCAGACTACCCAATATAACTATTAACATTATTATTAGGCCATATTTTAGGTTGAAAACTAACCAAGTTTTGCTGACATAATTATTTAAAAGAGTTCAATAAATAATAAATTGCATTTTGGATATTTTAACATTAGGATCAATTAATCAACAAGGAGGATTTTCGATTGCCTGATAACAAAAATCCTAATAGTCCAAAATTGAAAAGAAAATCAAAACCAAAGTTGAAAAAAGAGGATGTAACCGTTGTTGACACGGATTCCGCACGTAAGGCGGTTATGGCAACCGCTGTTGGCAATGGTATGGAATGGTTCGATTTTGGGATTTACTCGTATCTTGCTGCCACAATTGGACAAGTATTTTTTCCTGAAGTTAGTGGACCTATGCAATTAGTATTTTCTTTTGCAACCTTTGCAGTAGCTTTTATTGCTCGACCTGTTGGCGGTATTTTCTTTGGAATGCTTGGGGACCGTTTAGGTCGTAAAAAAGTGCTGGCTATTACCCTGATTATGATGGCGCTTGCCACGTTAAGTATAGGGTTGATCCCGAGCTATGCTTCGATTGGCACTACTGCCACGGTGCTTTTACTCATTGCCCGATTAGTTCAAGGATTTTCAGCGGGTGGAGAATACTCGGGTGCCATGACCTTTATTGCTGAATCCACACCCGATAAAAAAAGGGGTTTCATGTCAAGTGGTCTAGAGGTCGGTACCTTAGTTGGCTATATAGCGGGAGCTGGTCTAGTTACTTTACTTACCTACATTTTAGGGGAGGAAACAATGTTGGAATGGGGTTGGCGCATTCCATTCTTCATATCGGCCCCTATTGGTCTGATCGGCTTTTATTTGCGAAATAATTTAGAAGAATCTCCCGCTTTTGAGGCAATGCAGGAAAAGAAATCAGAAGAGGATGATAATGAATCCGTAAGGCATATTTTACAGTTCCATTGGAGAGCAATACTGATGGGGATGTTTGTTGTTTTCTTTTATATTGTAGTAAACTATATTGTTTTATCTTATATGCCATCTCATTTAACGGCGGTTCTTGGTTATGGGGAAACAGAAGGGCTTTTGTTAATTGTTATTGTGATGGTGATAATGATTCCGATTGTATTGCTAATGGGATATTTTAGTGACCGTATTGGAGCAAAGAAGGTAATTCAAGGCGGTTTAATCGGGTTGATTATTTTAAGTATACCTGCTTTTAATTTAATCGGTAGTGGAAACACTTTGCTTGTATTTTTTGGACTAATGATTCTTGGCATATTCTCCGCCTCTTTCCAGGGAACAATGCCAGCATTATTACCATCTCTATTTTTTACGAATGTACGGAATGGGGCATTGGCAATTACATTTAATATATCTGCATCGTTGTTTGGTGGTACGACACCATTACTTGTGTCGTGGTTAATCAGCAAAACCGCGAATCAAATGATACCTGCCTACTATGCGATATTTGCATCGATTGTCGGTTTTATTGTAGTAACCCTGTTTCTGAAGGATACTTCAGGAAAAGCCCTACGAGGGTCACCGCCGGCGGTTGAAGAGAAAGCGGAAATCAAAGAGATATTGGAAGAACCGGAAGAAGCATTATGGTGGCACGAAGAAAAGAAAGAAATAGAAGAACGGATTGAAGATCGTGCGGAAGATGGGAAGTAATTAGAGGAAAAATAATGGAACATATTTCTTAAACTTAATATCAACTAAATATTTCTTAATAAGCAAAATTGCGCTTTCCTGTAACTAGGATAGGCGCTTTTTTATATATAAGTGTTGCTTTATAAAATAGGCACCAACAAGTGAATTAGGTTCAAATTTAAATTTCCAGAATTTAGAGAGCACTCAACCTTTATGGTAGAAGATTTTTACTATATCTTGAGACAGACATGGACTACCACTAAGCAGTGTGTATTCTAAAAAACTTAAGTAAGGTTAAAAATTTCCTATGGAGTTCATTTATCTAAAAAGTTTGCTTACTTTATAATTAAGACATTTTTCAAATAAAAAACATTTGAAAGGGTAAGGTTAATAAATGACGTTCTCTATAGTTAGAATCGTGATTTTCATTGTCTGTGTTGTTATCTTAAGTGCTTGTACAAAGAACATTTTAAGTTTTATCGGTAAAAGTGATAATTGGGAAGTATTGTATGAAATTGATAATCAAAATGATTGTGGCAAAACAGGAGGATATATAAAGTATGTTGGGCATGATTCAATCCCAGATCGTATAGCGTATTCCGTCCATACTTTAGAGGGTTCGACAACATTAGATGAAAACGGGGTTCTTACTTTACTTTATAGTTGTTCTAATGTACGTGAAGATTCGGCTATTAAAGCAATAATAGAATGGGATTCAAAATCAGAAACCATTGAACTATCAACGTTGGGTTAACTTAATAGGGATAGGGTTGACATAAAATGGTTTTTTATTTATATTTTATGTTAACTATATAAGTATTTTAGTTAACGTAAATATTGAAGAGAAACCATCCTTGGAGGAGTCCTTCAAAGTTCTCGATACTTTTAACAACAAAATAGAAAAGGAGAAATATGATGAACTGGATAACACTTGCTCATGAAGTAATCGAAGGAAAAATTCTGAATGACGAAGAGGCAATGGCAATTTTACAAGCTGATGATGATGAGTTATTACCGATAATGCAAGGTGCCTTTACCATCCGCAAGCATTACTTCGGTAAAAAAGTAAAGCTTAACATGATTATTAATGCGAAAAGCGGCTATTGTCCGGAAAACTGCGGTTATTGCTCACAATCATCAATTTCTGCCGCTCCGATTGAAAAGTATCCATTCATCACAAAGGAAGAAATTCTAGCCGGCGCCAAACAAGCTTTTGAAAACAAAATCGGTACATTTTGTATTGTGGCGAGCGGCAGAGGACCTACACGAAAAGATGTAAATGTAGTAAGTGATGCTGTTAAAGAAATAAAAGAAATGTACGGTTTAAAAGTATGTGCTTGCTTGGGGTTATTAAAGGATGACCAAGCAGAACAGTTAAAAGATGCCGGTGTGGATCGCTACAACCACAATTTAAACACATCTTCCCGTCATCATGATTATATTACAACCTCTCATACCTATGAAGATCGTGTCAATACAGTGGAGATTGCGAAAAAACATGGTCTATCCCCTTGTTCGGGAGCCATTATCGGGATGAGAGAAACAAAAGAGGACGTTATTGATATCGCTTTAGCATTAAGAGCTCTAGATGCAGATTCTATACCCGTCAACTTCTTGAATGCGATTGAAGGGACAAAGCTAGCGGGCACAAAAGAGTTGAATCCCCGTTATTGTTTAAAGGTTTTGGCTTTATTCCGTTATATTAATCCTGCAAAAGAAATTCGAATTGCGGGTGGCCGCGAGATAAACCTTGGTTCGCTGCAACCCCTAGGCTTGTATGCAGCCAACAGTATTTTCGTAGGGGACTACTTAACTACAGAAGGTCAGGAAGAGAACCAGGATTATGCGATGTTAAGAGATCTAGGTTTTGAAATCGAGCTAGCAGAAAAACAGGCTGCTCTATTATAAAATTATTTGGATTGGCCTAAAGCACTGGAGGGAATCACCAGAGACAATTGGTGTCGAATTCAGGATTTAAAAAAAGGAGTATAACTGAATTGAAGTAATTTAAATAACCCCGCATTCATAAATTTGCGGTCAAAAGAGTAAACAGGTAATCTGTATTACTCTTTTTTTAATTGATGGGGCCTTATATGTTAAGTGTCAGTTGAGGCTATTGCAAAAGCCAATGCAAGTGTTACATAAGAGGTAATAAAGTATTAGATTACTATATCCCTATTGACTATATATAATCCCTATCTAACAATAACATTTATGCAGCGGGCACTGTTAAACATCGTCAGTGCTGAAGGAGGTACAAAAGTTTGGGAAGAATGGAAAGAAGACAGCAACAAAAATTAAACTTGCGGCTATGGAGTAAGTTTAAAGATAAGAAAGTGATCATGAAGATTTTAATAGGTATGTTAGGATTCGCTTTATGCAGCTTACTCATATTAAATATTTTAATTTGGACAAGTGATGTCAGTAAACTGGAAGAACCAACTCCTCAGCCAACGATTATATATGATCAGAATGGTAAGGTAGCTAGTAAGATTGAAGTATCGAATATCGAAGGAGTTAGCATAAAACAGATTCCGGAACATCTTATTCATGCTGTAATCGCTACAGAAGACCAGAGATTTTACAAGCACGAGGGAATTAATTATATCGGAATTGTTCGGGCCTTGGCACAAAACATGATGAGTGGAGAAATTGTGGCGGGAGGAAGCACAGTCACACAGCAGTTGGCAAAGAATGTATTCTTAACACAAGAACGTACGTATACAAGAAAGTTTAAAGAACTTATATTGACGAAAAAAATCGAGCAAACATACTCCAAAGATGAAATCATGGAACGGTACTTAAATCAGATTTATTTCGGCGAAGGAGCCTGGGGTATCCAGCGTGCTTCACAAACCTATTTTGGCAAGGATGTTGGCGAATTAACAATCGGTGAGTCTGCCATGCTTGCAGGGTTGATTAAAGCACCCTCCATCTTGTCCCCATTTAAAGATATGGAGAAATCTGTTGAACGAAGAAATCTTGTTTTATCCTTGATGGAGAAAGAGGGCTACATTATTCAAGAGGATGTGGCAAAGGCAAAAGAACAGACCATTGTCTTGGAGGGCAATAAGATTGATGAGTATGAAGGTAAATACCCTTATTATGTAGATCATATTATTGAGGAAGCTATAAAAAATTATGATCTTACAGAAAATGAGGTTCTTGCAGGTGGACTTCATATCTATACGGAGTTAAATCCAACCATACAAGATGCTGTTGAACAGGTGTACAGGAATGATGAAATGTTTCCGGAAGGGCAATCTGACCAGCTGATTCAAAGTGGGGCAATTTTCATTAATCCTTCTACGGGCGGAATCAACGCACTAGTTGGTGGAAGAGGGGAACATACATTCAGAGGATTCAATCGTGCTACACAACTGAAAAGACAACCTGCCTCTACCATGAAACCACTGGCAGTATATACTCCGGCTTTGGAACAAGGGTACGAAATCTATGATATGTTGCAAGATTCCCCGATTAATATTGACGGATATCAACCAATGAATTTCGATAATCAGTTTCGAGGAGAAGTTACGATGTATGAAGCTTTAATTCATTCATATAACGTCCCGGCAGTATGGTTATTGCAGAGAATGGGATTGGAATACGGCGCAAATGCAGTGGAGCGTTTTGGTATCAAATTAAATGAAGAGGATTATAATCCCGGTTTGGCACTTGGTGGAATGAATGAAGGTGTATCGCCTTTAGCGATGGCCCAAGCTTTTTCCACTTTCCCGAATAATGGCGTAATGGTAGAAGCACACTCTATTCAAAGAGTCGAAGATGCAGATGGCGAGGTCATCGCAAAATGGCAGAGTAATGCGACCAAAGTTACGGATCCCCTAGTTGCCCAGAAAATAACCTATATGCTCAAAGGGGTCGTTGAAGAAGGCTCAGGAATCAATGCTGGAGTAGAGGGATGGGAAATTGCAGGTAAAACGGGAACAACACAGCTTCCTTTTGCTAATACAGGAGGAGCAAAGGATCATTGGTTTATCGGATATACACCAGAAATAGTCGGGGCAGTTTGGATGGGGTACGATAAAACGAATGAAAATAACTATTTAATGGATTCTAGCAGCTCTACTGTGACCAAAGTGTTTAAAGAAATTTTGTCTCAGTCCATTACTGACTTTTCAAAGAAAGAATTTGATTTATCATTGCTAACCAAAAAGCTTGATGAATGGGAAAAAGAAAAGAAGGAAGAGGATAAGAAAAAGGAAGAAATTAAGAAGGAAGAAGATAAGAGGAAAGAAGAAAAAGAAATCGAAAAAGAAAAGAAGAAAGAAGAAAAGGAGAAGAAGAAAGAGGAGAAGAAAGAAAAAGGCAAGGAAAAGAAGGAAGAGAAGAAAGAAAAAGTTAAGAAAGATGAATAGAAAATGTATAGTGGAAGGATATCAAGTCATCTAGAGACACATTACGGCTTGTTACGGACCAATTGAGTGAAAGGATAAGATTCTTAGTTTTTTAAATCGTTCTTCCATCATTAATTGTTTATATAAAGCGGATTTAGAATGAGAATTTTAACTAAGTATCCAGCACCTTCGTTCAATTTATGATGATTGTGATTCTTTAACATTTGAAAAACGCTATCATTTATCCTCCGCGGTATTGTTTCTTACTAAATTATTTTCTGACTATAGCCAGAAAAAATTAGCACAACGAATCAGTTGCCTGGTATGTAGCATATTATTAGGCTTTTTTCCAAATATAAAAGAGGCTAAAGAGAAAATATACGTATCTATTAAAGCAGTCATTGATTATGTTCCTTTTGCTAAATTTTCTAAAAATTCCGTTGACATCCAATTTTGAAGCGTTTACAATTAAATTAGTTATTAGACATTAGAACATTCAGCAAGTTGCTGTATTTTACTTAGAAAAATGAAAAGAGATGTTAATATGGCATTAAGTAATGATCGTCGTATTGGTAAACACGCTATCTTACTTTTGCTTTCTGATGATTCAAATGAACATCTTGAAATCCTCAAGCAGTTGAATTGGAAGAGTTGTACAGGAAAAGTTGGATCGATGGATGCACATAAGGTAGTTGCCGCGATTGAAACAGCGGCCAAGAAAAATGGGGTAATAAACCCTGACCTTTATAGAGAATCACATGCATTATACCATGCCATTATTGAAGCGTTGAATGGGATAACGAGAGGTCAGGTGCAAATAGGATCTGTCCTGAGAACAGTCGGATTATCTTTTGCTGTTTTACGTGGAAATCCTTATGATAATGAGCGAGAAGGAGATTGGGTTGCTGTCTCCTTATACGGAACAATTGGTGCACCGGTCAAAGGGTCTGAGCACGAAACAATTGGTTTAGGAATTAATCACATATAATTTGCCCATAGTATTCAGTTAATAGGGGGCTATATCTAGAAATCATTTTTGGTGATTTCTTTGATATAGCCCCCTTTTCTATTGGCTTATTTCATCAAAGCAAATCGAAGGGAGAACAAAAGATGGTTACATTAAATGGTCAAACACTTACTTTTTCGGATGTAAGAAAAATATTATTTGAAGGAGAAAGAGTTGTTTATTCTGAAGATAGCATAAAAAAGGTCCAGGAAAGTCGAAAAGCGGTTGAAAGAATCGTTGCCGAAGAGAGGGTTGTTTACGGGATCACAACAGGGTTTGGAAAATTTAGTGATGTGCTTATAGGTAAAAAAGATGTTGAAGCACTCCAGCTCAATTTAATTCGTTCACATGCTTGCGGGATAGGCGACCCTTTCCCGGAGGTGGTAGCCCGTGCCATGATTCTCCTTCGAGCGAATGCACTATTAAAGGGGTTTTCCGGTGTGCGTCCTGTTGTCATTGAAAGATTGCTGGAGTTATTAAATGCCGGTATTCACCCGGTCATACCGCAGCAAGGATCACTGGGTGCAAGTGGTGATTTAGCTCCACTTTCCCATTTGGCCTTGGTGTTAATTGGCGAAGGGGAAGTTTTTTATAAAGGAGAAAGAATACCCGCAATACAGGCATTAAAAAAAGAAACGATTGTACCGATTACTTTAACGGCAAAAGAAGGGTTGGCACTTATTAACGGTACCCAGGCAATGACGGCAATGGGAGTTGTTGCCTACTTGGAAGCTGAAAAATTAGCTTACCAAACGGAGCTTATTTCTTCCATTACCATTGAGGGGTTACGAGGGATCATTGATGCATTTGACGAAGACATTCATCTGGCACGTGGCTACAGAGAGCAAGTAGAAGTGGCGGAGCGCATGCGAGGTTACCTGGCCGATAGTTCTCTAATAACAAAGCAGGGAGAACTTCGTGTTCAGGATGCATACTCAATCCGTTGTATTCCTCAAGTGCACGGCGCCACATGGCAGACATTGAACTATGTGAAAGAAAAACTGGAAATTGAAATGAATGCGGCAACCGATAATCCGTTGATATTTGATAATGGTGAGAAGGTTTTATCCGGAGGTAATTTCCACGGTCAACCGATTGCATTTGCCATGGATTTTTTAGCGATTGCCGTTGCAGAATTAGCCAACATTTCAGAACGCCGAATTGAACGACTCGTCAATCCACAATTAAATGATTTACCTCCGTTTTTAAGCCCTGAACCAGGGTTGCAATCAGGTGCGATGATTATGCAGTATGTAGCAGCATCACTTGTATCCGAAAACAAAACCTTGGCACACCCGGCAAGTGTTGATTCCATTCCTTCCTCAGCAAACCAGGAGGATCATGTGAGTATGGGGACGATTGGCTCAAGACATGCCTATCAAGTCATTACAAATACACGCCGTGTCTTGGCGATTGAAGCAATTTGCAGTATCCAGGCAGCTGAAATTCGGGGGAAAGATAAAATGGCTGCAGCCACTCGCGAATTTTTGGAGAATGCAAGGAAACTTGTTCCTTTTATTAATGCTGATCGTGTGTTTTCTAAGGATATCGAGGCAATGAATAACTGGTTAAAGGAAGGGACCTTTCAATTTGAAAATTGTGAAGCATTAATCTATCGATAAATTTATAGGCTAGAAGAATTGAAGAATATAGATGAAAAATCCTTAGTGTAAACACTAGGGAATTCAATAATCCAATTAGGAGGAAAAATTTATGAAAGCGACTTCAAACAACAAAATTGAGCGTTTGACTGGTACTAATCTGAATACGAAAGGCTGGCAACAAGAAGCAGTCCTTCGTATGTTGATGAATAACTTAGACCCGGATGTGGCAGAAAGACCGGAAGATTTAGTTGTCTACGGGGGCATTGGAAAAGCAGCTCGTAACTGGGAGTCTTTTGATGCAATTGTCCACTCACTTAAGGAACTAGAAAACGATGAAACATTACTTGTTCAATCAGGAAAGCCTGTAGCTATTTTCAGAACGCATACGGATGCTCCACGAGTTCTTCTGGCAAATTCCAACATTGTTCCAGCATATGCAAATTGGGAAACATTCCACGAACTCGATAAAAAAGGGTTGATGATGTATGGCCAAATGACGGCAGGCAGCTGGATCTATATCGGATCCCAGGGAATCGTCCAAGGAACGTATGAAACTTTTGCGGAGTTAGCGAAGCAGCATTTCAACAATACACTTAAAGGCACGATTACTGTTACCGCCGGGTTAGGGGGTATGGGTGGTGCACAGCC
Source organism: Ureibacillus aquaedulcis (assembly GCF_030418165.1). Taxonomy (GTDB): domain Bacteria; phylum Bacillota; class Bacilli; order Bacillales_A; family Planococcaceae; genus Ureibacillus; species Ureibacillus aquaedulcis. The sequence continues at coordinate 85,336 of NZ_JAUHTQ010000002.1, forward strand.
TCTTGCTGTAACAATGAATGGTGGCGTATGTATCGCCATTGAAGTAGATGAAACAAGAATCGACCGCCGAATTGAAACCCGCTATACAGATGTGAAAGTTTATAAGTTAGAGGAAGCAATCCGTTTGGCCGAAGAAGCGAAGAAAGAGGGCAAAGCCTTATCGATTGGCTTGTTAGGTAACGCATCGGTTATTCTTCCTGAAATGATTGCGAGAAACTTTATCCCTGATGTTTTAACAGATCAAACATCCGCACATGATCCGCTAAACGGTTATGTACCATCCGGGATGTCACTTGAAGAGGCAGCCGCTTTACGGAGCTCGAATGCGAAAAGGTATGTAAAGCTTTCGAAAGCATCGATGGCAACACATGTAAAAGCAATGCTTGAGATGATGGAAAAAGGAGCAATCACTTTTGATTATGGAAACAATATTCGTCAAGTGGCAAAAGATGAAGGGGTAGAGAACGCTTTCCTCTTCCCGGGATTTGTTCCAGCGTATATTCGTCCACAATTTTGTGAAGGAAAAGGACCTTTCCGTTGGGTGGCATTGTCAGGAGATCCTGAAGATATTTATAAAACAGACCAAGCAATTTTACGTGAATTTAGCGAGAATGAACATTTATGCAACTGGATTCGCATGGCACAAGACAAAATACAGTTCCAGGGGCTTCCTTCACGAATTTGTTGGTTAGGATACGGCGAACGTGCGCGTTTCGGGAAAATCATAAATGACATGGTCGCAAGCGGCGAGCTAAAAGCACCAATTGTCATCGGTCGTGACCACTTGGATTCCGGCTCTGTTGCTTCACCAAATCGAGAAACAGAAGCAATGAAAGACGGGTCGGATGCTGTTGCGGATTGGCCAATCTTAAATGCAATGGTAAACGCGGTAGGCGGCGCTACTTGGGTTTCCGTACATCACGGCGGTGGAGTGGGAATGGGATACTCATTACATGCGGGAGTAGTTATTGTTGCTGATGGTACAAAAGAAGCAGCTGCACGCATTGAGCGAGTATTGACGACAGATCCGGGTATGGGTGTCGTACGTCACGCGGATGCTGGCTATGAACTTGCAAAAAAAACTGCGCGCGAAAAAGGAATCAAGATGCCGATGCTTGAAAAAGGGGCTGATCAGTAATGATAAAACCGGTCTGGATTAAGCATGCAGCTCAACTGGCGACACTTGCTTCCGATGTAAAAGGACCACGCACCAAAGAAGCAATGTCTAATCTGGGATTAATCGAAGACGGCAGTTTGTGGATTGAGAATGGAATCATTCATGCTGTAGGGACTACGAAAGAGCTCGAAAATCGCTTTTCAGATAAACTTCATAAAGCAGAAATTGTCGATGCCACGAACCATTTAGTTACTCCAGGGCTGGTGGATCCCCATACACATGTTGTTTATGGAGGGAGCCGTGAACATGAGTTTGAAATGCGCCTAAAGGGTGCTACCTACATGGATATCATGAATGCTGGTGGAGGAATTCATGCAACAACAAAAATGACAAGAGAAGCAACGGAAGATGAGCTGATTGAACAAGCAACACGTCGTCTTGACTCCTTCCTTTCCCACGGTGTGACAACTATTGAAGGAAAAAGCGGTTACGGAATGAATCTTGAAACGGAACTGAAGCAATTGCGAGTAATGAAAAAGCTGCAGGAACAGCATATGATCGATATTGTTCCAACTTTTATGGGTGCCCATGCCGTACCGCCTGAATATAAAGGTCGTGAGGATGCATTCGTCCATCATTTGATAGATGACATGTTGCCTGTAGTAGCCGAGGAAAAACTGGCCGAATTCAATGATGTGTTTTGTGAAAAAGGTGTCTATACACCCCGGCAATCAGAGCGGATTTTAGAAGCAGGAAAACGTTTGGGATTAATTCCAAAGATTCATGCAGATGAAATTGAGCCCTATGGAGGAGCAGAGTTGGCTGCAAAAATAGGTGCCATTTCAGCTGAACATTTGTTAAAAGCATCGGAAGCAGGGATAAAGGCAATGGCGGAGTCTGGAACAATTGCTTGTCTACTCCCTGCAACAGCCTTGTATTTACGGGAGGAAGCAGCTGAAGGCAGGAAAATGATCGACCATGGTGTAGCTGTGGCAATTTCGACCGATTGTAATCCAGGATCTTCACCTACAACATCGATGCCGCTTATAATGAATCTGGCTTGTATTTCGATGCGCCTTACGCCGGCTGAAAGTTTAACAGCAGCAACTTATAATGCAGCTTGTGCAATCAATCGTCAGGAACAAGTAGGTTCACTGGAAGTTGGTAAACAAGCGGATATCGTATTGTGGAATACGAAAAGTTATCAGGAACTGCAATATTTATTCGGTGTCAATCATGTAAAATCTGTTTGGAAAAAAGGCATAAAGGTGGTGTAATATGAGTGAGCATTGGCTTCAAATACCTGAATGGTCGTGGAATCATCCAGAGGAAAATCAACCAACTTATGTTCATCAATGGGTTCAACAACTTAAGAAATTGAAAACTGCGCCCGAAATGATTCTATATGGCGCCCCTATTTCCAGGTCGTCAATCAGTGTGTCCGGGGCTTCCTTATACCCATCAGAGTTCCGCCGAGCATGGAAAGGTTTTGCGACATATAATCTGGATGAAAATGTTGATTTAGTCCAATTTAAAGTAGCAGATGCCGGAGATGTGGCAATGCATACGACAGATATTCTGTTATCACATCAACGGATTCAAGAAACTACAGCTTATTTAGCAAAACACTACCCAAAAACAATAACGTGTATGATCGGCGGTGACCATTCGACAACCGCGTGTGCGGTTCGAGGAATCAAAGAAGCTTATTTAAATGAAACAATTGGAATCTTGCAGCTTGATACTCATCTGGATGTAAGAGATCCGAAGGAATTGGGACCGGCAAACGGAACACCAATCAGGCAATTGATTGATGGGAAGATTGTCGAGGGTCAGCATGTCATCAATATTGGATTGCATGGCTACTTTAATGCAAGGCCATTGATTGATTATGCTAACGAACACAATATCGGAATGGTAACATTAAAGCAAGCGAGAAAAGAGGGGCTTATCAATACAATCAAGGGAGCACTCGAAAAGTTATCAGCGAAAGTTGACCGCATCTATGTAACCGTCGATATGGATGTACTGGATATCTCAGTCGCACCGGGTGTACCAGCCTCTACTCCAGGTGGCATGACTTCGATTGAATTGTTTGATAGTTTACTTGAAATCGGTAAGCACCCGGCTGTTAGACATGTTGATTTTGTTTGTCTAGATCCCAGCAAAGATTCGGCGGTTGCCGAAACGGTAAAAACCGGGGTATATGCATGGCTCCAATTTGTTACAGGGTGTATTTCACAGACCAAATGATCCAAGTTTACTGACGGGTTGTATTGTTTTATTGAAAAGCATTAAGGATACTATGGGCTAGTTAGAGCAGCTTTATAGTATCCTTTTTTAGTTTATTATTAAGAGAACATGAGGAATTTAAAATTTGCAGCGAGAAGTGATAGACTTCTCATTGACTATAGAGCCTGACTGTTGGGGAGTAATTGCCAGTATGTCGCGGACGGTTTAGACAAATATAAAAAAACATATCCCCTCTGAACTTCTACTAGTTGAAATATATGGTAAAATTGGGTAAGTCTAAATCAAAATGATTAATAACAAGACTAGGACTTTGTGAGGCTTAGCAATTTATCTCGAGCATTATTTTAAACAAAAAATAAAGGAGCGTGGATCAAATAATAATCTCTTCATCCCTCGTACTTATACTTTTTTTTATAATAGCTTTCATTCTTACCTTTAAACAGTCTTGGCCACTTAACTTAATGATATGGGGCATGTATTTAGCGGTAATTTTTACTCCTATATTCACTGTTGCTGGTTCATTTATTTATAGAGACATAACGCAGGATGGATTTGCAGGACTAGGATTTCTGCTTTTATTCGTGCCTCTAGAAATTATAGCAATACTTCTGTTTATTATTGGTTGTATAGGAAAGATAGCAGGAAATAATAAGAAGAAAAAGAATCAAAATGGCAGTCCTTTTAATGCAACATAATAAATTGAATTACTTAATTAAAATAGCAGGTCATTAATCCACGAAGGATTAGTGCTTTTTTGTAGTAATATTTTTTTCATTATAGAGCACTTAACTTTTAGGTAGATAGGTTGAAGAGGGTTGTAACTTTATTTTGAAAATAAACACTAATTCAAAAGGGGGGACTATTATGTATGCTTTGAGTCGAACGGGATTGGCTTTGGTAGTTTTACTCTCATTAATAGGATGCAGTATTGCAGAGGAGCATGAGCCATCCAAAAGTAAAAATACTGCAAGCTCGATGCCATACGAAGAAGAAAAGCCACCCAATATAAAGTTAACAATTGGTAAGGATGAGTTAAAAACTTACCGTGGTACCTACAATTGGACATTTTTTGACAAGCATAAGATGCAAGAAGTAACTATGTTGGCTGATTTTTTACCCCCAACCGAGATAGTAAATGTTGAAGAAGGTGTTAGTGTTAATCTAACCGAACCTGCAAAAATATTTTTTGAAACAGAACCAACTCGATATGAAATAAACGTCTGGGATAGTCATAATATGGTTGCTACATACAATACTTTTCAAGAGATAAAAGAAAAAGGGAAACATGTAGTTGAAATAGTAGGGATATGGGAAGATAGTACCGCTACGTATATAGTTGCATTGGATATTCAATAAAAAGATGATTGGAGGATTAGAGTTGAAAAACAATATAGAAATCTATGAAAAAACATATCAAAATTTCAAACCTTTTAAACATGTTATGGCACGTATCAATGAAATGCAGGAAAAATCAAGTTATGGTTCCGAGATTGCATCTAAGTGGCTTGAAATTCTAAATCGAACACTTATCAATCAAACTTATCCTGTAATTCATCCGATTGGTCAGGAGACATTTTCATTATATGCAGAGTTTCCGACTGGAGTATTTGAATATGCGTTAGATATTGATGGCGCTACCTCGCTAATAAAAGAAAAATGCATTAAACCGGAATTGTTTTCACCATCCAATATTATTGAGTCTGTTGATCAAGGCAACATAAACAAGGATCCACATTGCATAAAGCCCAATCATAAAAATCCAGTAATGGTTCTTCAAAGCAAGTATTTGACTGGAGACAGACCTTATTGTATCAATGGAAACCACCGAATATATGAAGCCTATCAAAACAATGATAAACAGATAGAAGTTTTTGTATTTAAAGATTTGGAATTCACTCAATTCTTTTATGATGTTTTAAGTAAAGCAATTTACTTTTTGGAGATAGATTACAAAAATGTGATAGTTGAACAACGATCTTCAACAATCGTGCCAGATTGTGGAATATCACATATAGTTTAGAAACTGACCTCTCTTCAGTAAATGATAAAGAAGCAAACCCTCTTACCTGAACTACGTGGTTTTACTCTTTTTCGTTCTGAAAAATATTCTTAGAAGATAGCCAATTACCACTCTTTTAATAGTAAAATAGTCATGGGGTTTTTTATTTTTTAAAATGTTAATTTTTTTAAAAATACCTATTAATAAATTTTAAAAGGTGACGATATTCATAGTGAACTCGGATAAATCCGAGAAAATTACAACGAACCTATTAGAAATCCGTTGTAAAAATTAAGGGAGGCGTTACTTTTGAAGAAAAACATGGCCATTTGGCTTGTATTTATACTCTTATTTTCTCTTCTTTCCGGCAATGTTTCAGCCGCGAATATTACAGGAAAAGAAAATGCAAAAAACGGCAATGACAAAGAGAGGGTCATTATTTTATTTAAGGAAAAGGTAGATAAAAATCTGGTTTCCAATGCAAAAGGCAAAGTGAACCGTGAGTATAAACACGTTCCAGCTTTAGCGATTACAGTGCCGGCAACAGCAATTAAAGGTTTGAGAAATAACCCAAATGTTGCAGCAGTGGAAAAAGATGAGGTTGTACAAGTTTCCGCTCAAACGCAGGACTGGGGAATTCAACGCATCAACGCACCAAAAACTTGGTCAAGTGGCGTGACGGGAAAAGGGATAAAAATCGCTGTAATTGATACAGGAATCTCCACTCATGATGATTTAGTCATTGCCGGTGGCGTAGCCTTTACCGATTATACTACTTCTTATCAAGACGATAACGGCCATGGTACACATGTAGCAGGAATTATCGGTGCGAAAAACAATAGTTTTGGAACAATAGGAGTTGCACCGGATGCAAATATCTATGCAGTAAAGGCATTGGATGCAGATGGCAGCGGCTATGTTTCAGATATAATTGCAGGGATTGACTGGTCCATAACGAATCAAATACATATCATCAACTTAAGTTTAGGTCTGTCAGTTGAATCATTAGCATTAAAAGATGTAGTGAATAAAGCATACAATTCAGGAGTATTAGTAGTTGCCGCTGCCGGGAATAGTGGTACGGCTGACGGAACCGGAGATACTGTCAATTATCCGGCCCGCTATGATTCTACTATTGCGGTTGCTGCAACCAATAATCTAGATGCGAGAGCTTACTTCTCATCAACAGGTACGGCGGTGGACGTGGCGGCACCTGGTGACCGAATTTTAAGTACTTACTTAGGAAACCAATATGTTTATATGAGCGGTACATCTATGGCTGCACCGTATGTAGCAGGCAATCTGGCGTTATTAAAACAAACATATCCTATGCTTTCTGCTTCGGACTTGCGCAAAAAATTAGAAAGCAGCGTTGTGGACTTGGGCTTAGTGGGGAAAGATACATACTTTGGGTTTGGTTTAATTCAAGCTCCAATTGTTATGTCAAACACTACAGCACCTGTTGCATTAACAACCAATACAACTGTATCTACCAATAAAACATCCTACCTGGGAGGAGAAAGAGTAACAATTACCACGAAAGTAGTGGATGCCAAAGGAGTGGCTCTATCCAATGCAAATGTCACACTTTCGATTACTTCCCCAACGGGCAGAATAACGACTCTAAAATCGCTGACTAATGCAAGTGGCGTACTTACATGCTATATGACGACGTCCTTATACACAGTAAAGGGTGTTTATAAAGTGAAGAGTGAAACAACGAAACTAAATTATACAAGCAGTTCGGCAACAACTTCATTCCAAGTTCGTTAAACTGGACAAAAAAACATGAACCATCATCACGGTTCATGTTTTTTTATTGGGTAAAAATCAGCTCTGCCTACTTGAGTCGAGTATTTTTTATTTAGTGATCTTTCCATAAGTTGCAGTGGAATAGCAATGAAAGCTTACTAGGTACTTTAGTTCAAGAAAAATTATGCCGTTAAAGGGGTAAGAACTTAATTCAGTTATTCCTTTAAAGGGTGCCATTCTATAGGAATAGGCGCATTTTTACATTCTAGGGCAATGTAGTGAAGTAACTCACGTCTATTTTCATTTTCGGTGTTTTTAATTATAGAAAAAATAATTTATTATGGAGGAAAATAAGCAAATAATAAATCACTTTAAGAAGTTTACTAATAGTTTTGATGTAAGTGTCTCTGTATCAAAAGTAGAAGAATATTGGAAGAACGAGAATATGTATAGGACATTATTAGAAGTTGATATATTATCTAAAGCTAAGTTGAAAATGATGCTGAATAGCATTGCAAGCAAATGGCAGGTACATCCCGATGAATATTTAGCTTCCAAAACAATGGATGATTGTAAAATTCATATACCAAATCTATATATGATAATCGTTAATTTAGCTGATTAATTACTTTACATTATCTTTATTTGACAAACGGGTGCGGGTGCTTTCCTTGATAAGGAAGGTGCTTTTTTCATTAAGGACTAGATTGTTGAGCATCATCATGTTAATGGTAGTAAAATTTGCGAGGAAATGTAGTTAAACTAATGGTATAGCCTAGTAGAATGAAAGGCGTCTTTCTTCATGCAAAGGGCAAAATGGAGGGGCCATTTTTTAAGAAAATCGTCCTTAACCAAAAAGCAAAACGAGTGGCTTTTCGAATATTGCAACCTGGCGTAGTTCGAGTATAATTGTGTTCTTAATAGTTAACGTCTTCAACAAAGGTGTGTGTTTATTTGAATTAAATTTCAAAATAGGAAAGGGTGAAATTTGTGGCTGAAATGACTAGTGAAGAATATTTGTATGCTTATTGTCAGTTGATCTTAAAAGGATATTCAAGAGAAGAAGCTAAAAAAATTATGGAAGCTATTAAAGAAAAAATGAAACCTGAATATATGAAATTTGAAGATATAATTCAAAAGCTAATTCCAGAATAGGGTGTAATTCTTTAGGAATTTTGCTTTTTTCAATAATAGGGCCATTCTCATGAATAACAATTCCCAATAAATCTGAAATTAATGTTAATATATAGAGATGTATTACTTTTGAAAGATAAAGTTATTATCCTTCTGGAAGTAAAAATACTAGAAAGAAGGTAAATTATCGATATGCTTTTTGCTATTTTAATTTTTGTTGGCCTTTTTGCTATATATGATTCAATAAGAAGATTGAATAATAATGTTCTTGAACAGACGGAAGAAATAAAAAAATTACGTGATGAATTAAATCAAAAACAGCAAAATTAGTAATAAACGGACGCTTTTCCTTATGTAAGATGGGTCTATTTTCATCTCAGGCAATATTATTAATTTTAATGTTAAATGAACACACAACATTCTTTGCAATGTTGAGGTAGAAAAGTTTGGAGCGAAATGGTGATGGAGATATATCTATTCTGTATTATTGGTTTAATTATTCTATTTCTCATTATTACATACGCCGTTCGATATGGAATTGATACTTCAAAGCAGGTCAAGTCTTTAAGGGCTGAACTTAAAGAAATAAAACGGCAAATTAAAGACTTAGAGAAAATAAGAGATAAATAAATAACATATTCAAATCGGGCGCAATTCTTAAAAAGGAATTGTGCTTTCTTTGTTTGAAGGTCGGTTTGTTAAACTGCATTTTTTAGCAAATATGGATATTGTGTTAGAATTAAATGCATTTGATAGAAATGCCCTTTAACTAATCTACAGTTTAGTAAAATGAAGGTACCAGGTGTTGTAGAATTTAAATTAAAACGCTTTAGAGAAAGTAGGGTATCGATGTGAAGAATTCCTTACTTAGTATACTAATTATATGGATTTACTTAGAATGTATTGTTAATTTGGGAGGCGTATGGCCTTGCTGTTTAAGAGCCGGCTATCCAAAGTATAAGCAATGGAAAACAAAATTAGTTATAAAACTACTTTAGAGGGATGTGAAATTTAATTGGATAGCATAATTTTTGATTTAGATGGAACTCTTTGGGATCCAATTGACACAGTACTCAGTGCATGGAACAGCGTTATAACAAACAATAACCAATTACAAAGTGAATTAACTAGGAAAGACTTTGAAGGTACAATGGGATTACAAATGAATGAAATAAGCAGAAAACTCTTTCCTGCTTTAAGTTATAAGGAGCGGCAACAACTTGTAAATGTTTGTTGCGAAGTAGAACAATCTTTCTTAGAAAAACATGGTGGAGTTCTCTATCCAAATGTAGAAAATGTCCTAAAAGAGCTTTCTCAAAATTATAAACTATACATTGTTAGCAACTGCCAAGATGGCTACATAGAAACTTTCTACAAGTATCATAAACTTGAAAAGTATTTTTTGGACTTTGAAAGTCATGGGAGAACCGTCCTGTCAAAAGCTGAAAATATTGAACTACTGATTCATAGAAACAACTTATTAAATCCAGTTTATATAGGTGACACAGAAGGTGATTTAAATGCGGCCAGATTTGCTAAAATTCCTTTTATATTTGCTAAATACGGATTTGGGCAAGTAAGTCAATTTGATCATCAAATTGAAAGTTTTGATGAACTTTTAAGTATTTTCCAGTGAAGTATTAACAATTGCCTGACAAACAATAAAATTAATACAATCCACAAGTCTATTTCGGAAACAGTTGAGAGAGTAGCTAAGATTGTTAGTGGATATAAAACCAAAGAATTTTATTATTGGGGAATTGAATTGAAAGTGCTAGGTGCATGAACATAGATAAGATTTCTGCAGCACACAACACAGATAGTTATAATAAAGAAGGTATTGATCCAAGAAAGATTAATGCCTTTTTTATTGAGCTTATTGTACGAACGGGGCAGATTAATGGAATAATTGAATTAAGCAGTAAAAAATTGCCAAATTCAATTTTAAGATCGAGGAATTCCGGTTTTTAGAATTAAAATTTCCTAACATTGTAATTCCGCATTTTCCTCAACTACATCAAGTTGTATGTATAAAATAACGTTTAAAAAAGTGCAAAATACCTCCTGATGCAACCCGTCCTAGGTTAGAACGGGTTAGCATTACTGAGATTTTAAAATTAAATAGCTATATTGTCACTTTATATTACTTCATCTTTTGGCTAGGTTGAGTCTTTCTCCAACCATAAAACTGCATGACGTCTTTTGATCATATAAATCATTTCAATGCCCACCTTTCATGTTTTTTAATTAACAAGATTAATATTGACGAATATGATTTTGTACTTTTCTTCTGCTCTCTTCTAAGATTTTTTTCGCATTTTCATTATGAAGTGCTTTCTCAAGAGAGATCTCACGTTTTGTAATAGTTATCGTGAGAAAAAAAATGTTTAAGGTCATTTATATCACCTCCTTAAAATACCCTGAAAAATGCAAAAAACCGTAGAGAGACTCCCCCTACGGTGAAAAAAGGCACAAAAATACCGCAGGGGCACACTTCTCCCTGCGGTATGGGTATGCTTAATTATAAAAAAAACCTAAGCGATCCATTCCGATCTGGTCGAATGTGTAATTTTCATTCTTGCTGAAGCTGTAAGTTCCGGTGACATCAATTTAACGATAACGATCATTTCATTCGACCTCCTTAAGAATTTTTTGTTTACTTTGTAAGTATAACCATCTTTAAGTTATTTGTAAACATTTTTTACCAATTATTCATGATTGTTCCAATGATCGGAAAAACTTTTTGCTGCTTTACATTGTTAGTTTTTTGAAAGAGCAAACAGAAGATATGAAGACGTAAAGCAAAACATTTAGTAATTAATAGTGAACTAGCGGGGGAATTAGTTCAATAAAATTCCAATAGGGCGCAAATTCTAGAGTATTAATTCGCTTTACTGAAGAAAGATAGTGTCATTCTTCATAAAAGGGGGTACGTTACTTAAAAAATAAGGCCGCTTTTTTTGAAATAAACTGTGTAGACTAGTTAAAAATAGTGAATAAAGATAAATATAAAGTTAACTCTATATAAAAGATGATTAAGGAGGAGACGGTTCATGAAGCCTTATGAAATAAATAACATGATTATTGATGATGAACTAGATGGCGAAGAATTCGTGACTGTTGATTTTACTTACCAAAATAAAGATTATAGCATTACTTTTCAAAAAGCAGACCTTGAAATAATTAATACATGGGTTTTTAAAGATGGTACGTCTCTTCCAGCTAATTTAACTGATAATATTATTGAATTAATAAGAGAAGATATTAAAAAGAGAATCTAGCCACATGTATTAGTTCAGATTATATTCTTATTGGAACAATAAAATCTTAATTTATCCATTCTCCACCATTGGGCAGGTTTTTTGAAGCAGAGGCCATTTTTAATGGTCTTTTTTATTTGTCTAATAAATAATATATTCGAATACTAAGACCTATCACCTTCGATAAACAAAAGCATTCAATAAATATTTACGACACTTCTAGAATAATTATCGTATAGGTAATCAAAGGGAGATGATGCGGGTGTTCATTTATAAAAAGGGGAAATAGATAGGAGCAATCTTAGCAGTAATTTGTGCTATAGGGATTGTCGGTGAAATTATGGTAGAACAGACAGGGGATGTAGCAGAGATAAAAACGGTCCCAACTGTGCAACCTGTGGAAGTGAATTATTACAATCTTAAAACTTGTTTATCTCCCATGTGGGGTAGCTGGTAGTTCTGGAGGCATCACTTTTGGCCTAAAGTTATTATTTCAAGAATCCTCGCTAATTCTTGTTTCTACCCTTGATAATCCCGTCTTAACACCACAATCGGGCGCTTTCCTAGAAATCAGGAAAGGTCTTTTTAGTTTAAGGTCGATATTATTGATGAAAGTAAACACATACTTAAATTCAATTGCGATTGTGAAGAATACACTTAAATTAACTTACAGTATAGTAAAAAAAGTAATGGGTTTTTATGGTAAACTATATAAGGTGGAGGGGGAGCTAATAACCATTACTGCACGCGTTATAGGGTTGCTAATTATTTTTTTGATCTATGTGATTTTGTCAGAGTTGTATTTAAAAAGAACTTTAAATATAAAGAAGTTAAAAAGAGTTTAATGAGTAAAGGAAGAAAAAAAGTATTTGTTTCATAGAAATCCTACTTATGATTATATTTGTTGTCTGTTCATTTTATGTAGTAGCTAATATTATGGTTATTTTTCCTATATTTTTATTCTTTGCATTATTATATTCCTTTCGAGGAATTGAGGAATGGCGTGAGAAGAAAAGTGAAAAAAGTTTCTTTCATGATTGGTTATTTTCGTTAATGTTCTTGGTTATGTTTTTGTTTATGTTAATTGGAGAATTTTAAAATAAAGATGTCTCTAGTTGAATGATAAACTAAACAATCAAGCGCGATGGTTTTAGATCAGCATTTTCCCCATTTTAAATCCCCATTTTTCAAAATGGGTTCTTAGATAGGTATTTAGTTCTATTCTAGTAAACTTTTTTAGATAGGAAGGTGTCAAAATGAATATTGCAGAGGAAATCACAATTTCTCCATTAAACGATGAATTAATTGGGGACATCAATCAAACAAATGATTATTTTAAAGTGTTTGGTAAGGTTCTCCCCAGTTTTCAATCAGGAAAATGGACTTTTGAAGAGGCACTATTTGAAGTTGATGAAACTAAAGAAATTCGTTTCCCAGATGATAAACTTGATTGGAGCCAATATATAAACCATGAAGATAAAGCTCTATTTCTAGCTTATAAGAATAATAATTGCATTGGGCAAATTAGAATAATTAAGGATTGGAATGGCTTCTGTTATATTGAAAATATCGCTGCAAAAAAGGAATTTAGAGGATATGGAATCGGGAAGTTGCTCTTAACTAAAGCGGAAGAGTGGGCAAAACAAAGAAAACTTATCGGTATGTCTCTAGAGACTCAAGATGATAATCTTGGAGCGTGCAGGTTTTATGTGAAACAAGGATTCATACTAGGTGGAGTTGACACAATGAAACAGTCATATAATCCAAATATAGAAACCACTTTGTATTGGTATAAGTTATTCAAGTAACGAAGGCTTTAGTTGAACTTAAATATTTAACAATTAGGCGCAATTCTTTGTAGAATTGTGCCTTTTTCCACAATGGGCCAGATAGTTGAAAAACATTATATGAAAGATTTTGAAAGCACGCTTTTGGAACCATATAATTACCATTTAAGTCTATATAAAAAAAGGAATTATTTTGGAGGCATTATTATGTGGCTAATAATAGGTCTTATTGCAATAGTAGCAACTTTTATAAATCTTTATATGTATTCAACGGGTAAAGATTACAAGTTTGCGATGGCAATGGGGTTATCATTTACAGCATTAACACTTTCTACAGAATACAGCCTTGTATCGGAGTGGGTAAAAAAGGAAGATTGGTCACTCTTGGGTGAAGTACCTAATTACGGAAGGGCATTATGGTTTTTGACAATTGTTTCTATCTTACTAAATATAGCACCTATATTTTTAGAACGAAAAGGTAAAAAATAATTACTTATTGTCACTTCATTTATATAATATGCAATTACTGTGTAGGTCTTTATGTAAAAATAACGAGGGCTTTACTTAAATAATGTTCTTACACTGTCGCGCCCTTTCACGGAGTAAGAATTGTAACGTTCAATTATTGGATTTCCGAGCGGATCGGTAATAAAAAAGGTGATTACAGACTTAGACCATCATTTTGTTATGATTTTATTTCTAAGTCACCTTTTTTAGTGATTTCAACTTTTGATAATATAGGTTACTGTGATGTTTCACCAACAGGGGATATGCTTGGGTAGTGAAAAAATAAAGGGGGATTTCATTTGAAATATATTCTCATATTTATATCACTGATGGTTTTAGCTTTTATTTGTTTTAGCGTTCTAGGCTATATTTCGGGGGCTCAATCTAGTGATGAGGTTCTATTAGGTATTAGCGTTTTAGCTATCCAAAACACTGCGATCATCACCCTTTTAATATATCTAGTTTCCAAGCAAAATAAAAAGAGAGCTTAAAATTACCTTTATTTATAACTATGATCAGTTCAATTATATATGGATAATATAATACTTTTTTGGAGGATTAAGATGGAACACACATCGCCAGCTGACATTTTTGTTCTATTCACTATTTTACCTATTATTTTATATTTAGTTCTTGTTGTTTTGGCTTTTTATTTTGTAATTAAAGTAGTTAAGTTCATGAATGAAAAAACAAGATTAGACAGGGATAGAAACGATAGACTTACTGAAATTATTAAAATTCTCAATCAAGTTAAAAGCATTAAATAATATTAATTTTGTTCAACAGTCGGGTGCTTTCCTTGAATAAGAAGAGTGACTTTATTTATGATAAGGGTCATTAAATGAATAATGCACATAAATTAACTGAGCTTTCTAGTGAGTTAAGTTGAGCAAATACTAGATTACCTATAATATTCAATGCTCTAGATTATAAAAGTCTAGAGCTATTTTATTGGTAAATATTTCAGAGAAAAAGCAAATCAATGTGTTATAATATTTTATAATTTGTTTATATTACTCAGATTAATGTAACAAACTGACGCGATTTTATATCAATGATCATTGCTCCATTTCATTAGAGGACCATTTGCTGCGAAATACAGACTTGTATACATTTCATAAAGTGAACTGTCTCAATTGAGGTTTTTTTTAGATTCAATCCTATACTTAATAGGTAATCGTGAAAAAAGGAGTGTCTAAAAAACAAGGATGGATGAAATAATTACAGTATCTGTGATTGCATGATATACAGTTTTATCTATCAATTTTCTTATGGGAAATTATCAGAAGGAGGGATTAGAAGACTAACTAGTCTAAGTAAAGGGTACAATAAAACAAATTATTTTCTATTAGGAGTTAAGAAATGCGTTTTTCAAACAAGTGGCTTTTCATCATCTTACTAGCCGTGATTTTTCTTATAAGGATCCCCCATATCGAGAATTCACCTTATGAAGTAGGAGAATCTTGGAGGCAAGCTGATACAGAATCAATGGCAAGGAATTTTGTTGAGGAGCGTTTCAATATCTTTTTTCCACAGTTGAATTATGATGGGCCATCACCCAATTATGCACAACTAGAATTTCAGGTTACTACATTTTTAATCGCTATACTGTATAAGTTATTTGGATATCATTATGAACTTGCAAGATTGATACCCATTTTATTCTTTACCTTTTCAGCTTGTTATTTATACTTAATAACGAAAAAATACAATTCTACTGAAGTTGCCCTGCTTACCACTTTGTTGTATGGGGTATTTCCTTTGAACTGGTTTTTTTCTAGGGCGATAATGCCTGAATCAGCGGTACTGTTCTTCTCACTGGGAGCGCTCTATTATTTTATATCTTGGATTGAGCAGGGGAAAGCAAAAACACTAATCATGGCAACGGTAATGACCGCATTGGCGATTCTGTTAAAAATTCCAGCAATATTTATAGGGATTCCAATGTTATGGATGAGCATTGTGAAGTATAAGAGTAAAATATTTCTAAACTGGCAGCTATGGCTGTTTGCTATTTTTGCACTAGGTTTACCATTTGTTTATTTTAAATGGCTGGAAACGGTTGCCGAATTCAAATTTGTTACAGGAATCAGCTCCAAGCATATCATACCTGAGTTTGTTACTGCTGTGTTTACAAAAGAATCCCTGCAGTTCTTCTCTACTCATTTGCCGCAGTCATTTACATGGATAGGTCTAATTTTGGCGGTCATTGGCATGTTCATGTTGAAATGGAAGTCTGAATACCCGATTGTTGTTTGGGTGCTTGCCATTGTATTAGAAGTTATAACAATCGTAGCCGTAATTCAGTTTAATTATTATCTCATTTTAATTGGACCTGTCCTTGCAATTCTTGCTGGGAAAGCTCTGGGAAGCATTTGGAAGTGGAGATTTGGAAGTATTTTTGTGATAGGGGTATTGGCTATTATAATTTTTAATAGTTATTCTACTATACAACCAAAAGTTATTGAAAAAGATAATCTCTTGAAACAAGCAGAATATGTAAAAAAATATACTTCCAAGGAAGACTTGATTGTCATCGGAACCTTTTCACCGGAACTTATAAATGCAAGTGAAAGAAAGGGGTGGAGGGCGAATATAAATTATTATGATTATATCCCTCAGGAACCTAAAGAAGAAATAGAGTACTTTATTTCACATGGTGCCAAATATTTTGTTCCGATTAAAGGATATATTTATGGAGATGGGGATAATGCCTATCGAAAATATCTTGATGATCATTTCATAAAAGTACAAGTAGCTGAAGATCCTGCTTACTCATTTTACCTGTTAAAAGAAAAATGATAGTAAGACAAAAACAAAAAACGTCATTTTCCTAGTAAGGAAAATGACGTTTTTTAGGTAGGGAGAAATGAATTACTTATTCAGGACAATTACCCCTAAAATAATCAGTGAAACACCAATGACTTTCATTAGAGTAAATTGTTCATTAAAGAGAAAATAAGAAATAACAATCACATTAATATAGCCCAAGCTAACCATTGGATATGCATAGCTAAGGTCGGATTTTGTAAGTACTTTAATCCAAAGCAAAAAACTCGAACCAAATAGTACAAGGCCAATGATAATTTCAGGTATTTTTACTATGCGAAAGATATCGTAAAAAAGTGAATTCCATGCTAAAGAAAGCGTCCCTAATTTATTGGCACCTATTTTTAGTATGACTTGTCCCAAAGAACCTAGTAAAACGGAGAGCAGGATTGTAATTAGATTATTCATAATTCCCGCCTCTTTCATCTGAAAGTGGGGGTTGCTTGACTTTCGGCAATAATTTGAAATAACCCAAAATAGTTTTTCCGATTTTCATTTTACTTGCTGTTTCTTTCAGTTGATATTCTAATACCAGTGGATATTCCCCTGCTTTAACCCCAATTTTACTAAAGCGTGCTAAGATTTCAACCATGCATTCAAATCCATTTGATGTAATTAATTTATCTTGGTAACGGTCAAATGCTTTCCTGACATATCCTAGTTGATATGCTCGATATCCACAAGAATAATCCGATACATTCGGAATAGGATAAAAAAGCTTGAAAAATAGTTTTGCTCCGCGACTATAGAACTTCCTTGATAATGAGAGACCTAATTCTTTGCCTCCTTGGGTAAAACGGGAGGCTATTACGAGATCAAGATGTTCGCTTTCGAGCTTGGAAACAAGAGATGGTATGATATTCGGGTTGTGGGTATTGTCGGCATCTAATGTAATTAGAACATCCGTGTCATCAAAATTATCCAAGCAATATTGAAATAATGTCTTCATTCCTTCCCCAAGACCTTTGTTAGCAGGATGATTTATGTAAGAAAGAAAAGGGTAGTTACTCGCATATTTTTCAAGCACTACGCCTGTTTGGTCAGTGCTTCCATCATTCACAACCACTACATGGAATTTTCCTTCGAATGAATTATTCAGTACCACTAATTTATCCAATAGTTTTGGAAGGGCTGCTTCCTCATTATAAGCAGGAAGGCCAACAATTATTTTATTCATATTTAACATCCTTAGAAACATAAAGTAATTTATTTATGCATTATTTACCCTAAAGATCCTTCTTTAACCATTACCTACAACTTTAAAGTAGGACCTTTCTGGATTTTGTTTTAAATTGTCATTTATCAATTCTTGCTATTTGTCACCAAAATCTAGAGTTATTCTCAAAATATTATTATACAATAGATTGTTAAAATATTAAATCTAAAATTTACTTATTTATGGTTAGGCAAACCGAAGAACATTAATAATTAATGTTTTCGCTTTTCAATAAGTGTTACCATACATAACCGTTGATATTCGCTGTAAATCAACGAAGGGGTGTTGAGACGTTAACAGTTCATTTTTTTATTTTTTGAAATCAATGATTTCTATTTTGGTTTACAAAAACAATTTATTTTTTGCGTCCTTGCATTTCTGATTGGAAGTTACAATTCATATTTCTATAGGGGATTGCTAAGAATTTAATTTATTCTACAATCAGGCTACTCTGCAGTAAGAATTGTGCTTTTCTATATAAAAATGGCTCTATAATTGAACATTAAATTTTTAGTAGATGGAAATTTATGTTAAAATTTAAGTGACCTACTGATGAGGTTTGCTTGTTTAGTTAGAATTGATTAATAATATTTGTGGTTGTGGGAGGAATTTATGGTTAGGTCTTTAAAAGGGCAATTCTTTCTATCTATTTTTGTTGCTATTGGTTTTCTTTATATTAATTTTACGAGCATTGAGTTTATTACTGACAAGAGGGATCCAGCTATTCGGGTATTATTTTTCTTGATCATGATTTTATCGGTGTTTAATGCAGGGCTCTATACAGAAAAATATATACAAACAAGAAAGAAGAAGTAATTCTTATTAAACAATCTGGCGCTTTTCTTTAATAAGGAATGTATCCCTTCCGTTTAAGGGCCAGATTGTTGAGGAAAACAAACGCGTTCAAGATTAAGAAGGAAGGATTACACGAACAAAGTAGGTAAGACTTGCTAGTGGAAGGAAAGACCTTTGGCGCTTTATACTAGTACTTTCTCCATTATCCAGAAAGTCCTTTGTTGCTATGCAATGGGAGTTTCTGCTATCTTAAATAAAATTTCACTAGATAGGAATCAAGCATTTATTATTAAATCCACCAGCCCCATATCCAATCGAAACATTTTGCAGCTATCTCGTGGTTGGAATTAGTATAAGTGAAAAAATGTGTTGAAAATCTTTATGTGAATCTCAGACTCTCTGTTCTTTTAATTTAAACTTTTAATGGGCTAGTTTGATTTATTCAATTCCTTATACAAAACATATTTTAAAGCAGAAATTTCATCTTCAGACAGTTTCCCTTCAATTTCGGATAAAACCTCATCCTGATTAATGGAACCGTTTTGCACTTGTTCCTGAATATCAAGCAAACGATTTACGCCCACTTTTTTTATTAACACACGTGTCGCTTCTTCCTTCGTTTGGAAGGGAAGAGTTTCCGGATCTATAGTTGCTGCCTCGCTTACAATTTCTTGAACCTTCGAATCGTTCTCGATATAGGATTTTACCTCTTCTAGATTTTCGTCATCTAAAGTAGACTCCACTTTTTCGATAATTTTTTCGGAAGCGATATTTGTCCCAAAATGCCACACAGCATAGCCAGCTGCTCCGACTAAAACAAGTATAATAGCGGTAATTGTTATGAACTTTTTCATCAACTCACTCCTGACACTTTGAATATAGCACAACTACCCAGAAATCTCGAAGAAAAGATGTTTTCTATAATTGGTTTAAATACAATTTTTTTGAACCCTGAGCAGATAAGTTATTCACCCTACTCTTATAGATACACTTCAAACTGGGTACTTGTTCGACAATTTGCAGCATCTCGTTATTAAGTATTTTGCCTTATTCAAATTTATGGTTATAAATGGAAGTGGAATGGATACTTTGTTAATATTAGTTTAAGCGTGGTACTTCAATAGCAGTAGTTTTTTGAAACTTTAACTATTGCAATTTGTAATTCTTATATCTAACTTAGTAGCTAGTTAAAGATGAAGGTATTATATTTTCAGTAAGGGGAAAAAGATGGAACCAACAATCTTGATTGGGTTATTTTTTATTACTTTATGTATTCTTGGAACTAGTCTATTAGTTTTTCTTATCCCCAAGAAATTTAGGAGGATTGTTTGGGTTATATTGGGTATCGTTTTAATTTGTACCTATTTTTTTCAAGGAGCGCTTAGACCAATGATTATAGACCATCAAACCGAGAAAGCTATGCAAATATTAGAAGATTATTTACAGGAAAAATATCCAACAGATTCCTGGGAAATCTATGATACAGACAACTCCAAAATAGAACCTATCATATATCTTCATGTAATTTTCAATAGTGAGCCAAAAATGGTGTATGAATATACAGTTGAAGATACGGTAGTAAAGCAAGGAAGTAAATGGACTTATCAAGTCAATCGGTACGGAGGTATTAACGGAATAGTTTAGGAACTCTTTTGCAAACATAGCGTTTTTCAATGTTTCACAAATTGGCGCATTCCTTAAGGACGGATCATACTTACCATGTTTAAAATAAGTAAAATCGATTGGAAATAGTAACCAACAATAACGGGGGCTCAAAGTGAGAAAAGTTGAAGTGAAGCCATATAACAAGCAATGGTTTTCGATGTTAGAAGAAGAAGCTAACATATTACATAAGATACTTGGTGTCGAAATAATTGATATTCACCATATTGGCAGTACATCCGTAAAAGGTCTAAAAGCAAAGCCTATCATCGATATTATGCCTGTCGTTAAAGACATAAATCGAATCGATCAGTTTTGCGTATCGATGATTGCAATTGGTTATAACCCAAAAGGAGAAAATGGGATTCCTGAACGTCGATACTTCCAAAAAGGCGAAGATCATCGAACCCACCATGTACACGTATATCAATTAGGTAATTCCGAAATTGATCGTCATCTAGCATTTCGTGATTACTTGCGAGCGCATCCAGATGTTGCTAAAAAGTATGGAGATTTAAAAGAATCTCTTTCTCAACGATTTCCTTATGACATTGAATCATATATCAAAGGCAAGGAACAGCTAGTCTTGGAGATTGAGGGAAAAGCAATGATTTGCTATCAAAGCAAGACGTAACCATGATACGAAAGTATAATTTCAATACTACAATTAGTGTACAAGAATGAAGTAATTAGAATAGGGGATTAGTAAATGCTTGATTTTGGTTGGCTTAATGTTGGCAGTCTCGTACTCGGACTAATTGCTTGGATATTTCCTGTCGTCAATCTTTCACGATATCACGTTAAAAATTGGGTTACCTTTTCTGTCTTTAGCATGAGTGCTTGTGCCATTTCGCTATTTTTCCAAATTTTTTATATGCACCATAAGATAAAGGTAGGGGATTGGACTGCTCTTATGGATACGATATGTGCTGTAGTGTTTGCCTCGGCTATTCTTCTCTTCGTTACCATCCTATTGAATGCAATAACTGTAATAGTATACAGTAGCAGAACTGCAAAATAGCTTACCAACCACCATTTATGAAAAAGTGAGGAAATAGTATCGCTGAAATGGCTTTAATTTGTGTATGACGATTAGAAGGAAGGTCTTGGTATTGCATATAGAAAAATATAATTTGGTTAATAAAAAGAATTGCAAAAAACCTAATTATAAAATAAATGATAAAGAAATATATTTTGATATTTATGTTGGCCCGGATAAAGAAGTATGTATCGTCGGTAGCTTCGATAACAATTATATTGGTTGGGCTTCGATTACCACTCTTGATGAAAAGGATTTGATTGTTACCATTATCGATTATCTATTGAAACGTAAACCTATTATGGTTTCAAGTACCTATTTTGCATTAGGAGCTCGCTACGAGGAAGTGATGAAATGGCATAATTTTCGTATATCCAAAAAACAGTATAAGGATGGGGAGTATCGTTACTATTCACAAGCTACCCTTGCTTATTTAGGAGATAACGAAATGTATCTTGCTAAATATATATCGGTGGAAACTAACAGTTTTTACTATACAGAGCTATCGAAGTGTAAATTTCGTTTGATGGATAACTATTATTCTACGATATTAGAAGGGTATAAAGAACTTTTGACGCAAAAGGAAAATTATGAATACTATTACGAAATGAAACCTCTTATTTCCTTATTGAAAAATGAGAGCTACCTAAGATTATGTCCGAATGAGGAAATAAGAAATATATACTTGGACTGTATGAATGAATGTTCCAATTTATATAACCGCTATATGTCAGCAGTTAGGTAAACAATTGTAAGGAAAAATAAATTATAAAACATGATGAAATGGCAAGGAATAATGAAACGGAGACACATTAGCAGATGTGTCCCCTGGAGATCATGAACCATATTAAAAAGAATCAATGGAGATTAAAGATAAGTATACTGTTTTCTTCGTTCACCAGCTCTCCTTATCATGATTAATGGGTTCATGATGCCACCGATTTGTCTACTGATCAATGCCCCTCATTCTGAAAGATAAAAATAATACAAAACAATCGAAATTAATAAATTTTATTCTTTTAAGGTTTTATTTTTTGAAAGAATAGGGAAATTGATATATATTGATCGTGTGAATTTTTATTTTAATAAAAGAATTTACGCGTTAAATTTTTGTTAATTTTTATCTTATTGGGGAGGAATTCATTTGAGTAAAGTAGCGATCATTACAGGTGGGGGCAGCGGGCTCGGTCAAGCAACTGCCATCCGTATGGCTCAAGAAGGCATCAATATTGCGGTTGTCGATGTAAGTGAAAAAGGCGGAAATGAAACTGTCGAAAAAGTAAAGGCCGAGGGTGTTGATGCAATTTTCATTAAAGCTGATGTATCAAAACCAGAAGAAGTGAAAAGTTATGTTGATAAAACAGTGGAACACTTCGGTTCAATTGATTACTTCTTTAACAATGCTGGAATTTCAGGCAGCGGTAAATTCTATTTGGATACAACAATCGAAGAAATTAACCAAATTGTAGGAATCAACCTTCTTGGTGCATTATATGGTGTACGTTATGTAGCGGAAGTAATGTTGAAAAATGGCGGGGGCTCAATCGTCAATACAGCATCCAGTGCTGGTGTGATTGGTCAAGATTCCGTTGTAACCTATTCTGCTACAAAACATGGGATTGTTGGTTTGACAAGAAGTATGGTTGCTGAATATGCAAAAGATGGCTTACGCGTCAATGCCATTGCACCAGGTCCAACCGAAACACCAATGGTTAGAGCTTTCTATGAAGCTAACCCAGAGATGAAAGCAAATGCTACGGGCGGTATACCACAAAAACGTTTAGGTACACCGGAGGAAGTAGCCGAACTCGTTACCTTCCTTTTAACTTCCAAAGCTGAATATATCAATGGTGAAGTTATTCGTATTGATGGTGGATTCACCAGCACAAAATAATTCCTCGCTTAGGCTTAAAAGACCTACACTAAGTTTCGTGTAGGTCTTTTTATATGACAATGGTATAAAACCATAGTAGTATAGTGCCCATACTTACTTTTGGGAAGAAATGGCAGCAATCAATTGAATCTCGACCGGCGCATTGTCCGGCAATGATGCAACACCTATGGCAGCCCGGCTTCCAATACCCAAATTTCCCAATTCTTCAAAAAGGTAATCAGAAGCAAGGTCTGCAAGGCTGGAATGCGCCTGAAAAGTCTCTTCTGCATTAATGTAAACAGAGAGCGAAAGAATCTGCTCGAGCTGCTCTTCTTCAGCAAGTATGTTTTTAGCTGCAGTAATTGCATTTCCTACCGCTTGTCTGATTGCTCCTTTATAGGTATCAACCGGCAGCTCGGCAGTTACTTTTCCACTTTGAATCAGAACACCATTTTTTCTCGGAGTCATCCCGGCAGTAAAGACTAGATTTCCAAAGCGGGATGCCGGAACATAATTTCCTTGTGGAATAGGATTAGCTTTTTCTTCTAAAGTGCTCATTTACGATATACCTCCACTACCATTATAAGACGTGAGATGGCAGAGACCGCAGCTTGATGGTTTTGAGAAAAGTTGATACGGAAGCTATCCGTGAACTGCGGCCCAAATTCTGTACCCGGCGTAACAATAACACCAGCCTGAAGGCGAAGAACCTTGACAAATTCTTCGATGGCAACATCCAATTCCGGAAGTTTCGGGAAGAGATAGCTGCCTGCTTCTGAGGGCCTTACCTTAAAACCTTCCGCAGCTCGCAGCATCGCAACCAAATCATCACGGATTGCCTGGTGCTGTGCAATTCGCTCAGCCATCCATCCCTCAGGTTCAGCAAACCAAGATTTTAATACAGCTTGGCTATAGCCACCTGCACGGAGAGACACAATAGCCTGCAGCTTTTCCATTCGATCAATAATCTTAGCTGAGCCGAATGCCACCCCGAGCCTGTAGCCGCTAAGTGATTCTGTTTTTGATGGCCCCATGATAGTAATCATATTTTCCGGGTCCAGAATATTTTGTGCACAAAGATGTGTATAAGACCTTTTGTCGAAAATCTGGCGTGAATAGAGTTGATCAACAATAACGCTTGCTCCATACTTTTGTGCCAGTGCTGCAATCTGATGGATTTCATTCTGGGAATATATAACGCCAGAAGGGTTATTAGGATTAGAAAATAAAAAGAGCTTCACACCAGCTTTAAAAGCGCCCTCCAACTGAGTTAAATCCAAACCTGCGTTAGTATTTGTTCCCAAATAATCCATTTGAATAGGAACGACTTCTCCATCAAAAAATTCAACTAATTTTCGATTGGCAAAATAATCCGGCACTACAATAGCCACCTTGTCGCCTCTAGCAACAGTAGCCCCCATTGCCAGGAAAAGTGCTCCCTGTGTACCGGGTGTGATAATAAAATTCTGTTCTGCATCAATCGTTGTACCAGTAAAATTGGATAGCTTTTCGGCCACATTCTCACGGAGAACTTTGCTTCCACGATACTCAGTATAGGCCTGTTTAGCGCCAAGATGAACACCTTCGACGAAATCATCCAGAGTACCTGGAATTGGCACAAAAGCATCAACATCACCATGCGAAAAATCAACCGGTGTACCGGAAATTTTCTCGCCTCGTAGTTTAACTTCGTTTGTGTTCTGCCGTACTTCCTGTCCAGGGGCAAATTCAGCTCCAAGTTTTATAAACTTTTCTTCTATCAAATTCATTATTCTCCCTCTCTTCTCTATGGCTATAAATTGCCATAACTAACTGAATTCTTTATCAATTCGATATATTATAATATTAGAAGTACATACGTCTTAACTCAAATATCGAAAAGTTTATAACTATATACAATTTTCCTTATACTGATAGTAGAGGAGTGGGATTAGGTTATTATTCCCTATATAGAAATAAAAATGTTGCTTAAATAATGAGGGCGAGGGGATTTACAAACAATTGCCTAATCAAATAATTTACTTTCATAAATCACTCGACAAAACGGAAAGAGAAGAAAAGAGGAGCTATTATGTTAAAACATATAGATTATGTTTATGAAGTGTATTTGAATAAAAGTTTTTCTAAAGCAGCTGAGGTACTATATATTTCGCAGCCAGCACTGAGCACAGCAATTAGAAAGATTGAAGATGAAATTGGTCTTTCCATTTTCGACAGAAGCAGTAACCCTGTTCAGTTAACACCAGCTGGTGAATTTTATATTGAGTCCATTGAGAAAATCATGACCATAGAAAGAGAATTGCAAGCAAATTTGAATCGTCTATTGGATAATAGCCGCGGGACAATAAATGTCGGGGGTGCTTCTTTCTTTTGCGTCTATCTTTTGCCCACACTAGTTCAAGAGTTCCAGAGTAAATACCCGAATTACACGGTTAATCTAGTGGAAGCAAATGCAGAAGATCTTATAAAATGCCTACGCTCGGGTATTGTTGATATTATTATAGATGTTGAAAAAAGAGACCCAAAAATTTTTGATTCGGTTGTGTGGGCAGAGGAACAAATTTTGCTGGCGGTTCCAACATCTTATGGACTTAACAAAAAATTGAAAAAGTATCGATTAACTTTTGATGAGGTTGCTAGTGGACAATATTTAGATGCAAAGTATGAGAAGGTAAATCTGAGCGAGTTTCAAAATGAAAATTTCCTTTTACTGAAAAAGGGTAATGACATGCATCAAAGAAGTCTGAAAATGTGCAGAAACGCAGGCTTTTCACCCAAAGTATCCATGCATCTTGATCAATTACTCACTTCTTATTATATTGCCAGCAACGGAAAAGGAATTGCATTTGTACGAGCAGGGATTACTCGTTACTTGGAAGCAACAAATAAAGTGTTCTTTTACAAAATTAATGATGAAAATTCTAATCGAAATATTATGTTGTATCATAAAAAAAAGCAGCCACTCTCAAAGGTTGGTATGGATTTTATTAGATTTTTGAACAATAAAAAGCCTGTTAGCATTTAGACCAGCACTTAAATCTATACATTTACATTCTTGCAAGCTAAATGAGGATGTAACATGCATGAGGGGCAGAAAAATTAGAATCCGTATGGAATAACATTTATCATTTGTCGAATGAGATAAGATTGTTTAGTATAATAAGAGAAAGATATTTACGATAGGAAGGAAAGTGAAAGTATGAGCAACGGAATTTTCAAGATCCCAACCCCTAAGAATGAACCTGGCAACACTTATGCTCCGGGTACAAAGGAAAGAGAAACTTTAAAAGCGGAGTTAAAACGCCAATCCGAAATCGTAGTCGATATCCCTGTTATTATCAAGGGTCAAAATATTAAAACCGATACAGTCAAGCAAGTAGTTATGCCACATGATCACCAGCACGTTCTGGCAAACTATTCGGAAGCAGGCGAGAAAGAATTGCGTGATGCTGTCGAAGCGGCGATGGCTGCGAAAGAATCATGGGCAAATATGCCATGGGAACACCGTGCTGCGATTTTCTTAAAAGCTGCTGATTTAATCTCTGGTCCATACCGTGATGTCATGAATGCTGCGACGATGCTGGGACAATCCAAAACAGCGATCCAGACTGAGATTGATGCTGCACAGGAATTAGCAGATTTCTTGCGCTTCGGTGTGGATTATGCAAACCAGGTCTACCAAATTCAGCCCGACAGTATGAAGAATGTTTGGAATCGTCTGGATTACCGTCCGTTGGATGGTTTTGTATTAGCGATTTCTCCATTCAACTTCACTGCAATCGGCGGGAACCTGCCATCAGCTCCAGCGATGATGGGCAACGTGGTTGTCTGGAAACCTGCAACAACTTCTCTTCTGGCAAACTACTACTTCATGCGTATTTTGGAAGAAGCCGGGTTGCCAAAAGGTGTCATCAACTTCGTCCCTTCCCGTGGATCACAAGTATCTGAAGTTGTATTAACAGATTCTCGTATGTCCGGATTCCACTTCACCGGTTCTACAGCTACATTCCAGACAATCTGGAAAACAGTAGGCGAGAACATTGCAAACTATAAATCATATCCTCGTCTAGTTGGGGAAACAGGCGGGAAAGACTTCGTATTTGCCCACGAAACGGCACAAGTTGACAAAGTAGTAGCCAACCTTGTTCGTGGAGCATTTGAATATCAAGGCCAAAAATGTTCTGCAGCTTCACGTGCCTACATTCCACAAAGCCTTTGGGAAGAAGTAAAGCAAGGTTTAGTTGAAGAAACGGCTAAACTTAAAGTTGGGGATGTACGCGACTTCCGTAATTTCATGGGCGCGGTAATTGATAAACCTGCGTTTGATTCAATTACAAGCTATATCGACTATGCGGCAGCTTCTGAAGAAGCAGAAATACTTGCTGGTGGTACTTATGATGATTCTGTTGGTTATTTCATTCAACCAACGATCATTGTCACAACGAATCCAAACTTCAAAACGATGGTGGAAGAAATCTTTGGGCCAGTGTTGACAATCTATGTTTATGAAAACGATCAATTGGAAGAAACATTGGAAGCAGTTGATACAGCGTCTATGTACGCATTAACAGGTGCTATTTTTGCACAGGATCGCCAAGCAATTCTTCACTTGGAAAATCGTTTATCTGGTGCAGCTGGAAACTTCTATATCAATGACAAGCCAACTGGTGCCATGATTAACCAACAACCATTTGGTGGTTCCCGTGGTTCTGGGACAAACGATAAAGCAGGTTCTGTATTTAATATGATTCGTTGGACAACTCCACGTGTCATCAAGGAAAACTTTGCGCCAACTACCGATATTGCTTATCCATTCATGGATGAAGAATAATTATTAACCATAAAAAGAGGTTGAAGTATTACCTTCAACCTCTTTTTCTTATGGTTTCTAACTATATCAGAGTTTCAATTCTATATGATAATGGATCCTTCTTATGTATAAGCATAGCCTTTTTATATTTTCCCTTTACTAATTATACACTTCCATTTCGCATACTGTACTTAAGGGAATCAAGAAATTGGCCAACCCTAGTGCATTGCAAGCTATTTCAACCATAAATCATTACTTACATTTCATCTATCCATTTAAATTTTGTGTAAGAAAAATAGAAGATCTATTTCGTTAAATCGTTATTCCTTAAATTATTCGGCATGCTAAATAGTGGGATATTGTGTATTCCAACAGAAGTGCCCATATCTCATTAGCACTTAAAATGTTTCCGGCACTATTTTAGTGGAATATTTACTTAGAGTTTAATAAATATAGAATAAAGATTAATCGTCACAACGATGCAGTTGAATTAACTGCAATTTGGATTAAAAGCCCTTTTCACTAATCCAAGAGCAATTGTCATCACGGCATGGAGATGTTCTTAAATATTCCTAAGACAGAAGGTTTTCAAGAAGTTTCCTAAGAAACTTCTTGAGTAGAAAGAAACAAAACCAAGTACGACATTAAAGAAGGGAAAGATTGTATGGAAAGTGACTGGAACAAAGCTATTGAATCCCTTTCAAAATTTAAAGTTGTTTCAAATCCTAATAATGAACCAGTAACCATATATGGTGAAGGTGATGATATGAAGTGTATAGGCATCGGTACAGATGCAGCGGTTTTTCAATCTCTCTATGCCCCGCACTATGCATTTAAATTATATGCCAAGGACAAAGTAGACAAAGTAAAAGTTGAAGCAAGTGTTTATCGTATATTAGGGGATTCACCTTTTTTTTCGACATGTTTTGCTTCATGCGACGATTACCTCGTTTTAAGTTACGAGAGAGGAATTACTCTCTTTGACTGCATTCTCCAAGGTATTCATATTCCAGAACAGGTTGTAAAAGATGTGGAGGATGCAAGGGAATACGTTCGTAAAAAGGGCCTAAACCCCCGTGATATCCATTTGAAGAATATTTTACTGCAAGACGGAAGAGCAAAAATAATAGATGTCTCTGAGTACACACGGCCAGGTAATGATTATCGATGGGAGCATCTAAAAAAAGGATATGAGCAATACTATCATTTAATAGATGGAAATGCCGTTCCTTTCTGGCTAGTGGAAACGATTCGAAAGTGGTATAACAAGCTGGGGGAGAATGCCTCTTCATATGAAGAGTTTACAAAGACCATTATAAAACTTCTGTATAAAAAATAGGAGAACTGGCTCTACAGAAGATATGTGTCCAACAATTCACTTATCAAAATCACGGGTGCTTTCCTCAAATGAGGAAGGTGCTTTTTTTCATGGCAAGACTGTTAAACTAGTACTAAAATTCCAAGATAAAGCAGGATTTCTATACCAATGTATCAATAAGAGGTAAATCCAACTCTCATATCGAATTATCTTAGAAGCAGATCATTACGAAGTTGGTGATTTTTTGAAAAAGAGCATATACAAAAGAATACATATTATTGGCTCAGTTGGAAGTGGTAAAACAACCTTAGCAAAAGAGATATCTAAGAGGTTGGATATACCGTACTACGAATTGGATAATGTGGTCTGGATTAGGGATAAATCCGGAGATAGAAGAAGAACTGAGCACGAAAGAGAAAAGTATCTTAACAGTATAATACAATCCGGCAGTTGGATAATAGAAGGGGTACACAATGAGGATTGGGTAAGCAATTGTTTTCATAGTGCTGAATTGATTATCTTTTTAGATACAAAATATTCAATAAGAACTTACCGAATTATAAAGAGATTTCTTAAACAAAAACTTCGATTGGAAAAAGCTAATTACAAACCAACAATAGATATATTTTTAAAAATGTTTAAATGGAATCGTTACTTTGAAGAAGTTGGTAAAGTTAATTTCTTTGACAAGTATGGTAAGCATAAAGACAAGATAGAAGTTATTAACAACGCAAATTGCATTAACAAATACTTTAATTAAAGGGCATCATTCCCTAGAAAACAAACAAGCCTTTTAAAATAATTGAAGGTGGAATGAACTTGACGGACTATAAAATCAGGCCTGAAACACAACAAGATATGGACTTTTTATGGGAGAAGAAGAAGCATAACCTTCTAGGGAGATTTTAAGCGAGCGAGATTTAATAAAACATTTAGGCAATTGGGGGAGAGAAGGCGATATAGCTCAAATCGCAACCGGCTCAAGCGATAACCCCGTTGGAGCAATATGGATATATTTGATGAAACAAATAAAACATAGGGTTATATTGATAAAAAAACTCCGGTACTAAGCATGGCACTTTTACCGCAATATAGAGGTAAAGGGATATGAACATTCCTTCTTGGTGAAATGATCAGAAAAGCCAAGGATTCCGGCTTCGTTTCACTATCTTTACGCGTTGATCTCCGGAACCATAAAGTTGATATTTTTGCTAATGTAGTTGAAGATTAAGGGCAGGGAAACTTACACAACTATAGAAAAGTGTAATTTACAAAGGTGGAAGATTTAATATGGAGTTTATATTATTCATTTTCTTTTTAATTGTTGCATTAGGACTAGTAGTAACGCTATCCATATATATCAACTTAGGCAAGTCGAAAAAAAGAAAATTTATGGTTTGGGGAGTTACAGCAATGTTGCTAATTGGACCATTGGTATCCTATATAATAGGTGTTATTTATGCAACCTTCGTTGATAACGGATTTTCTGGTATGGCACTATCGGGAATTGTGTTTTCAATTATTTTTATAATCGGACTAACTGTTTCTCTCATAGGAATTCTTGGTTTAAAGAAAATAACGAATTAGAAATTCTTTTAATAAATTGGTAGCCTTTCGATAATACAAGAATTCCTGTTTTTTATAATTGAGTTATTACGGGAAGTACCGGACTAGTTATGAGATAATCCACTTCAACTACTTGCACAGCTGGGATCTGTTTCCCTCTACTACACAACCTTTCTATTTCCTAAAAAGCAGATTGAACCGAGGATTCGAACTTTCTTTTATCAAATTAAACAAAATGAGATTAATAGGTAATTTAAAATTCTATTATTTAGCCATTTTGTTCTGTCTAAGAACGCGTTATTACATATTATCCGACACTACTTTTTCGAATTAAAAATATATCTTGACGCCCAAATACATATAAAAATCACGTACAACTTACGCGTAGTCTCTAATAGGAAGGAAGAGGTCATATGAGAA
This sequence comes from Ureibacillus aquaedulcis, assembly GCF_030418165.1. Taxonomy (GTDB): domain Bacteria; phylum Bacillota; class Bacilli; order Bacillales_A; family Planococcaceae; genus Ureibacillus; species Ureibacillus aquaedulcis. Next base: position 116,673 of record NZ_JAUHTQ010000002.1, read on the forward strand.
TGGGATTGCCTATTCTCATATTTGAATATGAACTTCATTCATACGATTTTATTTACGATTGTGGAATGTTCCATCCTCTAGCACCTCATCGCCGTTTAACTTACCTTATTATAATAAAAAAAGCTCTCAAGAAAGACGGATATTTTGGGATTGTTTGTTTTAAGACTGAAGGTGCTCTATCAACACCTGATTGGGATATTTACAATGACAAAAGTATAAAAGGCGGCATCGGTTACACCAAAGAAAGCTTAAAAAAAATTTTCGATTCAGATTTTAATATCAAGGAGTTTAAAGAATGAAAAAGATTCATCCATCAGAATCTCAACTAGGGGAAGAATTTCTCTGGACGAGCTTGATGCAGATTAAAAATTAAAGTTACTTTTACATTCGGGTGCTTTCCTTGAATTAAGGAGCGTGTTTTTAAACCGGAGACCATATCCTGAATTAACGGCAGGTAATTTGATGTTTATATAGAATTTAGGATTTATAAATAATCTAGTAATATTGGGGGGAGTCAATGTGTTAATTAAGCCAACAAAATTGCAGCCGGGAGACATGATCGCAACAGTAAGTCCTTCATGGGGCGGAGCAGGAGAACCTGCACTTAAATGGCGATATGAACAAGGTGTAAAAAGGTTAGAGGAAGTCTTTGGACTAAAGGTTATACCTATGCCGAATAGTTTAAAAGGAGAAGATTATCTGTATAGAAATCCTCAAGCTCGGTCTGAAGATTTAATGACGGCATTCAAGGATGAGCGTATAAAGGGAATTATTGAAAATATTGGTGGAGAAGATAGTATTCGCTTACTTCCTTTTATAGATTTTGATGTAATACGTGCCAACCCGAAAATTTTTATGGGTTATTCTGATGTGACCGTTTCCCATTTGTTTTGTCATAAAGCGGGTATTTCTTCTTTTTATGGCCCAGCAATTTTAACTGATTTTGCTGAAAATGTGGAGATGGATCCTTATACCATTGAGATGCTGAATCGAACGCTCTTCTCAACTGAGGTTATAGGTGAAATTCAACCGGCTAATGAATGGACAAGTGAGCGTTTGGAATGGGTAAAAGAGAATAAAAACCGGAGACGGTCAATGCGAAAAAGTACTGGTTATGAAGTACTCCAAGGTTCAGGTATAGCTCAAGGACATTTAATTGGTGGCTGTATTGAAGTATTGGAGTTTGCCAAAGGTACACAACTTTGGCCTGAAATAAAGTATTGGGAGAATAGTATACTTTTCTTCGAGACATCAGAAGAAAAACCAGGACCAAATCAAGTTAAGTATTGGCTGCGAAATTATGCTGCACAAGGCATACTACATAAAGCAAATGGTTTGATTTTTGGTAAACCACAAGATGAGAAGTATTATGACGATTATAAAGAAGTAATACTAAAAGTAATGAAAGAATCAAGCTTGGAAGATTTGCCGATTCTTTATAACTTAAATTTCGGTCATACCGAACCCAAGTTTATTTTGCCATATGGTGCAATGGCAGAAATTAATTGTGAAAAGCAGGCGTTTTCAATTTTTGAGAGTGGAGTTAAATGAATTAAATAAGAAAAGGGTGACCTAATTTGCTGCAGAAGGAAGAGAACAACCTAGAAATGGTATATTTTGCAGGTGGGTGTTTATGGGGTGTACAAGCTTTTATAAAAACTTTGCCTGGCGTTTTGTTCACGGAAGCCGGAAGAGCTAATGGAAAAAGTCATGCACTTGAGGGTGATTATGATGGCTACGCTGAATGTGTAAAAACAGGATTTAATCCAACGATGGTAACTATCAGGGAATTGATGGGGTATTTTTTTGAAATCATTGATCCATACAGCTTAAATAAACAAGGACAGGATGTTGGCGAGAAATACAGAACAGGAGTATATAGCGAAAAGCAAGAACACTTAAACGAAGCGAAGGCATTTCTTGCTGAGAGGAATGATTATGACCAGATAGTTGTTGAAGTACTACCTCTTACAAACTATGTTAGAAGTGCAGAAGAACACCAAGATAGGTTAGCAAGATGTCCGGATGATTACTGTCATATTCCAGAAGAAATATTAAATAGATATAAGTAATTCAGAATCTTAAAAGATTTATAGACTATGGGCTTTCTAATTGTTTAATGGTGGGGCAAGCCGTTAACGAAATGAAGCGCAATTACTCTTTCATTCATATTTAATACCACTAAGCCTGTTTTCGAGCTAAATGATTAACAAAAGGAGGTAAATTCTAGTTCATTTCCTATCTGTTATTCATGTTAGCGGGAAAAGTCATAAGTTTAAAAACGAGAATTAGCAACATAAATAACGTTGAAAATTGCATTAAAAAAAGCTTGGAAAAAATCTCAATCCCAAGCTTTTCAACTTTTATGTCGCGGGACTTTAAATAAAGCTCCCCGTTATACAGTAATTACCACTTTTCCTTGAGCATGACCTTCCTGAAAGTATTTGAATGCTTCCGTTATTTCACTTAACTTGAACCGTTTATCAATTATTGGTTTTACTTTCCCAGTCTCAAGTAATTCTTTTACATCATTTAAGTCTTTTTGATTTGCTCTTTGTAATAGGCTGCTTATTTTCTTGCTTCCAGTCATTGAAATAAAAGGTCCAAGAAATAATGTTTGATAAAGTTGAGATTCGGAACCTCCTACGTGAACAAAATTGCCATTTGGTTTGAGTACACGTTTATAAGCTAAAATGGAATTTGAACCATTCACACCAAGAACCAAATCATAACATTTCGTATGTTGGGCGAAACTCTCTTTTGTATAATCAATGATATGGTCGGCCCCTATAGAACGCAATATTCCTACATTTCTTGTACTACATACACCCGTTACTTCAGTCCCGAATGATTTGGCAATTTGTACCGCAAACGTACCAACACCACCAGATGCGCCATAAATTAATACTTTATGTCCCGGTTTAATTTTACCCCTATCACGTAGTCCCTGTAAGGCAGTAACAGCTGCCATAGGAGTCGCAGCAGCTTCCTCAAAAGAAATATTGGTTGGCTTTAAGACCAAAGCATCTTCGGGGACGGTTACATATTCAGCAAAACCACACCAGCCACAAACTGAGAGGTCGCCAAATACTTCATCACCTACTTTAAATAACTTAACGTTTTTTCCGACAACTTCAACTGTTCCAGCTATGTCACCTCCTGGAATCGAGTATTTTGGTCTCGTTAGTCCGAAAGCAAAGCGGGCTAAGAAGGGTTTTCCATTTAAAAGAACCAAGTTCCCATAGTTTAAAGATGATGAATGAATTTTTACCAATACTTGGTTATCAGTAGGGATAGGTTTTTTAGTCTCTTTTAATTCAAGTACATCGGGTGAACCATATTTATCACAAACAATCGCCTTCATAAAAACTCCCCCCAAATACTAATCTCAGTGATTTGAATCAAGAATAACAGTGGGATTAACTCCTTTCATTGACTTAAGTTAATTTCTAGAGACTTTTGTATTTTTTTTATCGTTTTATCAAAGTGTAATGGTGGTATTAAGCTCAAATGATGTAAGGTGAGTTAGTCTTCGGTGTTTTGTTGTTGCAAAAGAGGCGGGATCATTGCGAAATATGGATACACCTATTTTAAGATTTATTTTTATTTATTCGCTTTTTTATTCTACTTAATGATTCAGGAGTAATTCCAAGATAACTAGCCAATTGATGTTGCGGTACTCGGTCTATTAACTGGGGGCGTTTCCTTAAAACGGATTCGTAGCGTTCTTCGGGAGAAGAATTGATAAATTCACCGAATTGTTCCTGCATTTCGCCTAGGTTGATCTCCATCATTTTGCGTATCATTGTTTCAAGTTGTGGGTACTTGTCAAACATCGTTTTTTCAGAAACAATATCGCCAACAACTAATATGCAGTCTTCGACACACACTAATGAATACTTTGACAAATCACCTTGAGTCTGTTCGTTGATAATTGGAATAGCTTGTTCTTCTGTAAAAAAGTTGGATGTTACCTCCTTACCTGATTCATCTATAAAAAACTGCCTAACACAACCCTTCAATACGAAATAACATTTAACGGCCGAAAGTTCTCCTTGTCTAAGAAGGCATTTTCCTTTTTTATATTCATCAATTTGCAAACTTTCAGAGATAGCCCGCTGTTCATCTTCGTTGATTAAAGTAAAATCAGACATATATTTCGAGAGTATGTTTATCATATTACCCGCCTTTCTATTTGAGGCAATTTAAATGTATCTTAATCATTTTAACATTTTTATCCATCTAATTATTTCTTTTTAGATTAAATTACCATCGAATAAAGTAAAATTCATATCATGACAATAAAGGCTAATAAAGGCTATATTAAATGTCCTTGTCTTGGAAAATATTGGATTCCGTTACTAGATTTATAGCGGATTATTTTGATTAAGAGCTTACATATGAGCTCTATATTACAAATGGTTCTGAACAACAGTAATCTAATTAATGAAATAGATACAAAATTATAATGTTTTGTTTTTTGGTATAAAACGGTAGATACTATAAGGTTCAGAGAGGATTGGGGATTATACAATTATGTTGAATATTCTAGATATCCTAATTAAAAAATTTTTTAGAAAAAATAATTCATAATCTTCATACTGTTTTAATAATATTCATCTCCTGTTTTTATTTGTAACTGAAAATGTGGCAGTTTTATACCTATTTCAAACGATAAGAAAACTCCACAAATCGTGCAGTGAAACTATGAAAGCGCAATCATTATTTGAAAAAAGAGTTATTTGGAGATTTATACAAAGATTTCACGTATTGCATAATTCTGCAATTCCGTAAGGGAATGGTCATTTTTTTTAAAGGGAGTAACATAAAACAGTAACAATACTTTGGTATATTCATCTCAGGCAGGTGATGGTACTGCCAAAAAATTTGAGTGAGCTCATGGTAAAGGAGTTGAAAAGAGCAATAACGGAATTTATGAAAAATCCATCCTATCAGTAGAAAAATACGAATTAGGAGAGATAAAGTAATGAATAAAAAACAGATGAACTCTAAGAAAACAAACAAAAATTTGTCGAAGAAAGTAGCACCGTTAGTGATGTCAACATCGATGATGGCAGCAGCCTTTTTAGCAGCTGGTGCACCTATTTCTGCAGCAGAGCTTGATTCAAATGAGAGTAATCCAAAAGTTATCGAACATGTGAAAAACCACGGTCAGGAAGTATCAGCATTAGCAAGAAGTCTACCGGGATCACCTGAAAAAGGCAGACTCGTTAGTATGTTGGCTCAAAACAAATCCGGCATAGCTGAAGATGGTACAGAGGATCTTGATAATATAGATGAAACAAATAGTGAAGATACACCATCAAATGAAGAAGAAACTGAAGAAACAGAAGCCCCAACTACTGAAGAAGGACAAGTAGAAGAAGATACTGGTGCAGTTGAAGAAGGAACTGAGGAAACAGAAGCTCCAGCGACTGAAGAAGGACAAGTAGAAGAAGATGCTGGTGCAGTTGAAGAAGGAACTGAGGAAACAGAAGCTCCAGCGACTGAAGAAGGTCAAGTAGAAGAAGGCACGGATGCAGTTGAAGAAGAAACTGAAGAAACAGAAGCTCCAGCGACTGAAGAAGGTCAAGTAGAAGAAGGTACGGATGCAGTTGAAGAAGGAACTGAGGAAACAGAAGCTCCAGCGACTGAAGAAGGTCAAGTAGAAGAAGGCACGGATGCAGTTGAAGAAGGAACTGAAGAAACAGAAGCTCCAGCGACTGAGGAAGGCCAAGTAGAAGAAGGTACAGATGCAGTTGAAGAAGGAACTGAGGAAACAGAAGCTCCAGCGACTGAAGAAGGCCAAGTAGAAGAAGGCACGGATGCAGTTGAAGAAGGAACTGAGGAAACAGAAGCTCCAACAACTGAAGAAAGTCAGGTTGAAGATGGTACAGCAGTAGCTGATGCCTCAAGTACTTGGTTAGATGAAAGTTATCAATTTATTGAAGATGGCTATCAAAGTGTTATAGCAAATTACCAATCCATTTTGGATCAATATTTAAGTTTTGATTCTGCTGAAACAAGTCAAGAATCCGAAAACGACGTAGTAACAGATGTATCTGCTGATGCTGCAGAAACAGGTACAACAGGTTTAGAGGAAGATTCATTGGAAGATAGCGCTGTTGAAAATACAGATCTAACAAATGATACTAACGTTGATCAAGAAATTCCGGTGGTAACAGAAAATGAAGATCAACCTTCTGATGCAGGAACTGCAGTGGAAGAAGCAGTTGAATCAACAGAAAATACAGTAACTGATATTGAAGAAACAGCAGCTGAAGAAACAGAACAAGTGAGTCAAGATGTGGAAGAAAATGAAACAGATCAAGTCGCTTTAAAAGATAGAGTGATTGGATACTATCAAGACTTAGTAGCTTCATTTTCTAACCTTCTAAGCTTCTTTAAATAATCAGTAGAATATGATTGTTTAAACGTTTTAACTGAATAAAATGTGGGAGAGGGATGAATAAAAAAAATATTCATTCCTCTCTTTTTTTGTTAATACTCCTCATCCATATTTGATGGTATATGGGCTTTTGGTATTGATAAAACCCAGATAAAATCATCTTCCTGCATTATCTGTATGTCTAAGCCCAGGCTAATTAACTGCTCAGCCTTTAATTGTTTGGAACTTATTCCACGCCGCTTGTTACCAAGAATAACAAAGTCAGTTTCCTTAGTTACAGCTCCTTGCAAAGTCCCGCCAAATGCATGCACTTTTTTCGCAGCGTACGAACGTGTCATTGTGGAAAGTGCTCCTGTAAACACGAATCGCTTATTATAAAAGGGATGCACTAAGGGTTCCGATCGGTTAGAAAGCAGGATAACTTCTGTGTGGTTATTTTGTGACATAACACTTCACCTTTATTGAAGAAAGAAATTTTTTATTTGCTTTATAAAGCTGATAAATACCATTTAACTAAATGATGAAAGCAGCGACTATTTGATTATACATAATATTAAAGCAGACAGAGAGGGAAATGTCTGAAATGATTATCAAGGTATTATTATTACTCAACTGAAACAATTTCCATTTTGAGTCGTTTATTGTTTATATATAACTTGTTAATTTCAAAGTATTTTAAAATTTAAAGGTAGAGTAGGTTTTCATATGGAATCTCTTACAACACAATTAGTAATGATCGCTCTATTTATCTTAATCATCCATTCAATCGAAACATTAGCTTATTCAGTTCGTTTATCAGGAGCAAGAGTGAGACTATTGGCATCGGCACTTTCACTATTTAATGTAATGGTTATGATTTCGAGATTAGCGAATATGATGCAACAACCCTTTACGGGAAGTTTGATAGATAATGCCCCCCAACATGATGCCTTAGAATTAGTAGAGAACCAGTTTCGAATTTTGATAGGATCTGCAACAGTAGGAACAATAATAGGTTTACTTTTGTTACCGACATTTATTGCGATTTTTTCAAGGGCAATCGCTCATTTAAAGAGGAACGAGGCTCGATACCGGCTTTATTGAAAAAAGGAATTACATTTCCTTATTTTAAACGTGCGAAAAAACATATTCATCTACCAAGATATGCTTATTTAAAAGATATGAACTGGCGAGATATGCCATTTAAATTATTTTGCATTAATATTTTAATCACAGCAATATATACTATTGGCGTTTTATCTGCGCTATACGCAGCCTTGCTTGTACCAGAACGGGAAACAACCGCTGTTATGGCATCAGGCTTGATCAATGGTATAGCTACAATCTTGCTTATTATCTTTGTTGACCCTAAAATCTCAATCCTGGCAGATGATGTAATCAATCAAAAGGGGAGTTATGTTTCTTTAAAAAGCGTCTCAATAATGATGGTAACTTCAAGGTTATTAGGAACACTTTTAGCGCAGTTGTTGTTCATTCCAGCTGCTAAATATATTGCTTGGTTTACTCAGTTTCTAGTTTAGGGTTTTAAACCTGAGATAATTAAGTATGATAGAGTTTCAAGCTTTTCTAGTCGTATCATTCTTCGCTTGGAACACGCTTATTTAGTTTGTTAACGGATCTGTATTCCTTGTATTTTGGAATTAAAATAACTCCATCTTTAGTTTGTTAGAAATACGGGGTAAACTGGAGAAGGTAATAAGAAATTTTTGAAACCTTTTACAAGTATATCCGTATGAAAAACTAGGAGTTAGCAAAAGGCAAACACATATCAAAAACACTGTTGTAGTGCTGTGGGGGGGAAGTTCAGGTTATGAAGTTTGAAAATGCCGTGTTGGAGTATCGTTTGCACAAGGCCACGAATTTATATGAACCGATTTATTATTACAAGATGATTGAATTATCCCAAATTTTGGCAAGACGGGAGTGTGAGTTCTTTATTAAGGAAGGGAAGACATACAAACAGCTTTCCTCATCTATCGAAGGTAACTTATTTGTTATTTATGTGGAGCTCTTTGAGGAAGGGCCAATTGAACTTGAGAACACTTTAGAACAAGGCATTAAACTCGAAGTTCGGGAATTGAATGCACGTCAAAATTATCCTCTTTTATCAACGGAGGATGTTTCAAATCATCTGGATATTTTAAGTGTCATCGGAAGCGTTTATACATACCTTGAAAAAAATGAGTGGGAACGTGATTCTGCCGAAATCGATGAGGACAGGGGAGTATATGTTTTATATGTTACACCTACAGGATATACGCTAGAAACATAGGGAGGAAATGATGATAGATGAGTAAGACCAAAAAAATGATGGTTGGTGTGCTGGGCGCGGCAGCTTTAGTTTCCCTCACGGCTTGTGCAGAAGAAGAAGCTTATGGGGCACCGACTGGAACAGATTGTGATGATTGGGAATGGGATAGTACAACAGATTCTTATTATTGCGATGATGATGATTCTATTCGAGCAGGACACTACTTTTATGGTGGACACTATTATGACTCCAAGAAAAAATTAACGGGTAGTTCCCTATATAAGAGCAATACGAATACATACTCTAACTCTTCTTCAGGTTCTTCCACATTTAAATCTGGAATTGGTAGCGGTACTAAAGGCGGTTTTGGTGGATAGAGATGGATGAATTTATTGAAAAACGCCAAAACTTCTATAACGAAATAGACAATTTTTGGCATGACATCTACGGGAAAGAGTATGCTTTATTAGATATCAAGAAAGAATCTGTTGAAAACATTGAGCGACTTCGAAAGGCTACCGAACAAATCGGACACATTTTTTATAGAACGGCGCCATTATTGCGCCGACTAGATAATGAGACATTTGCACGTTTAGGATTTCCCAGTGAAACGCACGCATTCCTTCGTTTGAAAACAATTCCAATAGAAAGTGTAATTGCTCGGCTGGATTTGGTTGTAATGGGAGATGAAATAAAGCTGCTCGAGCTGAATGCAGATACACCTACGTTTATAAAAGAAACATTCTATGTGAACGGTAAAGTATGTGACTACTTCCATATGGAAAACCCAAACGCAGGATTTCAAGACCAGCTTAGAAAAGCATTATTAACAGCTGTAACAGCTTCTGCTCCAATAAAAGATTCCAATATAATCTTTGCATCACATCCGGATAACGAAGAAGATAAACAGACAACATTGTATTTAAAGGAACTATTGGGAATAGATAGTCAATATATGGATTTTAATGAGCTGCGAGTCGTTGATCAGCCGGTTTTTGATGGGGGTAAAATCATTTTGTCTCCTGGTCTCTATGATGTTCACGGCAATAAAATTGACTTGTTATATAGACAAACTTACCCAATTGAACATTTGATCCATGATGAGGACCCTTCAACAAAGGAAAAAGTAGGACAGATGTTGATGCAGCTTGTAGAACAGAAAGAGTTGGCTATTTTAAATCCACCCTCTGCTTTTTTACTTCAATCAAAAGCGATTATGGCACTTATTTGGGGACTGCATGAAGAACAGCATGGCTTCTATACTCAAGAAGAACACGGGATTATTAAGAAATATTTCCTGGCAACTTATTTAGATCCAGACGAATTTCTGCTGAATGGACGGAAATTTGTGAAAAAACCAGCTTTCGGACGTGAAGGAGATACGATTGAAATCTATTCGGGTACTGGAAAAAAGGTTGCGGAAGATAGTCATAAAACCTATCGGGAAGAACTATCAGTTTACCAAGAATTTATCGACCTTCCCATGATTGATATTCAAACTGTTCACGGAACTAGACGAGCACATTATATGTATGGTTCTTTCTATATCAATGGGGAGGCCAGTGCTATTGGAGTGCGTGCAGGAGGACAAATTACGGATAACGCTTCATATTTTTTGCCAATTGGCATTTAACAAGAGAGGATAAGGATAATAAATGGAATTTATATCATGGGCAAGTTTTTTAGATTTTCTTCAATACATAGGAGTGGGCCTTGTTCTGATTTTTATTGGAACAACTGCCTTTGCGTTTACAACAAAATTCTCTGAATGGAAATTAATCCAGGAAGGGAATTTGGCAGTTGCATTAAAGTTATGGGGAAAAGTGATTGGTTTAGGTATTACGATCTATACAGTTTGGTCGTCGAGCGTTAATCTACTGGATGCCTTTATTTGGGGTTTAATCGGCATTGTCGTTCAGGTTGTTGTCTATTTATTAATTGAATTTGTCCTGACACCATCCAAAACAAACTTGGCAAGAAAGGTAGAGGAAGGAAATACAGCTGTTGGATTTAGTCTATTTGCAATAGGTATTACAGTTGGTTTGATTGTGGCAGGAAGTTTGACTTATTAGTTGTGGTGTTTTTCTAATGTATAACCCGTGGGCCGGCGCAAGTTTAAAAAAAGCAAATCTAAAAAAACGATTCCTTTTATTATCCAGGGAATCGTTTTTTTAATGAGAAAAGCTTGTGTACCTTGACGATGAAAAAACAGGAAGCCAAGTAGAATTTAGATAATAAGCGTTCCTAAATAATACCTTCCTATTACATATCGCGATGAGCAATGTAATAGGTGATTTTTAAAAAAGGAATAGAGAAAATCCACATATTATGTTGCGCATAAAGTCTTCCATCCTCTGTTTCTTTGACATGAAAGGTTTCTTCCAAGGGTAATGTAAGCAGGTGCTTGTTCCAGGCTAAATAGATACCCGTATCAAGGTTGGCACGGCTTTTTTTGCTTGATAATTGAAGATCCTTGCCAATTTGGTTTAATTCCAGTATCCCAATCATCGATGACCATGGAAGTGGTAAAGCGATGTTCATATAGGTGCGCTCTTTCGTTCGGTGCCATGAATACAAAGCTATAAAGGTTACTTTATTATTAATTTTTCTTACCCATGCTCTTGGGTGACTTCTTCCGTCTAGATTCTTATTAACTTTTATAATGCCTCCTGTCATCTCAATACGTTTACCTGATAGAGGCAGATTGATTTGTTGTGTATAGGAGCTGATTAAACGGTAGATGGCAGCAAGAGGCTTGAACCAACATTTCCATTTAATCTCGGCATAAAGTCGATAATCAAGTGTATTTTCATAAAAATCTCGAACTGCTGGAGCCAAGGTATTTACATTGATTGCCGGTTCATATATCTCCATTTCATCCACCAATCCATTATACGAGCCTAATGCTTGCTGATCCTTGATTTCATAAACAAGCTTTTCCCCGATAACCAAGGAACCTCGAATTTTACTAACTGGAAAAGTCCAATTATTTGTATTAGGGGGAGGAACAACGATAGACCATCCCACTACACCTAATAAAGCGAACAAGACGCAATTAAAGAACCCATGAAATCTGAGCATAAAATCGATACTGATGGAAAAATCATTCGATAGTCGACCAAAGGCATACAAAAAGGAGAAAAGAATGGTCACACCTAAAGACCCGAATGATAGAAGAATCAGCCATTTTTGCAATCGATGTGAAAATCGTACCCTTAAAGAAAAGAAAATAAAAGAATAGATTCCTAGAATATAAAACACAACCGAAACCCACTCAATCCAAACAGAAAAAGTAATGCCTATTGCTAGAATGATAGGTGACACTAAAATAATTCCCGCAGCAAGAGGATAGAAGTTTGGCTTATAAAGCCTGCCAAGAAATCCTGCAAAAATAGGTAATAAAAAAGCGGCGTAATGAAAATGGATTGCAGTCAACCAAGTGATAATCGGGGAAAATCCCGTATCGATATCTGTGATATGGGCAAAGAACCACATCCCGCCAATTGCCAAGTTGAAGAGAGCGATGTCGATGCAGAATTCTTCGAAATGAACAAAACCCCGTGTTAAAAAGCGATATATTCCATAGGCTGCAACAATAAAAGTAAATAACAAGTAAATTGCTGCAAGTAAATAATCCCAACCTGATTGATTTGTTATATGTATAAGACTCACAGAAATATAAGCTGGGATGGAAAAATAAGAGTAGTAACGTCCGAACCAATCGTTCTCTTTAACAATCATTTGCAAAGTAAAGGGTACATAGACAACTTGTGCAAGCGTCAGCATTAAAAGATGCGGGGAATCCTGTGCAAAAACAACCGCAAATAGGAACAATACAATCGAAAGGAGCTTCTGTTTATTTCTCATTGGGCTTGAACTCTCCTTCATACGAGAAAATATGACCGATTAACGGATTCCTGACATCCACCGATATTTGAAAGACTCTCTTTTCTTCGCTATATTTTTCGGTGACGGTTGCTAAACCTTGTAATATTTTCGGTATAGGTATTTCAATTTTCCAAAGAACCAGTCGTTGTTTGCTGGATTCAATTCTCAAGGATCCATCAGAAGAAACGATAAACACTAAATCTGAATATAGAATACTTGGCTCTCCTAGATAATCTTTGATCAAATTACGTTCGGGATCATAACTCATAAGGGCATTAAAATATCTTTTCTTTTCCCCAAAGTAAAATACTCTTTCCCAATGGATTTGTTCCTCGCCGTCTGCACCAACGAAGGGAGTATTCAATATTTTGAAGGGGATGTTCGTCCCGTATTCAGGGAATAATAGTTTTCTTTTTGTACCTAGCCAGAATAATGGATAAAGAAATTTTGGACCCACTTTAATACTTTTCATCACACCTTGCGCCTGAAACGGGGCATGATTCGAAAAACTATATCTCTTTTGCAGCATGGGGTGCAATCTATAAAACTCTTTATCCAATGCCTTTTTATATACCGACATTAATCCTCATCTCTTTCTCTTACAAGTAGTTGCTGAAGGTAGATCCTTGCTCATGAAAAATCCGACAAATGAAATAAACAATAGACTAATATTAAATGTTAAAGGATTAAAGGGATGGAACAATGCATCGGGATTTACGAATATTGCCGTTATGGTAAGAAGGGGAAACACGATAATCTGCAAGCGAAGCAGATTTCTTTTCTTTTTATATAGCAGCCAGAATAGTCCAAAGATGACTTCAAGGATTCCCGTGGTTTTCACTATCGAAAAAGCCATATCGTCAGAAAAAGGACTTAGATTTTTCACCATTAGAACTTCATCTGGGTGCATGTAGATAAGCTTCGGGATGAGTCCATGATAGATCCATATAAAGCAAAAAAGGCAAGTGATGAACCAGCATACAAAAAACCGTAAATATTGGGAGTACGGGGTTTCACCATTTTCCAGCCATCTTTTCAATACATCGAAACTAAGGGCAGTTCCCCATCCAATAAGAGGACGAAACAGCAATCGATCGAGGATTCTGCCTAATTTCCCGAAAGGCACGTCATAATCATATTGAGTTAAAAATGTAACGGAGTTTTCTTTCGGTACGTACTTCCAATATCCTTTTCCTTCTTTAATAGGGGATATAGCGTTGTCTGTTCCAAAATGCAATGATGAAGTTTTTGCACCATTTTTACCTTCATGGCTGCCAGAGGTGATTCCCCAGCCCTCTATTGACTGACCAAATCCGATATTGCGTTTATATGAAAAATGTTGGGGTTCATTCTCTTCCTTAGGTAAATAGGTAATGGAAGAAAACCGCAGATCCCATTGTTCATGCAAATGCGGCGTTTGAGTTGCTTTCCATAGCTCATCCATTGGGGCATTAATATCAATTTCGACATAAACGGGCTTGCGTTTCACTCTATTCATTCCTCCAGTCGATTCTATTTGCAATAAAAATTATAAGTACATCTATTAGAGTTATAGAGTCGTATTATTTAACATTATTCTTAGAAAATATATTTAGGAAAATATCACTTCGGCAGCTACTAATCCTATAAAAAATAATTAAGTAATAATAACATTAATGCTAATCCAGAAAATGCATAATAAGCTATACCAGTTTTACTCATTCCCTTTTTATCTCTCATTTCTTTTCACCCCGCATTGTAAATGTTACCAATATCATACTAATCTGCCTCCATTATACAGAAAAAATAAAATGATGGTGTAAAAAAACAATTTAATATCACGCGCGTATTCATTTCTGAAAATATACGAATCTTTCTAGATGATAGCCAATTTGTTTTTCTTTCATCAAGATAGAAATGACAATCTAATTTTCCTAACATTCCTTATGCAATAATAGAAGGGGATTGTTTTAGATTTTTTATCCCATTTTATTATTGCTTCTATCTCAGAAGCTTGACTTGCATTAGAACAACCACAAGGCAAATTTGTTACTCCTTTTTCAATAAGAATCCTCTACACTCTTTTTCTTAACGATAGATATTCTAAAAATCTCTTTGCTGCAAGTGAAAGAGATTTTTGCTCTCTCATAGCAATGCCGATATTGCGAAAAGCAGGCACTTCAAGCTCCTTTGCTATAATTTTATAGGGAATGCGCTGTAAAATTAATTCTGGTAATATACTAATTCCTAATCCGTTTTCTACCATCGACATAATGGCATAGTCATCCCATGTTGTGAATTGGACTTGCGGGACGATTTGGTGCTGTATAAAAATTTGAGAGATTTCAGCTTTCGCACCTTTTTCCAAAAGCATAAATGGGTTGTTCGATAATTCTTTTATTGGAAACTTGTCGCAATTCACAAACGGGTGTTCCTCAGGAAGTACAACAAGTAGGCGATCTTGTTCCACAAAGATTGTTTCCAATTCACCTTTCGTCGGCAGTCGTAAAAATCCAAAGTCAACCCGTCCTTCAATAATCCAATTTTCGATTTCTGTATAGTCGCCTAATAGTAATTCAAAATCAATACCCGGATAATCTTTCTTAAACACTTTGATTATATTTGGCAGCCAATGTGTAGCCACACTTGAAAAGGTTCCAATACGAATAATACCAGATTCTATATCGCGCAAATCCTCAATTTGCAGCATTAACATTTGGTGTTCATTACAGACCCGTTCTAATTGTGGCAATAATTTTAAGCCATCAGATGTTAAAGTAATCCCCGTTCTTCCTCTTTCAAATAGCAAAATTCCCCATTCTGTTTCTAAATCACTGATCATACGACTAATGCCAGACTGTGTATAGCTTAAAGCCTCGGCAGCTTTAGTAAAGCTACCGTATTCTACTGATTTTACAAAAGCCAAATATTTTTGAATGTTCATAATACTCCTCTCCCTTACATGCGATTTTATCATAAATGGCATGAGAAACATTCAAATTTGTGATATGTATTTATATGCTATTCTACAATTACTGAAAATCAGGATGTAATAGAAGTCCCAAAATAATTACCTATGTAGGCAATATGGGGAGGGGAATGAGAATGAAGGATGTATATTTTAAGTATGTAACGGCATTGCTCCTATTTGGCTCTAATGGGATTGTTGCAAGCTTTGTTCTGCAAAATAGCTATGAAATCGTTTATTTCAGGACGCTGATTGGTAGTTTATTTTTGATTGTTCTATTTGCTTTGTCTAAGCGAAAATTCGGATTTTGGAAGAACAAAATCCATATGCTGTATCTGATGATTTCTGGCGTGGCGATGGGGGGAAGCTGGATATTCTTATTTGAGGCTTATACACAAATCGGTGTGAGTGTTGCAACTCTTGCCTACTATTGTGGACCTGTAATTGTTATGATTCTCTCACCATTTTTCTTTAAAGAAAAGATGACAAGCGCCAAACTTCTTGGTTTTCTGAGTGTGATCATAGGCATGATCTGTGTAAATGGCCAAGCTTTTTTACAGGGACAACTTTCTTCTGGTCTTATCTTCGGTTTATTAGCAGCAGTCATGTATACATTAATGGTGATATTCAATAAAAAAGCAACGAGTATAACCGGGTTAGAAAATGCTACCTGTCAGTTAATAATTAGCTTTTTGACTGTTGCAATATTTATGGGTTTAAAGCAAGGATTTTCAGTAGAGATAGCGGATGGAAATTTGTTGCCTATACTAATATTGGGTGTCATCAATACAGGTATTGGGTGCTATTTCTACTTTTCTTCTATTGGTCGTCTGCCCGTTCAATCAGTGTCCATCCTTGGATATTTAGAACCCCTCTCGGCATTAATTTTCTCGGGTGCTTTTCTGGGAGAAATGTTGAGTCCTGTGCAAATACTGGGAGCTGCATTGATCTTAGGGGGTGCAGCATATGGTGAATTGTTTCAACCAAAAGTTGTATTCTTAAACAAGCTTAAGAAATAAAAATGTTGCGTGAAGAAGTTAATGGGAATAATCGAAATTTTATTATCGAGGTGTCTAGTAACTATAATGTAATTTCCAATTTGCTTTCATTTATATAGCTTAATTATGAACTTTAACGAAATGTGAAATTTAACGCAATCCTCTTATAATCCTGCTGAAATTGTAGCGATATCGGAAGCACTTAAGACTCCCAGCGCTGTACTGGGAAATTAACTTATTAACTTACTATATAGCAGAATTCAGAAAGGTAATTGAAAGTTTAAGTCGAATCCTTAACTATAGATATTCCGGCAGAGTGGTTAAAGGTGATATTAACAATCACTGATATCATCAGAACGAATCATTTTAGTAATGACCCTGTGCTGCTGCTAAGGATTCCAGAGTTGTAGCTTCATAGAGTGAAAATGGAAAAGAATATATTCGATATCCATCATAATTATAAATAAAGGAGGATATTTCATCCTAGCAGCTATAAAAGAAATTTGAAAAACAGGAGGCCAGTAATGGAACGAACACCCCGCACAACGGAGCATTATGATGAAATCTTATACATATTGATGAACAAATTTGTAGTCTATTAAAGCAAAGAAAAGAACTTTCCAATAATCCCGGAATGCCAACGGATGACATAATTTCTCAGTGGGCTGCAAAATTTGATCTTTATGAAAATTTCTTATATCAAATGTTCGGGACAATAAGGTATGAGCACTTATTTAAAACCAAAATTGAGCCCTATGGATTCAGAAAGCAACTACCTGTGTTAAAAGCTGTTGAGGTTGGCGAACGTCTTTATACAGTTACGGTGATCAAGCAGTATGAGAATGCAAGTGTAGTACAATTGCATATCGACAGCGATAATTTAGATGATTCACCACCAGTAGACTTAACTAAAAAACGGAATAACGTTAATTTTGAATTATTTATAGATGATAAATATGATTGTCGAAAAGATAGGGCAGGGGGAGGGAACGGGCATTATACATGCAGTTTCATTGTCTCACCAGCTTTACCTGACGATGTTACGGGAGTTGATTTGGTCTTTAAAGAATATAGCGATAATTTCATGGAAAATCCCACAGGCCTAGAAATTAAAATAAACATAGAGTAAAGCTTGATCAAGAAAACAGTTAATCTAAATTACCAAAATCAAAAGATTGAGTAATTAGCCATCTCACAGAGGTGGTTTTTTATTGGCTTGAATAACGTATTTTCAAATGTTGGCTGTTTATGCATCTAGAAGAAAAAGTCTCACTGCTAAAAAGATAATGATGAATTGTTGAAGTCTTTTAATTAAAAATTAACTGTAACCTTTTGGGGAGCTCAATCGAATAATAGGTGATAACACAAAGAGGGGGGAAATGTTTGATTGATTTGAAAAACTTAGAGTCCAGTATCATTGTAATTTACAATGAGCATTATTTGGACGTATTTCGATTTCTTGTTTGCTTCTCGGGAAATCAAAATGATGCAGAGGACTTGACTCAGGAAGTATTCATACGTGTGTTAAAGAGTTTACCCAATTTTAAAACAGACACTAATATCAAAACATGGATTTTTTCCATTGCCAAGCATGTTGCAATAGACCATTACCGAAAAAAGAAATTTACGGCCATTTTTAAGGACGGATTTTTCACAAGGCTGGAATCCAAAGATAAAAAACCAGATGAAGAACTCGAAACAACTGAATTGGAGCACTTTATCCATGAAGCAATCTCCAGATTGAAACCAAATCACCGCGCAGTTGTCATTCTTCGAGGCATCAATGAGTTTTCCGTAAAGGAGACAGCTGCCATTCTTCAGTGCAGTGAATCCAAAGTGAAAGTAGATTATCACAGAGCTTTGAGAGACCTTAAAAGGAAATTAAATGTGGAGGCTGGGGAGGTATTTTCAAATGCAAAATGAAAAAGAGTTAATGAAGATGATAAAAGAATCTCACCCTCAACATCCGGGGAAGGATTTTATTCAATCCACCGAAAATATGCTTAGACAAAAAGCTAGAAGTATGACAAAGACAACAAGAGTAAAAAAATACTCTCTTGCGTCAAGTCTCATTTTATTTTTTGCATTTACGTTCTCCTGGTTATTCTTCTTTAATGGCAGTGAGGCAGTGATCAATCTTTCAAATACAATCGGAAGAGATAGCCTGTCGTCTACAGCTTTAAATGACAAAGAACCTATAGTGTTCATTTATCAAACGCATAATGTTGAATCGTTTATTCCTGAGCTTGAAGGAAATAATGTCAATAAAGTTTATAGTGAGGATATAAATGTTACATCTGTTGGCAAAGAATTGGAGACCGCATTAGAAGAACGTGAAATAAGTGCAATTCATGATGATACCAATATAAGTGAGATTTTGGTAGACCGAAATTTAACCTTTGCAGATTCTTATACTGTTTCAAGAGAAATAATACAAAGGGCATTAAACGAACATCAAAGCATAATGATGTTGCTAGACATACACAGGGACGCTTCCAAGAAATCTGAATCTACTATTACGATTGATGGAATGGATTTTGCAAAAATTGGATTGGTTGTATCTAAAACCACTGAGAATTATGAAGCAAATAAAGCCTTTGCTAGTCGCATCCATGAAAAACTGGAGCAATTATACCCTGGATTGTCTCAAGGGGTCTTTGAAAAAGGGGTAAACCCAAAAAACACATATAATCAAGATCTTCAAGAGAATTCTGTATTGCTAAATATCGGTGGCGTAGAAAATACTTTTGAAGAAACCTATCGAACAGCCGATGCTTTAGCAGAAGTTATAAAGGAGATTATTGAGGAATATTGAAAGTGAATATAGGTAATTTTAGTAATAGTTTAATTTCAATGTTAAGTTCTGAATACAGAATCCGATTTTATTGAGCTCCTCTTTGGGACGGTCCACAAGCCTTTTCCACTTCAATTATCCCTAAATGAGTAGTGGAAACTGGAGAAATGTTTCTTACTGATTAAGATTAGTTCTAACTTGTGAGTTTTTACTATGTTTTTCAATCCATAAAAATTTATAATGTAATAAGGAATGAAATTTGAGAACTACTAACAAAAGTGGGTTTATTTGCTTGCAGCAGTTGTAATGAACTACTTAGCAAACCCATTATCAAAGGAGGAAAAATAATTGAAAATCATTGTAACCAGTTTATTCGTACAAGATCAAGAGAAAGCACTAAAGTTTTATACAGAAACGTTGGGTTTTGTAAAAAAGCAGGATGTGCCAATGGGTAAATATAAATGGATAACGGTTGTTTCCAAGGATGACCAAGAGGGAACGGAGCTTGTTCTTGAACCCAATGACAACCCCATCGCCAATGAGTATCAAAAAAAGTTATTTGATGGAGGCATCCCGGCTACGATGTTCGGCGTTGGGGATATTCAAAAAGAGTATACAAGATTATTGGAAAACGGCGTAAAGTTTAAAATGGAGCCGAAAAAAGCAGGTGACGTTACAATAGCTGTGTTCGACGATACGTGCGGCAATCTCATTCAAATAATTCAGCAGTAACTCTAACTGAACCCTGCCTAATCTTAGGACAGGGTTATCCCTTTATAAGGGGTAAAGTAGGAATAAATTTAAATAGTGATCATAGGTAGTGGATGTCTTAATTATAGAGGTGGAAAATGAAGAACCGTACAATGAAATCAAATGTTGGTTATACAATTTTTAAGCCCACAGGTGAAAGACACGAATTTCCACAAGTTGATCTAGTAAATCAACTAGTAGTGGGAATAGTAATCTATGAGGGTAAGACATATATGACTGTAACTGTTGATGTAAAAACTAATAATGTAAAAGTTGAAGGGCGTATAGACGAGTTAGAAAGCTTAAGTATGGGGAGAGACGCATATATAAATATGTTCAAGCAAGAGGCAAAATTCTTTATCGAGAACAATATTTTGAATCCAAACGACTATTATGACGAACTTATAAAAAATCAAGGTAGACCATTAGAGTCTTAGATTAGAAAAGAATCCTAGGGGGATTCCATAGAGGTTTACCTGTTGGAATAGATTTATTTTTTATATTTCAAATTTCCATGTTCATAAAAAAATCTAGGATTTGGCTGACAATCATTAATAGATTGTCCGCTTTTTTGTTGTATCTAGCAGGTTAAGGGAAAAGAAGGTATTAAGCAGTTCATACTAGAATTAGAATTACTAAGTAAGACTTATAAAATATGGGGAATTTGCAATGACTCAACTGCATAGGAAAAAGAATAATGAACACTTTGATTCCGAGAATTGGAATTCAATAAAGAGCAGGCTATCAAGTGTTTGAAAGTATTGATAATGTGGGGAGAACTTGAAAAAAGATTTAAGTATTCATTATTTAAGCAATAACTGTTGCAGAAGATCTTTATAGCAATAATTTTGGGGGAACCTGGCAATATGAATGATAAATTAAATGAAGTGGTGGAACAGACTATAGGTCCAATAAAAAAGATTACCTTATTGGATGAACAAGGTTGGACTTCGGAGGTTTGCAGGATAACAACAAGTGAAGGCTCATTTTTACTAAAAACTTCATACATAGAAAGATATCGATCATGGCTTAAGTGTGAAGCGGAGACCTTAAAGAAATTAAACCGAATTGAAGGCTTTTCAGTACCCATATATTTCGGTTTTTTTGAAGAAGAAAAGAAAAGTCATTTGCTAATGTCTTTTGAAGATGGGATAACGTTAACCAAAGCTCTAAAATTAGCGAAATCTGACAATGATAAATTAACATTAATCAAAAGCTTCGGACAGTTCCTACAAAACTTCCATGAGAAAGAGCCGCTTAAGATTTTAAGGCATGAAGAGGATTGGCTAGAATATCAATTGTTGAGGGCACAGCACTATTTTGAAAAAGGACAAACTGATGGTAACGCTAGCTTGGAACTGTTAATTAATTTAATGAGCAATAGACCGAAAACGGTAAAACAAACTATGATTCATGGTGATTGTACAACAGATAATGTGTTTGTTATTAATGGTAAAGTGCAACTATTTATTGATGTGGGTGCAATGACTATAGGTGACCCTCGTTATGATGAAGCTTTGGCAATTCGAAAATTTAAAAATAACCCGGAATATTTGGGTGCGTTTTATGAAGGTTACACAAGGTATCGAGTGAATAACGCAGAGATTCAATATTTTGAAGAAGGGCTATATGAATTTTTCTGATTTGCATAACAAATTATCTATGGGAATAAGAAAATTTAAAAAGGAGCTTTTATGAATTATATAAAGTATCTCAGAAAATTTATCGGTACAAAACCGATTATTGCTCCTGGCTCCGCAATAATCGTTCAGAATAACAATGAAATATTGCTTCAACTACATTCTGATACCTTGGATTGGGGTATTCCAG
This sequence comes from Ureibacillus aquaedulcis, assembly GCF_030418165.1. Lineage (GTDB taxonomy): Bacteria > Bacillota > Bacilli > Bacillales_A > Planococcaceae > Ureibacillus > Ureibacillus aquaedulcis. The sequence goes on from NZ_JAUHTQ010000002.1 coordinate 138,540, forward strand.
GTGGCGGCATGGAACTTGGAGACAGTTTTGAGGAGACGGCACTTCGGGAACTCTTTGAGGAAACAGGTTTAACCACGGACTCATTAGAGCTAATAACAGTGGTATCAGGTAAAGAATTTTACTTTAAATTTCCAAATGGCGACGAGATCTATAATGCAACGGCTGTATATAAAGCAACAAAGACCACTGGAACTCTTAGAATAGATGGTGAAGGTTTAAAATTAGCCTATTTTCCTTTAGATAATTTGCCTCAATTGAATTATACAACGATGAAAATCTTGGAGACAATTGGATATATCTAATTGATTAATTTGGAAATGGAGAAAAAGCCGACAGTTAAATCTACAAAGAAACCATGGAGGTGAACTGATGAAAGTAGTGATTGCAGGCGGTTCGGGATTTATCGGCAGTAAATTATCCAACCTTCTAATTAGTGAAGGACACGAAATTGTAATTTTAACCAGGAAGGAAAACGGTGCATCAAAGGGTATTAAATATGTAAAGTGGCTTGAAGAAGGCACGGCACCAGAAACCGAGTTGGCAAATGTCGATGCGTTTATTAACTTGGCCGGAGCTTCGATTAACGATGGGCGGTGGACCGAGCAGCATCAAGAGCAAATCTACAATAGTCGGATGGAAGCAACTGATGAATTATTGAGGATAATAGAAGCATTGCCCCAAAAACCATCTACTTTTATCAATGCAAGTGCAATCGGCATTTACCCTGTATCACTGAATGCCGAATATACGGAAAATTCGACTATTACACCCAATGACTTTCTAGGCAGGACGGTTTATGATTGGGAAAACAAAGCGAAGCTGTTAGAAAAGTACGGGATACGCACCATCCTTATGAGATTAGGTGTGGTACTTGGTAAGGATGGTGGGGCACTTCCATTAATGGCCTTGCCATATAAATTATTTGCCGGAGGGACAGTAGGATCGGGTAAGCAGTGGGTGTCCTGGATTCATGTCATGGATGTTGTAAGGGCGATATCATTTGCTCTTAATAATACTAGGTTAAATGGACCAGTGAATGTGACTTCTCCTTCCCCTTTGAGAATGGGGGAATTCGGTAAAACAATCGGTTCGGTATTAAACCGTCCGCATTGGTTTCCAGCCCCAGCAATCATGATGAAACTAGCGCTTGGGCAAAAAAGCAAGCTTGTGCTTGAAGGTCAAAAGGTGTTGCCGAAAGTCCTGATGGAAGAGGGATTTTATTTCGACTTTCCTAATCTTGATTTGGCTTTGAAAGATTTACTTAAATAGGTTTGTTTATATTAAAGGGAATCACAACATTGGTAGGTCTATTAGAGAGTGGGCCTTATAAAACTCTTTCAATAACTAGGAAAATATGTAGTTACCAGTAGAAAGTTCACAGTTGTTGCTTTTACTTATACAGATTTTTTTACGCGTATTTTCTTCGTGTTTTAATCGTTCAAGTTGATTCGGCTCGATTTCAGCAATTCTGATAAAGATAAATATCAGCAAACATTCTTTTATCGTTCAAATTTCAAGCCTTTTAAATAAAATCTTTTCACATGGAGATTCTAATCTCCTTTTTTTATTTGGAGTTATTCTTTGAAGAATTTCTTGAAATAATTGTAAAAAGCATATTTTTTGATAAGATATGTATATTGTAAGGTAAGGCGATTAAAGGAGGTGCTGACAATTATTAAGAAGTACTTTTTATTGATCGGTTTATTAATTTTATTTTCTTTTATTAATCATAGCCTATTTAACCAAAATGAGAATGATGAAAATAACAAAGAATTTCATGTTCAAGATAACAAAACCGTCGGACCTCAAGAAGAAAACACAAAGCCAGAACCTAGAAAACCAGAATCCTATACGGCAACAATCTCAGCAATCGGTGATATTCTAGCCCATAGCCCGGTTTATAAAGAAGCCTATATCGGAAATGATCAATATGATTTTACGGAGATGTTTACGCAAGTCAGGCCATACATAGAAAGAGCAGATATTACTGTTGCCAATAGCGAAAGTATTATTGGCGGTCAGGACTTGGGTGTTTCAAGTTATCCTCTATTTAATAGCCCGTATGAACTGGCGGATACCCTGAAGGCCGTTGGGGTAGACGTTGTGAATATGGCTAATAACCATACATTGGATCGTGGTGAGCAAGCCATACTGAATGCAACGAATCACTGGAACGAGTTAGGGATAACCTATGTCGGTGTTGCCAAGGACCCAAAAGAATCAAGGCAAATCAAAACCATGACAGTAAATAAAATCACCTTTTCATTTTTAAGCTATACTTATGGAACGAATGGTTTAAATGTGCCTGAAGGGAAAGACTATCTTGTTAACTATATAAATGAAGAGAAAATGATTCAAGACATTCAAAAGGCTAAGGAAATTTCTGATCTTGTGGTATTAAATTTACATGTTGGAGAGGAATACAGCCGGACACAAAACGATTATCAAGAAAAATTAGCCCAATTAGCTGCCGATAACGGTGTACATATCATTTTTGCCCATCACCCACATGTCCTGCAACCTGTGAAATGGTATACAGGAATTGAAGGAAATCAAACATTTGTCATTCACTCCTTAGGAAACTTTCTCTCATCACAGGATAAATTGCACAGGCAAATCGGTACGATACTGGAGTTGGAAGTCTCGAAAACGATTACTTATGGACCCGATGGCCAAGCAAATACACTCATCGAGGTGAAAAACCCTAGACTTTTGCCAACCTACGTTAAATTTTCGAATTGGAAAGATTTTGAGATTATTCCCATGTATCAATTAACCAGTGAAAGTTTACCAAATGCTGCGTCGACTTATGAAGAAATAAAAAAGCACATGTCACAATACGTTCCCACTCTCGAATTTATTGAATCCTAATTGCAAATTATCGAACCAAGTTAGAAGGAATTATCCTTTTTAGCTTGGTTTTTCTATTCATAGAGCTTCTTCACTTGGTTATGTTAATTAGTAAGAAACTTTAGGAGCGATCCATCCATGCAAGAATTTAAAGTGACTTATTTTTTTGATGAGCAGCACTACGTGAGAAGATTTATACACGTCGAGTCCCAAGAAAAAGCGCAAGAACTCGTACGAAAGGAAAGAGATCAATTCATTCAATTTACCGATAGTCGGGGTATTTATCATGAATTAAATACAAGCAATGTTCGGGTAACCCAGATCTCGGCGTATCATCGTAAGAAGTAATATTATTGACCGATATAAGACAGCTATACGCATTCCCAAAAGAAAGGAGACAGTCAATGCCACTACATCACTATATTGAACAATATTTTCAGCAAAATATAGAAGCCAGAAGCAAAGGGATCCCTTACGAAAATCCTGCGCTGGAGAAACGGCCGAAAGTGCTAAATGTGGAAGACCGTATAATAGATGCGAATACACACCAAATCCCCATTCGAATCTATACACCCGATGATAATGTAGTTTTTTACCCCCTCTATGTTTTTTTCCACGGTGGAGGATTTATACAGGGCAATTTAGAATCTCACGATGTCTCCTGTCGGTTACTTTGCCAGCTTTCAGGCTATAAAGTGATATCGGTTGATTACCGATTAGACCCAAGTCATTCTGTCTCAGCGGCTTTTCAAGATTGCTACATGGCAACAAAGTGGGTTATTAAGAATGCTGCTGAACTTGGGGGACGACCAGAAGATGTGGTGGTGGGGGGACCAAGTGCAGGGGGAAATTTGGCAACAGTTGTCGCCATACAATCCATTCTAAAGAATGATTTCCAATTAGCCAAACAAATCCTTCATTATCCAGTTATTGATATTGATGTATCCATCAAAGGCAGCGAATACCAATCAAGAGAACTTTATAACGGAAAATACGGCGTTGATATTACGAAAAGCCATGCCGATTTACTTCATTATGAAGGGGAAAATGGTTCTTACCAATCGCCTCTTTCAGAAGATAAGAAAATCCTATCACAAATGCCGAAAACCTTGATTTTTACGGCCGAATATGACCCTCTTTGTGATGAGGGGGAACTTTACGCCGAAAAGTTAAAAGATGCCGGGGTTGATGTAAAGCTGGTACGATTTGATGGCGGTATTCATGGATTTATGCAGAACTTTCCTGGATCTCCTGACTACATGCGCGGATATGACATTACAAGCGAATTTCTAATAGGTGATTAATAAGGAGTAGTACGATTTCCATAGGGGATTCGTGCTGCTCTTTTATATATTGAAAAACGCTAAGTGAAATAAATTTTTTACACACTTCAAACGTATACATACAGTATCAGTTAGAAGGAGTGTGCTTAATAATTGGAAATCCTTTTTAAAACGTTACTTTTAATTCATATTCTCGCTGCAATTTGCGGACTTGGTGCGACATTTGCTTCACCTTTTATCATGAAGAGTGCACGAAATGTCAGAAGTGCATTTATAGCACATATGGTAAATGCCCAGATCGAAAAATTAGCGAAAATAGGCAGTATTTCTTTGTTAGTCTCCGGATTTGTAATGGGGTTTATTCACCCACATCTATTCACTACTGGCTGGTACATAACTTCAATCGTTTTATACATTCTTACTCAACCCATCGTAGCCTATTTATTGCCTAGATATGAAAAAGCAATGCTTGAAATACTGCAGCAATCAAATGGAGAGGATTTACCGAGCGAATATATTCAGATTGCTAACAAAACAAAGCCCTTAACACTTACAACTTACATCCTCTTGGTCCTTTTGGTATTTTTAATGGTTTTTAAGCCGTTTTAGTGGTTGTCGAAAGGAAAAAATATCTCGAAAATATACTTGGATGCATTTTCGGGCTTTTTTTGTTTCGCAAAGCCGCTATCTATACGAAAGAAAATATTAATTTGTATAGATTATTTTCAGTTTCAGAGAGTCATTTTCAACCCCTGCTGAATACACTAATAATTGCAGAAGAATGTCGAACTAGGAGGCTAGTAGGTGAAGGGGATTTTCATTTTTATTATGTTTGCAGTTCTAGTTGGTTGCAGTAATCAAACTTTTAATGAAGAACAAAGCCGAGTAAATTCCACTGGTGAAGAAAAGCACAACGAAGATGATGAATTGGTCAATGATGAAACTCCTGCAAAAACTGATTTGGAGGAAGAAAAGCCATCTTATTTAATTAACCTGATTGACCCGAACACAGACGAGGTCATTACCTCCATCTCTACAAAAGAGCTAGGGTTTCATACGGATTATGCCAGTTATGTAGCACAAATCGAACAACTAGCAAAAGACTTAGCTCGAGGTACTGAGACAAGTGAGGGGTATGACCAACGTATGCTGTTGGATAGAGTGGATGAGGCAGGTGAATTAGTAAAAGGTTCCCCTATGCTTGTGTTGAAAGAAAGTGAGCTCGTTGAAAGTATTCTTGCTATTTCTCCGGAAGGGGGGAATGTTGAATTGCCGCTATATGTAACGGAAACTGGCTACAAGCGAACAGAGTATGACACGCTGGATGATGTAACTGTGGCTTCTTTTACTACTTACTTCGATGGTTCGGTTGCCGGTCGGACACATAACATCAACCAGTCCTCGGATGCCATATCAAAGGTGATTGTTGGGGTAGGTGATTATTTTTCATTCAATACAACAGTGGGCCCAAGAACAAAGGAAACAGGCTATCAAGAGGCACTGGAAATCATTAACGGCGAATTTGTAACAGGCATAGGTGGAGGGATTTGTCAGACGTCCTCAACTCTTTTCAATGCTGTCGATCAACTAGGTGTTACTTACGTTGAAAGACATCATCATTCCCGGGATATTGGGTATGTACCACCGGGAAGGGATGCAACTGTTTCCTATGGAACTCTTGACTTTCGATTCAGGAATACAACCGATTTTCCTTTTATGATTGTATCGACGACTACTGAAAATTCAATTACTGTTGAAATTCAAACTTCACAAGATTATGCACAATAGTCTTTATGGTTGCATCTCCAAGTAGACACTTCATATGTGTCTATTTTTTTTTGCAGAAAGGATATTTATTAATACAAAAGTATTATACTTTAGAACTACTTCTCATTTATTATTTAGTAGTAATGTTCTAAATTTATATTTTATTCCCATTATTTTTGGTATATAATAAATTCTGAAAATAATAGTGTAAAAGGGAGGTTTTTACAGTTCGAACTTCATTATTCATACGATTGAATAATGAATTGCATCAAGGGGGGGATTTTATTGATACGAAAAATGCAAAAGCCAAAAAATCAAAATCTGCAAGAGTATCTTAATCCGGAGAGTAAACTGAAAGTTCGAAAAGGTCCAAATAAATTCGGAAAGCAAAAGCTTCAGAAGGACCCAAGGAAGCAAGGTCGGATGATTAGTATCCGTACAAGGTTCATTAGTGCCATTTTATTTATTTCTATTATTCCGTTAATAGCTGTTGCTTCCTTTATTCAGAATAATAATAGCGGTATCTTGATAGAAAAAGAACAAGATGCCATGCAGAAACTTGCAGTGAGTAAGTCACAATCCATCGGGCAATGGTTTAAATCGCAATTATCGGAAATGCAGGTAGCTGCTGCTAGTGATGTCATGAAGACGATGAATGGCGAAAGGATATTGCCTTATATTAATATGCTGGAAAACCGTTCTGACGAATTTGAGACGATGTTTGTGATCGATAAAGAAGGAACTGTACTAGCGCATACACTCAAGGGAAGTATTGGTGCGGATTATAGTAAGCAAAGTTATGTTGCTAGTGCATTTGGTGGGAAATCTGTTTTTTCAGAGGTATTAACATCGGATGAAACAGGTAATCGGGTGGTCATTGCAGCTACACCGATTATAGATGACAAAGGTTTGATTGTAGGTATATTAGCTGGTGCAGCAAATCTTGAATCTTTGCTTGATACATACTTGGCAGAAGAAGGGGATAGTTCCAACTTAATCACGCTGGTTGATGGGCAAGGGGTTATTCAGGAACATCCTTCAGAAGATTTGATTGGAAGCCACTTCGAAAAGGCTAATCTGGGGGCTTTAAGCTCGTACCTAGAAAAAAGCACGCAGGAATCCGGTATTTCTACATTTAATTACAGTGATGAAAAATACATCATTGCCTATACACCGATCGAATCGGCAGGTTACGGATTAAGTATTTATACGCCTTCAGAGGATATACTTTCTGACTCAATCGATCTTCGTGATAAAACAATACTTATGATCATCATTGCTGCTGTGGTCATTATTTTAGTAACCTTCATCATTGTTAGGAGTATTACAAAACCAATTTTGATTCTTTCATCAAAAATGGAAAGAATCGCAACCGGAGATCTTACAACAAGGATTATTAAGACAAAACGGCGGGATGAAATTGGGCAACTATCAAACAACTTTAATCTTATGATTGATAATATTAAGCATCTTGTTTCTGAAATTAAAAAAGCTTCCGACAATGTGCTTTCTTCTTCCGAGGAACTATCAGCAAGCTCTGACGAAACAGTTCAAGCAACAGAGCAAATTTCTGCGTCCATTCAAACAATTGCATCCAACACTGAAACACAAGTCAGCTTTACTGATAACGCGAAGACAGTTGTTGCAAATATTTCGAATGGCATTACAGCGATCGCCGAGAATATTCAAAAAACAAACGAACTTTCCAGCAAAGCGGTTGATGCTTCTACCTCAGGTTCAGAAGTGATCGGTACTACGATTACCTTCATGAAAACCGTGGAAGAAAAAACCAACGCAGCATCTAATACAATCAATGGGCTTGGGAAAAAATCATCCGAGATAAATGATATTATTTCGGTTATTACAGAAATTGCCAGCCAAACAAACCTGCTTGCACTCAATGCTGCCATAGAAGCAGCAAGAGCTGGCGAATATGGCAGAGGTTTTGCGGTCGTAGCAGGTGAGGTACGTAAGCTCGCTGAACAGTCGAGTAAAGCTTCCGGTCAAATAAGTGAGTTGATCAAAGATATACAAAACGAGATTAACTTATCCATTCAAGCAATGAATGAAGGCAATTCTGCCGTAAACGATGGAAAAGAATTAGTAATAAGAGCTGGCAGCGAGTTTGAGGACATTGCACAGGCTGTCGACAAAGTTTCACTTCATATGAAAGAGATATTGAATGAGAGCCAACATATTAAAAACTCTTCAGAGAAAATGGTTGAGGAAATTGACCATATTTCCAAAATATCGATTGAAGCTTCTCGCAATACGCAGGAAATAGCCTCTGCCTCAGAGCAGCAAAATAGCTCGATGGAAGAAATCGCGGCTTCTGCTGATAATTTGGCAACCATGGCTGAAAATTTAAGATCTGCCGCGCAAGCTTTCAAAATGTAAAAATATAAGGCAATTTTTTCGTTTGTTAGGCGAAAAAATTGCCTTTTTGCTTACCAAATTTAAAAGTATAGTTCAAACCTTTACCGACATCCTATGTAAAGATAGGAAATGGAGAGAACATTTATGTTTAGAGGACCTAAAAAAAATGTAACCAATACTAATGAGCAACAGAACAAAAAAGAACCTGATAAAGTACCGATTCCCCCTTCGCAAACTGAGTTTCTCAGTAAACTAAAAGAGACAATTCACTCACCAGCAGATTTGGTTGTCAAATATATCAGCGAGACAGTTACAATTACATTTCTTGACTTTCTAATCGATGGGAAAACCTTAAATGAGCAAATATTGCCTACTTTAGAGAAAGTAATTAATACATCTCCAAAAGTAATAAAAGAAAGCCTCCTAATAGCGGAAGTCGACTTAGTTGCCGAGCTTAATCAAGGTATTCTTGAAATGTTGATTGGCGCAGTACTGATACACGTAGAGGGGCATTCCGAACTCGTCATTGCCAAAATTTCCTCTTACCAATCGAGAGGTTTATCAGCTCCCGAGAACGAATCCCAAGTAATCGGTTCACAGGTAGGATTTAATGAAAACATAGCGACAAATATATCACTAATCCGCCGCTATATAACTAATCCCAATTTGTGCAATGAAAAATTCACGGTAGGGAAAGACACAAGGACCTCGCTATCGGTTTTGTATATTGACGGAATTGCAGCCGAGGAGCACGTAAATACTGTTCGACAGAGGATTAGCGACCTTGACATACTAGATCTTCTTGATAGTGCTGTCCTGTCCGAATTGATAGATGATAACTCTATTTCTATGTTTCCTCAGTTCCTATTAACAGAAAGACCCGATCGATTCTGTGATGGTCTTCTAAGCGGAAAAGTAGGGATAGTTGTTAACGGAAGTTCGATGGCAATTCTTTGTCCATACAGCTTTATTGAATTTTTCCAAAGTAGGGAAGACCAAAATCTTCGATGGCCCATAGCAACATTCATACGTTTATTACGTTTTTCGGCCATTTTAATATCCATTTTTTTCACACCTATCTATGTTGCAGCTTTAACTTTTCATTACGAGGTTATTCCTCAGCCTTTATTAGTTCCCTTAAGTGAATCAAGAGCAATCGTTCCGTTTCCTCCCATAGTTGAAGCATTAGTTTTGGAATTAATTATCGAACTGCTTCGGGAGGCAGGAGCAAGATTGCCGACTAAAGTCGGACAAACCATCGGAATCGTTGGTGGTATCGTCCTGGGTACAGCAGCTGTACAAGCAGGTATTACAAGTAACATATTGATTATTATTATTGCTTTATGTGCATTATCTTCGTTTACAACACCCAACTATCTGATGGGGAATGTAATCAGGATTTTGCGTTTTCCGGTTATAATTTTGGCAGGCTTTTGGGGATTTCTCGGTATAATGCTGGCGTTTTGTTTTATCATGATTCATTTATTAAGACAGTCGAGTTTGGGTGCACCTTATATGGCACCAATTTATCCACCGAGATGGAAAGATTGGTCGGATAGTTTTGTAAGACTGCCGCTGCCGCTTATTAGACGTCAATCAGTAAACTCAAGAGAAACCCATACTATACAAAATACTAACGACAGCTTTGCGAAAGAAGAGAAGGTGATTGAATGAAGTCTGCTCTCCAAATCAGTAATGACCAAAAAATTAGTTCTTCCCTCTTCTTTTTTGTTGTAACAGCAGCCCAAATTGGTGTTGGTATCCATGGTTTTCAACGGGTGGTTGTTAAAAATGCAGGTAATGACGCGTGGATTTCCGTGATATTGGCTTCGTTATTTGCACATATTGTTGTCTTTATCATGATAAGGACACTCGCGTTATATCCTTCTAATGACTTATATGGAATCCATCTCGATATATTCGGTAAATACTTCGGCGGTATTCTGAATTTTACCTATGTGCTATATTGTACATTTGCTTTCTACTCCGTAATCAGGAATTATATTGAGGTAATCAACACATGGGTGTTCCCCAATCTATCGCAGTCATTTATTGCCGCTGCATTGCTGATCCTTGTCATTTACGCTTTTACTGGTGGATTAAGAGTTTTGGTTGGGGTCTGCTTCTTTAGTTTCATGACTGGCCTATGGATCTTAATAATTTTGTTTATGCCTTTGGAGTATGCTCATTACAACCACATCTTACCGATATTAGGTAACGATTTAAAAAGCATCTTTAAAGGGGCTTATTCCATGACCTTTACCATCGTTGGATTCGAAATAATTAATACGCTCTATCCATTTGCCAAGGAAAAAAAGAAAGTCCAGAAATATGTTCATCTGGCTTTGCTTTTTACATTATTCATATATCTGTCAGTCATTCTTGTTTCACTCGTTTATTTTAGTGAAGCCCAAATAGAAAGAACCCTATGGGCAACTCTTACTTTGTTTACTGTCATCAAACTTCCATTTATAGAGAGAGTGGAAATAATCATCATTTGCTTTTGGATGATCATTATATTGCCGAATCTTTGTTTATTTTCTTGGGCAGCATATCGTGGAGTTAAGCGATTCAAAAGTATTAATGAAACTACTTTTATATGGATTTTCAGTATTTTCATTTTTTTTGCTAACATCCCAATCCAAACACGAACTGAAATAGATCAAATGAACAACTTTTTTGCTAAAATTGCTTTTTATATCGTTTTTATCTACCCCTTTCTTCTCTATATCATGGCTAGTTTGAAGAGTGTATTGAGGAAAGGAGGAAGTAAAGAATGAAAAAAATTAAAGTACTAATCGTTCTGTTACTAAGTTGCCTATTCATTATTGGATGTGCAAATCAAAGAATCCTTGAAAGAATAGGTTTAGTTACATTGGTCGGATATGATGTAGCAGAAGAAAATAAAGTGACAGCTACCTCCGTTATACGGCAAATCAATCCAGAGCTCCAGAGTAAAGTTGAAGTGCAATCTGAAACTGAAAGTACAAGTAAAGGGACCCGTGTTAAAGTGGATATGAAAACTTCAAAAAAATTGGCAGCTGGTCAAATGCGAGTATTATTGTTCGGGGAAGATTTAGCGAAAAAAGGCATTGAAGAAGCTATACACACTACCATGATGAACAATGAAATTAGTACAAGTATTTATTTGGCTGTTGTAAAAGGATCCTCAAAATCACTTCTAGAATATCCATACAAGGATGTAACGGATGTCGGTCAACATATTTATAACCTAATCGATCATAATATCAAGCAACAGCATACCGTTTCCTCAACATTACATGAGGTAGTTCGGGATAATTACTCCGAAGTGCGCAATTTTGCTTTGCCTATACTTCATAAAAAAGGCGAATTTATCGAAATTGATGGCGTTGCCTTTTTTAGCCATGGTAAGATGGTTGGTTCTCTCCCGGCTGGAGATAACTTTTACATTTTAATGATGCAAGATAATTTTAAGGAGAGTACCCTTGAGCTTGTTCTGGATGGGGAATCGATAGATGCATCCAAGTTTCAGGAAAAACAATTGCAGATAGCCGTGGATTCCGTCAAAACCAAAAGATCAATCAAGGTAGTAGACCCAGAACTAAATGAATTTGATTTAAATATTGATTTCAAATGCAGGCTATTGGAAATTAATTCTTTAGTTCCGATTAACGATCCGAAGCTAGTAGAAAAAATGGAGAAAGCGGTAAACCAGAAAATCGAGAATGAAGTTTCACGCATTCTTGAGTATAGTCAGGAGATCAATTCGGATATTTACGGGTTTGGCGAACAATACAGAGCGCACGTTCGGGGTGGAAAACTTACTGATCAAAAGTGGAGAGAAAAGTTCCGAGAAATGAAAGTAAACATAAATGTGGATGTTGAGATTATACGAAATGGGGTATTTGAATAATTTCGTGGTTGCTTCATATTTCAAAGTGATTGGGGAATGATAAAACTAATCAACAATAGACAGGTTGGATGTATAGTGTTTGACATGAACATAAGACAATTTCTATTCATTGTACTCATCCTTTTTCTTACGTTAGATGGTTCCCGGACAAAAGCCGAGGAAATGCCACAGGATGAATCGACCACCCAAAGAACGATCAAAATTATCGATCCATTCACTAAAGAAGTCGTAAAGAAAATTACACCTACCGATTATGAATTAGTTACCGACATCGCCCAATATAAAAAAGAATTGGAACAATGGGTCCGTAAATTTGCAAATGGATCCAAGAACAGCAGTGGCTATTTTAAACCGATGATTCTTGATAAGATAGACAATAGCGGAGAAATCATTAAAGGCAGACCTCTGATAAAAATAAATGAAGAGCTGCTTGTGAATCAAATCGTTCAGCAATCTTTTTCTGGGGGAGAAATTGAATTACCCCTTAATTATTTCCAGAGTGATTATAGTCCAAAGGATATCCCCTATTTAAATGAGGTGGTATTGGCATCATATTCCACGCATTTTAAAGCATATAAGACGGGAAGAAGCAAAAATATAGAACTATCGGCAATAGCCATCAATAATGTGATTGTCGGAAATAATGATATTTTTTCGTTTAATTCCGTCGTGGGACCAAGGGATGTTGCAACAGGCTATCAAATGGCCCCTGAAATTATTAAAGGCAAGATGGTCATGGGAATTGGTGGTGGAATCTGCCAAACCTCCTCTACTTTATTTAATGCGGTAGATAAGTTAGAGGTTAAAATCGTTGAAAGGCATAATCATTCAAAGGATGTTGGTTATGTACCAAAAGGAAGGGATGCTACGGTCTCCTTTGGTGGTTTGGACTTTAAATTTCAGAACACATTAGGGGTTCCGTTCCTTGTGAAAGCTTATTATCAACCAGGAACCATTACCATACAGATTAGAACATCAAAGGAATACGAACATATTCTAAAAAACGAACTAAGTTGATTCCCAAAAAGACACGATTCCAAGTGTCTTTTTCTTTTGTACATAAAAATTCCTGGCTTGAGGATTAGGATGTAAAATTGCATAATGAGATTAATAGAAAATGCAGCTTTTTCCAAGAACATTATCTATCTAGAATTATTTTCGAGGGGATGGATCAAATTGAAAGAATTATGGTATGGCGGCCCAATTTACACAATGGTTCAAGAAAACGATAAGGTACAGGCTGTTTTAGTGGAACGCGGTAAAGTTCAGGAAACAGGACCAATGGAACAACTAAAGGATAAAGCGGATACATTTGTTGATTTGAAAGGGGCTGCAATGTACCCGGGATTTGTTGATAGTCATCTTCATATTCTCTTCCATGGTCAAAAGTTAATGCGGCTTGACTTATCAAATGCCACTTCTGCAGAAGAAATGCTGGCGTTGCTGCGTGATGCTGCTAAAAATACGCCTTCGGATAAATGGTTATTTGGGGAAGGCTGGAACGAGAATAATTTTGTTGATAAACGCATTCCAACGATACAAGAGCTCGACGCTATCCGAACAGCACCCATCCTGCTGACTCGTGTCTGCCATCATGTCATATTAGGAAATACAGCGGCGCTGCAAGCAGGGGGAATTTCAGAAGATACTGCTTCACCAGCTGGCGGGAAAATTGGCCGTGATGCAAAGTCGAAGCTAAATGGCCTTCTATATGAACAAGCCTGTAATTTGGTGACAAATGCTGTCCCTCGTGAAGGTGAAGCATATATACAGGATTTAGTGGATTCCTTGAAGCTTTCAATTGAAGATATGCTTTCCAAAGGTCTAACGGGTGCACATAGTGAAGATATGAGCTATTTCGGCAAATATATGAACCCTCTTTCCGCTTATAAAAGAGTTATCGGAGAGAAGCATCACTTCCGTGTTAACTTATTGCGGCACCATACTGTATTTGAGGAAATGATGGAAGCCAATGTATCCTTTGATGAACCGTTTATTGAACCTGGTGCTATGAAGATTTTTGCAGATGGTTCACTTGGTGGGGCAACAGCTGCACTAATCGACGCTTATAGTGATGATCCGACGAATAAAGGTTTGCTTATTCACACAGATGAACAGTTTGAGAATCTGGTCAAGTTGGCACGCAGCTATAATGAAGCAATTGCCGTACACATTATTGGTGATGCAGCTGCAGAACAAGTACTCGATGCAATCGAAAAGTACCCGGTAGCGAAAGGCAAACGTGATCGATTAATTCATTGCTGTGTGTTGAATGAGGAATTATTGGACCGAATGACGAATTTATCAGCTGTGATCGACATACAGCCGGCCTTTGTTCCTTCTGATTTCCCGTGGGTTATTGATAGACTTGGTGATGAACGTCTGGTGTTTGCTTATGCGTGGAAAAAAATGCTGGATAGAGGCCTGATGTGTTCTGCCGGTACGGATGCACCCATCGAAGACATCAATCCAATTGCTTCTATATACGCTGCAGTAGAACGCAAAAAACCATTTGCTGCACACGAAGGTTATCTTCCCGAGGAAAAGCTTACCCGTTTTGAAGCAATACGCGCTTATACGTATGGCAGCGCCCAAGCAATAGGAAAAGAAGATGTACGCGGCTTAATTCAACCGGGTTATGATGCTGATTTTTCTATATTTGATCGCGATCTATTTGCAGGCACTTCTGAAGAGATGCTGGAAGCAAAAGCTGTGAAAACGGTCGTTGCTGGAAGAATCGTTTTTTCACGGTAATAAAAATAGTCCCCTCTGTTAAGGACAGGGGGGATTGCTTATTTTAGAACTTATATGTGACACCGGATAGTTTTTCTGACAATATCCATAAGTTATTTGATACATGGTCAACAAACTGTTGATCTAAAAGTTCCAGTTCGGTAGGGGAGCCTTTAATTCCCTTTCTACCATCCGGTCCGATGTATTCTCCACCTCGTATGGACGATTCAGTGGCTGCGTACAAAATGGGATATGCAGCGGACTCGGCACTTTGACCAATGATTTTTAGTGAGGCCCGCGTTAAACGAGTTTTTAAACTACGTGAGCCTTTTCCAAACAAATACGTTTGAGCGATTCCTGGATGACAAGCGATACTTTTGGAATCGATATTCCGGGAGCGGAATCGATACTGAAGTTCCTTGGCAAAATACACACAAGCTAGTTTACTTTGGCCATAGTTTTTCATTTGGCTAGTTTTACCTTTCTTCCCAATAAATTTACCAAATTCGGGTTTCAAGTTATGTGCCGCGAGACTTCCAAGTGATATAACTCTTGAATCCGGCGTTTTTACGATTAAATCCAGCAACAAGCCGGTTAAAGCGAAATGCCCTAGATAGTTAATGCCGAACTGGGATTCAAACCCATCTTTTGTTTCTCTTTTGGGCGGCATCATCACTCCAGCATTATTGATAAGTAATGACAAAGAGCGAAATTTCATTTTAAATTCTTCCGAAAACTCTTTCACACTTCCTAGATCATTTAAATCCAATTTTAATACATGAACATCTGCATTAGGGAATTCTGATTTGATTTTATCGGCGGCTTCATGGCCTTTATTCATATTCCTTACCGCCAGGATTACTGTAGCATAATTTTCTGCCAACGCTAAACTTGTTTCGTAACCGATTCCACTGTTTCCTCCGGTAACAATTGCTACTTTTCCGCTTTGATCACGAATGTCTTTTTTTGTCCAGCCTATAGTCATCAATCACACACTCCTTACTATCTGTTTAAATGATGGAGTTAACTTCCTATATGAAATCTAGTAAATTATGTTCTATTATATGTTCTAGACTTAGAAACAGAAGAAAACCACATGATGTTGTAGCAAGAAATGTGTTCGGAATCTCACAAGTGCTGAAATAAAGGAAGGGAATAGTTAAGTTCTATAATTCATCCCTTTACAACCGGTAAAAAGCGGCACACTTTTGTGTGCCGCAGAAGTTCAACTATCCAAAAATCCCGGTTCTAGATAGCTTGGGTTTGGATAGCTATAAAATCCTTGTTTTGTCCCGGTACCCAGTTTGCCTTGATCAATATACTCAGTCTTTAAAACGTTGGCCAATTTTTTAAATTCTTCATTGCCCGCTTCGCCTTTTGCATTGGCAATATTATAAGCCGTGTTAATTCCCACTATATCCAATATGGCAAATGGCCCTTTCGGTGCGCCTGTAGCAATCATCCAAGTTTTATCGATTGTTTCCACATCGGCAATTCTTTTCACGAGCAGCATCTGGGCAGCCTCCAAAAATGGCACAAGCAAGGAATTCAGGATATAACCTGGCTGCTCCCTTTGGATTGGCAACGCAACCATGCCGATCGACTTGGCAAACTCGATGATATCCTCAAAAACCGCTTCTCCCGTATCTGGATGTTTCATAATTTCAGCCGTATTATTCAGCCAAATTTCATTGGCAAAATGCAATGCCAGATATTTACGCGGCCTCCCGGTAATTTCTGCAAACTGACTTGGCAGCATTGTGGAGGAATTTGTGACAAAGATCGTCTTTTCTGGTGCTACCATACGCAGTTGCTGATAGAAGGACTTTTTAATCTCCTCAACCTCAGGAACGGCTTCTATTACTAAATCTGCATCCTTCACGGCCTCGGCAAGGTCCTTATGAAAAGACATACGGTTATAGGCTAAATTCACTTCTTCATCTGTAGCCCCTAAATCTTGCTGATAGCGAGACTTTAGATTCATCATTCGATTTTTTCCTTGGTCGAGCGCTTCATCACTAATATCATATACGGCAACATCATATCCTTTAAAAGCGGTTTGAAACGCAATTTGACTGCCTAACACACCACTACCCGCTACGACAATCTTTTTATAATCCATACTAGAACCCCAACCCCTCATCTTTTATTGAACATGACGTTTTATTGTTCTCTTTTAATAATTGACATGCTGCATTTTTTTAAACCTCATAAGAAGTTTCTTTATGGTTGCTTGCTGTTAGTTATCGTAAGTTCTTTGTTTGTGGGAAAATGAATAAAGAAAGTAGGAAAGGAGCGACTTAAGCCATGTCTATAGGAGTCATTTATGGTAGCACTCGAGAAAATGGGAATACGGAATGGTTAACCGAACAAGCGATTAGTGGGGTGCCTGTTGAAAAGTTTTATCTTCGTGAATTTCACATTTTACCGATTAAAGATGAACGACATACAGTGGGTGGGTTTCAAGAGGTTTCAGATGATTACAAGCAGCTTGTAGGCAAGATTATGAAACACGATGTACTTATTTTTGCTACACCTGTTTATTGGTATAGTATGAGCGGGACAATGAAGCTGTTTATCGATCGATGGTCTCAGACTTTAAGAGATAAGGATTTTCCGAACTTCAGAGAAGAATTGGCTAAGAAAAGTGCTTATGTCATTGCTGTTGGGGGAGATAAGCCAACAATTAAAGCACTTCCGATGATTCAACAATTTCAGTACATTTGTGATTTTTTTGGAATGGCCCTGGAAGGATACATTATCGGCAAAGCAAGTAAGCCAGGAGAAATTAGAGGGGATGCAAAAGCAATAGCCTCTGCAAACCAGATGAGAATAACATTGTTAAGGTGCTTGGAAAAGTAGGAGGGGGGTGGAGTTGTCTAGCGGTATTAACATATATGATTTATTAAAGAAATCAAACGAGTTGATCAACGGGTATCAACTCGTTTGTTGGTATTGTTGTTAGCTTAAAATTTCATCAAGATAGGGTTCAATAAATCCTCTATATTCAGGTTTTATATTCTTTGGAAGTTGAAGGGGTGAGCAGTAAGCCAACGCTCTGGATTCATCATTCTTTGTTAAATCACCACTAGCCGTTCTAGTGAGAAAAACTGCGGTTACCGAATAGAATTCATCTCCATTTCCAACTCGGCAGTAATAGTCTTCTCCCGAAAAAACACCCATTAATTTCAAATCGCAGATCGTTAAGCCTGTTTCTTCCAACACCTCTCGATAAGCAACCTCTTCAAAACTCTCGCCTAAATCCATCAAACCACCCGGTAAGCCCCAGCTTCCTTCGGGCCGTTGCTGCAAAAGAATCTCTTTATTGTCATTAACAATAATCACAACCGAACCAGGTAATATCAATGGTTTAGTTCCTACATACTTTCTAATTAGTTTATAATATTCCATTCAATCACCTCTTTACACTATTTCTTTATTAACTGTTTCAATTAAGATCCACAAATACCTCTATTGTGACAACAAAAAAAGTGAGGAGTAATCTTGAAACCGCTCCTCACTTCCATCTATTTTTTTATATAGTCATATTTAATCTCATCAGTTTCCAAATTTACATCCACCAGTAAATCATGGTCATTAAAAAACCAGAGGTCATCTTTTTCAATATAGAAATGAACTTGATCAATTGTTTGCATGATTCCCACATCATGCGGCTCTTCGCGGTTCATGCCCAAAGAGAATCCTTCGTGAAACGGGGAAGACCCTCCATATCGTGCATAAAAACGAATGGTGTCGCCAGCTGATACTTCCATCTCTTCTTTAAACCAATGTAATGCTTCTTCGGTAATTTTTATGTTCATTCCATAAACTCCCCTTAAGCTTGTCTTTTAAATCCATTTTACTTTCGGTTCGGTTCCTTCCTTAATGCGTTTTATATTTGCACGGTGTCGGTAGAAAATAAATACCGTTAATAGAATGATCAAAATTAGCAACGAGACGTCTCCCGTCATACCCACATAAATAACACTATAAATGACGGCGACAATTGATACAATCATGGACGATAAACTTACCATTTTCGTAATTTTCAAAGCTATAAGGAAGCTTATTACCAGTAAGATGAATAATGGCCACGCATAGCCTAATAGGACACCTCCGGAAGTTGCCACCGCCTTGCCGCCTCGGAAACCTGCAAAAATTGGGAACATATGACCCACGACCGCTATACCGCCCAGAATCAAAGGGTGGATTGTTGCGTCTGCAAAAAAAGGAATCAGAGGAAGTAATGTTGCTGCTGTACCTTTTAATATGTCCATCACCGTTACGACAAGTCCCGGTTTCTTTCCTAATACCCGAAATGAATTTGTCGCTCCCAAATTTCCGCTGCCGTGTTCCCTGATATCCGTTTTATAAAAAATCTTGCCAATCCAGAGGCCTGAAGGAATCGACCCGATTAAATAAGCACATATAAGTATAATTGCATTGACCATAAAATGTTCCTTTCAAGATTAATAGTTGGTACTAATAGTTGTAATAACAATATACCACCTTTTTAACCATTTGAGGAAGAAGTAAATGGTTTTTGATATTTTATCCACTAAATTGCAGTAGTTCACCCAGTATTTATTTGGAAAATTGTTGTATAGCTTAATCAAAATCAATATCCTGCATCATCCATCAAATCAAAGTTTTTTGAAAGAAATTGTATGAAGTTGAAGGAAAAAGTAAAAATTATCGTGAATAAATGTACGATATGTTTTTTATTTTACAGTTATAATAAATAATAGGTACAATTGGCGCCAAGGCGCAATGAATTGTATAAACTTCTATTTGTGCTGAGTGACTTGATTTTGATACAATAAAAAAGCTTATTTCTGGTAAAGGTATATTGACAGAAATTACTATAGTCAGTACGATGAATATAGAAACAGAACGGATGTTTGTATTTTTGGAGGGGGATTTTATTTGGCAATAAATCAGCCAGGGCTCGCATATGATGACGATGCCATTCAAGTATTAGAAGGATTAGAAGCGGTTCGGAAGCGACCAGGAATGTATATTGGCTCCACAGACAGTCGAGGTCTTCATCACTTGGTTTATGAAATAGTGGATAATGCAGTGGATGAAGCTCTAGGTGGTTTTGGATCACATATCATCGTGAAGATTCATGAAGATGGATCGATCAGTGTTCGAGATTATGGTCGAGGAATGCCCACAGGGATGCATAAGATGGGGAAACCGACACCCGAAGTCATTTTTACCATTCTTCACGCCGGCGGTAAATTCGGACAAGGCGGCTATAAAACAAGTGGCGGTTTGCATGGAGTAGGTTCGTCTGTTGTAAATGCACTTTCTAAATTTTTGGAAGTAACGATTTATCGTGATGGGCAAATTTTCCGTCAACGCTTCGAGCAGGGTGGGAAACCGGTTACAACACTTGAAGTGATTGGAAAAACAAAAGAGACGGGAACAAACGTTCATTTCCTGCCGGATAAGGATATTTTTTCTGTTACAAAATTTAACTATGATATATTAGCTGAACGTCTTCGTGAATCTGCCTTTTTATTGAAAGGATTAAAAATCGAACTGATTGATGAACGAGGCGAAGGACAGGCGGATGTTTTTCATTATGAAAACGGCATTGAAGCATTCGTTACGTATCTTAATGAGGAGAAGGATGTTCTTCATCCCGTTAAATATGTTGAAGGCTCCCAGGAAGGCATTGAAGTAGAATTCGCCTTCCAGTTTAATGATGGCTATTCGGAAACGATTCTTTCGTTTGTAAACAACGTTAGAACTCGAGATGGAGGAACCCATGAAACGGGTGCAAAATCAGCGATGACAAAAGTGTTTAACGAATATGCACGTAAAGTGGGTCTTCTAAAAGAAAAAGATAAAAATTTGGAAGGAACCGATATTCGTGAAGGGCTTTCTGCCATTGTTTCCGTTCGGATTCCAGAGCACCTCTTGCAGTTTGAAGGCCAAACAAAGAGTAAACTGGGAACAACCGAAGCACGTTCTGCGGTTGAGAGCGTCGTACTGGAGCAAATGCTGTATGTGTTGGAAGAGAATGCTGAATTATCGGCTTCGCTTGTACGTAAAGCAATACGTGCCCAGCAAGCCCGTGAAGCAGCCCGTAAAGCAAGAGAAGACGCACGAAGCGGAAAAAAGAAAAAATCAAGTACCCTTCTTTCAGGTAAGTTGACGCCAGCTCAGTCAAAAAATGCTTCGCGAAATGAGCTATATCTTGTAGAGGGTGATTCTGCCGGAGGATCTGCCAAACAAGGGCGTGATCGTACGTTCCAAGCTATTTTGCCTCTGCGCGGGAAAGTAATTAATACTGAAAAAGCTAAACTATCCGACATCATGAAAAATGAAGAGATTTCAACTATTATCCATACGATTGGTGCAGGTGTAGGAGCAGAATTCAATATAGAAGATTCAGCATACAACAAAGTCATCATCATGACCGATGCAGATACAGACGGTGCTCATATTCAGGTATTGCTGTTAACTTTCTTCTATAAATATATGAGGCCCTTAATTGATGCAGGTAAAGTATATATTGCGTTGCCGCCACTTTATAAAGTTTCGAGAGGCACAGGCAAAAAAGAAGTTATCGAGTATGCCTGGACGGAGAAAGAATTGCAATCCGCCATCCAAAAAGTCGGCAAGGGCTATATGCTTCAACGCTATAAAGGATTGGGCGAGATGAATGCCGATCAATTATGGGATACAACTATGAACCCAGAAACAAGAACATTAATTCGTGTAACAATCGAGGACGGAGCACGAGCGGAACGTCGAGTAACAACACTTATGGGTGATAAAGTTGAACCAAGACGTAAGTGGATTGAATCGAATGTTGATTTTGGTATGGAGGATGACTTAAATATCCTGGATAGTGATTTCATCCAACATGAGGAGGATTTAGAAGTATGACGACACCCGAACGATTTCAAGAATTACCTTTAGAAGAAGTGATGGGCGATCGGTTCGGTCGTTATAGTAAGTACATCATTCAGGACCGTGCTCTTCCTGATGCAAGAGATGGTCTTAAACCCGTGCAACGGCGAATTCTTTTTGCCATGTTCAATGAAGGAAACACAAACGATAAGCCTTTCCGTAAATCTGCTAAGACAGTCGGGAATGTTATCGGTAATTTCCATCCACATGGTGATACTTCAGTATACGATGCAATGGTGCGTTTAAGCCAAGATTGGAAAATGCGTCACATGCTTATTGAGATGCATGGGAACAATGGTTCGGTCGATGGTGATCCTCCGGCAGCAATGCGTTATACAGAGGCGCGTTTATCTTCTATCGCTGCAGAGATGCTGCGTGATATTAATAAAAATACGGTGGATTTCGTTCCAAACTTTGATGATCAGGACTTAGAACCAACTGTTTTGCCTGCTAGATTCCCGAACCTGCTTGTAAACGGCTCAACAGGAATATCGGCCGGCTACGCAACAGATATTCCGCCACATAATTTAACGGAATCACTGGATGCCGTATTAATGCGATTGGATAACCCGAAATGTACAGTAGACGATTTAATGACGGTTATAAAAGGACCTGACTTTCCAACTGGTGGAATTATCCAAGGAATTGAAGGTATCAAGAAGGCTTATGAAACAGGCAGAGGGAAGATCATCGTTCGCTCTAAAGCAACAATCGAACCACTAAAGGGTGGAAAAGAACAAATCATTATTACCGAGCTTCCATTCGAAGTGAATAAAGCGAGCTTGGTTAAGAAAATTGATGAACAAAGGGTAGATAAGCGTCTGGAAGGGATCGCTGAAATTCGTGATGAATCAGACCGTACTGGTCTCCGGATTGTTATCGAGCTAAAGAAGGATGTACAAGCTGTTGGTATATTAAACTACCTTTATAAATCAACAGAACTACAAGTCAACTACAATTTTAATATGATTGCCATCCACAATCGTCGTCCTACCATGATGACTTTGCCTTTAATGCTGGATTCATATATTTCACACCAAAAAGATGTAGTGACAAAACGTTCCCGCTTTGACCTAAAAAAAGCAAATGACCGCTTACATATCGTTGAAGGGTTAATTAAGGCTATATCAATATTGGATGAAGTTATCGTAACAATCCGCGCCTCAAAAGATAAACGAGATGCTAAAGCAAATTTAGAAGCTCAATTTGCTTTTACGGAAGCCCAATCGGAAGCAATTGTTAGTTTACAACTATATCGTTTAACAAACACAGATATTACCGAATTGCGCGCAGAACAAGAAGAGCTCGAAAAATCAATTGCAAAACTAAAGCTTATTCTAGGGAATGAAAAACAATTGATTAAAGTTATTAAATCAGAGCTAGCCGACATCCGCCGTAAGTTTGCAGAAGAACGCCGTTCAGTTATCCAAGCTGAAATTGAAGAAATCAAATTAACTTTAGATGTACTGGTTCCTAGTGAAGAAGTGGTGGTAACCGTAACAAAAGACGGTTATGTAAAACGGACAAGTATACGATCCCATTCCGCATCAAACGGTCAGGATTTTGCCATGAAGGACTCAGATTATCTCTTATTCGAAGAAACATTAAATACTCAGCATCATTTACTTATCTTTACGAATAAGGGGAATTATATTTATCAACCTGTCCATGAGCTGCCTGATATTCGATGGAAGGATCTTGGCCAACATCTATCAAGTATCGTTCCAATCGACCAGGATGAAGAAATTATCGAGGTGGTCGGAATCGAGAAATTCGACCAGGAAAACGTTTATGTACTTACGGCTACTAAAGATGGCCAGATCAAGCGTTCTTCACTAGCGGATTATTCTGTTACCCGCTACTCAAAACCTATTAAAACGATGAATCTTAAAGGCGAGGATGAAATGATTTTCGCTCAACTCGTTTCAGCAGAAACAGAGATTATGTTAACAACATACCAAAGTTATAGTCTTCGCTTTGATATCGAAGAAATTCCCGTTACTGGTGTAAAAACAGGTGGCGTCAAGGGGATTAATTTGAAAGAAGGGGATGTATTAACAGCCGTAAATCTGTTGCATTCTGAACAAGAGCAAGAAGTCATTATCGTTACACAGCGTGGTGCAGTAAAACGTATGAATGTGTCCGAAGTTGAAAAAAGCACGCGGGCAAAAAGGGGAGTTGTCGTTTTAAAAGAGCTAAAATCGAATCCTCACCGTATTTTTGATGTGAAAATTGTTCAAACGGGCGATATCGTCTTATTGGAAACTGAGGAAAACGTGAAAGAAACGATTGATGTGAAGAACCTATCAAAAGCTGATCGATATTCAAATGGCTCATTGAAAATCGATGTATCTAATGATGGCGCACTTCTCCGCGTTAAAGTTTTGCCGGCAATAAATTTGGATAAAAACTAATGTATATAGATCGGTAAAAGCGTTATATCGTTTTTACCGATTTTTATTGTATATATCCACTTGAATAATATAACTTTTTGAATAAGACATGTCTCAGTTCAGTTTTAGAGCTATTGCCAATAACATGATTATGACCAAAAGAAAAGGCATTTCCAGAGGAATCAGTGTGATTGACCTGGAAATGCCTTTTATGCTTCTTATATCGTTTGTCCAAGGATTCTCTTTTTGTCTTTGTCATACGTACGTGTGTACTGAAATCTAGCTGACTGCGTTGTGTCGTCACATCTTTTCCTTGCTCGCGTAGTTGTTTTAATCTTTTTTTCTTTGCTTGAGAGTTAGCCATTATCTCACCTCTAATGTTTATTTGTTATTATCTTATTCCATTCTGGAATAAAAGGGAAGCAAGAAATAAGAAAAACCCCGGGTTGCTAGAACTCGGGGTTAATCCAAATTAAATTAGTGTGAAACGTCGTGAACTGAAATACCAGTTTGAGCTTTTACGTCAACTTCACGGTATTTAGCTTCATCCGTTTCCTTGGAAAGAATTGTACCGATCCATCCACCTATGAAACCAAGAGGAACAGAAACGATTGCTGGGTTGCCTAATGGGAATAAAGCTTCCCCAACAAAGATTGCCGCACCTTCAACTGGATTCCAAACGTTTGGAGAAAGGGCCACCAAGATTAAGGCAGAGATTAAACCTGTTAACATACCAACTACAGCACCATTTGTATTGAATCGTTTCCAGTAAATTGTGTAAATAATTACTGGCAAGTTTGATGAAGCCGCAATACAGAATGCTAAAGATACTAAGAAAGCTACGTTTAGTGATTGTGCCCCTAAGGCTAAAATAATGGAAACAACTGAAATAATGATTGATCCTACACGAGCAGCAACCACTTGTTCTCTTTCAGAAACTTTTCCTTTTTTAATAATTTGGCCATAGATATCATGTGATAGGGCAGATGCACCAGAAAGTACAAGACCTGCTACTACCGCTAGAATTGTTGCAAAGGCAACCGCACATACGAAGGAGAAAAGTATATCTCCACCTAAAGCCTGAGCAAGAAGTGGGGCAGCCATGTTCCCGGCAGCGTTTGCAGCCACAATATCTTCTTTACCTACAAATGCTGCAGCACCGAATCCTAAGAAGATTGTTAATACATAGAAGATACCTACAATCCAAGTTGCCCAAATTACAGAAGAACGGGCTGTCTGTGCATCTTTTACAGTGAAGAAACGCATCAGGATGTGAGGAAGGCCAGCTGTACCTAAAACCAATGCGATTAACATAGAAATCGTATCAATACCATTTGTATATTTTAATCCCGGATTTAAATAAGCAGCTCCAGCTTCCGTTTTAGTTGTCATTTCTGAGAACATTGTTAAAATATTAAAATCGAATTTAGCTAAAACTAAGAATGAAATAATAACTGTACCTAACATTAATAAACAAGCTTTAATAATTTGTACCCAAGACGTTGCAGTCATACCACCGAATAATACGTAGACGGTCATCATGAAGCCTACAAGCAGTACCGCGATCCAATAGTCGATACCCAATAATAATTGAATAAGTGCACCTGCACCAACAAGTTGTGCAATCATGTAGAATAATACAATTACAATTGAACTTAATGCAGCAGTTCCACGTACCTTCTTTGCATCAAAACGAGCAGAAATCATATCCGCTAATGTAAATTTCCCTAGATTACGTAATGGCTCAGCCACGATGTATAAAACCACTAAATAAGCTACCAGGTAACCTAAAGAGAAGAAGAATCCATCGAATCCAGCTAGAGCAATTGATCCGGCGATACCAAGGAAAGACGCAGCAGATAAATAGTCACCAGAGATAGCTAGTCCATTTTGCCAACCACTTAAACCTCCACCAGCAGTATAGAAATCACTGGCAGTACTTGTTTTTCTAGAAGCCCACCATGTTATGGCTAATGTTAATCCTACGATTGCTACGAACATAATAATAGCTGTTGCACTCATTATCGAACACCTCTCTCATATTCTTCGATAATTGCTTTTGCTTCCTTATCGAAAGAATTTGCCTTTGCTACGTACAAGTGAGCTAATCCCCAAGTCATGATAAATAGCCCAGCAGAGTAGAACCACACCCAAGTAATTTCCCCAACAGCCTTTTGGTGCAGAATTTCTGTAAATGACGTTAAGATCGGTAATAACAAGTAAGCAGACAGAAAGATTACTGTAAGAGTCCATAAGAAACTATTCTTCTTTTTTGTTAACTGTTTGAATGATTCCATTTCTGCTATCTTGTCATAATTAATGTTATCCCTTAAATTCCCCGCCATACACATCCCCCTTTTTTCAGTTGTTTTTTTCTACTTTGTGTTTGTAAAATTCTATTTTAATAGTTTTTACATTTTTCATTTT
This sequence comes from Ureibacillus aquaedulcis, assembly GCF_030418165.1. Lineage (GTDB taxonomy): Bacteria > Bacillota > Bacilli > Bacillales_A > Planococcaceae > Ureibacillus > Ureibacillus aquaedulcis. Next base: position 165,191 of record NZ_JAUHTQ010000002.1, read on the forward strand.
ATTTAAGCGTTCACAAAATTGCAATACTTTTTATTTAAATAATATATAAATTTTTGAAAATTTTCAGGATTATTAGAGAATTTATTTACAAAAACGAATAAAAATGAGGTTTTCAAATAAAAAGTACCTATTTTCTTATATGTATAAAGTAGAAAATATGAAAATATTTGATTATTGACAAAATGTTTTAAACTTAATTTAACAATTTAGAAATAGGGAAAATAGTAAAAATTATTATTCTGTAATAAACTTTTTAGGATAACGGGGATAATTAAAAAGCAAAATTTAAAAAAATAATATCGGAAAATAGATAGAAATTAATCTTTTCCCTGCATACTTACTTCATATTTTTAAATTATAATAAAGCATAAAAGGTGGGGAGTTTATTGAATATCTCAACAAAGTTGGCGATGTGTTTTTTTGCAGTAGTACTCATTCTACAATTACTGCTAATGTTCTATCTTCACCGAAACATCATAGATACTCGAATCAATGAAGAATTTTCCAGATTATTGGCTTATGGTGCAAATCATCGAGATGTCTTAATGGATAATTACTCAGAATCTACAATCCACCATATCGTACTGATGGAGAATAATAATGATAGAGAAGTTAGCATTATAAATAACGAAGGGAAAATAATCGGCAGTTCTTATGAAAATAATCAAATACTGGATAGATATATCCCTTTAGCGTTAAAGGAAAATGTCATAATTGATTCAATTCTAGTTTCAGATTACAAGGATTCTCCCTATATCGTAAGTGTACATCCATATCAAAATGGGGAGCATGGAGGGTATGTGCTCATGTTCCAAAGTACACAGTCGATTAATAAAATGATAAATGATCTGACGAAACACTTTGGTATAGCTGGGGCAACAAGTGTTGTTATTATCCTGGTTGTTTACGGTATCCTATCGAAAATCCTTACTAGGCCCCTTATACATATGAAGAAAGCTACCGAGAAATTAAGCAAAGGGGATTTCGAAGTTACACTTCCTCATCACAGCAAAGATGAGCTTGGAGAACTATCAGTGTCTATACAAAAACTTGCAAAGGATCTAGAACGGTTGAAAAAGGAAAGAAATGAATTCCTTGCATCTGTATCACATGAGTTAAGTACACCTTTAACATACTTGATTGGTTATACAAAAGTAGCAATGCGAAAAGATTTAAACGAAACTGAACGACAGCATTATCTTTCAATAATTTCAGAAGAAGCGACTCGTATGAAAGACCTTGTGAAAAATCTGCTCGACTTAGCAAAAATCGATGAAAATAACTTCACGGTGTCTAAAGAGTATTTTTGGTCCCAACCATTTCTGCACAAAATAATTAATCTTGTAGAACCGTCCTATAGACAAAAAAATTTGCAATTAACTTTATTAAACCAGACGAATTTTCAAATATGTGCCGATTCTTTACGATTACAACAAATACTTCTTAACCTTCTGGATAATGCAATGAAATATTCCGAAGAGAATACAGAAATACACTTAGAAGTCTATCAACAAAATAACCAAACTGTTTTGACAGTAAGAGATCAAGGGATCGGCATTGCGCCTGACGATATTGAGTTTATTTACGACAGACTGTACCGGGTAGAAAAATCACGATCTCGTACATATGGAGGTTCTGGTATCGGGCTTTCAGTAGTCAAGAAGTTAGTTGAGGCACATGGGGGTACGATTGAAGTGGAAAGCAAACTGGGAAAAGGTACCGTATTTACGGTAACAATTTAATTCGGAGGCTTACAAGGATCATGCAAACCGCACTTTTAGTAGATGATGAACAACGCATGCTGGAATTGATAGAATTATTTCTAATTCCACTCGGAATTACATGCATAAAGGAGACTAGGGGAATAAACGCCATTGATAGATTAAAAAAAGAAGACATACAATTTGTTCTTCTGGATGTGATGATGCCGGAAATGAATGGTTGGGAAGTATGTAAAGCAATACGTGAATTCTCCGACGTTCCAATTATTATGCTGACTGCTAGATCAGATAAAACAGATTTAGTAAAAGGTTTAAATAATGGAGCCGATGATTATATTACAAAACCTTTTGATGATCGTGAGTTAGTTGCAAGAATTAACGCAGTATTAAGGCGTACTTCAAATAACGAAAACACGGATATAATTAGTTTTGGCGATATTACCTTAAATAGTGAAACGTACTGTCTGAAATATTCTGAACAAACGGTTCAATTAACATTAAAGGAGTTTTTCATCATAAAAGCTCTCATCTCCCGACCAGAGAAAACTTATACTCGAGAAGAACTACTAAATATCGCCTGGGAATACGAAACAGAAACAGATATCCGTACAGTTGATTCTCATATTCGTAATTTAAGGGAAAAACTTAAGAGAGCTGGATTTCCAACAGAAAATTTCATAAAAACTGTTTGGGGCATTGGTTATAAATGGAACTAAAAGGGGTAGAGTAATATAAGGACACTACATTTCACCGCTAAAAATATCCGTGTCAGGATTCAATAATTTATTGTGGAATGCGATCTATTTTTCAATCGCCAGAATTATATATTCCTTCATCCTGCATAAATTTTGCAAATTTCAAGTTTATAATTTGAATTGTAGAATGAATGACATAATAAGGGTGTTTTTGGAGGGATATTGATGGCACGTAAAGAGATGTTTGGAATTGTCCTACTAGCTACAGGACTGACACTATCTGCATGTTCTGGTGATAACAACAACCAGGAAGCAACACACGATATGGCAAAACACGATATGGAGGAAGCTGATACAATGGATCATTCTAAAATGAATCATTCTAGTGATGGTACAATACCCTCAGGTTTAAAAGAAGCAGCAAGTCCAACATTTCCTGTTGGCAGCAAAGCGTTGATTGAAACGGATCATATGGATGGCATGAAGGGTGCTGAAGCGACGATTGTAGGTGCTTTTGATACAACTGCATATATCGTTTCATACACACCGACGAATGGTGGTGAACCGGTAACAAATCATAAATGGGTAATTCAAGAAGAGTTAGAAGTTGATACAAATGAACCTTTGGAGCCAGGTGCGCAGGCAACCATGGATGCAGATCACATGGAAGGCATGCAAGGAGCAAAGGCCACAATTGATTCAGCAGTTGAAACTACCGTCTATATGGTAGACTATACATCTACTAACGGCGAGAAAGTAAAGAACCACAAATGGGTAACTGAAAGTGAATTGTCAGCAATAGAAGAATAAAATTAAAAAGGTGCACCTTGGGTAAAAACCAAGGTGCATTTTCTAATAAATAAAAAACCTAATTACTTTATATACTACCAACAAAATATTGGATAAAAATAGGAAATTGAGTGTAGTGAAAAATGTGAAAACAAATATAAGAGGATCATCGTTCAAAAGAAAGTTTTGCGACAGTATTAAGTAATTATTACTGGAAGGAGAACAATTAGATACCTAGAAGCTGCAAGTGTATAAGATGCATCTGATTTTTTTTTTAGATAAAGTTACGAAAAAACCTTTCATAGAGAAAAAACACATAAATAATTTTGATGCATCTTAAATTACAACTCAATTTTCGCATTCCGTCTCACTATTATAAGTATACTTTTGAAATGATACGTAGCTTCCCATAATAGATATTATGTAAACTAGAATTTTTTAAAATTAAAAGAGTGTCCATTTAGGACCCTCCTTATGCTTGATTTCGCATACTTTGTTCAATATTCAATAATGTTACCGACAGCTATTTTGTCGATTACAGCCCGTTGTTTCATCTGTTTAATAAGGTCGTCTTTATATAAGGTGCGAAATTCCACTCGTTCTTTATAGCTGTTGTTCGTAATTTTATTTGACGAGTTTAGAATTTTGACAATCTCTGGTTCAATAAGTTCGTTAATAAAGATTTTTTTATCTTTCGCTAGAATTTTAATCTTGCCGAGTAACTCTTGATCAATTCGACATTTGAATTCATGCTTATTCGGATTGTTTATATGTACAATTTAACCATCAATAATCTCCCAGCCCTTGTTAGATCTATCATCTTCCATAATAAAAGGTTTCTTTGAATGCTGGGATATATAAACTCTTTTATAAAAATGAAAGTCATCATCATTTGCATGTTCATACAGTAATTCAGAAAGATGGATAAGATCCTTTTTCCCACTAACACGAACTCGGTAAATGGTATTGAAACCTGAACTAGTATCTTCACTAATATAAGAGTTTACTAATAGTCCCAGCGCAAAACTATTGCTGCCTGTAGTCACGTTCAAAGTATAGCCGTTTGAAGCAACGTGGCCATCTCCGTCCATAACTCCTCTTATAAAAGAGCCTAAATATGCTTCCGGTACCTCTGGAAATGGTAATGTTAGAGATTTATTGGAGCTTATCCCCATACCAGCAAGATCTTTTTTTAACTCCCTGGAATTAATTACCAATATAGGAACTGTTCTTGTTTTACTAATTCCTTGTATGACATAGTCAGCTTCCATATATTTGGCTACTATTTTAAGTATTCTTTCATCTTTTTGAACAAAATTAATACTATGTGCGTTTTCACTAACAGTCCTGTAACATAAGCCTAATACCCAAGTCATTTCATGTGACCGGACTTTAAAGAAATCTTCATTTACTCTGTGCTTTCTCGGTTGAGCGCTAGATTGCTCCCGATTGACAGGCACTTTGTGTTTAATGATGACATTAAGAAGAATTATACAATCAAAATCTTTAGCCAAAACTTTTCCATCCTCTGTTTTCTAAGGTGATCTCTTCAATTAATCCATTCATTCCTTAACCGATTTGTTGCAGTTCTTAGTTTTCTGTCGATACAATAAATCCGCTTTACGGAATAGAGAAATACTTTCATGAAAAACAGCTTTATAAAAAATACCCGATTGTTGAAAGAATTTGAGCACCCTGTCGCCATGAATTGAAGTTTAATGCTTTTTATTATTTAAAAGATCTGCAATAATATGTACATTATCTTCGGTTAGCATATAGGTTTTCCCATTCCCATTTTCTTCTGCAATTCTCCCATAACTACGCTCTGGATACAGCCATAACAAAATAGTTTTGGACGTACCTGGATTAGAACAAAACGTTAACTGCATGCTTTCACCTATATCAGTAACGGAACCGGTAACAATTAAAGAATTTTTTATAGCTTCCAAAAATACATCTATATCCTCTTTTTGCTTAAAAACAATTTTTCCTTCGTTAAAGTTTCCGGTTATAGAATCATGAAAGCCTACATAATTTCCGCTCACTGTTACCATTGTTATCTCTTCTGAAAAATTCCAATTGAAAGTTTCGGCGATATTCTCTTTCTCAAAGCCCTGCTGATAGTAAAGAAGATAACCTACCAATATCGATAATAAAAAGACCATAGCAAAAATAATTACAACAATAATACTTTTACCGTTTATAATAGATTTCTCCTTTCGCTCAACTTATATGTTTTCTACAAATTAGGCGAATTAAAACAAATTAAGTTTCACTGTTATAATAAAATTGCACGATAGTTTACATGGGAGCATAATATCTAAAATGATAAGGTCAATTTCATTTTTTCTTGATTACTTCCAAAGCTTCCGCACCATTCTTAGCCGTACCAACTATATAATCATTTCATAAATCGATATTTAGCAAGTTCAACATATATTTTTCAACTTCTACAAACAGAATGGATTTCATATTGTTTACACCCCACACTGGTGTATTATATTAGTAATAATTAAAAATCAAGTATTATATTTGCGAGGATCTATGGAAGAAACTTTATTACAGCTATTTGAACAAGTTGGACCCTTTGCTCTGTTTCTTAGTTTACTTATAAATATTGTTATAAGTATATTTGGTGTAATACCAAGTATTTTTATTACGGCTGCGAACGTATTATTTTTTGGTTATACTAATGGATTACTTGTCTCTATTTTGGGCGAAGCACTAGGAGCAATTGCTAGCTTTATTTTATATAGGAAATGGATCAATAAATTTAAAAGCAAAAAAATGTTCCAGCATCCTAAAATAAAGAAATTGGAACAAACCGAAGGAATGGAAGCATTTTGGTTAATTTTATTTTTTCGGTTTTTACCTCTTATACCATCAGGAGTAGTGACATTAGGAAGTTCTTTGTCTAAGGTGTCTTTAAGAACCTTCACTATTGCAAGTACCCTTGGAAAAGTCCCTTCACTAATAATTGAAGCTAGTGCAATTTATGGTTTAATGTATTTAGAAACGAACTGGAAAATCATTATTAGTATACTTTTCATTTTTATTTTTATCTGGAAGATAAGAAAGCAGAAACAATACCCATAGTACAATTCAACTCCTATAAAAAAGAAATCACCTCTTATTCCTTGGAGGTGATTTCTAGATAAAATTCTTTACAGCTTATTTGGACCAGCTCTATATTAGATTCATTAGATTTTGACTTTGCTGTAATTTTATTATGGTAGTGTATTGAAAGATTCTCCTAATTTACTGAGATCCGATAAAGATAATTGATCAATTACTTCATAACCGTTTCCTACCCCTCTGGGTTTTATAATAATTGTCTCCATATTTCTTATTCGACCTAACCCTGCTCCTTCTGGGAAACTATGAGCAATTACAATGTTATTTTTCCCTGCTTCCGGCTTCAATTCAAGTACGGACTGAAGACGATTCAATATTCTTTGTCTTTCTTCACTAGATAAATTTCCACTTAATCTATTTACCTCAATCCAAAAGGGGTCCACTTGAACATTCCCAGTACCGACTGCTAGCTGTGCTGTTTCAATTGTCCTACAAAAAGGACTTGCTGAGATAGGATATTTAATTGGTATTCCTAAATAGCGAAGAATTTCCCCATAATAAATAGCTTGCCATCGTCCCTTTTCAGAAAGATTTCTTTGGGTAAAACAGTTTCGAAAATCTAAGTTAGAATCTCTTCCAATAGTTGCCTCCCCATGCCTTGTATAGAATATATATCCTCCATTTCTGAGGTCATGAAGTAATAATCTATTCAATTAATCTTCCCTTTCTTATTAACTTCTAAGTTTACTGTTAATGTATGCGATTCAACCTCTTTAAGCGCCTGCTTAATTTAAGTTATTCTGAAGAGCATCGTTACACAGCAAATATCTAATTTTCTAAGACTTAGCAAACAATTACACAAACATGCGTTCTGTATCGATGTTTACTATTTTATATGATTCAATTTACAGCCTGTTTTAAGATTTTTATCGTACTGTCAGCCAATTCAGATAATGGATAAGGTATAGATTTAATTGATAAAGTAAAAATTAACAAAAGAATCCTTAATAACTTAGGCAAATGAAAATAATGGGTATCATGAACTAGGAAAGGCAGCTATAAATGGCCTGAAACGTTTTAGTTAAATCTTATTGTGGATTTGAAAATGTAATGAAGTTGTGAGTAAAAGCAATAAGGAGTGAAACAAATGGACAAAACAGTATATCTGGTCAGACATTGTCATGCTGAAGGAGAAGAACTACACGCGGAATTGACTGAAGAAGGAAAAGAACAAGCGGCAATGCTTATGCGCTTTTTTCAAAATCTAAATATTAGGCACATCATTTCCAGCCCATTCACAAGGGCCATACAAACCCTAAAGCCAACTGCAGATAGCCTGAACTTGAAGATAGAAATTGATGAACGGCTTACAGAGCACAAGCTGATTTCCAAAAACCTGAATGATTGGCTGGTACGCCTCGAAGAAACTGTTCAGGATAAGGACTTGAAAATGGAAAGCGGAGTATCAAGCAGCGAAGTCGCAAAAAGAGGAATGGAATTGCTTGAAGCTGCGAATGACGGCACCGTTCTGGCTACTCACCGTAATACATTGGCGCTAATCTTAATGCGAATTAACGGCATGCAGGTGCTTAAAGATTGGGCAGTAATGTCTCAACCGGATGTCTACGAAGTAAAAGTAAAAGACGATATCTATTCCATAAAGAGAATCTGGGGTTGAGAAATGTCAAAGAATAACCTCCTGTTTCTTTTAAAACATCCCCAAAGAAAGTGCGTTCAAAAATGAGGGATTTAACGGCTGTTCTAAGGGGACACTTTTAGTATTTCACCCTCCACTAATAGGTGGAATAAAGGCAAGTGTATCACCATCATTTACAATCATTTCATCCGTTGCAAATTCCTCATTTACAGCGGCCATCATCTGTTGGAAAGAAAGCATAGGATATTGCTTTTCCATCCATCCTTTAATTTGACCAACAGTATAATCTGATAGATTTACTCTTAACTCTGCTTCACCGATTGCTTCTTGTAAGTGTGCAAATAACAAAATGTGAATCATGAAAATTCTCCTTTCATAATGGGTGGGTTTCCTACTGGATAGGGAACGTTTTCCAATTGATCGCCAATCCATTCGGTACCATCTTCCCAAAACTCTTTTTTCCAGATGGGGACAATTTGTTTGATGCGATCAATCGCATATTCGTTAGCCTCATAGGCAACTTTACGATGAGGTGATGATACCGCGATAACAACGGCAATATCGGAAATATCCAAATGACCCACGCGATGTGTAATGGCAATTTTAACATCTGGCCATCGTTCTTCTATCTCTTTAGATATTTGTTCAAACATTTTAATGGCCATTGGTGAATAGGCTTGATATTCCAAATGCAAGGTTTTCTTGCCTTTAGTAAATTCACGTACCGTTCCGATAAAAAGCAAAATCGCACCAGCATCTCGGCTTACTACTTTTTGTTTAACCTCCTCAATATCAATTGGTTTATCTACAATCTCAAATAGCTGCATGTTCATCTTTTCCCCCTCATTTCTCTCATTAAAAATTCCATGTATTGTGTAGTATCATGAATTGAAAAACTTGGATACTTTAGTGGTTTATCTAGTGGATAGGTAGGCCAATAGAGTACACAGATGATATTGGTCACTTTTTGGAGCAAAGCTTGATCTTCGGCTGTTCGCAAAAGGACAACCTTTGGATAGTGTTCGTTCTTATATCCTTCAATCAGAATGAAGTCCATGTTAAAAGCTGCATAAATACCTAGAATATCAGCGAGCTGCCAGTTGCTTTGATGAATACTCATCCTTAGAGTACCCTCCCCTTCAACTGCAGTCACACTTGCCCCGGCTTGCTCATGACGAATACTGTCTTTCAAATTGTCGATTGCAGGAATGCCGCCATGCCCATGATGCTTTATCGTTCCGACACATAGCCCTTCAGAAGTGGCTTGTCTAATAAGCCCCTCCATTAATGTGGTTTTCCCGCTATTTTGGTAGCCCACTATCTGTAAGATTTTACGATGTTGTTCCAAGGCCACTCACTTCCTTGCAAATCTTCCAGCAATAAAACATCTACTTGCATTCCTGTTTCGTATCCTCTAGACCCTCCAGGCAATACAATTAAAGCATTGGCTTCCACCAATGAAGAAACCGCACTGGATTTATCAAAACCGGAAGGAAGTGCCACTAGTTGTCCATTTTGGTAGAAAGCCTTCCCGCGAACAAAACGGGTAAACGGATTAGCTTTCTTGAAATCACTGCCCAAAACTGCCCGCTCTTTGCGAAGATGAGGTTGTTTACTACCCTGTGCCTCCCGAATAATGGGACGTGCAAACAGTTCAAAGCCAACGTAGCAAGCGGATGGATTGCCCGAAAGACCAAATAATAATTGACCATCCCTTTGAGCGACAGTTGTTACACTCCCTGGCCGCATTGCCACTTTATTAAACAGAACGTTTGCACCAATCGCTTCATAAATCGCAGGTAAGTAATCATAATCACCTACCGAAACGCCACCTGTTGTAATCAGTATATCTACTTCCTGTAAAGCTTTTTTGACAACCTCGATACATTGATTCAGATTATCGCTAAATTTACCAAAGTATTTGACGGTTGCACCGGCACGTTCAATTTGAGCCATGATCATATATGCATTGCTATTTCGAATCTTGCCTGGCTGCAAGGATTCACTTGGCTCGAGCAGCTCGCTTCCTGTTGCAATCACACCTACAATAGTTTTACGAAAGACGGGAACTTGATCATAGCCGAAAGTAGCAAGCAATGCCACAACACCTGGGTTGATATATTGGCCTTTATTTAGAAGGATTTCGCCTTTTTGAATGTCCTCGCCCTTATAGGAAATATTTGTTCCCGCTTGAAAACTGCGTTTAATTGACATATACATTTGATTATTTTCTTCAAAACTATTTGTTAGTTCTAGCATGACAACTGCATCACATCCTTTTGGGATAGGTGCACCTGTCATAATGCGCACTGCTTGTCGAAACCCTACTTCTTTCTCAAAGAGAAAGCCTGCACCGATTTCTCCTACGACATGAAAGGTTACTGGATCTTCTGAATTTGCTTCTTGACTATCGATCGCTCGGATAGCGTATCCATCATAAGGAGAGCGATTAAAGGCTGGTACATCGTCATCTGCAGCAACCTCTTCTGCTAAAAAGCGCCCATGTGCTTGCAGTAATGGGACGAACTCTATTTTTTCTTGAAATGCAAATTCCATCACTCGTTGAACTGCATCACCCACAGCTATGGGTTCTCTTCTTTCTACCATTTGGACCCTCCTTATCCTAATAAACGATAATAAATGCTTTTAGCTTCTTGTATATCTTGAATACCATGAATCACAACTCGCCCATCACGGAAAATCACCAATCGATAATCCGGTGCTTGCAAAGATAGTAAATAAGGATTTTTTTGGATTTCGCCATATGGACGAAGTTGAATAGCGAGTTGATCTAAATTATACTCAACCGGTTTAGGTGGACGTATTTGTATGGCATCGCGACCACAGAGTATCTCTGATTTTGTTTGATTTTCATAGGATAAATAAGGATATGTAGGATTTTGGCCACAAGATGGACAATCAGTTCTGCGCATTTTTCCTACATTGATTTCATAGTGCTGATTTTGCCAAACATCAAAAGTTAAATAGGATTCCCGTCTGGCATTTTCATCACCTACCAAAAGCTTTAATGCCTCAGCCACTTGATAAGCTGCTACGATTTGAACAGCGGGACTGATAATCCCCACTGTATCACAAGTCATGCCAGTATTCGGCATTACTTTAAGCAAACAATGTAAACAAGGTGTTTTGCCTGGTACAATCGTATAAGTCGCACCATAGCTGCCAATACAAGACCCATAAACCCAAGGAATCTTGTATTTTTGCGCTAGATCATTCATCATGAAACGAACATCAAAATTGTCCGTTCCATCTAACATGATATCTACAGCTTCAATCATTTCCAATAGTCTCTCTGTAGAGGCATCAAGTATAAATTCGTTGATTTCGACCGCCGAATTAATACTTTGAAGTCGCTCTTTTGCAGCGACGACTTTTGGAACTTTTTCTTCTGCATCTTGTTCGGTATACAATTGCTGCCTTTGTAAATTGCTCCACTCTACATAATCACGATCTATTATCGTCAATTTTTTGATGCCTGCTCGAACAAGAGTCTCTGCGCTTGCACTGCCCAACGCACCCACTCCTATAATCAGGACATGTTTTTGTTTTAGCAGCTGCTGCCCTTTTTCACCGATCGGGCTGAACAATTGTTGTCTGGAATATCGATTATGCATACACGTTTTTGCCTTTCTATCTATTGAATTTTAGTTTTACCTTTTCATATATAGCATTATAATGAGTGTAAAATAAAAAAAAGGTGAACCAATTAAGATAACCAAGTGAGGTGAATCACCTATGGAAATCGCAGGTGTTGTTTTAGCTGGCGGCCAATCTTCGAGATATGGCCAGCCTAAAATGTTTGAGTTGTTTGCTGGTCTGCCTTTGTATAAACACAGTCTCAATGCCTTACAAGAAAATCAGCTTCAGCCTTTGATTGTCGCTACAAATGCCGGCTTGCAATCAAAATTTCCAGAAGACAAGATTTCAATAATTATTGAGGATCGTCCCCATCAAGGACCTCTGTCTGCCTTGCAAAACACAATAACAAATTTTCCGCAAGTCGAGTGGTTTTTTGTCGTAGCCAGTGATATGCCCTATATAAATGCAGATTTTGTCCGAACCATGCTAACCTTTATCGATGATCGGTATGATGCAATTGTTCCTAAACAAGCCTCAGGAATTCAACCACTCGCTTCCTTATATAGACGGACTGCTTTACCAAAAGCTACTCTATTACTCCAACAAAATAAGAGAAGTATGAAAGTCTTGCTGGAGCAACTTAAAGTTTGTTATGTTCCATATGAGGACGAATGCACAACCTTTGTCAATATCAATACTCAACTCGATTGGTCCCAAACTGTTGAAAAGAAGTCTCCTACGAATAATTTTACACCGAACGAAGAAAGTTTTCCTAAGATGGGCGAAAATTCAGAATAAGAAATACCACAACTCGACCGATAATTAATAGGTCGAGTTATGATTTCCCTTATGTGAATTTACTCTTTAAATTTTTCTATCCGCGAAATAATCCGGCTTTATAAAGCAATTTTTTTGTTTTTCCTTTAACCACCGATATGCGACATTTCGATTTTGGACTTTTTCCGATTTTCCACTGCCTGTTCATTTCGTATATCCGAATAGCGGTCATTTCTATTTTCCCAAACACCAGTTATGCGCTTAATTATGGATGCATCATCGACCCCGGTTCTTAATAATTCTCTTAAATTAGTTCCCTGCGTTGCGAATAGGCAAGTATATAATTTCCCTTCAGCTGAAATACGGGCACGTGTACAAGTTGAACAGAATGAATCGGTAACGGATGATATAACACCAATTTCCCCTGAATTATCTTGATACTTATAACGAGTAGCTACTTCCCCTTTATAATTAGGCTCAATAGCTTGGAGCGGGAAAACCTGGTTAAGCTGTTCAATCATTTCTTTTTTCGACACAACATCATCCATTCTCCATCCGTTTGAATTCCCTACATCCATATATTCAATAAAACGAAGAATACGCTGTTTGTCTTTGAAGAATTCTGCCATGGTAACAATGTCTTGTTCATTTACACCTTTTTGGACAACCATGTTGATTTTCACAAGCAAGCCTGCTTCGGCAGCTTTTTCAATGCCTTCCAATACGGTCTTCACTTTTCCCCGGTGACCATTCATCCCCAAAAAACGCTCTTCATTTAATGAATCCAGACTAACAGCAACTCTTGATAGCCCCGCTTTTGCCAAATCACCGGCATATTTTTTCAGTAACGTACCATTGGTTGTTATAGCTATATCCTCTACTCCATCTATAAGATGAATACGTTCAATTAATTTTGGCAAATTGGGTCGAAGTAAAGGCTCACCACCTGTAATGCGTACTTTTTTAACACCTAATGTGACAAAAATCTTTACTAAGCGCTCGATTTCTTCAAAGCTCAATATTTTATCGGACGGTAAAAAAGCGAAATCCGGGCCAAACACTTCTGCCGGCATGCAATATTGACAACGAAAATTACAACGATCTGTGACAGATATTCTTAAATCTCTTAACGGTCTGTGCAACTGGTCTAGTAGATTAGTAATTTTGAATCTCCTTCTTTCCCTCTAGTCGATTGGCTCATTTGTTGGTAATTGAATACGCTCTTTGTGTGTATAGATATTCAATGTATTTTTTCGAATAAAACCGACCGTCGTTATTCCCAGTTGTTCTGCCAATTGCAATGCCAACTCTGTGGGCGCTGATTTGGATAGTACGATTTCACACCCGATTTTTGATACTTTTAGTAAAATCTCGGACGAAATCCTCCCGCTAAATACAATAATTTTGTCCCTGATGCTAATGTTGTTTCGTAGGCAATATCCGTAAATTTTGTCTAATGCATTGTGACGCCCAATATCCATGCGACTTAAGACAATGCCGTTCACATCACATAAGGCTGCGTTATGAACACCACCCGTTTTTTGGAATGTTACCGCCCTATCCTGCATAGCCCCCATTAGGCGAAAACAATCTTGCGGAGTAATACGTACATGCACACCTTCCATTTTTTTAGATACTAATGCATCATTGGCAAAAACGAAACCTTGGCGGCTCATGCCGCAACAAGAAGTAATATGGCGCTTATTTTGAATTTGTTGATAAATGGGATTGATTTGCTTTGTTTTAATATGCACAAAACCTTCTTTTTTTTGGTACCAGATTTCATCGATATCTTCAAAACTGCGAATGATTCGCTCCGAAGCCAAGTATCCCAACACCATATCTTCTACATACTCCGGTGTGCAAACCATCGTGACGAATTCTTGCTGATTTATCTTGACGGTGACGGCGTATTCTGTGACAACCACATCTTCTACTTCTATGACTTGGTTATTTTCGATGCGCAGAATTTCTCGGGTTACTGATTTTTCCATAAGATAACCCCTTTATTCACTTATTTTATCTTCAAAAATGAAAACGGAAATAGCAAAGTCTTCTTCGATTTTGATATCAGTAAATAAATGGAGCAGCTTTGTCCCCATCAATTCTTCCATTCCTTCTGGGGCGGCTTTGGAATACAAGTCTTGAATCATGCTTGTACGTGCAGTATGCACCATTTTTAACCCTTCGGCAGTACTCGCTATAAACCTTTCTGTTGGCGTAAGATTGCCATATAAAGTTGAAATGGCCATATTCTCTGTAAAAACGGTACGAATACGGTCTGGTCCTTTACCAAATAAATCTTTGCGCAGTTTTCGTATAATGTCGTTAAATTCATGCACCTTTTTTGACATGTTGATGATTCTCCCAACGTAATTTAACTATTTTTCTTTTATTTTCGTGAAGGCACCTTATAGTTTGTTAATAATATAGCAACTTATAAAAATTTTAAAGAGGGAATTTTTCATTAATTAACAATATTGCCAAAAGTATATAATAATTATTGTCCATTTTGAATGTAAGCGCTATAATTAGTGATAATACAAATGATATTGATCTATTTTGATTCTTATGTCTTGGTTTTCCATATAAGGTGAACTGTTGCATATGGATTCTTAATATTTGCATTCACAGTCAAACAAAAATAATAGTAGATTGAATTTTTAGCAATGCCTGCTAAGAATTTTATCCATCATGAATTATCAGCATGTGAGAATCATGCCGTTTCATGGTGGATTTTTTTTATTTTGAACAAGTCGGTATAGGAAGAGCACGATATATTCACAAAAACTCTTAACAAATTTTTTGTATATCACAGACTTACTCCGCTTTACCATAAGCATTAACCTGTTTTCATATAATAGTTCAATAGCAAAAGGAGGAGTTTAGGTTGACCAACATTAAAGTTAATGGCGTGGCTTATGAAGCACCAGAAGGAGCTACAATCCTGGAAATTCTTAATCAAAATGACATAGCCCACCCACAAATTTGCCATGTACCAGCAGTAGGCCCGATCGAAACTTGTGATACATGTATCGTTGAAGTTGGCGGCCAATTAGTTCGTTCCTGTTCAACAAAAGTAATAGACGGCATGGATATCCAGCTTACTTCCGAGAAAGCGAAGGCTGCACAAACAGAAGCCATGGACCGCCTTCTGGAAAATCATTTGTTGTACTGTACTGTTTGCGATAATAACAACGGGAACTGTACATTACATAACACAGTAGAAATGATGGAAATCGAACATCAAAAATATCCTTATCAACCAAAAGTTGAACCACACGAAGTGGACATGTCACATCCATTTTATCGTTATGATCCTAACCAATGTATTGCCTGCGGACAATGTGTGGAAGTCTGCCAAAACTTGCAAGTGAACGAAACATTATCCCTTGATTGGGAAGCAGAAAGACCACGAGTTATTTGGGATACAGGCGTTAACATTAATGATTCTTCCTGTGTGGGCTGCGGACAATGTGTAACTGTTTGTCCATGCAACGCTTTGATGGAAAAATCCATGCTTGGGGAAGCTGGTTTCATGACGGGGCTTAAACAAGAAATGCTAGATCCGATGATCAATTTAATCAAAGAGGTTGAACCAGGATACAGCGGTATCTTTGCAGTTTCCGAAGTCGAAGCGGCTATGCGGAGTAAGCGTACAAAAAAAACAAAAACAGTTTGTACGTTTTGTGGTGTAGGCTGCTCGTTTGAAGTTTGGACAAAGGGGCGCAAAATTTTAAAAGTGCAACCTTCGGAAGGCCCCGTAAATGCTATTTCAACTTGTATAAAAGGTAAATTCGGCTGGGATTTCATCAACTCCGAGGAACGAATTACAAAACCATTGATTCGTAAAAACGATGAATTTATTGAATCATCTTGGGATGAGGCATTGGATTTAATTGCTGAAAAACTTGGAGGTATTCAAAAAGAATTTGGTCCTGGTTCTGTCGGTTTTATCTCTTCGTCAAAAATCACGAACGAGGAAAATTACTTGATTCAAAAAATGGCACGTCAATTATTTGAGACAAATGACGTAGATAATTGTTCACGCTATTGCCAATCCCCCGCTACAGACGGCCTGATCCGCACAGTTGGTTTTGGTGGAGATGCAGGAACGATCAAGGATATTGCAAAGGCCGGACTTGTCATTATAATCGGGGCAAACCCTGCAGAAGGTCACCCTGTTTTAGCGACACGAGTAAAACGTGCCCATAAATTGCATGGTCAAAAATTAATCGTTGCGGATATTCGCAAGCATGAAATGGCTGAGCGCTCCGACATCTTTATGCGGCCCAAACAAGGTACTGACCAAGTATGGTTAATGGCCGTAACCAAATACATGATTGATCAAGGTTGGCATGATGAAGCCTTTATTAAAGAAAACGTTAATTTCTTTGATGATTTCAAAGATGTCCTTGATAAATATACCCTCGACTATGCCGAAGAAATGACGGGCATCTCAAAAGAGGTCTTAATCGATGTTGCCAAAATGATTCGGGATGCAGACGGTACATGTATTCTTTGGGGTATGGGTGTTACACAAAATACGGGTGGTTCCTATACATCAGCAGCTATTTCCAATCTTCTTTTAGCTACCGGCAATTATCGCCGGCCAGGTGCTGGAGCCTACCCTCTTCGCGGGCACAATAACGTGCAAGGTGCTTGTGATATGGGAACATTGCCTAACTTACTGCCTGGCTATCAAAAAGTGACAGACGATCATGCACGTGCCAAGTTTGAAAAAGCATATGGCGTAAAAATTCAGCCACAGCCAGGTCGGACAAATCCGCAAATGTTGCATGCGATAATGGAAGGTAAAATGAAAGCAATGTATTTAGTAGGTGAAGATATGGCTCTTGTAGACGCTAATGCCAATCATGTAGATGAAGTTCTATCACAATTAGACTTTTTTGTTGTCCAGGATTGTTTCCTATCCCGCACGGCACAATATGCAGATGTTATTTTACCGGCAGCACCTTCTCTTGAAAAAGAAGGTACTTTTACTAATACGGAACGTCGCGTTCAGCGCCTATATCAAGTATTGCCGACACTTGGCGAGTCAAAAGCGGATTGGGAGATCCTTCAAGCAGTGGCTCATCGCTTAGGTGCGGATTGGAATTATAGCCACCCGAGTGAAATCTTTGAGGAAATGGCTAGCCTTTCTCCGATATTCTCTCAGGCGAACTACGAGGTATTAGAGAATTGGGGCAGCTTCTGCTGGGGTAGTCTTGATGGCAAAGATACACCACTACTATATGAAGATGGTTTTAACTTCCCTGATAACAAAGCTCGTTTTGCGTTATATGACTGGGTAAAGCCTGTTGAATTCGAGGCACAATACGATTGTCATATTAACAATGGCCGTATGCTTGAACACTTCCACGAAGGAAACATGACAAATAAGTCAGAAGGTATTCAATCCAAAGTGCCTGAAATTTTCGTTGAAGTATCACCCGAATTAGCGAAGGAGCGTGGCATTAAAGATGGTGCCCTGCTACGCTTAGTGTCTCCATACGGCGCTTTGAAATTAAGTGCACTTATTACCGATCGAGTACAAGGTAACGAGTTATTCCTGCCAATGAACTCTGTTAGCAAAGATTCGGCCATCAACTTCCTAACAGGTCCAGCTGCAGACATTAATACGTTAACACCCGCTTACAAACAAACTAAAGTACGAGTGGAAGTATTAAAAGCAAAAGGAAAAACACCGCTCCCTAGAACAAACCCACGCTATAAACAGCGTCATCCACAAAATGGTGTTGAAGTGCAACGTAAATGGAGTCGTCCTGGCTACGTTCACTTAACAACTAATTAATGGAATGGAGTGAAAGGCATGGCTGTACCAATTAAAACCATTAAAAAACAACAATTAACAGAAGAACAATTAAAAGAACAAAAGCTGGAAAATTTAAAACAGCTGCTTTCCGAAAATGAAGACACCGTTAATCAAGTCTTTATACTAATGGCTGAATTAAATAATATTGGCGCACTCGAAGCTGCTACAAATCTTCTCGAAGCAAAAGAAGAGGTTGCCCATATTGCGCTGGATCAGTTATCGCGTAAGCCTGTTACAAATATCATCAACAACTTAATGGGTGCTGCAGGTGCCTTATCGAATCTGGACCCGGAAACTACAACAAAGCTAATTGATAGTTTGAATTTTGGCTTGGATGAAGCAAACAAAGCATTGGCTGCCGATGAAAAAGTAAGTGTCTTCAAGTTGGCAAAAACGCTAAAAGATCCCGATGTCAATCGTGCCGTAAACTTTGGCATCCACTTCTTAAAAGGGCTTGGCAAAGGCTTAAAATAGTATGGAGGTTCCTTTAATGCTGACAAACGAAATCATTCTAAACGCTCTGAAGAAAGTTGATGACCCAGAACTTCATCAAAACATCGTTGCTTTAAATATGGTAAGGAATATACAAATTGAAGGCACCCATATCTCACTTGACGTAATCCTGACGATTCAAGGCTGTCCTCTAAAAGCGAAAATTCAACAAGATATTGAACATGCTTTAGAAAACATAGGTGCTTCAAGTATCTCGATTAAGTTTGGTGCCATGACTGCCGACGAACGTCGTAATTTGATATCTGCTTTAAAATCACAAAATGTCACAGATCAAGGGATGCCAAAAATGCTCCTACCCAATTCAGGTGTCGAATTTATTGCCGTTACTAGCGGTAAAGGCGGTGTCGGTAAGTCGACTGTTACAATTAATTTAGCAGTTGCTCTGGCCCGTCTTGGAAGAAAGGTCGGTATTTTGGATGCAGATATCTATGGCTTCAGTATTCCTGCCATGATGAAAACTACTCAAAAACCAACGATGCTTGACCAAACTGCTATTCCTGTTGTGAGTGAAGGGGTCAAAATCATGTCCATGGGCTTTTTCACAAAGGATAATCAACCTGTCATGTGGCGTGGCCCATTGCTCAACAAATGGATACGCAATTTCTTGGTCAACACTCACTGGGGTGATATAGATTATCTTCTACTAGATTTGCCACCAGGAACAGGAGATGTTGCCATCGATGTGGCGGCAACAATTCCGCAAGCACAGGAAATAATTGTGACAACTCCCCACAATGTCGCCTCCCACGTGGCATTACGTGCAGGTCTGATGGCTCATCATACTAAACACACCATTCTAGGGGTTGTCGAAAATATGGCTTACTTTGAAAATGCTGAAGGTGAAAAGCACTACCTATTCGGGCAAGGTGGTGCGGAAAAATTAGCAAATGAACTTTATACAAATGTCATCGCCCGAATTCCATTTGCCCGCCCAGAGGAGAATACAGGTTCCTCGGTTTATGATGAATTCTCGATTGTTGGAGAGGTATTTACACATCTAGCTGAAGTTATTATTTATCAAAAAGATAACAAACTGGTCCGTTCGTAATGACCCTCATAAATAAAGGAAGTTCCCTTTTACCAGTTGCAGGATTATACCCTGCGACTGGTTGTTTTTTATTTATATAGCTTCTTCTTTTATTTTGTGAACCTTTAAAAGGTCTACAGTCTAAATAGAGGTTTCACTCCTTATTGATGAATTAGATTATTTCCACATGAAAAAACATCTTCGATTGAATCAGTTGTTGACCCCTTTTCAATCGAAGATGCCTTATAAATGTCTATATTTTAAAATTTAATAACTACCTATTCATATAACCCGCTCTTTTTAAAACCTCCATAAAATAAAAGCGATAGGTATTCTGAACAAAAGTGTCTAATGGCAAACCAACATTTACTTGATATTTCGTAAAAATAAAATAACATCTTTTATCCCATTTTAAACGCAATAAGTCTCCTGCATCCTCACCATATTTCTCGGTAAATTCCATAATTAAAGGCTCAATCATATTGAAGCAGTAGTCTTTTAGACTTGTAAGAGCGTCGATATCTTTGTTCTTTTGAAAACGTGTTATCCAATCAACTAATTGCTCACACATGATCGAGCTCCCTCCTTCTATCTATCGAACTCTTCCCATATTAGTATAGCTCGATTCATTCTACTGAATCGGTTCCGGTCAATTGTGAAAATTAGGTAAAATATTACTGCCGAATATAAAAGAAAAGGATGTCTTTAAACTCGATATGACAATCCCTATCATTATGTTAATTTACAAGTAGCTCCAATTCCTTTTCAAGTGCTTTCTCAACAGTTGCATAGTTATAGCCTAGATCCTTGGCAATTGCTTTATGTGTAACATAACCTTTTGCAATATTGACTCCGCGCTTCAATACCTCATTTTCGGATATAGCCTTGCAAACGCCTTTATTCGAAATCTGAAGAGCATATGGTACAGTTACATTTGTTAGTGCAATTGTTGATGTTCGTGGAACTGCACCAGGCATGTTGGCAACCGAATAGTGAATAATATTATGCTTTTCAAATGTTGGGTTATCATGTGTTGTTACGTGATCGATTGTTTCAACAATCCCACCTTGGTCAATAGCCACATCAACAATTACAGAACCCGGTTTCATTGTTTTTACCATATCTTCCGTTACAAGTTTAGGAGCTTTGGCGCCGGGAATTAATACGGCACCAATCAATAAATCAGCGTCTTTAACAGCATCTGCAATATTATAAGGATTGGAGATTAGTGTCTTAATTTGATTTCCGAAGATATCATCCAGTTGACGCAATCGATTAGCATTCAAGTCTAGAACAGTCACGTCAGCACCTAGACCAACAGCTATTTTTGCGGCATTTGTACCTACAATACCTCCACCTATGATTGTTACTTTTCCTCGAGATACACCGGGAACACCGGACAGAAGAATTCCTTGACCTCCATGTGATTTCTGAAGGAATTGTGAACCGATTTGAGCCGCCATACGACCTGCAACTTCACTCATCGGCGTTAAAAGTGGAAGAGTGTTGTTCAATTCAACTGTTTCGTATGCAATAGCAGTAACACCTTTATCGATAAGCGCTTGCGTTAATTTTGGATCTGCAGCCAGATGCAGATAGGTAAAAAGAATAAGACCTTCACGAAAATAATCATATTCGCTCCTAAGAGGTTCTTTTACTTTCATCACCATATCTGATTGAGCCCACACATCTTTTGCAAGTTCCACTATTATTGCACCGGCATTTGAGTAGTCCTCATTCGTAAAACCACTTCCAATCCCAGCCTCTTTCTCTACTAAAACTGTATGTCCTGAATCTACAAATGAAGTAACTCCAGCTGGGGTAATCGCCACTCTGTTTTCATTATTTTTAATCTCTCTTGGAATTCCTACTATCATAATTCTTCCTCCTCGTATAATCCCTAAAATCAAAAATTCCTCTCACTTAGGGTAGATATCATCTAAAAGCATTGATTTTTCCATCGATTAATCTTTTTTAACCTGGATAGTATCCCTATTCAGGATGGATAGTGTCAGTTTGTTCTATGTTTTGAGATGACCTTGCATTAAATCTTTGCACATATTTTTCTCCTGCATTGTAGCTGAGGTCCAAAGCTTTTGAAGCTAAATAAATGGAAAGGATTGATAAAACGGATTTGGTGATACCAAATAGAAAAACGGAACATAAGACAATAAAAGCGTTGAGCATAAACATTACTTTTCCTGTAGTCAACTTTGGACGCAAACGATTAATGATTACACATACGATATCCAGTCCACCTGTGGAACCGCCAGCAAGTAGAATTATGGCAATAGCTGTCCCGCTTAATAGTCCCCCTACAATACTCCCGATCACGGGCTGATTTACTATAGGAACATGTTCGAATAATAAAAGAAATAAAGAAAGGAATGTCATTCCCATAAAGCTATAAAATATGAATCTCAAACCAATAAACCTTAATCCTAGTAAAAATAGCGGTATATTCAACACGAAATATAATAAACCGGTTGATAGTGGCAGAAATTGATTCAGTAGCAGCACTACCCCGCCTAGGCCGGGTGCCATAATATCATTAGGCTGTAAGAGCATATTAAAAGCTAAAGCAGCTAATGCTGCCCCGAATGCAATAATGCTTGCTCTGTTCAAGAAAGTTGTTATCGCTTGTTTTTCCATCATGCTTTAGCAAGTAAGTAAGCCATTTTATCGATTGCTGTTGCAATATCTTCTTCCGTATTATAAAAATGCGGAGCTATCCTGATCACATCATTCCGTGCTGATACGATGACGTTATCTTGACGTAATTGCTGCTCCATTTTTGCTGCATTCGGGATAAAAATGGCAGTATTCGATGCTTTATCATTCAAATCTTCAGGACTAGCAAGCTTAAAATCTTTTTCTTTTGCATAATTTATGGCGAAGGAAGATAGACTGGATAAGTATTTCTCAATTCTATCAACACCTATCTCATTTAATAGAGTTAAACCTCCTCTTGCTGCGTACGCATTGATCATTGGAGGGGTTCCTGTATTAAACCTTTTTGCACCCTCTGCGTAGTCTAATTGTTTTATATCGAAGGCAAATGGCGATACACGTCCAAACCACCCAGTTGTAGAAGGCTCTAATTGTTCAGCAATCTCACTTTTCACATATAAAAAGGCAATGCCCGGAGTACCTAGCATGAACTTTTGACTTCCTGTTGAGAGAAAATCGATATCCATTTCTTTAACATCTATCTCAACGCTTCCTGCAGACTGGTAAGCATCGACAAATAAATAGGATCCTTTAGAGTGAACTTTCGAAGCTATACTTTTTAAATCTTGTTTAAAGCCGTTATAATATGAAACATGAGAAATAGAAGTAACAAGTGTATGGTGATCCACATACCCATCGTAGCTTTCCAAGGCTATTTTATTATCAACCGCAGGAATAAAATCCACCTTAGCCCCTCGCTTTTTCTGGGCCAGCCAAACGTGTCCGATGCTTGGGAAGTCTAGTTCAGTTGTAACGATTTTATTACGCTGCCCATCAAAATTAAGTGCTGAAGCAACCGTTGATGCTGCATCGGAAACAGATGATAAAATAGCGATTTCTTCAGGTGAAGCATTTATCATTTTAGCGAATAAAGCTTTGGTCTCTTCCACACAGACCATCCACTTATTCCAATCCATTCCTTCAGAAATCCAGGTTTGCATAAACTCATCCAAGGATTGCTGGACTTGAATACTTAGTGCACTCTGAGAACAGCTCGAGAGCTGTACTTTTTCCTCTAGTATGGGGAAATACTTTCTTTCTTTACTAAAATTCATTTTCTTCATCCTTTTTAATTTATTTTTTGGAACCGCCACTAATTTTAAAATGTAACTGCGATGTTTATAAATCTAGCTATATCCACTTGAGAAGATAATCTTTCCAAAATATCAGATTCCATACCTTATATCAGTGCCTTCAACAATTGTCATATATAACAATCAGTACGGACCGTAATGGATGTATACAGCAATTCCTACTAGAAATGCACCTGCTAAAGTCCAAATCAAGAATAAAGGAAGCACAAACTTAAACCATTGAACAAAAGAAACCTTTCCTATTGCTAAACAAGCCATTAATGTACCTGAAAGAGGTGTGATGATATTGGTAACGGATTCTCCTAATTTAAATGTCAAAAACCCTGTCTGCCTTGTAATATCCAACATATCCATTATCGGCACCATAATTGGCATAACAATCGCCGCTTGTCCTGATCCGGAAGTAATAATGCAATTGAACAATAAATTAAATACATACAGCAACTGCATGGCTATCCCTGGAGGGAACTGATCTAGCACGGCTGTTGTGTTACTGACAATTGTATCAATAACGTGCCCTTTCTCTAATATGATAATCACTGCTTTTGCTACTCCAACTACCAACGCTCCATACATTACTCCATTAGCGCCTTTCATAAATATGCCAACAAATTGGTTCGGAGAGATTTTTGAAACCACTGCAACTGCAATTGAGAGCATAATGAAAATTGCCGACATTTCGTATAAGCCCCAATCTAATTTAAATGCCCCGTATAAATAGGTTCCGAAAAATAAGAAGAACAACACGATGACAATTTTCTGTTGTAGCGAGAATCGCTTATTCTGAATAACTTCCTCATTCTCGTTTCCATGCACAGCTGAAAAATCTGCTCCAATCAAGCTTTTAGCAGGATTTTGGCGTACTTTTTTTGCGTATAAGCAAATATACAAAATAGTAATTGATACAAAAACAATGAAAATGACTACCCGAAATAGTACGCCAGAATAGATTGGAAGTTCTGCGATGGTTTGCCCCAATACAGTAACGACTGGATCAAATACCCCTGCAGCAAGTCCTGCATAAGATCCCAGGAAAACAATTGCTACTGCCGCTAGAGGATCAAGATTTAAAGAACGAGCAATGATTATTCCTATCGGCACAAAAGCAATTGCTAAGTTCCCCCCAATTCCCAATGAAGATAAAACGGCAAATATCCCTGCAAATACCGTAATTAACAATAGGTAATTACCTTTCGTTGCGTTAACAAGAGAATTTATACCTGCCTTAAGAGCACCACTTGCATCGATTAAAGCTATGGTACCTCCAACTACGAGAATTAAGAATATAATATCTGCTGAACTGGAGAGTCCTTCTGCAATGGAAGAGAACAATTGCATGATAGATAATGGCTCACTCTGAATGTAAGAAAAGCTCTCTGGGTCTATCTGTGTAATTCCTCCCTTTTCAATTCTTTCATATGAACCTGATGGGATGATAAAGGAAAAAGCATAGCTTAAAACCATGAAAATAAACAAAATAACAAAGACATCGGGCATCTCTATTTTTTTCTTTTTCTTTAGCTCCTTTGCGCTAACAATTAGTGCCTCTTTTTCCATCAAATGACCTCCTTGTAAATTATATTTACCTGCTTATGTGGACTTCCCCCTTCGATTAGAAGATACTTCAGAGGTTGAATTTTTGTGATGTCCTATTTGTTATACTTCCTTCCGAGAGTGTCGATTACGTGACTAGTACATTTTATTCCGTTAAAAAAGTAATCTAAATCCAGATTTTCGTTAGGTGAATGATTTCTTTGATCGAAATTTGCATATGGCATAATTATAGAAGGGGCTCCTAGGATGCCGGTCCATACATAATCAGGAACTGAACCCGCAAGGCTGGGTTGAATAATGGGCTCTTTGTTATAAGATTCAGAGATTGCTTGGGTAACAACTTTTACAACTTCAAGATCTGCTGATGTCCTTGATGGTTTCATGGATCCCAAAAATGTCACTTCGATATCAGGATCATGTAGTTGTACGTGATGATTGATTTTATTGAGGATATCCTCGGGATCCTGATCGACTACAAGCCGGAGATCCAACCTTACAGTCGCAGTAGATGGAATTAATGTTTTCAAGCTTTCACCGGTATATCCGCTTTTGAACCCGCTAATATTAAAAGTTGGTTCCATCGTTAACTTGTGGTAATAGTTCTCTCCGGTCATATCTAAATGTGGATATCCAATTTTAGCGCCGATATCTTTAGCATCATAAGGCAACAGTTGGAGCAGTTCCTTCTCCCGTTCAGTAGCAGGCCTAATATTATCATAAAAGCCCTCAATCAAAACCCGGCCATCAGGACTTCTCATCGTATTCAAGAGATTCATTAATTTCCAAGCCGGATTAGGTAGAATATTGCCTGTATTACCGGAATGGTTGTCCCATTCGGCCACTTTTGCCTTTAATTCAAGAAACAAAATCCCTCTTACTCCCAATAGAATAAGTGGAGAACCACTGTAATGAGAGGATCCGTCGGATGTATAAACAAAATCCGCCTTTAACATATCTTTGTGCTCTTCTATGAAAGTGTTTAAATTAGGACTTCCTATCTCCTCTTCTCCATCAAATACAAATTTCACATTGATTGGAATATCCCCTATGGCTTCCTTATATGTTTTAATGGCAAGAATTTGAGCCATTAGCTGCCCTTTGTTATCTCCTGCTCCCCTAGCATAGATTCGATTGTTTCTTATTGTTGGTTCAAAAGGAGGAGATTCCCATTCATCCACTGGTCCTGGCGGCTGAACATCATAATGGCCATAAATTAGCATCGTAAAATTACTTTCATCCTTGACGATTTCACCATAAACAACTGGGTTTCCTCTAGTTTGTATTATCTCGGTGTCTATTCCGATATCATCCATCATCCTTTTGAGTAGAGTGGCACACTCATTTATCGCCTCATTATTTGTACTAACACTTTCTTGTCCTAAAAAAGTAGTTAATTGATCGATATATTCATATTTTCTGTTTGTAAGGATTTCATTAAAACTATCTAGGAACATGGTAATTATCCTCCTTGAATTTAAGTAATATTAGAAAAGATTGAAAACTAGTCGTTTACTTGTTTAGTTACCTACACTGGTATTGGCACCTAATGCAAATTCAGAAGATTGTTTTTGCTATTACAACCACTCCCCTTTTCGTTGTTAAAGATAATGTATTTAATTTATGTTACTATGGTTATACCGAATATTCTGAAAAATTTATGTAAAGTATTTTACAATTTTTTTAATATATTTATAATTGAATAAAAAAGAGTGATAGGACAAAAAAATAGGATTTCAGTAGATGTGACAATTTGTTT
The DNA here is from genome assembly GCF_030418165.1 of Ureibacillus aquaedulcis. GTDB lineage: Bacteria > Bacillota > Bacilli > Bacillales_A > Planococcaceae > Ureibacillus > Ureibacillus aquaedulcis. The sequence goes on from NZ_JAUHTQ010000002.1 coordinate 192,015, forward strand.
CCTGAGAACACAAGCAATATCTTATTTTATAATCTTTAAATTTAATAATAAAGGTGTGATAAATCAATGGATTATATCTTTTCTAATGAAAGCTCTGCATCACCATGGATTGAAAATCTTGACTTTAATTGGAAATCTCTTGTCTCGTTAGGCCAAACCATCAAATTCAAAAAGAATCAATACGTTTTTATCCAGGATCATGCTATAGATTATGTTTATATCATCTTAGAAGGGAGAATTCGGCTGGTTCTACTATCTACCTTTGGTGATGAAAAACATATTGTAATAATTGGCAAAAACGGGATGGTTGGTGAATGTAGCCTATTTGCCGATCATACTTATACAAATAGTGCTATTGCATCTAGTAATGCTACGCTTGTTAGAGTTCCGGTTAAACAATTCCAAAAAGTTATAAGTCATGATTTCGCATTAAGTTCACAAGTAATGAAATTAACGAGTTTAAAATTTCGTGTTGCCGCCTATCATAGTTTACAACTCAGCTTTACTTCGGCTAATCAAAGAATTGCAAATAGTCTTCTGCAGCTGGGATTAGCCTATGGTGAAAAAAACGGTAAACGAATAAAGATAGCTATAAACTTTACTCATCAAGAAATGGCATACCTTGTTGGCACATCACGTGTTACCGTATCTAATACAATGACTCAACTGCAACATCTGGGGATTATATCCAAAGTCTCAGGGGGGTATCTTATTGAAAATGTTGAGGAATTAATGCAATTTACAAAAGAAATTTAATAAGAACAGCTCATCATCAAGGAAATACATATGAAAAAGAACACCAGGACTAATTTGTTTATGCGATATTGGGATATGTAATAAATTATATATACAACATTAAATACAGCTCAATTCAAAAAGAAAAAGAGCTGTTTGTCAGCTCTTTTACCCAGATTATTTGCTAAACCCTTTCTACATATCAATTTCTATCTCTTTGATAAATGAGAGAACTGCTTCTCTCATCTGTTCTATTCCTGGTTCTTCTATAGGAAAATGGCCGGCTCCTTCCAAAATCACATATGCTTTCTTGCATTTCAAACGATTATAAAATGGCTCACTTAATTCAAACGGCGTCATCGGGTCTAATTCTGGATGGACTAATAATATAGGGCAACTGTCGAAATTCTCGGGTTCTACCAGTGGCTTCATATTTAAGAAAGTTCTTAGAAAACGAAATGAAATTTTTGTTCCTGCTGCTAAAGGATCATTGATAATGAATTGAGTCAGTTGAGAGTTGTTAGTGATTAATTTCATTCTCGATACCCTTGAAACAGAAATTCGAAAAGAATCCAAAAGATATGGAAATGTATCCATTATAAATTTACCTGAACGGCTCATTACTTTATTTGGAGCAATTTGATCACGAACTTTCGATTTACTTGTATCCACAAAAGTCGTTACGATTAGCCCTTTAACCTTTTTATTCCTACTGGCCGCATGATAAGCAAGCATGCCTCCGATACTGGCTCCCAGTAAAACGATTGGTTTACCGTCTTGTTCAATTTCCCGTTCGATTAAATCCGTAATGATTTGGATCCAGTGTTGGTAATCGATTGATGTTATTTGCTTCGCGGAACTGAGACCATATGGAGGGAGATCTGGTGACACAACTTCATATCCATGTAGTTGCAGCATTCGTGCGTAAGGTGCCAAGAGTCTACCGTTTCCACCTGCTCCATGAATCATAATCACTTTGGTCTTTGATTCTGGACAGGGCAATCGATCTAGATGAATCTGACAATCATTCCAATTCCACCATTCTTCAGTCGGTAGATTATTCTCTTTTATTTGCAGTTCATCGGAAAAAAATGCCTGATAATGTTTCCAATAGACTTCGGTATCATTGTATGTTGGACGCTCAATGAAAGAATCCATGCTCTAGCCTCCATAACCCGATATTTATTTATGATTCCAAATAGGCACTATTTCTGATTTTCATTTATTAATACTACTACGGAGCAATTAGTAGGATTTCTACTTTATTTTAAACCTCGTTTTCAAACTAATTTCCCTCTTATACAAACAGTGCCAACTAATTTTACTGATTTTCTTTAATACAAAAGATAAAGCGATCATCCGGATTCCAAACATGCAGGCTATCAGCAAGGTATCCACGCAACCATAACACGCCATCTATTTTTCGAATATAAAACCCTTTAGGAAAATCATCGTCATCTCTTACTAACTCAGATGCTATTGTGATGGACCCGGAAGGAGCTGAATTTTGCAGAGAAAGTTGATTGGTATTCCCTTCAGTCTGATCTAGATACTCTAGTCTTAAATAAGGTCCAAGCTCAAGAGGACACAATTTCAAACCAAGTTCGTTCGCTTGATTAAAAAGCTGAGGCAAAGTGGCTCCTTCAGGAAAACCAAGTTGTCTAACAGTTAGTTCAACGATCTGTAGACTGTACTTTGTCTCAGAAGTAGTAAATAAACCATCAAAAAATAATCTTTCGCCATAATTGTTCATCATGATGGAGTGTTGTTTAAACTGTTCCATCAACTGAAACTTAGTTAGCCCGCCTATTTCTAGAGTTCTAGTTATACCTGGTCCATCAGGGGATAATTTCATAAGTTCGCTCCTTACATACTATTAATTTAGGTACCTATATATTTAATTTTAGGAATGGTTAGTTAAAGTATTGTCTTAATAACCCTAGAGTTCTTTTCCAGTCAATATTTTATATAAATTTTCCGAGTCCTTTATTGGTAGTTTTATATATTTTGATTGTCCCTCAGCCACAATCTCCAATCTGTCTCTATTTGGAGTAATCCATAAAGCGTAGTTAACCGACTCCCAAATAAAACGATAATCAGGAGGATGTTCCATCGACACCATAATGTTTTCTTCCCATTCAGATTTTTTTATTATTTCGACAACAGTCTTGATTTCATCAGAGTTAACAAGCTCTTTTAAACTTGTGAACTCATCGCCTTGCCGTTCTTTAACTATTATTTTTTCGCTAGGCTTTTCATGAGATGCCTCGGTTTGTTCTTCTTTTGTTAAATTTATAGATTCCTCTTGATTACATCCGGCTAAACTAATTCCTATACAGAATATTAAAAACAGTTGTTTCTTCAAAGTTTAAAATCCCTTCTTCTACTATCCTGACATTGAATTAAGTATTTCTACAAAGCTTATTTAAATATTAACATAAATATCCATTTCCCTCCTATCAAGATGTTGACAAAAAAATTGCTGAAGAAAGACTATTCCTGAATTAAAAGTGCCAGGTTATTTTATATTGAGAAATAACCTTGTGGAATTTTGCATTTTTTGTATAGTGAGAAAGAAAACATATTTTTATTAAGTGCTATTTTAGTTTTTGTTAATAGTTTCGGCTTTTAAAGGCGGTAAAAATTCAGCAGTTATTTCAACTAACTGTATACATAGGTTGAGCAAATTATTTGATAAATATGAAAATGCATGCCTGATAGAATAGGTGCTAGAATAGATTTACATAACGAAAAACAAGGATAATATTAATCAAAAGTTTAGGGGTAAACAATCGTTTTTACATATTAACCGGAATCTGAAAGGGTGTTGGAATGATTTTTATACTGCTGCTATTATTAGTTTTTTTATGGGGATATAATTTCTACCTAATTTCAAAAAAAGAGATAAGTTCAATGTTAAAAGCAATCGCCATTATCATGAATGTGGTTAGCCTTTTTGCTGCCATTCCACTAGTTTTCATAGCTTCGATACTGGGCGTAAACGGCGATGGTGAAATTAATTTTGTAATACCGCTTATAATGGGCAGTTTATTGATCCTGCCACAGTTTATTTTCACTTTCATTATTTTGAAGAAGAAATCTCTTAATGACCGTGAAAAACTGAAAAAAAACGTTGGTATGGAAGGAAGTAAAGAAAACGAAGAACCTAATGATCTTAAACGCTTCCGAATAACGATTCTAATTTCGCTGATTGTAGTATTGATAAGTGCTATTGTAAGGATTATCGAAAGATACCATGCAGTACATATGAGTAGAACTACTGATGTAATGATTTTGTGCTTACTAGCAGCTGTGGAAATAGTTATTTTCACTGTTCTCTTAAAACTCTACGATCCCAAGAAGCTCAAAGTCGCTACATTATTCACTACGATAATAGCTTTGTTGGTATCTTGTGCAATTCAAATACTACCAACAGATGAGATTGATAGACTAAATCAGAAATGGAATCAGGACGAAGCACAGGTTTATATCGACAAAGCAACAAGCATCTTAAATAGTTATTCGGCTGATAGATTGAAGGTAGTAACTGCCGCTGTTAAACCAACTTATGATGATTCAAGTAAAAATGAATTATTGGATGTAAGATTGCAATACCAGTGTATGACATGTGCGGATTCGGAAAGCATTTCTACTTTTGCAGTTCAGTTTAATATCGATTCTCAACAATTCACCAGTGTTACAGAGGACTCACACTACCAAACATTAGAGAGAAACAAACCTTTCTTAAATGATACCGAAAAAGAGTTATCTATGACTCCGTACTATGATGAATATAATAGAAGTATAAACTTCGAAGCTACAATTAAAGAATATAACATCAAGGACTATGAGGGAATTGCTCAAGGTATCGTAGAAATGATTGAAATGGGTTATGATCGGACGCACAACAATTATTACGAATACAATAGCGGTGATTTTAATCGTATGAAATGGTCCAATGAATTTCCTGACAAAGTACTAACCCTAAAAGAACTTGCTGCAAAAGGGCAAGTCGAACAAATCATCGAACCGCTAATAAGCAACAAAAATCTCGGTGGTACACTTTTTTCGAATGCTGCGATAATTGATAACGAAATATACCCATTTGGAAAAGATTTTACTATTGCTAGTATTGAAATAAAGGACGATATAGTTCGACTAAAAGGGAAAGCATTTACACTGACCGATAACAGACAGTTATTTAGATTACAAAAAAGCAACCAAGAATATCTTGGTGTACTGACATCAAATAATGCTTTACGGTTTAATAAGGCGAAAATTCAAATCCTGGAATCCCAGCCTGGCTATGAATTCAAGGTTGGCGATATTGTTATTGTCGATAACTTTAATGGTTCTATTTATAAAGAAAACAGACAATAAGAAAAAAAACAACTCCAATAAATTAATTATTTTATACAATTAATATCCAACTTAAGAGTTTAAAAAACCAGATTGACTGCCAAGTTTTCCGCAATCAATCTGGTTTTTTTAAAATTCTTTTATCCTAAATCTGCTTATTTACTAAAGACCTGCCACCAGCAATGCCTGGATGCGTCATTTCATAAGGATCAAGTATCTTATCTAATTGTTCTGCAGTTAAAGCGCCTGATTTGATACAAAGCTCACGTACTGATGCCCCTGTTGCTATCGCCTCTTTTGCAATTTGTGCAGCAAGTTCATAGCCGATATGAGGGTTTACTGCAGTGATGATTCCTACACTTTGTTCTACATATTCTCTTAAATGTTCCTCATTTGCTTTAATTCCCTCTACGCATTTCTCCGTAAATACAGCGAAAACATTATTCATGATCGAGATTGATTGAATTAAATTGTAGAATAGCACTGGCTCCATTACATTTAACTCAAATTGGCCGGCCTCGGATGCCTGTGAAATCGTTAAATCATTCCCCATCACTTGGAAAGCGACCTGGTTTACTACTTCCGCCATTACCGGATTAACTTTGCCGGGCATGATTGAGGAACCCGGTTGACGAGCTGGTAGGATGATTTCGAATAATCCATCACGGGGTCCGGAAGCCATTAAGCGTAAATCATTGGCTATTTTAGACATATTGATCATGCAAACTTTCAACATTGCCGATACTTCCGTATAACAATCCGTATTTTGGGTTGCATCTACTAAATGTTCTGCCCTGCTCAATGGTAAACCACTTAATTCACTAAGATTGCATACTACAGCATCAATATATGAAGGATCTGCATTTAGTCCAGTACCGACTGCCGTTGCGCCCATATTTACTTCAAATAAATGTTGAATTGAAAGTGACATCCGCTCAATGTCACGAGAAATAACTCTGGCGTATGCCTCAAATTCCTGCCCCAACAAAATAGGGACTGCATCTTGAAGGTGTGTTCGACCCATTTTTATAACACCAGCAAATTCTTTCGCTTTGGAAACAAAGGCATTCTGCATTGTTTTGGTAGAGTTCAGCAATTGGTTCATTAAGCTTAGAACTGCAATATGAGTAGCCGTTGGGAAAGCATCATTTGTAGATTGCGACATATTGATATGGCTATTTGGGCTAATCACTTTATAATTCCCTTTTTCTTCTCCCATCAGTTCAAGCGCACGATTTGCAATTACTTCGTTAGCATTCATATTAATAGAAGTCCCCGCGCCGCCTTGTATCGGATCGACAATAAATTGGTCATTCCATTTTCCAATAATCACTTCATCACATGCCTGAAGAATGAATTGGCCAATTTCTTTCGTTAACATACCCACTTCCATATTTGCTAGTGCCGCAGCTTTTTTCACGATTCCTAAAGATTTAATAAGTTCTGGATGAATTCGGTATCCAGTGATTGGAAAATTTTCAACCGCCCTTATCGTTTGAACACCATAGTAAGCACTTTTTGGTATTTCCTTTTCTCCTAGAAAATCTTTTTCAATGCGAAATTCTGTATTCCCCATAATATTTATCCCCAATTCCATAATGTAATTAAAAAAAGATAGGTTGCATGCATAGTGATTGAACGAATAATCTATCTCTAGATTAGCACAAACTCATCTCATTTTGAGATTAAATTTTAAAATTAATTAATTCACGAAATTATTATAAATTTCAGTTTATAATCATTTGTTAGTCGCAAAAAGCTGATTACAAAATTAAAAGGAAAAGAGAATAAGCAAATAACGCTTGATCTCTTTTCCTTTTTGTAAAGTAGAATGAACCCTTTTCTGAATTTAATTCTAATTCCGTACTTCATTTCCATCATATAATTTTTGATGAAGTATCTTTAGACTTTGATTAATCAACTCTCCTAAATGAAACTTCTCGTTTTTAAATCCATTTATGAAATATAACGACTTTAGGAAGTTCGTGATGTTAAATTTAATACGAAAATACCTATTGGAGAATCCTTCATTTGCATAAATGTACTCTAGGTCACTTAAAACACCTTCAGCCCAATGCCCCAGTTTCTTTTGGTCGAACTCTTTTTCTATCAGGGCTTCTATTACAAAAACTAAACGTTCATCTTCTTCATCGATGTAAGTGGCATCCTTAAATAAACAATTATGAATGGTATTTAATATCTTATCAGAATGCCCATTTTCAAATTTCGGGTGTCTAACTAGAGCGACTAACAAGTCAGCACCATGGGCTACACTATGAGCCCAACCCTTTACTTCGACCAAACCTCTTGTATCCTGTTCACTTTTTAAATAGGAAATACTTCGACAAACTGCATAGTTAAAACATTCTTCCGATAAGAATCCTAATTGATTATCCTTATGCAATATTGCAGCAACAATTAAGGAGGAAAATGATCTCGTAAATACTGAGTCTGTATTTTTTTCACCAATATTATAAAACAAATGCTTTTCATCCAAAACAGTATCAAAGATATATTGGTATTGTTCAATATTCAACAGCTCTTCATCAATAAGCCTCACAAATGTCGGGAAGATAAGATTATCCCTTAATTGCGAATCTATCGAACCAATATTATCTAGCATCTGATCAACCAGCTTTACTAGGTCGTCCTGGTTTATCAGTTCGGAATCTTTATTTTCTAATTCAATTAGCTGTGATTTTAATAGGAATGTTTCTTCGCTCATCTAATGCTCCACCATACTACTTCATTAGAGCGGCATTTAACTTCACCATAAATAACCAATTTTATGGAGTGCCATTACAATATGGTCGGTCAACGAAAAAAGGACGCTTTTCTAAGAGAAAGGCGCCAAAGTTTTTAGTTTGCTTAGTTAATTTGTAATGATTTCCCATTAATATAGGTTAAACTCTATTAAAATATTGAATAGAGCCACCTCCATTTAGAAATACTCCGGAAAAGGTGAATAAATTTCTAATCAATGTCAATTTCCATCTCCAGCAACGCAAAACTTAAACTTTTACCATGAGTGTCTATGCTCAAAGAGGTAGTGACTCCCCCAAGCAACGCTTGATGACATGTAAACTGAAGTGCAGCAATATTTGGAACTTCATAGCGAATTATGTGACCTTCCACTATCTCTTTCAAATGTTCTTTTACCTTCTCAGCAGTTACTTGTTCGCATAATAGATTGTAATCCTGTTCATCATACGGAATGAGAGATAAAATAAGTGTGTTTCCTTTATCTCCAGCACGACTATGGGCTAGATCATATAACTTTTTTTTCATCTGGTACACTCTCCCGTAAAATAATAGCGGAATTGATTTTCCTTCGCGGTATTAATATTGAAACAATTCCAACTACCTCATTTGTATATTTACGGACTCCCCCTCCACCTGCTGGACCGTTTGTATACAAAGCTTCCACCTCTTCTCCAACTCTTACTGCTTTTGTGGGTGTATCTGCTTTTCCAGCTACTCGAAGTCGGATTTCATAGGGCTCTTCGGATACACCAAAATTTGTTCTATGAACGGATGTACTACCAATATAATCAATTCGTAAATCCTTGAATTCGCCTTTTAACCTCTCTTGCAAAACATCTCCTGCAAGCATTGCTCTCCCTAACGCATTGCTACCAGCGTAAGAAATTTCCCCTTCCCCCTGAAATCCTGCACGGTAGCCTACGCTTACTTTATAGGCAATCGGTTTAGACTTTCCTTTACAGCCAAATACGGCAATATTGTTTGGGGCATTTTCTTTAAGCCCCACTGTTGTGAAATCAGCAACAACATCAGGAGTAATGTATTCATGTGGATTGATAACTTCATACAAAAGCTGTTCTTTGACAGTTGATAGAGAAATCAATCCTCCGCTACCTTCTAACTTACTGATTACAGCAGAACCGTCCGAATTTACGTCTGCAAAAGGAAAACCTAAATGAGCAAAGTCTGGAACATCCTTTTTCCCTGGATCGGCAAAATACCCTCCACAAACTTGTGCTCCACATTCCAACAAATGCCCTATTACTGTTCCTTGTGCTATACGATCCACATCATCAAATGACCATCCAAAATGATGAACCATCGGAGCAACAAATAAGGACGGGTCAGCAACACGACCGGTAATAATGATATCAGCACCTGATTCTAATGCAGGCAAAATTGCTTCTGCCCCTAAGTAGGCATTGGCTGAAATTAATTGACCATATGACGATAAAGGCAGATTACCTTCTAAGCTTCTTTCTTCCGCATGAATGTGTGCCATTACATCATCCCCGATTACCGCAGCTACTTTTATGGAAATTCCTAGGGCATTAGCCATCTCAACCACTTTTTCAGCAGCTCTAACCGGATTTGCGGCTCCCATGTTTGAAATAAGTCTTACCTTATTTTTACTAATAATCGGTAAAAGTGGTTCTATTCGCTTTTCTAATAAACAATCATAACCCAATTCGGGATTATTCAACTTTTGTTTTTGAGCCAATGCTATTGTACGTTCCGCAAGACATTCCAACACCAGATAATCTAGATTCCCATTTTCCGCTAGAAGCACTGCCGCTTCTAAGCGGTCACCCGAAAAGCCTGCTCCCGAACCGATTCTAATCATTCTCAACACCTCAAATTGTTATAGATATAGCTCCTGTCATTAATGCCATAATTGTCATTACTATCGTGGTTCCAAATGCCCATTTGAAAATAAATTTTTGGTGTTCGCCTAAATTTACCCCTGTCATCCCAACAAGGATAAATGTTGAAGCTGTAAGTGGACTTAATGGAAATCCGGTTGTCATTTGACCCAGGATTGCAGCTCGCCCAATTTCTATTGGGTCTATTCCAAAATTGACAGCAGTTTCAGCAAGAATTGGAAGAACCCCAAAGTAATAGGCGTCTGGTGTAAATACAAAGCTAAGTGGCATACTTGTAACCGCTACCAATAATGGCAATAAACCTGAGATTTGATCAGGGATTATGGAAACCAGAGAAATTGCCATTTCGTCGATCATCTTAGTTCCTGTTAAAATTCCTGTAAAAATACCTGCAGCAAAAATCATGGAGGACACTAATACAACATTACTTCCATGGTTAGTCAATATCTTTTGCTGTTCCCCAAAGTTTGGATAGTTAACAAGCAAGGCAATAACAAAGGCAACAATAAATAAGACCGGCATCGGTAGCCAAGCCATAACTAATGCTACAAGAAGTAGAATTGTCAATAACGAGTTAAACCAAAAAAGGTTTGGTCTTTTTCCTTCAACAGTAGAAGAAGTCTCCATTAAAACCTCTTTATTAATTACTAAATCTATAATGCCGAGTCTTTCGCGCTCTTTTTTTCCAAGCCAATAAGATGAAAGAAATACCCATACAATCCCAACAAACATAGCTGGCAAAACGGGATTAAAGAGTTGAGTCGCATCAGCTTCTAGTATACTCATTGCTCTAGCTGTAGGGCCACCCCAAGGTGCAATATTCATGACACCTGCTCCTAATGCAACAACACCAGACAATACAAGAGGATTCATACCTAGGCGTTTATAGATTGGCAGAAATGCTGAAATCGTAATCATGAACGTTGATGCACCATCACCATCCAATGCTACTATCATTGTGACAATTGCTGTTCCAATTACAATCTTAAGCGGATCTCCTTTAACGATCCGAATAATTCGTGAAATGATTGGATCAAATAATCCTGCATCCATCATTAACCCAAAATATAAGACAGCAAAACCAACCATAATCCCTGTTGGTGCAACCTTTTGAATTCCCTCTAACATCATGGGACCGAGTTCGGCACCAAATCCACTGAAAAGCCCAAAAACCAATGGAACAAGAACGAGAGCGACAATTACTGAAAGTCGCTTTGTCATAATTAATATTAGAAAAGTTGCTATTGTTAAGAATCCTAATAAAGCTACCATCCAATCCCCCCAGATTTACAATATTTCTCTTCTCTTTGCTTAAAGCACCCTCCTTTTCTTACTTCACTTTTTATTAAGCAAAATTCATGCCAACTTTTTAAATTCAAACAGAAAAGAGAATAATTTATCCTTATTAAAGGGAAAATAGTCAGTATTATAACCATCTCAATAGAATTAAAAAAATTAGATGGTAGCAATTTATTCAACAGTTTACAAATACCCTGGTTCTAAATTGTTAGAATTTTATAGCTCCTATTATCAATAAAATGGCTGTTATAACAACACCCCCCTATATTTCTAATTTGCTAGAATTATAAGGGAATTTTTCTTAACATTTAGAAATCTAAATTGTATCGATTTATTTTGTTATACAAAGTTGCTAATGAGATACCTAAAGCATTGGCAGCCCTTTTTTTCTCTTCAAGATCATTCCCGAATTTTTTTAACGTTTCTAAAATAAACCTCTTTTCAGCATCTTGAACTGCTTCCTGCAAGGAATTATAAGAACTGGTAGTTTCATTGAATTCACTAATGTCTATTCGATTCTTAGTAATAGTCTCTGGTAAGTGTTCAATTTTGATTTCAGTTCCTTCCATCATACAAGTAGCATAATCAATCATGTTTCTTAATTCCCGTACATTCCCTGGCCACTCATATGTCTGCAGAAATCTTAAGGTGTGTCGGCTGATAGTATAATTAATGGATTCCAGATCCAAAGACAAATTTATGATTGATGATTGTAGAAAGGCATCAACAAGTTCTGGAATGTCGTCTTTTCTGTCACGTAAGGGAGGTATATGTAGACTAATCACATTTAATCGATAAAATAGGTCCTCTCTAAAATGGTTCTTTTTTACAAGTTGTTGTAAATCACGGTGGGTTGCTGCGATGATTCTTACGTTTATGTCCCGTTCCCTTGTTTCTCCCACTCTACGAATCTTTTTTTCTTGTAACACTCTTAATAACTTAGCCTGAAGTTCAAAGGACATATCCCCGATTTCATCTAAAAATATAGTTCCATTATTAGCTATTTCAAACAGACCAATTTTCCCACCCTTTTTTGCATTGGTAAAAGCACCTTCTCCGTAGCCAAATAACTCACTTTCTAAAAGAGCGGCGGGAATAGCCGCACAATTAACAGGAACAAACGGATTATTCTTTCTTTTGCTGTCGTTATGCATTGCCTGAGCAAACAATTCTTTTCCTGTCCCGCTTTCACCTGTAATAAGAATAGGTAAGTCGGTGTCAGCAACCTTTTCTGCAACATTAACAGCATCTTTAAGTCCCATATTCTTACCGATGATTTGCTTGAAAGTATAGTTTGCTTGATATAAGGAACTCATTTTTTTCTGAAGCTGCTCCAATTTCTCTCCTTTTAACTTCAATTCTTGGGTTAGCTTATGGACTTCATCTAGGCTTTTACATACAGATACTGCTCCTATCACTTTGTCATCCAGAATAATCGGAGCCATATCCACGATATATTCCCGATTCCCAGTTTTCCGGTAAACTCCTACCCTAGTTTTTCGATCGACCAATATTTCAGTTAATTGGGCACCAGGTCGAGATTCTTTTAATGGCTTTCCAATAATACTGGGAGTTGCACCTGTTATCCTCAAATACTCTGGGTTAACTAGTTGAACAATTCCTTCAAGATCAATTACAAGAACCCCATCATTTATAGAATGAACAATTGCCTTCCACCAATCAGTTTGTTTTTCGGGAGAAGAGTGATTTATATCAAGACTTGAATATTTCTCCATAATTACCCATCATCCTTTCTTAGGTTTTGTTCCATCTCTCCGTACTACTTACTCTTATTATAGCCTTACAAAAAAAACCTTCCAGAGTTGGAAGGCTTTTGTGTAAGATTCATAATTCGTATCAAAATCGCAAACTTAGAATAAGGTTCTAAAAACGCATAAAATCTCTTCATTATATTTTCGTTAGCATAATACCAACCAGTGCTGATATAACTCCGACAATTTGGTAGAATTTAAGTCTCTCTTTATAAATCCAACAACTGCTGAGAACGACAACCAAACAACTTAAACTAACAATCGGGAATACAATACTTGCAACACCTGTATCAAGCGCAAAAAAGTAGCTGCTATAACCGATAACACTAAATCCTCCGATAATGGCACCGTATTTCAATTCCGCACGCTGCCATTTCTCTTTCAGAATAAAGCTATTAATCAATAGATAAGCAGCACCGCCACCATACATGCAAACAAGTGTATTAATTGAATCAATATGTAAATGTGAGGATGTCTTCATTAGTACACCGAGTACCCCAAACGATAAAACCGATAATAGAACCCGGAACATCCATGGCTTATAGTCCATTATAACACCACTGCCTGGTACATATTGGATGACAGCTGCAGAAGCAAGCATAACGATAATGCCAACCCATTGAATCAGTGAAATGCTCTCATGAAAAATAAGTGCCGCACTTAGTATCGGTATAACCGTATTCGTGCTGATAAGCGGCGACGTTATACTCGCCGGTCCTCTTTCAAAAGCTTTTGACATTTGAATATTACCATTTGCATTCAATATTCCTATGATTCCACCTAGTAAAATCGTTAATCCATTAAAGGTTGCAAAACCAGAAACCATTCCATAGCAGCACATCAATAAAAAGGCGATAAGGTAGAAATAAAACTGCATATGCACCTTAGATAACCCTTTTCCTGAAGTGATTTTAAAAATCATATTATTAATCCCAAAGCAAAACATAGTCATTACTGCTGCAATAATCCACACTTAAAACCCTTCTCTCCCATTGATAGAGTTATTTTAATATAGATTTCAATAATTTTAAATATTTTTTTAATTAATCTGGGCGAGTTTTATGATGTCTGTAGCTTACAGTAAGCTTGAAATTCTATACAAGTTTACTATCTTTGTAATTTAACAAATACGATTTACTTAGATGCCTAAGCGAACAATTAGAAAGCTTGCTTTCACATAGAAATTATAGATTTTAAACTCTTTCTGTCTTCCCCTTTTGATTAAACAGGATTAGAATTGCGTAGCTAGACGATTATTAACTTTTTCTACCATCTCATTTTTTTCATTATTCATGGCGTCATAATATTCTACTTTGTTATTAGCAGCTGTCCGAAAATCCATTAAAATAAAATGTGTTGCCCAAAGCGCCTGATGTAAATCCGCCCTATCTTCATCAGATAGCGATTGGTCGTAGACATAACCGGACAAATAATCCTGTGTATCAGTCATCTGATTTCTCCAATCCTGATGTACCACATCCCCACTGAACATCAAATCCGAAGTATAGTGCAACTGATCGGAAAGCTTGATTAAATAACCTTCATCCTCAGCGGATAAGGGTTGGCTAAAGTTCCAAGCAAGAAGCTCTTCGACTATATCATTCAATAAATAGTTTGCGTTTAAATAGTGCCTGCTGATTTTTCCTTCCATTTGCTGAGCATGTTCTTTAGCCGTGATAACATACCAAATAACTCCACATAAAATTACAGCAATTAAGATTCCAGCAATTTTTTTCATCTTAATCACCCCCACCATTTCATATTTTTTTGTCTAACGGTGTTTAAATTTTTTAAAAGTAAAATATTACTTCCACTATATCTATAATTCACTTTTTCTTTACTTCAACATAAACATCATTATTTATGCAAAGCGTACTCATTTTTGAGAAAACGCCCCACCTTTCAAGATTAGTACTCTCTTAAATTACTTACCGACAAAATAGACAATAAGAATTAATGTATTTATTATTAAAGCCGACAAAGGAACCGTAGCAAAAACTGCTGAAATTATTAATTCACTTTTGGCTTTTTTTGAATTAGCCTTACCAAGGCTAAACAAGGAAAAAATTATAATAAAATATACAGTTAATATACTGACTAACAATATATTACGATTCATTTCACCAGTGATTCTTGCAACATCTTCTACGAAAAATACTGCTACTAAACCTAATAGCCCAAAAATAAAGGAAAGTAGAAACCATTTCACGAATTTGTCTATATTAAAGCACCTCCTTGTAAGCCATATAATTGCAACCTCAACACCCATAGAGACTACTATTGTTATATAATACTTCTTCTTTAGTTAAAGACTTTTCATTTTACAATTTTACCCAATTTCATCAAACTCAAGGGTAAACTAAAAGTAGCAAATTATTAGAAAGGTAACGTTATCTAATGTTGAATAGTAATGAATTTGAAAACAATAACCTATTTTAACAGTGGAGCCTCCCTATTCCTTAAATTATCTAGTTTTTATTCAAGACATTTATTTAAACAATAGGGATGGATCGAATCATTTCCCGTCTTTGGATAGTTCAAAGTGGTGCTTATTGCAGCAAGGTGAATTCGAATTGAAATTAAAGGAAATAATATGGGGCGAAGCTATTTTTTAAAATGTGCAGCAATCATATTATGATCACAATGGCGTACTGGTGTCTGATGCACCGTTATATAAACAGCTATTTGAAAATAATGATGAGGGAGAATATGGTTTTTCGGAAAGCGTTAAACTTTTCATGTCTTGGTGGGGTAAAGGATACTACGGGAAAATAGCTATCGAAATGTTGTTCCAAACTGAAGCTAGAGAGATTTATGAAGGGTTACCCATGAAAATTAAAGGAAAAAACTATAGTATACCCTACCCAACAATCAAATCAACATTTATCTATTGTTTGATAAACAAACAGTAGTTGCTGCAACTATTGCTCCATATCATTATGTTTTGCCAATTGAAGACCTTTTCCTAAATCGGAAAAATATTATGCCAAATATGCTAAGTAACTTAATATAACAGGAAAATAGCATCTTAGTTTCATTTAACTCTATAGCCCTTCACAAACGCACTCCTTATTAAAGAAGTACCTTAGTTACTTGCGGATTTATATACAATAAATTGCTTTTTTCAAGAATTAATAATATAGGCACAACCTAATACTCCGAACGAAGATTAAAATAGCAAATAATACCTAAACTCCTATGAAGGATTACTTTTTCCTGCCGATGTATAACAGATGGCTTGAGATGCCAAGGATATAAGGATCTGTTGCCTTTTCGATTATTAGTTCAATAAGCTGATTTTCTTGACCATTCTCATTCCAATAATCCCAACTATCTTTAGTTAAGATTGTTCCTACATTCGAACCTAATAGTTGTAGACATTCAAAACCTTGCGATTCCATGAAAGGCTTGATGTCATCAATTTCAAAATAGTAAGCTCCAGTAAAACGACCTTTATCCGTATGATTGAAACAACCACTTTCCGAAAATGAGTTTATTGCTTCCAGACTATTATTTGGCTTCCAATTCTCCGGAGATAAAAGTGAGGTCAAGATATGCCTAATCCTTGGCATAAACGCAACAAATACTAATCCTCCCTTTTTTGTAACCCTATTTAATTCATCAGCTGCCTTTATTCGGCCGATTTCATCTTGTAAATGATACATCGGACCAAGCATGAGTGATGCATCAAACTGTTCATCATCGAACATTTTCAGCTCCCTTGCATCGGCAACCAAGAAATCATTAAATTGTTTACTTAAATTTAGATCGCATGCTTTAATTTTTGCTATCTCTACTAACCTTGGCGTCAAATCAGCCAAGGTGACATTGTACCCTTCCTTTGCTAACTCCATCGAGTATTTTCCTGGACCTGCCCCATTATCTAAAATTTTTCCCGTTTTGGGTAAATATTTTTTTATATAATGCCAATTCACTTTAAATTCAATAGGTTCTCTCTCGAGTCTTCCCCATTCATCGAACTGATTATAATAGTTGATTATTTCACTCATAATATACTCCCTTTGAAACTATATTCATATAACAACGACACCTTTTTATGTTAAAAAACTTTTTTAAAGGAATACCCATTACATAATCAAAGTCGTCTTTAACTCTTCGTTTCGTACTTCCAAAAAATAATTTTGAATGACACACTCTCTCCCGCCATGTTTTTCATACCAATCATTCACTCTGTTAACATGAGCCTTGTCATTTCGAATTTTGCCTTCAATCTCTCTGTATTTCTGCAAACTGTCATATTCCCAAATGGCGAATATCTCGGTAGCATCTTCATTCTTTGGGATCATCCATCTTCCTATTAATCGTGCTCCATGTTTTAATTGATTGGGTAAATTAGTGTCATTAAAATGACGATTGAAAACTTCAACAAATCATTTTTTACTATGTAGAACTTCCTTCTATAAAACAAGATACTCACTCCACATCTTTTAAAAGGATACTAACTAATAAATTCAACAACCTACTTTTAATTTCCTTTTTTTTCAAATGTGGTGATTCATTGAATCCGCACATTTGAAAAGGAGATAATTTTAAAATTAAAGTCCCACTATTTATAACCTTAAGAAATGAAAAAAAGCGTTTTCCTTGTTTTCAGGAAAGCGCTAGTTTTTTGAATGACAAACTATTTATTTAATTCATTTTTTAATGCATCAATAGCATCCATTACTTCTTTAATATTTTTTGCATTATTCATCTCGTGTCTTGCATGAAGTAGAGCAGGTCTAACAGACTCAACCGAGCGACCGAACTCATACATCCATTCATATCTTGGAACCATCCAAGTATGGAAATGATGTGTAGTATCTTCATTATAAAAGTAATAAACGGATTCAATTCCTAATGTATCTCTTTGTGCCTTTCTGATTTTTGTCAGCACTTTAATATAATCCAACTTTTCTTCCTCTGTTAATTCATCAAGACATTTAATATGACGCTTGGAAGCTAATATTATTAGACCCTTGATTGGATAAGCCACATCTTGATGAGCATGGAAATATTCCGTTTCTAGTACAACCCCGCCATCAGGTTCAATCAAGCCGCCTGTTAATGCACAACTCAGACACTGAACTTCAACTATTTTTCCGTTTGATAAAGTTATCCTTCTCATAAACCTGCCTCCACTTCTTGTTCTTCTTTACCAGATGCATATCTATTTATATTTCTTGCCCGAACAAATTGAATTAGATTGTGATTCTTCTCAACTATTTTCTTGTGAGTAATAGACCATTTTCGATTTATCCAAGACAATCAAATTCATAACCAATCCCAAGACCAAGAAAGCAAAAGTACCTATTATATATATGGAGCGTATCCCGTATAATTCAGCGAAAACAGCCACAACCGCCGTCAACATAATGATTAGCACTGCCTCCAGCAAACCAAATACACTCGAAAATCTACCCATGATTTCAATAGGTACATTATTTTGATAAAAGGTTAAAAAGCCGGTATTTGCGAAAGACAAAGCAAATGTTAATGTGAAAAATCCTATAGCTGCCCAAACAAAGTTCTGTGAGAAGGCAAAAATTAAATAGCCAAACGGAATAAAAACCAACCCAAAACCGATAAGCATATTCGTCCTCAGATGATTAGCGAATAACGCATTTGTTAACGATCCTATAATAATCCCGATTCCAGCTATACTTACAAGGAATCCATAGGAACTTTCGGTTAATGAAAGAATATTTGTGGCAAATGCTGCTTCCAATGAATCTAGTGCAGTCATAAAGACTGTAATTCCACTAAATAGTACATAAACCGAAGCAATATGCCTTTTCGATTTACTAAACTTAAGAATCTGTTTCCAATCATACCTGATAACGCTAAGGCTGACTTTATCGGAAGTAACGATTCCCTTTTCACCTTCCAATTTGGGGAGGAAAAAAAGAGTGATCGCCGATAGACATAATGCTAGAGCATTTAATTGAATGGCTAGATGTGGGGAATCAATCATTAACAGAAAACCTGCAATGGAAGGGCCCAATATAAAACCACTTGAATTAATGAAATTTCTAAGTGCATTAAATCTATGGCGATTTGCCATAGGGACAAGCTTCGTCATATAAGCCATGGATGTAGGCTCAAAAATCGAACCCGCCATATTGATCATAAATACCCATAGATAAATAAAAACCAGCGAATCCATGGACGGAAGCATAAAAATTAATAATGCTCTGACCAGGTCCAGAGACATCATCAGATTCCTTTTATTTAACCTGTCGATAAAGCTACCCGACCAAAAATTAGTACATAAAGTTGCTACTGGTATAAGGATATACAAAACTGAAACGGCTAAGGGCGACTTTGTCATATCCAAGACGATGAGGTTCAGTGCAATCAAATAAATCCAGGCACCTAGATTTGAAACACCAATACCCAGCAATAGCAATACTGGATTTTTCCACATTTTAAGATTCAACATCTCATTCACTCCTAAATTCGAATTGTAAAAAACAAAAAGGAATCCCACCCCCATGTCATTCGACTTGAGGACGAGACTCCCTGAATTTAGAAGTTCGCGGTGCCACCCCAGTTTGTTCTTGCGTCGCCGCAACAACCTTTTCGAGTACATCTACATAAATATTTAGGAAATACTCTATCTCTGTAACGGGAGTACCCGACACATCATCAATCTCACGAAGATAATATCCTATGTGCAGCTCCGAGGCTTGATTCCATGTGATTTTGCATCCTCCATCTCAGCTACCGGAGTTCTCTGTTATGCTTAAACACATTTACTCTTCTCTTCATCGCTTTTAATTTAGAAATATTTTACTACAATTCAATAACTTTCTAAATAGAATCGGTTAACTTTTTTCGGATTCAGGCTTAAAAATCTAAATAAAAAATAGCCACTAATTAAGCTTTACGGATTAGCTGCGCTTGATTCTATCAATTCATTTACTTCTTTGCTCATTTCTTTATATTGGGTCCAATGTAGATAATGATGGCCCTCTAGGGGAACGATTTTACTGGCAGTGGAATTTGTTAACTGTGTTTCATAAAAAGTCACATTGTTTTTTCCGCTTATGGTTTCTTTATCTTCTTTCGTAGTGAAGATTAAAACTGGCATTTTAGATGGGAAATTCATAAGAACAGTTTTTTCTATATTATTCTTTATTTCATTGGCCTCATTTACTACATTCTTGTTGTAACCCTTCCAGGCTGAGATTGCCTTCGTTATTTTTAGATTCTCGTATGAATATATCCCGTCCGCAGTAATTGGTAAATAACCCTCGGGATTTAAGTATATCGCTAACCTAGCTAATCCAGTCGGTGCGGCATAGCTAAAATATTTTGGCATCGAAGGAGCAGTTTCCCCAAAGTATCCCAACGCTTGAGGTAATGTTGGGTCGATCCCTACAATTGCCTTAACTTCTTCTGGATATTTATTGGCAAAATACATACTATAGATACCCGAAATGGAATGAGGCATTAAAATATAGGGGCCAGCTATGTTGGCTTTTTTAAGAGCTGTTCTGGTTTCTTCCACTATATTCTCAACTGTCCGATCCTTGTCCGTTATATCGCTCCATCCATAACCAAAGGATTCTACCACTACAACCTTATTTTCCTTAGCCAGTTCATTTATCAAAGGTTCAAAATCCAGTGCGGGTGCTGTTGTTCCTAGACCACTTTGCAAAACGATCGTATTCTCTCCATTCCCCTTTGTATAAAGGTGCATCTCTTTACCTTCCACCTCAATTAATTCCCCACTTGCACGGTATTTTTTCTGTTCATACCCAGTCATGAAGTTGCTCGAAATCATCCAAAACGAAAATATGGCTATTATGGCAATAAAACTATTCCTAACAACAATCCAAAATCTCAATTTCTTTTTAGTTTTCATTTTTTCACTACTTCCCTAAGTTTGTAATTTCGAGTGCTAGGCACACACAAATTGTATAATTCTGGTGCCCTGTATATATAAATACATATTATCGCGGAAAAATTTGGGAAGTAATGAACCTGAGTTTTATTTTTAACTAGGGCTTGAGACTTACAATCAACCCCTTAACTATAGTAAATTGAACAATGATATCCGAAATGATGTAAGAAGAATAAATGAAGTAGGAAATAAAAGATATATAGAAGATTTTTGAATTTTAAAAGTACATACATTACACATAGCCTTGAAACGTAATTGGGAACTGCAAATTTATTATATTTCAAACTACTAAGGAATCCTTAATAATCTGCCCCTAAACAAAAAAAGCGCAATTCCTGCTCCAAGATTACGCCAAAGTTTGAGAATATAAGGAATGTTTAACGAAAAAGGTGATGAAGCAACTGATCTTTATCTTCAAAAAATTGCTTCATTAACGAATAATGCAGGGTTTCCTCAAGTCTTGATTCACGCATACCCTCTTCTGTGAGCTGAATAATTTTAGCGTTTGGGTAAGCCATAATAACTGGTGAATGAGTGGAAATGATAAACTGAGAACCTTCATTAATAAGTTCATTGATTCTCGCCAGCATGGACATTTGTCTTAATGGGGACAATGCTGCTTCCGGTTCATCCAAGATATATAAGCCATTTCCTTGAAAACGCTCAATAAAAGCCGAGAAAAAAGATTCCCCATGAGATTGTTCATGAAGTGACTTTCCTCCGTAAGAATCGATAATTTTACGGCCAGTTCCTGGCTCCTGATCTAATACCTCTATATTCGTTGCGACATTATAGAAAGTTTCAGCTCTAAAGAAAAAATGATCCTTCGCTCTATTAACCCCTTTGACCAAACCGAGATATTCATCCAGATTTGAATGGGAATCATAACTGGAGAAATTAAAGTTTAGCGTTCCTCCCTCCGGGTTAAATCCAAATGCAATTGCAATACCCTCAAGCAATGTTGATTTGCCCATTCCATTTTCACCAATAATATAAGTAATATTAGGGTGAAAGTTTAACTCCTGAAAATTTTGAATAAATGGAAGGTTAAATGGAAAACAATCATTTGAAGAAATATGCTCCCTTTTAAGGTATATAGACTTGATGTACTGGGAGTCCGCATTTAAAATCACCATTATAGTGCATACCTCCTATTTGATAAAGGTATTAATTCTCTTTTTGCGAGTGCTCAAGACCTTTGAGAATTTTGTCTTTTACAAATGTTAGATGTTTGTGCATTTGTATCGCTGCTTCGGTCGGATTACGCTCCCTTAAAGCCTGAAGAATCGATTCGTGGTGAGCAATTGTCAGTTTTGGTTCACGAAATTCGATTAAACTATTTGTCTTTTCATGTGTTAACAGCAAAGATGTAATCATTCCTTCTAGTACGGGATTATTCGCACTATTGGCAATCGTTTTATGAAACTCTATATCATATCTGCCGTAATCTTTATCAATATTTTCCCTGATGCCCTCTATCGTTTCTTCCAGTTTGGCAATTTCCTCATTCGTTATTTTTTCAGCAGCCAACATTACCAGCCCTACTTCGAGGGACATGCGTGCTTCGATGATTGCTACAATATTATCCATGGAAATGGATAGCATTGCCCGAAACGGTGTACTGCCAATTTTTTTATTAATGAATTTTCCACCACCCGGATTACGTGAAATAATATCCATTGATTCCAGAGAGCTTAATGCCTCACGTAAAATAGGTCTGCTCACATCGAATTGTTTCATTAAAGTTATTTCGGAAGGTAACAGATCTCCCGATTTTAATTGTCCAGAATTCACTAACTCTATCAACTTTTCAACAACTTGATGAGATAACGAATAACGTTTTACAGCGTCGAATTTATACTGTGCCATACTACCACCCCTACCCTAGTTAACCATCTCTATGATGACTGCAATTTCATGCATATAAGCCTTATGATGTATTATACACTATTTTTTGTTAACCACTTAGTATAAATATGTCGACAAACGGCTCCTACATTTGTGGAATAAGAAGAAACGGAGGTATGTGAATAGTAATATTGGGACCATTTCCTTTAGTGATGTCCTTATTTATAAGGAGTTATTTCAGAGGTATGATTTAGTATCATTTTTATAGAATAGTAAAAAGCTGTTCAGAAAATCTAACTTTCTGAACAGCTCCAAGGAATATTTAACAAACAAAGAAAAGTTTGCTTTAGGTAATCGGATATTGATTTCTTACTTTAGGTTAATGAGTTTCCAATTTCACTTTGATTTCTGTCGGAATCTCTTTTCCCGTTAAATAGGCTACGGCGTTTTGGGCTGCCAACATCGTCATTTTTAAGCGTGTTTCACTTGTTGCTGACCCGATATGCGGTAATGTGACAACATTTTTCATCGAAAGTAACGGACTGTTCTTATCAACAGGTTCCTTTTCGTACACATCTAAGCCAGCTGCTAAAATTTCTCCATCTTGCAATGCTTGGATTAGTCCTTCTTCATCCACTGTTTTTCCACGGGAAGCATTAATGAAAATTGCGGAAGGTTTCATCTTTTTAAATTGTTCATACCCCATCATTTTCTCTGTTTCTTTAGTTAATGGAGTCAACAAACAAACAAAGTCTACTTCTTGGAGTAAGTCATCCAATGAACAAAATGTAGCATTGAATCTTTCTTCTACTTCTAGATTCCTAGAACGATTGTGATAGTAAATATCCATACCAAAGCCGAAATGAGCACGTTGGGCAAGCGTTTGTCCAATTCTTCCCATACCTATGATGCCCAGCTTTTTATGATGAACATCGACACCAAAATATTCTTCGGTTAAGTTTTCATTCCATTCACCATTTTTTACCCACTGTACAAGTTCCGGCATTCGGCGTGCAGTTGACAGAATCAAACCAAAAATTGTATCAGCAACTGTTTCATTGAGTACTTCAGGTGTGTTGGAAGCGATAATGCCCCTAGATTTTAATGCTTGTAAATCCAAATTATCATAACCTACTGATGAATTCGCTACCATTTTTAAATTCGGTGCTTTATTTAACAAGGATTCATCAATCTTCAAAAGAGATCCAAGTAAAACAGTAGTTGTTTCTAGTTCACTATAAAACTCGTCCATGTTTTCTGGTGTTAACTTTTCAAAATAAACAACTTCTGCATACTCTCTCAAATAGTTTAGGACCTGTTCATCTACTTTGCGATAAACGATGATTTTTTCACTCATTTCCAACAACTCCTTCATTTCTAGAAAACTTGTTAAATAAATGATAACAATAATTCAAAAGAAGACCATAAAGCTAGGACTGTCGCTAATATTAAGCATACATTTTCAAACCAGCTATTTCTATATTTACCCATTAAATCTTTACGATTCGAAATAATTAGAAGACCAATCGCTATTACTGGGAAACCTACCATGTTAAAGGCATTTACTGCAATTGTTAATTGGATAAAGCCAGGCATTCCAGGAATCGACCAGATAATTGGTGAAACTAAAAGGAAGTACATGATCCATTTTGTCATCGGATCTTTATTGTAATCGCCTTCATATTTTTCACTGCGTTTCTTATTTGAAACGTAAAACGCATCTGTTATCAATCTTGGATAACCTGTTGTTTTCCCTACGATACTTGCAAATAAAATAGCAAAAGTACCTAAATAGAAAGTAATCCAACCAAATTTACCTAATGATATTTCTAGTGCAGCTGCTAAATCTCCTACAGTTTCAACGCGGATGCCGTTTGGTCTTAAGATTTCCGCTCCAACAATCCAAATGGATAAATTGATGATGATACAAACGATAATTGAAAATAGCAAATCGTTTCGTTGTAATTTTAAATGCCCAGGTGTAGTCCAGCCTTTTTCCTTCAGGAAGTATGGATGTACAAAGTTAGAAATCGACCCTGCAACAGCACCTATGATGGAAATCGCTACAAGCAACGCCCCAAATGCACCTTCATCTTGCGGAATACTGAAACCGATGGTACCGCTTACAATTCCAGCAAAATCTGGGCTGGTACTAAACGCCAAGTATACAAATGCCAGTGTCAATACCGCTAAGAAGATCTTCATAACGCCTTCAATTGTATGATAATAATTTCTGCCAATCAATATAAATAGTAATCCTACTACAATGATAGAACCTAAAAATGGACTATTAAATCCAAATATATTAGATAGAACCTCACCAGCTCCGCTTAACATATAAGCATTGGATAAGTGACCAATAATAATTGCGTAAATCCCTAGGAACATAGCAAATCCTGGATGTATTTTGCCGTAACCTTCCAAAATGGATAATCCTTGCTGATTAGCTAATTGGAAACGCGACATAACATTTACGATTAAAAAACGTAAAATTAGTGATAAAGCAAGAATCCACATTAAACCATAACCATAATCAGCCCCGGCAACTGCGGATGTAACTAAATCCCCTGCACCAAGCCAAGTCAGGATTGCCAGCATCCCTGGTCCAAATGCATACTTTATTTTTTGGATAAAACTTCTTTTTTCATTTGTACCTTCGTTAATTGTCTGCGTTATTGCTGACTCGCCTTCAACCGGATTCTTAGTAATTGTTTCATTAACCATGAACAAACCCCCTTAATATGTTGAACATTCAACTGCACTCATCCCCTTGAAACTAGACTGCAGTATTTAACAAAAAACCCATCGCCTTTTCTTTATATGCATTCTTCCCCTAATATTGCTAAATTCCCTCCCTAACCAATATATGTTCCAATTGTAAGACAAATTAAATTGATAGTCAATAACTATAATTTCAAATATTCTAATTTTTCTAATAAAGTTTTTTTATATCGAAACTGAAAACAGGAAGTCAGCAAAAAAAGCGGCAGTACATGAAAGCGAATGTCATGCACTGCCACTTTATCATCAGTATGTCACTTAACTAAACAATTTACGGGACCAGAATACAACCGGAACCATCAACAAGGATAATACTCCCCCAACTATGGATAGGGTTGGATAACTTGAATGAGCTACAATCACTCCTGATAAAGCCCCGCCTGCTGCACCCGATAACGCAATTAAAACATCCACTGTTCCCTGGGTTTTAGCCCTTGTGGTAACGGTGGTCGAATCAACAATCAGTGCAGTACCGCTGATCAATCCCAAATTCCAGCCCAATCCAAGTAAAGAAAGCGCAATTATCAGCAGTATTAAAGAATTTGAAGGTGCCATTGCTGATAGTAACCCTGCCAACAATAGTATGATTCCTGATGTGATAGCCATTGGAGTACGCCCAAATTTATCCACGAGGAAACCTGTTACCAATGAAGGTAAATACATCGAGCCTATGTGGAAACCAATAACCAATCCGACTTCACCCAGATCATGCCCATGATTTCTCATATGCACCGGTGTCATGGTCATGATCGCCACCATTACAATTTGAGTCAATAGCATAATTATTGCGCCTACGATAATACCTCTTTTGTTCTCTAGTTGAACACTTTTTGTTTGCTGCGACCCTTCAATATCTGCTGGATTCGATAACTCAATCATTCTCGCGGCGAATAATGGATCTGGTCGCAGCATAGCAAAGAGAACAAAACCTGCTAAAATATAAGCAACTGCCGACAAAATAAAAGGACCGGCTAGCGAAGGAACATTAATAGAAAGAGCAACATCCCCCATAATGTTAACCAGGTTCGGCCCTGCAACTGCCCCAAAAGTTGTGAAAACCATCGTCAGACTGATTGCTTTGGCACGTTGACTATTATCGGCCAAATCTGTCCCGGCGTAACGAGCCTGCAAATTTGTTGCAGTGCCGGCACCATAAATTAGCAAGGAAGCGAATAAAAGCACGATGCTATTAATGATAGCGGCAATAACTACACCGATTGCCCCAAGTCCACCAAAGGTAAAACCGGCTGCCAAACCGATTCGACGCCCATAGCGTTGCGAAAGTCGTCCTACGATTAAGGCAGCCCCTGCAGAACCTAGAGTAAATAACGCAGTAGGGAGTCCTGCATAGGCGTCTGTGCCCAAAATTTGCTGCGCCAAAAGTGCCCCCACAGTAATACCTGCTGCCAAGCCTGCTCCACCAAAGATTTGAGAAATACTTACGATGATTAATGTGCGGTTATATAATTTTTTTTGTTCTTCCTGGGAGTCTATGAAACTTTGGTTTAACTCAATATTATTACTAGACATAAATGATCCTCCAACGAGTAAGTGGCATTCAAATATTTATAGAGCAAAGTTTTTTATATTTATCATTTTTCTAAGATTGAATTTGAATCTTGGTCCTAATTCAAGCAAGGGGCCTCAAACAACAAAATTCAAAGCCTATAACTCCTTAGAAAGAGCATAACCTCCATTGTAGATAAACTAAATAACTCAATTTATATCTATGGTTTAAATTTATTAATAATGAACTTGTAAATGTAAAATTAATCCTCATAAAAATACCCCTTCCTTTCGGGAAAGGGGCATACCAACGACCATATGGTTGCTATGATTCTTGAATCTATACAATAAAATCCATTATTTGTGCTGTATAGAGCATGAACTAACTCCTAACTCAGTGGCTGTTATCTCTGAGTTTTAGCGGGGATTCCTCAAATTTTTATTTTACCTGCATCTACAACAGATCATTAATTTATTAACCAGACATCAAAAACTATTTTCATAATTTTACCAAAAGTATACACTTAACATAATGACTTAACAAGGGGATGATGAGATGGATGTTTATACTAAAAGCTTTGAGCAGTTTGCAGAATCACAGGCTAAAGGCAGCAGTGAGCTATATTATTTTTTAAGCAAGCAAGTTATTGAGGATGCAGAGTTAATGGAGATCATTAAGGAAATCCCATTATCTCAGCCTAAACCAAATCTATTTTTTGCTTCAATGCACTTTCTTGTTGCACGATCAGAATCTGAATTACGTGCCTATTACCCTTCCTTGACGGTAAACCCTTTACCTTTTAGTGATAGCTTTGAACATTTTAAAGAGTTCGCACTAAATCACAAGAATCAACTGATTGAATTATTTCGATCAAGATTAGTCCAAACAAACGAGGTAAGAAGGGCAGCCTACCTCTATCCAATATTTTCAGGTATTGCCGAACAAACGAGTAAATCTTTAACCCTTATTGAAATTGGTACAAGTGCTGGATTATTACTCTGTCCGGATGCTTATAACTATGAATATATAGAAGAAAAAACTTCGTTCAAAATAGAGAATGCCATGGCTTCAATTTATCTTAAATCAGAAAATAAAGGGGAAAGATTACCGAATACTATCCATTCAAACTTTAAGATCAACACTCGAATCGGGATTGATTTGAATATTGTCGATTTAAATAAACAGGATGAATATGACTGGATGCTTGCCTTAATTTGGCCCGAGCATTCGAAGAGACGCCAACAATTTATAGAAGCCAGTAAAATTGCAAACGGCATTCAAAAAGACCTTTATGAAGGAGATTTATTAGAGCTTTTGCCGAAGGTGATTCAGTCCATATCTCCAGAAAATCAAATAATTCTCTTCCATACTCACGTAGCCAATCAATTTCCAAACAAGTTAAAGAAAGACTTTGAATTATTATTAAAGGATTTGAGTATTGCCCGTTCTTTCTACCATGTTTATAACAATATGTATGATGCGGATCTGCACCAGGATTATTTAGAGAATGGAAAGGTAATCAAGGAAAAGATTTTTCAAAGTCCGGATGGGCACGGAAGATGGTTTTATTGGAGTTGATACCACCCCGCAGATATATGGAGAGCAAAGCGTATCAATAGAATTACATGATACGCTTCTACTTTCATTCATATTAATTCTTCATTGCTATAATTTACAAAATTTACTTAATCATGTTCAGTTGCTTCTGCTTTCGTAGAATGAATTGTTCCGAACGGATGATTTGGCGGAGCATAAATCGAATATAGCTTTAGTGGAACAATACCTATATTAGTTAGGTTATGCCATGTCCCAGCAGGTATAACAATCGCAGAATCATCGAAAACGTTTCTTGTAAAGTTTAAATTCTCCCTACTTTCCCCCATTTGTACATAGCCTTGCCCTTGTTCTATTCTTAGGAATTGGTCTACATTGGGATGCATTTCCAGTCCGATACTTTCTCCGGGTTTCAGGCTCATTAATGTAACTTGCAAATGTTGACCCGTCTATAAAGCAGTCCGGAATGTATTGTTTTGTTTCACCGCTTCATTGATATTAACGACAAATGGATTTGCTCCATAATCCCTTATCGCCATACCATTGTCTCTTCCCTCTTGAGTAAAACGAGTACCAAGAGCAGTGAAATTATTCATATAGTATGGAAAAGCCCAATAATGAGGTACCTCCAAGGTGTTGTATAAAGGTCCATAACCATTATAAGAACCATAGCATGGACAGCTGCAAGAATAATGCAATATTTTCATTCCCCTCATAGTAATAATCGTATTATCATATGCAAGCATTTACAGCAGGTCTAAGTTTTTTGGATTGTAATAGTGTCCATAGAAACGTGGGGTAGTCTATTGCTATTTGTCTTAACAACCCTTCCTAAAAAATTTTTTTCTTCCTACCCCCACAAAAGGAGATCAGCCTTCGAATAATTAAGTGTCCGGAAAGAGACGGACTAAATTAATCACGAGGTGACGGAAGATGAAATTCAGAAAAACAACCGCTGCTATTTTAGTAGCATCTATGGCAATCACAGGAGCAAGCTATGCATGGGCTGACGAAAATCTAGTAGATGAGTCAGAAGAATTACAGCAGACTGAAGGTACTGAGGTTATTGATGCTTCAAAATTTATTGATGCTGCTGAAGCAACGGATGACGCTACTGAAACTACAGAAGTCGAAAATAATACAGAGTCTATTACTGGAACTGTTGAAACTACGAATGATACGGAGACTACTACTGAAACAACAGAAGCTGGAACAAATGAAACGGATTCTACAGAAATCGTCTTCCCTGCCATTCCAGAAGACTATCCAGCTGGTAATCTAGTTGCCCTGCAAAAAGCTTTCAAAAACGCTGGTAACGATACAGCAAAAGCAGCTATTGCACGAAATGCCGAAAGAGCGATTGCTAAATTTGAAGCACAACAAGAAGCTCAAAAACAAGAAGAAACAACTGAAGAAACTCAAGTAATCGTTGACGAAGCAACAAAAACGGAAGAACAACAAGTTCAAACTACTGAGCAAACAGAAACTGAGCAAACTACAACTGTTGAAGAGTCTACTGTAAAAACTGAAAAAGCAACTGCAAAAGAAGCTCGTAAAGCATTGCAAGCAGAACATAAAGCAGAGCGCAAATCTCTTAAAGAAGAGCAAAAAGCTGAAAAGCAAGCCCTTAAAGAAAAGAAATAAATTCTTTTATTAGATTGTTAATTTAAACCAAACAGATTAAATTACTATTTCAATATAAAGAAACCACTTTTCATTTCTTGAAAAACTATTTAGAATCAATGGCAACTAGATTGTAAGAGTGGAGGGTACGTATGCTTTTGTCTATTATTCAAGGAATCTTCAAATCAAAATTGAATATGAACGAACTAGTGATTCGGGCAAAAGCAGGCAATGAGGAGGTTATGAATGACCTCCTTTTTGCTAGTGCTTCATTTTTGAAGAAAACAGCTTCCTTTGTATGCAAGCGCCCTATCGACGAGCATGATGAAGAGTATAGTGTGGCGATGGATGGGCTTCACGAAGCAGTTTTAGCCTATGATCATAAAGAAAGCGCCTCTTTTCAAACCTTTGCCCATATAATCATTAAGAGAAGGCTTATTGATTACATAAGGAAGGAAATTTCCCGAAATGAAAAACTAATGCTATTAGAGTCTGCGGATGAGGAATCATCCCAGCAACACTACATATTCGATAAACAATCAATTGATACATATACCGAGGAGCAACTAGCAAATGCTAGAAAGGATGAGCTTCTAAGCTATAACAAACTGCTTGCTGAGTATAACTTATCTTTCGAAGAACTAGCCAAAGCTACTCCTAAACATGAAGATGCTAGAAAAACCGCCTTTCTAATAGCTGAAATTATTGCTGATTCAACTGACCTATACCAGTACTTGATTGATAAAAGGAAATTACCTTTAAGGGAACTGGAATCACTGGTTGAGGTCTCCCGCAAAACCCTGGAAAGGCAAAGAAAATACATAATTGCTATCGTTTTATTATTGAACAGTGAATTTACCTTTATAAAAGATTTTGTGAAAGGAGCAGCATCCAGTGGAAAAAATTAGAGGGATTGTCTGTGAAAAACATAAGAATCACATAATTTTTTTAACGCAAAATGGTCAATTTTTAAAAGGAATCCCTCTAATTGCAGACCCCGAGATTGGCGAAGAGGTTGACTTTTATCTAAAGCCCAACTCCCTTCCTGCCAATTCAAATAGATTTATCTATTATAAGTTAGGACCTGCCCTTATGGCTGCAATCCTTTGCATAGTTATAGCAGCTGGGCTTTTGTTGCCGGAAACAAGTGTTGCTGCATACATTCACTTAAATGGGAATCACCCTGTTGAAATTGGTGTAGATGCAAAAGGGAAAGTGATTTCTGCTGAAGCTCATTCCAAGGATAGAGGCATTGACATTAAAGATGTTGAGGGACTTCCAATTGAAACGGCTTTAGACAAGATTGTAAATGATATGTCCACAAAAGACGCAGAAGTTTCGATCACTGCTGAATATAAATCAGATACCCTGCCAGCATTGAAAGCACAAGTTGAAAAAGCTGTGAAAAAGGCACGACAAGATCAATCGAACAAAAATTTAAATTCTATAGAAGAGCCTTCAAATGAAAAACCAGCAACTAATAATAATGCGTTAGATACAACAAATCAAAATGCGAATCAAAATCCAGCCGCAAAGAAACCATCCAATTCTGACGTAGATCAAACTCAGCAGGAATCTACTGCAAAAGATGGTAAAAACAATAGCCAGAAGAACTCTAATGCTCTAGAATCGATTCCTAAAAAGGCTGCAGAACAAGAAAAAGGCGCAAACCCATCTACAGACAATACAAAAGACGGGAATCCGGGCCCCAAAAAAGATCATGTACCGTTAAAAGAAAATAATAATCAATCGAATCATTCAACAAACAAAGAAAGCCATTCTAAATCGGACAAAAGTAATGTTAACTAAAGTTTAGAAAGTTAGACAGATTAAAATCCCAAAAATAAAAGGCCATCAAAAACTTCTCCTTTTGATGGCCAATTTTAATTCCTCCAAAACTCTTTTCCCTTCCAGATTTATTGTCTTTGGACAATGAAATGTTAGAATTATATTAATTCCTTAACAATTGACGCTGTTCAAGATTTCGTTTGAACTGTTCCAATTTATTCGTACCTGCCTTACGTTTTTCATTGGAATTCGCATAAATCTTTTTCACATCTTCAATCCCCTGCATAATTGTATTCCACGTTTTTTCAAGAGTCTCCATTTGGGGCAGCTTCCCTGTTTTTAACCGTTCCATTGCTTTTTCCTGCAAGGCAGAGTTATCTGAATTTCTTCGCAGAATCTCATTTGTCCTTGCATCTAATGCTTGCTGTGACTTTGCTCTTACCTCTTGGCGTTTTAAAGCAACCGATTGTACTAAAGCTTGTTTGAACAATGGGAGTGTAACAATAAATGAAGCATTGATTTTACGAACTAATTCGTCATTTCCCATCTGTGTCATTTTAATCATCGGCAGACTTTGCAGCGCTACATTTTCTGCTAACTGTAAATCGTAGACTCTTTGTTCAAGCATTTGTTTTGCTTCATTGAGATTTTGGAGTTTTAATAGGTCCAACTGATTTCCAGAAACCCTTACCCTTTCTTCGCACTCAGGTAGCAGCTTCCCGGAAATTTCTCCAACTGCTTTTTGGCCCACGATGATATACTTTTGGAGCTCTTCATAATAGGCCAGGTTATGGTGAAACATAGTTTCTAATTGGTCGTTTTCCTTTAAGATATCTGTTTCAAATTTCTTAAGTGTAATCCCAACTTTTTCAACATCTGTCTGCATTAATTCGTACTTTTGATGGATAGCTTCCATAGAATCTCTCGTTTTGTTAAAAAGTTTCTGGAATAAAGTGGGTTTTTTCTCTTTATCAAAATCATCTAAGTTAAAAAGATCCATAATTTTACCGAGCCGCAATGTTAAGTCTTTGGCTTCTTCCATTTTAGTTCTTCTAATTGAACTTAGAATCATATCCGAAAATCTTGAAATCTCTACTGCGGATTGGCTGCCGAATGATACAAGTGAATTCAGGTTTTCGATATCAAGCTGTCGACCAATTACATGAATTTCTGGTGAGTTTTGTACTTTATCTTTAATCTCTGCTGTTTTCCGTTCCAATTCATTCGGCAATTGAACTGGTTCATTTTCTAATTGCATCTTACTTCCCCCCTAAAGATAGAAGTCTGTTATCGCTTAAACAATCTTTTGAAAATACTGGTTTTTGATTTAGGCGACTCCTCCGGAAGCTCCAAATCAAATTGTACTGATGGCAATTGATGAATATCAAAGTAATTTGGATTGATCCATGCCTCGATGTTGTTATAATTGGTTGGCGTGTATATGAGGATATCAGCCCCCACTAAATTAAAGAAGCAAAGCAGGATAATATCCGTTTCCGTGAAGTTATCAGGTTTATTATTATAAACAATAACTTTTGGAACCTTGCCAGTAAAATCAAATGATTCAACTAGTCTTAAAAATTCTTTTTCCATTGTAATAATGGTCATCAGTATTTTGATTCTTAAATCATTGGTCATTTCCTGCAGGAACATATCTGACTTAATCAGCTCGTTGATCTTACTTACAATGAAATCTTGAACTGTTTGATTTAAATACGACAATTTATAAAGCGGATGTTTAAACAGTTTTTCCTTATCAATTAACCCATTGTCATCTAAAACATATGAAGTTGAATACATTTCCTGTCTGCTGTAAGTAATCGGTGTAAAATCTACTTTTTCTTTAAACACCGTATTGGCAGTCCCTTTTAGTTCGAACAATTCCTTCCAATACTCATCTATGATTTGATAGGTGCCACTAACTTTCACGAACAAATTAGGGACAAACACGATTTCATTTTCCACCTGGAATTCGGGTCTGATTTTGGCTTCTTCCTGCCACAATATTTTCATTTCGTCATGAGTAGTTCTTAGCGTAATCGGTTTTGTTATTCCTTCTTCATAATGTCTTGTTTTGAATAGCCCCACATCATCCCCATACAAGAAGCTTTCTATTTCCTCTTTTGCCTCGTAGGTTACCGTATTCTTCCTGACTCTCTTCTCCTCCAATGGGAATGGCTCAAGAGGGAAGCTGTTGGAATACTCCATTCTTTTGGAAAATGCATCAGAAGGATCGATTTGAGAAAACCTCTGTTCCTTGTCGGGTTCAGTGTGAATATACAGCACATCCATTCCCATTAAAGAAAGGAAGATTAAAAAATAAATTTCATGGGGTTTTATATCACCATAGAATAAGATTTTGGGAATATCTTTGGCAATTGAACCCTTCGGATACAGCTTAGGAAGAATACGCTGCAGCCAGATCAGCATTTTTACAACGAAGGTTTCCATTTTTGATGTATTGACAAACGATTCATTCTTAAGAAAGAGTTCAAGAACTTGCTGTAAAGCGATGTGAATAGATGGATATTGACTGTGCCCATAAAAAATTCGAGAATTGAAGAATAAAAGTAACCCTTGTTTTTTCAAAGCTTTTTTGTCTTGTGTCAGAGTTGAACCAATAAAGTTTTTAAAATAGCTCATTTCATTATTCTGTGGAGTAAGGATAGGACCATCAAATCGCACATAGCGGCCATATTGAGTTAACTGTTCATTTAGTCGAAATATTTCATTTTTGTATATGTTCAAATCATTTTCTTCGTCACCCTCTACTCCGAGTAGACGATAAAAATAAATTGGAATTACAGGAGTTTCCCCTTCAATGTAACCGATTCTTTTATCAACAGGAACCATAATATCCTCAATCGGGTTCCTTGTTTCCTTTAAAGAAATAACATATTTTGAACGCATAAACTCACCAACTTTTACTTAAAATTCATTGTTTATAGTCAACTTCAATTATACATCTTTTAACAGTATGTAGAGAGCCTTTATCCATAATTTCTCTTTATTCTTTTATATGTTAGCTACATTCTAATCCCCCTTTGAATACATTACTTCGGTATAGACTATTGTTTTCAACAAAAAATGCTTATCTTGGTTCTAAAAGACATTCATTCACAATAAGTTAGTAAAGTGGACATACTCTGCATTTAAAAGTTCATTTTGCTTTTCCAAGGCAATTTGTAGAAGAATTCATACTCGCAACACTTTTTGCTATTGTTTCTTTCGCTAAAGAAATATAATAGAACTAATGGAGGTACAGTATGCTTAAAATTAAACATATTGAATTTATAAAAACTGTCTATGATGAGTCTCTTTCACATAATATTTTCTCTATAGCTAACATTCAATTTTCTAACTATCCCCCGATAAACGGGGCACTTTTGTATTGGAAAAAGAATACATCCCGCTCGGATTTTACTCCTGAGGGCGATTTTAAATTTTTCTATGATATGTCTAATATTACATATTACGCCTCTGTAAAGTTTCCAAAAAATATTAAGCTTACTAGGGATCAAAGACAAGAATTGGCTTATATTTTATTGGATGAGCGCGGGTCTATCGGCACATATAGCCTGAAAACACATCCTAGTCGAAGAAGAAAATTCAGACCCCAAAAGGGATTGGAAAGGTTGAATTTTCCGAAGGATTTTGATGTTAAATCGATTCCTTCCTATGTAGGTCCCATCATCGATGAAATAGACATGAACCAAATGCTTGAAGCCAATCCCAACATGTCGAAAAAATTCATCCATGATTATTGTTTTTGGAGATACAATCTTGTAAAACTCCACCCGACCGAGTTTGAAAAGTACCTGGATTATGTTGATTTCTCTTATATATGCTATGCTTGCGACCAGTTGACCGAACACTACTTAATCGAGCATCTGGACCAGGTGGATGTTGCATCCCTACAGTATAATTATCCTGTATTATCTAGATTATCTGCTTCTTTCAAAAACTATATTGTAAGTGAGCTAAAGCGTCAGAAATTAAAAATAAACGATCATTTCGAACAGGAAATCGATGTATTTATAGAAGATGAAACTTATTTTAGTGAATATAGCACAATTCACTTACTCGATGATGATGATATAGAGGAAGAAGAGAGATTGGAATATCAATTCTTCGAGTTTGAACGAGGTCAGTTTAAATGGTCCGGTAGTGAACATATGGTAAAAGGGATTCCCTCATTAGCTAGCCAGATATATGATGATATGGGCTTTAGAAAACGCTCAAACAAAGAAATGGATGCTTATTTCGGAGCTTATACAGAACAACAAATCAAGTTACTAAGCGCTGTCCTGGAGCCTCACTGGCTTCATCGCTACCGTGACAAAATTGATTGGCAAACTGCATGTCAGTACAATGAACTTTTAACCGAGGATTTCTTATCTGCCCACATTCAATATGTCGAATTTGAAGCACTAGGGAATAATTTGTGGTGTGAGCTATCAGAAGACTTCATCAAAAAATACCTGAAACACTTCAATCATAATCAGCCTGTACCGATTATTATTCGTCATTTGACTGAAGAATTGTATCTAAACTTTAAAGATATGATCAAGGTGGATTCGGATTTGTTATTCCAATATTATGATGCTATTGGAGACGATGAATACGAGCGATTACAAGAACTTTTAAGCGAATAAAAAAGGTATGCATGGATTGTCATATCCGGCATACCCCTTTCCAAGTCGGGAGCTGTTAGACTCTTCCCGGCTTTTTAAGTTGTTTTTTGGTTTAGCATCTTTTGTGTTATATCCGTTACATTCAAAGGTTTGCTGTAGAAATATCCCTGTACATACTCACAGTTATACTGTTTGAGAATTTCCATTTCCTCATTTGTTTCCACACCTTCGGCTACCACTTTCAATTTTAAAGCATGAGCTAGAGCAATAATTGCCGCTACCATTGCTATTCCTGACTCCCCTTCACTAATGTTGACAATGAAAGAGCGGTCTATTTTAAGCGTATCAACAGGAAATTCCTTTAAATAGCCCAAGGAACTGTAGCCTGTTCCGAAATCATCGATAGCCACTGTTATTCCAAGATATTTTACTTCTTGTATTTTATTAATTAAATCATCATTATAATCCATCATACTCATTTCGGTAATTTCGATTTCAAGGTACTCCGGCCGCACTTTTGTCTCTTCAAGAATCTTAATAAGCCGAGCGACAAAATTTCCTTCTTTAAAATGAAGTGGAGAAATATTGACTGCAACCCTTAAATTAAACTTAAATTGTTTTTCCCATTCCCTGATTTGAAGTGCAGTGCTTTTCAAGACCCACTCACCAATATCGCTAATCAAACCGCATTCTTCTGCAAAAGGTATAAACTCATTCGGTGGAATTTGTCCCAATTCTTCGTCATACCAACGTAATAGGGCTTCCATCCCGATAAGCTGTTCTGTTTTTACATCCATTTTAGGTTGATAGTGAATCTCAAACAGATTTTCTTTTAATGCATTTCGAAGCTTGGTTTCAAAAATTAGGACGTGGTCATTTTTACCTTGCATCCGATTTTTAAATATTTCATATTGATTGCCTTTTCTGCGTTTTGCAACATACATGGCTAAATCAGCATTGACGATCAAATTATCGATATCCGTGCCGTGCTGCGGGAATAAACTGATTCCAATACTAATAGTCGAATAAAATTTATGATTGTTAAAAATATAGGGCTTCTCAAAAATCTCAATTAGCTTTGTAGCCATTACTGATATTAAACTTGTATCTTCAAGCAAAAAAACAAATTCATCTCCATTTAATCGATAGAAAGAATCGCCTGTCTTGTCAATCAATCGAAATCTCTTGGCAACCTCAACCAAGAATAGATCGCCAATTTGGTGGCCGAGTGCATCATTGATGTGTCGGAACCGATTAATATCTATGAAAAAAACGGCAAATTTTGATTGTTTTCCTTTACTTCGTTCTATAAGTTGCTCTAACTTTTGTGCCAGGCATCTGCGGTTTGGCAAACCGGTTAGTATATCATGATTTGCATAATGCATAATCGTCTTTATATTTTTCTGGTCTGTTATATCTGTTCGGATGGATATATACTGGTAAGGTTTGCCCTTCTCGTTTAAAAAAGGGACAATAGTAGTTTGTACCCAATAGATACATCCATCTTTCGCACGATTACATATTTCACCGCTCCAAGTATGGCCACTGCCTATTGTTTTCCACATTGCTTTAAAAAAATCCTTGGAATGAAATTTGGAATTTAAAATGCGGTGATTCTGACCAATTAATTCTGCACGACTATATTTTGATATTTCGCAAAACCGATCATTTACAGCTGTTATTGTTCCCTTTGAATCTGTTACAGCAAGTATAACAGCTTCATCAATAGCAGCTTTTATATCTTTTAATTCTTCATATGTATGCTCCATGAGTAAGGTATCTGTTGATTGAATATGGTTATTTTTCATGAAGTACCTCCGATGCGAAATTGACTGAAATGCCTCAAAATAATTATTTTTTAGTATTATAAAATTATTATACATATAAAGTTGGTAAGTTAATAGAGGAAATGTCGAAAAATGTATATTTTTTGTTACGAATTATGTATATGTCCAATTAGTAATAAAGACTCTCATACAAGAAAAATAAAAACAACCCTACCTATGTCGAAACTTAAGTAAGGTCGTTATTGGACGAGTTCTTTATCTATATCAGTTATCAAGATCATGCCCCCTTTTTAATTCTGCTTTTTCGTTGTAAGCATCAAGTTGTTCCTTGGATAAGCTCAGTAGATAAAAGGCAAAATTAAGTGGTTCCAATTCATATTGCTCACAAGCCTGTTTATAATAGTTATAGCCCTCTCGATACATTGACATGGTCATCCACCTCTCCATTGTTATATAACAGTTTATGTTTGTTGTTATTAATATAGTACACATTTTTCCCTAAGTCAATAAGTTATCTGAAAATATGTACAAATATTTTTACACTGCTTACTATTCACCATTTGTTATGTTAATTATTCAAAAAAACCCACGCAATAACGTGAGTTTAAAATTTCTTCTTATGAAATTAAACTTTTAACTGCTTTCGAGATGGTTGCACCATCTGCTTTTCCTGTAAGAAGTGGTTTAGCAATTTTCATGGCATCCCCCATGTTCATTCCTTGGCCAATTCCCGCGTCAGTCAATACAGCAACAATTTCTTCTTCCGATAATTGTTTAGGCAAGAAGCCTTTTAATATTGATAGCTTTGCTTGTTCTTTCTCAATCAAATCTTCCCGATTAGCTTGTTTGGCACCATCCAAGGATTGGTTTGTTTGTTTAATTTCACGGTTGACAATTGCTATTTCCTCTTCATTTGTTAAAGGCGCACCTTTTTCTTTTTCCGCTATATCCAAAGCAGACTTCAAAAGTGTGAGTACCCCTTTTGCCAGGACATCTTTTTCCTTCATAGCAGTTTTTAATTGTTCAAATACTGTTTGCTTCAGCATAAACGATCTTCCCTTCAAAATTCTTTATTGAACCATATCTTTTGCTAGTTACACCTTAACTATATTAGAAAAAAACGGTACTCGCCAACAATAGAGCGGTTTGGCAAAACTTTTAATAAATCTTAATTGCATTCAAACAAGTCATATAAATGTGAAATTTAGCTGATTTTAATTATTAATCGATATTCTCTATAAAAACGTTTCCATTCTCTATTAGGGAGTTAGCTTATCAATTTATATAAAAGTCAGAAAATTTGGTATTGCAATACTCTTCTAAACTAATATAATAATCTTTACATTACAAAATGGTGTTACCTAGTAAAGACATCTTAGAGAGGATTTGTTTCATAATGAAAGATTTTTTTAGTAAGCTATTAACCGGTATGAGTTTAGGAATTGTTGTTTGTTTAATTCCAAATGCACTTGTCGGAGAAATATTGAAATTAATAATTCCCTATTTCCCTTTTTTCGAAACGGTATTGAATGCTTCGGTTATTGTGATGAGTTTATTGCCGGTAGTAATTGGGGTAATGGCTGGCATTCAATTTAAACTTACGCCAATCCAAATGTGTTCAGTTGGTTTAGCAGCATTTATGGGAAGTGGCGTTACAACAGTTCTGGAAGATGGTACCATCACAATGTCAGGTATCGGAACCGTTATAAATATTGGGTTAACTTCTGCCCTAGCCATTCTATTCGTCCAATTTTTGGGAACTAAATTAAAAGAATGGACACTGCTTGCTATGCCAGCGTTGACAATATTCATTCCCGGGTTAATTGGACTTGCTATACTTCCTTATATCAAGAATAGTTCGTTATTGATCGGAAACGGAATTATGTATTTGACAGATCTTCAGCCAATCCTTATGGGAGCACTGATTGCCATGATTTTCTCGATCCTGATTATCTCCCCAATCTCGACAATTGGCGTTGCCACGGTAATTATGCTTTCGGGAATTGGTGCAGGTGCAGCAAACCTGGGGGTATGTGCATCTGGTGTCGGAATGTGTATCGCAAGTTTGCGTTCAAATAACTTTGGTACAGCTCTTGCCCATGTAGCATCGGCAAAAATTCAAATGCGCAACTTCCTGATGAAACCGAAAATTGCCCTACCGATGATCCTGACAGCTGCTATCTTGGGTGGTCTAGCTGGTGTATTTCAAATTGAAGGAACTCCATACAGTGCCGGCTTCGGTTTAGCAGGATTTGTCGGCCCTCTTAAATATCTGGATCTTGTTGGATGGCAATTCGAAAGTATAATCATTTCATTAACTCTATTTATAATCCTTCCTATACTACTAAATCTAGTATTTATAAAAATATTCGAAGCAAAGTTGAAATTGGTCAAATCCGAAGACTATAAAGTTAACTATGAATAACCAGCTCCCCTAATCGTTTAGATTAGGGGATTTTACATATAACGTCATGTCCTGCTAATTTTGATATTATTCGCTGGAATTAAATCGTTTAACCCTTTCTACTAAAACACTTTTTCGTGAATAGCCATATCGTTTATATAATTCGTGCAGTTGTTCCTCTTGGTTCTTTTTTACTTCAGTATTAATGAGTGTATATCTAACAGCTGTAGCCGTTATTTTAAACTCCAGGTTATGTGACATTGTTTGAAAGATTCGTTCAACCGTTTTCACAGTTATAGGAGCATTTTGTTTATTGCCAAGACCTAGCCAAACATAGCCAGCCTCTTTGCTTGAGGACAACAATTCTTCCGTTTCACAGCGATATAGTTCGAGCCAATTAAAGATTGTCGCCGATAATGAAAATTTTCTTGCTTTTTTATTTTGAACTACCGTTATTTCCTTTCCATTAAAAGAAGACCACTTCATTCCTATAATTTCCGATGGTTTCAACCCCAATTCCAACAGTAGATTCACTAGACAAAAATTCCTTAAAGCAATCCATCTATATTCGATATCCTGTGCGCTCTGATAAATTTCAAACCAATAATTCGACACCTTCCTAACTTGATGATTTGATAAAGTCTGAATTGAATGGTTCCCCATTTGTTTTTTTGGTTTTAATAAGTCCTCTGGTATGTTGCATACTATTTTTCGCTGCTCAAGAAAGGATAAAAAGTGCAGTAATGAGGATCTTTTACGGTTAATACTCGCTGCTGATGAATATTGGTCTTCTAGATAGTCATTGTAAGCACTAACTATATTACTTAAATTGTCATCAAAAGAAAATTGGTGGTTTCTCATAAAATTCAAGAATTGCTGTGTATCTATACTATACTGCTTGATTGTATGGGGCGATTTTCTTAAGTTCTCTAAATAGCCTTTATAGAATGTTGCCAATTCATCCATCTCATTAACACTCCTTGGTAACTATGCGTAATTAATCAG
Source organism: Ureibacillus aquaedulcis (assembly GCF_030418165.1). GTDB lineage: Bacteria > Bacillota > Bacilli > Bacillales_A > Planococcaceae > Ureibacillus > Ureibacillus aquaedulcis. Next base: position 233,666 of record NZ_JAUHTQ010000002.1, read on the forward strand.
TGATTTATATTGGTTTTGGGGCGTGAGGAATGGTTATATTTATTATAATCAAAGTGTCGGATAATATGCAATCATTTGTTGAACATAAGGGCCATTTTTAGCACGCCATCTTCCCAATTAACTTTAAATTTTTGTTATCCAAAATTGATAGTCTTTTGCTGGCCTTTTGAATTTCCAAAATTTATTGATAGCGTAAGTTATTGTATAATGTGACTAACAAAGTAAAGGGGCTGTTTTAATGCAAGTACGAACTACAAGGCTTCCTGAAGAGGACGCCAAAATTATTTATCAGGAAACCGCCGGACTCGCCATTATAACGATCCATCGACCTCAACTTAAGAATGCGTTGACCGCCAATATGTGGAATCAACTGGCTAAAATCGCTTCACAAACTCTTGAAAACCCTAAGAACAAGGTATTAATTTTACGAGGTTCCGGGGAAAATTTTACAGCTGGTTCCGATATAAAAGAATTCAATTCGATGTCATTGAAAGAAGCAGAAGAAGCCTTTGTTCATATGGAAAAGACCATCTCCACAATTGAAAAATTACCGATTCCCGTTATTGGGGTTATAAACGGACCTGCCATGGGGGCTGGACTGGAATTGGCCCTTGCTTGTGACATACGTATAGGTTCTGAAAAAGCACGGATGGGCATTCCTGTCGGAAAGCTCGGCATTACTCTTAACAATAAATTTGCAAAACGTCTCGTTGATCTGGTTGGACCTTCCGCCACAAAGGATTTTGTTTTCACAGGGCGAATGTATAAGGCGGAAGAAGCACATAAAGCAGGTATGCTAAATTATCTGGTATCTGAGAAAGACTTAAATAAATTTGCCTTACGGATGGGTAAGCTTGTTGCGGGCATGTCCCCTTCTTCATTACTGGCTGTGAAGCGTTCTGTTCAGGAATGTCTGGATTCTGCCCCAGTACTCTGGAAATCTTCTGCACCATTTGTGGATCATGACGATTTTCCTGAAGGTGTCCGTGCATTTGTTGAAAAACGTCAACCTCACTTCACTCGAAAGCAATAGTAAAATAGGCTGCCATTAGGAGTATCCTACCTATGGCAGCCTTTCTTAGTTTCAATTATTTCTCTGCTATTCCTTTAATATAAATTTCTATCGAAGAGGGTTCAAATTCAAAATGGCGCAAGAATTGTTCAGAAATTAACTGCTGTAAACCTCCCATTTTCTCCACTACATCGTAATTTACTGGCGGACTTAGATATAACGTTAAATAGAGTATTTGCCTATAATCTTTCATAACAAAATGAATTGAGTCAATTTTTGCAACCACCTTATACTGGCCGATTAGGTATTTAATTAAATCAATATACACATTTTTTGAAATATCAATTATTTGCTGATGAAAATCTGGTTGAACAATTGTAGTTTCACCCAGCTTCACCTTATTTTTTGAAAAGATATCAAATCCTCTATAGATAAACCTTTTGAAGAAATTCTGTTCGACCTGTTTATAAGGAATAGGCATCACATGTTTTCCTTGTGTCGTTCTGATGAACTTAGCCATTAAGATTTCTCTTGTCGACCGGATTTGCTCAATATGATGAAAATATTGAATTGGTTCAAGCTGAAGCCGTTTTGCAATCTTTTTTGTCATTTTATCCGAAGTACCAATAATAAGGATTGACTGTACTTCGTGCTCTTTTAGGGCATCCATTACTTGCAGTTGATGCTGCTGTTCTTGGAAAATTGCACGGCGTACTGCTGTAATGGTATTTTTTTCGAATTTAGCTGATGTTCCTGCTACTTTTTCCCCATGTATGATCAATAATCCATCATCTATAATTGCTTCTATTTGATTTTCGTATGCAAATTGAATCGCACTTGTACTTTTTCCGGTACCACTTGGTCCGCTTAGAGAATGTACAATCATCACATTCACCCCTTGTCGTAGAAATAGTAACATTTTATTGTTGCTGTATTTTGTACATGTTAATGGAGGAAAAAACTTCAAATGATAAATGTTGCTCTATAAATTTTATTTATTTCATTTTTTCAGATTTAATAGCCAATTTCCATAAGCACTATGATAAAATGTGATTTATATTTTTATAGAGTAAAAGGAGTGTTCCACCTTGAATGTGATTGCATCAAAGAAAATGTTTTTATTCGAACCTGCTATTTTCAGTAGTTTAAAAAATTTTGCAAAGCAACAAGAAGAAAAGTTAGGGGTTAACTTGATTGATTTAAGTTTAGGTAGCCCTGATATCCCTCCACATGATATGTTGCTTCAATCAATGTCCGAATTGAGTAGGCAGCCCTCTTCTTATGGCTATACTTTGACAGGTTCAAATGAATTTTACGCCGCAGTCGCTAGATACTATTTACGCGTAAACAAGGTAAATTTGAATCCAGAAACTGAAATCGTCCAAACAATTGGATCACAGGAAGGGTTGGTCCACTTCCCCCTTGCCTTTTGTGACCCAGGTGATTATGTTTTAACAACAAACCCGGGATATGTGGCATATGCAGCAGGAATCACACTAGCAGGGGCAACACCTTTTTACATACCATTAGATGAAAGCAATGGTTTTCTGCCAAATTTGAAGGCTATTCCGGATGACATTGCTCAAAAAGCAAAACTACTACTATTAAATATGCCTGGAAATCCAGTTCCTATGTCACCATCGATTGAGTATTTTTCGGAAGTGGTGGAATTCGCCAAGAAATATAATATTATTGTGTTGCATGATGCTGCATATTCCGAATTTTACTTTTCCGGTGAGGCACCAATCAGCTTCCTGGCAGCACCAGGCGCAAAAGAAGTTGGGCTAGAAATCAATTCTCTTTCGAAAAGCTTTAGCTTGGCAGGAGCACGAGTCGCTTACATTGCTGGAAATGCCGAGATGGTTGCCATTATCAAACAATTGAAATCCAATTTGGACTTTGGCATTTTTGATCCGATCCAAACGACGGCTGCATTGGCACTGGATCATGCCGAAGAAATCACTGCCCCATTGCGCCGTACCTTTGCACAACGCCATGCAACGCTGATGGAGGGTCTCCAGGAACTTGGATGGGAAGTGGCGCCGTCTAATGGTGGAATGTTTGTATGGGCAAAATACCCATATAACTTAGACAGTGTCTCCTTTGCCTATAAAGCTATCGAACAAACAGGTGTACTGATGGTGCCAGGAACTACCTTTGGCACGGAAGGCGAAGGTTTTGTACGTTTAGCTCTTGTTCAAAAGGATGAACTTTTAAAAGAAGCAGTAAGTCGACTTAGAACGTTAACCATCTAAAGATGAATAGCTCCCCTCCCCACGAACACATGGCATTTACGTGACAAGCTGATTTAACTCACGTAATGAACATATTTCCCAACAATAAAGGATGTCTCAATGAATTCGAGACATCCTTTTGTTAGTTCATTCTATATATCGTACTTGTTATCAATATCACGCTCAAAGCGATTATATCGTCTTTTCACTAGACCAAACAAATGACTAACGAGTACCTTCAATAATGCATAGCCGGGTATACCAAGGATGACCCCCGCAACCCCAAATAGAGATCCGAATGTCAATAATACGAAAATAATCGTAATGGGATGGACAGAAAGAGATTTACCCATAATATTTGGTGTAATAAACTTCCCTTCAACCAATTGAACAATCGTCCAAACAATAATTAATTGGATTAACATAAATGGAGAGTCTACAATAGCAATTACAAGTGCCGGAGTTATGGCAATAACGGGTCCTAAATAAGGAACCACACTTGTTACCATTGCCAGTATTCCTAACAAGAAGGCATAGTCCAGGCCGATAATTAAAAACCCGATGGTCATCATGACACCGATGCAAATTGATACTAAAATTTGTCCAAGTATGTAGGAACTTACTTGCTTATCCATTTCTTTCATTACTTGTCCTACTTCTGCTCTCGCCCGTGGCGGGAAAATCCTTAAAATAAATCTCGGTAACTTTTCACCTTCATAAAGCAAATAAAACAAAATGAAAGGCACTGTCACAAGGGAAAGTAAAATTCCAGTCAAAGTGGAAACAAATCCAGTAATCCCTGATGCAACGGAAGAAGCCACATTTGTTACAGTATCCCTCATAGTTGTAACTAAATCATCTGTGACATCTGACAAAATCTTCTCATAATCAAAATTGAATTTTGTCAGCAATTCATCAAAACTTGAATTATTTATGAAAGTAACGGTCGATTGAACGAACTGCATGAAGTAATTCGGGAATTCCTCTACCAAGTTGGTAAACTGATCCCGTAAAAATGGATAGACAAGCAGTGATAACAATGTCAGGAGTGCTGCCACGATTACATACAGAATTAAAATTACAAGGCTACGAGGTACCTTCCCCTTCCCACTTTTATCCGCCAAGCGTACAAATGGTCTTAACAGGTAGTAACCGATTATTGCCAATACCCCAGGCAGGATGACTACTTCAAATAAAACTTGAAGCGGGTAAAAGATAAAATCGACCTTATCGAATACAAAAATAATACAACCTGTTAATAGTAATGCAATAAGTAAAAATAAGAGATTTTTACCACCTAGAAATCGGATAAATCTTGTTTGAAAGAAAGATGATCTTTCCCTTGTTAACCGATCCTCATAACCTTTTTCTCTTTCCAAAAAACCACCTCGTCAAACTTTGAATTTATAGCTAGTTATATTTTATCATGTAGAATGTTTTTTCATAAAGTGTAACAACTGCCATACGTTGGAATTTTTTATACCATTAAATAGGGATCTATATACATAGAAGGTTATTCGCCCTCTAGCTGCAAAAAATCATGTAAATTCTGTTTATTTGCATCAAGATCTATCTCGATTACATCCCCGGCATGAGTGTAGGATTGATAGCTATAGCTCCCTTCAACGGGAATTGTCATTTTTTGTATTTCAACTTTTCCCCCAACAGCAAGAGAAAGCACTGTTTTAATCTCTTCGGATGTTGCTAGGTCTGTTGTAATATATCCTTGTGCAGCACCGATTAATTTAGGCAGATTATTCAAATTTGCCGGCGATAGCAGCTCATCCTTTAAGGCATCAATTACTTTTTGCTGCCGTTGTACACGACCAAAGTCACCATCTTCGTCATGCCGGAACCGCGCATATCCAAGAAGCTCCTGCCCATTCAATTGTTGTTGCCCCTTGGACAGCGATACATCGATATAGGCTGACATATCTTTTTCTACGTCCATGTCAATGCCATCAGGCGCCAAAATATCGATTAGTGATTCAAAACTTTTAAAATCGATAAGCGCGTAATGATGTATTGGGACATCAAACATCGAATTTAATGTATCTTTCAACAGTTGTACACCACCTAAATAGTACGCAGTATTTAATTTATAGGATTTATATCCTGGGATATCCGCATAAATGTCCCGCATAAAGGACACAAGTTTCAAATCATTTGTATCTTGATTCCACGAGAGAAGCATCATCGTATCCGACCTTGACTCCTCTTCCCCTCTACTATCTACCCCGATAATTAAGTAGTTTTTTATTATTTCTCCTGACTCATCTGCAACAAATTCCGCCTCGGGCAATTTTGTTTCCGAAGCAAGTTTTAGCCCACTTTGGTATTGGAAGTAAGTGTAAATGCAGATCCCTATAAGCAAGAGGATGAACAGAGTAAAAAACAGTCTTCCCTTTCTTAATTTGCGTTTTTTGTGCCGAGTCTGTCTTTTTTCTTCTAGTGGATGTTCTTCCATCTTAAATCTCCCCTTTGATAATTCAATTACCAGACGATTGGAATGATAGAAAGGTTCATTTTTCCATTATTATACTACGCATACAGACAAGAAGCTTGAAATAACCAATAAAATAATCATAATAATTTGTTTCAATACCTATATCATGATACAATACTATTTATTTTAAGCATTGGAGGCGTAAAAATATGGAAAAAGCAACATTTGCAGGTGGATGTTTCTGGTGTATGGTAAAACCTTTCGTAGAATGGGATGGAATACATAAAGTAACTTCCGGCTATATGGGCGGAGTAATAGAAAACCCTACATATGAACAAGTAAAGAAAGGCAATACGGGGCATCTTGAAGTGGTTCAAATCGAGTTCGACCCTGCTGTTTTCTCATATGAAAAGTTATTGGAAATCTATTGGATGCAGATTGATCCTACAGATGATGGCGGGCAATTCCATGATCGCGGAGAATCCTATAAAACGGCCATTTTCTATCATACAGAAGAACAACAACACATTGCGGAAAATTCTAAACAGCAATTGGCCGAAAGCAGCCGCTTTAAAAAACCGATTGTAACTCAAATCTTGGAAGCCAGTACATTCTATGAAGCAGAAGATTACCATCAAGACTACTATAAAAAAGAGGAAGCTCATTACAAGGAAGACCGTGAAAAATCCGGGCGAGATGAGTTTATTAGCGCTCATTGGAAATAATCGCAGTCCAATCATTTCATGGGCAATAAGATAATAGTACAAAAGGCGACAAATCCATCGTTGGATTTTGTCGCCTTTTATAATTTGATGGCTATATGAAAAATATCGCGCTATTAGCGTAAAGTGAAATCTTTAATTGCTGCAAGGAAGACCGAACCATAACGTTCCAGCTTATTTTGCCCGACTCCGCTTACTTCCAGGAACAGCTCTTCGTCGGTCGGTTTTTTGTCGCACATATCCTTTAAAGTCTTATCTGAAAAGACAACAAAAGGAGGAACCCCTTCTTTTTCAGCTAAACTTTTGCGAACAGCACGTAGATGTTCGAACAAAGGATTATCCTGCTTGACGGTCGTTACTGTAGGCTTCGTGCGGCGTAATACTTTCCTTTTTCCTAAAAGAACAGCCTTTCCCTCATCGGAAATATAGATTGTGGGAAATTGACCAGGTTGGACCAATAACACTTTCTCCGAGATTAAAAATTCAATAAAACTTGAAATCTCCTTTGCATTCATGGATTTTAAGATGCCAAATGTAGATAAATGCTTAAAACCTTCAATCTTTTTATTTCGGGAGCCAGCCAAGACTTGCGCAGTAATCGTTTTCCCAAATTTTTGCCCCATGCGTACAACGCAGGATAATACCTTCTGGGCATCCTCTGTCACATCCATCTTGGGCCTCTCGTCTATACAATTGCTGCATTGCTGGCATGATGAAATTCGAGATTCGCCAAAGTATTGTACTATATAGGATTGCAAACAATTTTCAGTATGACAATAATCGACCATACTTTGTAGTTTTTCAAGTTCAAGGGGAATTCTTGAGCGGTCCTGAGCCTGATCAATTAGAAAACGCTGGGTTTGTTCGTCCGAGGAGCTATAAAGCAGGATACATTCACTTGGTAATCCATCCCGGCCTGCCCTTCCTGCTTCCTGATAATAGCTTTCCATGTTGCGTGGCATTTGGTAGTGAATAACAAAACGTACATTCGTCTTATTTATACCCATTCCAAAGGCATTCGTTGCTACCATGACCTGCACTTCATCTTGCAAGAAGCGATTTTGTTCTTGTGTTCTTTCGCCTTCTCCCATTCCGCCATGGTATTTTGCGACGCGTACGCCACTTTTTAATAATAGCTCATAAACTGCTTCAACCGATTTTCTGGTAGCAGCATAAATAATCCCCACTTCATTTGCGTTGTTTCTTACATATTTTTTGATGTACTGCTCCCTGTTTTCTCCGATCAGTACTTTAAATGAAAGATTTTCCCTTGAAAAACCCGTTATAAAGCTATCTTGTTCACTGATATGTAATAAAGAGCAAATATCGTGGCTTACAGTAGGTGTTGCCGTTGCGGTTAAAGCGATTACAGTCGGCTTTTTTGCCCAAAGTGAAACAAGCGAAGCAATCGTACGATAACTTGGTCTGAAATCATGCCCCCATTGGGAAATACAGTGCGCTTCATCAATAGCAATCAAAGGAACATTCAATTGCGCAAGCTCCCTACGAAAAAGTTCATTTTCCAGTCGTTCAGGTGCAATATATAAGAGCTTGACGAAGCCTGCTCTCACCTGTTCCATTGTTTCGTTTATTTGACTATAAGTTAACGAACTATTAATATATGCCGCTTGAATCCCATTCGAATGAAGAAGATCCACTTGATCCTTCATCAAGGAAATAAGGGGAGAAATCACAACTGTCGTTCCCTCCATACATAATGCAGGTACCTGGTAGCAAAGAGATTTTCCCCCGCCGGTCGGCATAACGCATAGGGTATCATGACCATTTAGCACATTTTCAATTACCTGCTGTTGGCCGGAGCGGAAACTATCATATCCAAAATATTGTTTTAAAATTTGCTGTGCTTGCTGTATCATAATCTACCTCTCTAATTAAGTAGTTCCCTTATTATACTAGAAATATGGAAAAAGAAAAAAGAGGGAACCAAATGAATTTCTGCATCTGTCATTAAACCCTTGGGTGATGCCAGTGATTTGTAGCTTTTGTATACTCTCCATGCTATAATAGAAACATTGTGTACAAAAGAGATTTTTGAAACAATTTCAATAACTGAATATAAAAGGAGGAGCTTACATGATTCAAGTTAGCAATGTAGGTCTTCGTTATGGCGATCGCAAACTATTTGAAGACGTAAATATTAAATTCACACCGGGGAACTGTTATGGACTTATCGGTGCGAATGGTGCCGGAAAATCAACTTTCCTGAAAATCCTATCAGGAGATATCGAGCCTCAAGAAGGTCACGTATCAATGGGGAAAGATGAACGTTTATCCGTTTTAAAACAAAACCACTTTGAATACGATGAGTTTAACGTACTTGATACGGTTGTTATGGGGAACAAACGTCTTTGGGAAGTGAAAGCCGAAAAAGACGCAATTTACATGAAGGAAGAGTTCTCTGATGAAGACGGTATGCGTGCTGCAGAATTAGAAGGTGAATTTGCGGATTTAAACGGCTGGGAAGCAGAATCTGAAGCTGCAACATTACTTAACGGTTTAGGGATTGGTGACGAGCTTCACTACGCACAGATGGCAGATCTAGAAGGTTCTGACAAAGTAAAAGTCTTATTAGCTCAAGCCCTATTTGGTAAACCTGACGTGCTATTACTCGATGAGCCTACCAACCACTTAGATTTACAAGCCATCAAATGGCTGGAAGAATTTTTAATCAACTTTGAAAACACTGTAATTGTTGTATCCCATGACCGTCACTTCCTAAACAAAGTGTGTACGCATATTGCGGATCTGGACTTCTCTAAAATACAGATTTACGTTGGGAACTATGATTTCTGGTATGAATCAAGTCAATTAGCTCTTAAAATGGCACAAGACCAAAACAAGAAAAAAGAAGAGAAAATTAAAGAGCTGCAAGCGTTCGTTGCTCGTTTCTCTGCTAATGCATCGAAATCAAGCCAAGCTACATCTCGTAAAAAAATGCTGGATAAAATCGAATTGGAAGATATCAAACCTTCAAGCCGTAAGTATCCATTCATTAATTTCCAGGTTGGCCGTGAAATCGGAAATGACGTATTGACTGTTGATGGCTTGTCTGCTTCACAGGAAGGTGAAGTGTTATTTAAAGATATCCGCTTTATGATGAATAAAGAAGATAAAATCGTTTTACTTGGAAGTCCTTTAGCCAAAACTGCTTTAATGGACATTTTAACAGAACAACGCCAAGCAGATAGCGGTTCATTTAAATGGGGCGTAACAACTTCTCAAAGTTATTTCGAAAATGATCATGATAAATACTTCACGGGATCAGAAAAATCATTAGTTGAATGGCTTCGTCAATATTCGCCTGAAGATGAAACAGAAAGCTTCTTGCGTGGTTTCTTGGGGCGTATGTTATTCTCAGGTGAAGAAGTGAAGAAATCCCCTTCTGTACTATCCGGTGGAGAAAAAGTTCGCTGTATGTTATCTAAGATGATGCTTTCCAATTCCAACGTATTATTATTAGATGAGCCTACAAACCATTTGGACCTAGAATCAATTCAAGCGCTAAATGAAGGGTTAATCCGCTTTAAAGGTGCAATGATTTTCACATCACATGACCACCAATTTATTCAAACAATTGCAAACCGTGTTATTGAAATTCAAGAAGACGGTTCAATTCTTGATAAACAACTAACATACGATGAGTTCCTGGAATGGAAAGAAGCTCAAGGAATTAAGTAATGCGTTTTGTTCAATCCGTAAACTTTAAGGTTTGCGGATTTTTTTATCCGCTTCTCTTAGTTAACATAATATTATTATAAGTAACTAACATTACGATGGTATCTATTTTAAATAAATAAAAACACAGGCACCCTCAGTTTTAAGGTTAAATGGTTCAAACAAATTAAAAGAGACATCCCTCTTCATAGGGATGTCTCCGATTAACGTTTTTAGTTGAATTAGTACTAATTAAAGTTTTACAACGTTAGCAGCTTGTGGTCCGCGGTTTCCATCAACAACCTCGAATTCCACTTTTTGACCTTCGTCAAGTGTTTTGAAACCTTCACCTTGAATAGCTGAGAAGTGTACGAATACGTCGTTTTCACCTTCAACCTCGATGAATCCAAAACCTTTTTCTGAGTTAAACCATTTTACTGTACCTTGTTTCATTTAAGAAAACCTCCAAAAAATATAAATATTAACAATATGTGATTGTTTTACCGTAATAAAAATTCACATATTACAAAGAGTACCGACTTTACACCGATCACTCTTTGTAATATGTGAATCAATTTGTACCCGGCCAAGCAATATTATTGTTATTTAAATTATACCATCTTATGACAGTTTGTCAAATGCAATATTCATCTTTTTTCTAATTTTCGCTTATTTCTGTTAATTGACTACTCAATTTTTATTATCAATCAAGTTATCGATAATTATCCCATGAAATATTTGGATATCATCCTCACATGCCTCACAATACTCCCGTTCGTCTTCCGTCCAAAAGGCGTAGTATTTATCCTCTTTCGATGCTTCATGTTCAAATTTTTTACGAAAATCGATTAAAGTTTCTTGCAGTTTTTTTTGCAGCTCTTCTTCAGTTTCGAATTCTTCTGTACTTACGATATTTGATTCCCAGCCTTCAAACTTCCACCATGGTTCGTAATCTGCTTTCATATATATAATTTGGTACACACATTTCGATCCTTTCCTTCTGCTATTATGTATTCTAATGGAAAGATAGGGGGATGTCTATTTTCAAACCTTGAGCTACCTATGGTTTGATAAAACTAAATCATTTTTCCTATAGAAAAAAGAGAGAGAATTTCTAGTAAAGTTATATCAATTGGTGTTAAATATTACATCAAGATGCTTGTTTTCTTTTTTGTATTTAATTAAAGTAGTACTATAGAATAATTTAACGCAAAAATTCGTGACCTGATGAAACTTTTTTATCGCTTCTTTCGTAATACAATTATAGAAATTAAGGAGGTACGGATATGCTAGGCGCTGCAAATTTCTTTATAAGACATGCACTTAACTTTTTAATAGCCTTTACAGTGTTTATTTTATCAATTTTTAGTTTTGATATTGATTTTATTTTCGGGCCGATATTATCAATTGTTGCATATTTAATTGGCAACAAGGTGATTAAAGCATTCCAGAAAGCAAGACGAAGCAAGGAGCTTGGATTATCCCGCTCTGAATTTAAACATATCGAGGCACAGCTAAAACAAGCAAAGGGACATATTAATTCCCTCTCTCAACAATATATTCGCGTTCGTTCTGTTCGTTCATTCAAATTACTAAATGAAATGATGAAGCTAGCAAAACGAATTATAAATATTGTCCAGAATAACCCGCAGAAATTTTATTCAGTAGAGGATTTCTTCTATTCACATTTACCGTCTGCTGTACAATTAACCCAAACATATACAATGCTGAGTCAAACTCAAGTCAAGGATAATGAAATTCATTTAGCTCTGGAAGATACGCGCAGAACCTTAAAAGGGCTGCATGGTACAATGGAAAACGATTTAAAATGTGCCATCGAATCCGACTTGGAGAGCTTAAGAATCGAATTGGATTTTGTAAAACTGGAAAATGCTAAAAAACTTCAGCAAATCGATCTTCGAGGTGGTAAATAATGACATATAAAAAGAGCTCAAATCATCCATTTGAAGAGTTTTCAAATAATGAGGGCTCTTTTTTACATTCTTTTGAAAGCAATCATTATAATTCCGACATCCCCGTTTTCACTTCTTTAAATAAAGAAGATCAATCCAGGGCTTTAATGATAGCAAGTAAAATAGATGTAACTCAATACGAAAACGTCCTGCAATTTGGTTCGGAAATCCAGCATTCACTAAAAAACTTTACCCATAATATGCTTGTACGAGTTCAGCGGAGTGATACATCCCCTATCCGGGAAATTTTACATAAGCTTATGGAGCATCTGGCAAAAATCAACCCTGATGATTTGATAGAAAAAGAGAAGGGATTTCTTCAAAAACTTTTTAATCGCTCAAAATCATCCATTTCGGAAATGATGAGTCAATACAATCGCTTAAGCAAGCAAATAGATCGTCTAAGCATCCAGCTGCAACACGCACAAAAAGGATTACTTGCAGACATGAAGATGTTAAATGACCTATATAAATTAAATGAGGAATATTATCACAATCTAAATATATATATTGCCGCTGCTGAGATGAAGAAAAAGGATTTATGCACAAACCAACTACCCAAACTGGAACAGTCCAGCAAACTATCAAATGACCCATTAGATAGACAGCGAGTAAACGATTTACAAGATTCTATCGAATGGCTGGATAAACGGTTATACGATTTACAGATTTCTAGAGAAATAGCAATCCAAACGGCTCCGCAAATTCGAATGATCCAACAGACAAATCAACTGCTTGTTGAAAAAATTCAAGAGTCGGTCATGACCACGATTCCATTATGGCAAACACAAATCTCGATGCTGATGAGTATGAATAATCAGCGAAGAGCAAGCCAAGCGACTCGCCGACTTATGGATACATCCGAGCAAATGCTGCAAAAGAATGCAAAAATGCTTGAAACTACTGCAAAAGATTGCAGTCGACAAAAAGTGATTTCCCATAGTGAAATCGACTTATTCAAACAAACACAAATAGAATTAATTCATACCATCGAAGAAGCACTTAGAGTACAAGCAATAAGCAATGAACAACAAGCATCAATAGAAGCAAAAGTCATCAAAACCGACTAGCCCCCCCCAGCTCGGTTAGAAGATATGAAATGTTTATATGGAAATAAAAGAGCACCATAGTTTCGCCCTAACCCGGAACTATGGTGCTCTATTTATGATCATTCAAAATAATCTTTGTAGTATCCGCCAACATTACCTGTATTATCAACGACAAAGATGAATTCTTCCGTTTCATTTTTCACTTCATATTCTTTTCCGACTGTTAATACATTAGATACTAAATATTTCTCGGCATTCGTATGTGTACATTTTACTTTTCGAATCGTTGGTGCATCTTTCCATTTTAAGTTTAACATTTCTTCTTAACCTCACTTCAAAACTTATCTGCATATCGTTTCTATTCTAGACTATTGTATCTCATTTCCACTCATTTGTGGAACGTTTTCTATCTTTCTTGAGGAAAATTGTTATAAATGGTAAATTAATTTAGAGGTGATGATTTTGCACTTTGGCGGTTTTGGCGGGGTTCCCATCTGGTTTTTCATTATTGCAATTGTTTTTGCAATCATTTTTATTATCGTTTCTGAATGGAATTCGAGAAGTTGAAATCTTTTATAACAATGAAAACAAGCTTTACTAAAAGAGGAATCGACGGAAAGTTGACTATACAAAAAAAGATAAATTCCTGAAAAGGATCAGGAATTTATCTTTTTTGCTTATTGCTTTAAAGTGCGTTTTAAAAATTCTTTCGTTCTTTCTTGTTTCGGATTCACCAGTACTTGCTCAGGTGTTCCCTCCTCGACAATGACCCCTTTATCCATAAAGACAACACGGTCGGAAACCTCTCGTGCAAATTCCATTTCGTGAGTTACGATTAGCATCGTATGCCCTTCATCTGCTAATTGGCGCATTACTTTTAATACTTCCCCAACCATTTCAGGGTCAAGTGCAGATGTTGGTTCATCGAATAGCATTACTTCCGGGTCCATTGCAAGTGCACGGGCGATGGCAACACGTTGTTTTTGACCACCCGATAATTGGCGTGGTTTTGCATTTACATATTGATCCATTCCGACGATTTGAAGATACTTCAATGCATTTGCTTTTGCTTCTTCTTTTGAACGTTTTAAAACTTTCTGTTGGCCAACAACACAGTTTTTTAATACATTGTGGTTATTAAATAGGTTGAATTGTTGGAAGACCATGCCCAAATGTGTACGATATTGTTTAATATCGTGTTTATCATCCAGAATATTCTCGCCATTATAGATGATTTCGCCGCCACTTGGTGTTTCTAGGAGATTGATGCAACGCAGCAAAGTTGACTTTCCTGACCCAGAAGAACCGATCAAGCATACAACCTCACCTTTGTTTACAGTGAAATTCACATCTCTTAAAACTTCATGGCTGCCAAATGATTTATTTAGATGTTTTATATCGATAACTTTTTCCATCATACTATCTCCTTACACCATTAAAGAATTGGTTCTTCTTTTTTAGTTTGCACTTGATATGCATCTTGCCCATCCATTTTCTTCTCGATGACACGTAAAATCCGTGAAGCAATGAAAGTCATGATCAGGTAGATGAAACAAGTGATGATAAAGGATTCTGCAAAGCGGAAGTTAGCCCCTGCAATTGACTTTGTTGTAAAGAATAGTTCCGTTACACTAATTACACTTAGTACTGCAGAGTCCTTGATATTCATAATTAGCTGGTTCCCTGTAGCAGGTAGAATATTACGGAAGACTTGCGGCAATATAACATGCACCATTGTTTGGAAATGTCCCATTCCTATAGCCGCGGCCGCTTCATACTGCCCTTTATCGATGGAGACAATTCCTCCACGAACATATTCCGCCATGTAAGCTCCAGTGTTTAATCCTACAACCACAACGGCTGCTACAAAACGATCCATTTCTATACCATAAGCATATAATCCATAGAATACAACCATTGCTTGTACAATCATTGGTGTACCACGGAAGATTTCGACATAAACTGTTAATATGAAATTAATAATCTTTAAAATAACAGCTTTAAAAGATTTCTTGCGAAGAGGGATTGTGTGTACGACACCAATCAATAATCCGATAAGAGCACCAATAATTGTACTGAAAACTGCAATTAATAATGTTATATATGCACCTTGTAAATAACTTGGCCAATTCTCTTTTAAAATTGAGAGTATAATATCAAAACTCATAAAAATCCTCCTAAATAATTTGAAAAACCTTATCCTCTACCAGTCTCTTATTTACAGTTGAATAAAATAGTAATAGAAAAAGGATAAACTGGCCACAAAAGAGCGGCCAGTACTTATCTCTTTCCTATTGTGCAGCTGGTTGGTTTGCAATTGCTTCGTCCATAATTTGTTGACGTTCTTCTTCAGAAATTGCATTAAGTGTTTCGTTGATTACATCTATATTTTTATCGCCTTTTTTAAGACCGATAGCTACTGATGTGTCTGCTTCTTCCGTTTCGAATCCTTCTTCCAATTCGATATAAGTAAAGTTGTTATTTGCTGTTGTAGAAGAAATCGCCTCTGGTCGTTCAGCTACATACCCATCGATAGCCCCTGATTCCAATGCAACACGCATATGGGAAAAGCTTTCCATTGCTACTTCTTTTTTAACATCCGGAATTTGATCGATTACTGCATAGTTCGTTGTATTCAATTGTGAAGTAATTTTTGCACCTGCGAAATCGTCAAGTGTTTTAGCATTAGCATATTGACCATCCGCTTTTGTAACAATAACAAATTGACTTGTATAATAATTATCTGAGAAATCGATAACTTCTTTACGCTCATCAGTTGGACTCATACCCGCGATAATTGCGTCGATTACACCTGATTGTAATGCTGGAAGCAGGCCATCCCATTCAGTCTTTACGATTACTAATTCTTTACCTAAAGATTCTGCAACGCGTTTAGCGATTTCGACATCATAACCGCCTGCATATTCTTGTGAACCTTCAATTTTCACTGCACCATTTGAATCATCTTGTTGAGTCCAGTTAAATGGAGCATAACCAGCTTCTAAACCTACTTTAAATACATCGCTTTCCTTTGAGTCCGAAGTGGATGTTGAAGTACCTTCTTCAGCACTGCCACAAGCTGCAAGCAGCAGAACAGCCAGCAAAGTCGTCATTAAGATTTTAAGTTTTTTCGACATTTTATTTTCCTCTCTCCTTCTTCATTCTTTAGGGCAAATTAACGAAAAAAGCGACCTAAGATGAACTTAGGTCGCTAGTATTTTAGCCCAAATCCTCTTACGTTCCCTAACTGAGATAGCTCACCTCAGATGGTTGGGATCTCCATCTGAGACAGTCCTGCAATTATTCACTGCAGACCCAGCATGAAGTAGAGAGCCTACATTCACACTTCGGCGACGTTTCCTCATTTTTCACATCATGGTTTTGCTCTAAACTCCATGAAAAACTATTAAGCATCGCGCCTCTACCTCACAAGTCACGTGAGGTTTATTAATATTAAATTACTATTAGAATATTACTATATCAATAATATCATGTCAACATTCATTATTCTGAATAATAGACTTTTTACATGTCTGTTCGGGTAATCAAAACATTTTTGTCGGCATATAAAATTTTTTTTAAAAAACCTAGCGAAATACTTTTCGCTAGGTCGTTTCTACATTAAGAATTTAGTAGTAAATCTTCTGGATTTTCGATTAGTTCTTTAACTGTTTTCAAGAATCCAACTGAATCTTTTCCATCGATAATGCGGTGGTCATAAGATAGAGCCACGTACATCATTGGACGAATTTCAACTTCACCATTCACAGCAACTGGGCGTTGAACGATTGAGTGCATTCCTAAAATACCTGCTTGTGTACCGTTCATAATCGGTGTAGACATTAATGAGCCGAATACGCCGCCATTTGTAATCGTGAAGGAACCGCCGGCCATGTCATTTAGACCTAATTTTTTATCACGAGCTTTTTTCGCTAAATCTGCGATATCTTTTTCGATTTCAGCAAAGTTTTTAGCATTAGCATCACGAACCACCGGTACTACTAAACCTTCTTCAGTAGATACCGCAATACCGATATCGAAGAAGTTATTTAAGTGAATTTCATCACCATTGATTTGCGCATTTACGTAAGGATACTTTTTAAGTGCAGCCACAACCGCCTTAGTGAAGAATGACATGAAACCAAGTTTGATGTCGTTTGCTTTCACAAACTCTTCTTGTTTGCGTTTACGTAAAGCCATAATGTTCGTCATATCAATTTCATTAAAAGTAGTTAACATTGCTGTTGATTGTTTAACTTCAAGTAAACGTTTCGCAATTGTTTGACGACGGCGAGACATTTTTTCGATTGTTATACGGTCAGTTTCTGCTGCCGGTGCAAATACAACTGGTCCATTAGTAGTTGTAATTGGCGCTGCTGCAGAAGCCTGGGCAACTGGAGCTGTTCCGTGTGCCGCTACGTCCTGTACGCGTACACGACCTTGTGGGTCTACAGGTGAAATTGCACTCAAGTCAATTCCTTTTTCACGAGCTAATTTACGTGCAGCCGGAGATGCAACAACGCGCTCATTCGAAGTAGTTTCTTGAGCAACCGGAGCTGGTGCTGCAGGAACTTGTGCTGGTGTAGGCGCAGGAGCTGGTGCACTTTCAGCTTTAGGAGCCTCTTGTGATGCTGCAGGCGCTGCTGCTGAACCTTCTCCAGCTTCAACGATTGCGATCACTTGTCCTACTAATACTGTATCGCCTTCTTCAGCCAGTACTTGAGTTAAAACCCCAGCTTCTTCTGAAATAATTTCGGCATTTACCTTATCTGTTTCCAATTCTACGATGAATTCGCCTTTTTCAACACGATCTCCAACTTTTTTCACCCATTGTGCAATGGTACCTTCTGTAATTGATTCTGCTAATTCGGGAACTTTAATTTCAGCCACTTTAAATATCCTCCTTTATATATCATGTGTACCTTCAAAGGTACACATGGTATCGCCACTACTCTAATAGTACAGCTAATTTCATTATAAGATTAAAATAGTCAATTATTTCGCAAGAGCCTCATCGATCACTTTTGCTTGTGCAATTTTATGTGAATCCATATCCCCTTCAGAAGTAGAAGACATTTCTGGACGTCCTACATATTTTACCTTTTTACCATCTGCAAGGTCTAGTAAATATTCTAATGCATACTTCCATGGACCTTGGTTTCTTGGTTCTTCTTGTACCCAGGCAATTTCTTTGGCATTAGGGTATTTTGCAATGATGTCAGCAATCTTTTGTGACGGGAATGGATAAAGCTGCTCTACACGAACGATATGAAGGTGATCATATCCTTTTCCATCTTGTACACGATCTGCTAAATCAATTGTTACTTTACCAGAAGCAAGGATTATGCGTTCAACCTTTTTAGCATTGCCACCTAAACCTGGTTGTTCGATTACTTCTTGGAATCTGCCTTCAGAAAGCTGTTCCATAGAAGCAGCTGCTAATGGATGGCGAAGCAGTGATTTTGGTGAAGGAATCACTAATGGACGCATTGCTTCAGTTCCAAGCATTTTCGCTTGACGACGCAATAAGTGGAAGTAGTTTCCTGCATTTGAGCAATTTGCTACGATCCAGTTATTTTCAGCAGATAACTGCAGATATCTTTCAATACGTGCCGAAGAGTGTTCCGGACCTTGACCTTCCATCGCATTTGGTAATAGAAGAACTAGACCAGTTTTTTGGCCCCATTTAGAACGTGCGGAAGAAATGAAGTTATCAAACATAACTTGGGCCATATTGGCAAAATCTCCGAATTGACCTTCCCAGATTGTTAATGCATTTTCGTTTTCTAAATTGTAGCCATATTCAAATCCGACAATTGCTGTTTCCGTCAGTGGAGAGTTGTAGACAGCAAATGACGCTTTTGAATCAGAAACATTGTGTAATGGTACTAATTCTGCACCCGTATTTTTGTCATGCAATACTAAGTGACGTTGTGAGAAAGTACCACGCTGTGCATCTTGACCAGTAATGCGAATTGGGTTTCCATCACGTAAAATGGCTGCGAATGCTAATGTCTCTGCGTGACCCCAGTCAATTTTATCAGTCTCAAGAGCTTCAACACGTTTATTCAAGATCTTGGCAAGTTTGTTTTGAGGCTCAAAACCTTCCGGCCATGCTAATAAATCTTCGTTGATTTGAGTTAGGTCCTCTTTTGAAACACTTGTATCTACTTCTGGGTAGTCATCTTTTACTGCTTGTGGCATTTCAATTTCAAAGTGGCCTTTAGTGGCACCAACTTCTTTTACATGGTCATAAGAAGCTTGCATTTCTGCATAAATTTCTTCATCAAGCTTTTTCACTTGTTCTTGAGTAAGAATGCCTTCGTTTGCTAATTTTTCCCCGTACAGTGTACGTACAGTCGGGTGTTTTGTTACGATTTGATATGTTAACGGATTTGTTACTGTTGGATCATCCGTTTCATTGTGACCAAAGCGACGATATCCGATTAAGTCTACTAAAATATCTTTGCCGAATGTTTGGCGGTACTGGAATGCTAAACCAGCTACTTGCAAGACAGCTTCTGGATCATCTGCATTAACGTGGATAACCGGTATTCCGTACCCTTTTGCCACATCGGAAGAATATTGAGTTGAGCGTGAATCATAATGCTCCGTTGTGAAGCCGATCATATTATTCGAAATAATGTGAATTGATCCGCCTGTTGAGAAGCCGGAAGTATTTGCATAGTTGAACACTTCCTGTACAATACCTTCTCCAGCAAAAGCTGCATCCCCATGTATCAGAACAGCCAATGCTTTACTTGGATCATGGCTAGGTGTGCCCGCATTTGTCGTGACTTCCTGTGCTGCACGTGTTGAACCAGTAATGACAGGGCTTACAACTTCCAAGTGAGATGGATTATAAGCTAATTTAACTTTCATGCCTGATTGCATGGAATATGAAGCACCCATATGGTATTTCACGTCGCCAGTCCAACCCTTAGTAATTTCCAAAGAACCGTCTGCTGGGAAGAAATAATCATTTGGAACATGCGCAAAATCAGCAAACATCATATCGTATGGCTTTTTGACTACATGAGTTAAAACATTTAAACGGCCACGGTGTGCCATTCCGATTTGTAGAAATTTCATTTTTTCTTCGTCGGCTTTTTTAACCAGTTCATCAAGTAATACAACTAAAGTATCTAACCCTTCGATAGAGAAGCGCTTTTGGCCCACAAAAGTTTTATGGATGAATTTCTCGAAGTCTTCAACTCGAGTCAATCTTTCTAATAATGCTTTTTTGTCTTCAGCACCCAGATTTAAGAAGGCTTTCCCTGATTCAATTTTATCTTGAATCCATTGACGCTCTGCTTCTTCTGCATGTGCATACTCATAAGCGATTTTACCTGTATATTGAGAACGCAAATAGTCGATTGCTTGTTTGCCGTTGGTAACGCTTCCAGGAACATTATTAAAGAATAATGAAGCTGGCATTTCTAATAAATCTGCTTCAGTTAAGCCATATGAAGCTAATTCAATGCGTGATGAATCTAATTTTCGGTCTTTTAGTGGGTAAATATCTGCTGCTAAATGTCCGTGGGAACGAATTGCATCAGCCAATTGTACTGCTGCAAAGATTTTTTTGATATTGCCAGGTTGACTTGCAGTAATTGTAGTTGTACTTACTGCAACACCTTCTTCATTTGAAATGATAGGTGCTCCAAATTGCTGGAAAAGTGCAACGAGTTCTGGTTCAACTTGCTCAGGAGATTGCAAGAATAAATCATACTGCTCCATCACATACCCTAAGTTAGGACCAGAGAATGCTGACCAAGGGGAACCAGCAAATAATACATTGTTCGACATGAGATAACCTCCAAATTTCGCCCTAAGGCAGTTCCATTGTTATATCTAAAATATTATTTCATATTTTGCCATTCTTCTACAATAGAAATTATCTATTGAATTAATTATGAATATTTATTAATTAAAATGAAGAACGTATTTTTTCCATTTCAATCTTACTACTCTTCACAAAAAATACAACTATTTTTAACAAAATAAGCAATTTTTTTTGACTAATCAACTATTTTTAGTATCTAAAGATTAAATACTCCTATGAAATACTGAATTTAAGAGTAAAAGTTGTTCCTTTTCCTACTGTACTTGATACTTCTATATCGGTTTCATATTTCTCTGCAAGCATCCTCGTAATACTTAACCCCAGGCCTGTACCTCCACCATTATTTTCTCTTGAAGGATCTACTCGATAAAATCTATCAAAAATAAATGGAAGATGATCTTTGGAAACACCAATTCCATTATCTTTTATCGTCAAGAAAATACTTTCGGATAAATAATGCACTTCTATATCGATAATAGGTATTTCTTCGTTGTATCGTATTCCGTTTTCAATAATATTGCGCAAAATCTGGGCTAATGCATTCTCAGTAATATTCGGTTGTTTTACCTCGCCATTTTCAACAATGTTAAAGATCGCCTCGGGATAAATAATTTGCAGCTCATTCTTGACAGATGACAGTACATTTCTAATATCGGCCATTGCTTCTACATCTCGTTCTTCTTTTCTGGCTAGGTTCAACAATTCTTCAATCATCTTTTTCATCCGCGTCACTTCAACCAAAGAAGTATTCAATGATTCCTCCAGTACTTCCGGGTCATTTTTCCCCCACCGCTGGATTAGTGATAAATGCCCTTCAATCGCTTGAATAGGTGTTCTTAATTCATGAGAAGCATCCGATACAAATTGTTGTTGTTTGGCAAAAGAAATCTCAAGATCTTCCATCATGGATACGTAGAGCTTAAGTAAATCGCCAATTTCATCATCAGTGTCATAGGTGAAGTTTATCTTCTCCTCAAACCCTTTCTTCTGGACAGACAACATGGAATCTCGCAAGTCCTGTAAAGGCCTTATCAAAACATTTGCTAAATAGTAGCCGATAAATCCGGCAATGAGTATGGCTCCGCATCCTGCGATCAACATAGTCGTAATAATATATTGCATCATCGAGTGGAAGGTTGATAATGGGTGGATTAGTTGCAGAACCCCTACAAAATTACCGATAGTCACAACCTTGTTTACGACAAATACATCTTCGTTATCAACTTTCTCTTTCGACACTACCATATCTCCCAATTGGTCGTAGGACATGTCTAGATGAACAGCAGAATTGACATCATTGATTTGCAGCACTTCATAGCCATCCAAGTTAAAGATTCGAACTGTTTGGTTTTGATTGACGATAGCTTTGGATAGACCCGTATTTCTTTGGAAATCCTGGATCGAGATGGAGTTGTCCTGTGAACTGAAAAATGACGTTAGGTCATCTGCTGTCCTGATCGCATTATTTTCTTCATTTTGTACCAGCCAGGAATACAGCGCTATATAAATAACACTGCAGATAATCGCATAACTTATAAAAATGACAACCGCAGTTGAAATTGTCCATTTCTTTTTTAACGATTGGTTTTTAGGAAGGAATTTTTTCAGCTTTTTCATTCTCTCACCACATAACCGACACCGCGCACTGTTTCAATATAAGGCTCTAGCTCGGTTTTTAATTTGGCACGCAGGTGTCGAATGTAGACGTCGACTACATTTGTTTCTACTTCCGAAGAATATCCCCAGACAGTTTGTAATATTAATTCCCTCTCACATACGCGGTTTTTGTTTTCACATAATAGCTTTAATAAATCATACTCTGTTTTCGTCAAATCAAGTTTTTTACTTTCAAAGAGGACCTCATAAGATTTTGGATTAATCGTGATATCCCGGACTTTGATAATATGTTCTTCCTCTACTTCGTCTGCATTGGAACCGGCTCTTCTTAATACTGAACGTATTCTTGCAAGCAATTCCTCAATTGCAAAAGGCTTTACGATATAATCATCTGCACCGGCATCTAAACCTGCTACCCGATCCATTACAGCATCCCTTGCAGTAATGAGCAAGATAGGTACATCTGAGTGCGCGCGAACTCTACGGCAAATTTCAATCCCGTTTAAACCAGGCAGCATGACATCAAGCAGAAGGCAATCAAATGTCCCTTCCAACGCTTTATTTAATCCTTCCCTCCCATCATGGGCTACAGTCACATCAAATTGTTCATGCTTCAACTCCAGTTCAATAAAACGAGCTATATTTTTTTCATCTTCCACCAATAATATTTTTTTGTACATCCATTCACCTTCTAGAATATAAATAAAAAAATCCTCTTTTTAAGTTTATCTTAAAAAGAGGCTATAACAAACTATAAAAGTTCAGGACTATAAATCGTATAGTTATTTTTTGAAGAGGCCTTCACGTTGTATAAGGCCTTATCAGAACTGGATAATAGTTTCTCAAGGCTTACTCCATGGTCTGGATAAAATGCAACGCCAATCGACGCTGTTGGTGCAAATAACTGTTTTGAAATCATCCAGCCCTGCTGGAGATTTTGATTAATGCGCTCAATGATTTGGTTGACCTGTTGTTTGCGCTTAATATTATCTCGAACTAGACCAGTTAAAATAATGGCGAATTCATCTCCACCCATCCGCACAACTAAATCATTAGCACGAACGCTTCTCATTAAAGCTCTACCAAATTGAATAATAAATTCATCCCCGACATCGTGGCCAAATTGATCATTAACATTTTTAAAATTATCTCCATCGACATAAAGGACAGCTAAAGATTCGGAACTAATATTCGAAATTTCCACTATTCTCGGAAATTCTTTATGTAGATATCGACGATTCGGCAACTGAGTAAGCGAATCATGGAAAGCTAAAAATGAAAGCTGATTCTCTTTTTCTTTTCTGTCATTTATTTCACGGGCAACCATTATAATCTGCATCCCGCGATTGCGTATATAATCCTGAACAACTGTATAATTACATTCAGCCCAGAATTTTTGACCATTTTTTGCTTGATGGATGAGGTCAATCTTTGAATTTTTCCGTTCTGCCATGCTTTCCAATTCATCGCTCCAGGTTTCTTTGCTTTCGGAAGTTAAAACCGCAGTATAGAATTGGCCGAGCAAATCTTTTCTTTCATAGCCGAGCTTTTCTGTATAGGCATCGGATACATATAAAATAATCCCATCTTCATTTGTAACAACAATTAAATCATTGGTATTTTCTGTAATCAGTTTAAACATATGCTCAATATTTCGAAGTTCAGTCAGCATTCTCTTCTTTTCTGAAATATCATAGTAAACGTTAATGTATTGTATAATATCTCCATTTTCATCAAAGAACGGAATAAATGTTGTGTCAGCCCAGTAAGGCGCTCCATTTTTTGTCCGATTACAAATTTCGCCTCTCCAAACTTCACCTTTTTCTACCAAAGCAAAAATGTCATCAAAAAATTCCTTGGAATGAGTGCGTGAATCAATCATTTCTAAAGAATTGCCAATTAGCTCTTCCCGTGTAAAACCCATTTGTTGTACAAAACGATCATTTACTTCCAATACCTTGCAATTTCGGTCCATGATTATAATTTCTGCAACACTGTTTATGGCATATTGAAAATTGGAAAGCCCATTAGAGGTAGTACGCAATTCTTTTTCTTGCAAAATCAATTGTGTTACATCTTGTAAAATCATAAAAACTGCTACAACTGTCTCACCTTGAAGCAACGGTGAAAAAGTAGCAGTAAAGCTTCTAAGAGTTTCGTGTTTATCAATCAAAGTCAAGATTTTAGAGGTCAACCCATTGCCTTTATATGCATCTTCTAAATAGTTTCTTAGTTGATCGGGATTTTCTATAAAGTCCAATTCAAAAAGATTTTTAAATCGGACCTCGTTCATATCTAAATTAAATTCTTCCAAGAATTGGGGGTTTGCTTCAAGAAGCCTTCCCTCATTGGACACTAAAACAGTTGATAGGAAAGTGTTAGAGAATATGGAACGCATGAAAAGATATTTATCTTCTATATCGCGAGCAAAAGCAATTTCCTTCGTCTGCGCCAACACATACGTACGGCCTCCATCAAAAACAGGGATGACTGTCGTTTCATACTTTTTCACTTCAGAAAGGACATAGATATAATCCTGATAACTCACTTGTTCCATCTTTTCGACCGCTTTGTGGTAATTGCTGGTTATGGTTTCACAGTCACGGTCTTTCATAACCTCGGCAACTGTTTTTCCAATTACCTTATCTGAAAGTAGCTCAATAGAAGATTTGTTTAAATGGATATAACGATAATCCTCTCCATCTTTTTCCATAAAAAAAACAAAATCCTTGCTGTTTTCAAAAAGAATATCGAATTGGCTTTTTGGAAAGGTTTGTAAAAGCATTGAGCACACCTCCTACTTATCATTAAGAAGCAAAAGAAGCGGTCTCCTTCTTAACAATTTCAAGACATTTTTCATATTGTCCTTGTTCTTCTGTTTCATCAAAACTTACAATTTTAAATTCGTTGTCCATAATATCAAGAATATATGAAGCAGTAACAGTTGCATTTCCAATCAATGTTAATTTGTATTCATCCTCAAGAATTTTCACTTCACATCTCACAAAACCTCCAGGATTGAATACAGTAATTACATCGTACTCTACAAATCCATTCAGCCTGGAAACAAGTGCTGAAGCTGTCATAGCTGTCCCGCAAGCATTCGTAAAGCCAACGCCGCGTTCAAAAGTACGGACAAAAATGGTGTCATTTTTCATTGGATACACATAACTTACGTTTACGCCATCCAAACAATATTCATTTTCACTGTTTAAAAATTGAGCTAAATTTTGCTGATGCGTTCTATTTTCAATATCCTCCTGTTCCACGATTCCAATCAAATGCGGGTTAGGCACCGAAACAGCTGTGTAAGGAATTGTACTTGAGAATTCCGGTATCACTTGGTGACGAATTTCTGTTTGCTCACCGTACACCATTGGCAAACTACTTAGAGAAAATAATACAGGAGAAATTTCAACTGCATATGTCGGGATATCCTCAAATAATGGTGTTTCTTTTTTTACAAACAGATCTGCTTTCATTGTTTCAATGATAGCTTCATCTTTTCCTATATTTTCACACACGAACCTTGCCACACACCGGAGACCATTACCACACATTGAAGCTTCCGAACCATCTGCGTTGATTACGCGCATTTTTGCATCTGCCGATTCCGAAGGTAAAACAAGTAGTAGACCGTCTGCACCTTTATGATTATCTTTTTGACAAAGCCACTTCGTTAACTCTACCCAATTGAACTCATTTTCATTGTCGGTATTATATAAGTAAAATGTATTGCCAGAACCATGAACTTTTAAAAATGTTCTTTCCACTTATCATTCGCTCCCTACTTATCTTTACTTCTATCATAATTGTAAATGATTCTTGAATCAACTTAATAAATCTAATAAAAAATTTATAATTTGTTCACAATTTTTAAAGAGAAAAAAATGTAATTTTAGATTAAAATCATTGTATAAAGTCGAAAATCTATAATATGATATTAACAGAAAATATTTATTAATATAGTTTTTTTAGTTGTATTTTCGGGAAACTAAAATTCTTCGAAAATATTGTTTGACGTCCAGTTCCTTTAGGTATATTATTTCAAATGTTGCCCTTGTAACAATGTAATTTTTAGATTTGCAACTATCCTAAAAAAGGAGGCGTTTCATTTGTTAAAGTGTAGAGACCTTTCAGAAACAAATGAGTTATACCAATTAATGATCCACCCAACAGTTTTCCCTTATGTTCGTCATAAAACAAACTCACCAGAAGAGTATCTATTTATAACGAAACAACTATTAGAAGAAGAACAATTAGGAAAGACTATCTCAAGAACGATAACCGATGACTGGGGTCAACCAATTGGAACTATCACTTTATATGATATTCAAGATGGAGCGGGCTTCCTTGGAACATGGATAGGTGTGCCGTTTCAGGGCAAAGGTTATAATCAAGCAGCAAAATACGATTTTCTTAAAGAACTCTTCTTTGAAAAGGACATTCATACAGTATTTTTACGTATTCGAAAAGAAAATGAAAAATCAAAACGTGCAGCGCTAAAATTACCTTATGTAATTGATGCTACAGAAACCAATCCAGCACTATACGAAGAGATTAATGCTGGTGAAACCAAATTCGACCTATTTAAAATACCAAGAGACTTATTCTACATCGTTTCTGCAAACGATCAATCAAACGAAGAAGAACAAGCAATGTAAAATAAATTTTCATCATTATATATAAAGCTGCCCAGAAACGATTTCTGGACAGCTTTTTTGTGTATTTAACAAAATTAACGGTATATTCAGCAAAACATACTCTATCCTACTGTAAAAGAAACATCTCGGCCTTAAAGTTATTTCTCGTATTGAAGAATCAAGCTAACCATTTCAGCCGGTGTTTTGGGACTTTCGGCTTTTTTCATCGCATCCACATACTCGCCGCTTTTTTTCGAAAGAGTATTGATTGCCTTCATAAAAGTACTTTTTGAGAGCATTTCTTCTTCAAGTACGTGAGCAAAGCCTTGACGTTCAAAGATATTGGCATTCAAGATCTGATCGCCGCGACTCTTGGTTGCCGAAAGCGGGACAAGAAGCATCGGTTTCTTCAGAGCCAAAAATTCAAAAATTGAGTTTGAGCCTGCACGCGACACAACCAAATCAGCTGCATACAGCAAATCCGGCAGCTCACTTGTTACGTAATCGAATTGCTTATACCCTTTCAAACTCTCCAAACTAGTATCTACATTCCCTTTTCCGCACAGATGGATTACATTATAAGCTGCTAGAAGTTCCGGTAAATTACTTCTTAATGAGTCATTTAGGACAACGGACCCTAAACTGCCACCCATTACGAGGAGAACTTTCTTGTCATCGGTAAAACCACAAAGCTTTTTCCCTCTTATTGCGTTCCCTTCAAACAATTGTTCCCGGACAATTGAACCTGTACAAGTGGCTTGCTCGCTCGGTAAATACTTTAATGTATCCTGGAATATAGTGAACACATGCGAAGAAAATGGCAATGCAATTTTGTTGGCAAGACCCGGGCTTACATCCGATTCGTGTATGACTACTGGAATTTTGGCTAATTTGGCCGCTACTACGACCGGTACCGAGACGAAGCCGCCCTTTGAAAAAATCATGGTCGGTTTTACTTTCCGTATGACTGAAAACGCCTGGCCAACTCCTGCCAACACTTTAAAAGGATCAGTAAAGTTCTTCATTGAAAAATAGCGGCGTAATTTACCGCTCGCGATACTGTGATAAGGTAGTTCTGGGAAGCTTTGAGTTATTAATTCTTTTTCAATCCCGTCATTCGAACCAATATAGTGCACTTTATACCCTTCCTTTAATAATGATGGAATAATGGCCTGGTTTAATGAAACATGTCCTGCAGTTCCGCCACCCGTTAAAATAATTGTTTTTTGTTTCACAAAAGAATCTCCTATCCAAATACAGCTAAATTGTATTTCACTTAAATTTATATGATTACAAAAGAATATAATGAAAAATGACTGATTTATTTATCAGTTATCCTTCTATTTTAGTCAATATTGTATCATATTTCATAATACGAACCATCCCTGCAGGGAAATAAAAATCCAGATAATAGTGTATGCTGAAGAAACTTGGATAAAAAAACCGAGCAAGAGTAACTCTTAGCTCGGTTCGGGTAAAATTTTTGGTTACATTTGGATAAATTGTTGTGTCCAATAGTTGCCATCTTCAACATACCCTACTCCAATATGAGTAAAGCTGCCGTTTAGGATGTTGGCACGGTGACCTTCCGAATTCATCCATGCTTGTACCACTTCTTCAGGAGTTCTTTGACCCTGTGCGATGTTTTCACCTGCAGCACGGTACGTAATACCAGCTGCTTTTATTTGATCAAATGGGCTTCCATAAGTAGGGCTTGTATGTGAGAAATAATTATTTGTCGACATATCTTGTGATTTGGCATGAGCAACTTTCATTAGCGGCCCATAGCTTTTTAGAGGTGCTAGACCATGTTTGGCACGTTCTGCATTAGTTAGTTCAACCACTTTAGTTTCAAAAGCTGAAACAGAACCCTCTTCTGCTGTGGGAGCGGCAGGTTTAGTTGTTTCTACCTTCTCTTTAGATGGAGCCGAAGGTGTTGTTGGAGCTACCGATTGTGCAGGTTGCTCTGTTACAGGAACTTGCGGCACTGAAGCTTGTTCTTGTTTCTTACTCGTTTCAGGTGCAGGAGCTGCCGCTTCTGGACTTTCCACCTTATCAATGGCAGCTTCATCTTTTGACGGTGCTGCAGTCTCTACTGAATTCTTATTATTCGTTTCATTTAATTGTTTCGTAATTAGTTTTTCTAATTGTACTTTCGAGACTTGCAGTTTATTTGATATATCTTTTAAACTATGAATATTTGTATAAGTAAAGTTATTCTTGAAGTCTGCCAATAGATTCTCGTATTGATTCTGATTAACAACTTTCACTTCATATTTTACGAAGTTGCCTTGAGCTTCCTCCTGATTGGATGCAGCGTCTGCTGCCTGCGCTTGCGTTGAGATTAAACCTAGTGCACAAAATGTAATAAACCATTTTTTCATTTTGTATTCCTCCTCTCGCAATCAATCATATACTAGAATAATTGAAAAAAAGGAGCCATTACTTGGTCATGCTTCCAACGCAAACTTCAAACGTAGTTAAATAGCAGGTTACCGACAAATAACCAGGAATGCATTTCCTGTAGATACAATACTTACAACTGAAAAGCTATTGACAGATTTTCGAGATTACTATACAAGTCAAAAACTTAACTTATATGACAGGCACATTACATTTATTTATCACCGATCACTTCGATTTGCTGAATATTTTCACCGATCATGACAATTTTGGGTGGCATGCTGATATATTCAGGAATCCATTGAACTAATCCATATGCATACTGGAATAGCATCGGAGTTCGTATACCTTCAATAGGAACATAGCCTTTTATTCGATAGACAGTAGATGGGAGCGAACGAACCCATTGTTCAAATTCTTCCTGCGAAAAGCTTTGTTTAAGTTCAATTAAACGGGAGCTTAGGTGCAAATGTGTTCCGATTTTTGCTGATTGAATCCCTTCTTTTGGAGTTTGAGCTGTTGCCTGCAAGTTTTCCAGCAAATTTAAGGGTACCCTTCCATTGGTCGTTTGTAATATAAAAGCATTAGGGTTTACACCTTGGATTTCAAATACTACTTTTGCCTGCTCCGCTTCTGAAAGCAAGTCCATTTTATTTGCCAATAACAGATGTGCGTGCCGGATTTGTTCGATAAAGAGACTTCTGACTTGTGGGGTTAGTTTGGCGCGTTCAAGCCACAGTTTACTATCAGCAACTGTTACAATCCCCTTTATATTCAGGCTTTCTGCAAATAATGGGGAATAAACCGCATCCAACGCTTCTACGGGATGTGCGGCGCCTGTTGTTTCGATAATCAGTACATCAAATTCGCTGTCTGCCAGCAGCGATTGTATTTGTGCTTCTGTTTTTTCTGCCCCTGAACAACAAATACACCCCTCAAGCATTTCTTTTAAAGGAATTTCTTCATCTACAGCTTGTGAGTCAAATGGCAGCTTCCCTAGTTCATTCATGATAACAGCTGGCTTTAGGCCCTTTTCTTTCAACTGCTTTAAGACATGTGTCAGCATGGACGTTTTTCCGCTGCCTAAAAAACCGCTGAATAAATAGACATCTTTCATTTGAACACTTCCCTTTTTTCTTTAATTATAGTAATCGTCTTTCCATAGATAAAAAAAGTGCTGCCCATTGCTCATAATTTGAACAAAAGCAGCCCTTCTTTCATAAATCTTATTTATTACAACTATTCGTTCTCAGCTTCTAATATATCTTTTGCTTTCAAAATATGTGGATCCTCGTTTTTGATTTTCTCTCTAATTGCATCCATTAATGCAAAAGTAGTTTCATTAGCAAGTACTCCATTTGCCTCCAACTGTTCGTCTGTTTGGAATGATTTAACTGCCTCTTGCGTTGCTTGGTCGAATGTTTCGTCGATCTTGCCAACTTCATAACCGAGTGCACTTAAAATTTGCTCAGCCGAACGAACTGAGGGAGAAACATTACCAATAGCGAATTCTGTCTCTGGATTAATATAAGAGGCAGTAGCATATTCTGGATACTCGACCACTTCGTCGGGTTTAATGCCCTTTTCATTAATCCAATTGCCATTTGGTGTCAGCCATTTACCTGTTGTGTATTTTAGGTTTGCACCATCTTGCAAATAGCTTACAGTTTGCACTGTTCCTTTACCAAATGAAGTTAAACCAACGAGCTTGGCGCCTGCCGATTCACTCAAGGCACCTGCCAAGATTTCAGAGGCAGAGGCACTACCATTGTCAATTAACACCACAACCGGTTGATGATACTTCTTGCCGCCTTCAGCCAGCATCATCTCAGCCTCACCTTCCCGGCCTTGCAATTGTACAATCGGTTTTCCTTCATCAAGGAATAGATTTGCTATGTCGATCGCAGAAGTTAAAAAGCCTCCTGGATTTTGGCGAACATCTAGAATTATGCTCTTCATCCCATCCGCATCAAACTCTTCCAGGAATTTTTCCAATTCATCATAGGTTTGTTCACTAAAAGATGTAATTTGGAGATGGGCTACTTTATCTTCTCCCATTTCACCGTATACCGTTTCGATTGGAATATCATCCCTAATAATGGTCATTTCAATTAACTCTTCAGATTCTCCACGTTGGATTGTTAACTTAACAGGAGTCCCCTTTTCACCGCGGATCAATAGCACCGCTTCGGAAGCACTCATCCCTTGGATGCTTTCGCCATCTACCGTCATGATCATATCTTCTGGTAGAATCCCCGCTTTTTCGGCAGGTGAGTTCTTGATAGGCGACACTACGACAATATTTCCATTACGTTCTTGAATTTCGGCACCAATTCCTTGGAAACTTGATGATAGATCTGAATTGAATTGTTCAGCTTGTCCCACATCCATATAATCTGAATAGGGGTCTTCCAAGGCGTCAAACATTCCGTTTATTGCACCATTAATAACCTCTTCTTCATCAATATCGACATAGTACTTACTTTTAAGTTCATCATAGGCATCGTATAGTTCCGAAAACTCTTCTCTTTCTACAGGAACTGAAACTTCAACAACTTTTTTCTCGCCAAAAGTCAGAGCAAGTATTGTTAGGCCAGCTGTCAGCAAAATTGTTAAGAAGATCAGCATAATGAAAGTAAAAGGCTTAATGCGTATAAATTTTCTTGCTGGCTTTATTTGTTCTTCTTGCTGTTCATTTTGTTCGGTATTCTCAAATCCTTGTGGGTTTTGATCATCCATCCTATTCACCACTCTCATTTTTACACAAACGTAAAAGAATCTGCTTTAATTTAATTCCCCCGATGATCGAAGGCAAACTTGCTTGATAAAGTTTAACATCTCTGCCCATTATACGTAAAGAAAGACTGTCATTTAATAGACAGCCTTACCAAAAGAATTATGCAAAGCACTTGATAAATATTACTCTTGAATTGCAGCCTCTAATGCTACGACAATCATATCATTGAATGTAGTTTGTCGTTCTTCCGAAGATGTAGCCTCTCCAGTAATAATGTGGTCTGATACCGTTAATACAGAAAGGGCTTTACGTCCAAATTTAGCAGCTAGTGTATAAAGGGCAGCCGATTCCATTTCGACAGCCAATACACCGTAACGAGCTAATTTTTCATTCTGGTTCTCTTCTGAATAGAACATATCGGCAGTAAAGATATTTCCTACCTTTAAGTTTAAGCCAGCTTCTACACCAGCATTATACGCCTTAAGCAGAAGTTCAAAATCAGCTGTTGGGGCAAAATCAATTCCGTTAAAAATAATCTCGTTCATTTTAGAGTCAGTTGAAGCAGATTGTGCAATGATGACGTCACGAACTTTCACATCTTTCTGGATTGCTCCACAAGTACCTACTCTGATTAATTTCTGTACCCCGTAATCCTGCATTAACTCCGTGGCATAAATTGAAATGGATGGTACACCCATACCTGTACCTTGAACTGAGACACGTTTTCCTTTATATGTACCAGTATATCCGAACATATTACGTACTTCGTTGTAGCATGTTACATCTTCTAAAAACGTTTCCGCAATATATTTTGCACGTAATGGATCTCCAGGCAATAAAATTGTTTCGGCGATGTCACCTTGTTTTGCATTAATATGGATACTCATTAGCAATCCCTCTTTCCAAAATTATCTCATCTTAAAATATACTTGCTTTTTTAGCTTTGTGCAATGATTTACCTTTTAATACATATCTTGCAATCTTGGTTATTTTATATACCACAATTCACTATCGGTATTTCATTTGATATAATTCCCATAATTCATCGAATACCTGCGTTGTCATATGCTCATCTGCCAATGTTTCTATATAGCTGGATAACTCCTCAAATGAAGTACTCCCTTTAGGAAAACTATGATCCATAAAGGCACCCTCTGCAAAACGGGACTTCGGATCTTTTAAATCCCCTCCTCTATAGGAAAGAATAAATCGATAAAAACTCTCAATCATTCCAACACTCCTTACTTTCAGCCTAAATTATATTTTTCATATTAGGACTTTTTTCTTTTTTATATAGTAAATTTTCTGAATATAATGTAAAATTTTATAAATACTAATAATTAGAAAAGCTGGTGATTTTAGTGGAAAAAGGAAAAACTAGGTTCTACCACTTAATACGTGGTCGAGTTGTGCTTCTATTCAGCATTTTACTTGCTATAATCATAGGAATGCAAACTTTGTCCTATATTAATATTTCAAATCTCCAAGATAGTTTATCTAATTTTGCTGAAGAGAACCTTGAAGAACAAGTTCAAATTAATAAGCTCGCAAGTGATATTTCTCAGTTATCAAACTTTGAACTAGCCTATATTATCCATGCACAGGATGATATTTTGGGAAATTATCAAACCATGAAAGAATCGATTGATGAACGAATGAAGGAATTTCATTCTACTTTTGAAAACCGCCCGGAAGAGAAAGAAATGCTTGCACTAATTGATCAATACTATGTTGTCTATAACAATTATTCTTCGAGAGTTATAGAAGCAAGACGGGATCATGGTTTTGAGAGTGCCCAAAAAGTAATGGCTCTTAATGATGCCGACAGCCTTAAGTCCTATATTAATGAGTATACAGAACAATTAATTGCATTATTGGAAACCAAAAACATGGACAAGATTGACGAGTTGCAAACATTTACAAAATTTACTCGCACCACTTCCATTGTACTGACGGCTTTAGCTGCAATTTTGACTGTTTCTTTTGGTTACCTTTTGTTTAAGAGTATTCGCCAAAATACATATAAAATCAATCGCTCCATTCTGGAAATTGCTAAAGCGGGTGGAGATTTGACTCGAAGGGTGAACATTAAAACAAAGGATGAATTTGCTCATATTGCGAGCTCTACAAACTTTTTGATCGACTCCATTTCAAATCTTGTGAAAAAAGTTTCAAATCTAGCAGAAAACGTCTCTGCAAGCTCCCAAGAGTTGATGGCTCTTGCCGAGGAAAATTCAAAAACAATTATTGATATTGCCAACAATTCACAGGAAATTGCGGCAGATAGTGATGATACACAATCTCGTACACATGCTTCCATCCTGAAAATGCAGAGCCTTGAAGGATTGATGCGTGACCTGGAAACCGAGGCTACCAGAGTAAAACATTCAGCAGAAGAGATGAAGGATGCGGCAGAATTAGGGAGCCAATCCGTTAAACACTCCTCGGAAGTGATGCTATCAATAGAAGAAATTATGGCAAATACCTCTACTACGGTAGAAGCTTTAGGTAGAAAATCCAAAGATATCACCTCCATAATCAGCACGATTACGGCAATTGCCGAACAAACGAATTTGCTGTCGCTAAATGCAGCAATTGAAGCGGCACGAGCTGGTGAACATGGCAAGGGATTTGCTGTTGTGGCTAATGAAGTTAGAAAACTTGCAGACCAATCTCAAAATGCAGCAAACGAAGTTAAGGAAATCATATCATCAATACACCACGAAGTTGAGTCGATCATTACCCAGAATCACCAGGGTGTAAACACAGTTATCCGCGGAGTAGAAGTGGCCAATGAAACAAACAGGGTTTTACAAGATATTTTAAATCACACAGCAACAACAAATAAAATAATTACTTCGATGGCCGATAATATCTCGATTACTTTGAATACCAGCAGTGAAGTTGCTGTTTCATTTGTTGAAGTAAATAATATTGCGGAAAATACAGCGATGAATACAGAAAAATCTGCCTCTGCTGCGGCACAAGGATCTGCTTCAATGCAAGAAATTACTGCTTCTGCTGCTGAATTAGCAAAACAAGCCGATGAATTACGTACGATTGTAAATGAATTTAAGATTTAATGAAAACTCGTGAGGAAACGCATGAATCCTCACGAGTTTTTTATTTGGATATCGTATATTCATCCGTTCTTATATTTCTTTAAATGCATGTCAATACTTTTAAGAAAATGTTAGAGGTAAAATCATGCATAAAATCGGTAAAATCGGCATTTTACATGTCATATTTTTAGTAATGACTTTCATTGGCTTGAAAAATCATGTGACAATCCTGCCGCCATTATTGGACCATGTAAAAAGAGATGGCTGGATGTCTGTTATTCTTGCAGCTGTAATTATGTTTCCGTGGTTATTTTTAGTTCTCTTTATCCATAATAAGACGGAGCAAAAACCGATAAAAGAATGGCTTACTCAAAGAGTAGGTAAAGGAGCAAGCTCCATATTTTTGTACAGTGTTGTAGTGTTTATATTTATTATTGCAGCTTTTTCTATGCGTGAAACATTACTCTGGATTAATTCTACTTTCCTTCCCAAGACTCCAGAATTAGCCCTTTTAATCGTTTATGTAATTCTTTGTTTCTTGTTGATCTCAACAAATATGCTGACCATAGTGATTGTTAATACATTTGTATTATTATTCGTCGTAATTTTCGGATTCTACGTAGCAATTGCAAATATACAAGTCAAAGATTATAGCCTGATACAACCTTTCCTGGAACATGGGATGAGTCCTGTATTTAAAGGAATAGTATACCCCGCTTCAGGATTTATAGAATTATTTTTACTCTTATTTATTCAACACCATTTTAAAAGCAAGCTAAAATGGACTCATCTGGCAATTATGCTGTTCATATTGACCGGGCTTACACTCGGCCCACTTTTAGGGGCGATAGTAGAATTTGGCCCAGAAGAGGCAGCAAGGCAAAGATACCCTGCCTATGAAGAATGGGCATTAGTAACGATTGGCCGTTTTATAGAGCATATGGACTTCCTATCGATCTATCAATGGCTTACTGGTACATTTATTCGCGTTAGTTTACTGTTATTTATCGCCAGCGATATATTGAATTGGACTGGACAAAGGAAGAAAATATGGAATTTCATGTTTTTCCCATTTCTATTGATATGTTTAATTATAGCTAGTTTAGATAATAGTCTTTTTTTGCATTTAAACGGCAACGAAATGTTGATTATTACCTTTTTGTTCTTTCTATCATTTTCACTACTACTAGGAATCTTGGCTTTGATTTCTAGCAGAAAAAAAAATAAATTGGAGCAGCGTCCACAGAAAAATCAAAAAAAAGAAAGTAGTGAAAGTTAGATGAACTTAAGTGGACAACAAGAATTGGATATATCTACGCTAAAGAAACTTTTTAATAAATCGGCAGATGTTATTTTCAATGAGTTCACGTTTAACCAATCCACTGTATTTTGCATTAAATGTGATTCAATGGTTGACCAACAAATGCTTTATACGATCGTACTGCCCAATATTGAGGACCTATTTAAGGATAAAAATTCCACTCAAGTAAATAATCAAATGATTGAGCGATTGCCTATTCCAGATATACAAAGGATTACGGATCAAGATGAAATTATTTCTAAGGTATACAGCGGCAATATTTTAATTTTTTTTAATGAATCTAAAATGCTTTATTCATGCAACATCTCACGAAAACCTAATCGGACACCTGAAGAAACAAATATGGAAGTATTGGTGAAAGGTCCTCGAGACAACTTTATTGAAGATTTATCTACTAATATTGCGCTTATTCGAAAACGTTTACCTACAAATTCCCTTTGTGTTGAG
Organism: Ureibacillus aquaedulcis; assembly: GCF_030418165.1. Lineage (GTDB taxonomy): Bacteria > Bacillota > Bacilli > Bacillales_A > Planococcaceae > Ureibacillus > Ureibacillus aquaedulcis. The sequence continues at coordinate 270,853 of NZ_JAUHTQ010000002.1, forward strand.
AAATTTAACGTAGGAAAACGATCAAAAACTGAAGTAGCAATTATGTATATGGATGATATTGCAAATAAGGATATTTTAAAGGAGTTAAAGAAGCAATTTAAGAAAATTGATACAGATATTATTATTGGTGCAGAATCTTTAATGGAGTTTGTTAATAAAAAAAACTGGGTCATGCCCTCCACCAACTCAACTGGAAGGCCTGATTTTGCAATTCAATCGTTAATCAGGGGCCGTTTTATAATTATCGTTGATGGTACCCCCTACGCAGTAATAACACCTATAAATTTTTTCTATTTGCTGAAAACGTCCGAAGATAACGAAAACACAATTATTTTTAGTTCTTTCGAAAGAATGTTGCGGTTACTCGGCGTTTTACTTGGTATTGCGCTACCTGCTTTTTGGTTGGCCTTAACACTTTTCCATCAAGATCAGTTACCTCTTCAATTACTTGCAACAGTTGTAATTGCAAATAGAGGCCTGCCTTTTCCTGCTGTCCTGGAAATGTTAATCTTAATAGTTATTTTTGAATTGTTCCGTGAAGCCGGCTTAAGAATGCCTACAAAAATCGGTACAACAGTAGGTGTTGTAGGTGGTTTAATTATTGGGGATGCGGCTATACGTGCGGGTATTACCAGTCCTGCTATGGTTGTCGTTATTGCACTATCAACAATTTCTTCCTATTCGATTGTTAACCAATCTCTTGTAACTATGGTTAGTATCCTAAGAATCACTTTTATATTGGTAACATCCCTATTCGGCTTATTCGGCTTCTTTATTTGTATTTATATACTCCTTCTATATATCGCTAATATCCGTATTTTTGGAACTCCTTATTTGGATATTACAGCTGACTTAAGTTGGCAGAGTATTAAAAAAGCACTTTTTAGACAAGCAGTACCAAAATATTCGGAACGTCCTAATATGCTTGATCCCCAGGATGACACAAGAAACCACAATGAGGATAATAAATGAAAAAAATCAGGTTAATATTATTGCTCTGCTTCTCCTTTTTTTTATCTGGTTGTTGGGATTTAAATGAAAACGAAAGAATGTACTATATACATGGAGCCGCCGTCGATTATAAAGAAGGCTTATACGAGTTCTATGTTCAAATAATCAGCTTTTCAAATGTAGCGAAATCCGAACAAGTAAATCAAGATGTCATTCAGACTGAGGTAAACTCTTTCAAAGGGAAAACAGTCAGTGAAGCTTTCTCAAATCTTTATAAAGCAATCGATGAAGAATTATATTGGGGGCACTTTACATTTTTGATATTTAGCGAAAATAGTTTAAAAGAGAATAGGGCTACTCCTGTTATCAATGAACTTACACGATTTATCGATACAAGATATCAAACGTGGATCTATTCCACAGACGAGCCTTTATCGGAGTTTCTTACAACCGTACCCTTGTTAAGACGTTCAATCACATTATCTAGATTGGCAGATCCATTAAATTCATTTAAACAACAATCCTTTATCGACCCAGTTACTATTCGAGAACTTATCATCTCGTTAAATGACCCTCCTTACGCAGTAAATCTTCCCTACGTTCGACTTAAGGATGATTGGAAGAACCAAAAAAATCCAAGTAAAAGCGTTGAGACAGCAGGTGTTGGTATGTTGTCTAATAAAGATTTTAAAGGGTTTGTAAAGGACCATGATGCAGAAGGGCTAAAATGGCTAATTAACAAAACAATCTCAGCTCGAGTTACATCTACATCAGAAAATAATAAAAACTTCTCCACTACAGTAAAAAATCTCAAATCAAAAATAGAACCAATTGTAAATGGAAACAGTGTACAATTTGACATCAATATTTCTTTAACAGCGTCATTAGGAAGTTTTACCGGAGACCTGACGACAAAAGAAATTGCAAAAGGGATTGTTAAACAAATAAAAAAAGAAATTAAAGATACTTACCAAAAAGGACTGGAAAAAGAGGTTGATATTTATGGACTAACAGAGATTCTCTACCGAAAGCATGTAAATGTGTATAAGAAGCTTGAGAAGGATGGAAAAGTGGTATTAACAGAAGATTCAATTAGAAATATTAACATTCATGTTCAAAAGATTGATACAGGTCGAAAATCTTTTGAAAATACAATTCAATAAAGCACAAAATTGGGGCAACATAAAAAAAAAGGTGGAGTTCTTCTCCACCTTTCCCTCTACTTACCTAAATAACTGTAAATACTCTCCGTAGCCCTCTTCTTCTAATCTATCTTTTGGTACAAAGCGAAGTGCTGCCGAATTAATGCAATAACGCAAACCACCCAATTCATGTGGGCCGTCCGGGAAAACATGTCCTAAATGTGAATCGGCCGTTTTACTTCGAACTTCCACTCTTCTCATGCCATGGGAAGTATCAAAATGCTCTGTTACTTCATTTGCCTCAACGGGTTTGGCAAAGCTTGGCCATCCGCAGCCGGCGTCGAATTTATCTTTCGAACTAAATAGAGGTTTTCCAGAAACGATATCCACGTAGATGCCTTCCTCAAAATGCTGATCAAATTCGTTTTGGTATGGCGGCTCTGTTCCTTGTTGTTGTGTTACATAGTATTGCATTTCGGTTAGTTGCTTCAATTTCTCATCTTTATTCATGTCGATTCCCCCAATGTTGTTGAATAAATGCAGCTCGTCCTGAACCTATTTGATAGCGTTCATAATGCATTGGATTTTTCTTGTAGTATTGTTGATGGTAATCCTCTGCCGGATAGAAGGTTTTGGCAGGCAAAATTTTTACGGCAATCGGTTTGTTAAATTTACCTGACTCCTCGAGTCGAGCCTTTGACTGCTCTGCAGTTTCTTTCTGTTCCTCATTATGATAGAAAATTGCGGTTGTATAAGATTCACCACGGTCATAAAATTGACCGCCAGCATCTGTCGGATCAATTAAGGTCCAATATGTCTCCACCAATTTCTCATATGGATAAAGAGTTGGATCAAAAGTAATTTGTACTGCCTCTAAATGTCCGGTTGTTTCAGAACACACCTGCTGATAAGTAGGATTTTCAACATGACCACCTGTATAGCCTGAAATAACTTTTTCTATCCCTGGTTGCTCATCAAAAGGCTTTACCATACACCAAAAACAACCTCCGGCAAATGTTGCAATTTCTTTGCTCAATCGTAAACCCCCTATTCATTTGGTACAATAACCTCCAATAATACACGGTTATTTTCCAAGTCGATTTCCTTTGCTTTCACTCGAGCCCCACTCATTACTTCTAGGTCTGACAAATCGACAAAGATTTCTTCATCATTTGGTCGGACAACAATCCACTCGGGGAAAGCAACGGCATCGTTCATTAGTTTCAAAACCGTAAACGGTTCTAAATTTATATTACCAACATTAACGGAATTTTGCTTTAATTGAATATTCCCGTCTTTTGTCACAAGCGGATCAAATTGCATTGCGAACGGTACAGTAAAACCAAAAACTGTTAGTTCACTCTTTAATTCAATTGACTGGTCAACATCAATATCAATCGGGACCGGGCTATTCGCGAGTTCTTTTTGTAAATAGCCCATTGCAATTTTTTCGATATCATCGGCAGTGGCCTCAACAAGCAATACACTATCAGTCGGATTTACAGCCACACTTTCGTTGTCAATTTGAACATCTTCGGTTGGGGAAGTCGCCCAATAAATTAATACTGTAAAAAATAATATGATAGCACCCGTCAAAATAAAAAAGGCGACTTTCCATTTATTCATTCTCCCTACTCACTCCTCTAAGTCACTTTTCCCATTGAAACTATGTACCCTTTTCTGCCAGATGAAATCATGCACAAAGGAAAAGGTTAATCTTATTGGAACTTTTTGATCGGATAAGATTAACCCTTGGAAATATCTTCAATCTGACAGGATTTTATCATGGATAGAATACGTTCAGTCATAATTGTATATCCATATCCGTTTGGATGGAAGAAATCTGTATGATAAACCAAATTAGCATTTTCATCAAACAAATCTTGAATGTCCACAAAGCATGTGTTGTTATAGGTTTTGGAAGTAGTGTGAATTGTTTTATTCCATTCCGTTATGATTGATTCAAATTCGGTGATTTCATCCGTGATGATTGAGAAAGGGTTATAGAGCCCAATCACGACTATTGGGACCTCTGGATTTTTTAAACGTATTTCTTCTAAAATCAGGTTGTAACGCTCTTCAAAAGTGATTAATTCATCTTCGAAGTATTTTTTTTTCAACTCAAACAAATCTTTTTTAACTACTTTCATAATATCATTACCACCGATTGTTATGGTAATAAGTTCAGCATTTTTAATTTCATTGTCGTAGTGGCCTTTCTGAATAAGCCTTAGTAATTGATCACTTCTTCGTCCACGTTTCCCTCTATTGTCCAGTATTACTTCCTTTACATCTGACCATTGTTCAATCTTCTCCACTAATCTTTTAGTATATCCACTTTTTTGTTCTTCATCCCCTACACCTTTTGTTAGTGAGTCTCCCAGAGCCAAATAATATAATTTTGATGGGTCTGCGTTTATGTTGGAGGGATTTTCCAATTCAACCTCATCAGATAATTCCTCTTCTACACTTTCCTGCAATGCTGCAGTTGCTATTGTTTCCTCTTTTGTATCTTCTGCTGGATGTTTTGCTTCTTCATTATATTTTTCTTCAGTCTTTGTAATTTCAGCCTTTGATGCTACTGCTTCTTGTTCAGCTTCTTTCATTACGTTCATACAACCCAGAAGTAAAGTGCAACAGTATATGATGAGAATAGTTATTTTCTTCAGGATGATTACTCCTTTCATAAACATTTTTTCGTAAAATAAATCAGCGACGTCTTTGTTTGTTTCGATGTAATATATTTAATTTGAGCAATTGTACAGTTTTGTATGTGAAAACTATTTAGAAATTAAAAAAGCTATCATTCTACTCATAGTATATGAGCGAATGATAGCAGGATTTCTTATTATTATTCAGCGAAATAGATAAACCCAATTGCACCAGGTCCTGTATGTGTACTAATAATTGGTGAAGTAAATTTAACTTCGACATCCTTGAATCCAGTAGATTGGATTAGCTCGATAAGCGGTTTACCCAGTGTTTCTAATCCGTCTGCGTGAGAAATCCCGACAGCCTTAACTGTCTTTCCTTCTACATCTTCATTGAATTGTTTAAATAAATAACTAATAACTTGTTTATGACTTCTAGCCTTTGCAACTGGTGTATAAGATCCGTCATCAAGTGTGGCAATTGGCTTAATATTTAATAAGGAACCAATCATACCTTTCCCTTTCCCAATACGCCCACCTTTAATAAGGTTATCTAATTTATCAACCACGACAAATAATCTAGTGTTTTTTCTGACTTCATCCAAGCGTGCAATGATTTGTTCTACTGTCGCACCAGCATCACGCAGCTTGATGGCCTCGCGAAGTTGTATAGCAAGTCCGATTGCAATATAGCGAGAATCAAATACGGTTACATCCGAATCGCTCAATTGTGCTGCTTGTCTAGCAGACTCCACAGTTCCACTCATTGAACCCGTCATGTGAATCGATATTACTTGATCGCCATCTTTTCCAAGTTCATCATAAAGTTCTTTGAATTTACCTGGTGCTGGCTGAGAGCTTTTAGGCAATTCCTTTGAGTTTCTCATTAACTCCAAAAATGATACAGGCTCTACATCCAGCCCATCCGTATATGTTTTTCCATCGATTTGAATTGTTAAAGGTACGACTTTAATGTCATGTTCCATTAGTTCTTCTTTTGTTAAATCGCAAGTTGAATCTGTAACAATATGAATTCGTCCCAAAATGACACATCCTTTAATATATTAGAAGTATTATAATACAAATATGCATATTGGAATAATGATAAATGTAATCGATTTCATCAAAAATATAGATTGTGTATTAATTGTTCACAATTACAAAAATTATAATATGACAAATGATAGTATTCACTCATTTATTATTCAAGTAAAGTGTACCCATAAGGAGTGAGATGAATGAATACTAACGAAGCTTTTGACTATAAAAATTGGAAAGAAGAATTATGGAATGCCATTACTCATGGAATTGGCCTATTTATAAGTATACCCACTTGCGTGATTTTAATCTTGCTGGCGGTTCAAAAAGGCAGTGCCATCCAAATTGTCTCCTATTCGGTATTTGGAGGATCGCTTGTCCTTTTATTCCTCATGTCAACTTTATTGCATAGTATGCCGGAAAAATATAAACGATTTTTTTCTATATTAGATCACTCATCAATTTACATTCTGATTGCCGGAAGCTATACACCTTTTTTGCTAATTGCGATTGATGGGGCACTTGGAATTGTTTTGCTCAGCATTATCTGGACAATTGCTGTATTTGGCGTTGTTTTTAAATGTTTATTCATTCATAAATTTGAGACATTCTCATTAATTCTTTATATTGCCATGGGATGGCTAATCATTTTCGCCATTAAACCACTCTATGAATTTTTGCAATTTGATGGATTTACAGTATTACTCTCAGGTGGATTACTATTTACTTTTGGAGCAGTCTTTTATGCTTGGCGAAAGCTTCCTTATAATCATGCGATCTGGCATTTATTTGTTATTGGCGGATGTGCTTGCTTAGTTATATGCGTGGCGGTTTACCTGTAAAGAGGAATATTGTCAGAAAAAGTTTCTAATACAATAAAAAACTCGAATACATTAATCGTACCCGAGATTTCATCTTAAAGATTATATTGTACATTTTCCACAATTGTTGCGATGCCTAATCCACCAGCAATGCAGAGAGTGATTAACCCAAAACGTTTGTTGGAACGGACTAGCTCATGTATTAACTTTGTTGCGAGGATGGCACCTGTTGCTCCGATGGGGTGGCCCAATGCGATGGCTCCTCCATTTGGATTTACTTTCGCTTCGTCAATGCCGAGTTTTTCGATACATGCAATGGATTGTGCTGCAAATGCTTCATTTAATTCAACTACATCAATATCATCAATAGATAGATTCACTTGTTTTAATGCTTTTTGTGTTGCATGGACCGGCCCCATCCCCATGTATAGCGGATCACATCCAACAGCAGCCTGTGCAATCACACGAACCATTGGTGTCACCCCTAACTCATCCGCCTTTTCTTCACTCATGACCAGAAGTGCTGCTGCCCCATCATTTCGACCACTGGAATTTCCGGCTGTAACAGTTCCACCGGTTTTAAAAACAGGCTTTAATTTCCCTAATGCCCCCAAAGTAGTCGTACGAGGATGTTCGTCCGTGTCAAATACAATTTCGCTTTTACGTGTTTTGATTGTGTAAGGTACGATTTCTTCTTTAAATTTTCCACTTTTAATGGCTGCTTCTGCTTTTTCCTGAGAAGATAGGGCAAAGGCATCTTGTTTTTCACGTGGAATATTGTATTTTTCTGCTATATTTTCGGCTGTATAGCCCATTGATAGATTACCGTATTCTTCATAGGGCTGCGAACCTGCTTGACTTGCTGTATTTGGGTCTTTAAGTTCCACATTTCCAGCTTTAGTGCCGAAACGAGTACCATTTACATAATAGGGTGCTGTGCTCATAGATTCAGCACCACCCGCAATAATGATTTCAGCATAACCACATTGGATTTGTTGGACAGCATTATTAACGGCCTGCAAACCCGAGCCGCATTGTCGATGCACCGTATAACCAGGTATATGTAACGGGAAACCTGCACGTATCGATGCTACTCGTCCAATATTTGATATATCTGCAGTTTGTTTGGCTTGACCTAAAATGATTTCATCCACTGCATTTTTATCAATTCCTGTCCGTTCTACTAATGCATCCAGAACAGTAGCTGCCAGATAATCTGCAGGTTCATCAATTAGTGAACCTCCTAATTTTCCAATTGCTAAACGTACGCCATCAACAATTACTACGTTCTTCAACACAATCACTCCTTTAGGCCAATTATTGGCGGGAATAAAATTTTATTTTTTCTTCGTCTGCTTCTATGTCAAACCCAAAACGTTTTGAACGGTAATCTGAGGTAAGCATTACAAGTTGATGGGGATGTAGAGTTGGTAAGTCTACTAAAAATAACCTCTAGTGATCTAATTACCTTCCTACCCTATTCACCTATAGTGATTCTATAAAGTGAGCTTCGGTATTCTTCCTTACTTCTTCTAACGTTGCTCCAGGCATAAGTTCGACTAAGTGAAGCTTACCCTCGATTACTTCGAAAACAGCAAGTTCAGTTACTATCATATCGACTTGTCTAGTAGATGTAATTGGATACGTACACTTTTCTACTAATTTACTTGACCCGTCCTTTGCGGTATGTGTCATGGTTACAATTACTTTCTTAGCCCCAACTAATAGATCCATCGCTCCGCCAACGCCTATGATGTTCTTACCAGGAACCGCCCAATTAGCAATAACTCCTGTTGCGTCTACTTGCAGGGCACCTAATATCGCTACATCAACATGGCCTCCACGAATCATGGCAAAAGAATCAGCACTGTTAAAAAAAGATGCCCCAATCGCTTGACCTACCGGAATTTTGCCGGCATTTACAAGATTAGGATCTATATCTTCTTCTCCTACATCCGTTACTCCCAACAAGCCGTTCTCCGTATGAAAGTATATCTTGGGATCATCTATATATTGAGCTACAAGTGTTGGAATTCCGATCCCTAAATTTACAATACTTAAAGAAGGAATGGCAGAGGCTACTCTCCTAGCGATCATATGCTGAATTCCATTCTTGGCATTTGTTATCACCGTGCAACAACCCCCTCTTTTGTCAAAATCATTTCTGCTTTTACAATTGCATCCACGAATAGATGGGAAGTTGCGATTTCCTCCGGATCCAGCCCTCCGCCGTCAACAATTTCATCTACTTCCACTACAACATAGTCTGCTGCTGTTGCCATTAATGCATTAAAATTTCGGGCTGTTTTATAATAGACCAGATTTCCTAATCGATCTGCTTTATGAGCACGAATTAACGCTACATTTCCTTTTATAGGTTTTTCCAATACATACACTTCGCCATCTATTTCACGCTGTTCTTTTCCGATTGCCAAGTCTGTTCCCACAGCCGTTTTTGTATAAAAACCGCCAATACCTGCACCGCCTGCCCGTATAGCTTCAGCTAATGTACCTTGCGGCAGAAGCTGTAGTTCCAACTCACCATTTTGATATTTTTCTCCCACATCACGATTACTCGTAAAATAGGAACCTATTGCTTTTTTAATTTTATTTTGGTTCAGAAGAATCCCTAGCCCTTTCCCTGATTCTCCTAAATTATTGCTTACAATCGTTAAATTTTTTACGTCTTTTTTTGTGAGTTCTTCAATCAATGTAAGTGGCGCACCAATTAGCCCAAATCCTCCTACTAATATTGTGTCACCGTCTTTAATTGGTTCCAACGCTTCACTCATCGACGATTTTATTTTATCCACCATTTTTCAGCTCCCCTAACTCGCACTATACTTTCAATGAATCACTTAGCTCAAACTAACTTTTGGAATGAGAGCGCATTCAATTCTAGATATTCAAAAATCATAAAGTAATGTTTTCATTGCTAAATACGAATAGCTGATGTACACTATTCGTACATCAGTACGTTATATGTACAATTTTATATTAACTAAGAGGTGTTCAAATTGTCAATTGAATTTTTTGATAATTTCAAAAATAGTAAGGACTATGTACAATCACTAGATAGAGGATTACAAGTATTGCAATCCTTTACAACCGAAAACCAACTTTTAAGCGTTTCCGAAGTTGCCTCAATAACTGGATTAAGCAGGCCTACCGCAAGAAGAATTTTGCTCACTTTAGAATATTTGGGCTTTGTTTTTGCAAACCATGGAAAATACGCATTAACCCCAAAGATTGTTACTTTGAGTAATGCATATTTATCGGCACAATCTTCTTCATGGCAATTTGCCATCCCTTTCATGCAAAACTTTGCGAATACAACTGGTGAATCAAGTTCTATTTCCATTCTCGATGGTGATAAAATCATTTACGTTGCCCGGGTTTCAAAAAAACGTATTATGTCCATTAATCTGGATATTGGTTCCCAATTACCGGCATTTGCAACTTCCATGGGACAAGTTCTCCTTGCCCATTTACCAGAGGGAGAATTACGAGAGATTCTAAAGGATTTGAATTTAGTGAAGTTTACGGAAAATACGGTAGAGAGTAAAGAAGAGTTAATCACTATCTTGAAGGATGTACAAGAAAAGGGATGGGCCGGGGTTGATCAACAGTTTGAAAATGGATTACGTTCTATAGCTGTTCCCATAATTAATCAACAAGGCAAGGTTGTTGCTGCCATCAATTGTTCCGTACATGCCGGCCGTGTTTCAACAGAGGAACTTCGAAATAATTTCTTGCCGTTATTGAAAGAAACATCAAGAAAAATTGGCGACTTATGTCCGATTCGAAGTTATTAGCAGATAAAGATAAGCTAGATTCCTTCTTAAGGATCTAGCTTATCTTTTATATTCACGATTTTCCCTTCCGCTTTTCGATATAAAATTATAAAACTCCTTTGAAGGTTTTGATATAGTTTTCGATTGATTTAGGGTAGTTAAACCTCGAAATATTCCAGGAACTTTCTTATTAATCTCGATTGGCTGCGAATTTTTGAGTAAATGCCGCCGAAAGATAGGTTGAAATTAAGTGGATATCCAGTGAGGGGAATAGAGACAATCCGACCACCTTCCAAGTAGGGATCATCTATTAACATCAAACTTGAAAACAAACTAATGCCCACCCCTTCCGATACAGCCTTCTTGATTACCTCCGAGTTCGTTGATTTAAAAATCACATTTAAAGGTCCGTATTTTTTTTCGAAATCTTCCATTAAACTCTTGTAGAAGTTTTTCCCATAGATAACAAATGGGTATTCTTTAATCTCCTTTAATTCAAGTTCTTTACTAAAAGCTAATGCAGAATCTTTGGGGACAATCACATTGAATGTGCCATTGGAATGCAATGAATGAAAGGCAATATGTTCAGCTAATTTTTGCTCGACTGAACTAAAAAGAGCAATTAATCCCAAGTCCGCTCTATCTTGATGCACCTCCTCTATCACATCTCTATTATCCATTTCAATGATCGTTACTTTTATTTGTGGAAAATCCTTATTAAATTTCGATAGTGCTTTCGGTAAATAAGTCATAAATATACTAGGTACTGTAGCAATTTTCAGCTCTCCATTATAGGAAGATGTTAAAGATTGTATTTCCTCTTTTAGTTCATCAGTTTTTTTTAATACTTCAAGGACCTTTGCGATGATCACTTTGCCTTCATTTGTAGGAATCGTACCGTTTCGGGATCTTTTAAATAACAAAACTCCAAATTCTTTTTCCAATAAAGAAATCGATTGGCTGATCGCTGATTGAGTGACATGCAGATTTTTGGCGGCAATTGACATGGATTTTGTTTCAACAATTTCTTTTAAGTATTCCAGTTGTTCAAAATTCATAGTTATCTCCCATATATTATTTTAACTAATATTAATATTAATAATTGTAATTATACATTAAAGTTATTTAACTATATAATCAATAAGGTTCTACAATGGACAGGATTTTTTAAAGGAAAGAAGAGAAGAAGTAAAATGAGAGAGAAAATATGGACTAAAGATTTTATTTTTGTGTGTTTAAGCAATTTTTTTGTATCCCTAAACTTTTATATCCTTGCAACAGCCTTCCCCTTATATGTAAAAGACATATTAAACGGGAATGCCCAACAGATGGGATTGGCCATTACCATCTATTCTCTGGGAATCGTACTTATAAGGCCTTTCTCCGGACAATGGGTTGATCGCTTCGGAAATAAGAAGATGGCTTTGGTGGGTCTAGGCATTTTCCTGATCGCATCTATCAGTTACTTTGGGGCAATGGGAATCGTACTATTCTTGGTTATCCGCTTCATTCACGGCATGGGCTATGCACTTGCTTCAACAGCAACAAACACGATTGCATCCTCACTTATCCCTATTTCGAGACAAGGCGAGGGCGTTGGATATTTCAGTATGTTTATGAGCCTTGCAATGGTTATTGGACCCGCATTTGGGCTTTTTTTATGGCAAGATAAAAACATCACTGTATTACTGTTATCTGCATGTATTATTTCAATACTCTCCCTCCTGTTTGCCATTGCATTAAAAGCATCGCAACAAAAACAGAATACTGCTGAAATCGTTCGAACTACAAAGCCAACTAAAAAGAAAATGCATTTCAGTGATTTTATTGAACTAAAAGCTCTACCAATTGCATTACTGGCATTTTTACTTGCTTTTTCTTATAGCTCGTTATCTGGATTTTTGGCCTCTTTTACTGCCGAAATCAATCAAACTCAAGTGGCAAGTCTATTTTTTGTTGTGTTTGCCTTGATGATTGTCGTGTTTCGTCCAATCGTCGGTAAAGCATTTGATAAATATAAAGAACATTATTTATATTATCCTTCTATTTTACTGTTTGGCGTCGGTTTACTCACTTTAAGCCAATCACATTCCGGTAAGATGGTTTTGTTTTCCGCATTGCTTATGGGAATTGGATACGGAGCTTTATTTTCATGTTTCCAAGCACTGACTGTTAAGCTTTCCCCGATTCACAGAAGAGGAATTGCAACGGCCACTTTCCTATTGTTTTTTGATTTGGGCTATGGCGTAGGTTCCTACTTTATGGGACTCATCGCTTCCTTCATAAATTACAGCACGATGTATGCTATCGCAGGCATAATTACCTTTATGTCGGTTGTCTTATATTATTTGTTCCATCATCGACCACAAGCCAAGCAGTCCATCCAAAAGCAAGACCAGCACGCAATCTAATAATAGATGCAAAAAACGAAAGCCTATTACTTATGGTAATCTTTACAATAAGTAACAGGCTTTTTCTATCGTATACAATTAAGCAAGGTTTAAAACATGGTTAATATACAACACTAACACCATTATTTCACTTTTTCGAATGCTTCCTGCATGATATAGTAGGATTCTTTCAGTCGTTCACTGTATTCTGGCTCATTCCATGTGTCCCAGCTATAAGGAAGAAGAGACAATTGTCTATCACTCATACCTGGTATGCTTCCTGTGATTTCCCCATCATTTTCAAATACAACACCTATAGAAATATTCCGAACTTTTACAGACGCTGACATGCCATCATTTTGCAAATCACCGATAAATTCCCTTTGACTTGGATCTCTAGCTTGTAAAAGGAGCCATGGGATGCGCAACTCCAGTAGATCCTCCGCCCACATATAATCTGCAAGTGAATCATACTTTTCTGACTCAGGATTACCATTTCCTTCTCGAAGTTTCCCTGCCTCATATGTGCTAAGAGGGATAAGCTCTCCTGTATTTGGAATTTCAAGCTCACTGCTAAGCACATAGTTAATTTGACGAAACTTCCCACTGTTTTTGGTTGGAAGCGGCGGCGCCGGTTTCAACATGTTTAGACCCTGCTGTCCATACATAAAAGTAAATAGATCATAATAAGGATCTATCAAAATTCGGGAATCTGCTTCATTCCGGCTAACCGTTGCCATGAAATCAACACCGTTATTAAGCGCAAGATTTCCCCATTTCTCAATTTTAGTATTTCCTTGATCAGCCATTACATCAAAAAGGATATGGGGTGTATTCTCTTTTATTCCTTCGCCTTCTATTTTTAGATAGAGATATTTCTCATCAAAATCTACTGAAAGAGCTGTATCTTCTTCATATAGCGGTTCTGAATCCCAATCGTTTGCATCTCCGTCCACTTTAATCTTGAATCGGTCAAAACTTAGTAAACCAAATTGCTGTTCATTAGTCTGGGCGTTCGACCAATATGGACGGCGGTCCGGGTTATCATAGTCCAACGTATTCCACGTTCGCTTGAACCATTCATCTTGCCATGTAAAGATTAAGCCTCCCATCAAATTTTCCGCTAAAATATCCTCAAACAAGCTTTTCAGCGCCTCACCTTGGTCATTTTCACTCATAAACCCTTGATTCCAGCCATAAGGATTTTCATGAGTTAGCCCTCGTGAAGAAGGAATTCCAAATTCCGCTATTAGAACTGGTAGGCGGTGTGCTTCGTGCAGGGCAGACAAATAACCAGCGTAACTGTTTTTATTGCCTCTATGGTCCACATAATTTAATAATTTTTGATCGTAATTCAAGAAGTCCGGATAATATGGGTATGCGTGATAGGAAGCAAACTGCCCCGTTTTTTCTGCTTCTCCCTTTAGGTAAATGACGTTCGGATTAATACTGACCAGGTCCTCATCTCTATCCGGCTCGGACGGATGTTCAAGTAAATCCGTTGTTACCCAATTGGTAAAGCTGATTGGTCTGATCCAGCCATAACGATTGAATTCATAATTCAACATATAATCCATCTGCTCGGCCATCCAATGCTCGAATGGTGGGGCGTCTTTTGTATAAACAAATTCTCCGTTATAATCACTTATTCCTTGATGTTTTTCGTTTGTTCCCTGAACCATATGAGGATACCACTCAATACCAATAATCCAGCCTGCAATATACTCGGATACATCTGCATTATAAACTCCGGACGCGTGTCCAGCCCTTTCCTCCAAGGTTGCATTTCCATGTATAATATCCACAACTGATTGGATCTCGTGCTGGAAATCTTTTAGTGTCTCTTCATCATAAGCATCCAGGGTTTCTTCAAGTCCTTCCTCATTGATCCATGTTCCATGCAAGATATACAACTTTTGATCACTGGATTCATTAAACCGTTTCAACGCATTATAGAATCCAGGAGGATGAATGGTATAAACACGAATCATGTTTGCATTCATATCGGCTATGGATTCGAACCAACGATAGTATTCGTCTTCAGTAATCGCAGCTTCACCTGGAAAAGCACCTGGTTTACCCATTCCAAGGTTAATCCCTTTAATGGTAATCGGCTGCCACTTTCCTTCAATTTTTACCTCTATTTTATTTTCTTTGATCCTTGAGGTATATTGCAGTCCTTGCTCTTGCCCCTTTGTTGGCGCAGCTGAATCCATCGCTTCATAGCCATCCAGGAGTTTCTTCATCATTGGAAAGTATACGGACCAATAAAATGCTGTTTCATCATTCTGTTTAAGGAATTTATACACCGTCGGCAAGCTTTTTACCTGGTAGAAAGGCGGTAAATTGTTTACATCATTGTAATCTCCTGCAAAATAGTAGCTCTTTGATTGGTCGTGAGATTGTTCAACTACTGCAGCAAATTGTTCTGGTATACCCAGATTCTTTAGCTTCTCTTGCCCTTCGTTCGTCAAAGACCATTTATAGTTAGCCAATGCCACCGCCCCATTTGTCGGAGTCACAATATCAAACCAATAGCTATACTCTGGACTATCCATCAAATCAAATTTTTGCTGTCCCTGTTCTGTAAAAGCTAGCTGGATCCCTTCGTCTTTCACATGCTTGTTTAGTTCGAGTACTTCTACTTGGGAAGTCAAATCATTTACAAGCAAAAAACCTGCCCCCTTATACGACCAGTTTTCACCGTATTCCTCTTTCACCCACTGAGGAAGTTCAATGCTTGATAAGCTAAGGTCGGAGAAGTATCTTCCTATCCATCCATCCCAATTTAGGCCTAAATAATTGGTGACAGATTCCCTTACTTCGCTATAAGTAGGTGATGCAAAAGTATTATATTCAGCAATCAGAAGACTCTTTTCATCCGAGGATAGACGTTGGGCTATGGCGTTCCATTCTTCTTGTTCCAAACCGCCATAGATTTTTTCCGATCTTGTGCCCTGGACTTCATTCTCATTCAATAAATCATCTTCGTAAACGCCGTACGTATCAGCTAAATAAATTACATCGTAGTCGTTGTAATTGTCCGGTAAAGAGCCAACTGGTTGATCTTTTACTGGATTGTAACCATAGTAATCTTTGTTAAACTCATAGTCAGAATCATCTTTTTTGATTTTTTCATGATTTAACAGCCAGGTAATCCCCGAGTGTTCCCGATAATCATTTTGCGGGACTGTTTTATCAATAATTGCCACGGATAACTCATTACCATTATCAAGAAACCAAATAAGAACGGGTCCTACTAGAAGAAACAGGAATACACTTATTCCAATATAAATTTTTTTCATTGCTAGCTCGACTCCTTATCTGAGATGCCAATTCGTTTCATGCGTCCCCATTCGCTTTTGCGTCTCATAAAGCGATAGATACCTTCACATCTCCAAAATAGTGTCATTGGACGGTACCAGAAAAGTTCAGTCATAGATAAAGCAGCAATACGCATCATGTCACGCACCGGAGGATATCGTTTCATGCTCCACGCCTCCAGCAGGAGAGTCATTACTGATAAAATTGCACCATAGAAGATAAATAAAAGTAAAGCTAGAATTGCAAAGTCCGTGTGCACTTCACTAAATAGCAACGAAAATCCAATATAGATCAGCCCACCCAGTTCGATAACCGGACCGAGGCATTCAATTAGCCAAAAATAAGGAAAGGATATCATGCCGATTGCACCGTATTTCGGATTAAGCGTCATGGAACGGTGCTTCCACAAACTTTCAATCAGCCCTTGATGCCATCTTCTTCTCTGGCTTCTTAATACTTCGATTGACTGTGGAACTTCTGTCCAACAAACCGGTTCCGGAACAAATTCAATTCGCTTGTTTGCTTTTTCTTCCCTTATTTTCCGGTGAAGCTTGACCACTATTTCCATATCTTCACCAATTGTATTCACCGAGTATCCGCCAACTTTAATAGCCCATTCTTTCGAAAACACACTAAATGCACCGGAAATAATCAGCATGATATTTAAACGGCTGAAAGCAATTCTTCCCATCAGAAATGCACGCAAGTATTCAACAATTTGCATCACAACAAGCGGACGATCCGAGACCGACATTTTTACAATAGAGCCCATCGAAATATGTAAGCCATTGGCGATTCGTATATTTCCTCCGGCGGCTATTACTTTCCCATCCGATTGAACAATCGGTCTCATCACTCGCTGAAGAGCTGAGGGCTCCAAAAGCGAATCCCCGTCTATGGAACAAAAGTAAGGGTATCTTGTCACATTTATTCCTGCGTTTAAAGAATCTGCCTTCCCACCGTTTTCTTTGTTGATGAGCCATAAAGATGGATGTATTGTTGATTGATAGATGCTTTTTATGGGTTTGGTCGATATACTTTCTTTAAATATTTTTTCGACCTGTTTCATTTGAAAATAGCGAATTAGCTGCCCTTCCGTATCATCGGTAGAACCGTCATTAATCACAATAATCTCCTTATCCGGGTATTGAAGGGATAAAAGGGAATGGACACTATTAATAATTCCTAATTCTTCATTAAAAGCCGGAACTAAAATGGAGACCGGTTTTGTCTGGAACGAATCCATATATTCTTCTTCGATTCTCATTTTTTTTATTGAGTATTGCTTTCTTATGTGCCCGACGGCCAGGAATAGCATTGCGCCATAAACAAGAATAGCAAAAAAGACATATATAATAATGAATTTACCAAAAAACTGCATAAGAGCATCTATTATCCAGTCCATGATCCACTACCTTCTCTTTCCATTATTTCTCGCAAAATTCCAACTGCATATTGATCAGATGAGGATTCGATATATTTTTCGACCCAGAACCCAGCATCTCTATGTCGGGCAATTGTTCTTGCAGCCTGTTCCCTTACCTTCCACTCTCTGTCCTCCAGCAATTGAAAGAGTATATCTTTGACTCTATTAAAATTGGTATATTGTGCTAGCTTGGCAGCCATAAACTTTTCTTCCCAGCTTTGTGAATCAGCAAGTTTAAAACAAACTTCCTCATCACCAATACCCATTGTATACAGTGCTTTTGCACCGCGTATACGCACTTCACGATCATTGTCGTTTACCAGGCCTTTAAGGAAAGGGATATATTCAAACTCCCTTTTTATCGATAAAGTATCAATCAGGGCATATCTGCTATGCGATTCAAGGCCTGGAAATTGAGAGATCAAGGATGTTAAAGCATGCTTGGATAAATGATTAAACATTTTTCTGCATTCATATTCAGTTATACTCGACTCATATTTTAAGAAAAGCTCCCTGAAAGTTGTTTCATCATATTTGGAGTATATTGAAAGCAGTAAAAGAAGTTCTTCTTTTGTTTTTGTTTTCTTGTCAGCCCCATTACCTTCTTTGAGAATCTCGATATTTCCGTAATCCTCAATTCTCGCAAGTGCCTTTAATCTAGGACCCTTCCTTTTACTATTAAGTAATTTTTCATAGTGGTTTCCTAAATACTTTTTCGCTATGAGGTGAAGCTTTTGAGAAGTTGATTCACTGGTCACACTGTATACGTATATATAGGATAGCTCTTCATACCCTTCAATTTCTTCTTTTCGTAAAGGTATTGAAGACACTGGTAGTGGACCATCATTTAGAAAGTAGTCACGCCAGGATGACTCGGTCCTTTCCTTATAAAGTTCCTTGCGATTGTTAAACTTTGATTCTTGGTAGTGTTTCCTTAAAAGATGCAAGCCCAGCAAGATAAAACAACAAATATTTATAGCTATTAACCATAGCATCAACCAGATTGTATTAATCATCGCCATAACCTCTTGCAAGTTCGCTTGATTTGGGCTTCAAATAACCGAATGTTAAATGGTTTTATAAAAATACCATCCGCTCCTCTGTCAAATGATAGAATCATCTCTTCTTCCGATTTATTATTGGTCATCATAAAGACAAAAAATTTCTGCTGATTAGGCATTTGCCGGATTGTATTCAAAATATCTATACCGTTTCGTCTAGGTAAGACATCATTCATGATGACGATATGAGTATGGGCGGATTTGAGCCAATCGGATTCCAAAAAAGCCTGTCCATCTTCGAATAATTGAACCTTCAACTCGATACCCTTGACATGAATGGATTCAATTGTTGTTGCCAACACTCTCCGAAACATGGAGTTCTCCTCAACAATACTGACTTTTATTTCCTCTGTTTTCTGTTCTTCAAAATCATGAATTCGATGAAGTCCTTCTTCCTGAATAGCCCCTATCCCAAGTTTTAAGACTTGATGAAGTTCCACCGATTCATTTCGAATTTCTATAATACAGGAAGTCACTGGTGTATCAGGAATAGGCTTTCGTTCCTCAAGTCTATTTAGTAAAGCAGATGCTTCACTTGCCCCACTTTCTGTCAGCAACAGTCCTAAAGCATTTTGCTCATCAATATGAAATAGAATATCGGTTAGCCGAATCTGCTTTGCCAAAAATTGAACTAATGCTGTGCGAGACGAAGCATCGATTTCTACATGTAGTTTTAAGATTAAAATTGTGAAGGGTTGACGTGAACGACGAATTGATGCTTTACTTAGCTCAAAAAAAGGCCGTATTTCTTCCACGTTGAATAGAGACGCAGTTTTCACCACTGTGATCACCTTCCTTTCTCTTCTATCATTCATACTATAACATCAGCTCTTACAGAATGCTTAAATATTGGTAATCGTCTTTCTATGAATTTATAGATGAATGGAAATTTTTTTGCTTTAGTAATCTATCAAAATACACAAATAATCTTAAATATATTACTAATCAGTTATTAAGAATTAGCTTAGTGAAGAATTTATATGATTCTTCAAGTTACTTTCTAACTATGTTTTACAGTTCATTTTTCAGATTCATTCTCTCTGATATTCTTGTAAATCAACTATTAGGACCACTGAAACAACCTCATATCGCTTGTTCATTTAGTATTTGTTCTCCTTGCCAGTGTGATTCCATCAGTCACTCTTCTAGAATAGTAACTGTAGATTTTCAAAAACTAATTATCAAAGCATTACATATCTACTTACCCTTTTTTTTGGAATATATTTATAATAATTAAAATCATGTTTGCTTATTTGTAAGGCTTAATTTCTTAAAATATAAAAACTCGAATACGAAAATCGCATTCGAGCTTAGAATTTCTAAAATTTAATGAGATTGTTTTTATTTCTACTAAGGTTAACTCTGCAACACATTCTACTTGTGCGAAATAAATGTGGCAAAACGTAAGTATTGGTACGTTTAATTATATAGAACTTCTTTCCTATGTATTGGTTTTAGAATTTAGATAGTATAACTTATAACTATTAAAATTCTATTAATTTTCTAGTGAATTATAAAAAACCCCGATTCGTTTTGGAACAACCCGGTATATTATTGTTTCAAAACCGAAAATCGCTATTGTTATTTTAAAAAACTCACTTTTAAACCGAAATCTCTATTAATTATCAGTGAAAATTATTGGGTTACACTTCTAAAGTCAACTCATAAACACTCTACATGTGTCGATCACTAGTCGCTACTTCAGTTAAACATTAGAAAACGATATACATGTAAAGATACTTGTTTACCCGTCACCTTAATTTAGAAGCAAAAAAATTTGTAAATATTGACTGCAGCTGTCTCGCTTATTTCCATTTAAATATTATATATAGGATTTAGAACGATATAAAAACCAGGATTTAAACTCTTATACAGCATTAGCACTGGGAGTATCATTAACTACTAAATAGGCAAAAAAGCCCTCGTTCACATAGTCCGAGGGCTTTAAATGATTCCTTATGAATAATGAATTATCCTAATATTTCCCTTTAACACGAACCTTAATTATTCGTATATTTAAGATATTTATTTGGACTTTTAAACCAAGGTTTCATTGTATACTTCGCACCAGGTGGTTCATCCTTGAAGTTTTCATTCTTCACCTTATTTTCATAGCTACGAATCGGGGTCTCCCATAGAGCGCATTGAATATCTAATACCGCTGGAACATCAGAATCCAGCGCTCTCTCAAGTGCTTGAGGCAAATCCTCTAGATTATTTACTGTTATTCCAATACAACCAAATCCCTTAGCAACAGTAGCAAAGTCAATATTCGGAACATCAGATGACATAAAACGGCTTCCATAATGCATTTTTTGAATATATTTTACCCAACCTAAAGAACCATTATTTAAAATTATATGTGTTGCCTTTAAGTTAAGATGACTTAAAGTTGCTAATTCACTAATACCAAAACAAAAACTTGCATCCCCATTTACCGTGATTATCCGAGAACCAGGTTCCCTTATGCATGATGCTCCAATCGAAGCTGGAAGTGCATATCCCATACTACCAAGTCCTCGGGCAAATAGAAATTTCCTACCTGGTTCTTTACATGGAAGATACGTGGAAATCCATCCTGCTGAAAAAGAGGCATCAGATATGACGATATCTTTAGGCTGAATTAATTTGGCCAATTCTGTCATAACAGCTTGAGGTTTAATCACACCCTCTTCAGTAGATAATACATTCTGTTTCGTTTCTTTTTCCTTTTCTATAATTTCCTTAATTTGTTTTAACCACGCATTTCTTTCGGGTTGAGTTGGAAGAAATTCAGTTAATGCTTCAAGCGTTGCAGTTGCATCTCCTTGAAGGCTTTTTGTAGGACGGAAGGTCCTTCCTAGCTGACATGAATCAATATCGATATGAATCGTAACTTGCTCTTTACTTGGAATGGACCAATTTAATGTTGTATTTTGAGAACATTTTGTTCCAACCATAATGACACAGTCTGCACTACGAGTAATATCTTCTGCTGAAGCAGGACCTAACGGACAAAGTACGCCTGCACTTAAAGGATCTTCATCGGAAAAGGCTCCTTTTCCCGTTAAACTTGTTACTACGGAGGCATTTATTTTATGGGCGAACTCAGCAAGGGCAACTTCGGCTTTTGATAACATAACTCCTCCCCCCGCAATAATAACTGGCTTCTCGCTCGCTGTAATTAACTCAACAGCCTCCTCCAACTCTTTCCCAGCAGGTCGTATTCGATGAGGTGGCACGGACTGATAGTTAGAATCTACCGCCAATGCCTCATCCCCTCCCTCCCAAGGAGAATCAATGATATCTTGTGGGATAATAATAGCAACAGGTCCAGGGCGATTGGATGTAGCTGTACGGAAAGCAGATCTTATTAAATGTGGAAGAGCAACTTGTGTTGGAACAGTGTAAACCGCTTTGGTGACTGGTTTTAGATAACCTGCTTGATCAATCCCCTGAGAGACGACCCCTAATTCTTTTAAAGCTTCTAAATCCCTTGGGGCATCCCCAACAATGGCGACAAGAGGAATACTATTATTCAAAGCTTCACCCAATGCATCTAAAAACTTGGTCGATCCAGGCCCCGCAAATGCATCACAAACTCCTACTTTACCAGTAAGTCGTGCATATGCATCTGCTGCAAAACCCGCACTTCGTTCATCTCTTACAAGAATATGACGAAGCTCGGGTCCAAGAGCTTGAATTCCATCGTATAATGAGTAATTTTGTAAACCTGGCATTCCAAAAATAAATTCTACTCCAAAATCCTTTAACATTTTTGCTACTGCATGACCTGTGTGTTTCATTTAAAAAATCTCCTCTCTCTTTCTGAATACGAAAAGACCAACCTTAATACAAATTAAACACATAACTAGCTATGAGTTTAAGTGCATTAAGATTGGTCTCTCTTAGTCTCTGACCGACTCTTAATAATATTTAGAATTTTCAGTATTAATAGTATAATCTAATAATATACTTCAACCATCAGATTGTCAATTGATTTTTAATTGTTCATCCCATGCTTCTATTTTTAAATCTATATTTTGTTTCATAGCAATATTTGGATATACGGAATCATGAATCAGTTCATTTAAATCATCTTCGTAACCTTGTTTAGTTTGAGAACTCCAATTAAATACATCTCCCATGTAAGCGATTACGGCATCCTTATATTTCCTAACAAACTCAATATCAAACAACAAATAACCGGTGCGCCTAATAAAAAAGTCTGTCGGTTTCACAACCATCTCCTCTTCTATGCCATATTGAAGCATTGCTTTTAAAAAGATTGGAAATTTATATCCGCTTGAATGATCAGCATGGTCCTCCATTTTGCTAAATAGCTTATCAATATTGGATCCATACCGATTCACAAGCATAGCTGCCTGTTTTTCAGCAAGTCCTAGTTCTATTCCTTTCTTTATCATTTCAATCTTAAATTCAGAAAAACCTTTTGACCCACCTACAACACCGCCCGAAATAGGAAGTTTTTTTGTTATGCAAGCTTGATAAGAAGCGTTCGGATTGATCTCTTTTAATTTAAATATCACGTCATTGACTGCCAATTCGGCCATTTTACGATATCCGGTTAATTTCCCCCCCGCAATAGTAATTAAACCAGAATCGGAATGCCAAATTTCATCTTTCCTGGAAATTTCAGACATCCCTTTTGCCTCTTCATAGATTAATGGACGGATTCCTACCCAGCTCGACTCAATATGCTCGTTTACTAAATTAATGCTTGGGAACATTTCGTTCATTGCATTTAAGATATATTCAATATCCTCTTTTGTCATTTTAGGGTTCTCTAAAGCTGCTTCATATTTTGTATCTGTCGTGCCAATATAGGTTTTGCCATCCCTTGGAATTGCTAATAGCATCCTTCCATCAGGAGTGTCAAAATAAATAGATTGCTTTAAAGGGAAATGTTTATGGTCAATAACAAGATGAACCCCTTTTGTATGTTGTATTTTTTTTCCTTTTTTGGATTGATCTTTTTCTCGTAAAAGGTCAACCCAAGGTCCGCATGCATTCACAACCACATCTCCAAAAACTTTATATTTCTTTCCACTAATTTGATTGATGATTTGAACACCCACTATTTTCCCATTCTCATAAATGAAACTGTCTACTTTGGTATAATTTAAGGCTGTAGCTCCGTAATGGGTTGCTTGTTTGATAACTTCCATAGTTAGCCTCGCATCGTCCGTTCTATATTCAACATAATCACCAGCCCCGACTAATCCCTTATCCTTCAGAAGTGGTTCTCTTTCTAAAGTCTCTTTTTCGTTTAGCATTTTCTTCCTTTCACTTCCAACTACTCCTGCAAGATAATCATAGAGCCGCAACCCTATTGAAGTCATAAATTTCCCATAAGTAGCGCCCTTATATATCGGCAGAATCATTCTTTCGGGAATCGTAACATGTGGTCCGTTTTCATAGACAATTTTACGTTCTTTCCCTACCTCGGATACCATTTTCACTTCAAATTGTTTTAAATATCGTAATCCTCCATGAATCAGCTTCGAAGACCTACTAGAAGTGCCCGAAGCAAAGTCCTGCATTTCAAATACAACTGTTCTAAGACCACGAGTTGCCGCGTCTAATGCAATTCCACATCCTGTAATTCCACCACCTATTACAATGAGGTCAAATTTCTGATTACATATCTCTTGTAAAATTTCTTCCCTATAAAATGCTGAAAATGGATGACCCATATCGTTCACTCCTTATAAAATAGAAAAGACTGCAACAAATGGTGAGATTAAATAGCTTAATCCACGATTTGTTGCGGTCTCTCTTCGTCTCTGACACGCAATTTATATCTATTTATTTTTATGGATAAAAGTTGGAGTTAATACGCATATTGCTGTTTAAAATCATATTCCCATAACTTCTTCTCACTTGTTGCTACAGCTGTAGCCCCTGCATCAAGAACACTTATCGCCTGTGAGCATTCATTAATAAGTCCCCCTACGATTAAAGGACATTTTAGATTTGACGTAATCTTTTCAACCACTGTTGGCATCAATCCTGGCATAACGACCATAAAATCTGGTTTACACTTTTCTACAAGATTTAAACCAGTGGTAATCGAGTGATTATCAAGCAGAAACATTTGTTGTGCTGCTAATATTCCAAAAGATTTAATATTACGGATTAAGGATGTCCTAGTCGTTGAAATTGCATCCATCTTGGCATTCTCAACCAACCATTGTAATCCATGAACATCTTTGCTGATCCCATCTATCAAGTCAAAATGAAGGATTACATACTTTCCATGTTTTTTGGCTTCAGTCGTTACATCTACTATGGTTGATAAATTCCCGGTTTGTAGAAAAATAAATTCGTTTGGAGTATTCAAGGCAAGTGGCAAGTCATCTAAATCCCTTATAGATTTTACAATACAGCATTCCCTTAATGAACGAAGTGTCTTTTCCTTCATCTATTAGCCTCCTAAATTGAACTCTATAATCCAACTGCGTTTACTGCTGTCTCCTCCTCTTCTACCTCTAACTTCTTCGTCCATCCTTTGGTTAAATTAACAGCGGCTTTCCAGCCTTGATAATGCTTTCTTTGTTTTTCTTTCGACATCGAAGGCTTGAAAACCTTTTCAATCTTCCAATTTTTCTCGATTTCATCTGTATCCTTCCAATATCCAACTCCTAGTCCAGCTAAATATGCAGCTCCTAATGCAGTCATTTCGGTAACTGTAGGACGTACAACAGGGATTCCTAGTATATCGGCCTGGAATTGACACAAGAGATTATTCTTCACAGCTCCCCCATCAATTCTAAGCTCGGGTATCGCTACTTCCTTATTCTCTAAAACACAATTCAGTATATCCTTTGTTTGGAAGGCCATTGCCTCAATACCTGCACGGATTAAGTGCTGATGAGTGGTTCCCGCAGTAATTCCTACAATGATTCCTCTGGCATACATATCCCAATCAGGGGCAGAGAGTCCTGAAAATGCTGGTACTAGATACACGCCTCCTGTATCTT
Organism: Ureibacillus aquaedulcis; assembly: GCF_030418165.1. GTDB lineage: Bacteria > Bacillota > Bacilli > Bacillales_A > Planococcaceae > Ureibacillus > Ureibacillus aquaedulcis. The sequence continues at coordinate 296,434 of NZ_JAUHTQ010000002.1, forward strand.
CAATCTGATCAGCATACCATTCACTGTCGCTTGAACCATGAATCATTTTCGCTCCATCACGTAGCCACTGAATAGTAGAACCGCACGAAAATACGACGCCTTCCAATGCATATGTTATTTTATTATCCAAACCCCATGCAATGGTTGTAGTTAGACCATCTAAATAATAGGGAGTTTGCCCGGTATTCATGACAAATACTCCAGCAGTACCAAATGTCTTTTTGGCCATCCCCGGTTTAAAACAAGCCTGACCGAATAATGCCGCTTGCTGATCGCCTGCATTCCCACGAATAGGTATACTTGCACCTAAGATGGAGCTGTCAGTAACTCCAAAATCACCATTAGAATGTTTTACTTCCGGCAACAGATTCATCGGAATAGTAAATTCATGACATAATTCCATATCCCATTCTAATGTCAAAATATTAAATAGCATGGTTCTGGCAGCATTTGAATAATCGGTAGTATGGGAATTTCCCTTCGTTAAATTCCAAATCAGCCATGTATCAATCGTGCCAAACAATAGGTCACCTTTATTAGCACGATCTCTTGCATTTGGAACATTGTCCAAAATCCAAGCTATTTTTGATGCAGAAAAATATGGATCATTAATTAGGCCCGTTTTTTGACGAATAACATCATTTAGTCCCTTTTCCGTCCATTTTTCTATATAGGACGCTGATTGACGTGATGACCAAACAATCGCATTATAAACAGGCTTTCCAGTTTGTTTTTCCCATATCACGGTAGTTTCTCTCTGGTTTGTAATACCGATCGAGACAATTTCGTTAATTGAAACTCCGCTATTATCAATTGCACCTTGAATAGTTTCGAGTTGACATTTCAAAATTTCCATTGGATCATGCTCAATCCAGCCTGGATTAGGATATATCTGTTTAAATTCCTTTGCGCTTACCCCAACAATTTCACTATTTTTATTGAATATAATTGTACGGACTCCTGTAGTACCTGCATCCAACGCCATAACAAACCCTTTTTCCATCAAAATTCCTCCTTATTAAATGGTGAATTTTTTTGAACAACTCACAATATCAACCTATCAGACATCTATCTAACTCAATTATCTAAAAGAACAACATCTAATTTACAGATTTAGGTGCTTCGGGTACCTTCATTAGATTTTTAACTTCTTTATTTCTTAAACCCTGAACTATGCTATAAGCAATTGCTATTGTAATAATCAAGATTGGTAGAACATTTGTTTCTCCTGATATGCCTGCTAATGGGAAAATTGTTATAAAAAGAAATGACCCTATCATAATTCCCATTGCAGGAGGATCTACGTGACTATCTCCATATACGTGGAAGACTTTAGCTAATGCATCAGATAAAAATGCTGCAATAATTGCCCCAACAATCCCCCAATATATATTTCCGCCACTAGCAGCAACTGCATAGGCAGAAACAAGTGTAATGTGGTGCGTTACAGGGATATTAATTCCAAATTGTAAAAACAGTAATGAGGTTGCCGATATCCCAAATCCAAATAACACTGCTACTGATTCAGTAGCAGGATTTTGAAGTAATAGTTGCGTAACATATGCAGACAATCCACCCGCTACAATCGCTACAAATACTTTTTCAGCGGGAGTTTTCATAAAAGCTAACCAAACTCCTTCAGAATGGAAACTAAATCTGCCGCCTGCATTCTCTGTTTCTTTCGACACAGTCCCAAATAACCCTCTTAAACTTAGATTTGCATCAAATAAAAATTTACTTAATAGAGCCATGATGAAAACTGTTAAAGCTACTGTATCAAGTGCATTTCCCGCAAAGCTCGCTATTCCTGAGTTAACAAGGTAACCAAGAGTTCCGAACAGTCCCCCCACCATAATGATATTTAGATTTTTTAGACTAAGTAAACCTGTTGAAATATCTTTACCAGATTCTAAATAACCCATCTTTTTTGCAAATGCTGCTGCAGCAACACCACCTACAAATGAAATATGGGGTCCAAATACGACACCGAATGCAACAGAGCCAATAAAATCAAACTGTCCTCCTGACATTGCCAACATCATTCCAAGCAGCAAAGTCACCCCACATAAGACAAATGAAGCTAGACCACCTATCATTGCTCCAAATGCTCCACCGCAAAATGTTAAAAAAAGCATCAACAGTACATCCATTCTATACTCCCCCTAAGAAATAGTTATTTCTTCCCCAACCCTTAAAGCGCTTACATTTTTAGTGTACAGATAATAGCTAATCTAAAGAGTCGCTGCTGCATTTATAGGAATCAGAATTACTAGTAAAATAAACAAAAAAAACTTTTATATCTACCCCCTCCTAAAAGAAAAACCCGCCCAAACAACACCCCATGACAGACCATCCTTATGATCTGCATGAAATGAATGTTGGACGGGTTTCTCTTAATCTCTAACCCATTTCATTCAATTTTTAACTTGTTATATTAATAATATCAGCTTCTAAAATAGATGTAAATAATTTTTTAAAAATTCAAAAAATAATATCAAATTACTAATAATTAGAATCAGTGAAGTGTGTTAGGACCTGCTTTCTATCCTTTATTCCATGATAGTAAAAAACCAATACCTACAATAATCTTATTTATACAATATGGTCGCAATTAACCTGTAAAGACTACAGTGTTTCTTTCTATTAGGGTTAAAAAAATTATTAAACGGTTGAAATTTTAATTAGAAATTAATTAATTGTAGTGTAGAGTGGCGACTCTGCGCGATATGAGTGTCGCTCAATACCCCGCAGGAGCATAGACTTGGGGGACTTGTCCAACGTATCAAAAGCATCCACTGACACGAAAATCAACTTACTTATTTCAAATTAAATAATAGTGTCTAGAAAAAAAGACTGTAGTAAAACTCAATATTTCGAGTTTTAACCTACAGTCTGAGTGGAATAAACTAAACGTACTCGAGCTTTGGTTCAATATTCTATTTTGTTGTATCTTCCAAAGTCAACTCTGCAACACATTCAACGTGGACCGTATGAGGGAATAAATCGACTGGCTGCACAATTTTTAAGACATAGCCGAATTGTTCCAACTCTTTGATGTCTGTTGCGAACGTATCTGGATTACATGATACATAGACAATGCGTTCTGGTTTTGAACGACCGATTTTTCTCATTACTTTTCCGCCTGCACCTGAACGAGGAGGATCAAGAAGCAGCAGGTTTGGTGTACCGAAAGTTTCCAGAACCTCGTCGATTCCGTTTCTTGCGTCTTTTGCTAAGAAATAGGTATTGTCAATGCCGTTATCGGCTGCGTTGCGCTTAGCCGATTCAATCGAAGATTCGACGATTTCAATACCAGCAAGTTCACCCACTCTGCTTGCAAATGGTAATGAGAAAGTCCCTACTCCACAGAAAAGGTCAATCATTTTATCAGATTTCTTTGGTTGGCCCATTTCTACAGCTAGATCAACCAACTTTTGAGCTTGCACCGGGTTGGTTTGGAAGAATGTATCAAACCACAGGCGGAATCGGTAACCATCCATTTCATCATAGATAAAGTCCCGTCCAGCCAACGTATGGCTTTTTTCCGATTGCGTTCGGTCTGCCCAATCTGTATTTTCAAGCCACATCAAGCTTTTTACTTGCGGGAACTTTACAGTAATACGGTTAGTTAAATCATTTGCCGCAGCTTTTAAGTTTGCTTCCGGAGCTTCGGTAGCAAAGAGTGCCAACATGATTTCACCTGTAGCAAAAGATTGTCTTACCATTAAATGTCGCAGTAAGCCTTCATGTGCATCCTTGTTATAACCAGGCAATTGATGTGTTTTTACCCAATCCGCTACTTCCATGGCTGCTTGAACCATTTCTTTCCCAGCGATTAAGCAAGATTCCAGTGAAATGATTTTTCTGAAATTCCCTTGCTCATGTAAACCTAATGAACCATCCGGAGCAAATGTAAACTCCATTTTATTGCGATAGTGCCATTGATTGTCCATGCCAATTGTATCTTTTACTAAGTTCGGATCAAAACCTTGTTCCTCGATTGCCTGTTTTACGTGGTTTGTCTTATGTTTTAATTGACCTTGGTAATCCCAGTGCTGCCATACACATCCCCCACAAAGATCAAAATGCGGACATGGCGGCGCAATGCGCTCTGGATTCGTCTCCAAGATTTCATCCAGTAAAGCTTTTCTTCTTCTTCGTTCCGGCTTATCAACCGTTACTCTTACTTTTTCGCCTGGTAAAACCTGTGGAATTGTTAAACGAAGCTTTTTAGGATTTCCTAGTTCATTTTCGCGCCAGATGATCGCTCGACCAGAACCTTTTTCATCTAATTTACTAATATCAACAACTAATGATTCTCCTGTAGTAATTGTCAAATCATTTTCCTCCTTTTGAAACATTCTTATCTCAAGAAATTATAATTTTTTGGATTAACAAGATGGCTACCTAATTTACACACATTATAATAGTATATAGGAGAATGCACCAAAAGAGAAAGTATATATTTTATGTAGATATTAACAAGATATGTTGATTGGATTCTACTACTGATTTGGATCCAGCGATGATTCTAATAAAGTGTGGGAATATGGAGAAGATTGGAATTTCAGGATGGGCGTTTTTTGGTTTGCCACCACTGTAAATGCGTTCATGTTCAAATCTTTTTGTTGTCCGATTATCTCTTCAAGGAAATCGTATTGTGGTTTGCTTTGCAACCGTTTGATGCAGCCTTCTTCTTGAATCCGTAATAACGAGAGCTCCTCTACCGTTTGAAGTTGGTTTCACCCTGAAACGTCGTAATAGCCCCGGCTTCCCTACAGTTTGAAATCGTCTTAATGTTCAGGGTTCATCTTCAGTTTAATCCTTATCTAAGAAACTATAAATTTTCGCTATTGGGATTACTCTTTATAGCAAAAAAATAAGCTATCAAATGGCCCCTGGGAAAATAAAAACAAGCTGAGAAGGTATCATTGCTTCTCAGCCTGTTTACTCATATAACCCTACTCCTCAATTACTTGAAGATTCTTAAATGAAAATTCCGCTTTTTCTTTATTCTTTGTAAGGACGGAAGTATCGACTTGAGAAGAAGGACTTTCTAGCGTAAAAGTCATTTCATGGGTAGTCCACTCTGGTGTTAATTCAATCTCTAGCTTTCCCTCTTTTATATATTGGCCTCTAGCGTTCGTTTCTTCTACTTTCAGGATGACAATCCCTTTTCCTTTTATAGTAATCAGGAATTTAAGATTTTCGTTTGTGAAGGGTTTCGGCGGAGTAAAAACAAACCCTTCTTCGGTTTGTCCCCCTTTTGTTTTAACGATATATTCCCCTTCCAAACCTTCGTTCACAACAGCTTCTACCCCAAAATATAGAATGGTTGGGCGATTTTCCGCTGCAAAGGCAGTTGTATAGATTGCTAAAAAGAAAATCCCGCTCAATAAACTTGCCAGTACCTTTTTCATTTGTTTAACTCCTATGTTCCGACTTACCTGGATTTGGAATAGTGGACCAATATTCATACTCGCGATAAAGGGATGCAAAATATGCAACGCCGCACTTATTTTGTTATCCTTCAGTAGAATGGGAACTACCATCTGTAAAAGGAGTTTTTGCAGTTCCTTCTCGAGTTGTAGATTGTAGAGTGGAAGTTAACAAGTTGGGTACCCGGCTACTAATTTTAAGGATTTGCCCAATATTAAGATTATCTGATGTTAAGCCATTCAAGACCTTTATCTCATCTACAGTCATATTCTGAGCAGCAGCAATCTTCCATAATGCATCACCTGGTTGCACTATGTAAGGAATAGATGGTATCGGAGACAATAAACCTGTCTGCCCTTCAAATTGTGATGGATCCTTTGGCGCTATTTCCACTCCCTCATGAGACATCCATGTTCGATAAAATTGCCACATAGTAATATTTTCTTGTCCCAAGCTCCAACTACCAGTCCCCTTAATGTTGTATTTATGAACAAGCCGCAATTTTTCTCTAATGGATTCATTATTCTCATACCAAATATGATATGTTCCAGGTGCCAGAGTTTTTCCGGCTATCATTGTTGTGGGATCGTTGCTTTTAATGGTAATTGTTGCTTTAGGTGATTTTGATTCCTCATTAAATTCGACGGTTCCACTATATCGAACTAACATTTCTTCTACTTTTGTATTGGATATTCCTGCCCCTCCCTCACTTGCAGGTGCACCTTCTTTCCAGTAACGGCCATAAAAAGGAACACCCAGTACGATTTTGTTTCCCGGAACACCTTGATTCAGGGCATATTGAATAGAACGATCCACCCATCCGGTGCTTGCAACCGGACCCTCTGGACCACCAGTATAGGATTCGTCATACGCCATAATCATTAAATAGCTTGCATATTTCGCCAACCCTCCGTAGTCATAGGATCCGTGCCAACCCTTCGTCCACCCGTTCGGATTCGCAGGAACTGCTACAGACACTTCTTTTTCTGCCGGTAATTTCTCACGTAGTAGCCTTACAAGGTCTGTATAAGCTTCCCGGTCAATTTCACTTGTATTTTCGATATCGACCTGCAAACCATCTAAATTGTTTTTTATTATAAATTCCGCAATCTGAGTAGATAATTCTTCTCGATTCGCTAAAGCGGTACGACCAAGTGTCCTGTCCCAATGATTACTTAAAAAAGGTACAACTTTAATATCGCGCCTATGCATCTCAGTCACGAACTTGGTGTCGAATTGGGAAGTTACTTTTAAAGAACCATCAGTGTTAAGATCAAGATAACTTGGTGAAACAAGATTCAAATTCCCCTGGGTCGAGTCTACTTGACTAATATATGATTGTGTATTTCCGAAGTAGAGATAACTCATATTAAAATTGGCTTCGTGAGCCGCTGTTTTCTCGATCGGAAAACTTGTTAACAGGAGTGTTCCTGATACAACAACTATTGAAGCTACCTTTAAATTCGGGAAGGTCTTTTTAACAAAGTTTATCGCATGGTTTTTTAGTGTATTTAGTTTATCGAAATTAAATTCCGATCCTAATTCTGTATTAGCGGAATTTCTAGGTCCCTTTATATGTAAAACAATTTGTAGTTCACCGTTTTCTGTTTTCAGTTCTGCTGCTTCAAAAATATACGACATAAGTCCACCACCTAATAAATAGTATGTTGGACTATCGAATAAATCATGTATATTTTAGTTGGTCTAAAAATCGATTTCCAACGTAAAAAAGAAGCCTCAAATATCCTTGAGACTTCTAAATTTTTCACTTATTCTTCAAATGTTATTTTACTTTTTTGGGAACTTCCATCTCTTTTTCCGGCTTATCTTCTTTAATCATTGCCCTACCGAGATTGACGAGTAAAGCAAGCATTAGACCAGTGCCTATAATTAAGTAAAGTACCGTAAATAATTTTGTACCTGTTGTAGAAGGAACGAGATTCGTGTCTACTCCTGTAGGGATAAGACTGACCACAGCGAAATAGAAGGCGTCTATTTTCGCCCACCCTTCGAATTTCGAGTAGAACAATGTACCAGATAGCACGATGAGAGCAACCGTTGTTAGGATACTTATAAATTGGGGTTCTTTTACTGCATGGTAGAGAGCTTTTAATAATCTCTTAAAACTTAGGATGACTGATAACATGTAATTTCTCCTTTAATGCTATAACTATTCGTCATTATTGTATCATTGGACTTCGATAAGCAAAAGGATTCGCTTTAATGCCCTATATTTCAGTCATCTTAGATATTAAACTAATTGTTTTTCTTCTTCTTTTTCATTTATTTCTTCGATTGTTGCTTGAAAATGTGGTTTTCCGGCAAAAGTCTCAATCAACTCTTTCACATCAATACCGGAAGAGGCTTTTAATGTCTCTTGCAAACTAGACATCAAGTTTGTTGCATAGGATGTCACTCGATTTGCACCGCCGCCTTCCCCATTTCCTGTGTCGACAACTGTAATTTTATCGATATTGGATAATGGACTTGCAATTTCCTTGGCGTATTCAGGCATCATGCGAACAATCATATCAAGAACCGCCGCTTGGCCATATTGTTCGAAGGCTTCGGCAATTTTGCGTTTTGCTTCTGCTTCTGCCAACCCTTTCAGGCGAATGATTTCTGCTTCCGTTTCCCCTTGCGCTCGCTCGGAATCTGCTTTTGCTAAACCATCCAGGCGAATTTTTTCTGCTTCTGCTTTTGCCAATGATTCTATGCGATATTTCTCTGCATCGGCCTGGGCTAAATCTTTCATTTTTTGTGCAGCAGCATTTTGCTCTACGGCATAGCGATCTGCATCCGCTTTTTTCTTCACTTCCGAGTCGTATTGCTTCTCGCGGCGCAGGATCTCTTTTTCTTCTAATTCAATTTGCTTTTGACGCTCAATAATGCGTACTTGCATTTCCTGTTCCGTTACTTGTTGTTTCGCACGTGCCGATTCTAGCTCATAGGCTTGGTCTGCACGTGCTTTTGCTTTATCCTGCTCCAATTTATATTCGGCTATTTTTAATTGATTATCTTTTTCGGCCTCGGCAATTTCTGTAGCTCGGATCAATTCCGCCTTTTGCGCTTCCTTCTCTGCTTCTGCACGTTTAATGCGCGTTTCTTTCTCAGCTTCGGCAGTTGCGATATCTGCATCCCGTTTTACTTGTGCAATTCTTGGTTTACCTAGGGAATCCAAGTAACCATTCTTGTCGCGCACATCCTTTATCGTGAAGGAGACGATAATTAATCCCATCTTCGCTAAATCCTGTGTTGCCACTCGCTGCACTTCCTGAGAGAACTTGTCGCGGTTTTTATAGATCTCTTCAACTGTCATGGAACCTAGGATGGAGCGCAAGTGTCCTTCCAGTACTTCCTTCGCTTCATTCTCTCTATCTGCCTTGCTTTTTCCAAGGAACTGCTCGGCAGCTGTTGCAATCTCGGAAATCGATCCTCCGATTTTAATGATGGCCGTTCCATCCGCCATTACAGGAACACCTTGTTCTGTATAAACTTCAGGTGTGGTTACTTCCAACTTACTAGATAATAGACTTAAAGGTTCTGATTGTTGAAAAACTGGGAAAACAAATGTCCCCCCACCACGAATAATCTTGATGCGATTGCCAGAATCGTCTGTATGAACATTTTTTGACCCTAAAAAACTCCCTGTAACAATCAATGCTTCATCCGGTCCAACCGTTCTGTATTTTGTAATATACACTGCAACAATGGCTAAAAGTATGAATACTGCTACTCCGATCACAATCAATGTACTGGACATTTTCATTCCCCCTATAATTTAAATTGTAAGCTGGGCTCATATTTCTTTACATAAACCGTCCCCTCTTTTACTTCGATGATGAGCACCTGTTCATCATAATCGATTGGTTCATTTTCAAACCCTGTAGCTCTCTTGGAAATAATTCCGTTCACTGTTTCAATCACAACTTCGCCATAGCCATCAACTGGGATGGGTACAATGACTTTTCCAACTTGCCCACCAAGGGACTCTTCGGTATAAGCTAGTGAAACCTCGGCACTTTTCAAGGGTACGAGTATAAAAAAATAGATTAAGCTGGTCATAATGGCTGATAAAATACATGCAATAATAAAATTGAAGGCACTGGAGAGGTTAGCGAATTTTTCCAGTAGGAAACCTGCAGCAGAGGTAATGGTTATAAACGATAAAATTACCGCAGGATCAACAAACGGAACCCCTTCAAATAATCCATCCAACATCTCGGAAAAAAAGAGATAAAGGATTGTAATACACCCGACGATAATCAAGGTAAATAAATAAACGGTATGAAGTTCAGCGCCAAAAATCAACATATTTCACCACCTTTTTACTAAAATAAACCTTATGACTTATATACGGACAACTTGATAATTAGTTTCAAAATATTGAAAAAATTAAAATAAAAAAGTCCCCTTATCTTTTTGAGATAAAGGAACTTTTAGTATTTTTATTTATTACGATCATAGATACAGTAGGTGTAACTATAGCCATCAGGTGTTGCAACGGGTTCACTTTCCGATTTCAATACCCAATCATCACCGTAAGTTGGGAAGAAAGTATCACCATCAAAATCATGTTCAATACGAGTAATATAGAGTCTGTCGGCAATTGGCAGCGCCATCTTGAAAATTTGCTCTCCCCCAATAACCATTACTTCATCTACACTTCCAGCAAGCTTTAGCGCATCCTCCAAACTTGTTGCAACTTCAACCCCTTTTACTGCATAGCTTTCATTTCGTGTAACGACGATATTTCTACGGCCGGGTAATGGTCTGCCTATTGAATCAAAGGTTTTTCTCCCCATGATCATTGGTTTTCCCATCGTTTGTTCTTTAAAGTATTGCAATTCACCTGGCAGGTGCCAAGGCATTTTGTTCTCATAGCCGATTACTCGATTTCTGTCATGAGCTACTATTAGTGATATCATTGTATCTCTCCTAAATTCATCATTTCTTTTTCTATTTTATACGTTTTTATTCATATTTTTACAAAAAATTTAATATAAATAAAGTACAATCATTTTATTTGTCGCAGTATATATAGCTTAATACTAGTAAAGGAAGTGGAGAAATGCTCACTGCTGTAGAAAAAAAATTGGCGATAGCTTTAGAAGGATACCCAATTTATACGGAAATTAGCGATATCGTTTATGATGACCTGCTTGCAAGCAATAGCAAATACATCCTCCTGGATGAGGAGACAAAAGCGATTACTCTAAGAAAATCTTTTTTTAAAAAGAACAAATATGTTCAAAATGCAACTCGGTACATTGTTGAATTATCGGATGATGTTTTGACGATTGAATCCCCTAATGAGAAAAGCGATTTCCTTATAAACTCTGATTTTGACGATGATATACTCGACAATAACTACAAAAATAAAACAATCGCCATTATCCTGGAATCCCCTCATATTGATGAGTATGAGCAAAGTAAGGATAAACTAGTTCCTATTGGTGCAGCTCAAGGTCAAACGGGCAAGAAAATCGAGAAAAGTATCGAGAAATTAATGCTGTCCTTAGCGAATTATCAAGTGATCGAACAGAATCATAAGTACCGGGTAATACTCATGAATGCAGTTAATTTCCAGACATCGCTTCACTTCATCCACGAAAAACCAATGAACAACTATTATCGGGAATTACGAGACAAAATATGGTTAAAAATGTGGAGTGAAATTCCTCAAACAAAAATGGATTTTATCAAGCAATTGAACTCCCTTAAAAAGGATTCTATATTAATAAATGCCTGTCCCAAATCTTTAAAGCCACTTATTAATCAGGAAATAATTCAATTCGCAAATCGATTCTCGCTATTTGAAAGTAATCATCCGAGCTCTACTGAGATTTGGACAAAAAGTTTATTTAAACTCAATTAATTGAAGGATGCAATCTAATTACCAATCCCGCTAAATTATGTTAAACTTAATAATTAGTGAAGACAGTCATTGATTTTGTTGACTGTCTATTTTTTATTGCTTTAAGGGATATAATATAAAGAGCAATTTATGGAGGTTAATAAAAATGACACTTAATTTATCAGAGGTTTACATTGAACGCTGCGACAAAGATTCAGAAGATGTGATTGCACAGGAACAGGCTTCATTCTTATCGACATCAATCACACATTTGAAACAGCATATGAACGAATTTATCTATATTGAAACAGATGCATTTGAGCCAATTAAAACGGATAGCCTTTCAATCGAAGTTGACGATGTATTTAAAACGTATATAGTTTTATTCGGGCTGAAAGTGCAAAAGAAACATGCATCAACTATTAAAGCCTACCTGGAAGAAAATCTGCATGGCGAGAATGTCTATTCAAGCATGATGTTTTCGGGAGAAGATGGCCTTTGGGATATTAATCTTCCAATTGATAATATGGAAGGTTTCCACGAAGATATGACCTTGCAGGAAGCAGTTTCACTAATATACGGATTCCTCGTGCCATTAATAAAAAGCACCCAAGAACAGTAGGAAAAGGATGAAAAACCGATTGAATAACAAACACACAAAGGACTCCTATATATACACCTATGTACACCACAAAAATGAATATGATCTCTGTCGGATGGAGATGCGTTCATTTTTTGGCTTCGATACACAATTAAACTATTTAATTAGCCCTCTTAAAGTGGATCCTAGTCGCAGTCCTTTCATGGAGGACCGTTTGGAAGTGATTTACGATGGGGATACTATTTCCGAACTGAAAGAAATGATGAAGGATATGAAAATCAGCGCCTCCACCTACAAAGTCTATTGCTTGAATAGAATGGACTTGGGAGAAACCAAGAAAATCCCACATCCAGAACGCCGTCAAGTAGAACGTGAGCTGGGTTTGATCATTGAAGGGGAACCTGATTTGGACAATCCCGAGATTGTGTTTGGACTGGTTACTATAAACAATCGATGGTATTTTGGCAGACACACAAAAAGTGTATCGGTTTGGCGTGAACATGTACATAAACCACATAGTTATTCGACGGCACTGAATACTCGGGTTGCACGAGCGATTGCCAATATCGCGGTTCCAGAAGTTGATGGAATCCGTGCAATCGACCCTTGCTGTGGGATTGGGACAGTTGTAGTGGAGGCCCTCTCCATGGGAATTGATATTGTAGGAAGAGACATCAACCCTTTTGTATGTGTTGGAGCACGGGAGAATATTGCGTACTTTAATTTAAATGGAACTATTACCAAAGGTCCGATATCGGAAGTCAGTGAGCACTATGATGTCTGTATCATAGATTTGCCATACAATCTATATACACATATTACGCGTGAAGAACAATTTGATATTATCAAGCAAGCACGGCGAATCGCCGATAAATGTATCATCGTGACAATTGAAGACATCGATGATCTAGTAGAAGAAGTAGGCTTCAAAATCACAGATCGCTGTATTACGAAAAAGCATTTATTTGTGCGGCAAATTTTACTATGTGAATAAAATATGAGGCTGGGACAGAAGTAGAAAATTCTTTAGATGATGGAAGATTCTATATTAAGAAATTGATAATTTATAAATTGATTGGAGTGGAGGGGCGACTCCTGGGGGAACAGCACGAGTGAGAGACGCTCGTGTCGAGCCGTGCCCGAGGATGCACGTCCCCGCAATGGAAATCAATTTAAGCTACATCAAGAAAACACCATTTTCCTACTCTAGGAAAATGGTGTTTTCGGGTTATGTCCCACCCTCTTTCAATTAAAGCTTCAGCCATTCTTCATCCAAGATGGAATAATAATATTCATCCCACCACTCATCACCATGAGGAATACACTTTTTAAAATACCCTTCCCTACGCATCCCAATCTTCTCCATAATTCGGTAGGAAGCAATATTTTCAGGCTGGCACGTCGCAATAATACGATGCAGCTTCAACCTGGAAAAGCCATAATCCAGAACCGTGTGCGCGGCCTCAGTGGCGAAACCCTGATTATAGTAATTTGGATTAAGCACCCATCCGATTTCATATGTATGGTTACCGAAATACTTAAAAAACTCCAGATGACCGATCAAGCGATTTTCATCCTTTAAGATGACCGCAAACTTCTTTGCGTTGTCTCCGATATTTTCAAGTATAAAGTTTCTTGTCTCTTCCTCCGTCATGACCCCTTCTGGTATATATTTCATGACCAAGGGGTTTGAAGAATATTCATAAACCTCCTCTACGTCATCGATTATAAACTTTCGAATTAGTAATCTATTGCTTTCCAGGTACATTCCAACTACTCCAATCTCGTATATTCTATGCAGCTTTACAGTAATTCTATTAACCTTAAAAGATTTCCTCCTTAAATTAACTTCTAAATAAAATAAAATTTTTATAAGTTAGTTCTTAATCATTTATTTAGGGATAGATTGACATTCTCCAAAAAAATGAATATACTGAAAATAATTGTTATGATCGGAGGTGAAAAGAATGAATACATTAGCTGTGACGACATGTGTAAATAATGATCGTTTTCTTTATTTTTCACGTGTCATTACTTTCGATTTTGCGCCTAACGGGATTCGTATGCCCTTTTTTAGACAAAAAAATCGAAAACACAGCTGATTAACCATTCTTTTCACAAGTTTCAGGAAAAGACTGCTTGTTAATCGAGCAGTCTTTTTTGTATTCAAAAATTGACGACTTAGATGGTTTCGCTGTGTAAAAAATGGAGGAACACACAGTGGCTATTAAAGCAGAAAATATTACAAAAATATACGGTGGTACCGTAATCTTCGAAGGTTTAACAATGGAAATTCATGATGGAGAGCGTATAGCAATCGTAGGACGCAATGGCTGCGGGAAAACAACTCTTCTAAAACTTCTTGCCAATACGGAGATGCCAGATGCAGGTAGGATTATAAAAAGAAAAGGTACATCAATTGGGTACTTGCACCAAATTCCACCTTATGCAAATGTACTCGCGAACGAAGTGCTGAAAGAGGCCTTTACACCCCTTCTTTCCATGCAAGAAAAAATGCAGCAATTAGAATCAGAAATGGCAAAAACGGATCGGCTTGAAAAACTTCTAAAACAATATGGTGAAATACAAGAACAATTTATTGCCTTAGGGGGATATGAAATTGAAGCCAAAATTCAGATGATTGCAAATGGATTAGGGATTACTCCCCTTCTACAGACCCCTTTCCACCTTTTAAGTGGTGGTGAGAAAACGAAAGTAATGCTGGGGCAAATTCTTTTATTAAACCCACAGATCCTGTTATTGGACGAACCGACGAACCATCTTGATATGAATTCAATCGAGTGGCTCGAGAAGTACCTAAGAAGTTATGAAGGAACTTTAATTGTTGTTTCCCACGATCGACAATTTATGAATGAAGTGGTGACGAAAGTAATTGAGATTGAAAATGGAGAACCCCACATCTATGCAGGAAATTACGATGATTTCGTCAAACTGAGGGAAGCCAGGATTTTAAATGAGTTCTCCCAGTATGAAGAACAACAAAAGAAGATTACGAAGATGAAAGAAACGATAAAAAGATTAAAAATCTGGGCAAACGAAGCAAATCCTCCGAATGCCGCCCTGCACCGCCGGGCAAAAAGTATGGAAAAGGCGTTAGCGCGAATCGAGTTGGTTAAAAAGCCGATTATTGCAAAGAAGATGCAGCTTAAACTCGAAATAAATGAACGAAGCGGCAAAGATGTGGTAATTTTAGAAAACGTGTCAAAAAAATATGACAAGGTCTTATTTGAAGAAATTTCCTTACAGCTGCACTGGCAAGATCGACTGGCAATCGTCGGGTTAAACGGAACCGGAAAATCCACTCTCCTGAAAATGATTTTAGAAGAAGTGGTACCGGATTCCGGCAAGGTTAAGGTCGGCAGTAACGTGAAAATCGGTTATTTATCGCAGAGCTTCGTGTACGAGGATAGCAATGCACGGTTAATCGATGTATTCCGTAAGGAAGTATCGATAACGGAAGGTGAAGCCCGCCATATTTTAGCGAAGTTTTTATTTTATGGGTACGATGTATTCAAGAAAGTGAAGGATTTAAGTGGTGGAGAGAAGATGAGGCTTCGATTGGCTCAGCTAATGCATAAGGATATAAACCTCCTGATACTCGACGAACCGACCAACCATTTAGATATTGAATCTAGGGAAGTCTTGGAAGAGACGGTCCAACATTTCAATGGCACCGTACTAGCAGTGTCACATGACCGCTATTTTTTAAATCAACTCTTCAAACGTATAGCATGGATTGAAGAGCAAAGGCTATTATTATATAACGGCAATTATCATTGGGCCAAAGAAAAACATGGCGAACGGAACATCGAAGAAACTCCACAGAGATTCGCAATAGCTGAAGTGCCAAAAAGGCAAAAGCCTAAAAGCATCTCCTTCGAAGAACAAATTGAGCTATTAGAGGAAAAAGTAAAAGTAGTCAAGGCTCGATATGCCGAAACCAACCAGGCTTCACACAAAAATGAGCTGGAAAAACTTGAAGATCGACTTGATGAACTTTTTTCGTTATGGGTCAATGAATAATCTAAAACACTGCAGGTTCCATTAAGTGGAATCAGCAGTGTTTTTATAGTTCATAAACAATTTAGACCGCAATCGGTGCCTTTATCGCTGGATGTGGATTGTAATTTTCAACCGCTATATCTTCAAGCTCCATTTCAAAAATGGAAGACTTTTCGGTATTGATTTTTAATGTTGGCAACTCTTTCGGTTCTCTTGAAAGCTGTTCGTTAACCTGATCTAAATGGTTTAAATAGATATGTGTGTCACCAAAGCTATGGACAAATTCTCCTACCTCCAAGTTACATTCATGCGCAATTAGATGCGTTAGCAATGCGTACGATGCAATATTGAACGGCACGCCTAAAAATACATCAGCACTGCGTTGATATAATTGACAAGAAAGCTTTCCATCCGCTACATAAAATTGGAAAAACGCATGACAGGGCGGCAATGCCATATCGTCCACTTCGGATGGGTTCCATGCAGTCACAATCAGGCGTCTTGAATCTGGATTCATTTTAATTTGATTAATTACTTTTTTTAGTTGGTCGATCGTGTCCCCTTTTGCGGTTGGCCAAGAACGCCATTGTTTCCCGTAAACTGGACCCAAGTCCCCATATTCTTTCGCAAACTCTTCGTCATTTATAACTTTCTCGTTGAACTTTACCATTTCTACTTCAAGCACCTTGGCGAATTGTTCGTCATTTGCTGCACGTAAACCAAAGTCCGTCATGTCCGGTCCGTCATAGCAATCAGATTCTACCCATTTTTTAAATGCCCATTCATCCCATATATGATTGTTATTCTGCAATAGATATCGAATATTTGTGTCCCCTTTAATGAACCAAAGCAATTCACTAGCTACCAGCTTAAAAGGAACACGCTTTGTTGTTAATAAAGGAAAGCCTTTCGATAGATCGAATCTCATTTGATGGCCAAATATACTGAGTGTACCTGTTCCAGTTCTATCTTCTTTTCTGACTCCAGTATCTAATATATGTTGTACTAAACCTAAATAGCTTGTATCTGGATGTTGCATTTCTACCACTCTCCTATCTCTTCTCACTATTATACAGAAAATATGGTCAAAAAAAAGGAGGATTCCCCATCTAAAGGGTTTCTACAATGCGGGTGATGATGAATACTCGGAACTACTTAGTCCGGCCTCTTTTAGAAAATATAATGCAGTATTCTAATAGTCTGTTAAGAGGTCATCGTCTGTGCACAAAATCCTAGGCTATTCTATGAAAATTTGTCTCGTTATTGCAGCGATTTCAAGAGACGTGAAATAGGTGAATAATTACACTATAATAAATTTAATAGAATTGGAGGAATGTTCATGTCCAAATTAACACATTTCAACGAACAAGGCAGAGCTAAAATGGTTGATATATCCGAAAAAAAAGAGTCGGTTAGAACGGCGATTGCCCTCTCTTCCGTGAAAGTAAATAAAGAGATTTACGATGAGATAAGGAATGGTACAAACAAGAAAGGAGATGTGCTTGCAGTAGCACAGGTGGCGGGAATCATGGCAGCAAAACAAACTTCCAACATAATACCCATGTGCCATCCCATCTCTCTAACAAGTGTTAATATCACATTTGACTGGAACGTAGATCTAGAAAAAAATCACTATGAAATTGCCATTCAAAGCGAAGTAAAAACGAAAGGATCCACCGGTGTAGAAATGGAGGCGCTAACTGCTGTATCCGCTGCTGCATTGACAGTTTATGATATGTGCAAAGCAGTAGATAAAAATATGATCATTGGGCCGACCATGCTAATGAAGAAGACCGGGGGCAAAAGTGGAGAGTTTCTTCGCTAATTAGAAAAGCCAAATCCCCAAAATTAAGGATTTGGCTTTTTGCTTTAGCCGTCTTTTTTTAGTTCATTCACAATATGTACCAACTCCGGCAAGATTAATTTTTCCATTGCGAGCTTTACGGCCCCTGTTGAACCCGGAGTTGAAAATATAGCGGTCCCCTTTGCCACACCGCCAATAGCTCTTGATAGCATGCTGGCAGAGCCGATTTCTTCATAACTTAGCATCCGAAATAATTCCCCGAAACCTGTTATAGGTCGATCAATTAATTCCTCCACAACCTCAAAAGTAACATCTCGCATAGATATTCCTGTTCCACCGTTTGTTAAGATCACATCTACATTGGAATCGTTGATACCTGAAAGGATTGTCGACCTGATGTCGCTCTGTTCATCTTTTACAATCAGATACTTTGTTATTTCAAAGAAATTTTTCGATAATAACTCACACATCATTCGACCGCTTTTATCGGTTTCAAATGTTCTGGTATCACTAATCGTGACAACCATAACCTTTACATCTTTCAGCCTGATTTTCTTATGCTCCTCGATACTCATTGTTTAAGTCTCACTCCTAACTATTATCCACCACTAACCAGTGGTAGAAATGTGCACCATCATAATATTTGCAAGTTTAGCATTCTCCATCATTCACTAGTCGCTTCCATTTTCTTTAGAGCGAACAATATATAATAAGAAAAAAGCGAAAATGGTCATTGTGATAACCCATGCCCATGCAAGGAACATGTCCCCACCATCTATCGCCATATAAATTGCGGTTGGAACTGTTTGTGTAACTCCCGGAATATTGCCTGCAAACATCAGAGTTGCGCCAAATTCACCTAGAGCTCTGGCACTACTTAATATACACCCTGCCAAAACTGCCTTTTTAGCAAGAGGAAGAGAAACTCGAATAAAAACCTGTCTCCTGCTTGCCCCTAAATCGATTGCCGCTTCTTCAATTTCCCTCTGTATACCCTGAAACCCCGCCTTTGCCGTTTGAAACATTAAGGGAAAAGCAACTACACTAGCCGCAATTACGGCTGCATACCATGAGAATATCATGGAGTGACCAAAAATTGATTTAATAAGTTTTCCAATCATACTCTGGTTCCCGAAGATCACGATTAACAAAAAACCAATAACTGACGGAGGAAGAACTAAAGGAAGCATAAACAACGTTTCAAGCAAAACCTTGAACTTGAATTTTTTCCGGGCAAAAAGGTATCCAAGCAAAGTTCCTGCCAGGATGACAATGACACTTGCTGCAAAGGTTATTGTAATTGATAATTGAATCGGTTCCCAAAACCGGTACCACATTTATTTTCCCTCTATCCTAAACCAATTTCGACTTTGCCTAATGGAGACCATGAAATGCATTAAGCAGGAATTACAGCAATTAAACCACAACTTTAACGAATGAAGGTAAATCCGTATTTAGCCCATATCTCCTTACCTTCATCACTTTGTAAAAAATCATAAAATTGTTTTGCCGCTGTTGGAGAATCCGTATTTTGAATAATGCCAATAGGGTATGTAATTGAATCATGACTGTCCTCATCCAAAGTCACTGCTATTTTGACTTTATCAGAATTAATCGCGTCCGTTTTATAGACAAATCCTGCTTGTACATTTCCCGTCTCCACATATGTAAGCACTTGCCTTACATCCTTGGCATATACAAGCTTTCCTTCGATAGTTGACCATAAATCAAAATATTTTAGTGATTGTTCTGCATAACTGCCTGCTGGAACAGTGGATGGTGTGCCAATTGAGATTTTCTCAACTTCACTTGATTTTAAATCATCAAGATTTTCTAGATGCTGCTTTCCATTACTAGTCGTTACCAAAACAAGCTCATTACTAATAAATGCAGCACTTTCTTGTATAAATCCTTTGGTACTCAGTTCATCAAATTTCTCTCTCGACGCCGATATAAACAAGTCCACTGGTGCTCCCTGCTCAATTTGCTTCACCAACGAGCCGGTTGCCCCAAAGTTATATTGGATGGCTAGATTCGATGGTTTGTTATTGAACTCTGCGGCCATTTCTTCCAGTACATCCTGCAAACTCGAAGCTGCAGAAATTGTCAAGACACCAGAATTTTCTTTTTCAGAACTGGCAGACGCACATCCCCCAATGATGCAGGTTAAAATGATAGAGAAGATGGTTACTAGTTTCCTCATAAAAATACTCCTTAAGGTTATCCGCCGATATAAGACCATTTTTTCTCTTTGCTGTTTGCAAACTGATATTACCGATTTTTTCCTTATTATATCGGATTTTAGACAAATTAAAAAGGCGCTGCTCGTAATACCCTTACCTTGAGCAGCGCCTTTAATCAAATGTGTCTAAATCATCATACAATTCAAGTTGTTTTTCCAATTGTTATGTTGCCTCCCGTAATATCTGTTTGTTGTTTTCAAGAATTTGAAGAATTTGCTGTAGAACTTTTTCTTCTGTTTTAGGAGATGAATTGACCTCCTTCATAATAATTTTATTTAACTCCAAAATTGTGCTTACGTCGAGTTTATGTTTCTCTGCTAATTGAAACGCTCGCTCTAAATGACCGGTTATCATCGGCATCCTCCTCAATATTTTATATATTTATTTTACCTCGAAATGAAAAATTTTTCACTATTCAAAACAAAATAAATTATTTAATTGTAATTTACTCAGTTTATGCAATGGTTATTCATCTTGTCTCAACACTTTAGGAAAATGAATTTATCCCAATTATTCAAAATAATGAATAAGTGTTTCGATCAAGGCTAAATGCTCATTTTTATTTTCTTTTTCAGGTATTTCGATTACCGACACAAAATATCCATAATTTTTTCCTTACGAGACATGTATGGAATTCTATATAATAACGTCTATTGAACAAAAAGGAGTGTTGATTGATGCCAACAACAAGAAAAGAAAGCTTATATTTTGGTTTGATTATGTGTTTTGGAATGGTATTGTTCATGACCATCTATAATTTATACCTTAATGGCATGTTAGGTAAAATTTCCTTTATCGGAGGAATCTCAAATTTCCTATTAGCATTTATTATTGCATTAATGCTTGATTTGTATATCGTAGGGCCTTATGCAAAGAAAATTGCCCTGAAATTGACTGCAAATACAACGAAGGTAATTTATAAAGTTTTAGCAATTTCCACATGCATGGTGATTGGGATGGCTTTTTTCATGTCCATCTATGGTTTAATTACCACGTATATCCATAATGGATTTGATTCCAACTCAGTTATTACGGAATTTATCTCAGTTTTCTTGAAAAACTTCATATTTGCCTTGCCATTACAAATCCTAGTAATGGGCCCAATCGTGCGTATTATATTTATTAAGTTCATTAAAAATGCCCAAAATGGCTTAACATTAAACGATACTGCGAACTGATCAAATCAGGGTTAGTATAAGGCATAAGAAACCATTTTGAATTCTATTCTTAATGGTTTCTTATACTTTAAGATGTATTTTTATTACTAAATTATTCGATCTGAACAGAAATATTTACAAAACATTTACTTTCCTATTTCTAAAATATGGTAGAAAATAAAATGAGCTCGAAGTAAATTTTTTTATCTGGAAGGTGTGTACTTGTGGGATATTTTTTTGACTTTATTTTAGCAATTGTATTAACGGCATTATCTTACTACATCGGCAGCTATTTACTTAAGAAAGATTTATCAGCTTTTCAAGCACTTATAATTGGTACATCAGTTGTCTCACTTGGAGCAATTACTGAGGCCCTCAATGCACCGATGCCTTTAATTATATTAGTACCGTTCCCTGTTGGAATGCTTCTACTTTTTTTATTTTTGAAAGAATCCGTGAAAACCTGGTTCATAACATACTTATTCACTTTGGCTTTATACACTGTCATTCACGTACTCATGAGCTTCTTTTTTAAGTTTCATTCATTAATACCCGCATGGAAATTATCCGAATATCTCTAGATGGCGTTACGCAATAAAGGGAAATTACATTATTAAAGGTTTGAATGTAGTTCAAGGTTTTTTTTGTACAAATTATATGAAAGGGAGGATGTTTAAAATGATCAATATTGGCTGGGGTTTTCTTTTATGGTTATTGGCTACGATTCTTTTTCGTTTTTTCGGGCAATTGCTACTGATTCCTGGCAATGAACTTTTAGTGATCGTTTCCTTTTTAATTGCACTCCCCTTAATAGCAATAGCTACATATCCTTACTATATTATCAGGAAAATACCTCAATCGAAACGCCTCTACACCTCTGTCCAAATTGCTCTTCCGGGAATGCTTTTAGACACACTAAGTATTATTTATTTTGAAAAGTTGTTTCCTAACTTGCACATAGATTCTTTGCCTTTCTTTGCTTCCTGGCTACTATGGGCATATAGCTTAATATTAATTTCAGGATTTCCGAAAAGAAGCAAATCCACTTAAAGGGAGAGTTCTTTCAAGATGGCCTTACTTTAAGGAATAATCCGTAGTGTTAGAAAGGCACATTCCTTCACAAACTTGGAGATTTATATACAAGAAAAAACCGTCCTCCAATTTGGGAAGACGGTTTAAGCTCATTGAGATAGATCAAAATCACTTTGAAAAATCATTAACTCAATTGCAGGTATACTTTTAATCCTTAGCTAAAATTCTTGCGTATTTGTTCTTGTTTTAAAATGTTAAATTCAGGCCTATTCTAGATCAATCACTCTATTAATCATGGTTCCGACTTGCTCTCGAGTAGCTAAAGCCCTGGGATTGCTGCCGTCTGTAATGCCTAGTTGCAATAATGTTTCCCATGCTTCTTTATGTGATTCAGAAACTGTCCCGTTATTTTGTATAAAAGTATCGTGATATCGTTTTAGTACAGTAAATAATTGTTGCCGAGTCAATGCTCCTGCTGGATAGGATCCGTCAGTTAAACCTGATTCTTTTGCCCATTCATAATCTTCTTTATGAGGTGGAGCTACTGCATTATTAGATCTCAAAGAGGCTTTCGCGGATAATTCGTTTTTTAAAGCTTCTATTTCGCTTTTTAGTTCTTCATATTGCGACAATGTTAAACCCTCCTCTTGGATTAATTGGACTCTTTCGTTACTGGACGTAGGAACTACAACCTCGCCCTCAAGTTGATAACCTTTAGGCATGACCCAATCCGATTTCACCTCGAAATGAGGACGGTCCATATTATTTGTCCATGTACCACCCCATGTGATATTTAATTTTTTCGCTATTGCTCCTACTTTGGAAAGTGTTTCCACATCATATAGTGGTTTTGGCGGTGCAACGGCAATATCCCAAGCTAAGCGAGCTTTATGATTACTAGATTTTGTCCATGTAACGATTTGTCCTGGACGAGTGCGACCTTGTGCATATAAGTAATTTTGTCGTTCTTGGGAGCGATATGTTTCGGTTAGGAAAATATCTCGAATATTTGCTTTATAGCACTCCTGAAACAACAATTTACAAGCTATCTGTGCAACCCTTGCCAATTCGCTTAAATCTCTATTACTCGTTTCTACTGATGCCATATTATCCCTCCTTCGACTTGTTGTTAGCTAGCACTTGTATGTTATCAGGGACCCAGCAAGGTATAGGATCCACTATGATATCATGAAGTCCTAATATACTAGTATAGTCATCATAATAGATATGAATTGGTTAATATACTCAGTAATCTATATTAAAAAAATGCCCGCTACTTTATAGCGAGCACTAGCATTTATGTTATATTTTTCATATTCCGATCCCACTCTGTAATACTCGATTGTGGCCTATGGTTTGCAGAACACTTTTTAAACTTGGACCACTATTCATCAATTAACTAAAAAACACCCGGCTAGAAGTGTTCCCTAAAAGTTAGGATGACATACTATTATTAATTCTTTTAAAGTAAACGAAAAATAAGCGATTTTGGGGTCCATTGAATTAAAGGGAATTTTTCGATGGGATATATAATAAGTGTCTCTTTATAACTTTCTATAAAATCGTTGATATATCGACAGTTATCAAAGAAAAAACCCCCGTAAAAATTAGATTCGTGTCTAACTTTTTACGGGGCAGTTCATTGATTCGGGTGTTTTAGGATAACCATTTCGGTGGCGTGTTTTTGCTCCAGTAAATATCACCTAAAGAATGGTGTGCGATAAAATTGTCTTCAGATGTATGGTAATGGAAATTATAGTAGTAGCCTTCTTGGGGACGCTTTTCTGTTCGAACATGGAAGCGAATCAAGTCCTTGCCGCTTGTCCCGTTCGAAATATTGAAAATCTTTTCGTTATACTCTCCGCTTGGCTGATTTGAAATCGCCAAGTATCTAACTGTGTCCGCGTCCAAATTCGTTAGTGTTAGTTCAATTACCTCTTCTAATTTTGGATAAATCTTTGAATCAAATTCATCGCTAATGACAGGTGCAATTCTAGGACCAAATTTTATGTAGGCTTGTTCTTTTGCTGCTAATAAGATGGGTTCGATATTCGTTGTATCATTATGATCGACATCGGCAAAACTATCTTCAACCAAAGCTGATACTTGCTCAGTTGAATTGCTTTCTATGTTGCTGCCTTCTGAACCATTGTTCGCTTGGCTGTTATCTAGACTATCCCAAATTTCATGATTCGGTGTAATTAATCCAAAAGTTAATAATGCAACTGTTATAACAAGGGTTTTCTGCAGCCACTTTTTCATGAGATCACCTTCAATATCGCACAATTTTGTAAAAACCTTCTATATATTTAGTACGTTTAAAACATTAAAAGGTTTCATCTTTTTCTATTTCATTGTACAATAATATTGTAAATAAAGCGTGTTTTTTTTATCAAGGGAGGTTAACTGTATGGAAATCGCAGCAGGGTTTGGATTATTATTGTTACTAGGTTATTTAACATCTATGTGCTTCACGGACTAATTCACAAAGCTAAAGCTACTGATTCAGGTAGCTTTTTTTAGTTGCCAAAAATTAGACAAGGGGTATCCTAATTAATCGGATACCCCTTTAGCATTTCTATGGAAAAATATAAATAAATAATGTCTCAACCCTATCATCAGGGGAATTTTATAATATAATGCAAACACTTGCATCTACCAACCGCGGTAAAATTCCACTAAACGCTTTCTAACCTAAGCAACGCAAACCCTACCTACTTTTGCGTCCTTGCAAGCCTCTACTTGCGCCAGTGTGAATAAGTATCTTAAAAAACTTCAGCGAAACGCCAAATTTATTTACATCAATCCTAAAAATCGCATATAACTACTGTACCATAATTTATGTGTAAAGTAAAATCCATTGATACAATGTAGTCGACCGATATCCATTTCACGACTATTTCCTATTAAGCCATTCCCTTTTCTCTCATCTTGCTTAACCATTATTGACAATCATCTATCAACATGCTATTCTTTAATACATTAGTAGTTTAGTGAATGAAAGTGCTATTCACTATACATAGAAACCATCAAGGAGATAGATTAATATGAAACGTAAATTTTCACTAGTTTTTATCCTGGCATTAATCTTAACGATTGTTGCTGCTTGTGGAGCAGATGAGAAATCAGAAGGTTCTTCTTCTGGTAAGGAAACAGTAGTAATCGGTATTGACGATACTTTTGCACCGATGGGATTCCGTGATGACAACAATGAAATCGTGGGATTTGATATTGATTTAGCTAAGGCCGCTGCCGAACATATGGGCGTTGATGTAAAGTTCCAACCGATCGATTGGTCTACAAAAGAGTCTGAATTAAGCAGTGGACGTATTGATCTAATCTGGAACGGCTATACAGTTACTGAAGAACGTAAAGAGAAAGTCTTATTTACCGAACCATATTTGGAAAATGCTCAAGTTGTTATGACTTTGGCAGATTCTAAAATAACTAAGTTAGATGATCTTGCAGACAAAGAAGTGGGGATTCAAGCGTTATCTTCGGCTCTTGATGCACTAAATGCCAACCCAATTAGCGAAAAAGTATCTCTTAATGAATTTAAAGACAATGTTTTAGCCTTGACAGATTTAAAAGCTGGACGTGTTGAAGCTGTTGTCATTGATAAAGTGGTTGGTGAATACTTTATGACTCAGGAAGCAGATACTTTTAAAATTCTGGATGAATCTTTAGCACCTGAACAATACGCTGTAGGTGTGAAAAAAGGCAACGAAGAGCTGCTTGAAAAAGTACAGGCTGCCCTGGATTCAATGAATGAAGACGGTACTTCGGCTGAGATTTCAACAAAATGGTTTGGCGAAGACATCGTTTTAAAATAGTAGTTTATAACCTAATTAAATGATGAATACTTGATAAGAGTTTCCATATTTATGTGAAGCTCTTATCTTTTTGACCTAACTGTAACATCAGGAAACACTTGACTTCTAGTCAGCACTTTTAAGGAGGATACATAATGGTTGAATATTGGAATAAGATTATTTGGCCAATGCTTGAAGGAGCACAAATGACTGTACTCCTCTTCTTCATTGCCATAATCGTTTCGATACCACTTGGTTTCTTGCTAACTTTGGCAGTTAAAAGCAGCTTTAAACCATTGTCATGGCTTGCACACGGATACATAACAATTATGCGTGGCACACCACTGTTACTACAGCTTTTATTAATTTGTTTTGGTTTACCAATGCTGCCAATCGTCGGTGAATATTTAGTTTTCGACCGTTTTGTCGCTGCATGCATTGGTTTTGTATTAAATTACGCTGCTTATTTTGCAGAGATTTTCAGAGGCGGCTTGCTTGCTATCGATAAGGGGCAATATGAGGCCGCACAAGTATTAGGTTTATCGAAATGGCAAACAACTACTCGTGTAATATTACCTCAAATGTTCCGAGTTGCATTACCTGCAGTTGCAAATGAATCCATTACGCTTATTAAAGATACTGCCCTACTTTACGCTGTTGCAGTACCTGAACTATTGCATTTTGCACAAACAGCTGTCAACAGGGAATTCACGATAGTACCCTACTTTATTGCGGGGGTTATATACTTAATCATGACATTAATCTTAACGATAATCTTTAAACAACTTGAGCGTCGATATAAGTTTGAATAGAGGTGAAAAGAACATGACACTAATTGAAGTTGCCAATTTAAAAAAATCCTTTGGAACAAACGAGGTATTAAAGAAAATCTCCTTTTCCATGAATAAAAATGAAGTGGTTGCGATGATTGGCCCCTCCGGATCTGGAAAAAGTACATTGCTGCGAAGTCTGATCAACCTGGAGCAAATTGATGGCGGCAGTATCAGCATTGGAAATGAATATTTAGTAAAAGATGGCGTTTACGTAAAGCCGGACGGGATAAAAAAAGTGACAGGCAGGATGGGTATGGTGTTTCAACATTTCAATCTTTTCCCTCATTTGACTGTAAAACAAAATCTGGAGATGGCTCCCAAGTTGCTGAATCTACAATCAGCTCAAGAGATTGAAAATCATGCGAAAGATTTATTAGATAAAGTGGGGCTAACTGAAAAAGCCGAGTCTTACCCTTCCAGTTTATCAGGTGGTCAAAAACAACGTGTGGCCATTGCACGTGCATTAATGCTAAATCCCGATATTCTGCTCTTTGATGAACCAACTTCTGCTCTTGACCCTGAATTGACTGGTGAAGTATTAAAAGTAATGAAGGATCTAGCTGAAGAAAGTATGACAATGATTGTTGTGACTCACGAGATGGGTTTTGCAAGAGAAGTGGCAAATCGTGTAGTATTCATGGATGGCGGAGAAATTGTAGAGTCAAATAGCCCAGAAGAGTTCTTCTCAAACCCGCAACACGATCGTACCAAATTGTTCCTGAAGAAAAATTTAAAATAAATGACGAATTAGTAGTGAAGAGAATCCTTATTTTCTTCACTTTTTTTGTTTGGTGTAATTGGATATGTAATTGAGGGAATTTTTAGGTGAAGGTCAAGCTTTGAGGTCTACCTAGATGGGCTTATTTTTAGTGCGGTTGCTTATTTTTAGTGACAGTTGCTTATTTTGTTTTTGATTCGTCTTATGATGTACTTTCTCTACTCCTTACTTCTCATAAAATGCTTTATCACCCTGATGATGCACTTTCTACTGCAATTAGCTTCTCACAAAGTGCTTCCTTCGACTGTTGATGCACTTTTTACTGCAAATCGCTTCTCTAAAAATGCTTCATTCGCCTGATGATGCCCCTTCTACCGTAATTTGGTTTTCACAAAGGTCTTCATTCGACTTATGACGCACTTTATACTGTATTTAGCTACTCACAAAATACTTCATTCCCCTTATGATGCACTTTCACCAGTTAATTGCTTCTCACAAAGGTCTTCATCCGCCTGATGACGTACTCATAACACTTTTCATAAAATTCTTCATCCGCCTTTTCTTCTTACAATGATTCGAGAAATAGCAATGTACTTCATTGAGCAAAAAAAATAGCGATGAATACTCATCGCTATCACTCAACGTTCACTAGTTTTTTCCAAAATCCCATAATGAAACTTCGAAGTTAACCGCACCGCTCTTTCAAATCCAAATTCTTCAAACAGTCCAGAACGAAAATGTGCTTTCAATACGACCCGTTTTTTGGCAACTCGGAAGGCTTCATCAACCCATTCTTTCGATAAATGAAGATGGCTGCCGGCAACCCGCAGTGTTTCGAAATTGTTGGATTCTTCGATGAGTTCCTCGAACATGGGATCCATGTATACAACATCAAAGGAATTCTCGCCCTGTTGTCTTAAAAACTCCACGGCTTCGGTTTGGATAACCTCGATTTGGCGCATACAGCTAGTCAGCGGTAGTTCAGAGGTATCATAAGCCTGCATTCCGTTTTTTATTATAAACGCAACATTTGCATCGTCCTCTAATCCGACTACTTTCCCCAAATCCCCTACTTTATAAGCCGCAAGCATGGCGTCAGAACCCATTCCCAGCGTGCAATCAAGGAAGGAGTCTCCCACCTTTAGGTTGCATGCATCCAGAAATGGATCTTGCTCTCCTCTTGCCACTCGTTTTAACCGGAAAGCCGCTGAATTTGGATGAAAAAAGAAAGGTGCACCTGCACCTTTCGGGTAATACTCATAGCGATTTTTGCCCGCAATGATGATATTTGCATTGAAAAGCTGGCTCAACTTCGCAACGGATCTTTTATTTCGGGGTTCGAAACGAATATTTAATTCGTCACAAGCTTTCTGTGCTAGCGCCATAGAAATTTCATCTGGTCTACCAGCAGTCGTTACAAGCGTTACTGCGCACATGCTTGTTTTAATACACCAGTTAAATGCTCAGTAATTTGTTCTACTGGATAGCCTTCAATTTGTTCACGAGGAATGAAGTATTCTAATTGTCCGTCTCTTAAAACAGCAATTGACGGAGAACTTGCTGGGACTTCTTCAAAGAATCCGCGCATTTGTGCTGTTGCTTCGCGATCCTGGCCTGCAAAAACTGTTACTAGATGGTCTGGTTTTACCTCTTCGATTGCTTGGCGAACCGCTGGACGAGCTAAACCGGCCGCACATCCACATACAGAATTAATGACTACTAAAGAAACTCCTTTTGCCGAAGCCATAAATTCATTCACATCTTCAGCAGTTGTTAATTCATTAAAACCAGCATCTACTAATTCTTGGCGCATTGGTCGTACAATGCCTTTCATGTATTCATCATAAGCATTCATTTTTTCTACCTCTTTCATTCATAATCACTATTTTTTATTATACCAATTAAAACGATTTAATTTCAAAATATGTGCCTGTGTTCATTAATTTACACTTTCTGCTACTGGTTTTGCTATCTCTGTTTTTTTCCAAGCGAGTGCAATTCCTAATGCAACGGCCAGGAAGACAGCAGCCAAATAGTATGGGTAATCGACATCAATATCAAATAGCACCCCACCCAGAATCGGTCCAATTGCATTTGCCAGGGAGGTAAACATCGAGTTCATGCCGCCTACAAAGCCTTGATCATTTCCTGCTATTTTCGATAAATAGGAGGTGGCAGCAGGACGAATTAGATCAAAACCAACAAAACACATTGTAATGACGAAAATAATCATTGCATAGCTGGACACTTGGGTTAAAACAAAAACGAAAACTACGGAAATTACCAAGCACAGTCGAATTAACTTGATTTCGCCCCACCATTGCGTCAAGCGGTCAAAGAGTAAAATTTGGGATAACGCGCCTATTATAGCCGATACTGTAATCAAAACCGCGATATCTCCCGGAGAAAAGCTAAATTTATGATCCGTATACAAACTGATAAACGATTCAACTACGGCAAGGCCGAATGAAGAAATAAAAATAATCAAAAAGGCGATTAAAAACATCGGGATACAAATCTTTTTAAAGGCAGATTTCGATTCTGTTTGTTCCATGACTACAGGCTGTTCCGTACGTTCAGGTTCTTTCAAGAAGAGAATGGACAAGACTGTAGCTAGAGCACCTAGAACAGCAGCAGAAAAGAATGGAACACGTGTACCGATTTCTGCGAGAAAGCCCCCAACACCTGGTCCAATGATAAATCCAGTGCTGATTGCTGCAGACATATACCCCAGTGCCTTTGGTCGTGTTTCAGCTGTCGTAATATCCGCAATATAGGCTGTTACAGCCGGCATGATTAATGCGCCACTCACACCACCTAAAATACGGGAAACAAATAAAACCTCAACCGACTTTCCTAGACCAAATAATAATTCCGATACCGCAAATGTTGCTAACCCGAGAATAATCATGATCTTACGTCCGTATTTATCCGCAAAACGCCCTGCTATCGGTGATACCACAAGTGAAGTTAGTGCAAACGCTGCCGTTAAATAACCAACAACTGTTCCTGAAATATGCAGCTCATTCATGATCGTCGGCAAAACAGGAATAATTAAGCCAATTCCTAAAAACGCAATAAACAGATTTCCTAATAAGATCGCCAATACAATCTTTGTATTTTTATTCATGATAAGACTCTCTTTCTCTAATTTGATGTGCAGCCTAATGATGCATTGACTTATTGTATCTTTTAGATACCTCCATTCAATGCTTTCACAGTGGTAAGTAACTTAATTCCACAGAAAAAATGTACAACTGCCTAATCACTAAGCATTGTACATTTGGTTCGTGCTTAAACTTTTCCCTGTAATTTAGTGAAGCGGATGATATTATATATATTTCTAGCAGAGTTTCAAATATATTTCTATTTATATAGCTATTAATTTCACTAGAAACGTTATCCCCGTGATTGAAAATATTAAATAACTTCTGCTCCTTCTAGAAAAATAGAAGTAGACACGTTATCAATGCTACATAAGCCATTGTTACCGAATTGACGATATAAATTTGAATTTTTTTGAAGGCTAGCTGCCAATCGCGATCTGAGGTTCTTATAATCGTAAAAATGGCGTTTTCTTTTACTTCGGCGCATATAGAACTGATATAGGTTTTCAATCCGAAATACATAAGAATCACCAGTAAATATGCTGCCCACCAAGGTACGACGAGAATAAGAGGAAAAACAATACATATTATACGGAGATAATCCCAAATATAACTCTTTTTTCGAAATATTGTTTTTAAAATCAGTTCGATTAATACAGACACACTATCATTAGATCTGCCTTTCTTGAAGCACATAGGTGATTTAGATTTATGTTTTGGCAATTTCATCATTTTTAGTTCAGGATTATAAAGGAAGATACGCGACTGCCAACGATAAAAAGATTCAACGTCCATTTGTGTTTGTTTTTCAAAATAGCGATGGGTCCTTATTGCACGTCTCTCATACAAGATACCGCCAATAAATATTAGAGCTATGGTGAATGCGACTGTCAGGTCATTTGCATAAAAAACTGCAACCGACGTTAACAAAATCAGAATCAATAAAGTAAAAAATCTCACCCATTTTGACAAAAATAGTACAGATAATTTACTTACCAAATAACAACTAATAAGAGATGCTGAGAATTGAGTTAACTGAATAAAGGAGAAATGATGCACGTAACGCAAAAACGGATAAAATAATGAAAACAGAATTGCCATAATAGCGAAATTACATAGTAAGGAATAATAAAATCCCCATCTTTTTAATGCAGCATATTGTTTTGTGGACTGTATTAAAAATAGTTTGTCTGCTGGCTCACTAAATGTACGATTAATAAGGGTACTACTTATATACATGATAATGAAAACAACAATGCCAGGATGTAGAAATTCGATGAACCCATAGTTTAGTTTGAAGACGGTTTCTCTAAGAAGATAATAGATAAACGCAAAAGACGGAATGATTAAATAGAGCCAAATTGTCCAATCCGCAATATTTTTAAATAAAGATAGGTGTGTTTTCCATTGTCTTTGCAGTCGCATCTTAAACAGCAGCATTTTCAACACCTTCTAGTAATTCATCGAAAATTTCAAGCAAACTTTGTGAATGATGTTGCTGCAATTGTTCCAGTGTACCTATCCTGATTATTTTTCCTTCATGTAAACAAACAAACGAATCACATAGTTTTTCAGCAGTATCCAAAGCATGCGTGGAAATCAAGAAAGATGCACTTTGTCTTTTTGTATCATCAATCATTGTCAATAATCTTCGAATTGCCTGTGGATCCAGTCCCATAAATGGTTCATCCAATATGTAAAAATCATACCTTGGAGTAAATGCTAAAATGAGCATAACTTTCTGCTGCATTCCTTTTGAAAAATTAATTGGATACTCATTTAATTTGCTTTGGAGCCTAAATATCTTGCATAATTCCATTGCCCTTTGTTCCAGCTTGACTGTATCCTGTCCATTCGACTGAATTAGTAAGTGAATATGTTCCCATAGTGTTAAATAATCATACAAAATTGGCCGTTCAGGTACATACCCGTACTCTGACAGCTCACATTTATGCTGGCTATGAGGTATCGTCCCCATGATTGTCTGAATGGTTGTACTTTTGCCTGCACCATTTCCGCCAATCAAACCAACAACCTGGCCTTTTGGGATGGTAAATTCAATATTTTTTATAATGGCTTTGTTTTGTTCATAACCAGCACTCTGAATATTAATGGAAATCAATATTAATAACACCTTTCAATCTTTATGTAAAATTTTGTATTAATACTATTACGCGTTGTAATAGAAAAAGTTTCATTGCAAACAAATATTAAAAGAGCGTTTATTCCATGCAGGAATTAACGCTCTTCTTGGACCTTCTTAGGTCAATTTTGTTTTTGAATTAGCAGCCTTCACAGTTGTCATCGTCTTGATTGCGGTTATTGCGGTTGCGGCTGAAGTTTGCTTCTTCCGCAAATTCTTCGTTGTTTTGGTTACGGTTGAAATCTAATTCCTCCGCAAACTCTGCACGATTATTTTTTTGATCTTGACGGTTATTGTTGTATTTTCTTTTTTCCATTGCTCTCTCACCTCCGTCACTTATTTTGGGTAAATCAACATGATTTATGCATCACATTCATTAGAGAATTTTCTAAGGACTCCTTAAGTTTTCAAGAAAGAAGCGTGGATTTTACTCACTTTTTTTCTCGTCTTTACTTGAGACCTTCTTATTGATTCCCCGGTAAATTTGTGTAACCATAGTCCCCTGTACAACATGCTCCAAGAAAAAAGTTCCGACGAGCTTTAAGTACTCTTCGTCATCAAACATTTTTCTATCTTGGAATTCCATTTCAGCCAGGCCTTCATATGTAGCTAAAATGGCATAAGTATAATCGGCACCAGTAATCGGAATGAGCACTTCCAAATCATGGTCATATTGTTCGTTCCGGTATTTTTTAATCTCCTGCAAATTCTCGATTGCCTCTTTAAACTTTTCTTGCTTGATTTCAAATGTTTGATATACATGAATCGACATTGCTATTACTCCTTAAATGTATTTATTGTTGCAAAATTGAATAGTTGTCCTACTTCCGCTCCAAAACGAATAAGATGGTACAAACCATTTTAAGTTATTAAAGGAGTTTTTAAATGAGCGCTTTTTTCGGTTACGTAATACTTGGAATATCACTTGCTGCTCCCATAGGGCCAGTAAATGCTGCACAAATTACAAAAGGTATCCACGGTGGCTTCGGTCATGCTTGGCTAGTCGGACTTGGTGCGATGTTGGCCGATGCTGTCTATATGGCGATTGTATATTTTGGTGTTTTTCATTTTCTTGAAACCCCATTTATGCAAACATTGCTTTGGTCTTTTGGTTGTTTTGTTCTCATTTATACAGGCATTGATAGCATTATAAATGCAGGCAAAGAAGTAAAAATGAGCAAGATGAAAGATGATTCCCATAAAAAATCATTTTTATACGGTTTCCTTTTATCGATTTCCAACCCGCTTTCAATGATGTTTTGGCTGGGCATCTTTGGATCTGTCCTGGCCAAAACCGTTTCAACTTACGACCTGGACCATGTCATTTTATATAGTCTGGCGATTTTTGTAGGATTATTTATCTGGGATGTTACTATGGCCTTTATCTCAAGCAGCTTCAAAAAAATTCTAACAGCAAAACTGCTTGGTGTTATTTCAGCAATATCGGGATTATCACTGATAGGATTTGGTGTGTATTTCGGTGTACAGGCCTTTAAATTATTGTTTTTGTAAAGACTAAATACATAGTCGACTTACAAGAAAAGCGACAATTGCTAAATGCCGCGTGGGTATTCATTGTTATTTTTATCTTTTCGTTTCCGCATAAAAAGAATCACAATGATGACGATTGCAATAAAGACAATGCTAACAAAGAACCCCATTCGGTTCGTTTTATCAACAAAAGTACCACTTACCGCTAGAAGAATCAGCAGCATGGCAAAGAAACGCTTCACATGATCAAATTTTGTGGCTTTGATAAGTTTAGGGAATGAAATGAGAATGAAAAACCAGTTATAAATAAGCATTAACCCGGCGGCCGTTGTAATATATTCATACACCCGGTCCGGAACTATCCTGGAAACAATAATTGAAATAACTAGTACTGCAATGGTTAATGCTAATGCAAATGGTGGTACCTTCAGTTTACTTTTCTTCGAAAATAATTTCGGAGCATCCCCTTCTTCTGCCATCGTTACAAGCATACTGGTAACAGCAAAAAGTGAAGCAGCCATTGTAGAGAAGCCTGCAATCACAACACCTGCATTAAACACATAGGGGAAAAATGCTAAATTGTACTCTGCAAGGGAAATGACAAACGGACTCTCCTCCGCATTAAATTGATCATAAGCAACCAGTCCTGATGCTAAAATAATCGAAATTAAATAAATGCTTGTGAGGATAATAAGCATAACTGTTGTTGATTTGATGACTTCTTTTTTCTGTTGCAGTCTTACTGATAGAATTCCCATAATTTCGATACCGCCAAATGCATAAAAACCAAATATAAGGGAAGACCATAGGCCAATCATTCCTTCTGCGAAGAATTCATTAGCAGTGTTGGGGACATTAAAATCATCGCGACTTCCGCCAAAAAAACCAAACAGCACCAAAATAGCAAGGATGATAAACATAAAAATTGCGGCCACCTTCATGACGGCGAATAGGTTTTCCGTTTTTTCAAACCCCTTTGTTCCAATTAACACAACAATAATTCCTAGCGCAGCATAAATGGAAGCCAGAACCCAGATTGGTATATTGGGGAACCAAAAACGTGTAAGTATGGAAAGTGCGGTTAATTGACTCCCGGAGATCAGCATTTCAGAGAACCAATACACCCAGCCGCTGCTGAAACCAGCCCATCTTCCAAAAGCCTTTTTAGTATACGAACGGAACGACCCTTTTTGCGGATCCTGTATGAACATTTTTCCAAGTTGCTCCGAAACAATCATGGCTGTAATGCCTGCAAGTATAAATGGAATGATAATTGAAGGACCCGTTTTCGAAATCCCAATACCCGAACCAAGAAAATACCCGGTTCCAATGGTGCAACCAACACCAATCAGTGAGAGTTGCCACCATTTTAATAGGCCTTCACTATTGTTCCCATTCTTACCGCCAGCACGTGCTGGTATTTCCATCAAAAACTCCCTCCCTTTAAATCCTATTTATTATGGGCGGGAGGAAAATGTTTATGCATTTGAATGAGCTGTAAAGCCGCCTGGATTGAAAATAGAGTTATATCCTTGAAGAACGCTTGTTAAAGACACATTTTTCTTGTTTATTGAAAATATGTCTTTGTGAAGACTTGTATTGGACAGATATTTTCGCATTTCTAAAAAATTTGTCTTTGTACCTTCTTCTAATGGACATTTTCTTGCGCTTCTTAAAAATTTGTCTTAGAGATGACTTCTATTGGACAAATTTTCCGTATTATTTAAGAACTTGTCTCTGTGCTAGCTTCTATTGGACAAGTATTCTTCGTTTCTTAAGAATTTGTCTTTTAGACGCCCTCTATTAGACAAGTTTTCCGCCTTTCTATAAAAATTTGTCTTTGTTTACGCTCCTATCAGGCAAGTTTTTCTTGGTTCTGTAGAATTTGTCTTTTAGACGTCCTCTATTGGACAAGTTTTCCGCCTTTCTATAAAAATTTGTCTTTGTTTGAGCTCCTATCAGACAAGTTTTTCTTGGTTCTGTAGAATTTGTCTTTGAGACACCCTCTATTGGACAATTTTTCCTAGCTCTATAGAATTTGTCTTTCTGCTGGCTTCTAACAGACAACTTTTCCTTGTTTTTTGCAAATTGTCTTTAACCCCACTTCTGTAAGTGTACAAAAAAGCGTTAATCCATAATCTCGGATTAACGCTTACTTAGAGTTCTATAGCTTTAGTTAATTTTGCTGATTCACAATCCCGTAATATACCATATCTTCATATCGCTCATCTTTTTTCACATGGTCGATTAAAATGCCTTCTTTTTTCATGCCTATTTTCTCCATCACTTTACCGGAAGCTGGATTTGAACCGAAGTAACGGGCAAAAACTTTGTGATAGTTTTTTTCATCAAAGGCGAATTGCACCATTGCCCGAGCGGCTTCAGTTGCATACCCATTCCCCCAATACGCTTCCCCGACCCAATAGGCAAGTTCACCCTGCCCTAAATTCACGTTGTTCGAAAGGGCGACTGCCCCATAAAGCTCTCCACTTTCCCTATCGGTTATCGCAAATTCATATGATGTATTCGAATGATAATTATCTATATGATTCTTCATCCATGACAAAGCATCTTCAATGGAATACGGAAAAGGAAGGTATAATGTATTTTTATAAATATTGTAATTGTTGCATAGTGTTGCAACTGCATATGCATCAGACTCCTGAAACAGTCTAAGCAGTAACCTATTTGTAGAAATTGTTTTAGCATGTGAATCAAATACCAATATTCTCCCCCCATTAACTCTACGCTAATAAAACTTAAGCTGAATAAAGTCATCTTTTTTATAATTGGAAGTTCCTTCATCCTCGACCGTTATCCAAGCTCGATCCGCTCTGAAATCCTCATCACTTTCTAAAATACCGGTGAATGTCTCCCCGTTTTCAAGTTCGAAAGCTAATCGTTGTCTCTTATCAACGGTTTTGAATGGTAAGCCCCTCAGAAGATAACCATCTGCATGTTCTTCAAAGATAATTTTTCCGAAGCCCCTTCCGAGCGGGAAGATCTCGTTAGCCTCTGTATCAGGATTATCCATCGTCTCTCCTTCATTTTTGATATAGTCAATGAAATGTTCGGCATCAACAGAGAGCAACTCTTCATATTTTGATTTTTTCGATTCGGTAAATTTAGCTCTATCAAAGTACCGGCCGTTCCCAATTGGTAAGCCGTTATTTGTCGAAAATCCGTAGCCTTCTTCGATTAGGGTTATCAATTGTTGTTTAACTTCATTTGCTTTTTCTTTTTCTATGAAAATTTCCTTCGCTTCTTTTTCTATTATCAAACCCTTTTGATTATTTTTTATTACAAACGATATTTTGCCGCCATTTTTTTGTAATAAGTCTTGCCCCTGTATTGTTGTCACCTGACCGGAATCTGTTTTGTTTGCCAGTTGGTATGTTTTCATTTGGTATGAAGCAATGAATTCGTAGGGACCACATTGTCCTGTATTGCAATTTATAATTGAATAATTAAATTTCACTTTTATATAGCTGTTTCCTAAATCCGATTTCTTGTACTTAGGTTTGCCTGTTAACTCTATACCCTCGGGATAAAATTTCTCTAAATACTCCTTGCTTAACACAGTATAAACTTGTTTATAATCACTGGATAAAGTTGAATAATAAGTAGGTTTAATAATAAGGTGGAGAGCCATAACAAATAAAAAAATTAAACCAAATGAAATGGTAGTCGATAAAATCATCATTCTTTTCTTTTGACTGAAGATTATAACTGTAGCTAAAGTAGTGAATACAAAAAGCAAGAAATAATATACATATATTTCCGATTTTAAAGCCCCTTTTATAAAAAACACTTCTGCCCCATCAGCAGTCATTGATCTATACAGTAATATACACACAGTAACATAAAGGAAAATATAGCTAAGTATTTTTAAATTTTTATTTTTATATGTACCAGTGATATCCTCATCGATGATTTCGATTTTGCTATTTTTAACTGCTTTTTTTTTAATTAGCAAAATCGATAAGATAATGTTGACTACAAAGAAATAAATAAATGCCCCTATGATTAAGAGGTATGCATTCCATTTTTGGTCAGTTTCCATCGTACCTAATAAAGCTACAACAGAAACGGTATAGAAACTTGGTATACTGCAAACCAAAGCTAGAATATTAAAAAATAAGGTTAGTTTCTTCCAAATTGAAGACAATTCTTTTTTAATTAAAAAGCTGATATTCATAGTGTAAAGAATAGTTAATAGAAAAACAGGTAAAAATAACAAAAACATGATATCACTCTCCTTTTCCCTATATTACATCATTAAGCCTAATCGTCAACTGAGACATTTTTACTAGACGATTTATCTATTTCAAGATTTACAGTATATCTAGTGATTAATAAGTTGTTAAGAGTTCATGATTATCAGGTCTGAAAGGATAAA
The DNA here is from genome assembly GCF_030418165.1 of Ureibacillus aquaedulcis. Classification (GTDB taxonomy): domain Bacteria; phylum Bacillota; class Bacilli; order Bacillales_A; family Planococcaceae; genus Ureibacillus; species Ureibacillus aquaedulcis. The sequence goes on from NZ_JAUHTQ010000002.1 coordinate 335,093, forward strand.
TTCTGTTTTTAAAAACAATACTATCTTTATATCAAATTGTTCAGGGGTGAATGAAGTTGACCGTCCTAACGTTGAAGGAATTGGCCTTTATAGAAGATGAAATCCGTGCAGAGGAGATTACGGCAAAAACAATGAATTGGTGTGCATCACAATGTGAAGACGCGGAACTAAGAAAAACACTTGAGGAAATGGCAGAAAAGCATCAACTTAAAATCGCTGAACTTTCCCAATACTTTAACCGCACAAAGAACATTCAATAATTAGCTAAGGGGTGATTTTATGCCGAATAATATGGTAGGTCGTGGATTAACAGATCGTGAAATGCTTCAGCTTTGCTTGGAGCTAGAGAAAGGCCGCTGTCGTAGTATCAGCAATACATTATTAGAAACCACACATCTACAGCTTCGCGAAATTTACGAACATTGCTTTGAAAACGCAAGTTCAAACCAATATAGGCTCTTTGAAATCATGAACCATAAAGGCTGGTATAAAACCGAGCTTGCTTCCAAGGAACAAATTATCAATGTACAGACATTGATGCAAAATAACCTGCATCCAGACAATCAGTTTTAAATGCAAAATGCAGCTTGACTTTAGGAACGTTGACTACTTTTCGAAAAAAAAATGAAGGACACAATTTTAGGCTCATCACAGTGTCCTTCCCAACAGTTAAGAGAAATTCAATTAAATCCTTTATAATCATTAATTCTCCTTGTACTTGTGTGAGCCATCACAGTTAGGCATTCTTTTCGATAGTCCACAAGTACAATCCTTTAGTCCCTTACCATTAAGAATTCTTTCCAAGCAGTTTTCAATTCTTGATATCCTGGTTTTGGATTGTTTGGGTGAAGAAAAATGATGAATGTAGGCTTTTTGCCGTCCTGGTGTTAGTGCTTCAAAAGCCGATTTTAAATTAGGCAGTTCATCAAACTTCAACTGAAGTTCTTCAGGAATATCCAATTCTGTATTCTTCTTATACTCTACTTCCAAACCAGCCTTTTCAACCTCAATGGCATTACGGATATACTCTTTCAAGATAGCTTCCAGTTCAATTATTTGTTGCAGATTGGTGAATCGAATCTGGCGCGCCGCCTGTACATTTTCCGTCTGCTGGATAAGCAGCCCATGTGGGTCCTTTAACAAGGCGCCTTTGTGAAACAGAAGCGCACAATAGTCTTTAAAACCGTGAATTAATACGACGTTTTTTTTCTCAAACGTGTAACAAGGGTGCATCCATTTATATTCTTCTTTCAGCTCACAGTCAAGGACAATACTTCTTAACTTTTCAAATTCCTCTTTCCACTTATTGGTTTTACTTAAAAATTCGTCAACCTTAGGATTCAATCTATTTACTGTCATCAAGGAATTCCCCTTTTTGTTTGATTAGCGCACTATCAAGAATCGTCATTCTTTCATTATTTCAATTTTATATAATAGGGCATTTGTTGCTGTGGTGTAAAGTAGAGGGGTTTTAGTATCTAGAAGCATAGCTAGGACTTTCTATAATTCTAATTTACTTAGTGTTATAGTTAAAGCAGAAGTTTAGAAATTGGTACACCCAGTAAAAATAATGGAGGTCATGAATTGAAAATAGAATCCCCTAGAATTCCAGCTAATTTACCGAGTCGAAGTTTTCACGATATTCTTCTTGAGGAAGACCTGGAATTAGAACTGTGCGAAATACAACATGCAAATTTTGAAAATGAAACCATCCATACAGCTAGATTATCACAAATGACACTTAAAAATTGCCAATTTAATCATACTAATTTTGAAAAGATTGATTTGACTGATGTTACTTTTGAAAAATGTGATTTTTCGAATGCAAATTTAAGCAAGGCATCTATCCACCGTGTAAAATTTATGGATTGTAAACTATTAGGCGTTAATTTTACTGAATCACGTTTTGGAAATGTCCATTTTGAAGATTGTGTCTTAAATCTTTCTATGTTCGGAAACTCCAAGCTTGAGAAAGTAAAATTTAAAAACTCCTTGTTAAAAAATACAGACTTTTATGACTGTAAACTGAAAAATATAGAACTTCAAAATTGCAACATAGATGGAGGGAATTTTGAAGAAACCTCTCTAAAAGGAATAGATTTGAGTTCATCTACTTTTGAAGAACTTCATGTTACCCTCCCTAACTTAAGAGGGTGTAAAGTTTCACCAACTCAAGCAATACAATTCGCAACGCTATTGGGACTTATAGTGAAAGATTAATTTTCAGGTATGGACTAATTAGAGATTTTCTTACACCTACGAAAGCCAATTAACTATTTGCCAAACTATTGTAGAGATTAGTAGACTTTGACCAATCCCGAACAGTAGGCCTGTGACAAAACGAATGAAATTATTGCTTGTTCTCCACTTCCAACGCTGTGTGAATCCATCCATTAATAAAGGGATAACCATAGCGATTGGAATCCAGAGGGGAATACTTACAGATGCCAGCAAAGCAAATGGCATTAATATGTAACCAAGCAACATGGAAAAGCATCTTGTACAAAGAGGCATCGGCTCACCATTTATATATAAGCATCTTTCGGGAAGACGATGGCATGGAATCAATTCTATAAACTCTCTCAAGCTTTTCCCCCCTATTAAGAAGAGCAATCAGGACCACAGTCGCAATCACAATCCAGTATTTCCAAACAATCAACGCAATCAAATCCAGCGGCTCCGCTGTCCGCATATTTAGTTTCTTTATTTTTCTTCTTTTTCCTCTTGTAGTACCTACCCATCATATAAAGGAAATCATCGCTAAAGCAACAATACTACCCCCGATTACATAAGATGATTTAATGATTAAAATAATTCCTGTAGCGAGCAAACTAAGTGAGATGGTTAATCCAACAAAGAACAAAAAACCTGCCTCCTTCATTATTAGCCCACTTTATAATTCTATAAAGTTACCTAATCGATCAATACCATTCCAAAATCTCGATACGATTTCCAAATGGATCGGATACATAAAACCTATTGGCACCCGGAAGACTATTATCCTCAACGATTGGTATACCATAATTCTTTAAGTGGTCCTTTAAAGCCTCGATATTTTCTACTTCGAATGCTGGATGAGCTTTTTGGGCTGGAGAAAAAGGTTCTTCAATACCAATATGGATTTGATAATTTCCAAATGCAAACCAAACTCCACCACGTTTCTTCAGCTCTTCAGGCTTTTCGACCTCTGCCAATCCTAATATCCCGTTAAAAAATGTTCTCGCCTCTTCCTCGCTCCCCTTTGGCGCAGCTAGTTGAATATGGTCGATTGTTTTAAAATGAAAAGACACCCTCTATTCCTCCTTCATATTTCATCTCCCTTACACTTCCAATTTTAAACAAAAAGTTAATATAATGTAATATTATAAATTTTATATTTTCCAATAACTTTTACTTATGACACACTATATTATAAAAGCGTCAACCCCTGTGGATCGACGCTTACCAACCAGTCTCTAGGTTAGTTTTGGATATACTTTTGGAATACGTCCGAGAAATCCTTCTTCTCGTTCTGATCGTATGTTTGCTTCAACCAAGCATTGGCAAGATTAACAATTTTATTGAATTCAAGATTTGTTGGAGTATCTGTATTTCTTGTACCGTAATTTACATCACGCGCAATTAATACGGCTTCTTTTGCAAAATCATTTAATCGAGCATTCTTTTCTTGAATTTGCGAAATAGCTAATAAGGATTTATAAAGATCTGCAATCTCAACACCGAATTTCTTTGCAATATCGATAGAGAACGAATTATGACCAATATTAAACTTGATTTCAAGATCAAGATCGATTGTACCAGCCGTTTCCAGCATTACATTTTCGATGTGATTCTTGTAATAGTCATATCGTTTCAAAACACGTTTTTTACTCAATGCGGAATCTCCATCTAAATGAAGTAAAGCCAAATTTGTAAAACAATATTCGTCGGATTTGGATTTGATCAGGAAGAAAATCTTTTCTCCGTCTTCGGTTAAGATGAAATCATCCGATTCTGTTTTATCATAATCTTCAGGCTTGATGACCTGACCGATATCGCTCAAACCTAATGCATCTCCAACCGCATTCCCTACCAAATTTTTAAACATCCCAATGACCCCTTTCACTGCTTAACATCTAAAATAAGCATAAATTGAAACTCGTGAACTATCAAGAAGGACTTTCCAACTAATTTACATTTGGCCACACATCGTTTCGAGTTTTACTAATATAGGCTTTTATATAAATTCTTTTGAATTTCCTAAACTTGGTAAATCAGATATGGAGAATAAATAATTACATTTTTTCCATTCCGCTGCAAAGATGCTTATTACTACAAAAAAATCTGATGAAATATATTAATTTTTAAATGAAAACTCCGCAATTATACCAAATGTTTATTTTTTTGAAACATAAATTACTATTAAAAGGAGCTTAAATAGTTTCTTCTTAATATATTTTAATTAAAAGACAGGAAAGTTTGGTATTCAACATAGGGTAGTTTTTTCGTAATATTCTCCAGCCATGAAAAAAAGAACATAGTACCTGTTCACAGATAATATGTTCTCGATGTTTTTGGACGATAAGGAACAGGTGCATAGTTGAAGAATACATGATTTTCTTAAACCACTTGAATCGTTTTAATATGCGTTATGTTCGAATAAGCAAACTTAGAATCTGCAAGCACAACTTCTACTATTTTACTGTTGAGATTATTTAGTTTTCCAATATCAGTAATCTTTTCGCCAAGATTGAGTACAACCAATTTGTTTCTAAACTGCTCTAATTGTGAGGAGAAATTGCCAGCATAGGAAGGTTGATTATTTGTTTTTTGATAACTTTGATCTACCATTAAGTCATAAAGTAAATGATTTTCATTATAAGGAATTAACCATTTTAAATGATTGCTGGGAATGAATATGGTTTTGTAAATAGGTGATTCAAATACAAAATAATCCTTCATAACAGATGTAATCGTACCATGTAATGGCAAATCACCAGTAACAAAAATTTCAACATTCTTTCCTTTGGCTTGAGTCAAGATTTGCTTTAAAGTCATATCGTCACTACTCTTTGACGTACCTATACTTGGTGCTTCTGTTGGTAATTGAATATTATCTTCATTATCGAAGTCAATATGGAAGGTTTTAATATGTTCTAGCGGAATATAAACAAACTTTTCCCCATTATAAATTACTAACATCTCACTACTTGAATCAATAAGAGCGCCATTTTTTAATTTGCCGCCTGAAATTTCAATATTTACAATTTCTCTTTTGTAACTTTGCATTAATGCATCCAAGGTTTCCACCCCTTTAGAAACAATGACTACTTTCCATGTCAATGTTTAATTAATAAATGATATATCCAATCAATGAAAATAATGTTCCATCCATATCATCATCTACATTCTTACAAACTTTTTATTATGCTTTTCATTTAATTGGTTATACATCTTTTTTGCACTCTTAAACAAAGAAAAATATTGATTTCTTATAATAACTTTTCCTTCGGGGCTCATGTTTTTGATGGCATTTTGACTTGAATCAATCGTATCCATCATTCTTTCCGCATGTTTCATCAGTGCAAAATATTGTGCTTCAAAAAGTACCTTGTCATCCATTGTTGATTGATGATTTTCCATCTGCAATCTATCTGATGTCTCTTCCGTTTCTAAGGATTGCGTTAAACAAGGAATAGTCATAAGATTCTCCCGATCTCTTTCATGCTGCATTGGAGAAATTGAATGGGTAACGGATTCAAAAGATACATTGTCGGTTTCAAAGGATTGTTTAATCTTATGTTTTGACAAAGACCCAATTAAATTGAATTTCTTGTTCAGTAAAGTGCCACCCACATCGCAGTGCTGAGCACTTTGCGTAATAGTAGATTGGGCTAATATTTCACTGTCACTATTCATCAAACTATTAGAGCCAACCTCAACTTCGGTACAATCCTTTTGATTAAAGTTGGGGTCTAATTTTTCACACAGTTCTTTCTCATTTAGATATTCTTTATTGTCGTGGCTCTCATGAGTGAACAAATCTTCCTGTTCTGCATTAGGTACTACCGAAAATTTATCTGTTAACATTTCATTTTGTTCAGTCACAACTTCTTCAATTGTTTCTTTTGTTTCTAAGTCTGTACTTTTGTCTTCAACATGACATAGAGGTTGTAAGTCACTATTGAGTTGATCGTCTATTTCATTTTCTTCAGGTTGTTGAATGAACTTTTCCTCTATAACTTCCTTAGTCTCGAGGTCGGGTTTAAAACTTGTTTTGGTTTCATTTACTATTTCATTTTCCACTTTTTTCACAGCTATCAGTTTAAGTTCTGCATCATTAGAAACCTTAATTTTACTTTCTGCACTGGTACTCAATACAACTTCATTTATCTCTGGTTGGCTACTATCATTCGATTCAAAATAAACATTTTCTTGACGGTTATCAAGCCCATTTTCCACACTTGGTTTTTCAAGAGAACTCATAGGTGAATTTCCATCACTTTTTAATACTCTGTATTCATTGATGGATAGTTCCGTCGCTTTCATCTCTAACAAATTTATCTCATGTATATTTTCTTCACTGGAACTTGGGTTCTTTTCCAAAAAAGAACTCTCAGCTATCTTATCCTGTAATGGTTCAAGATTTAAGGGGATTAAAATAGCTGGAGTTTCTATTAGTGGTTCGGTCTTCTGTTTTACTGTTTTCCCAAGTTCTGGTGAATTATCCCTTTGTATTTTCTCTTGTTCATAAATTCCATCAAATACATTGAAAATAGAGGAATAATTTATGAAATGTAATTCATCTCGATTAACTAGCATAATACAATCTTCAGAGATGGAAATGAGCAAACCTTCAAATAGTTTGTCATACATCCCGTTGATTGTAATAATGTTATATTTCATGGAGTTTAGAACATCTGTTAAATGATTTTTATCGATAAAAGCTGGAATTTGTCTTGCTACTCGGTTATCTTTCGCATTTTTTGATATTCCATATAATTGTTTTAATGCAATGTAAAAAATTCTTTCATTTGCGTCAACTACAAGGTGATCTTCTTTAACCGCTATTAGAGTACCTTCTATAAATTGATTGTCACTAAAAAACAAGCGAACTACTGCACCTTTGAGTCCCCGTATTGATTGTTTCAAATCTTTTATCATCAACCGGGGCCCTCCTTTTCTTTCTTATTATCCTTAACGGTATTTAAGGTTAAATTAATAAATTATTGCTTTTCTTACTTCTGCTCATTGGAATTATTATTTGAATTCGAATTGTTGTTTGCATTCGCTGCTTCAGTTAGTGTCGGATCTTCTACTTTTAATACCGAGTAACTTAGACTACGTACATGGAACATAGAAAGTCGAACAATTTCTTCATTTTTAATTACAACAATAAAGTCATTGTTAGCTTCAAATAAAATACCTTCGATTTTCTCAGGACCGCCACGGTTAATTTTTACCCATTGATATCTCATGTTGTCTAACACTTCTCTAAAAATTGGATCCTGAATGAATTCAAAATTCTCGCTATCTGGAGCTGTAAGAGATACATATAAGTTTTTTCTAGCATCTTGAGAAATGCTTTTTATGTGTTGTGTTTGGTAATAAATAACAGAAAAATCTTTAAAACCGACTACTTGACTCCCATTGTTCTGATTACCATTCTTAAAATCTTCTTCTGATAGATACTCTCCATTGTTACCTTGCTTAACCAGATAAACTGGTTCTTCAACTAATACGGCGATATAGTCATCACCAGCATGCAATAATAAACCAACGCTTGATTCTGGTCCACCTCTGTCAACACGAATGACTTTTCCAACTAACGGAAGAACATTTCCTTTATTCATCGTTTTGCCTCCTAAATTTTTAGTCAAATTATCTATATGTCTCTAGAACAATACTTTTTAGTCAATCGCCTATTTCCACAAAATATGTTGGGGTCTATTAGATAAAAGGGCCAATAAACTAATTATGAAAAGAAAATTTTATTTAGCTGGATGAAGATAAATTTTTATTTCACAACTTACTTAATTTGCATTTTTTCTATCCGCTATTTCCCCTTATAATCCTGATCATTTGCAATTTAACCAGCCAGCCTTTTGCAGAAAATACCAATTAACCTTACACGGGCGAGATCCTCAATTGTTCCCTTTTCATCAACTTAGAGTAGCATTTGATGTTCTATTTCCTTGACTAATCATAACTGCTGCGAATACGGAATTTACAGTCAACCACTATTCAATAAAGCTTATATCGTACATTAAATTTTATGGTGATATATCGAAAATGGTTCTTCTATCGGTCTTAATTTGCCTAACACTCTTGATTACCATATGAAATTCTAAAAAACTTTCTTTACTCTAGAAGTTCAAATTCGTATCACTTCTATCTTCATCGAGCCAAAAAATACATATTGTTCCCATAGGCTTTGATTTGAATAGCTATTTATCTTGTTCATTTACACCAGCAGGTAAATTTACTTGTCAGTTATAAGTCTTTTTGTTTAAATACTCTCAAAATTCTTCTAAATACTAGTTAAAAGAACCGAAATTTCAATACTAGAAACATATAATTAATATAGAGAAATAAAAAATTAAGGAGGGAGGAAATAATTGAACATTTTTTCTAATTATTTTGTGAGCCTCGGGGATTATCGAAAACAAGCCAAAAAGAAAGGGAGAATTATATGCACTCAATGGTTTTGATAACCATTGCCACCTTTTTATTAACTCTATTATTTATCCTTTGGAGACCAAGGGGAATAAACGAAGCAATACCCGCTACTATAGGTGCAGTCATTGTAGTACTCACCGGCAGTGTCTCCCTAAGTGATCTCGTCATTATAACAGATACAATAACTGACGCAGCAATTACAATTATGGCAACAATCGTTATGGCAATTGTCTTAGAAAGCTTTGGCTTTTTTTCATGGGTGGCAGAGAAACTTGCAGAAAAAGCTAAAGGATCTGGTATACGACTATTTTGGTATGTAAATTTATTAAGTTTTCTCATGACACTATTCTTCAACAATGATGGCAGTATTTTAATCACTACTCCGATCCTAATAATGCTATTAAATAATATGGGGCTAAAAAACCATCAAAAAATACCATATCTACTTTCGGGTGGTTTAATTGCAACAGCTTCCAGTGCCCCAATAGGCGTTAGCAATATAGTAAATCTAATTGCCCTCAAAATAGTAGATATGAGCTTATACGCCCATACTGCAATGATGTTTGTTCCAGCAACGCTAGGTTTATTATTATTAGTTTTTCTACTGTTCCTACGATTTAAAAAAGTCTTGCCCAACACCATTCCAACTAATGTAAAGGGTTTATCATTACCTTCCTATCATCCACTAAAGCAAAATTTGTCTCAATTCACAGAAAAGAATCGCTCCAAATTCATGCGTAATATACTAATATTCGTATTAATAGTACGTTTAAGTCTTTTTCTAGCTTCTTATCTGGATATTCCAATTTCCACAATGGCTGTACTAGGATCCCTTGTACTGTTGTCTTGGAGGTGGATTTACCTTAAAATTTCACCTATCGATATGCTAAAGAAAACACCATGGTATATTATCGTTTTCGCTTTTAGCATGTATGTCATAATTTACGGTTTAAATAACATCGGATTAACAGAATGGCTAATTGGATTTATGAGTCCTATGGTTACAGGGAACCTTCTAAACACCAGTGTATTGATGGGACTATTACTAACTGTTTTATCGAATATTTTCAACAACCATCCAGCCCTTATGGTAGGAACCATGACTTTAACCAACATGCCACTTGATGCACTATCTCTAAAAGTCGCTTATCTGGCAAACGTAATTGGCAGTGATATCGGCTCTTTAATTTTACCGATAGGTACTCTAGCTACGTTACTTTGGATGCATATTATCAGGGATGGTAAAGTTCGAATTACCTGGTGGGAGTATATTAAAGTAACGATAGTAGTTATACCTCCGACATTAATATTTACATTGGTAGTTTTATACTTTTGGGTTACCTGGCTGTTTTAAATCGAAAATACAATAAGTTATTTTTTAGATTTTGAGAGATAATTTATTTGAATAAGAGTGGGATTCGAGGAGCAAAAAAACAAGGTGTAGAGTAATAGCTTCAGAAAGTTAAATAAAAAGATAGCTTCAATAGAGGATTGAATTTGGTAGTATACCGAAATCAATCCTTTAATTTCTTTGTAATATGTTTAGGATTCGCTTTAAAAAACAACAAACGGTGTACAAATTATAAAAAATGTTATCTTTAATAAGAATCTGCTTTCTTCCAGTTTTCTTTAAGCAGAAGTACACCAATTAAACCTATCATGGAGAACAGTATGGGTGTTATAAAACCATAGAAGTAGCCGTCCCCTATATTCCCTGAAGAGATTTGAAATATATCTAGTATTTTCCCAAAAATGCTTGGCAACAACACAGCACTTAAGAAGCCCCCAGTATTTGCAAAACCCGAGACTAGTCCAGACTCCTTGATGGGAAAGGACAGTCGAACTGCAGAGAAAGTTAATGAATTCGAGCCAAATCCAAAGCCGATGATAAAGAAAAGCATGATGAGTAATGCATATGGTGGTTGACCTTTATATAAGAGAAAAATAGACCAGCAAAATAAAATAATGATATGGAATACTACATATGGCTGTTTAATTTTATTCAATCTACTTGACACCCAGCCAATTAGAGGGGCACCAATGAGCGCACCAACAAGACTTATCATAATGAGCTGGCTTGCTTCAAAGCGTGACATTCCATATAGATCCATCCCATAGGGTACTGCCCATGAACCGATAAATCCTATATATCCCCCGACAACCCCAAAGTGACACATGAATAAAGCCCAAGCTTGCCTGCTTGAAAAAATTCTGCGCAACAAGTCCAGTGTTCTTTCACTCTGTTTTTCACGTTTTTTTATAAATGTTTGGTTTGGCTTTTTTACGAGGACAAAATAAAGAAGAATTCCAATTAAGCATAATAGAACACCTGCTGAAAAAAAGGAATTCCTCCAACCCACAGAATCTATGAATGCCGAGAGTGGGACTGTTGCTAATAGAAAACCAAGGCTGCCAGTCATTCCTGCTACACCGATTAATTGAGCAAACTCCTTAGCATTAAACCATTGACTTAAAATCAATACTAAACTGACCCATATGGTTGCATCTCCTATACCCGTCAAAACTCTCGCCAGGAATAGGACAACCTCATGAGTGCTTAGACTATAAGCAACTGTACCAACACCTGTAAGAAGTGCACCGGTAATAAGAAAAAGATTGGGGCCATAGCGATCAACGAGAATCCCCATAGGAATCTGCAAACTTGTATAGACGAAAAATTGTATACTTGCCAGCAACCCAATCGTTGTAGCCGTTACATTAAAATCACCCATAATTTGGTCTGTAATCAGACCTGGTGCTGTTCTTTGACTGGCCATTATTAAATAGGCAAATATGACAGAAGCAAAGATTACCCAGCGGAATGCACTATTTTGTTTTTCCAATGATCCCTCTCCTGTTAACTTTTCTATATATATATGTCAGGACTTAAAAGTCGGAACCCTTTCATGCTTTCTTGCCTCAAACAAATATAAAATGCTTTGATAAAGTTGTTATCGTTTATGAAAATAATTTTAAATCAGCTTATTCCCTGCTAAACCCCAAACAAAAAGCATCAATCCTCTTATTTGGGATTAATGCCTAATTTTTGCAACTCAATTCTCATTACTACTTAATTGAATCGGCTACCTCTATCAAAACTTTTACTGTGTCCTGGTTAGCGACTTTTTTATCAAGTCCTATTTGGTACTGTAAGTTATTTTGTTCAAAAACCAAATAAGTAAATAGATGATCCTCAAAATAGATTCCATTCTTCCCATCGTGCAATCTATAAATTTCACCATCAAAATGGGTTTCTTCTTTTCTTATTTCAATTTTAAATTGATTGCCTTTAAGTTTTCTATTTACATAAAGTATTTCTAGGATATTATTCTTTATACCATTTTCATTATTAAGCGAGCCAAATTCATGTGTAAATGGTATCTTTGGCATCAATGTGGGTAATTTCACCTCAAAGTTGCAATCCTTTTCAAATTCCTTGATCGCCTCATTTACCGTTTTATAGCCTACTCTTCTTGAATGGTCTTCAAAATACGAATCCGTAAGTCGGGGAATTGCCAAAACCGAGCCTCCACTAATATCTAGAAATAAAAAAATTACTATAAAGAATATCGAATTACGATATATGGCCAAAGAATTCACACCCTAATTGCTTTTAAGGTTTAGTCTATCCAAAACAGTAAAAATCATCCTTATTGTTTTTAATTGCAAGTCATTATAACTATTAGCCTATACAAAAAAGAGGACTAGTGTTGATATTCGTTGTACCAAAACTTGTCCCCCGATATTTTTTTATATAAGCTTCGTTACATATCTAGATCTGTAAAAGCATATGGAAGTAATTCCTTTAGTGATAATTCCAGGATTTCTTTTTTCTCATTTGTTAAATAAACTGGCATCTCGGGTAAACAAAACTCAGCCAAAACTTGTCGGCAAATGCTGCAAGGTGGAAGAAAATCTACTGTATCCCCCGCTACAGCAATCGCCTGAAAATCACCTTTTTTATAGCCATTTGCAACAGCAGTAAATATAGCGGTTCTTTCAGCACAATTCGTTGCCCCCAACGACACATTTTCTACATTTACACCATTCGTCACAGTACCATCTTTTAATAGCAAGGCTACTCCCACGGGGAATTTTGAATAAGGTACATAAGCATTTTGCTTCATCTTCCGTGCACTTTCAACCAATTGCTCTTTATTCATAATATCCATCCCTTTCAAATATGAATGAACTTTTCACAGTTCCCTTTACACCAACCAACCGATTGGCAGGATTTTCATAATATTATTTTTTGAAATGTTTGTCAATATTCGAAAACAAGTAATCATTCTTTCGTTAACTCTTTGCCTTCTTTTTCGAAATATGAGTGACTCCGATTTGAACCCGATATTGTAGGGGTTTTTATTTCGGGACCATCACTTTCCGAAATTCTTCTAAAAAAGCTTCATAATGCAAGTTGACGGCTATTCTCGTTCTTCCCTTTTTACTGGTTGGTCGATAGTCAATATAAGACATTCCCTTTGCTTCCGAATCCTCTATAACTTTTGCATCATAGTGTATGTAGTCAACGATCGCAGGATTGATAACTATCATAACAGTCAAAAGATCATGAATTGGAGCTCCAGGTATACCAGGAACAGATTTTTTGTAGAACTCATAATAATATTTGAAAATAGGATCCATCATGAAAGCATAAGCATTTTGCTTGTTTTTAGTAATATCATTTACTATTTCTTGTGTAAGAACAGCAGATTGGGTAACGTTTAATGGTGTGATGACCAGATTATGTGCATACTTTAAAACGAAATTGGAAGAACTCGGATCACCATAGAAATTGGCTTCCGCAAGTGCAGTTACATTTCCCGGAACGAAAAAAGCACCACCCATAACATAAAAAGAATGGACCATCTTCATTTGCTCGGCAAATAGTGTGAATGCTGTAGCCAGAGAAGTGGAACGGCCGGTATCTACTATAATAAGCTCATTCTTATGCTTTTCTATTATCACGCGGATGCTGTCAAAAGGATAAATCTGATATTGAAATCGGCTAGGTGGTTGAATGGGTCCAATACCATTTCGTCCATGAATTTCAGGATAAAATGTCGTATCTTCCTCTTGTACCGGCATAGAAGTTCCAGGGATAATAGGAATATCGCTTCTTCCCGCTAATTGCAACAGGTATGCAGCATTAGCTGTTGCTTGGTCTTTTGTTACATTCCCATAGCTTGTTACGATACCAACCAGTTCAATTTCTGGTTCTAGTATGCAATACATGATGGCCAAGGAATCATCAATTCCCGGGTCACAGAATAAAAGTATTTTTTTCGCGATAGATAGCCCTCCTCTCCCCATATATATTCCATTATTGAGCGGTCATGCCAAAAGGATAGAAACAACATTAAAAAGGCATTAATCCGTCTTGGATCAATGCCCGTGATTATTCGATTTACTGATTTTGCTACAGCACTTTAGAGCTAGTATCCCTCTTGGTCTCCTTCTTTAAGCGAAGCTTTTGCCTTAAGGTCGGCATCTTCAACCTTTTGGAAGCCTTTATCTAGTCTCCCGGCATTTTCGATATCACCGGAAGCCTTATAACCTCCTACTTCTGCATTGGAAGTTGTCCCAAAAAGCTCCATTCCACCTAATTCTACATTGATTCTTTGTTTGTCGTTTCCTTTTTGTTTACTCACTATCATCACCTCTAAAATGTAATATGCCCAAAAGAGGTAATAATATAGTGAAATTGAATAACATTTTTTGGCCAAGTATTCACTTGATACTAGTGGCCATAAACATTGAGGCATCTTGATTCATAAAGATACTTCTACCGTGATGGAAAGTTTTTATTTCTATGGATTTAAAGCCGGCTTCAGATAATCTTTCTTCTAGTTCATCATGAGAAAAGCCATTGTGAACTTTCGGGTGACTTATTTTATCGTTTTTGTCAAAATCAATGATGATTAACTTGCCACCAACATCTAATATATTGGATAATTCCAGTAATATTTTATTGGTATCTGGAACATGAAGCATGACAAGTGACATTAAAACTATGTCCGCCTTCAGTTTAGGAGTGTCCCTAGTAAAATCTGCAAAAAGTACTTTAGTGTTCGTAATACCTTCATGAGCTATTTTAGCCTCAGCCACCTCCAGCATCTGTTTGGAGGAATCAACCAACAAGACAGAATCTACTAAATCGGTTAATTGCAAGCTAACCAAACCGGTCCCACTTCCATAATCCAATAAAGAGCATGCTTTACTATTTCGTAGTTCTTGTCTTACTTCCTTCACTATAACTTTAGCTAATTCAATTCTTTCTTCAGTATCATATCTTTTTGCCATTTCTTCAAAAACACTTTTTTCCATATTCTTTCCACCTTATGATTATTCGGGTTCATCTTGGTCGATAGTTGAGATTAAAACTTATATTCGTAAAAGAGCTTTTTCACCATTAGTATGAGAACTACTTCAGGATTGATGCCTTGTAGAATTTTATTTAGTCTTAAGTTTATATCCAATGTAAAGAATAATAAACCAAATAGGTGCAACAATTAATGCGATTCGCATATCGTCTATAAATGCCATCATGACAATGACAAATGCCAAAAAGATCAATGCTAAATAAGTTGTAATGGGATATAAAGGGACTTTAAATTTCAACTTCTCAATTTCCTTATTCGTTTTTGATTTTCTGAATTTCGATTGAGTAAGCAGGATAATCGTCCAGCTGGTAATAACTGCAACCGTTGCAACGGCAGAAATATACAAAAATACTTTTTCAGGAACAATATAATTCAGAACAACTGCCACTAGCAAAATGAATGATGAAAACAAGATACCCCGTCTTGGACTGCCATTTTTATGAAGATTTCCGAAGTATTTTGGACCGTTATTTTGATGTGATAAATTGTATAGCATCCTACCCGAACTGAACAAGCCACTATTGAATGCAGACAAGGCTGCAGTGATGACAACAAAGTTAATGATATGGGCAGCACCGGGAATACCGACATTATCAAAGATTAATACAAACGGGCTGCCATTCATCCCGACTTCATCCCAAGGGTAAAGAATCATCATAATTCCTAATGCACCAATATAAAAAATCAAGATTCTCCATACTACATTATTGATGGCAGAAGGAATCGATTTTTCCGGATTTTTCGCCTCACCGGCTGTAATTCCGACTAATTCTACTCCCCCAAATGAAAACATGACAAGAACCAATGACAATAATATACCTTCTATTCCATTTGGCATGAAGCCACCGTGAGCCCACAAATTATCCAAACCGATTGCCTGGCCGTCATTTCCTAGTCCAAGGAAGATGATTCCTAATCCAAGCAAAATCATTCCGATAATGGCCACTATTTTTATCATCGCAAACCAGAATTCAAACTCTCCGAAAGCTTTGACATTCGCAAGATTGATCAATGTTATAAGGATCAGGACCACAAGTGCTGTCAACCACTGCGGGATTTCCGGGAACCAGTAATTCACATAGACGCCAACTACCGTTATTTCCGCCATTCCGACCACAATCCACATAAACCAGTAGGTCCACCCGGTTAAGTATCCCGCAAATGGGCCTAAATATCGGTTTGCATATGTACTAAATGACCCCGATACAGGTTCTTCTACCGCCATTTCACCCAACGCCCTCATAATCGTGAATATTACCAATCCCCCAACTAAATACGACAATAAAATAGATGGGCCAGCCATTTGGATGGTTGCACTGGAGCCATAAAACAACCCGACTCCAATCGAACCGCCAAGCGCAATTAACTGGATATGCCGATTGTCCAAACCCCGCTGTAGTTTCTTGCTGTTATCTTCTGTAATCATTCAATTAACCCCTTCAAATCTATTTTAATATTGCAAGTCTATAAGAAAAAAGATAAAAAAAACGCCCTTCTGGATTAACCAAAAGGACGATTCAACTCGTGTTACCACCTTAAATTCATAAGCAACTTACATTGCTTAACTTAGTAAGTACAGCCAAATGACGATACTTCAGCACATGATGACGGGTGCTTTACCGGTGTAGCCTACTAAGGAATCCCATTCGGTACACAGCTCCAAGATGAATTCGCAATCGTTCAACACGCACCTCTCATCGACCGGTAACTTTCTGTTTGTTTAGTGATTGCTACTATTTCTTATCATAGCTTTTATTCTTATTATTCGAAATGTCTTGAACAAATCATTGTTATGCAAATATTAATTATTTACAATTCTAGCGTTTTATTTAAGTTTGTCAATCTTATTTTGAATCTTCAACACTTTCGGAAGATTTTTGAATGAACTTCGAGTTAACTAATTCATTTTTAGGTATTAAGCTTTTAAATATAATATCTATTATTTAATTAAACGTATAAATTTTTTTTTACCGATTTGCAGCACTTCGCCGGACATTAACACTCGATCCAAATCATGTTCACTTAATCTCTCTTTATTGAGTTGTATGCCATTTTGCTTAATTAGGCGTAAAAATTCACTTTTGCTTTTTACAAGTTTTCTTTCTACAAGCTGAGGAATGATATCTAAAATTGTTTCTGCTCCGATTTCAATTAATAGCTCCGGGATTTCATCAGGTATTCCTTTGTTGCTGAAAGCTGTTTTGAAATATGCCATCGCTCTTTTTGTTTCTTCTTCTCCCCAGTATAAACTAGTGATAATTTTTGCCAGTTTTAATTTTATATCTCTTGGGTTTATCCCTTGTTCTAGTTCGTACCGAATGTTGTCTATATCATCCGGATGTTCGTCCGTTGCTAATTCAAAGTATTTGATGATAAATTTATCCGGCACTTCCATCACCTTCTTGAACATGATTTGTGAAGGTTCATCGACTCCAATGTAATTTCCGAGACTTTTGCTCATCTTCTCTTCACCATCAAGCCCTTCAAGCAATGGCATAAAAATTGCCACTTGTTTCTCTAGGTCCCAGTGTTTTTGAAGGGTGCGCCCCATCAGAATATTAAAGGTTTGATCGGTCCCCCCTAATTCGATATCTGCAGAAATCTCTACTGAGTCGTAAGCCTGCATCAGTGGGTAGAAAAACTCATGAATTCCGATTGGAACTTGATTTTTATAACGATTTTGAAAGTCATCCCGTTCCATTATTCTGGCAACAGAAGTAGTGGCTGCTAGTTTTATCACTTCTTCAAATGTTAATTTTGACAGCCACTCACTGTTAAAACGTACAATTGTTTTTTCAGCATCCAGCACTTTGAAGATTTGTTTACAGTATGTCTCCGCATTCGCTTTAACCTGTTCATCACTTAAAGCTACACGTCCTTTTGCTTTTCCTGTAGGATCACCAATTCGTCCCGTGAAATCACCAATGATAATCACCACTTGATGCCCTAGATCTTGCATCTGTTTAATTTTTCTTAATACGACGGCATGACCTAAGTGAATATCGGGAGCAGAGGGATCAAGCCCTAATTTAATGATTAGCGGCTTTTGTGAATTGTAGGATTTCTCTAGTTTTGCAAGCAACTCTTCTTGCCCAACAATTTGCTGAGCACCCTTCATTATGATTTTTAATTGTTCTTCAGGTTTTACAAACATACTAACATCTCCTTGGAATATTATTTCTAATATTGCAAGTTCTATAAGAACAAAGAATTAAAGATAAAAAAAACGCCCTTTTGGATTAACCAAAAGGACGATTCATCTCGTGTTACCACCTTTAATTTATAAGTAATTCACATTACTTACCTTTGAAAGTACAGTCAATGGACAATACTTTTAGCACATGGTTACGGGTGCCTCACCGGTGTAGCCTACTAAGTACTTCTTTTCGGTACACAGCTCCAAGATGTATTCACAATCGTTCAACATGCACCTCTCATCAGCCGGTAACTTTCTGTCTGTTTACATGATTGCTACTCTTTCTTATCATAGCCTTTGTTCTTATACTCCGAAATGTCTAAAACAAATCTTCGTTATGCAGATATTAATTGTTATTCATTTTAACTTTTTATTTCATTTTGTCAATATTAAAAAAATTATTTGTGATAGTGGCTGGAGTTATTCTGGAAGTGGTAGGCATTATCGGTAAAAGTGGCGAGATCCTCGCATAGTCCCGTAAACGAAGCTGCTTGAA
Organism: Ureibacillus aquaedulcis; assembly: GCF_030418165.1. Lineage (GTDB taxonomy): Bacteria > Bacillota > Bacilli > Bacillales_A > Planococcaceae > Ureibacillus > Ureibacillus aquaedulcis. Next base: position 353,826 of record NZ_JAUHTQ010000002.1, read on the forward strand.
GTAAAAGCTATTTGTTTTAGGTGAATGTATCGAGAAAATGATAATATAAATAGATTATGAGTGATTGAAAATTAATAAGAATAACGTGTAATTTTTCGAAGTGGCGAGATTCTCACAAAAACCCGAGACATTTAGCGTTACAATACAAAAAAAGAGTGTCCTTTCAGCACTCTTCCACTAAGGTTACCTATTTTATTCAACTTCGTAGCCTTGATCATCAATTGTTTCTTTAATCTGGTCTAGTGTAACTTTTTCATTATCGAATGATACAGTTACTTGACCTTCCTCCAGATTAACTTTTACTTGTTCTACGCCTGCTAATTCGCCTACGCTGCCTTCAACTGACTTTACACAATGCCCACAAGACATGCCGTTTACATTTAAAGTTACATTTTCCATCCTAATTTCCCCCTATTTTTTCATTAATTTTTGAATCGTTACAATGACTTCATCCAGAACTTCTAAATCACCTTCATTGATTCGGTCCACAACGCATTCTTTCAAATGATTTTCAAGAAGCATTTTAGCTACACCATTTAATGCGGACTGGGCTGCAGATATCTGTGTAATCACATCGTCACAGTAAGTGTCTTTTTCGATCAGACCTTTTATGCCGCGGATTTGACCTTCAATACGATTCAGCCTTGTTACGAGATTTTTCTTAGTGGCATCCGTATGATGACTTTTCCGCTCATTGGAACTTGAACAGCATGAATCAATATCCATTTGCAAATCTTTATTTAGTTGGAGTTCCATTTCAATTTCTCCTTTATCCACTTTGTGATTACGCTGCACCCTATATCTAAACTTTAGCATACCCCCACACCCTATGTAAAGTGATAAAAATTGCCTTTCTTTAAATAGGATTCTTCATTCGAGCTGTCTCTTTCGTGAACCTACCAGGTAGTTCATTACCTCATCAGATTTCTTTAATATATCTCATTTATTAATAACAATCGATAATTGATAACCAACATAATTATTGCTTAATCCTGTCAAAAATTCATCCAACCTATCGTTGGATTGAAACCTGCATTCTAAAAGGTAGCAACTATCCCCGCTGACTTTAAAATTATTCACGACGTTTTGTTCATATCCCTTCAAGAATGATAGATAAGGTTGATGGTTCGTACTTCTCGTATAAATATGTATTATTGCATGTACAAGATATCCTAATTTTGCTTGATTAACTTGAATCGTGTAGCCCTCAATAATACCCATATCCTCTAGTTTTGCCACTCTGGCTGATGTGGCTGGCCCAGTTAAATGGACTATTTCTCCCAATTCTTTCATCGTAATACGACTGTTCCTAGAAAGTTGTTCCAAAATCTGCATATCTGTTTGATCCAACATTTATTTAACTCCTTTCATTAATAAAGTCAAAGAAGCAAAACACTTTATTTTATCCATGTATTATTAAATTTGCCATAGTATACAATATACATTGTTCACAGCAAATCTAAAAATAAAAGGAGTTAATTGACATGAATATACAACAAATTCGCAATGCAACATTGGTCGTTGAGTATGCAGGCAAAAGGTTTTTAGTAGATCCGATGTTGGCGGAAAAAGGTACTTACCCACCTTTCCCAAATTCACCGAGACAAGACCAAAAAAATCCGTTGGTAGGTTTGCCATCATCCATTGACAATATTATTCAAAATATCGATGCAGTCATCGTCACTCACCTACATTTAGACCACTGGGATGATGCAGCTAAAGAGGCATTGCCAAAAGAGATTAAATTATTTGCTCAAAATGAAGACGATGCAACTGAGATTCGAAATGCTGGCTTCCAAAATGTAGAGGTTTTAACAGAAGATACTGTCTTTGAAGGCATCCAATTAATGAAAACAAAAGGCGAGCATGGAAGAGGCGAAATCTTGAAACTTGCTGGTTTAGTATGCGGTGTTGTCTTTAAACATCCAGACGAAAAAACATTATATATCGCTGGAGATACAATTTGGTATGATGCCGTTCACGAAGTAATCAACACATCAAAACCAGAAATTATTGTAGTGAATGCAGGCGATAACCAATTCAATGAAGGCGGTTCTCTAGTTATGGGGAAAGAGGATGTATTTGAAGTTTATAATGCTGCACCAAACTCGAAAATTATTGCAGTCCACATGGAAGCAGTAAATCACTGGGGATTATCCAGAGAAGAATTAAAAAGCTTCATCAACGAAAAAGGAATGACATCTAGTGTATTGGTTCCGGATGATGGTGAATTTTACGAATTTTAAATCCACGGGTAATTTCTAAATATCCTTAATTATTAAAAAGAGATCCTCGACGGGTCTCTTTTCTATGTTTATCTATCTGCATAAACCTAAAAAGGCAACCCATTTTAGCGGGTTGCCTTATATCTTACTTAATCGAGGAAACATGCTCTTCCAATCGGTCCCAGGTCTCCCTGATACCTTGCTCCATGCCCATATCCAAAACGCTTCTTAGAGCTTCTTCGGAAGGATATACCGCACGATTTATCAGTTTTGTTTTTCCTTCAACTTCTTCAAATAATAAAGTGCTTTCTGTTGAAGGCATACCTTCTACTTCATTACCCTCGGCATCTGAAAAGTAATCAATATAAACTATTTTTTCATCCTGCACAATTTCTTGGTAGACTCCCTTACCCCATGATTCAAATCCATAAAAGTCACCTTGATTCTCGTCGATACACTTCATGCAATAATGCCAGATGCCATCAACCCGAAAATCAATATGACAATATGTCAACATCCACCCGCGAGGGCCCCACCATTTTTTCAAATGCTCTTCTTCTGAAAAAGCTTTGAATAGAAGTTCTTTCGTTGCATTAAATTCACGTTCCAATACGATTGTGTTTCCGTCCATAGCAGTGATCATTTTGTATCCTCCATATGCTCTTTTATTTTGATAGCTTTTGTGCGTTCAATAGAAGGTTAATGGCTAATCTCTTACTATATTCTCGAAAACACTCCCATTTCCTTCACATTGTTTACTAAATTAGTAAACTCAACTAAATTTTGTAGTTTTTCCATCAACCGGCATCACCGGAAAAAGTTTACGATTTAATGATGGAATATATATAACCAAGAAAATGGAGCGACCCAAACTAAATACTATGAAGGCCAACCATAGCCCATGGTTTTGAAGGGATGGAACGGATATATATAACACGGATAGAAAAACACCTAATGCATATACCATTGAGTTCCTGATTGGTTTTGCCTCGGTAGCACCAACAAACACACCATAAAGAACCAGGCCCAAGCTCGCCGATAAGGGAAATAGGAGAATCCATAGTTCATAGGTTCCAATCAATTCAATGACACTCTGGGTCTGTGTAAATAGCGGTATAATCAACCCTTTACATAAGTAGAATAAAGCTGTTATTAGAAGGGCAGAAATAATCGCCCACTGGAAAGTTAATGATACCGTTCTTTTATACAAGTCTCTATCCTGTGAACCTATTGCTTTACCAACATAAATACTGGATGCATTCGCGAACCCATCAAAAGCGTAAGCCATCATGTAATGGATTTGAATCAGTACAGCATTCGCAGCCAATACTTCCGTTCCATAAGCGGCGCCCTTTGCTGTAAATAAATTAAAAACAACTAGTAAACAGAACGTTCTTATCATTAAGTCTCGATTCATTGCCACCATCTTTTTAAAGGGTTCCGGATTTAGAATTTCTCCTCTGGAAGGGAAACGGAATGATTGAGGAAGCAATTTAATTATTATGATCCCACTTAATAGTACAGTGGCTATTTCAGCTATAAGTGTGGCAGCAGCTACTCCGGATACTCCCCATGAAAAGACCTTCACAAAAACAATAGCAAGTATAATGTTAATAAGATTCATAAGGATTTGAAGGGTCAATGTTAATTTTATACGAGCTCTTCCAACCAACCAGCCCATCACGACATAATTTGCCAATGCAAATGGAGCTCCCCAAATCCTGATGGAATAATACTCTGATGCGAACTCATAAACATCGGAAGCAGGACTCATAAAAGCAAGAGTCACATTTAGAATTGGCCACTGAAGAATAAGAAAGATCATACCTACAAGCAAAGCAATAAATAAAGGCCTAATAAGTGCCAATAACTGCTCCTTCTCGTCATTTGCTCCTTCCGCCTGTGCTGCAAACCCGGATGTACTAACTCTTAAAAAGCCAAACAACCAGTAGAGTGTATTAAAAATGACAGTACCGACAGCCACACCACCAATATAAGCAGGATTGGGCAACTGGCCCACTACTGCCATGTCTACTACTCCCAATAAAGGTGTGGTTATCATCGAGATTGCAAGTGGGATTGCTAGGGCAAGATAGGTTCGGTGATTCACCGGAACACCTCCATAACTTTTTTCTGTAATTTCCCCTCTTAATCTATAATTAACTTAATTCATCAGTAGATTAATGGAAGTTAATCTTGATTCTCCCACTTTACGCCTAGTGCGTTTTTCGAATAATTATATTGTCAACCTAGAAGATGGAAATAAGTTCTTTTGTATATTGGTGACGTTCGTTATCGAATAAATGGTTGGTTTCAAATTCATCAACTAATCGGCCTTCTTTCATTACAAGTATACGTTGACACATTTGGCTCACAGCAGCAAGGTCATGAGAAATAAACAAGTATGAAAGATTTAAAGTTTTCCTGAGCTCAGTTAATAAAGTAAGCACTGCCTTCTGTGAGATAACATCCAGGCTTGCGGTTGGCTCATCTAAAACAATCAGCTCAGGTTCAATGCTTATTGCACGAGCAATTGTAACCAGTTGCCTTTGCCCACCACTTAATTCATGGGGATATTGATCTGCTAGATGAGATGGCAACCCAACAGCTTCCAATAATTGTTTTACAAAAGCATCCTTGGATGTGTAGGAAAAATAACTAAGGTCAAGTTCCTTTTTATATTGATTATAAGGGTCAATAAGTGACTCTTTTACTTTCAACTTGGGGTTTAAAGCGGCGGAAGGATTTTGAAACACAATTTGCATCTTTTTACGGAAAAGATGTAAATTTCGTTCATTAAGGTGTTCAATTGCTTGATTCCCGAAATAAATTGAACCACTATCAATCGGTTCAATCCGCAACAAACAGCGAGCTAACGTACTTTTGCCACAGCCGCTCTCCCCAACCAGCCCAAGACACTCACCCTTTTTTAGGTCAAATGAGACATGATCGACTGCTACTTTATCAGCTTGATAAAATTTGGTTAACTCTTTAATAGTGAGTAGACTCATCTTTCTTCCACCTCCTCCAAACCCGATGGCAGACCTTGATCTAATATTGGTGCAGCTTCGATTAATCGTTTTGTATATTCATGTTTCGGATGATCGAGTATTCGGTGTTTCCCCCCGGACTCAACAATCTCCCCTTCCCTCATGACAGCTAAACGACTTGCATAACGCCTCACATGACGCCAATCATGCGTTATGAATAAAATGGCACACCCTGTTTCTCTTTGTTTCTTTGCGAGCAGCTCCAAAATCCGGTGTCCGGAAACACTATCAAGGGCGGTTGTTATTTCATCTGCAATCAGTAAATCCGGAGATAGCATAAGTGCTATCGCAATAGATGCTCGCTGAAGTTGTCCCCCACTTAACTGAAATGGATATTTATCGTACAAATTCTCATCTAAACCGACAGATTCCAGTGCATGGATTGACTCTAGTCTTCTGCTTTTTGCATCCAGTTCACCATGAGTCCTATGATACTCATCAAAGTGCTGACCAATCGTCCTAAATGGGGTAAAAGAGCCTTGATAATCTTGAAAAATATATGCCACTTTTTTCCCTCGAATTGATTGGAATTGTTTTTTTGTTAATGAAAGCAACTCCAATCCTTTAAAATAAATTTTTCCTTCCACCTTCAGATTTGCAGGAAGCATTTGACCTATTGCCTGTGAAAGCAAGCTTTTACCGCTTCCGCTTTGGCCCACTAGTGCAAACCATTCGCCTTCTCCTACAGAAAGCGATACATTATCTACTATTTTCTTTTTGCTGCTGCTAATTGATACCTGTTCAATTGATAAAATCACTGCTGCACCTCTTTTTTTACATCAAAATGATCGCGTAGATAATCGCCTGCCATATTTGTTAATAACACAACCACCACAATAGCCAATCCTGGGAATATCATTAGTTCAGGTCTCGATTGGAAATACGGTCGGGATTCATTTAACATCGCTCCCCATTCAGGTGTTGGGGGCTGTACACCAAGACCTATGTACGAAAAAGCCGAGATGAGGAGAATAATTTTGCCGAGATCCAGACTTGCAAGGACGAGTACATGGCCAACGATATGAGGAAATAGATGCTTTCGTATAATCTTTGCTGAAGAAAGTCCATTAGTACGTGCAACTAACACATATTCTTTTTGAGATTCAGATAAAACCGTACTGCGAACAAGACGCGCATAGTTCACCCATTTAACCAAGATAATGGCGAGTACTAAATTACCAATCCCCGGTCCGAGTAAACCACTTAGAACAATAGCTACTATAGTGTCGGGAAAGGCTAAAAATCCATCCCCAATACGCATAAATAAACGATCAACCACACCACGTTTGTATCCCGCAATGAGACCAAAGGGGACTCCGATTATAAGTGCAGAAATAAGTGCCAGTAAACTAAAACCTATCGTCTGCTGTGCACCTAGCAACAGTCTGGTTAAAACATCCCTGCCAAGCTGATCCGTACCTAATGGGTGCTGGATGCTCGTTCCCAGAAGTCGATCATCCAGGTTTGTTAAATTTGGATCATGCTGCAAATAAACAAATGTATATATGACTACTAATATGATAAAAAGTAGGCCTAGTAAAGTCACTAATCTTGGCAATCTAGACTTCTTCGATTTTGGCAGACGCAAAGATAATCCACTCATCGATTTGTCCCCCTCTCTTTAAGTTTCATTTCGGGATTTAAAGATCTATAAGAAAGATCCACAAATGTATTTACGACAAAAACAACAATTGCCATGATTAAAATATATCCTTGTATAACTGGATAATCACGTTGTCGTATAGCTTCAACAACGAGTTTTCCTAATCCTGGATATGCAAACAATACTTCAATTACTACAACCCCGCCAATCAGGCTGCCTAAACTCACCCCAAAAACGGTGATCACCGGAGGAAGGCTATGCCGAAAAGCATGCATCAAAAAAATACGCTTCTCCGATATCCCTCGTGCTCTTGCTGCACGGATAAATTCCTGACTGAGCGAGTCCAGAAGACTGGATCGAAGCAAACGAACATATACACTAGAAATAGCCAGACCAAGTGTTAATGACGGCAGTATTAAGGAGGTGAATCCATCTCTCCCCATGGTCGGCAGCCAGTTTACACGGACACCAAATAGTTCGATTAAAATAAGGCCAAGCCAAAAACTTGGGATAGCAGCACCAAGAACTGATAGGGTCCTGCCAAATTGATCAATCCAGCTATTACGGTATAAGGCCGATAGCGATCCTAGTGGTATCGATATAACCAGCATCACAGTCAATGCACCAAAAGCCAATTCCATTGTCGCCGGCAGCCCCGTTAGTATCATATCCATTACAGGCTGGCCCGTGACATAAGATACACCGAAATCAAGTTGAACAAATTTCAGCAACCAAAGCCCGTACTGGACGAGCAATGGTTCGTTGAATCCCATTTCTTCTCTCAGTTCCTCCACTTGCTCTTGATTAACAGATAGTTCATCGACATTCAAAATTGTCAAAACAGGATCACCTGGTGCAAGACGAACAACCAAAAAGCTGATAAAGGTAATAAATAACATAAAAATAAGGATTTCAGAAAATTTTCGAGCAACAATTCGGAGCATCTACTTCACATCCAATAGATTAGTAATCATGTAATATTCACTCTTTGCAGTCACCCAATTCTCAACTCTGTTTTCGTTATAGGCAACAATCGTAGAAGGATGCAGGACAAAAGAATTAATGACATTTTCATGTACATAATCTGCTGCCTGCTCTGCAAGTACTGCTCGTTCTTCCTGTCCAACGGTTTGGTTGAGCTTATCGATGATGGCAGTGAGTTCAGGCTCATGAGCACCACTAAAGTTGAGGGCACCAGTTGGATGATAGGTAGCATTTAAATAATAGCCCGCATCCCCCCGTGGGGCTGTTAAATTACTATAGGTCGCCAAATCCCAATCTCGGTTGGACGCCATATATTCTTCGGGAATATCAATTTGGCGAAGTTCTACATCAATTCCAATTTGTTTCGCATCAGATTGAAAAACTTGAGCGATTAATGGCAAATCCGCTCTCGCACTATAAGTTAAAAGAGTAAATTTAAGCTGTTCTCCATTTTTTTGCATTTTTCCATTTTCCAGAGAATAGCCCGCTTCTTCCAAGTACTTTTCCGCTATATGTGCTCCCGTTTCGCTCTCCTCATAAGATGGGGCAAACGGCAGGGATGGTAAAAATGGGCTGACGGCTGCCTCACCATAACCTAAAAGGATATTATCAACAATTTTCTGGCGATCAATCAATGCATCAATTGCACGACGAACATTAATGTCCTGCAGGCTTTTTCGCTCCATATTCATCGTCATCTGATGAACACGGAAAGTCGCAGTAGATTCAACTTTCAGGTCATCCATTGTTTCCAGGGATTCCAGGCTCTCTACCTCAGGACGGTAGACAATATCTACTTGCCCCGACTTCAGAGCAAGTGAACGGGCATTAGCATCTTCATTAAAAGAAAATGTGACTGAATCTAAATTGGAAGCACCATCCCAGTAATCATCATAACGATCAAGCTCAAGTTTGCTTCCTGGTGAAAATGACTTCAATACAAAGGGTCCTGTACCAACTGGATTATTGACAATATCCTGTTCTGTTACATCAATAATTGATACATTGGGGTTAACTAGCTCAGAAATAAATTCCGGGAAAGGTTCCTTCGTCGAAATATGTAATGTATACCCATCCGCTTCGATTTTTTCAATTTTGAGCGCATTTTGAATGGCAACACTCTCCTGCAGTGCCCGTTCAAGGGAAGCTTTCACTGCTTCTGCATCCATTTCTTTACCGTTTTGGAATGTAACATCTTTACGTAGTTGAATCGTCCAATGTTGACCATCCTCCCCTTCCCAACTTTCGGCGAGCCAAGGGGCAACAGTTAAATTTTCTTCATCCAATCTTACTAATGTTTCCGTTATTCCAGCTCTTAGTGGAACATAACTTGAATCAACATGGGGATCTAATGAATTAGTGGCAAAATTATAGAGAAAATTGATATGCCTTTCCTGAGAACTTTCTTCAACGGAACCTTCCGTTGATCGGTTACAAGCACTTAACAAGAAAATACATAAAAACAAGCTACCTACTTGAAGCAACTTACTTCCCAAAAATTTATGGGAACCCTTAAAAATAGTGAGTTGATACCCACTCTTTCCTTTAATAGATTTCATAGAAACCTCCTCTTACCTTTTTTGTTTTTTAAACCGTAATCATTACGCTTTGAATTATATAGTAATGATTACGATTTATCAAGGAGAATTTTTCCTCTCCAAAACTAAAAGCAGCGGAACTTTAAATGTACTTCTTTACAGTAAATTCCTAAATTTAATTTCTAATCAAGGTTGAATAAGTAAGTCGTCTGCATTCTATATAACTATGTAAAGACCAGAATAGCTCTATTATTTAATTATATTTCTTGAAAAAACTTAAAGGATGATTACGGAAATAGAATAAAACAAAACAAAAGAGAAAGCGGTACTTCACTTTCTCTTGATTATTTCAGCAAATCCTATAACTTAAAACTGAACTACATAGAAACAATAAGGATATGGTCTTCTCCGCCTTGAAATCGATAGTGTTCTAGGGAGATTACCTACTTTCAATCTAATCGCATATGAAAAAAGCGATCACCTTTTTTCGGTGTCGCTCCCTTTAGTAAAAATATAGACAACATTATTGCTTATTTAAAATCTTTGTACGAACAAAGGATAAATGTTTATACATGGCATTATAGGCTGCCATGTGATCCCTTTGTTGTAGTGCCGAATAAATTGCCAAGTGATGCTCTATTGTTATATCAGGGTCACGATAAGTAATTAAACTATCCGTTTTCTTGTGAGCAATCAGTAATGCTACAATCATCCCCTCCACAACCGGGTTTTCAGCTGCTTCTGCAATAATTCGGTGGAATTCTTGATCTAAATAACCGTAATCCTTATCGCGATTTTGTTCAATCGCATCAATCGTGCTTTTTAATCTTTCCAGCTCGTCATCCGTAATTTTCTCGCAAGCCATCGTCACAAGGCCAAGTTCCAAAACCATACGAGCTTCTATAATGGCCGGTACATCATTAATGGATAGGGCCAGCATCGCCTTGAAGGGCGAACTGCTTATTTTATCATTAATAATTGTGCCATCCCTCGGCTTGCGTGTAACGATTTCCAAGGTTTCCAGCGCACTTAGCGACTCTCTTAGTACCGGACGACTTACCGCGAATTGTTCCATTAATTCGAATTCCGAAGGCAACCGATCTCCTGGCTTTAATTGTCCGCTCATCAATAAATTGACAACATTGTCGAGCACTTGCTGAGAAAGTGTTGTTCGTTTAATATTTCCAGAAGAAAATTTATTCAATCTAATTCACACACCTATTCTGTCATCTACATGATTTATTATACTATATATGAAAAAGAATTGAATTTATTAGCGAACAAGACACGGCTTTTTCGGATCAAACTTCCAATTCGGCACTAAAAACTGCATAGCTACGGAATCATCACGCGTTCCTAGCGCATTTTCTATATATAATTCGTTAGCTCTTTTTAATGCTTCCCAATCAAGCTCGACTCCTAATCCCGGTTTGGTTGGTACAGCTACTTCTCCATTTACAATCTTAAATGGTTCTTTCGTTAACTGTTGGCCATCCTGCCAGATCCAGTGTGTATCAATTGCTGTTATATCACCTGGAGCCGCTCCTGCTACATGTGTAAACATAGCCAGAGAAATATCAAAATGGTTGTTGGAATGAGAACCCCATGTGTAACCCCATTCATGACAAAGTTGGGCAACTTTAACCGAGCCCTCCATTGTCCAGAAATGTGGATCTGCCAAAGGAATATCAACTGACTGCAGCGTATGCGCATGGCCAAATTGGCGCCAATCCGTCGATACCATGTTTGTAGCCGTTTTCAAACCAGTGCGACGTTTAAATTCCGCCATTATTTCACGGGATGAGTAGCCATTCTCGGCACCGCATGGATCTTCAGCATATGCAAGCAAATGTCCGCGATTTTTCATCGCTTTAACAGCTTCCTCAAGTGTCCATCCACCATTAGGATCTAGAGTTATCCTTGCATTCGGGAAGCGCTTAACAAGTGCTTCGATTGCATCCATTTCTTCTTCTGGTGATAAGACACCACCTTTTAACTTAAAATCTTCAAAACCATAACGCTCATATGCCGCTTCCGCCAACTTCACAATCGCTTCTGGCGTCATAGCTTCTTGATGGCGTAAATATGTCCAATCATCCACAGATCCTTCGCCTGTTAAGTATGGCAAATTAGTTTTGTTGCGGTCCCCGATATAGAATAGATAGCCCAGCATTTTTACGCTTTCTCTTTGACGGCCATCTCCCAATAAATCACATACAGGTACTTCAAGATGCTGCCCCAGGAGGTCAAGCAGCGCAGATTCTACTGCAGTTACAACGTGAATTGTTGTGCGCAGGTCAAAAGTTTGTAAACCACGCCCGCCACTATCTTTATAAGAGAATTTTTGGCGAATCGATGAAAGTATTGCTTTGTACTGACCTATTTTCTTATCTACGATCAGCGATGCAGCTTCCTCTAGTGTTTTAGCAATTTCTTCTCCTCCAGGAACTTCACCAACACCGATATTCCCCATACTGTCTTCCAATACCAAAATATTTCTTGTAAAGAATGGACTATGTGCACCACTCAAATTTAGTAACATGCTATCATACCCAGCAACAGGGTACACTTTTACATCCCGTACTACAGGAACAACTGACGTAAGATTTGCCGTTTCCATTACAATCCCTCCACTACTGTGAAATCAATTTAAAATCCCGATTATCCTTAATTAGAAGATGAAAATGAGCATTGCGATTAAGTTATGGACACTATCTTTCAAAGTGTACCGATTAACTTTGCCTATGTTTTACAAAAATTATTGGCAGCCATGGCGAAGCACCATGGCTGAGAATAAACTTACTTTACAAACACAGTTTTAATAGAAGTGAAGAATTCGATTGCAGCACGACCCTGTTCACGTGAATGAGAACTAGATTGCTTCATTCCACCAAATGGCGCCTGAAGCTCAACCCCAGCACTTTCAGCATTGATACGTACTAATCCTGCATCCATTTCATTGATGAATGTCAGCATTTTTTGAATATTAGTCGTAAAGATTGATGCACTTAAACCGAATTCGGAGTCATTTGCCAATTCAATAGCTTCTTCCATGCTTGAAACTTTCATCAAGCCCAGTACTGGTCCGAAGATCTCTTCTCGTGCGATTCGCATATCTGGTGTTACTTTATCGAAGATTGCCGGCGTTACAAAGTAGCCCTCACGATCAACGCGCTCTCCACCCTGCAATAGTTCGGCACCCTCTTGTTGTCCAATTTCGATATACGACAGCACAGTTTCCAACTGGGAAGCACTTGAACATGGCCCCATCCAAGTGGATGAATCTTCTCCGCTTCCAACCGTAATCTTCGCAGTTTCTTCTACTAGTTTCTTTCTAAATTCTTCATATACAGCCTCATGTACAATAACGCGACTTGTCGCTGTACACTTTTGTCCAGTAGATTTCAAGCCCCCGCTGATTGTTGCTTCGACTGCTAGATCTAAATCCGCATCTTCTGCTACAATAACAGGATTTTTCCCGCCCATTTCAAGCTGATATTTAATGCCCTTGTCGAATGCCAGTCGGCCAATATGTTTACCTACTGTGTTAGAACCAGTGAACGTAACAGCTTTAATATGTGGGTTTGCAAGCATTGCATCTCCTATTACAGCACCTGATCCAGTTACTAGGTTGATGACACCTTTTGGCAAATTAGCTTGATCGAAGCATTCAACAATTTTTGCTGCTGTTACAGATGTCTCATTAGCCGGTTTTAAAACGACAGTATTTCCGTAAACAAGTGCAGGTGCCATTTTCCAGATAGGAATAGCTATCGGGAAGTTCCATGGTGTGATGACACCAACAACCCCTAGTGAAGTACGTTTAGTAAACATCAAGGCATCTGAATCGCTTGATGGGATAACATCTCCAGTTGAACGCATTCCTTCGCCTGCATAATAGCGTAAAATGGCTACTCCACGAGCTGCTTCCCCTTTTGCTTCTGCAAAAGTTTTACCCATTTCCTTCGTCATTGTTAATGCAATTTCGTCTAATCTTTCTTCTAATATATTAGATACCTTAAGCAGGTAATCTCCGCGTGTAGGTGCAGCTAGACGACTCCAAGATTTATGTGCATCGTTTGCTGCTGTAAATGCTTCATTTACTTCTTCAATGGAAGATTTTTGAATAATCCCCACTACTTCCGAAGGATTCGCTGGATTAGTACTTTCAGATACTTCACCAGTTGCAGAATTTACCCATTCACCATTAATATAGTTGCCATATACTTTTACTGCAGATTCTTGATTAGTTACTGACATAAGATCCATCTCCTTTTAAGTTGCCGTATTTTTCCTCAGCTTTTGCAATAATCGCTTTTAGTGCTTCATAATGCTCAGGCTCTACTGGAGCAATTGGGGGACGAACATTAGTACTTACCGGTAATCCAACAATTTGCATACCTGCCTTGATCAGGGAAACCGCATAGCCTTTCTTTTGTCTGCGAATATTATGAATCGGGAAAATAATGTCCTCATAAATCTCGCTAACTTTTTGTTTATCCCCATTTTGTAAAGCTTCAAAATATTGTTTTGAAACATAAGGAATATAGTTCGAAATAGCGGATGAATATGTGTCATAGCCAATATGGACATAAGTTGGCATTGTTACCTCTGCAAGCGGCATACCGTTGATCCATACAAAACGGTCCCCCAATGCTTGTGTAAATTCGACATTCACCTCAATATTCCCTACTCCATCTTTAAATCCTTTAAGTTGTGGGATTTCAGCCAATTTCTTTAATGTGTCCACTGTCAAAGTACAGTTATCACGTTGGTACACAATTGCATTCAATTCAGTACTTTCTGCAATTGTTTTCACATATTCATAGATTCCATCTTGTGATGGTTCAATCAAGTATGGCGGTAAAATAAGATAGCCATCAACTTGATGCTTCGCCGATAATTTTGTTTGCTGTAATGCAGCGGTAATGTTCCCGCCAACTCCTGTGTAAATCGGTACTCGGCCATTTACTACTTCTTTCGCTTTAATAATCAATTGCTCATACTCTTCATTATCGATTGCGTGTAATTCACCCGCCCCACAAGCGATAAATACAGACTCTAAACCATTTTCAATCAAGAATTCAACATTTCGCTGAAAAGCTACATAATCAATTGATAAATCATCATTCATTGGTGTTACAGGAAAACCTAAAATACCTCTTGGAATTTCTCTTGTTTGCATACTATTAACCTTCTTTCATTCTATTATTATTTTTTTACCCATTTGTAATATTGTTAGACAATTAAAATTTGATGAGGGTTGCATTTCCTCAACACGCTTATGCTATTGTGCTATTCATAAATCCCCTCCCTAATATGCTCTTCCTTTATATTCCACCAGTGCATTCAGAAGGGCTTTCATATACCCAATCGAGTATGCAAAGCCTAAGCTGGAATGTTTCCATCCAATATTCGAATATGCCCATTTATCATCCAGGTCTGGTGTATCGCCTGCAAAAGTTAAAACGTGATCAGGATTGATACATCCCTTGTACCCAACTTTGTCGAGTTCAAGTAAGATTTTAAACATGTTGAGATCCCCATCATCCAACATTGCTTCTTCAAAAGCGCCTGCTGTTGGAAGGCTTCCACGTACATTTCGGAAGTGAACCAGGAAGATACGATTCTTTCTTCCAAAATGGTTGATTTCATCCATAACCAATGACGAGCCACCAGCTTCAGCTCTAGTTCCGATACAATATACGAAACCGACATTCTTTTGAGGGAAGTCATCGATAATGCGGTGAAGACCAATCCCTCCAAAAGGAGAATCCGGGTGCGGTGTATCAGATGGATGCATCGCAACATTTACGTTTTTATCTAGTGCCACGTCTACAATTTCTCGATATGCCCGTTGGAAGTTACCCCACCAACGTGTTAGCTCCTCACTTGTAGGGGTAGGGTCTTTCTTGCTTAATAAGCCTACACTCTCCCCCCTGCCAATCATGCCACCACGTTGTATAGATTTATAGCTTTGGGAACGACCATAGAACACATCGCCTTCAAAGCGTTGTCGTACAATCGAGATACCTGCCTCCCCAAAGACTTTTACCGCATTAATAGAATTTTCAAGTTCCTTTTCACTACCTGGCTGCTCTTCCATAAAAGCGCTTGTAATATTAGGCAGTGTGACACGATTCATTTCTAATCCCCAGCTGCGCAAACGCTTTTTTAACACTAAAAGTTCGTCTAAATCCGGAAAGCCTTGTTCTTTAACACCTTTAAAAGAATGGCCGATCCCAAAGTCAACACAATCAATTCCCAGCTGCACCATCTGTTGTAAATCCAGATCAGATAGATCAGTTGTATTGACGGTTACTGAAATCTTCACAGATGTCACCTCTCCCAATCGCAAATTATTAAACTCTTATAATGCTTAAATAGATGATGAAGTTTCCTCAGTATTTATATATATATACTGACCTGCTAAAAAATCATGGAATGCTGCTTCCCCGAATTAATGCCACTTAAAAAATCAGAACTGAAAGCGATTTCAAACAGAGATAAGAGCAGCTACCTTCATCCTTACTCAGGTTCCGGGTGAAACATTTCATCCCCCTTATCTTTATAGAATTTTCTGATAAATTAATTGTAAGACAATCATACAATATAAGTCAATATGTTTCTTTTAATAAGTTTCAATTTTTGAAGAAAATTCTTTTTTTCCAAATAAAAAACTAGCAAAAATAGACATAACAGAGGTTTCTACGTGCATTTTTGTTCATGAGCATGACAAAAAGACCTTCAACATTAAATGTTGAAAGTCCTTAGTCTATTGCTTTTTATATGAATCTATTCAAGATTTAAATGTTACCCTGTAATCATGTCTCTTTCTTTCATTCCCTGAATTCGAGATAAGACCAAGGCACCAATCATTTGAATGACCGTTTTTACAATGACTTGACCTATAATGGCCGCGGGTACTGCTTCCCATGGCAAGAAGCCTGCTCCAAGTGGACTTAGGCCGATGATGACGAACACGACAGAATCCAGCAGCCCCCCAGCAATTCCGCTGTAAAATACCCGCCAAGCCATTGGCAGCTTCAAGCGTGTATAGATTTCGGTATCCGCCGTTTCCGCGATTAAAAATGAAAGTGCTGATGCCGCAACCACCATTAATGTGTCACCTAATAAGTAAGATACCAGTGCCGACAAAAACAATGCCGTGAAGATAAATAGATACGTTTTTCTTCTTCCATATTTATTTTGTACGAGATCACGAAAGATGAAGGTTGCCCCAACAAAAAGCGTCCCCATCGGAATGATGAACATACCAAGCTCTAATGGTGCAAATCGCGCTGTGACTACATTGGCAATCACAATTGATAATAAATAAAATAATATTCTCATGTGTCTCTCCTTAAATCATCTTAAAAATTTTAGATTCATAACTATACGCCTCTTTTATTTCCCCAAACAAGCGTATGTAGTTGCGGCAGGACTTTAACATTCCTTAATTCATTGTCTGCAACTACCTTGTCAATCAATGTTTCGTATTTCTCCAGTAAACGACTGATCAATTGCTGATTATTCCTCTCTGCAATATCGTCATTACCTACTTGAAGGTAAAAAGGAATTGCAGGGTACATGAAATGAATTTTCTTTGCATAATCATAATCCTCTTCATTAAAGACAACAATTTTCAGTGAAATATGCTGATTGCTGTCTGGATTTTCAAGTTTTTCTACTATTTCAGAAAGGATTGAATAATTCGTATCCATTCCTGAACTCGGGGGCTTTGGCGAGATTGTTAATTCATCTATCTTATATAGCCAATCTTGCCATTTGCTCCCCTGTGTCTCCACTCCGATTTTTATGTCATTTGCATTTAAGATCGAAATGAGTGATTCTAGATTCCGAAGAAGTACAGGATTTCCGCCCGAAATCGTCACAAATGAAAATCCATCGCCTCCAAGACGCTTCAACTCAGCCCATATCTCTTCAGCTGACATTTGAGCAATTAAATGCTTTCCACTACCGTCCCATGTAAATGAAGAATCGCACCATGAACAGGAATAGTCACAACCAGCTGTCCTCACAAACATCGTCTTCTGACCAACTACCATTCCTTCACCCTGTATAGTCGGTCCAAAAATTTCAATAACGGGAATTTTACTCAAGGTTCATCCACTCCCATCTTACTTCTGCATAGCTTGTTGGCGTTTCGTATAATCGAACGAATTCTACTCTCAAATCGTTTGCTTCCTGTAC
Organism: Ureibacillus aquaedulcis; assembly: GCF_030418165.1. Taxonomy (GTDB): domain Bacteria; phylum Bacillota; class Bacilli; order Bacillales_A; family Planococcaceae; genus Ureibacillus; species Ureibacillus aquaedulcis. The sequence continues at coordinate 371,440 of NZ_JAUHTQ010000002.1, forward strand.
CTGAAGCAACGCTTCCGAAAGCTTTTCATAAATCCAAACAACAATATTTTCTGCAGTTGTATTCATTGAAGGCAGTGTTTCATTCAAATAGCGATGGTCTAAATCTATCTCAATTTTTTGTTTCCAAATTTCTTTTATATCGCTGAAATCTATTACTAAGCCACGTTCATCTGTATAGCCACTTATCCCTAATATTGCGCGATAGGTATGGCCATGTAGGTTTTTACATTTACCTTCATAGTTATGTAAATGATGTGCTGCATCAAAGGTAAATTCTTTGCTGACGAGAACACGCTTAGAATGGTATTTTAATTCATTACTCTTTATATCTTCGTCAATTTTTTGAAGCTTGTCGACAATTCGAAATTCACGCATGTGTTAGGACTCCTTAGTAAAGCTTAAATATTCATCAAGCCCTTTTTGACGCAACTTACAAGCTGGACATTCCCCACACCCGTCTGCAATCACACCGTTATAGCAAGTCAACGTTTTTTCACGAATAAATTCAAGAGCGCCTAATTTGTCTGCAAGCTCCCAGGTTTGTGCTTTGTTCAGCCACATGAGAGGTGTTTCAACAACAAAAGAATCGTCCATAGATAGATTTAACGTGACATTCAACGACTTGATGAAAATATCACGACAATCCGGATAGCCGCTAAAGTCCGTTTCACATACACCTGTTACGATGTGTTTTGCTCCAATCTGACTTGCTAATACACCAGCAAATGATAAAAACAGTAAATTCCTACCAGGAACAAATGTAGATGGAAGCTCTCCGTCGTTTCCATCCGTTACCTCCATGTCTGCTCTAGTTAATGCATTAGGTGCAAGTTGATTTAGAAGCGACATATCCAAAATATGATGTTTTACATTTAGTTCCTTAGCAATCTCTTTTGCACAATCAATTTCAAGGCTATGCCGTTGACCATAATCAAAAGTCACCGCTTCTACCTGTGAATAACGTTCCTTTGCCCAGAACAGGCAAGTAGTACTGTCTTGACCGCCACTAAAGACAACCAATGCTTTATCTCGCATCATTTATAAAACTCCCTTAATTGAAAAAACAGCACCCTAAGAGAAATGCTGTTTCTTCTTAGTTTTTTTAAGAGGGTAGCTAAAACCTCTTCCTTCTTTGCAAGAAGGAGTATTTGATTAACGATTATCAACTTTTTCCGGGTTCAGGTCATGATTCATTAAACGATAATTCGCCATTTCTTCATACTTCGTCCCTGGTTTTCCGTAGTTGCACCATGGATCAATCGAAATCCCGCCACGTGGAGTGAATTTTCCCCAAACTTCAATATATCTCGGGTCCAGTAATTTAATTAGATCATTCATAATAATATTCACACAGTCTTCATGGAAATCCCCATGGTTTCTGAAGCTGAATAAATACAGCTTTAGTGATTTGCTTTCTACAATTTTTTGATCTGGAATGTAGGAAATGTACATTGTTGCAAAGTCGGGTTGACCAGTAATCGGACAAAGACTCGTAAACTCCGGACAATTAAACTTTACAAAATAATCACGGTTTGAGTGAAGACTATCCACAGCTTCCAGAACTTCCGGCGCATAATCGGATGGATATTGTGTATTTTGGTTTCCTAATAATGTTAAATCGTTTAAACCTTCTGTATTTTTGCGGCCTGACATAAAAAAATCCTCCTTGAAAATGTATCCCAATACTTTTCAAGAGAGGCTTTAGCACAGCAATATAAAAAAATATGAAACAAATAAAAAAAGCCGTGTCCTGATATGGACATGGCATAATGTCATGTTTCCATAGTTTTTTATAGAGGGTATCAGCTATGAACCTCTCCCGATATGTTCGGGCAATTTATTCTTCATTATGGTATAGAAAACTATGGAGGAAGTCAATACATTTTTCCATAACTCCTATTTAAATAGAATTCGAGAATTCCATTTTTCATTAACTATTATAAGATTTATCTCCATCATTTCAGTAATTGTCCATGAAGGTTCTTCTATTAACATTTTTCTTCTTTAGCTTAATATTTGTCTTGAGGCACCTTCTATTGGACAGTTTTTCTTCTTTAACTCACTATTTGTCTTTGAGGTACCTTCTTTTGGACAATTTTCCTTCTTTAACTCACTATTTGTCTTTGAGGCATCTCTATTGGACAAATTTTCACCTTCAACTCACTATTTGTCTTTGAGGCACCTTCTATTGGACAAATTTTCACCTTTAACTCAATATTTGTCTTTGAGGCATCTCTATTGGACAAATTTTCACCTTCAACTCACTATTTGTCTTTGAGGCACCTTCTATTTGACAATTTTCCTTCTTTAACTCAATATTTGTCTTTGAGACAGCTTCTATTGGACACATTTTCACCTTTAACTCACTATTTGTCTTTGAGGCACCTTCTATTTGACAATTTTTCTTCTTCAACTCACTATTTGTCTTTGAGGAAACTCTATTGGATAGATTTTCACTAGAATTTGCAGTAAGTACATTCTTTCCAAAGCCATAAAAATCGATTATACTTGACTGACTAACAAATTCCATAAGGAGGAAATTCCTATGACAGAAAACAATCAAAATGATGCGCCAAAAAAGAAAAGCTTGCAAGAACTAGTAAAGCAGCAGCTTGAAAACAAAAAAAACAACGCATCCAATGGCAAAGGGAAAATGAAAACCGACCTTTCAAGCCAGAAAATGAAAAGCCAGCAAACTAAAAAAGCCAGCAATACTCGCAGAAAAATGGGTGTTTAATGAACGGGCAAAGTCGTAAAGATATTCAACCAGGTATCACTGTTGATATCGTTTTAAAAAGGGATCAAAGAACCGGAGTACTTACTAGGGGAATCGTAAAAGACATTCTTACCAAATCACCGAACCACCCCCATGGCATCAAGGTCAGGCTTATGGATGGGCAGATTGGCCGCGTACAGGAAATCCATTCTAAATAGAGATATAAAAAAGCATTCAAGCTCATCACAATGTCTTGAATGCTTCTATACTATTTTAAGTATTAGATTTTTAGTTTACATAATAATATTATAAACACCTTAACATCTAACATATTTTCTTTTAAAACCCAATGCCCCTCGATCCAAATCTTTTTGAATATTAGCGGAAATATCTACAATACTGCTTTTTTTGTTGTCTCGCTTGATTTCAACAGTTCCAATGGATTTCGCAATTTCAACCGCTTTTTCATGGACAGGTATGAATGATATTGCAGCCGTATATACAAAATTGCACATCGAAGCCTTCGTGCGCTCAGGAGAGTCTTGAATTGTTTTTTCAATTTGATCTAAAAGAACTGAGATCTTCCTTGAATTAAATTCATCATCCGGGCGATTTCCAAATAGCCAGCAATAACAGCTCCAGCCCGCTGACATTCGAAGCTCTTTCCCACTTTCTATCCACTGATCTGACACCTTTTGTGCAATATCCGTTTCTGCCAATGTTACAGCAACTACATAATCCGACAGCATATAAAAATAGGCTTTATCTATCCATCGTTCAAAATCTGCTTCGGTCATTATTGTAGGGTCTGCAATCATACCAGCAAAATACATGGCATCGTAATTTCCGGTTGCGTATAACTGCTCAGCCAATTCCTGATTGCTTTTGTTTTTCTTCGCAAGTGGTTTCATTGCACCTGTAGCCACACCAAATACTGGTTCGTATGCTCCATTACTTATGTAAGTTTTTTTAGTCCGCTCCTTACCAAGGGCCTCGAGTTCCTCCATAACCGTTTCGAAATCCATACTGTAGCACTTCCTTCTTGTTTCATGGTATTTATCTACATGTAGATTACCATAAGTATCCTGCAATCTTTACTTTTTTATCTAATTTTTAAAAAAACGTATAAAAAATTCATGATGCGCTATACTATTAAAGATTTCACTTCAACTCCAATGATTGGGAGGGTTAACCCGATGGATGGGATTCATTGATTTTCATTGAAGAACATTTAACTGAATTGCTAAAGCACAGTTTTCTTAGGTAAAATCTTAAGATTCGATGCGAAAGCGAGGCAGTGTGTCGTGGATAACATGATGTAAGTGTAATCAAAACCCGGAATTTATTCCGGGTTTTTAATTTTATGGCAGATATTTGGGAATGAACTGTCGCTTCGGAAATTTTATGAAGCTCACAGGGATAGTATTTAGTTGTTGCCATATGTTCTGGCACGTAGACTCCATGCTTTGGGCAAATTCTTGTTATTGCCAAATGATTTGTCACTTCACACTTACTTTGAAACACCACGAGGACGGTCCACCTACGATTTGTCACATGGTCGCAAAACACTTCCAATTTTTTCATTCTACATACAAACAGAAGAACACATGCAAATTGAAACTCCCGTTTACAACTCTAATTTAACGAAAGTTAATTCCTCTACTGCCTTCAAATAATTAGTATAACTATAATGCCCAAATGAATTTAAGTTACCGTTAAAGAAATGTTGCAATATATATTCCTGAGCTTTTTCTATTGAGTAACCCCTGGCATTTATTATAAGCCTGAAATAAGCAATGAAATATTCTTTGGATAAGTTGCCCCCGTTATTCACAATCATAATATCAATTCGCCCCCATTTTAATTGCAGCACGTTAAATTGTTGGCAAGATTAATGCTGCATACACCTGTTTCCGGCAATTCAAGCCCTACCTTTTTGGAAGCTTCAATATCTCCGGAAAGATACGAAACAACTGAACGAACTTGTTCGTAGCCTGTAGCCATTAAAAATGTTGGAGCACGACCGTAGCTTTTCATACCAACGATATAAAAATTTTTCTCCGGCTGTCTTAGTATCTCTTCTCCGTGGGGGCGAACTGTTCCACAGCTGTGCAGATTCGGATCAATTAAAGGAGAAAGTGCCCCTGCACTTTCGGTTGCGGAATCGATATTTATTCTAATTTCTCGCAAAAAGGAGAAATCAGGTCTGCTTCCCGTATTCGCAATAATTTCGTCAATTTCGGAAAGTGTATATTTTTCTCCTTTAAATTCCCCGCTTAGTTCAATGCCATTGTTTCCACGTATTAACCTATCAATCCTAAATGGTGTATAAACCTTCACCTTACCCTTATCAACTAAATGATGGATACGACTCCCTAATTCTCCTCGTGCAGTAAGGGCGTCTTTTTCTTCTCCTCCATACGCTTCTTCAACTTTTTTCTTGCGCATCAGCCAATGGATTTCGACACTATCCCCTAATTGTGAAAGCTCCAGAATGGAATTAATCGCTGAGTGACCGCCTCCGATAACCGCCACCCGTTTACCGGTATATCGATGCCGGTTATTTCCCGCTATGTCTGGTATTCCATAGTGAATGTTTTTGCTGAGCGCTCCCTCTTCCTCTGTCCAAACATTATCTGCATTGATCGGGTTAGGATTTGACCAAGTACCCGTTGCATCAATTATCGCTCTTGTCTTAATTCTTTTAGTAATCCCTAGTTGCTCGACATACATAACAAATGACGCTTGTTCTCTTCCCGAATTTTTCATCTTATCCAAACCTTTTTTGCTAATGGAGATTACTTTTGAATTTAAATATAAATTTCTTTGGATATCGGGTAATTTTGATAAAGGATCTAAATAAGATTTAACTAATTCTTTCCCTGTAGGAAGAACTCCTGCCGGGGGTTCAGTCCATCCACTGGCAATCAGTAATTTTTTTGCAGCTTTGTCAATGTTGTATTGCCAAGGTGAGAAAAGACGAACATGGCTCCATTCGATGATATTGCTTCCAATGCTTGATCCTGATTCTAACAAGATGAAATTTTGCCCTTGATCCGCTAGATGGGCAGCAGCAGCTAAACCAATTGGTCCCCCACCTATAACCGCGATTGGCAACTCTTTAGATTCACCTTCTTTATTTGGAACTTTTTCACCAGAACGAGTACAACCATATACAATTTCGTTACCTTTTCCACACTTAGTCATCATAAAACCTCCAGTTATTTTATTTGCATATTGCAAGTATTATTTAAAAATTAAAGCAAGATTTCTCTTGCTTAGTATAAAGGTTTACAGCAAACAGAGGATTTTGACATGGCCTCGTTTAATAACTTTAAGGAACGAATAACAGTTTCTCTTTCAAATTCATTCATATGGGAAAATACCTCTTCTAGATATGCATTCATGGAATGATCGATAGATGCTGCTACAAATTTTCCTTGTGCCGATAAACTTAGTATGGATACCCGTTTATCTTGCGGTGCAGGTGCTTTCTTTACTAATTCCATTTTAACCAACGATTGTATCTGTCTGCTGAATGTTGTTATATCCATGGCCAGGGATTCGGCTATTTGCTGCATGGATGGTTCAAACTGTTTATCGATCTCATAAAGGATATGGCTTTGAACAATAGATATCTCGAAGTTCCCTACAGCACAACAATTTTTATCCAATAAACCGAATCTTCTCGTTAGCACATGGAAAATCTCGCGTTTATTTTCCATATTTTCACCTCTTAATTTCTTTATACTTTATTTATTTGCAAATTACAAGTATTTTGGATAATATTTATTTAAACTATTTTGGAGGAACAATTATGACAATTAAAATCCGGAAAGTTACGAAAGATGACTGGGAACAAGTAAAATCCATTTATGAAGCTGGCATTGCAACTAGAAATGCCACATTTGAACCAAAAGCTCCCCTTTCCTACGAGCAGTGGATTGGGCAAGCGAATCTTTCCTGCTCACTGGTGGCCGAAGAGGACTACACAATACTGGGGTGGTGTAAGGTGACTCCAGTCTCTTACAGAGAAGTGTATTCAGGTGTCGGAGAAGACAGTATCTATATACATCCCGAGGCTACGGGCAAAGGTGTTGGAAATCTTCTGCTTCATCACTTGATTGTACAATCAGAAGCAGAGGGGTTCTGGACATTGGAAGCCAAAATATTCATGGAAAATGAAGCAAGCATTCGTTTACATAAGAAAAACGGTTTTAAAGTGGTCGGCATCCGTGAAAAAATTGCAAAAATGGATGGTATCTGGAAAGATACTTTGCTATTAGAAAGAAGAAGCCGGTTGGTTGGACGAGATTAGCTTATTTTTTTATGCTTTGAAACATATGATGTAAGAATATGGGAAGACAAAGGGGTACATTGTTTAGGAGTACTTTCAGTGATTTTTATTAAAGTTATTGACAAGGAGTTTATATATGGCTATAAAATTTAATGACTTTTTAAAAGATGAATTAACGATAGTCGAGATTCAAAAGGCTTTGGATCAAGGAGTCATTACATCAAAAGAATTGGTGATGTACTATTTACATAGGATTGCCAAATTCGACCAAAGTGGTCCGAAGTTAAATTCCGTATTAGAGATAAATCCTGATGCTATTTTTATTGCCGAAGCACTAGATTTTGAGAGAAAAGCTTCGGGAGCAAGAGGAGCTTTACATGGCATCCCCATATTACTTAAAGATAATATCGAAACGCATGATTCTATGCATACTAGTGCAGGTACTCTTGCTTTAAGTAGTCATATCGCAGCTAAAGATGCCTTCTTAGTTGAAAAGCTACGGAAAGCAGGCGCAATCCTTCTAGGCAAAACGAACATGACAGAATTAGCAAATGGTATGTCAAGTGAAATGTGGGCTGGCTATAGTTCCAGGGGTGGTCAAGTATTTAATCCATATGGGGGGCGTAGTCTATTTGTTGGGGGTTCCAGCTCAGGATCGGCGGTTTCCGTTGCGGCAAATTTCTCTGTAGGTTCTATAGGTACAGAAACAGATGCCTCTATACTCAGCCCGGCAATACAAAATTCAGTCGTAGGTATTAAACCAACAGTTGGCTTAATTAGTCGACGCGGAATCATTCCCTTTTCCTATTCACAAGATACTGCCGGACCTTTTGCAAGGAATGTAGCCGATGCTGTTTTGCTGCTTGATGTTCTGGCTGGTGTTGATGAAAGTGATCCAGCAACTCATAAATACAAGCATATACCGGGGGTGAAGTATAGTGATTTCTTAGACGCTTCTGGTTTAAAAGGTGCCAGAATTGGAATTTTTATCGATGCTACAGAAGCCTTTCTTCTTTCGGATGAATATGATGGAAGACTATACAATGATGCTATTCAAACACTTAAGGATCAAGGGGCCATAATAGTTGAAAATGTTGATATCCCTTCTTTCAGCAGAAACTGGAGCTGGGGGGTTAGTCTATATGAACTTAAGCACAGTTTAGATAACTATCTTGCACAGTTATCACCGCTTTCCCCTGTACATTCTATTAAAGAATTAATAGAGTTTAATGAGGAGATTGGCGAAGAGGCTTTAAAATATGGCCAGGATAAATTGAAGCAAAGGGTTGGTCTATCGAATACATTAAGCAGTCCTGATTATTTAAATTCAAAGCTAGAAGACTTGTATTTCTCGCAAGAACAAGGAATCGACTTTACTTTAAAGAAATATAATCTGGATGCAATTCTCTTCCCCTCTTATACAGGTTCAACTATTAGTGCAAAAGCGGGATACCCGAGTATCGCCGTCCCCGCTGGCTATAAGAAAAGTGGCAGACCCTTTGGCATAACGTTTGCTGGCACAGCATTTTCAGAAGGGGTATTAATAAAAATAGCATATGCCTATGAGCAAGCCACTAAACATAGACAGGCCCCACAGCTTAAACCATAAAATTTAAATTTTTATATTACACCTCGAAAGATGAAAAATCTCTTCTTTTACACAAGCAGGGATTTTTCTTTCATTATAATCCAAGGACTCTAATTGCTTACAGGCAAGCTAACTTTTACATTTTATAATGCAACTTTTGATTGTTTTAAAATCTGGCTTCACATAAATAATCGGGTATTTCGAATCTAATACAAGCTCCTCGTTTACAAGTAGCTATTTGTTAGTTAGCAGTTCTTCGAGGAATCGAACTCTTATTTCCGGCCACTCTTCATGTATCATGCTGTACATCACCGTATGACGGATTGTCCCCTCCTTACGAATCATATGGTTTCGGAGTATCCCCTCTTTTGTGGCGCCTAACCGTTCAATGGCTTTCTGGGAACGGATATTTTCATGTCCCGTCTTAATTTGCACACGATTTAGATTCATTTCCTCAAAACAGTATGTTAATAAAAGAAACTTACAATTCGTGTTAACGTTTGTTCCCCAATAAGACGGCGTAATCCATGTTGAGCCAATTTCGACTCGTCTATGGCTTTGAGCAATATCCAAGAAAGAGGTAGTGCCGATAATTTGGTTTGTTGCTTTATGAATTATTGCAAACATATAGGATTGTTGTTCTTCTCGTTCCTTGATTGCATTTTCCACATATTCTTGAACGGCTTCCTTTGTTAATAATGAAACAGACATATGCTCCCAAATTTCGGGATAATTTGCTGCTTTTGCTATGCCCTCCACATCTTTTACTCCAACCGGCCTTAATCGTACAACGTCATTTTCTAAGTGAATTTGTTTTCTCAATTTTTGTTCCCTCCCATTACTAGTAAAATAGATTTTTGGTATGATAAACAGTATCAAAATGTTTTTTTTCGACCATACCAGGGGGGTGGAATTTTGGAGATTTCCATTATATTTTCAAACAAACAGCCAAAATATTTAGACATCTATGAACAGTTAAGAAGCATGATTATCAATCAAACATTACCTGCAAATGCCAAACTACCATCTAAAAGAAGCCTTGCTGCACATATAAACGTTAGTATCCATACAATTCAGGAAGCATATGAGCAGTTAGCAAGTGAAGGCTATATTTATAGCGTTGAGCGTTCCGGTTATTATATATCCGCCTTTGATGTGGACTGGGAACAGCCATTACAAGCTAAAGCAAACAAAATCAACATTCCTGTTCCAGCTGCCTTATACAACTTTAGAAACGGCCAAGTGGATGAACAGGAGTTTCCCATAAAAACATGGCTAAAAATCTATAAAAGTGTACTGAAAACAGATATAGTCTCAAACGGTTCCTGGCAAGGAGAAGTGACTTTAAGAGAACAAATTGCTCTATACATTAAAAAATCCAAGGGCTTCGCTTGTGATTTGGACCAAATTTATATTTACAGCGGAACGCAGCACCAGCTCAACGAACTGAGCCGTTTTTTTGGTAAAGTGGACGTTGCAATCGAAGAACCTGGTTTTAGAAGAGCAACCGCAATTTTTCAGCAAAATCAACTAGGTATTCATTTTATTCCCATTGATGGAAAAGGAGCAACTATTCCCTCGCAACCATGTAAGTATTACTATATAACACCCGCACATCAGTTTCCTTTAGGTGGTGTTATGCCTATTGAAAGAAGAATCGACTTGTTAAAATGGGCAAATGACAATGATTCATTTTTAATTGAGGATGACTATGATTCTGAATTTCGCTATAAAGGAAATCCAATACCTCCATTAGCGCAAATTGATCAGCTTCAGCGTGTCATCTATTTTGGTACGTTTTCAAAAACATTAATACCTTCTGTCCGAATCAGCTACATGATTTTGCCAAAAGCTCTAGTGGAAGAATTTAATACTTTTTATAAAGACCAAAAAACGACTGTGTCTAAAGTGGATCAACATGTAATTTCTGAGTTTATGGAAAGTGGTTTGTATACAAGGCATATTGCCAAAATGCGGACCTTATATCGGAAAAAGCGAATAAAACTACTCGATTGTTTACATACTCTTTTGGGTAATGAATTTGAAATCATTGGAGATGCTGCCGGTTTACATATCGTCGTAAGGTTGCCAAATAGCTTAAATGAGACCAATGCAATTCGCCTTGCAGAAAAAGCGGGTATCATTATCGACCCAATTTCCACTTCCTATCAGCAAAATAAGGTAGTAAATTTCGTCATGATTGGGTACGGGGCAATCCCTTATGATGCCATTGAAGAAGCAGTAATCCTACTTGCTGATCAATGGAAAAATCCTCACTAAGTAATCGAATTTTTACTCCCCCATTACATAAACAAATTTAAAATACTCATATTAATCAAGAAGGGAGCTGAGTACATGCCAACTAATAAAAACAACGGTGAAAATTTAAATACAGAATATACAAATAAAAATCCTTTAGATGTTTCCAAGGAAGAGGTTCGTTTTAGTAAAGACGAGGAATTTGGATTAATCACAGTGGAACACCCAGGGAAGAATAACTCTGAAAAGCTATCGATGAAGGATGTTATCAAGAAGATGGACAACAATCAGGGCGGTATGGCCTAATAAGTCATTCTTGAAAACAGTGGACTACAAAAAAGCCTGCTAGGTTGAAGAGACCCACAGGCTTTTCTCGTCAGGAAAACAGCTAAACGTTTCCTTGGTTAATATATAGAATTAATCGACCTTGATATTTGGCAATGGCTGTGTTTGGTATACTCTTGAGTTTTCAGGAACAGATTGCGTTAACCAAATATTTCCTCCAATTACTGAATTACGCCCGATTGTCGTGTCTCCACCAAGTATCGTTGCACCTGCATAAATAACAACATTGTCTTCAATATTCGGATGGCGTTTTATTCCTTTAATCGGATTTCCATTTTCATCTAGAGGGAAGCTTTTCGCTCCTAATGTTACACCTTGGTAAATTTTCACATTCTTTCCAATTGTACAAGTTTCCCCGATAACAACACCAGTACCGTGATCAATAAAGAAGTACTCCCCTATCGATGCACCTGGGTGAATATCAATACCTGTCAACTGGTGTGCATATTCCGACATGATTCTAGGAATGATTGGCACACCCGCTTTGTATAATTCATGGGCAACCCGATGTATTGTTATTGTCTGAATTGATGGATAGCTTAGCAAAATCTCTTCCGTCGAGGTTGTTGCAGGATCTCCATTATATGCAGCCTGGATATCAGTTTGGAGTGTTCTGCGAAGTTCCGGAAACTTCTTGATTAGATTGATCACAATTTCTTCGGCAATTGAAGTAATTTCAGCTTCTTTCAAATTGCTGTCTCTAGAAATTACTTTCTCGATTAAATCTTTTAAATCCAGTGCCGATGTTCTTAAATTATTCCCAATTGTAATATTTAGCCTTGTATCTTCATTTTTAAATTTATCACATAAGCATGGGAAAAGTGCGGAACGGAAATTTCTCAGTATTTTGTAGATTGATTCCTGCCCTTCAAAACCGATTGTCTCGTCAATCGAAAAGTGATCTTTATGTATATCCTCAAGTGATTTCGAAATTTTCGGGATTTCACTATTCAACCAATCATTTAAACTCATTTTACTCTTCCCCTTTTTAGCAATATTCTAATATGGCATGCTTATTATTGTAAAATACTCTATGCCTTAAGTAAATAACTTCGAGTCTAAGCGTTGTAAGATTTCATTATATTCAATCTTTTTATTTTATAAAATGAGGAATTTGCTTGATTTCTTCATCACTTTTTTTTATTAAAAATAATTTATATCTTGTACACTTCCTCATTCACTGTATACAATAATTGCTCATTATTAAGGCCATTGAAAATATTCTTCAATGCAATTTCAACCATCTTATCCCTGGTTTCCTTTGTAGCACTTCCTATGTGAGGCACAGCAATGACATTATCCAACGAAAGCAAAGGATGGTCCTTTTGAATAGGTTCGATCTCAAATACATCAAGTCCTGCAGCAAATATCCCATGTTCACTTAAAACTTTATATAATGCTTCCTCATCCACTGTGGATCCTCTTGAAACATTAACAAAGATGCTCGTCGCTTTCATAAGCGAAAATTCTCTGTATCCCATTATGTGATAAGTTTCTTCAGATGCAGGCGCAAGCATCACAACATAATCAGACTCCTTTAAAAGGCTATCTAAATCACGAAACTGAACATTTAGTGCTTTTTCGGTTTCCTCATCTCGGCGACGATTCGCATAGACTACTTCCATATTTAATGCCTTTGCCTGCTTTGCGAGTATTTTCCCGATACGTCCCATTCCAATAATCCCCAATTTGGCACCGGAGATTTTTTGGCCGGCAAATAAATAAGGTCCCCAACTTTCCCACTTGTTTTCTCTAATGAATTGCATGCTTTCTACAACTCGTCTTGCACAAGCGAACATCAATGTCAACGCAAGTTCTGCTACCGCTTCGGATAATACATCCGGTGTATGGCCTACCGGTATACCACGCTTTGTAGCCTCTTGTAGATCAATATTATCAAAACCAACAGCCATCGTACTTATAATTTTCAACTTTTTAGCGTGCTCAAAAAACTCGGAATCCAAACGATCCGTCAAATTAGCAAAAATAGCATCCGCATCTGAAACCTCTTTCAGCAGTTCGTTTCTCGGCATAATTTTATTCTCTTCTTCCCACATCACCACTTCATATTCTTTGGGAATTTGCTCCAACAGAGGAGACTGGATCAAACGAGTAAATAATATTTTCATTTTTACACACCCCACTTCTCTTTTATAACCAATTTTACAGCAATCCCCTGATTGAAACCATTATCAAATTTAGTTTAATGTATTGAAGTAAATTTCGTTACAGCGACAGCTAAAAAAATAACCGCCTCAATTCCTAACGAGACGGTAAAAATTTATTAGAATAATGAACCAATCAGTTCAGATAAGCGAATTAAGAGGAGACTAATTGAGGTTGCTATCATGCGGAGCAGCCCTGTTTTTATTAGTATAAAGATAGTAAAAACTACAATTACGATAGTGTTTACCATTTTTAAAACACGGTTCATCCCACTAAATATGTTGAGTTTTGCTATGATAAATAAGATGGCATAAAGAAGCATGCCTATAAAAAAAAGCTGAATCACGGTTTTCCTCTCACTTTCGATAACCAATCAAGCAAAACAACTCTGCAAATTCTACAACGTTGTTCCGCTATTATTATCTACCTTCAAATATACAACCAGTTCTTGACGATAAACAGAATCCTCCAAATAGTGATCTAAAGTATGGAAATCATACTTGAAGCTTCCGAATGGGAAGGTCACATTCTCTCCTTGAACAGCGGCGAGTAAACCAGCCACATCATTAGATACCATTTCCAGCACTTCTTCTCCAGTTGCTGTTATGACAAAAATAACATTCATACCTTCATATCTCCTTTATTACGCCCCAACAAACAGTGTTGCTTGGCATATTGCTATAAAAAAGTACGGTTGTTGAATAGGGCTAATATCATTGATTTGTAGGGTTATGTGAAATTCACCCTCACCCTCCCTATATTCCGCTTTCCATCGTGCGATTTCCTCTCCGTCAAGAAGAAATCTCGACCAATCTTCTGCTTCTTTCTCAAGCTGGATTTTAATCTTTTTATCTGTAATATATAGAGTAGGAATCCCTATGCGCCAATTCTCGTAGGATATGATATATTTTTTTCCAATCGCGACTTCCATACCCTCGAACCAAAGCTTGCCTCTTCTACTAATTTTCTTCACAGTAAAAAGTTTTTCCCCATTAAGACTCATCACATCATATTTTAAAAAGTATCGAAAATCAAATATCTCATCAAAAGTCTTTTTTAACAAATTATCGTAGACGCGTCTTGAAAAAGCAATTACTTTCCCACTATCATCCAAAATAGGTACGTCACCAGTATACTGGATTGCTTCTGGGTGACAATATGTATATATTTTCATTCTATCTCCACCAAATCAGTATTTTCCACTAACAATAGTAGTTGATAACTCGAAATTTAGAAAGTTTGAACATCCTTTATTTTAAAATAATTTCAACATTCACTATCAAACACGGTAATCATACCGTGCAAAAAGGTTCTACAGCATTAAACCGTAGAACCTTTTTTAAGTGCCGGGCTTCCCTAGCCCACTGTTATGGGAGCAAAAAATTCGTCGTATAGTGCTCGCAAGATTTGGTTTTCTGTTTGTGAAAGAACACCAAATACCAAGCTTACTTCTGAAGAACCTTGATTGATCATTTCAATATTGGCGCCAGTTCTGGAAATCGCTGCTGCTGCACGGGCTGCAAGGCCAGTGTTATTGCGCATACCTTCGCCAACGATTACGATCATGGAAATACCATTGCGGAAGTATACATCATCTGCATGCAATTCTTCTTTGACACGCTTAACAATTCGTTTTTCTTTTTCTTCGGTTAATTGGTTAGAGCGAATTATTACAGAAATATCGTCCAGACCCGAAGGTGTATGCTCATAAGAAATTTGCTCCTCTTCAATAATCTGAAGAAGTTTGCGTCCGAAACCGATTTCGCGATTCATCAGATATTTTGAAACATAAAGAATCGAAAAACCGCTATCTGCCGAAATACCAGTCACAGGTCTTCCTGTAAGAGAACGAGTTGGGAGTATTTTTGTTCCTGGAGCAGATGGATTGTTGGTATTTTTTACGTTAACAGGAATCCCTAATTTATAGACGGGCATTAATGCTTCGTCATGGAATACGGAGAATCCTGAATACGATAATTCACGCATTTCGCGATAAGTGATTTCCGAGATACCTACAGGATCATTTACAACTTTAGGGTTGGCAGAGAATACACAGTCAACATCCGTAAAGTTTTCATAGAGATCCGCTTTAACGCTAGCCGCCAAAATAGAGCCTGTAATATCGGACCCGCCTCGGTCGAATGTACGTAAAGTACCATCTTTCGTATAGCCGAAGAACCCAGGAAATACAACAATTTCGTCACCACTTGCCAAATCTTTTAGATTCTCATAAGTTTCTGGCAGTGCGTACGTACGCTCTGGAGGATCATTTAATACTAGGCCATCTTTAGGGCTTACATATTTTGCAGGCAACCCGATAGAGTTAAAATACTCCGCAATTAGTTTTGCGTTATTGTCTTCCCCACTAGCTTTAATATTATCTATAAATACAAATTCATTTGATTTATCACTTTCAATACGTTCTTGCAAATCCTTTGCAATCACTTCACATATTGAATTGTCAAGATCAAGATCATCTGCAATCTCTTTGAATCGGTTGACAACTACCTCAAGTTTTTGCACTACATTCCCATTATGCAGTGCTGCATCAGCTAATTCGATTAACAGATCCGTTACTTTAATATCGTCGCCGAAACGTTTACCTGGAGCTGATACTGCAATAATCTTTCTTGCAGGATTGGATTTTACTATATTCGCTACTTTTCTAATTTGTTCTGCGTTAGCAACGGATGTACCACCAAATTTACATACAATCATTTCACCAAATCCTTACTATTCAAAATTGTATTTCCCGAAAAAACATTTGATTGTTCACAGTGTACAAATTTTACACTCTGTCGTCAAGACTATTTATAGATATTGATTATTTTTGTATAATAGAGCGAGCACTAAAACAGAGAGCGACGCTACCGATTGATAGCCAATCAGATAAGTGTTGCTTAAATGAGTCAATATATTATATGTAACAGCTAAAACTCAGAAAAGCATAATTGCCTAAAATCAAAGAAATCCATTCTAATAGACGATATCCTCAATAAAGAAAGAAAACCGTGTACATCGCAGCACACGATGCACACGATTGATTATTAATACGGTTACTGGTATCAACAATTTAATGCGTCAATTTATTATATAACATCTTGCCTGTTTCGCAAGACACAATTATTGTAATTTGTATACAAAATTATTTAAGATTGATAACTTTTAGATAACAAATCTCATCAAGATCGATATCAATTTCTCCTCTATTATCTAGAAGTGTTACTTGATCCCTATCAATCCCGCTGATTGTCCCTTTAACCATTCCTTTAGTAGTAAAAACAATCGAGTCTTTACCACAGTACTCTGTAAGTATACAGAATAATGGGACTCCAAAAAAGAGATTTAGAAAGTTTGGATTTTTTGAAACAAATTCACCAAAATTGAAGGCCAACTTTCTTCTGAGATTTTTTTCTGCGTCAATAAATTGCGGTTCTAGATCTACTTCTTCTATAAAATCATTCATTTTTATGGAAAGGAGCTTTTTGTAGAGAATAAAAACTGCTGAGCCATTTTGATTGATTTGCAAGAAGTCTTTACCTGCTGTCGCAATCTTTCCATCCAAACAAATCGTACTTGTCATTGTGCTGTTGTTTTCCAGTGTATTAGGCGATTCTTCAGCTTCAAAGCTTTCACATTCACAAAGAATCTTGGCTGAAACAATCTCTCCCCTCATTTCCATAAAATGAAGCTGTAGTTGTCTTGTATTATCTTCATCTCTCCTGGATCCTAATGAACGCAGTAGATCATTAGCTCCTTCTATACAGGATTGCAAGTCATCCAACGCTTCTTGATCTAATGGGCTATTTGGTGATGCAAACTTTCTTGTCCGTATCCGCCTTTGGCAAAAATAAGGAGAACCAAACAAATCCATGGGCCGAGGACATCTGCATGGTGAATTATGGCAATTTATACATCTTTCCATATATCTTTACCTTCATTCTTTGTTGTTCTTACTGTTTCAATATTCCTTTTTACTCTCCCTTTAATCGTACGCCTCGAATGAGTATCCTCTTTGCTGTTTGCTGGAATTGCATTGACTCTAAGAGTCCTGCCTGCCCTTACTTTAATTTTCTTTAAAGGGGCCAAATCTTTATGCTTTCTTTTTAGTACACGCATTATCCCCCATAAACCAAGTTCAATATCCCAACGAATGTTGCCTGAACGATACATATAATCGCCAGGTCTATTTAAAAATCCACCAGCACCATAGAATAGTTGGAGGTTATCATTGGACCCTACTGTGTTATGATCCACTACAGATACAATAGCCGAATTCATATCCCTTTCACTACTAAGGAATTTATGGCCATGTATCGCAAAGGAATGAGCTCTTGCACGATCGGCAGGGAAAGTCAACCTCATGATAATGGGATCTCCAGGGTAGGCTAAAAAAATTGGGGTACTTGGATCTCCAAACTTCTTGGAACTAAACACCTTGTGGATATCCCTGAATTTTTTTATACGATTACTGAATCTTTCGTTTCGGTAGTTGAATCCCCTTGAACCTTGGTCTTCGAAATCAGGACGGTCTTCTTCATCCTCATCTTCAAACAGTACTTGAGGGTCGATGATTAAGTTGTCATTCTTATCCAACAACCTCACACCATCATGCATTTGAAGACAAAATTCCCTAAATTCAGGTAGGATCGGAACGGAGACAATCAATTGGCTTCCTTTATCAACTTCTTCTCGTGTTTTTGAATCTAGATAGATTGCGCCTCTAGATTCCGCTATTAACATACCGAATGCTCCATGATGGCGGTGATTTCGGATATCGGCCATATCCCAGAGGTTTGCTGCTCCAAAGCGTTGATCAATATACCAATAATACGTTCTGCACTCACCTTGCCCAATGGTTTGGTCATAATTAAAGCCAACCGTAGCACCATCCGAATGTCTTACATCATATTCAGCCAACTGTGCATGTAACGAGATGCGACTCGATGGCGGGAAAAATGCATCTACAGGCACTTCTGGATAGCCGTGTCTGCCATGGTGATGATCTTTGCCAGTCAATAAATTTGTTAACGTTACCTCCACATACTCTCCAACATTGGCTCGTAGAATTAGTGGTTCCGGGTTTAATTTCCCACTTAGGATATCTTCAACATCCTCCATCATGGCAAAGATAATACCATAGGGGTCATGATCCCCATCATCGTTATATTCAATATTGGTATTGAGTGCCACAATATCATATTTTCGAACCTTGGCACCTTTTGGATATCTTGTCTTTTCTACGATAGCTGGCAGTGGTCTTTCACCCGTTTTTTGCGGTAGCGGTTCTTCTCTCCATGGGATATCTGAACGATCAGGCAATGGTTTCAAATGCTCTACGCGTTTTTCAAATGTACGGAAGATTCCCCAGTTGCCAAGCCAGAGATCATCAATCGATCCATAATGGTAAAGCATGTCGAAATCGCCTTTTCCTTCGATGCTGAATTCCAATGTAAATGATTCGGCAATGGCAAGATGTCGTTGTTGATCTAGTTCGGAATCCAGATCTCCTCGTTCCCTGTGCCATCGTTGCCTATGAAGGTTAAAACTATGCGATTCTTCATGAGCACCTTGTATCAAGCGGACACGTACTGGATCTCCGTTATAGGTCTCGAGTAATGGCGTTACAGGATCTCCATGCATCCATGAGCTGAAGACATAGGCGGGATCACAATGGGGCTCTTTTAATCGGAATTGCAATGGCTCATTCCGGTAGTTCACACCCATAACTCCAGGGTCATCTGGTGAACCCGGGAAAGGAGGTGGATTTAGTGGATTTCCGTTTTTATCAAACAACAAGGCAAAATCGTGAACAAATAAATTAATTTCTCTAAAGTCCGGAATAAGTGGATTGACAATCATGCTCTGGGTTCCGGCATTCATTTTTTCCCCTGTGTAGGGATCCAGGTATTGTGATCCTCTTGGCTCAATGTTGATACTTGCAAATACTCCGTGCTGCTGATGTTCGTTTGCAAAAAGATGGTCATGCCAGAAGGTTGATTTTAGCTCGACATCTGCAAACCATTGATATCTAATTGTTTCACCCGGCAATACAGAAGAATCATAGTTCCATCCTACATTGGCCCCATCTGAAACAAGAACATCAAATTTAACGAAATGTACGTGCATCCCTGCCTCATAAGTTCTGTTGACTAATTGAAATGCATTGCCCCCGATTATTTCCGGCAATTTATTTGTATATCTAAAACGTATCGCTTCACCAGCGTTGGCACGGATTGTGAGTGGTTCAGGTTGTTTTCGACCACATCTGATATCTTCTTCATCTTCTTCCAAAACGTAAAGTCTGCCTTCCGGGTCATACCAACCTTCTTTGTTATAAACAATCGGCATTTGAATTAAGGCAACATCAAATTCTCGGATTGGCGTTTTCTTAGTTGCTGGATTTACAAAAACAGCACCAGGGACAGCATTTTTAGCAAAGTGATTTTCTTCAAGTTTGGTTGACTCTCTGCCGCCCTCTATACCAAGGGGTGGTCTTGGCGCCTTAAACCCTGGAATACCGGGGATAAAGTTTGGAAAGCCGGGTTTTTCAGGAGTTGGTTTTGGTGGACATGGTCTATCCGGCAGCGGCTGCAGCGCCTTTATCTGTACACCGTTTGGATAGCACATGCTGCCATCCTGCAACGTATCAAAAATCCTCTGCATCCCCCACATCCCCTCCCCAAAGTGTGGGTAAAGGTGACAGTGGATGATTACGTCTCCAAAGGCGCCATGCAAACTTCCCGAACCATATGCCGGGGTTACTGTATATTGGGCCTGAGGTGAAATTGCCTGAACATCAAGAACAGCCGAATCCATATCATTTTGATCAAATAACCATTGATGCACATGATAATGGAAAGAATGGGTTTCTTGAACTCCACCATGGACAAGTCGAATCTTGACGGGGTCTCCTATATATGCTGGCAGAATCGGTGTATCCGGGTCACCAAAGACCCATGAATCATGGTGAACCTCTTCTCCCTCGCAGTCCGGACATACTACACCTTCCTGAATGAGGCGCATTCGATTTCGCATGGGTTCGGATCGGTAATTTACAAGATGTGTAGCTTCTGGCTGAAGTGTATGAGGGCTGATTGGTGCTTGGCCAGTTAGGTCATCGACTTCCATCTCATCATGGAAAAACCACCCATATTCCCTGAAGGAAGGTAAAAATGGATTATGGATATCTGCATATAACCCGCTGTTTATCGGTTTGCCCGTGACTTGATCGGTCCACCATGAGCCCCTTGGTTCCACGAAAAGCGCACCAAATAAACCATGGACATTACTGCCTTTTTCACTGGATAAAGGATTTCCTAAATCCGAGAAAAAATGAACTCCTTCATTATCCACTTTCCATTTATAAAGAATGGTTTTCCCTTTGGGTACTGTAGTGTCCGGATTAATTCCGACAAATGCACCGTCCGACGTAAAGACATCATACTCAGCATTTTGAATATGCATCCCTGTGTTAAACGGGAGCTGGTTTTCAAATAGAACTTCAATTTCATCTCCAACGTTCGCACGAATTACCAAGGGTTCCACTAAATCTACTGTAGAATAAGGATTTAATTCTACTTGCTTTTTTACGAGACTTTCATTTTCTTTCAACACATACATCATGCCGTTTGGATCATGATCTCCAAACCGGTTCACCACAATTCGGATTGGAATTGCTACAACATGGTACTTTCTAAGCATGAAAACCATTCCTAATGTCAGGAATCGGACGTCGATTATCCTTTTCTATATAAAACACTTCAATATCATCAATATGAATTCTAAATTCTTCGCCATCCAGCTCATTTATATTTGTAACCTCAGCACAAATGATCAGATAATCGGTTACCACATCTTCAATCCTGCCAATTATCAAAAATGGAAATGGAGCAATTAAAATTAAAGCCCTCATTCCTATATTTTCCCTGAATTCTTGTGTTACGCCATATTCCCGAAAAGCATTGATATCGGTTGGGTAGTCACATTCATTCCTATAATCATTTCCCATCGTTTTCACCCTTTCTTTTTAGATTTTGGTCGATTAAATCAATGGTATTCTTCTATCCAGATCAAATTCGGTAAATATCGCAATATGCTCTATTGGAAAACTTAATGGTGTAGGAAATCTAAAAAATGGTGCATTATGCATTTTAATAATTACTGGATCTAAGGTAATGAAACCGTTACCCACGGTCGTAACAACCCCGGTGAATATCGGTCTGAATGTTTGGCCCAGGATATTTAATTGTCTACTTTCAGTTACAAGCAGGATGGATTTACCGAGCACTTCCCTGAACAATTGATCACCAAATACATCTTGGGATTCTTTCATCTAACTTTCCCCCTCCAAAACGATACTTTTTCTTCAACCTATTCTATGGAAAATAAAGTTAAAGACTTAAACAAAAACACAATCAATTTCAAATAACGTAGTCCATCTAAATAAGAATGGCTCAAAAGCTAAAGCGGTATTTTTGACCATTGAGACATTCTTGCTAACTATTTTTCGATTTTGTTATTTTCAATTTCTTAAGAATTTTTTCAAAGAAAGAGAGGATTCTGCCTTGCTTCATATAAGTAATGTTGCTTATAGCAATTTCCTTCTCTTTAAATGTTACCTTTCCTTGGCTTACTCCTCGTAGTTTTCCGTTGAAGATATTACTGGTGTAGATGGTTAAGTTCGTGCCAATCCAACTTTTCAAATTAGTCTGCAGCAATTCCTCAAAAAATTGCTGCCTAAGTGTTTGTTTTTCCGCAACGGTTACTGCAAAATTCGTTAGTAATTTTCTTCTTAATTCTTCGTCTATCAATATATTTTGATGCGAACCAGGCATATCCGGAAGACCAAAAGGGGTTTTTGCTGAATGGATTGCCCTGTATGGAATCCAGATTCTAGTTAGGAGTGTCCGGACCATGACAAAATCTCTTCCCACAACAGATACTTTCCCGATGGTATGAATGACCTCATCTTTATTTCTTGAGTAGATTTCAACTAGTTGATTTTTTTTCGACTTGAAAAACTTCAGTAAAATCATCTGCTGTTTATAATGAGGCAAGATGGTACCTAAATTCTGCAAATTCACACTATGAATATACTCTTGCAGCATTTTCAATTCATGTAATGGCTTAGGACTTGCCGGTGAAGTATATCTATCCTCTTTTTTTAATTCCGGATAATCATTTTCATACATAAAAGCCCAATCATCCCTTCAATGTTTTACAAGTAACCAGCTTACTTATCGTTTTCATATACTAAATACATGGAGGAGATGAACATGAGTTTATTAATACTCTTTGTTTTGATTAGTTATTTGTTTGTATGTAGCTTTACTTATTTATATTTAAAGAAGTTGCGGTATTTGATTAGCTATCATTTAGGGATGAACCTGGCTATGACAAGCAGCGGCGTGATGGGAATAGCCGTTGGAACACTACTTGGCTATGCATTCCCCTCACATTATTCACTTATTACGATTGTTGCCACTTTACTGGCGATGGTTATTGGGGCCATTTTTGGCGCATTAGTCGATTACCAAACATTGCTTACCGGTGTATCAAGCGGACTGATGGCAGGTATAATGGGTCCAATGATCGGGGTTGTAGCCGATCTTACCCTTGTCACTTTTTGTTCCTTACTTGTATACGCGATGTTTGGCTTGATGTGTTTTTCCATTAGGTCCTAAATCAAGGCAGCGGATTTAAAGATGTTAAAATAGCAACGACAATAATCAGCAAAATCATAAAGATAAAATCTATCATTACCGGTATTTTTAAATCCGCTAGTCTACCTCTTTTCATTCTTTTACGAATGATTGCCCCCATAATGACGACGCCGAGCACAATGGCAATTTTCGACAATAAAACAACTCCCCAATCCGTCAACAAAGCCTCTTTTCCCGGTAAATAGAAATAGGAAATCATGCTGCCCGAGATACTCAGCAAAACAGCACTAATCAAGGCGCCATTTGAAAATACAGGTAGAAAAGATTTAACATAGAGCTGCTGCTTACGCCAAAATAGCAGGATAAAAACCAACCCCGCGGCCCAAAAAGCACCAGCAAAAATATGGACACTATTTAAACCAACCAATAGTGAAGAGGGTTCAAACTCTTGCGTATGACCACTAAGGCTTTTTGCGATGCCAATCAATAGAATCCATAGATAATCAAGCCATTGATTCTTAAACAATGTTAGAAAACCAATTAATGATAATGCCAGAGAAACAATCCATAGCTTGCCAAAGTTCGTCTCCAAAGGGAAATCGAATTCAAAACTAATGCCATTTGCCGTAAAAGTGTTCATTTGGATTAATAGAAATGCGACTAAACCTATCAAATGCAGGAACTGGAAAACCATCCCATAGAATAGAAATCTTTTTCTAAGTTCAATAGAATAGGACCTTATGACTTGCCAAATCATTAACCAGCCCATAATCAATAATAATCCAAGATAATAGATTGCTTTGGCGCTATAATTAAATAACTCCGAAATGTCTATTACACCGTTATCACCTTGGGTCGTGGCCGTATTTTTTCCATTCCCTGAGTCTTCTTTATTAACGGCTCCACCGGCTGCCTCCTCTTTTATATGTTCCTCATTAATTGACGGGTGATGTTGCCATTTCACTTGAAATAAGTAGGAACCTTCAATCGTATGCCCATCATTCGATGAAATCACATAGTATTGTACCTTGTAATGTCCATTGGGCAGTGCCGGAATATGGATGGAAATAGTTCTACGATCATCACTGATGGAAAGAGAATTCGTGATAATTTCCTGGTTATTTTGATCGAATACCTTCATTGAAAAGCTTTTGTCTACTTTACCGCTAAATTTGATTGAAACTTCACTCGGTGACTCTTCAGACACACTACCTGAAACGGGCGACTCTTCTTCCACAAAGACGTGGGCATTGACTTGCTTGCCCATCGAAACAAAAAGAAAAGCAATAAATAAGCAATAGATAGTAATTCGGGAAATTTTCAAGATCATCTTCCTTATCTCCTTTTCTACTACCTATGTTATTCATTGCCTTCATTTTTGGAATCCTTTTTAACAGATTAAAATTCCCGATAAAGCGATTACCAACGTTCCCGTTCGTTATTTCTTTCTTTTTTCCAATCAACAAACTCAATTTTGTCCTTTAAAACTGTGACCATTTTTCCGTTGTTTCCTTTAATATCTACATAGTCAATACCTACATGCTTCGTTTTCCCTCTAAGACGTCTGTTCCCGACTGTGACCATTTCCAACGGACGACGCTGGTTTCTCAACAGCTTAAAATTCAAATTATCATCTAAGCGTGCCAAGTTTAGGCATAAATGACATCTGCAATCACAACGGTTGTGAGAATGGGAAAAATCGCGATGCTTATTACAGCTATCACAATCGAATAGAACAAAATGGTTTTTCCTCCGTTGGTGACGGCAGTTGCAATCATGATGATTTCCGCGGCAGTGGCTGCTGCCGCAATCATGATGGTGTTTATCACGGTGATCACAATCGCAGTCATGCTCACATTCGCAATCATGGTCGTGCATTGAATTGTGATGGCACTTGCAGTCATGATGGTGCCCATGATGTTGTTGAGTGCATCCACAGTCATGATGATGCACGTGACGGTGACCACATCCACAGTCATCAAGGTGCTCATGACGGTGATCGCATCCACAGTCGTGATGGTGCTCATGACGGTGACCGCATCCACAGTTGCAATGATGCTCGTGACAGTGGCCACATCCACACTCGCATTGGTGTTCATGATTGTGACAGCATCTACAGTCGCAATGGTTCTTTACGTGGTGATCGAAACCATTTTTTACAAAGTTATGATGGAATCTATCAAAGTAATCATGCTCGTTATTTCTTTGTCGATTGCGTTTAGCGCGGTTTCTTTCGATTCTCGTTTTCCTTCTCAAAATAAAACCTCCCTTCTAGATTTGAGAATCTGCATTTAATATATGCAAACTTTACTAACCCAAGGGAGGCTAAAACATATTATAGAACTATTTATCTTTCGTCGGGGCAGGGAAAACAAATTCTAGTTTTTCATTTACTAATTTTAATTTTGCTTTCCCCTTTTTCCCACTTTTCCATGTAAATCGGATTTCTCGCGTTTCTTTACCATTCAATAATTTCTTTGCATCTGTAGGGGTAATCTTCCCCTTCATGATGGTCTTGCTAATAAAGAATTTACAGGCTTTATTGGAACAAGAATACCCTTTAAATCCTTCTACAACCGCTTGTCCGCATTGCAGACATTTCCCTACAACGACCATTTGTTTCTCTGCTACATTCAAGTTCAATGATACAAAACCATCTGTCGTTTGTTTTACATAAGCTAGCATCTCTTTGTAGAATTGACCTGAGCTTAATTGGCCATCCACAATATCCTTTAGCTTTTTACTCCAGATAGCCGTTAATTCAGGCGAAACGATATCGTGTTCACCTATGCTTTGAATGACATCGATACCAAATTGCGTTGCCTTAAACGATTTTCCTTCACGGGCAATCATGCCAATGGAAATCAACTTCTCTATTATTTCTGCGCGAGTGGCAGACGTACCAATTCCTTCGGCATCTTTTAAGATTTTCTGCAATTCTTTATCCTCTATAAAGCGTCCCGCATGGAACATCGCATCCAATAGCGTACTATCTGTATACCGTGCAGGTGGCTCCGTCACCTTGGATAGAATTTTTGCATCCTTAATTGGCAACTGCATACTCAACTGGAGCGGAGGCAACGGCAACTCCTGCTTCTTTTTGAATGCATCGTATAGTATCGTGTATCCTTTATCAATGACCATATTGCCGTTTGCTTTAAAGAATTCTTCATTTGATTTTAATAGGACGGCTGTTTTATCAATCACATAAGCAGGCATGAAAATCGCCAGCAGCCTTCTTGCAATCAGATGATAGATTTTCAGTTCTTGCAGCGATAACTTCTTCTTTCCAATGGCAACTTCTGTCACTGTAATGGCATGGTGATCCGTTAATTTCTTATCATCCACATATTTTTTTGAACGAATTGTCCTTTGTATAGCATCCGGACGATTTAGTACCTCTTGTACAATAGAGCCATATTCATTTAAAGATGCCAGTGTCTGCAGTTGCATCTTGATATTTTGGGCAAAGCTTGTCGGCAAATGCTTGGATTCTGTACGAGGATAGGTAATTAGCTTTTTCTCATATAAACTCTGAGCTATTTTTAAAGTTTCCGAGGAAGTAAAGCCAAAAAACTTGTTTGCTTCCTTTTGCAGTTCAAGAAGTGAGTGTAAAGGTGGTGCACTCATCGTTTTTCGTTCCGTTTTAATATCCTGCACAGTGGCGGTATTACCTATTCGTGAAAGGATGCTTTGAGCTTCTTCCATTGTTTTTAGCTTGTTCTCATTCGTTTTTGGGCTAAACCATAGAGCTTTAAATTGACCTAAATCCAGTTCGATTTGAAAATATGGTTCAGGCTTAAATTGCAAAACCTCTAACTCTCTTTTCACTACAATAGCCAGTGTCGGTGTCATCACTCGCCCAATTTTAATAATCCGTCCGCCCTTGACAGTGGCTGCTCGCGTTAAATTCAAGCCGATTAGCCAATCAAAGATCGTTCGGTACATTGCTGCATTACGCAGGTTCCGAATTAATAGATCCTGTTCATCGATTAAATTCAATAAAGCTTTGAAAATCGCATTGTCTGTTGTTTGAGATGTCCAAAAACGTTTCACCGGCAGCTTGCACCCAACACGTTTATAGAACGAGTAAAAGATGTTTTCCCCTTCCATTCCGGCATCGCAGGCATTAATGATAAAATCATAGCGATTCGTTTTCAGTACTTGTTCAATCTCCTTATATACTTTATAAGCTGATTTCTTTACCCGAAATTCATAACGTTCAGGAATCATCGGCAATAGATTCAAGTCCCACTTTTTCCATTCCGCCTTATATTCATGTGGTTCTTTTAATTCCACGACATGCCCGACAAAAGATGTAAAATCAATTTCATAGGGTAATTGCATCTTTTTATAAACTTTTTGAATATCACGCATGAGAGATGGCTTTTCTGCGATTAGCAATGCTTTCATTAGCAGATCCCCCTTTTCTATTCATCATAATATAAAATAGACTCACTTTTTAAGTGAAATCTATTTTATTGCTAAATTAATTATTTCGCACCCCTTATGATTGGCTGTACTAATAGAAATGAAAGGCTATTGAAAATTTCCAAGGAATCATGTTAAATATTTAACCTGCTTTACCTTTTGTACCCGAACCCGAACCACGGGAACCACCAAGGTATTTTGTAATTATGTATTCTTAATTGCATTTTTGATAAAATAAATATAACAAAAGCTAATCATTATTAAATACTATTTAAGGTGAACAAAATGAATATAATACAACTCCAATACCTTGTTGATGTAGCAGAGCTCGGCACTTTTACAGAAGCAGCTAAAAAAAACCTTATGACTGTTCCAGCTATAAGTATATCCATTAGCCAACTAGAGGAAGAATTAGAGGTTTCGCTTTTTACGCGTTCCAGGAAAGGCGTAACTCCCACAAATGAAGGTAAAAAGGTCATACAGTATGCCATCTCGATTCTTAAAACCATCGATAAAATGAAAAACGATATAAGTATTTCCAGAAACACGAATCAGGGAAGTATTTCAATTGCTACTATTCCCGGAATCGTTCCGAAGATCATAAATACCACGTTGGATTATCAGAAAAGGTATCCCTATATAAATGTACAAATTGTTGAAGGTGATACTGCCACTGTTTTAAATCACGTCAAAAATGGTGTTGTTGATATGGGCTTCGTCACATTTTCAACAACGAATCATGATTCGGCAATATCCTGGCAACCTATCATCAAGGATGAGGCAATATTGGTTGTTAGTAAAAGTTCAGCATTCCGGTTTCACCAAAGTATTTCTAGTAATGAAATAAAAGATGAAACAATTGTGTTATACAATGATCCTTATATAAAATTGATTGCTGAAAAATTCCTCCTTGATGACCAATCATCAAATAAGGTCAGTTTAATCTCCAATAATGTAGATGCCATTTTCCAAATGGTTGTCAAAGCAAATGCCATCACCATCGCTACAGATTATATTGTTAACTCACTGCCTTCTCATATTAAAGATGAAGTAATCACGATTTCCATTAATGAATACGCGATACAATCTAATTTCCTTTGGAGATTAACAAGGCAGAATGAGAAGGTCTCTACAATTCTTGAACAGTTTACAGAACATCTTTTATCACAATTAACCTGACCCCGTTACGACTGCATCTACAAATACCGGGAGACCTTGCCATATTTGCAAGGTCTTTTTGCTATTAATTCAGTGTGTTTATACTTAAAAATAATTTAATGTAGATTAACTTTATTTAAATTTACCTTTAATACAACTGCTGATAGAATATGTTTCATCGTGCTAAATGAACTCATTTAGGTATATAGATAATATTATTTCAGGAGGTTATCGGATGCTAAAGCAAGAGTGGAAAAATATATATAAAAATCCCTTTTTAATAGTAGTTATATTGGCAATCATACTAGTACCAATGTTATATTCTTTAGTCTTTTTATCAGCATATTGGGACCCGTATTCCAAAACTGATCATCTGCCTATCGCAGTAATTAATAACGACAATGGTGCTGAACTGGATGGCAAAACATTAAATATCGGTAATGATTTTGTAGACGGATTAAAAGAAAATGACAAATTTGATTGGAAATTTACGACCAAAGAAAAAGCTATGGAAGGACTAAATAATGAAGACTATTACATGGTAATAGAGATTCCAAGTGATTTCTCAGAAAATGCTTCAACATTACTTGATGAAAATCCACAGAAGATGAAGTTGAGCTATTATACAAATCCCGGAAAAAACTATTCAGGCTCTCAAATTAGCGCTAGTGCAATTAAGGAAATAAACACAAGTATTTCAAAGGAAGTCACTGAACAGTATGCGGATACGGTTTTTAAAAGTTTTAAAGAAGTCGGCAATGGTATGCAGGATGCAAGTGACGGTGCCAAAAAGGTAAACGATGGGGTTAACCAGCTTGCAAACGGGACAACAACATTAAACGAAAACTTGAAGAAATTAAAAGAAAGCACCTTAGATTTTAAAAATGGAGCAGCCACATTACAATCAGGTACTGTAGCGGTTGCCAATGGCATTAAACAATCCAGTGATGGAGCAAACGAGTTAAACACTGGTATTGAAACAGTCTCGGATGGAGCTAATTCATTAAGAACAGGAGCCAGCGACCTTCATACTGGACTACAGGGTTTATCGGAAGCCGGCAAAGAGCTAGAGGATGGATTCAATCAATTATCCAATGGGAACAATCAATTGGCTATCGGATTAAAAGAATCCGTTGATGGGACAATGGAACTTCAAGACAATATTGTTCAATATACTAATAGCATTTCCTCTGTAAATAGCTCTATTCAAAACGTAACTAATGAAATCTCTGCATTAAGTAAGAGTGAATCTACCTCCCAGGAGGATTTACAAAAAGTGCTTGTTCAACTTCAAACAATTGCACAATCAATGGACCAATTAAATCAAGGTGGGCAACAGATTCATACAAATTATTCCCAACTTGCAGAGGGTCAAAATAAATTATATACAGCTTCAGGTAGTCTTATAAACGGGCAGAATGAATTCAGCTCTAATTTTGCCTTATTTAATAGTAAACTTGGTGAAGCCGAAGCCGGTTCACAAAATCTGACGCAAGGAAGTAATGATTTAGTTAACGGTTTAGAAAAGATAAGCGATGGAAGTTCTGCATTAGCTGCTGGTCTAGAACAATTGAACTCAGGCGGCAATGAACTGGTTGATGGTGTTCAACAATTAAACAACGGTTCCGACCAGCTATATAATGGTTCAGAAAAGTTAGCAGCCGGATCGGATGAATTAGTAACAGGAACAAACGACCTTTCGGATGGAACAAGTGAGCTTCAGCACTCATTGAAGGATGGTGCCGACGAAATCAATGATCTAAATACGAACGAAGAAACAAATAGTATGTTTGCAAGTCCCGTTAATCTAGTTGCTCACAAAATTGATGATGTTAAAGATTATGGAGAGGGCCTAGCTCCATATATACTTGCGATTGGACTTTTATCGGGAGGATTAATGTTCACTTCATCCTATCCGATGAGAACAACCCTGGAAAATCCGACTTCCGGTTTTTCTTATTTCATCAGTAAATATAGTGTATTATTAGTTGTCGGTGTTTTTCAGGCCATTTTTGCCGATACAATTTTGATATACGGATTAGGGTTGGACGTGCAAAGTGAATTTTCTTTTTATGTATTTACTATTTTCACAAGTTTGACGCTTTATACAATCATACAATTCTTGACGGTAGCATTGGACAAAACAGGACAATATCTAATTTTCATCCTGCTGTTGCTTCAAATTGGAGGCAGTGCCGGAACATTTCCAAAGGTCTTAACACCAGCATTCTTCCAAGATATCAATCCTTATTTACCGTTAACTTACGCTATAAATGGCTTCAGAGAGTTAATGTCAAATACAATTGACTATGAGTACTTACTCCATCAAGCATTGATTTTGAGTGTATTTGGTGTTGTCTTTATCATACTAACTAATTTGTACTTAACTTTTACGGTAAAGAAGCAATTGAATACAAACAAAGAAATTGTTAATTAAATAGCAAATGATTAAAAGAGGAATTGCTGCATTAAGTAGCAATTCCTCTTTTAAAATTTAGAATCTTGTCTCATAATCCTGCCCTTTAAAAACCTGTTATTGAAAACGCTTATTCTACTGAATCGCAGCAATATCACCGAGCTTTGCTACCTTTCGGAGTATTTTTCCGCTTGTATCGTCGTAATACCTGGCACTTTGTTACCTTTTGATTCTGTATTCTTCTTGAATCCTCGCAATTTCAAGCGCTTTGCCACTTTTTGGAGTTGTTTCCCCCTTGAATCGTCTCAATATAAAGGTACCCACCACTTTTACGATGTTTCTTCATTACTATCCAATTGCTATTTCTTTTTTACTCACTGGTTCTTCAACAATAACTTGGGCTGGATTGTTTAGAGGTGCCTTAGTCGAATCAACATAAGTTGTGAAAATTTTTGTTCCCTTAATCTTATTGAAGAATTGGACTGCTTCATTTTGGCATTCAAATTCATAGAAAGATATACGTTGTTTTCTATACACAGCTATTAAAAAAATAAAGATCACCTCTATCTTAGATTTCACTTAGATTTACGGCTTCAAATTCCTCTACCATTTCTTTCGAAACAGTATCTTTCATAAGAGAAACAACAATCACTGCTAATAGAGATCCGAAGAAGCCTGGTATAATTTCGTATAAATAAAATGGAATAATCCCGGCCTTCGTAAGTTCACTCCAAACAATAACTGTTACACCGCCAACAATCATGCCCGCAAGAACACCATTTTTTGTTGTTTTCTTCCAGAATAACGATAGTAGTATTGCTGGACCAAATACAGCCCCAAATCCTGCCCATGCATAACCAACTAACGATAACACGGAACTTTCCGGATTGAGTGCCAAAATAGTTGCGAAGATTGAAATTGCTAGAACAGCCAAACGTGCTACCCACATCAACTCACGCTGAGAAGCATTTTTTCTGAAAAGCCCCTTATACAAATCTTCAGATAAAGCAGAAGCCGCAATAATTAACTGGGAACTAATCGTACTCATAATAGCCGATAAAACGGCGACTAATAATAAACCCGTAACCCATGGATTAAACAGCGTTTGTGCAAAAACGATAAATACTGTTTCAGGATTGGCTAGAGGGTCTCCAACAAAGTAAGCGATTCCAAAAAAGCCCGTGAAAATCGCACCTAATATGGCCGCTACATTCCAGATTGTATAGACCGATCGACCAATTGTTATATCTTTCGAGGTCGTCATGGCCATAAAGCGAACAATCACATGTGGTTGACCGAAATAGCCAAGACCCCAAGCCAATAAAGAAATAATACCCAAAGCTGTTGTTCCTGCAAAAACATCTAAATGTTCCACGGAAATACTGCCAATTGTATTGATTGCATCCTTCCAGTTCCCTAAATTAAATAAAGCTACTATAGGAATCGTTATTAGTGCAAGGAACATTAATAGACCTTGGAAGAAATCCGTCCATGCTACAGCGAAAAAACCACCGATCATTGTATAGCCGATGATCACAGCCGAACCGACGATTAGAGCTGTCTTATATGAAATGCCAAAAGTTGTTTCAAATAATACTGCCCCTCCCACTAACCCGGAAGAGATGTAAAAAGCGAAGAATATTAGGATAAAAACCGAAGCTACTATTCTCAAAGATTTTGAATGGTCCCTAAAACGATTTTCCAGAAAATCAGGCAGAGTCAAGGAATTATTCGCGACTTGTGTGTAAACCCTGATCCTTTTTCCGACATATTGCCAATTGATATATGCCCCAATTGCCAAGCCGACTCCAATCCATATCTCGGAAAGGCCACTTAAATAAACTGCGCCCGGTAGACCTAACAAAAGCCAACCACTCATATCGGATGCACCGGTACTAATTCCACCGATAAACGGTCCTAGTTGTCTACCACCAAGAATATAATCTTCTACATTGGAAGTACGTCTATATGCCAGATAGCCAATGACGAATAGAATCGCAAAATATAAAATAAACACTGTTATCGTAATCGAACTCATGAAGCATCCCTCTTTTCCAGCAGAGGATTAATATTAAGTGACTCTGATTGTACGTTTTGTTTTCGATCATTCATAACCTGTCTAAGTAAAGATATAATTGAAAACACAACAAGTAACGGCATTGGTACCAATAAAGTGAGGACACTTGCTAGAGTTAAAGAATATTCCATATCAAATTCCGCCTCTCTGATTGTACTTTCCAAAGACCTTGCGACTGGGATTCCTTACTAATACCTAGATGAATAACATCTTGAACCAAATAGCTTGATTCAAGATGTGCCTATAAGTTTGTTTTTTCTATAACAAAGTGTATCCAAGCTTATATTTTTAAAGAGTTCAATTTTAGAATTGAATCTTTTTTGTAACTAGCTTAGGTTGACTAAATAACTTCAAATAGTCATAGCTTCCTGATTTTGAGTCCGTTCCAGACATGTTGAATCCACCGAAGGGATGTACGCCGACTAAAGCACCTGTACAACGTCTATTAATATAGAGATTTCCACAGTGCATTTCTTCAGCAGCAACATCAACACGTTCTTCAACTGATGAGAAGAAGGATCCCGTCAAGCCATATTCGGTTGCATTATAAATTTCAATTGCTTCTTTCCAATCCTTGGCTTTTGCAACAGCAAGTACTGGACCAAAGATTTCTTCTTTCATAATGCGGCTCTCCTTTGTAACATCTTTGATGATCGTTGGTTCAATAAAGTAGCCTTCGCAATCAACGGGATTTCCACCAAGCACGAGTGTTCCTTCGTTTCTGCCAATCTCAATATAGTTTAATATCGACTTGTAAGCCTTTTCATCAATGACCGGCCCAACATCGCAATTATCCGAGCCTAGTCCGATTGTTAATTCTTTTGTACGCTCAACAACTTTTTCTAGCTGTTGCTCATATACATCTTCTACAACAATGAGGCGAGAACCTGCTGAACATTTTTGTCCTTGGAAACTAAAGGCTGCTTGCACGACTTCCTCAGCTACATAGTCTAAATCCGCCGTTTCATCAACAACAATTCCGTCTTTCCCACCCATTTCAGCATTTACACGCTTAATCCATTTCTGCCCTTTTGCTGTTTGAGCCGCTAACGCGTTGATGTGCAACCCGACTTCTTTGGAACCAGTAAAGCTGATGAATCTGATTTGCGGGTGTCCGGTAATGTAATCACCAATTTCGGAAGAATCACCTGGAATAAAGTTTAGTACGCCTTTTGGGAGCCCTACTTCTTCCATAATCTCCACAAACTTATATGCTATAATCGGTGTTACAGATGCCGGCTTTAATAAAACCGTATTTCCTGTTACAAGTGCTGATACAGTCAAACCAATTGTGATCGCAAATGGGAAATTCCATGGAGGAACAATGAAACCAACTCCTAAAGGAATATACTCCAAATTGTTATCTTCAGATGGAATGCGGATAAGCTTATGATCATCTTTAGATAGTTTAATAGCATTCAAAGCGTAAAAGTTCAAGAAATCAATAGCTTCCGATACTTCTGCATCCGCCTCTGCATAATTTTTTCCTGCTTCCAAAATCATGACGCTTGCCAGTTCCAGACGTTTTTCCTCTAAAACTCTTGCCGCTTTTAATAGATATTCAGCACGTTCTGATACGCTAGTTCTGGACCAAGTGTCAAAAGCACTCAATGCACTTTGGATAGCTCTTTCGGCTTCATGTTGAGATACCTTGCTAACCGAACCAATGATTTCAGAAGGGTTGGCTGGATTAATGGAAACAATTTGATTATCAGTATAGATCTTTTCACCATTAATAATGTAAGGATACTTTGTGCCATTTAGATCGCTCACTGCTTTAATAGCAGCTTCTATCGCAGTAACATTCTCCTGATTCGAAAAATCTGTATCGATTGCATTTTTAAAGCTCAATGTTTCAGTTGTTGTCATTTTGTCGCCCCCACTATTTAAATAGATTTTTTAATACAAAGGTTACATTCTCAGGACGTTCTGCTAACCGTCTCATAAAATATCCGAACCAATCAACCCCATATGGTACATAAACTCTGACTCTATAACCTTGTGAAGCCAGCAATTTTTGCAAGTCTCCTCTAATACCGTGCAGCATTTGAAATTCAAAGTTATCTTTATCGATATTGTTTTTTGCAACAAATTTTTTTACTTGTTCCACTACCCGGTCGTCATGGGTTGCAATCCCTGCATAATTCCCATTCATAAGATGCTGTTTAATCATTTCCATATAGTTTTGATCGACTTTTGCTTTATCTTGATAAGCGATGGAAGCAGGTTCTTTATAAGCTCCCTTTACTAAACGCAGATTTGCTTTATATCGATTTAGATCCTCAATATCACCTAATGTACGATGCAGGTATGCTTGAAGAACTGTCCCGATATTGTCATACTCGGCACGCAATTCTTTGTAGATATCTAAAGTAAGTTGGCAATGCGAAGAATCTTCCATTTCAATTCTGACAAATACATTATCTCTTCTAGCTCTGTTAAGAATCTTCCGTAAATTCTCCATACATAGTTCCCTGCTAATATCCAAGCCCAATGAAGTAATTTTTACCGATAAATTGCTTTGCAAATTATTTTCAGTAATTAAATCAATCGTGCGTATACAATGTCCTGTTGCGCTATCTGCCGCTTCTTTGGTGAATACATATTCACCCAGATAATTCAGCATTGTAAGCAGCCCTTGATTGTTAAGTTCTTTTACACATCTAACTGCTTCTTCTTCTTTATCACCGGCCACAAACCGGTCCGCCCCAAATTTAAGGCCGTATCTTAATGCCATTTTGTTCGCCATTTTATTTTTCGCCAAACCTTGGAAAGTACTGCTCATTACACTCATACGAATTGCCTCCTTATGACCAATGAGGTTTCTGCCATAACGGCAATGTGTTGCCAATTCCCATTTTTTTAGCATTTTGATAAACTCGGTAAGCTTCTGAAACATCATGTATCGACATACCGATCGGGTTAAAAATAATGTTTTCCTGTGGGTTTGTACGTCCTTCCACATTGCCTAACATAATGTCACTTAAATTTTTGACACGTTCGCGTTCAACCAAGCCCGCAGCTACTGCACGATAACTTACATCCACACCGTGATGTTCTACATGACTGTAATCATCAACGACAATTTTGTCGTAATGCTGTACTTCTTCAGGTGCTGTGTCCCAGAACGAAATTTCTGAGTGGAAAGCCCCTTCTTTTAACCACTCATATTTCACATAAGGGAATGTTGACATGGTTGCTGTTATAACAATGTCCGATTCGCGAATGGCTGCTTCAGCGCTATCTGCTGCTATTACTGAGACGTTTAATTCCTTTTCCATTTCCTCTGCGAACTGCTGAGTCTTTTCCATATTCAAATCGAATACTTTAATTAGTTTAATATTTTTCATTGCACACGTAATCGCCATAAGCTGTGTACGACTTTGAACACCTGCGCCAATGATTCCCACTGTTTCCGAATCAGGGTTTGCAAGATATTTAGCCGCAATGCCGGTTGCTGCACCTGTTCGCATTGCACTGACTAATGTTCCGTCCATGATGGCTAACGGGAATCCATTTTCGGGATCTGTCAGTACAATAATTGCAGAGGCACGAGGTTGACCTAGTTTTTTTGGATTTTCCGGCATACTCGGAATCCATTTCAATCCAGCAACGTTTAACTCGCCACCGATATAGGAAGGCATCGTCATAATACGTCCACGTGTTTCTTCTGTTTCTGGACCACCCCAGCGAATGACAGGTTTGGCAGGTTGAATCACCTCATTTTTACCATGAAGCTCAAATGATTTTTGAATAGCCTCAAGA
The DNA here is from genome assembly GCF_030418165.1 of Ureibacillus aquaedulcis. Classification (GTDB taxonomy): domain Bacteria; phylum Bacillota; class Bacilli; order Bacillales_A; family Planococcaceae; genus Ureibacillus; species Ureibacillus aquaedulcis. The sequence continues at coordinate 408,323 of NZ_JAUHTQ010000002.1, forward strand.
GTCCCATTCATATCCAACCCTCCAGCAGCGATACAGTCTTCTTGCGACAAATAGATAAAATCTACTTTTTTGTCAATAGACACAATTTCTTCTGTTTTAATCAATATATCCAACACCTTTCTGTATTTTCTGAAAACTATAAAAATAATTTAACATTCGTTAAGGAATTTGTAAACCTTTTTATTTTAAAAAAGATTAAAAATTCCTTTTTAATTTAATAAAAAAAGCATTCTATGATGCTTCTATATGATTGATGGGATGCTGCACTAAAAATATCCCTAACATAAAACATTTTGGAAAGTAATTTGCAAAGAACAAGAACATAACATTTACATCCATAGAAAATTAGAAGCATTCATTAATGCTTCTAGATGATTGTCTCTGATTCTTTTAATGTTTTGACAAGTTCTTTAATCTTTTTTAACGAGACTTCGGAATTCTTTTTTCCTAATTCCAGAACAATAGCTTCTATGAGTGCAAACACCGGTAAAATAGAATAATATTTCCGAGAAACTTCAACTTGCAAGATACATTCCGCAAATGGAACAAGCGGACAGGATAACTGATCGGTAAATAAGATTATGGGAACCTCTTTTTCTTTAAGTATCTTGGCCATTTCCAGTGTTTTCTTTATATATGGCTCGAAACTAAATAGAACCAATACCTCATCTTTATCAAATTGCAGCACTTTGTCAAATACCGATTCACTGTCGTTGCTCAGCTGATAGACATTGGGCATATATTCCCCCAGCAATAGCTCCAGATATTGTGCAGTTGCTTTATATGGTCTGGCCCCATAAATATTGATTTTTCTAACGGAATTCAATAATTGAATGGCCTTAGTGAAGTTTTCAATCAAATTTGCATTTAATGAGTGGGCCAGATTATTTATCCCCTCTTCCCAAACTTGATGAATCGATTGAAATTGGTTATCTTCATTTGAAGAATCACTGAAAGATTTTTGGACATCATCCCATTTATTGATCGTGTCTACTTGTAGGTTATAAAACTCTTTTCTAAAATCCGAGAAATTTTGGTATCCTAAATCTTTCGTTAACCTCATGACAGTAGTCGTACCTACATTTGCTTTTAAGGCCAACTCTTTTACAGTTAAAATTCCAATATCCTGGCGGTTTGCTAGTAAATAATCACATAAAATCTTTTGTTTTTTTGGCAGTTCAGCTTTTATTTTTAATAACTCGTCAACGATGTTATGGTTTTTCATTCAATTACCCTCCTCGAGTTCAATCTTCAACAAAAAGCTCATATTCTCTTAGATTTTGCAGCATATTCACTTTTTCTATTTCCATCAACTTCTGAAAAAAAGTGCTGTTCCCCTCTATTAAAACTATGGATTCATACCTTTCATAGGGGATTTGTTTCTTTCTATTCACTTTCTATAAGAGATTGTATCATAACCTTTTTGTAAATAAGACAAATTTATACAAATGAGCAAATAACCTGTTTCTAAATAAATTCGTTTTATCCTTTCGTTTAACTTTTGGAAGTGTATTGATTGAACCCAAAAGTTTCTATAAGCTCGTGAAAAGTTCATTTTTTATAAAAACAACTTTGTGTCTCAAAGTAGATATTCAGTTCATTATTTAGAATATTTATTCTATTTACTTAAAAAAAGGTTTACAAATTCCTTTTGCGCCATTATATTTTATTTAAAGGTTCAGAAAACTCAGAAAACGAACTTACCCCTTTAAATTCATTTCCACAATAATCATACGAAATATGAATAATTAATTCAGAATGTTAAGGAGGAAATGGTATGTTGCAGATTACAGAGAAGCAAGTTCAAGATTCAATTACTATGGAGATGGCGTTGCCTGTACTTAGAAAGGCTTATGAAGATTGTATGGAAGGTGAAATTTACGCTGGGGGCAGAATTTTTACGCCTGTACGTGGACAAGAAAATGTTGGACAATGGTTAGTTGCAAATTGTACAAATCAACCCTATTTTGGTTCTAAATTTTCATCTGTTTTTCCCCAAAATGTAAAAAAAGGCTTGCCGAGTGTTATTTCTAAAGTTAGTTTGTACTCTGCACTAACAGGTGAACTTCATGCTTTAATCGATGCAAATTATTTAACTGCCATTAAAACTGGAGGCAGTGCGGCAATTGCTACGGATTTAATGTCAAAAAAAGATGCAGGTAAACTGGGGATTATTGGTACTGGACTTCAAGCGTTTTCACAGGTTCTCGCTATTCAAGAAGTGAGAAAGATTACAGAATTATATGTTTATGATGTAATGCCTGAAAGAGTAGATCGATTTATTGAGCAAATTGAGACGGTTAAGAATAGTCCTTATAAAATTATTGCGGCTGGCACTGCAAATGAATGTGTTGCTCAAAGTGACATTATTTGCACCTGTACTACTTCACTTACTCCTGTATTCGAGGGTAGTTACGTTAAACCCGGCACCCATATCAATGCAATTGGATCATTTACTTCTTTTATGCAAGAAATTGATGAAGAAACCGTACTTAGATCTGATAAGGTAACTACAGAACACATGGAAGGTTTATGGGATGCAGCAGGTGATATCATTATTCCTTTAGAGAAAGGATTAATTTCAAAAGACAAAGTTAATGGAACAGTCGGAGATATCTTAACAGGCACGATTTTAGGACGCGAAAATGATCAAGAAATCACTCTTTATGAAAGTGTAGGTTCAGGCGTTTTGGATATTGCTCTTTCGATCGCAATCTACGAGAAATTCAGGAAATAGAAACTACTAATCTATTAGACGAGGAGTGGATTAATTGGAAGTTCATAAAAAAGACTCATGGAAAATACGGATGAACTGGCCTGTTTTCTGGATTTCCAGCGGATTTCTGTTTGCATTCATCATCGCCTGCTTGATAAACAAGGATGTAACCTATAGTGCTGTAGGAGCAGCTTACAACTTCGTGGGCGTCTATTTTGGCGGAGTGCTTCAGCTGTTAATGGTCGTGTTTTGGATCATTGCCGTCGTTATTGCTTTTTCCAAGTGGGGAAATATACGAATCGGAGGCAAAAATGCCAAGCGAGAAGTGAAGAACATCAGCTGGTATGCAATCATTATCACGACGATGCTAGCAGCTGGGGGGGTATTCTTTGCAGCAGCGGAACCGCTTGCACATTTTTTATCACTTCCTCAGCATTTCTCTAGCATTCAGTCCGGTACCAAGGAAGCTGCGGTTTATGCAACGGCTCAAAGCTACCTGCATTGGGGTTTTCTGGTGTGGGGTGCGACTGCATTCTGCATCCCTTTGCTGGTTTATGTCAAGGAGATTAAAAATCTGCCCATGCGTCCAAGCTCCATGCTATATCTAGCTTTGGGCAAAAATAGTGTCCATGGCTGGTCTGGCAAGCTGCTGGACGGTCTGGCCCTTATCGGTGTTGCGGCAGGTACCATAGGACCAGTGGGATTTCTGGGACTGCAATTATCTTTTGCACTCCAGGATCTTTGGGGCATACCTAATACCGTCCCCATACAGATGATCATTATCATCGGGTCTACTGTAATGTTCATCGTAGCTGTTTCCACCGGACTAATGAAAGGAATGGACTTCCTAGCCCGATTGACGATTTATCTCAGTGGGATCATGGTAGTTGTTATGCTGTTGTTTGGAAATGTAGTGTTCGTAGCAGATACTTTTGTAGAAAGTTATGGTGTGTATTTAAAGGAATTCCTCCATATGGCTTTATCACGCTCTGATGTTACATGGTTGAGTGGCTGGACTGTTTTTTACGAGGCATGGTTCCTTAGCTTCGGTCCTTCCATGGCCGTGCTAACCATAACTCTCTCCAAGGGACGCACATTAAGGGAAGTGCTTATTGGCATTGCTCTCATTAGTCCGATTATTACCAACTTCTGGTTCTCCATTTTTGGAAGCACTACTATTGCGCTTGAATTACAGACACCGGGAAGCATCTCCAACGTTTTCAGTCAATTCGGAATGCCTTCGGTACTGATTACGGTGATAAACCAGTTTCCTCTGTCCATTATCTGGATACCACTTGTCCTAATTCTTGTGGTTCTGTATCTGGTTACTACCGGTGCTGGTGTTGCCTACAGTATGGCCGTACAAGCTACCGGCAAGGAGGTTCCACATATCTGGGTGCGCATCCTGTACAGCGTACTAATTGGAGTCGTTGCGATGTTACTGGTTTGGATAGGCGGAGACAGCGCCATGAACACTCTGCAAAGTTTCATGGTAATAGCGGGAGTTCCTCTTCTCCTATTCTACATTTTATTAATACCTGGTATGATCAGGGCTGCAAAGGGACTATATAGGAGCGAGAAACATAGGATAGACAATGAGGACAGCTTCATTAAGGAAGAACATGTGGATAATAAGAATCCCTTACCACTTGAGGTAAATCCTACAGGAGATAAAGATCCCGTAAGAACGACATAAAAGGTAATTTTTAATATAAACTATTTTTAACAGTCAGGCTGAATGGTCAATTAACTAAACGAACACTATTGATAATTGAGGCAGTCCGATACATTCAACGTATAGGATTGCCTTGTTTAATATCCATATACACTTGTTTCTTGGGGGCTTTTTACCGATGTAAAAAACGTTGGTGCGTTATCTACATCTCTAAGCCAGATATGCTCTTGACCATTTAAAGCATTTTTTACCCATACATCACCTTTAGTTTCCCCTGCACTTTTTCGAAACCAAGTAAGATAAGGTCCAACAACTTGAGGATCTTCGTCAAATTCATTTTCCCTTGGAAATGAGGTTTGCTTCTGCTCTCCTGATCTTATATTTATAGCGTAAAGTGAAGTGAACATAGTTGGTACAGGTCCTTCCTTCCACTCCTTGTTCTCTTTCGCACGGGCCACAATTACCAAATCTTTTGAGTACCATTCCAGATCAAGGTCTACAAATCCTTTAGGTGTGTATTCTTTTTGTTGTTTAAATATTGGAATTTCGGCAATCGTCATTTGCTTGTTTTCAACAAAAAATCTTCCTTCTCCCGATATATAAGCCAATTGGTTGGCCGAAGGAGCCCACTTAAACCATTCTTTATACCCCAGCATTTTTCCCACTGTTTGAAATTGTTTTCCTTGTGAAGATAAAACACTTAATGTATTACTGTCCATGGACCAAGAAGCCGTAGGAACAACTAAAAAGCTAACCCACTTCCCATCAGAACTCCACTTGAAATAATGAGCATCAATCCCAAACAAGCCAGGTTCATTAGTTTGAATCGTATAAAAAGGCTCTATCTTATCTATAGCAAGATTTGCATCTACCGGAATTCTATAAAGCTGGATTGGACTCCATCCTGTAGGAAGCAGGTTAGATTGCGATGAAACAATAAACTCTTTCCCGTTCGGAAACCATTCAAAGCCACTAACACCTAATGAGACATTTTCAAAACCTTGCGGCCGGCCATTTTTTATTTTTGTCACATTTAAAATACCTTGGTCTGTGTAGGCCATTTGATTCTTGTTGGGGGACCATTTAAAGTCGGATGTTACGACCCTTATATAAGGTTGGTAGCTTTCTTTCTCCTTTGTATCATAAATGAATAAATCCGATTTTCCGCCCTTTTCATCACCATCAATAAATCCAATGAAACGGCCGTCATAAGACCATTTCGGAGAATACACATATCGGTCCTTCGTAAGTTGAATTTCTTGACCACCCTTTTTGAGCCATAACTGATGATCACGAATAAATACAGCTGTTAGTCGGGCTTCTGCACTTGCTATTGGCGAAAAATGAAACCAGATCAGAGTGAGCAGTAATAAAATCCGAATTTTCACTTCAATCTCTCCTACAAAAATGATTTAACAAATCATATTTTGCTCAAATAAATAACAACTATCCTACGCATCCAATCACTTTCTTGATCACCCGATTCTATCCGTTCATCTACCCGTTCTTTTAGTAACATGTAAAGCTCCTCCCCAGATAAACCAATATTGTACCTATATAAATAAAAATTCACGGATAATTAATGCGTTATCAAATTATTATCCTTAATGTGCTTATAATTCTACATTTCAAATGTATTACCAGCCAACTTATGCTTTCGAAATTTTGACCATACCAGAGCTGCAACTTCCATAAATAAAAGTCCCCCTAGTGAAGTAATCCAGAAATAAATATCCCCTCCACTAGTAGTAGAATTAAATGTTAGACCGCTAATGGATAGCATTATAAAACTTATTGTTCCTAAAAATCCTATTGCCCATTTCGAGTTGCTTTTTATCAAATAAAAACCAGTTACGCTCAGTATATATAGTAAACTAATAATCATTATAGTCGGAAATAGCGGTTGAAATTTAACTGCATAAACAAAAAAATCGAGTTGACTAATATCTGCACCATTCGAAATTTCTATGTTAAACAACTTTGTAAACGGTGTAGAATACCTCCACTCAAGAGTATTTTCAGTAATGGCACTTCCTTCATACCAAGCTATAAAGGATGTCACCACAAAAATAAAGATTCCAATTAAGAGCTGCAATACATATTTAAACAATTTCCCTCACCCCATATATGCTATTTATTACCAAGACGAACTTCTAATTTTTTTGTTTCACTAATTATTACAAGGTTTCCAGCCAAATATACTCTACGTATTTTAATTGATCCCATTAGCTGGTCGACCTTTCTTCACTTCCACTAAAAAAAAAGTAGTACAAACCATGGCCTTGGTTTGTACTACTACTGTTAGTATGTTTAATTTCTTGTGATTGTCAGATTCAACCATCCAAATATTATTGTAAGGACGGGACTCAGCAAGCAAAAGAACGCAAAAGGCAGATAGTCGATTACGGAAACGTCAAGCATCGAGGCAATAAATAAACCACAAACACTCCAAGGAACAAGCGGATTAACGACTGTCCCCGCATCTTCCATTACCCGGCTTAAATTTTTCGGATGTAAGCCTAGTTCTCTATATTGTTGCTTAAAGGCTTCCCCAGTTAATAAAATCGATAAATACTGTTCTCCCACTACTATATTAATACCAATTGCAGTAAAAGCCGTCCCAGTAATCAATGCACCAACTGATTTTAATAAACCTTCAATTTTGCTAAGCAATGTTTGAATAATACCTAAAGCAAATAATAACCCACCCATGCTCAGGCTAAGCACCACAAGCATAATTGTAAAGAACATGCTACTGATACCACCACGAGTTAAGAGTGAATCAATTACTTCAACCCCTGTTTCAGAAACATATCCACTATATAAAATTGCACTGTAATCACTAACTGATAAAGACGTATGAAAAATAGATAAGAAAAGTGCTGCTAGGGAACTAACTATAAGTGTTAAAAATGCCGGCATTTTTTTGAATGTGCAAACAATCAACACTAGCAGTGGCACAATTGCATACCAATGCACAAAATTTGCAGCTTGTAAACTATCCTGATAGAACGCAACGGTCGTGTTATTTACTTCTGCAACTGAAGGTGATAAAGCAGCATATAGTACACCGCTAATTAAAAACGCAGGAATCGTTGTCCAACACATATTTTTAATATGGTCAAATAAATCAATATTGACGATGCTCGCTGCTAGATTTGTCGTATCTGACAATGGAGACATTTTATCGCCAAAAAATGCTCCGGATACAATAGCGCCAGCCGTCAAGACAAGCGATGCATCAATGGCTCCTGCAATACTTACAAAAGCAACCCCAATCGTGGCTACAGTCGTCAATGAACTACCAATTGCTGTACCGATAATTGCTGTAATGATAAATACAATCGCATAAAAGAAACTAGCCGATACGAGAGAAAAACCAATATATAAAAGCGTTGGTATTGTACCGCTTACAATCCAGCTACTAATCAGGATACCTATTAAAAAGAAGATATAAATAGCTCCTATTCCTGAAAAGACTCCAGATCTCATACTTTCTTCCAACACTTTAAATGGCACACGTTTTAGCAAACCGTAAAAAATGAGAAGAATCATAGATAAAAGAATAGGGATATGTGGTGCAGCACCAAGCTTGCCTATCGCAATTGAAATGATTGAAATAACTATTATTACAATGAGTAGTGCTTCGAATACTGACGGTTTTGTTTTTGCTTCAATAGAAAACATTTGCTTACTCCTAGATGATATAATTTCACGCTTTAAACTTCAACGCTTCAACGCAATGAAGTAGATTATCATTCTAGCACATATTTGCTAAATGTCAATATCCTTAGCGGAGAAAAAATATGGAACTATTCTAGAAGCTACTGTATTAAATGATAATAAATTTACTTATAAACGAATAGGAAAAGCTTTCTCAATTACAGTAGAACATATTCCTTATCCAAGAGAATAGAAGAGTTTACTCAGTACTACTGTGTTTTCTACAACTAACATCTCCTGGTTTGCGTAAATCTTTTCTATACTTTTAAATGTGGCAGAAAAATTAGAAAGCTGCTTACCTTGTAAGCAGCTTTCTTTGTTTTAGTATGTTGTTCCCTGGCTTTTAAATTATCTTAAGGAAACTAAATGTGCCTTATATTTACCCAGCTATTTCACTCAAATGATATATATCAAATAACAAAACAACAAATTTCCTAATTTGAAGCTGTAGCTTATATTAGTGAAAACGATTAGTATCCTTTTAGGTTTATTAATTCCCCGCTCGTATAGCGTTTTTTTGCATCTTAACTTAGCTTTGCAAGTTCCTCAAATAATTTCTTTTTCAATTATTTATTATTCCAGGTATATGTCATGTTTTGAAATGCTTGAACCGCTGCGTTTGCTACTTCGATGTCTTGTGCACTTGTTGCTCCGCTGACACCAATGCCTCCGATGACTTTATTCTGGTAAATAAGTGGTATGCCGCCTCCTAGAATAACTATTCTACCTTGATTCGTAGTATTGATCCCAAATGACGGACTACCAGGTTGAGCTGCCTTAACTAGATTTTCTGTAGGTATTTGTAAAGCAACACTAGTCCAAGCCTTATTGATAGCTATATCGATCCCTGCAATTTTCGCATTATCCATACGGTGAAATGCGATTAGATTTCCTCCCTCATCAACTAATGCAATATCTTCTTTTATTCCCATGGACATTGCTTGTTTTTCCGCTTCATTTAATAACGCTTTAGCTAGCGCTAAAGAAATAATCAATACTCTCTCCCCTTTTAAGTAATAATAATGTATTAAATGAGGTTGAAGTAATTATTGTTACATCTTAAACAACTACCGTTTCTACCAAGGCTATTAAGTAGGTGGGATTTCTAAAAAAGTAAAAGAGTAGACTGAAAAAAATGGTGATATGGAACATTCCGAATGATGAAAGAAATCTGATTCGTTTAGTATTTACCAGAAAAGAATTCAAAGCTTTGGCCGTTAATTGGGAACATTTTGCTAAAGGATTTCTTGCTATCTTCCGTACGTATTATGGACACTATTTAGGAGATGAATGGTACAGCCAATTTATCGAAGAGCTTAGTCATTCACATTCAGAATTTGAGGATTTATGGCAAGAAAGTCAGGTGAGTAAGGCGCCAGAAATGGTTATTGAGTTCCGACATGCCAAAGCAGGAAAAATGCTGTTTAATTTAACTTCTCTTCAAGTTCAAGGTGATCTGGATTTACGGTGCAGTATTTATACACCTGTTGAGGAAACGGGCACAGAAAAGAAATTAAAGCGATTAATGAAGAGGGTTTCTAATGAAAAAGACTAATGCATTTACTCTATAAAGGAATCCTTTACTAAAAAAAGAGTGTAGACAAAGGCAAAATGCTCTGTCTACATTGGATTGGGGTTAATTTTCATTAAAAAATTAAATCCTTTAAGTCTCTAGGATAATCAGTAATTAGTAGATTTCCACCTTCTTTTAGGATAACTGTGTCAGAGTGTCTAAATCCGCCCAATCCTGGAATATAAATCCCTGGTTCAATGGTGTACGCCATCCCCTCTTCCAAAACAAGGTCATTATCGTAAGAAAGATATGGCGGTTCATGAAGCGAAACGCCAATGGCATGGCCTGTCCGATGTATGGCAAATTCTGCATAGCCTTCCTCTCTTAGAATTCCTCTAGCCACTGCATCAACTTCTGATGCTTTCACACCAGGTCTAATAAAATCCAATGCAGCTTGTTGGGCTTTCTGCATCGCTAAAAATGCATGTTCTTGCTGTTTAGTAGACTTCCCGATAATGACTGTGCGTTCTAATTCGGCACGATATCCATTTAATGAAACTTGCCTTGTATGAATGATTACATCTCCATGTTGTATCTTTCGTGTATTGGAGTATACATGCGGCAAAATACTTCGTTCAGGCCCTGATGGTGTCATGACGAGTAAATCTAACGTTGCATTTGGGTAATTCTCGGATGCTGTTTGATAAATAATTTGATTTCCAATGGCATCTATTTCTAATTCAGTTGCACCAACCTTGCAATGTTTAAGTGTTTCACTTACACCTAAATTTACTAGTTTTCCAGCCTCGATCATTGCAGTAATTTCTTTTTCATCTTTGATTGATCTCATTTTTTCAATTTGTACACTTAAATCGATGACCGTTGTCTTAACACTTTGAATTTCATTGATTATTTTCCCAGGAGTATAATTCATATCAACTCCAACAGCACTACCCTCTTGTACTTTTAACTCGTTTTCCAAAACTTCTAAATATGTTTTCGCGATGTTTGCTTTCTCGGGATGCTCGTAATATGGAAGAATTCGATCCACTACAGCATGTTCTCTAGCATGAACCTCTTCAAGGCCCGGTACAATTAGGCTACATTGTTCAAATGTTATAAAGAGAATAATGGGTCTTGAATAGATCAATGCACGAAAACCAGTTAAATAAAATTGATAGTCAGGGCTCATCACCACCGCTGCTTGAAGATTATTTTCCTTCATAAACTCCCGAAGCATATTCACTCTTAAATTCGACATTTTCTTTCTCCTCCTTATCCTTACCGTATTGGTCCTCTTCAATTTGGGCTGTGTATTTTGGAGTTAGCAAGCTTACTACAATCAGTGCAATAATGGATAATGGTAATGCAATTAGAACACTATTCCATCCATATGGTTTTTGTAAAACTAATTCCCAAACCAGCGTTGCTAGACCGCCAATCACAATCGAAGCTAAAGCACCAGGTCCATTTGCCCGCTTCCAAAGGAAACTAGCTAATATTGCAGGAGTCAATGCTGCACCATACATTGTGTAAGAATACATTTGGATTGATAGCACATCTGGGAAGAACGCTCCAAGTATATAAGCGATTCCACCTAGAGCGAATACAGAATAGCGATTGATTTTTAGTAAACTCTTATCTGAAATATCTGGCTTCACTCTCTGCACAATATCATACGTAATGTTTCCAGCCGCTGATAATAAGAAAGAATTACCTGTTGTAATGAGAAATGAAACCGACGCTGTTAAAATTAGCGCACCGACAATAACCGGTAAACCACCATTATAAGCAAGTTGTAAAATCGCTGTATCCGGTTTGATGTCACTAAATAGTGCAAAAGAACCGATTGTTAATAAAATTACGAGGCCAAATACAGCAATAGATGAAAAGAAGAATCCTATTGTTGAGCGTCTTGCAGTGTTTGCATCTTTAGCTGACGCTAATCGTTGATACATGTTTTGATCGGCCAAAACTAATAGGAATAGTGGTAGAAAGTATCCGATTATTTGAGGAACCGTTAAATTCCCAGTCCAAGTAAAATGTGATTCCGGTAAAGAGGCAATAATTGTGTCAAAACTTACAACGTTCGTAACTAAATAGAAGAATCCTAGAAGAAACCCTGCCAGAATAAGTAAGGAACTGATAAAGTCTGTATAGGCAACCGAGAACATACCGCCAATTGTTGCAAGAAATATTACAATAAAAGCTGTTATTATCGTTCCAGCTTGAACAGAGATACCTGTTGTTAAATTTAATATGTATCCCCCACCAGTGAATTGGTAAGATGCAATCCCAATATAAGCAAGAATAATAAATATGGAGGAAATTGTTCTTGTCAGTTTTCCGTATTTTATTTCTAAAATTTGCGGAATTGTATATTTGGAAATCAACCAAGTTTTTCCTGCAATAAAATATAAAATAACAATTCCTATTGGCACACCGGCAAAGTAGATGATACCAGCTAATGGCCCTTGTTGATAAATGAAGCTAGCACCGCCAATTACCGTTCCCGAACCGACAAAAGTCGCCAATAAAGTACCCACTAGTACTATATTCGGTAATGAACGACCAGCTAACATATAGTCTTCCGTATTATTTATTTTATTTTTCCCTATCATTGTTCCAGCTACAATCATTAATAATATGTAGCCAATAATTGTAATCAACAATATCGTGTTCATGTTAAACCCCCTCTAATTTTAATTTAGTGATTATTTAAAATAATCCGTAAATTAAATTTACAGCAATTTTCACTCTATGTATAATATATATATTGAATAGTATTAAGACGTTTTACATATAAGTGAGGAGAATCCCCATGATAGAATTTCGTAGAATGCTATATTTTATAGCGGTTGCAGAAGAATTGAATTTTACAAAAGCTGCAGACCGACTGAAAATTTCTCAACCTCCTTTAAGCCAGCAGATTAAAATATTGGAAAAAGAATTGAATGTAACTTTATTCAATCGAAATAAACGAGTTGTAGAATTAACTGAAGCAGGAAAATACTTCTTAGAGAAGGCAAAGGATATTGTCCAAAAGCTGGAACTAATTTATGAAGAGACGAGACAAATTGATAGAGGAAAATTCGGGAAACTATCCATTGGTTTTACAGGCTCTGTTACATATGATTTATTACCAAAACTGATTCAAACCTACCAACAAGCAAACCCGAAAATCAATATCATTTTAACGCAGATGTCTTCTGCAAGACAGGTGGAAGCCCTGGAAAACAAGGAAATCGATATTGGAATGTTAGTGCCTCCTATTGAATCGAATTCATTGAAGATAAAGACTTTACGGTGCGAACCATTTATTATAGCGATTCCCAGTAACCATCCATTGGCTAACTTAAAGGAGCCTGTAAGTTTACTTAATTTTAAAAATGAGCCATTTATCTTTACTGACCGTGATGTAGGTCACGGTTATTACGACGCAATCATCAGTCTATTTTATGAAGTTGGATTTAGCCCCATTAAATCTCAACAAGCGAATGAACTCCAAACCATTGTATCGTTAGTCGCATCTGGAGTAGGAAATGCAGTCTTGCCAGCATCCATAAAGAATTATATTAATAAAAAAGTGACTTATCTAACACTAAATGAAAACAACACTTCCTGTACTTCTTCAATAGTCTGGAGAAAAGACAACGACTCTGCAATTTTAAAATCATTTATTGAACATGTTGGTCTGCAGGATCTTTGTTTAAGTTAATTTACTATAATTAGAAGAGAAATCTATATCAATAACGGATACTTTTCAAATACACATATCCGTTTTTTATAAATAGTAATTTAAATCTATAAAAGCGTGTTTTGATCAACTTTTTCAAAACACGCTTTCTACTATTTACTCTTTAATTCCTAATTTTATTTTTGAATGATTTATTAATATCTCATTCTTTGTCTGACTTTAAAAGTTCCAATGTTTCATCAAACTCTTTATCAATTTCTGCATTTGATTTATATGTAAGGAAACTTACAACCACTGCAAGAATTAAGTTAATCAAGAATCCTGGAACGATTTCATATATCATGCCAGATAACGCTTCACTTTGTCCCCAAATGAAAGCAACAACTGCACCAACAATCATCCCGGCTAAAGCACCAACATTAGTTAACTTCCTCCAGTACAATGTAAGTAAAATCGTTGGTCCAAATGCCGCACCAAATCCAGCCCATGCAAAACCTACCAAGTCCAAGATGGAACTATTCGGATTCCACCCTAGAAAAGCAGCTACTACAGCTACAACTAGAACAGCGGCACGGCCTGCCATTACGTAATGTTTGTCAGAAGCATCTTTCTTAAATAGCGCTTTATACATATCTTCAATTAAGGCAGACGATGTAACGATTAATTGAGAAGAAATAGTACTCATTACTGCTGCTAAAATCGCCGCTAACATAATCCCGGCAATAAAAGGATGGAATAGAATTTGTCCCATTACAATAAATACTGTCTCCGGATCTTCTAGTACTTGGCCATTTTGTTGGAAGTAAGCCAATCCAACTAATGATGTACCGATTGCACCGGCTAAACTTAAGATCATCCAGCCAATACCGATACGACGAGCTTGTTTTGTTTCCTGCACTGATTTAATGGCCATAAAACGAACAATAATATGTGGTTGACCGAAGTAGCCAAGCCCCCATGCGATAGACGAAATGACTCCAGCTGCCGTTGCAGTAGAAGCAAATAAACTAAACTGTTCGGGATTCACCGCTTGGATGGAATCAATTGTTTCTCCAAGACCACCTGTGAAGAATATACCAATTACCGGTACTAACACCAGGGCCAAGAACATAATTAAACCTTGCAAAGTATCTGTATAACTAACTGCCAGGAATCCACCAAATAGTGTATAGCCAACAGTAACAATTGATACAACTAATAACCCTGTATGATAATCAAACCCGAATGAACTTTCAAAGAATTTCCCCCCTGAAACCATCCCTGAAGATACATAGAATGTAAAGAATACTAAAATTACAATCCCGGATACAATGCGAATTAATTTCGTATTGTCGCGAAGACGGTTATCCAGGAAACTGGGAATGGTAATGGAGTTCTTTGAAACTTGAGTGTATACACGCAATCGTGGCGCGACTAATAGCCAGTTCAACCAAGCACCCACTGTTAAACCAATCGCAATCCAGGCTTCTACCATACCTGCTGCGTAAATTGCGCCCGGTAATCCCATTAGTAGCCAGCCGGACATATCCGCCGCTCCAGCACTTAAAGCTGTGACTGCTGGTCCTAAATCACGACCACCTAACATGTAGTCATTCAAGTTTGTCGTTCTTTTATAAGCAAACCAACCAATTAGGATCATGGCAAGCATATAAATGACTATGGCCAAAAGCTGATACGAATAATCTGTCATATCTCTCACTCCTTGTTGTAAATTCAACCGACATTAAACCCCTGATCATAAAATATAGGAATTTCGGAATCTATAAAATACAACATAAAATAAATTTCGACATTTTAAAAGACTTTTTTTCTGAATACTCAAAAGAAAAAATTTTTTCATTCCCTAAAAACTCAGAAATATCAAGCAGTTTTCTGTATTTTTTGTTCTAGAAAAATTTTTATCCAAAAAAAATTGTGGTTTTATTATTTTGTTAAGTGATATAATCGCCGTCGTATACAATTTCTAGCTAATGGAGGAATACATCTATGACATTAAAAGACTTTTTTATTTATCTTTCTGAAAATCGCTTTTTAAATTCTGCAGCCCAAAAATACGGCCTTAGACTCGGTGCACAAAGTGTAGTTGCCGGGGTAAGCATTGCAGAAACAGTTGAATCCATTAAAGAACTGAATAAACATAAAATTTCCTGCACAGTCGATAATCTAGGTGAATTTGTTTATGAGAAATCCGAGGCTATTGAAGCAAAAAATAAAATTCTAGAGGTAATTCAAGCTATCCATGATGAGAAGCTAGATGCACACATCTCACTAAAACCGTCTCAACTTGGCTTAGATATTGATTACGATTTCTGTAAAGAAAATTTAAGAGATATTGTATCTCTTGCTAATCAATATAATATTTTTGTGAATTTTGATATGGAAGACTATGGTCGTTTGGATAAATCATTCGAGTTACTAAACGAGCTGAATAAAGAATACGATAACATTGGGACGGTTATCCAAGCATACTTCTTCGAATCGGAGGAAAATATTGAAAGATACAAAGATTTTAGATTACGTATTGTAAAAGGAGCTTATAAAGAACCTGAAGATGTAGCCTACCAATCAAAGTCGGATATCGATAAGAACTTTATTAAACTAATCGAATACCACCTACTGAATGGTAAATTCACTTCAATCGCTACCCATGACCATAATGTCATTAACCATGTGAAAGACTTTGTTAAGAGAAATAATATTCCGAACGATAAATTTGAATTCCAAATGCTGTATGGTTTCCGCAAAGATATGCAATATGATTTAGCAAAAGAGGGCTATAATTTCTGTACATATTTACCATTTGGCAAAGACTGGTACGGCTATTTTATGAGAAGACTTGCAGAACGTCCACAAAACCTTTCCCTTGTAACGAAACAAGTATTCAATAAAAAGACAAATACAGTTATTGGACTTGCAGCTGCAAGCTTTGTCTTAGGTCGTCTATCTAAAAAAGATAAAGTTAAATAATATAGAGTATTGCCCCATATAAAGACAATGAAAAAGTCGATTCCTCACAAAGTCAGTGCGAGAAATCGACTTTTTAATTCTTGAATTGAACGAGAAATAAAATTAGAATTGTTAGTTTAGTTCTATTCCAATCGTTCATCAGGAGAGGTTTTTGATTCTGTATATTTTTTAATTCTGTATTGCAAACTTTGTCGACGAATTCCGAGTGCAGACGCAGTCTTGGATACATTGCCATCAAAAAGATCCAATGCCCTAGAAATATAGTAATCCTCAACCTCATTCATATAAATATCCAATGGCCTTAAGTCATTTTTATTCATGACCACAAATATATCACTCTTTGTAATGTCTCGATTCTTTGGAGATTCAATATTTTGTATTTTCCATTTGAAATGGGCCGGCAACATATGTACTTCAACCAATGTTTCATTGGTTATTAACGAACTAATATCGTCCAAGAGTACTTCTAACTCTTTTAAATTGCCTGGCCAATTGTAATTTAAAAATATTTCTTTCACATCTTCCGTCAATCCTTTAATAACTGATCCATAACTTTCCCTATGGCGATTAAAATAATCTTCAACAAATGGCATTATATCTTCTTTCCGATTACGTAGTGCAGGAACATAAATAGAGATATCCGAGAAGAGACGATAAAGTTCCTTTGATAGTTGTCCTTTTTGTATTAGGTCGAAAGGATCTTCACCCACACTTGCTATTAATACATGATTATGTTCGGTATGTTTTTCCAATAATTCAACAATCTTCTCTTGGACCCCCATTGATAAATATTCAATTCGTTCCGCAAAAAAAGTTACCTTTTGTTTTTCGACAATATACTTTTCCAGCTGACTTTGAACAGATTTTTCGTCGCGTGTACAAATGAGTGTAACAAACATATCATTTTTCTCTCTCAGTTCATGATGAATACCTTCTGCAATCATATCGATCCCCGTTCCGGATTCACCAACCAGGACGACAGGCATTCTGCTATAGGCAACAATCTTTGCCTTTTCAATGACTTTTTTCATGACCGCTGATACAGCAGTGATAATTTCAAATGTCAGAGGTTCATTGTATCTTCTAAGTGGCTGATACATCATATTCTCTTGTTGTGTAATGTCTCGAGCAAACTCTACTGCACCCACTAATTCATCTTGACTATATAACGGATACATATTACTGATTAAGGTTACTTCTTGTCCTTTTTGATTCCAGAAAGTCGTTTTCACATTCAAAATAGGTTGCTGATCTTGCAGAACTCTTAATAATCCGCCCTTCTCCATATTAAATCCAACAATTTCAAGAGCTCTTCTCTTCTCAAATTCTTCGTCACTGATACCTTGCAGTTCACGCATTTTTTTATTTTGAATGATGAGTTTCCCTGTACTATCAACAACGCAGATTCCATTATCCCCTTTTTCAACAATAAATCTATATATATCAAGTAAAGTCTCGTTATGCATACCCTTCCCCCTATACCAATCTCTTATTAGTAAGTTTACCATTACCACGGCTAGATGAAATATTTTAAAAATTTAATTTTTACTATTGCAAAGTGCCAAAATATATTGCATCATGTTTAATATACAACAAACTAATGGTGCATAATAATTTGGCACTTATTAAGTGGAGGATTAAGAATAAAAGATTATAAAAAATTCTTAAGATACCTATTTTTATTAATTACGTTAGATTATTTTTTAGACTAATGAGAGAATGACATTTTACCATAGGAAGGAAAGTTGAAGTATGAGCAACGGAATTTTCAAGATCCCAACACCTACGAATGAGCCTGGCAACACTTATGCTCCGGGTACAAAGGAAAGAGAAACTTTAAAAGCGGAGTTAAAACGCCAATCCGAAATCGTAGTCGATATCCCTGTTATTATCAACGGTCAAAATATTAAAACCGATACAGTCAAGCAAGTAGTTATGCCACATGATCACCAGCACGTTCTGGCAAACTACTCGGAAGCAGGCGAGAAAGAATTGCGTGATGCTGTCGAAGCGGCGATGGCTGCGAAAGAATCATGGGCAAATATGCCATGGGAACACCGTGCTGCGATTTTCTTAAAAGCTGCTGATTTAATCTCTGGTCCATACCGTGATGTCATGAATGCTGCGACGATGCTGGGACAATCCAAAACAGCGATCCAGACTGAGATTGATGCTGCACAGGAATTAGCAGATTTCTTGCGCTTTGGTGTAGACTATGCAAACCAGGTCTACCAAATTCAGCCCGACAGTATGAAGAATGTTTGGAATCGTCTGGATTATCGTCCGTTGGATGGTTTTGTATTAGCGATTTCTCCATTCAACTTCACTGCAATCGGCGGGAACCTGCCATCAGCTCCAGCGATGATGGGCAACGTGGTTGTCTGGAAACCTGCAACAACTTCTCTTCTTGCAAACTACTACTTCATGCGTATTTTGGAAGAAGCCGGGTTGCCAAAAGGTGTCATCAACTTCGTCCCTTCCCGTGGATCACAAGTATCTGAAGTTGTATTAACAGATTCTCGTATGTCCGGATTCCACTTCACCGGTTCTACAGCAACATTCCAGACAATCTGGAAAACAGTAGGCGAGAACATTGCAAACTATAAATCATATCCTCGTCTAGTTGGGGAAACAGGCGGGAAAGACTTCGTATTTGCCCACGAAACGGCACAAGTTGACAAAGTAGTAGCCAACCTTGTTCGTGGCGCATTTGAATACCAAGGCCAAAAATGTTCAGCAGCTTCACGTGCTTACATCCCAGCTAGTCTATGGGAAGAAGTAAAGCAAGGTTTAGTTGAAGAAACGGCCAAGCTTAAAGTTGGGGATGTACGCGACTTCCGTAATTTCATGGGAGCAGTAATCGATAAACCTGCATTTGATTCAATTACAAGCTATATCGACTATGCGGCAGCTTCTGAAGAAGCAGAAATACTTGCTGGTGGTACTTATGATGATTCTGTTGGATATTTCATTCAACCAACAATCATTGTCACAACGAATCCAAACTTCAAAACGATGGTGGAAGAAATCTTTGGGCCAGTGTTGACAATCTATGTTTATGAAAACGATCAATTGGAAGAAACATTGGAAGCAGTTGATACAGCGTCTATGTACGCATTAACAGGTGCTATTTTTGCACAGGATCGCCAAGCAATTCTTCACTTGGAAAATCGTTTATCTGGTGCAGCTGGAAACTTCTATATCAATGACAAGCCAACGGGTGCCATGATTAACCAACAACCATTTGGTGGTTCCCGTGGTTCTGGGACAAACGATAAAGCAGGTTCTGTATTTAATATGATTCGTTGGACAACTCCACGTGTCATCAAGGAAAACTTTGCGCCAACTACCGATATTGCTTATCCATTCATGGATGAAGAATAATTATCAAGATAAAAAAGGTTGAAGTGTAAACTTCAACCTTTTTTCCCTTGGGATTTCATAATCCATTTGGCTTACTACCAATAAACTCTTAATCTTCTAACGTTCTCCCCTGCTACCGTTCACATATATCGAAATAAAAAAAAACCGTTTTAATGACATGAGTTTCTTCTATTATATATGTAGATAATTAAAACACTTCAGAAATTGATTTTGCCTGCTTGTGCAATATTAAATAATCAGGTCCTCCAGCTTTTGAATCAGCACCTGACCTATTAAAGCCCCCAATAACTACTTCCAGACCTTTTAGCCAGCTTCCTTAGAGAGTACTTCATTAGATACGCTTTGCATTCTCAAAAAGAGGTAGATACCTATAATAATTAAGGAGCCGCCAATAATCTCTATAGTTGTAAGCATTTCTCCTAGAACAATTGCTAATAATGAAGCGCCAACCGGCTCTCCTAATGTACACATGGATACAGTAGTGGTATTAACGTAATTTAACAACATGTTGTATATAATGTGTGCGCCAGTCGGGAAGATCGCGAGTAATACAAAAACCATCCAATCTTGAGAGGAGTAACCTGTAAGAGGTATACTGCTAAAAATATTAAATCATCATTGTTGTGCCTGCCAAAAAGAATACTAAGAAACTATAAAACCAGTGATTAATTGACTTAACGTTTCTTTGCCCAATCAATAAATAAAAGACAACGGAAAAAACGGATAGTAAAGATAAGATATTACATATAAAACATCTCTTCCCAGACCCAGGTTACCTCCTCCAACTATTGCAACTCCGATAAAGGCAATACCTAAGGCGAGAAGTGTTCGCAGTTGTATTTTTTCTTTAAAGAAAATAAGGCCGCCAATTAATGCGATTGCAGGCTGCAAAGCCAGAATTAGTGTAGAGCTGGCAACAGAAGTATGATTTAATGATTCAAACCAAAGCCCAAAATGAGCAGATAAAAATACCCCTGCAAATAGTATTGCACTCCATTCCCTACTTGTTATTTTCTTAAGTGTTCTTCTTCATTTCTGGTTCTAATTCACCTGATATAATCGCATTTTTAATAATTCCATATGCTTTATTACGCATGGATTCCCTGCTAATCTTGCTCCCGTTTAATGTCATTTTAATCCCCTTTAGAAAAAAATAAAATTGTGATTGCACTCGAGACACTTGCTCTTAAAGAAACGTTAATAAATCCAGATCAAACAAAGAGCTCGAGGAAGTTAATAATCAATATAAAAAGTCCATTGAAGAAGGAGATTCAAAAAGAAGTCTTGAACATGATATAAAATTTCATTCACTTATTGTACGTATGTCAAATAGTAAGGAGCTAGAGAAAATTCTAGAAAAGTTAAAGGACAAGATTTTAAGAATTAAATCATTGTATTTCCACAATTTAATTCCAAAACAAAAATCTTAAAATGAACATAATATGATCATTGAAGGGATAAAGGAAGGTAAATTAACAGAGGCAGCTGAAATGCTCAAAAATAACTGGATGAATAGCCTTAATTATATTTTATCGAAAAGCGAATTTCCAAGCAGTGAACAATAACAGCGCGTTTGCTGCTTTTTATTAATTTGAATTATTTAGAGGACATACACATAAAAAAGGCTATTGAAATTGATTTTTCAATAGCCTTTATTTCGAGGATGCTAACCTACCTATATAATTTAAATCCCAACTCCTCCGAAATTATGGAGTGATAAATAATTTTTTAAAAAACGTTTTGTTCGCTCATTTTGTGGATTTTCAAATAGCTCTTTTGGCGTTCCTTCTTCAACAATGTGTCCATCTGCCATAAAAATCACACGGTCTGCTACATCTTTTGCAAATTCCATTTCATGCGTCACCACAATCATGGTACGACCCTGCTTAATAACCGCCTTCATGACATTTAATACTTCCTCTACAAGCTCCGGATCAAGTGAAGAAGTTGGCTCATCGAACAAGATTACATATGGATTTAGCGCAAGTGCTCGCGCTATACCAACTCGTTGCTGCTGGCCCCCCGAAAGTGCAACGGGATAATTAAATTCTTTTCCCTTCAATCCAACTTCCGCAAGCATATCGGACGCTATTAGTTCAGCCTGTTTCTTGGAAATTTTCTTAGTTAAACGCAATGGCTCGGACACATTATGTAAGGCTGTTTTATTTTTGAATAAATTGTAGTTCTGGAATACCATCCCTGTTTTTCCCCGCAATTTAACTGCTTGCGACTTATGAAAATTCTCTAAATTCACTTCTTCACCATCAATTTGAATAATGCCCTTTTCCGCCTTTTCCAAAAAATTCAAGCAGCGTAAAAAAGTCGATTTACCTGAGCCGGAAGGACCGATAATAGCCAGTACCTCTCCCTCTTTTATCTCTACATCAATTCCTTTTAGGATAGCAGTATTCCCGTAGCTTTTATGCAGATTTTGAATTTTGATCATTTCGTTGCCTCCTTTCGATATGGACGCTCTACATAATTTTCAAGTTTTGACTGCAAGAATGATAATATCACCGTTATTGCCCAATAGATTAATCCAACTGTTAAATATGCTTCCAGGAATTTATAAGTAACGGCCGATTCAAGTTTTGCTCGTGCAAGCATGTCTACAACACCAATCGTAAAGGCTAATGAAGTTTCTTTGATCATCATAATGTAATAGTTGCCGGATGACGGAATCGCTACACGTAAAACCTGTGGTAAAATAACCGTGCGCAGCCCCTGCCACTTTGTCATGTTCACGGCATCACATGCTTCAAATTGTCCTTTATCCACCGCCAAAAATGCTGAACGAAAGACTTCCGATAAATATGCTGCATTTTTTACACTTAGCGCAAAGATAACCGCTGTAATCGCTTCTAAAGAGCTAAGGCTTGGAAATAATTGCGGCAATCCAAAGTAAAAAATAAAAATCTGAATTAACGTAGGAACCCCACGGAAATAAGAAATAATAATAAGTAAAATTTGATAAAGAACAGGAACTTTAAAATTAATGATTACTGCAAAGACCAGACCAATAACGACCGCCAATATAAAAGAAAGTGTACCCATGTACAAAACAATCGGTAAATACTCTATGATTCTAGGAAAAATCTCAATCATATAACCAAGATCAAAATTCACAAAACCCCTCTTTTCTCTCGAACTAACCCAAAACAATCGTTTAAAAATTTTTAGAAATCAGAAGGCTGTTCAGAGAATACTCTGGACAGCCTATCATTTATTATTGATTATGTGGAATTGTAACGTCAATTGCACTCCATTTGTCTGAAAGCTCTTTTAATGTGCCATCGTCCTGCAACTTTTGAATTTCTGCACTAAACGCTTCTAAGAACTCTTTATTTTCTTCAGAACGTACAAATGGGAAGCCGTAATCAAAATTGATTAAGTAATCTTCACCGTAAATTTTTAATGGTAGACCTTCATCTCTAATACGGGATGCAGCGGTAATTTTTACATCAATAAAAGCATCCAATCGACCTGATGCTACTTCATTATATGTTCCACTTACATCTTGATAAGGAGTGATGATTATTTCGTTTCCATTTTCTTCATTCCATTTCTCCAAAAATTGATGCAAGTTATTACCTAATAAAACACCAACTTTCTTCCCTTTTAAGTCTTCAATGCTGTTAATGCTATTATTATCTTCATGTACAACTAGAGTAGCACCAGAATAAGCATAAGGAGTTGAAAAATCATATTTCGCACGGCGTTCTTCTGTCATCGCAATTAAATTGGAAACAGTATCAATTTTCCCTGCATCGAGCATCCCAAAGATTCCTGAAAACTCGGCAAACTCCCATTGTATTTCATAACCCAATGCTTCGCCAACCTTTTCTAATACATCTACGTCATAGCCTTGAGCTTTTCCGTCTTCATCCACGGAAATAAATGGAGGATATATCCCTGATGAACCCACAACTAGTACTTCTTTTTTTGCACCATCGGCATTAGTTGCTTCTGACTTTGAAACAGCCTCACCTTCTTCACTACAAGCACCTAACAATAAAATCAATGTGCTTATAAAAAATAAAAATGATAATTTCTTTATACTCTTCATTTAAACTCCTACCTTGTCTAGTTCTTTTTCTATAACCTCAACTAATTCGTCCGCAAAAATCTCACGTGGATATTGGAATTCCAATTCATTGATAAATACAGTCGGCACCATTTTTACATTACGCTCAATTGCCTCAGCTGTAATCAGTAAACTGCGATCGATATTTGAAAATTCTTCTTTCAAGTCATATTTCTCTTCAATGTATTTCTTTATTTCAAAACTCGAATATTTATCCCACGTTGCTTGATTTTTAAATAATTCGCTGATGATTTCCAATGTTCTTTCAGGATTAGAGTAATCTAAGTTTGCATTGATTAATGTTCCAGGTAATAACATTTCACGTGGTTTATCGTAATGCTTTACGATTAAAGCTACTTTCTTTTCCGCAAAATACTTTGGAAGCGTATTATCAACTAATTCATAAAATGTTGCACAATATGGACATGCATAATTCAAGAACACTTCAATTTTTACTGGGGCATTCAAATCGCCAATTACTAAATAATCATTTTTAATTTCCGTCATACTTAGACCACCCTTATTTTCTTTTAATTTTAAAAATTCAATAAATACATTCTATACTAGATTCATAGGAATTGTAAACAATTATTAAAATTAGTTAATTGTTGGATTGGAGGATATTTTTTACAACATAAAAATTACTGAAAGTTTGCCTAAAATAAATGCAGACCCTGATTTACGATTTGCGCCCATCGTCAATGTTAACAAACAAGGTGTAACTCCATGTTTAAACGGCTATTTGCTTTTTATATAAAAAAAGAAACCCTCAAATAGAAGGTCTCTCTTCATGCCTATTTAAATCGCTCAATAGCAAAATGGTCAATATTTTCATTTGTACGTCTGTTTATTATTAACTCGCT
This sequence comes from Ureibacillus aquaedulcis, assembly GCF_030418165.1. Classification (GTDB taxonomy): domain Bacteria; phylum Bacillota; class Bacilli; order Bacillales_A; family Planococcaceae; genus Ureibacillus; species Ureibacillus aquaedulcis. Next base: position 432,945 of record NZ_JAUHTQ010000002.1, read on the forward strand.
TAAAATCTTTCCTATTACACTGCTAAATTTAAAACCATGTCCTGAAAATCCTGCAGCTATGGCTATGTTTGGATATTTCGGATGTAGATCTACAATAAAATCCTCATCAGGCGTTAGTGTGTATGTACATGTTTTTCCATACATTAAATTCTCGGTAGTAGGCATAAAACTTGTTAAGAACTGTGTCAAGTCTTCCTGATCTCCTAGTTCTTCACCAAATCTTGTCATAGCTTTATCGGGATTTATCGTGGCTCCTCCATCGTGTCTACCAACTTTCAAGCCAGCCTTTTGAATGCTGGGAAATCCATAGTAGAGGCCATTAGGTGTATCAAACGCGAAAGCAGGGAAAAAATTCTCTCCATAAATCTCCTCATCCACATCAAACCACGCAAAGGTCTTTCTTACCGGATTTAGAGGCAACTCCAAGTCAAGCATAGATAGCAATTGATTTGACCATGCACCAGCAGTCAATATTAAAGAGTGGGCAGTAAAAGAATCAGAATCTGTTGATACCTCGACACTCCCCGCTTTAGCAGTAATGGATGTAACTCTACTGTTTGTCAATATAGTGGCTCCGTTTAATTTGGCTAATTCACGATATGCTTCAATACACTCTTCGCACCGAAGTACACCGGATGTTGGTTCATAACAACCGATGAAGTCACTTGGCACTGTAATACCTGGCCAACGATCCTCAATTTCATCTGCACTCATTATTTCTATTGGAATAGAAAAGCGCTTAGAGCTGGAAATTATATTTTTAATAGAACTAGAGGTTTCTTTTCCTACATTTAAAACCCCTGTATTCAAAAAAAATCGACTTCCTGTTTCCTTCTCCAACTCATGCCATAACTCTTGTGCCTTAAGTGCTAAAGGTACATACTCTTCCCCTTCCCCATAAGCATGTCGGATGATTCTTGTTTCCCCATGATGACTTCCCTTATCATGTGGAGGGTTATGCGAATCTAATAGTAGTACCTTTTTCCCTGTTAACGATAAATAGTATCCTGCCGCCATTCCCATGGAACCAGCACCAACTACTATAACATCATAATTTACCATGTGCTTCTCCCCCTCTATAAGCCTATTAATATGTTTTTTACTTTTCTATCTAAAAAGGTCTTTAGTAAATGTGCCAAACTCTTATCCCGTAGTTGATGGAAACTAGGTCTTAAAGATAAACCTTAATGATACTGTTTCAAATATACTTTAAATTCGGCGTTCCACCTAGCTCCAAAAATCAAATAATAGACTTAGAGCTTCCCTTGTTTGATTTGTTGGGCGAATTCATTTAAGAATGTGAAAAGCGCTTTTCGGAACTCGATGACCACTGCCTTGTCTTTAAAGAGTAATAAATCATCTTTTTTTCTCAGGATGTCTTCTAAATTCCAGGAAAGGTATTTTGGATTTATTTTCTTATTTGTTTTTTGCTCCAAGTAGTATAAATAATTTGTTTTAAACAACCACTTCATAGTAATGGGAGCGGGGCGACCAGTAAATAAAACACGATCTCTACGTGCGATTTCAATCAGCTTTTCATAGAAATCTGAGTCACCAAAATACTCAACGTATACACGGTAAGGTGATTCAGCGTTTAGATCCTCTTGTACTATTATTTCAAATTCATATTTAGGTGTAGTGTTTACCAATTTGTCTCATCCTCTAGCTTTCTGGAGTCAAAAATTACTTCAATAAATTATTCTTATTTATTAATAACGATGTCATTTTCTTACTATTCAAAATAATGCATAATAGAAATTAGGTAAGAGCGATTTCAAAGAACGGAGATGACTTAAATGAAAAATGCTAAACATGCAGTTTTAGGAATATTAACCGGACTTTTCATCATTCCGATTATTGATAATTGGTTGGGGTTACGTTTTGATCACTTGCTTTACAAATTGTTTGGGGAACCTGATAATCCATTAAGTGTTAGCTTATCATTCATTTTCACTCTTTGTCTTATCGCTATAGTCATACTATTACCTTTATCTAGAAAAAAAGCAAAGACTTAAACCTCCCTCTCATTGTGGAAGTGGTTATTTAATCTATAGGTAATACCTCGATCGATGCGTAAGGCCTTTTATGTATTGCATAAAAAAGATTGGAACCATCATGCAATTCTAATTCTCTCCTTGCTCCATCTCCCACTAATTTCATTGTATGGATCGAGTTATCATAGACCTTCCCTACAAGGATTGACACTTCTATGTCAGACTTAGTTTTATAGTCAAAACTTGCAGTTGTATAAGGAATGCCTCGTGCCTCAAAGCTGATATAAGGCTCCTCCTAAACCAGCTATATCCATTTCTAATTTTTGTAAGGCTTGCAACACCTAGCGCTCCATCCTTCTCGAAAAACACAAAGGTCTCCCCTTCATATTCTCCAATTGAAAGGACTGCTGTTTCATTAACGTCTTCTTGAAGAAGACCATACTGAATGGCTTTTTCCTTGGTTTTGTAACCGTTTTCTGCATCATTTTCTCGACACCCGACTAAAATAACCAACAAACTAAGACAAGCTATTATAAATCTCAACCACTTCAAAAAATCATCCTTTATTTGATAGATTTGATATGCATTATCTAAATTTCTTTTCCTTAATGCCATACTGAGACTCGCTTTAACTAAGAATTAGGGGTAGGTTTAGCTTGTATTTCCAATCCCTTAAAAATCTCTAATAATTTCTTATGCACTTTAATATCTGCATTTAAAATTTCGCAGCCTCTATCATCATATAGATGGAAAATACTTTTATTGTTTAAATTAACAATAAAAACATCTGGAGCAAATTGGCTATCCCTACTTCTTAATCGTGGTTTTAACGAATGGAAATCCTCATGGATTAATGCTTGATAAAGATTTTTCACTCTTAGATCCGAAACTTTACACAAAAGCGACATTTGTTGAACAGTAAGAAACTCTCCTTCAAACTTCCAGTAAAATTCATGTAAACGCAGTGAATACTTGGATTGTTGATTTTTAAAGAAACGTCTAAAAAAATTGGGATAGACCCCCTTTTTTGTTGAATATGGATAGGAATTAACCACCACTACAACATCATCTGTCGTCTTGAAGAGGAAAGAAGTAATTTCCGATACTTGTTGATACACTGTATGAAACCTCTCCATATTCAACTTTTGATGATTATCAAATTGATAGATATCATTTCCTAAATCGATATGTATCGCGTTATCCCATTTATCGTATAGATCAGGAGTTAAAGATAAGCCATTGTAGTTTTTCATCATAAAATCATGTAAATCCATAATTAACCACCTTTATTTCTACTCATTTTAACACTACCTGGAATGGGAGGAAATTAAAAAAGCGTTAATTCCCCATTAGATTAACGCAAAAATATTTACAGTTCAGTTACTGTTTCCGCGGCTTCTTTATCAATTCTAGAGCTATATTGCCAATTCCCCACTTTTCAAAACTAACGGTTGAAACCAAGAGTAATCTTCTTCAAGTAAAATGCATCACATCACTTTTAAATACGACGATTAAATAGACCCACCAATGAACGGGAGCAACCCATTCTTATAACGACCATGCAAATGGAAAACTTACTCGAACGATTGCAAAGGGGTTCTTAAGCGACGATTCAAATTTAAGCTAGTTCGAAATATATTGAATAAAATTGTTTCTTTTTCTTTGTTTTGCTAAAGTAAACTTTCTTTTCAAAAACATAATTCTTTAATGAGTGGGGAAACTTAAAATTAACATACAAATTAATTGTTATTTCCTAAGGAGAAAAAATGAAAAAAAGCTATTTTAAATACCTATTACTTTTTTCGAGTATCTTGTTGACGTTTGGTTTATTTGCTGCAACTCCAATGGTAGGCTCGGCCAAAATGACAAAGAATGAGTTATTTAGAGCCATTGAAAGATACAGTGAAGAAAATAATCGGGAACCGATTGATGCCAGAATTGATTCAGTTTGGAAAGCGATACCTGGCTATAATGGACGTACAGTAGATATTGAAGCCAGTTATAAGAAAATGAAGTCTAAGGGAAAGTTTGATGAAAAGAAGATTGTTTATAAGGAAATTTCTCCTAAAATCCATTTAGAGGATCTGGATAACCAACCCATTTATAGAGGTAACCCTGAAAAGCCGATAGTTGCTTTCTTAATTAATGTGGCCTGGGGAAATGAATATATCCCTGGAATTCTTGAAGTGCTAGAACAACATGAAACAAAAGCCACATTTTTCTTTGATGGCAGTTGGGTGAAAAAGAACCCTGATGTAGCTAAGCAAATTCAAGCTGCTGGTCATGAAATTGGAAATCATGCCTATAGTCACCCGGATCTCCAACAACGCTCTTTGGAAGAAACAAAAGTGGAATTAGTTAAAACAAACCAGGTAATTGAAGACACACTTAATGTAAAGCCAAAATGGTTTGCCCCACCAAGTGGCAGTTTTAATGAGACAACAGTTCAAGTTGCCGAGCAATTAGAGATGAAAACGATTTTATGGACAGTTGATACGGTGGATTGGAAAAAACCTCCGGCCTCTGAAATGGTTAATCGCGTTGTGTCAAAAGTAGAAAATGGCGCAATGATCCTGATGCATCCTACACAGCCAGTTGCTGAAGGGATGGAAACCATGATTAAGGAAATTAAAGGAAAAGGGTACAAATTAGGTACTGTTAGCGAGCTTATGAGTGAAAAACGAATTGATTAATGAGCCCAAAGAATGGATTACCGTTATACTCTTAACAATTAAAACTCGCCGAAGTATATTGGCGAGTTTTCTTTGTTGCTACAATATTTAATAATTTACACTCTCCAAGCTTGCTTCATATAAATCAATAATTTCTAAAAACCTCTCTGCTTCTCTAAATGTATGGTCAGCTAAGAGCGGATGAATGTTACTTTTAATTTTACAAGCCTCGATCAACTCACGTGCTGTTTTCTTAAAGTCTCTCAAAGAGGTAACCGATACGCGATTTTGATCTAAGAATTGAGTCAGTATCGGTGGCGTTTCAGAGTGTGGTCTCATATGTTCCAGATCCATGGCCTGAAATAGTAGCTGATCAAAATCATGGCTAAACTCTCTTGCTTGTTCTACCAGTTTTCTTTCAGATGGATCTAGAAGGTGTCCTATGAATTTTGCATGATCCGCCATAATTTTAAGAAAGAAAACATTCTCTTTAATAATATCGTCTGCTTTTGGTGTAAGTATCCCTTGGTTAAGTTCCTGTAAGCGATTGGCAAAATAGGCTGCTTCTCTGCTAATATGATCAATTAATAGCGGATAATTATTAGATCTGATTTCACAGCGTAAGGTTAAACCTAGCACTTTTCGCTTAAAGGCCCAAATTGCAACTGCAGCCTGGTAAACTTCATTATTAAAAGAACGGATGAGTCGTATTTCGGAGTTAATTGTAAAACGGCTTAATCTTTCCTCAATCCTTTCAAAAGTCGTAATAAATTGATTTGCTTCTTCAATCAATTGTTTCTGATCATAGGTGAAACCTAAGCTTAAAAAGAAAGCATGCTCTTTCATTATTCTCGCCCAAAATTCTATTTCATATAATGATCGAGACACGATTGGATTAGCCATCTTGCCCCCTCCTTTAATCTTCACTTTTACATGTATATGTCAGTAACCTTTGTCCATATTTCAAACATAAACATGAAAAAGTTTCTGGATTTAATAAAGAGATTTTTTTAATACGGACCTTCCATTTAAGACTCAATTAAACTAATAAATTCTTCCGCATCTTTAACACAAAGTTTCATACCCTTTTCCCAAAAAGCTTCTGAAGTAATATCCTCTTTTAAATGCTTCATGATTAATTCTTCAATAGACATACAGCCTGAATCACGAAGCAATTCTATATATTCTATTTCGAACGCCTTACCTTTTTCTTTAGATTTAGCATATAGGCTTAGGGAAAATAAGTACCCAAAAGTATACGGAAAATTATAGAATGGCGATTTTGTAATATAGAAATGTGGTGTCCAAATCCATGAGTGTACAGAAGGACTATCAAATGACCCACCATAAGCTATATCTATGGCTTCCTGCATAATTTCGTTTAGCCGTGACGGAGGAACAATGCCATTCTTTCGTTCATCATAAAATTTCTTTTCAAATAGAAATCTAGAATGAATATTCATGAAATTCATGGCGCTCCGTTTCAATTTTTCATCCAGTAAAAACAGTTTTTCTTCCATAGTATCTGCTTGTTCTAATGCAGCATCTAAAATGATTTGTTCTGAAAATGTTGAGGCGGTTTCTGCCATGCTCAGTGGATATAGCCTATTTATTTCGTCAACTGATTTCATCGCATCATTATGAAATGCGTGCCCTAATTCATGCGCTAAAGTTAACAAATTTGTAATCCGCTCTCCGTAGGTCATAAAAACTCTTGACTCCCTGGAAAGAGGAAAACCGGCGCAAAATGCAACCGCCGATTTATTTGGTCGGTTTTCAGCCTCTATCCATTTATTCTCAAAAGCTTTTCGAGCAAAATTGCCTAACTTGTTACCAAAATGACTGAAATGATCCAGTATAAAATCTACAGCATCTTCATAAGCTATCTGTCGGTTAATATTTCCGATAGGTGCCCAAAAGTTATACGACTGCATTTTAATGTAACCATTTAGTTTAGCCTTTACATTTAAATAGTTAATAAAAGGTTTTTTAAATTTATTGACTGCTGCCCACATGGCATCGAGTGTTTCCTCTTTCAAACGATTTTCCATCAAAGGCTCTACCAAGACATTATCATATCCCCTAATTTTGTATACTTGCAGTCGGAAACCTGAAATATGATTAATAATTTGCGCAAAAAGATTTTCTTTTTCTTTCCAAATTCCTTCTAATGCATGATGGGCATTTTTTCGAACTTCCTCGTTTGGATGAGAACGTAAATTAATCGTTTGACCTACAGATAACTCTTTCATTTCTCCTTCGATTTCTATCTTAACTTTGATGCTGGATAGTAGTGAATTATAAAACTGCCCCCAAGAATGATGCCCATCGACCATTAAATCCGAGATTAATCTTTCTTCAGTCTCGGGAAGTAACATTTCAGCTTTTCTACGCCATTCGTTAAGTATAAATTTATTTTTCTCTAAAGGCTTTGCTCCAAGTATCTTTTCCCATTGATCGTGATTTATATTAGAAATGGTAGTTTGAAATTTTTTTAAAACTGACTCATAGCGGGCATTTACTGTAGTTGCAGCTCCTCTTAGATTTATGGCATCTTCATCTTTTGTGTTTTCTGCGAGAAGACAGGTTATAAATGAATTGGCCTGAGATAAGTTCATACGAATATCTGCTATGTATTTTAGTATATATGCTATTCTATGATATCCATCTATATGTGATATATTAATAGGAGATTTTAATGTCTCTTCTAATTCAAGCATCTTAAGTTCAAGTTGTTTAATAAAATCAAGAAATTTGGTTGAATTACTCCCGCCTACAAACAAGTTATCTAGGTTCCATACCTTTGAATAGCTATTTTTATTCATTCTTACCCCCTGATTTCTCTCGAATTTTTATATAAAACTTCTTTAGCATGACTTTTATTGAATACTAATGTCAAAAACATATGAAATTTTCCCTTCATTCCATCCAGCTGTTACTTCATAAATATACAGTCCTGATTTTATTGGAATAGGGATTTCATTACCATTTAGTTCAATAGCCTGCAATTCACCTTCTTCATTCCATTGGTCAACAATCACGGAAGAAGGATTTTGTTCAATATCAATCGTTAATTTATCGCCTTTTCCCACTTCAACGGTTTTGAACTGGTCTGCTAAATCATTTATATTGATAGGGTTCAATTTTCTTGCCTCAGAATTTTCGTCTACCCACTCAAATTCTCCTATTATCATACTATACGCTTTCCCATCTATCGTTACTTTTCCCTTCGCCTGTTCATATGTTTGAGCTCGAGTAAATGAACTACAACCAGAAATGCAAACTGAAAGTACTAAAATCATTATTTTTTTCATATGAATTCTTCTCCTTTGAAAAGAAGCCTACGAATTATTTATATCTAAGTTACACGAAAACTTCTATTTTCATAAATAAAATAAAATCCTAATATTTACAAATATATTATATAATACCATTATCCAAATTTGATAATATGTTAAGTATAATAAACATCTGATGTATTCTTTTGGGCCTTTTTAAAGCTAACATTCAAAGGGAGATGGTAATAAAATGAATTACTTTGATTTCATAAATCCTGAGAATTGGATGGGTGGCTACTATGAACTATCAATGGAGTTCCAACCATTGGGGGATGATAAAAGACTTAATGATGCCCTACTTTCGTTAACGAATTGTAATTTTTTTAAAGGATTATGGCAAACGCGCGAAGATTTTCAAACTAGCAAACTCCCGTTACCAATAAAAATAGAACCGGATAGTATCAATCAATTATACGGAACACTATCTCTTAGGGATGGAAATACCTTACCTTGCTTGGTTAGTCTTATACGAATTAATGAAGAATCCGATTGGTTGGATATATCGATTCCACAAGCAAGTTTTAATTCAAAATATGCCTATACATATCCCCTGACAAAAGAACTGAATCCCTGGCTAGAAAAAGCGGAAAAGATGTATATTACCTTAGCGGAAATCATCTATAAAAATTCTCCCTTTGACTTAGCCGTGATAGGCGAAGAGGTTTCGGGGTATACGAGTCAGAACTCTATTTCTATCGACTATTTGGGTAAAGCTACTTGCATTCTACCAATGAATTTACAAAGAAAACTTGACGTGCAAGGAGAAGGAAAAGGAAAATCGCTATCAAGTGGTCTATTGTTATTTTATGAAGTGTATGGGGATATTTGAAAATGTACGCTTCATGTACAATCGTATTTTCCTAGAAAGACTTTCCTGCTCCGGAAGAAGATAAGTTGTAATAATTCCTGATTGCCTCCAAGAATAAGAGGAGGTTTTCCGGTAATTCAAAGCAAAATTCTTTATAGTACAGGTCAAACCGTCCGACGCTACCTTTTGTCTGTTTTGTATACCGAAAAACACATACCGGTTTTATAATCACATCCATTATTGCAATTTTCAATTTCATCAGGCATAAAAAACGGCTTTATAGTTATTGAGAGTTGAAAACTAAACACTATTCTTCCCCTTTCGCTAAATGAAATAAAGGAGTACTATACTTCTATTTAGTTGGACATCTTCCCTAGAAAATCTAATGCCAGCAATGTAGAGTCAATGAGTTCACGCTCACCTTTCAGCTCTCTTAACTTTAACGCTTCATTAAAACATTCTTTGGCTTCAATATTCTTACTCAGCTCCAATAAGCATTTTCCTTTGTGCTGTAATGCAAAATCCAAATAGTAGGAATCGCCATCTCTACACAACTCCAATGCTTCTTCAAAAAATACTAATGCTTTTTCCGGGTCATTGTTATATTTAATCGCTTCTCCTAGCCGAATAAGGGATAATATTTCTCTATTAACATTTTCATCACCAACTGCAATACTCCTGCAACGATTTAGAAGATTAATGGCTTTTTGAGGTTCCCCATAGATTCTATATAAATTCCCTAACGTCCCCATAAGATAATATTCTTCGTCAACATAATTAGTTGCCTTAAGTAAATCTTCAGCGATTGTAATATACTCTTTAAGCTTAGATGGATTCGTTGTCTTTTCACGCAAGTAGTCCTGTTGATCAAAATACAATATTTTACTTAGCTCTTCGAGAGAGTTCTTAAATATAGAAATATTCATAGTTCCTACCCCCATTCAAAAAAGAAGCATTTACCCTGTTGATAAACACTCCTTTACTTACTTCGCCTGCTCTACTTGGCCTTTCTTTCTTGCATTAAAAATTATTACTCCAACAATAATTGAAACGACACCTACAATATCTTCCCATTTCAATTCTACTTTTGGCAATGATAGAAAGCCTGTTACATCAAAAATTAATGAAAAGGTTAATTGTGCAATGATACTGATTAAAACTGTTTTCGTTGGACCAAGTCGATGCATCGCTTGAATCATTGAGTAAATTACGCCGACTCCTACTAAGCCAAAGAACCAGTAACTTCTTTTCATTCCACTTATATCAAAAATATCAGATCCCTGAAACAGGAATCCGATAAGAAGTGAAGCCATGCTTCCTGTCAGCAGGACAAAAGCAGTTGCGAACCATGAGCTCACCTGTTCATTCAAATGACGATTAAAAATATTTTGCAAGCCAATAAATGCTCCGGCAACTATTGCTAAAGATATGCCTAAAATCAACGTATTCCCTCCTCGTATATGTTATGTTTCGCTAGTTCAATCAACCGGTCATGATTAACAATCAAAATGGAATCTTTTCTTCGCTCGATTATTTTTTGATTGCACAAATCCACAATTACGCGATTCATATGGCGTTTACTCGTCCCAATTAAGTCTGCGGCGTCTTTCAGGTCCTGGTTTGAAACTGTTCGATTATCTATCGACACCGATAAAAGATAGCTGCACAAACGTACTTCTACTGGATACATCAGATTAAAAGCTAACGCATTGGAATTGACATAAAGCTTTTCCGTAATTCTTTGCAAAATAAATTGGACAAATGGTAAATGATTCATCCCATAATTTTGGGCAGTATGAATTGGAATGGTTAGTATTTGTACATCCGTTATTGCTTCTACCGTATTGATATATGGAGCTTGCTGAACAAATTCAATGTCGCCGAGAATATCGAACTTTTCTTTAAAAGCCAGGATTAATCTTTTCCCATCATCCGAAGTTTTATAGGTCTTGATTTTCCCCCTAATCAAGAAGAATAAATATCGAGGTGTTTCACCTTGTTGAATGATAAAATCACCTTTGCTATAGCGATTAATGGCAAGCCCCCGTATTAATTCCTCATTTAAAACGCAATCCAATGAAAATTCCTCTATATAGTTTTTCACAACAAATACACCCCTATAAGCTGATAAAAACAGCTCCAAGCATCATTAATGCAAGACCGACCCATTGTTTACCGGCAATCTGCTGTTTATTAATATCGAATATACCCAGCGCTTCAATCACGATGACCATCCCCAATTGTGCCAAAAGTATTAACGAATTCGAGATGGTAGCACCCACATATGATACAGCAATAACACTGGAAGCAACTACAATGGCACCAAATGAACCCCCGAATAAGTACAATGGTTTTACTTTCTTAAGCCCCGGTGTATGTTCTTTCTTTGAGAATAAATAAATGATAAATGCCCCTGTTGCCCCGGCCGCCTGTGTAATCATTGCAGTTGTCCATGTGCCGACTTCTGAACCAATTGTTGCGTTCGTCACATTTTGCAGTGAAATAAAAAATCCTGAAAGTATGGCTAAAATAATTCCCATTTAAATCCTCTTCTCGATGTATATATACTATTATTATTACACCATTTGGAGTTCAAATAAAAAAGGACATATGTCCCATTTTCAGTAAAAGCAAAAAAAGCTTATTCCATTAATATTTAGAATAAGCTTTGTTGTAATAATTATGTATTTCTAAAAGTAACAGTATCCATTTCCCTCTTTAAAAATAACGGGAAACTTCTTCGCCTTCCAAATACCTCTACCTGGTGGAATGATACCTTTAAAATCATCATGCTGCCGATCAAGCAGCAAAACCTTATCCTCATCTTTCAAACATGCAAGCCGCCAAAGCTTTTAATTATAAAGTGGAACGAATAAACTCTTTAAATTTTTCCTCCTCTTCAACAAACGGAAAGTGATTACTTTCCTCAAAGGTCCACATCGTCGCATTTGGCATAAGAGCTGCTGCTTCATCAGAGTATGGATACGGACATTGAGCATCATGCCTACCACAATAGAAAAAGGCTTTTGTCTGTGTTTGTTGTAGGTGCGAGCGCAAATCATAAGTTGGGAACTCTTCATGGGAAAAATAATCCAAGCGCTTCGAAACAGTCTTTCCACTGTTCGGGCGACTAATCATCTTTTCATAGTTTTCCTCATTACATAGAGACATCAATATCCATTCTTTACTGACAGCTCGTCTTTCTTCTAAAGTAGATTCTGGATTTCTTAATAATGCAAAAATTTGCTTGATACGTTTGTTGTTAGGATTTTCTGGACAGTAAATACTATCAGGATGATGCATATATTCATAGGATGCACATAGACCTCCAGCCACAATGTGGACTAGGGATTTCGGATGCGTGATTGCATATTTCAATGCTAACATTCCACCAGTAGAATGACCTGCAAATATCCACTTTTCGATTCCAAGTGAACGACGAATAGCTTCTAAATCTTCCACACTATCCTGCAAGCTGTAATTATAAATTGTGTTATCATCTGTTGAGTTACCACAGCCTCTTAAATTTACTAAATAAACCGTATAATGATCTGCGAAGGGATTTGCGAACAAATTGCCTCTGCTATCATATTCACTATATAAATGTGTAATACAAATTGGTTCACCATTACCACTCTTAAAAACTTCAAAAGTTCCTCTATCCGTTTCTATAAAGTGTTGTTCCCACATAAAGCTGATCTCCCCTTTGTAAGTAAAATTCACTTTATATAGCTTAGTTCTACGAATTTTTCCAAAAACCTTGTTTAAATTGTTAAACAAAAAAAGAGTGTAGACAAAATCACAGTGACTTTGTTTACACCCTATATTTTCAATTATGTAAGTGAAGCCGCCTTGCCGTAATTATTAGAAAGTTTTTAACCACCACTCCTCAAAGTGGGTGTTCGCAAAAGATTTCCTGTGTATCATCATTCACCTTGGTATGATGCTCGCCATTTCATCCTCGATCTAAAACTCCCTATTACAGCTTAAAGGTTAAAACTTAATATTCTACGTACAACGCAGCCTTGATATTATATTAATACAAAATATTATCTTTTGCAAGTAAC
>NZ_JAUHTQ010000020.1 GCF_030418165.1 Ureibacillus aquaedulcis
TCATCGCTGTTTTCAACAGCAACTCTTATATTATACTCGTTAACAACTAAGTTGTCAACACTTTTTTATTTCTTTTATTTCGTCGCTATCAAATAGCAGCTTTTATATCTTATCACTTTCAAATTACATTGTCAACAATATTTTTGAAAGCTTTTTAAATGTCTCATCGCGTTTCAGCGACTTTAATAATTTATCATCTTTTAGAATAACATGCAAGAGTTTTTCTAAAAAAACTTTAATTCTTTTTTATCCATAATAAATACTGAAGAAACAACCAGTATTAACCCTTTATGATATCTAGTTTTAAACAGTGATAGAAAGATCACGCTCTTTATTTATAATGCCAGAATAATATTAGTTTCTATAGATTTGTTTGCACCCCGGTTATATATTGCTTGAACTACCGCGAGATGCAATTAAACAAAATACACTTACAGCTTCAGCTTTCTATATATCCCACTTTCCCTTCAACAACCAAAAAAGTCGAAGTGCTCAATGCACTCCGACTCTCTACTTATCATTTCACCTTAAATTTATATGAGGTGATTTTATTATGTTCACTATCGCAATTTCTTCTATTAGTCACGATGACGCATAGTTGGGAATAGTAAAACATCACGGATTGATTGTGCGTTTGTTAATAACATGATTAGACGATCAATACCGATTCCTAGTCCACCTGTAGGAGGCATACCGTATTCTAACGCTTCAATGAAGTCATTATCCATATCGTGTGCTTCATCATTACCAGCCTCTTTTTCAGCTAATTGTGCTTCAAAGCGTTCTCTTTGATCAATTGGGTCATTTAATTCTGTAAAGGCATTCGCGTGTTCACGACGCACGATAAATAGTTCGAAACGGTCTGTGAAGCGTTCGTCTTCAGGATTTTTCTTAGCTAATGGCGAGATTTCCACTGGGTGCCCGTAGATGAATGTTGGTTGAACCAATGTTTCTTCTACTTTTTGTTCAAAGAATTCATTAATAATATGTCCAACTTCATGAACATCCTTGATTTCTACACCATGTTCTTTCGCAAGAGCTTGTGCTTCTTCTTTTGTCATCGGCTTCCAGAAGTCTACACCTGTTGCTTCTTTTACTGCATCTACCATGTGAAGTCGTTTCCATCCTGGAGCAAGATGGATTAGATCATCTCCATATTGAACATCAGTAGTACCTAATACTTCTTGTGCCACATGAGAAATCAAATTTTCAGTAAGCGCCATGATATCGCGGTAATCTGCATATGCTTCGTACAACTCAATCATTGTAAATTCAGGGTTATGACGAGTCGAGATACCTTCATTTCGGAATACACGTCCAATCTCATAAACTTTTTCAAGTCCCCCAACGATTAAACGTTTAAGATGTAATTCAATTGCTATACGCATGTATAATTCCATATCTAACGCATTGTGGTGCGTAATGAAAGGACGCGCTGCTGCACCACCAGCAATCGTGTGCAACATTGGTGTTTCCACTTCTAAATAATCATGGCTATCTAGATAATTGCGGATAGCACGGATAATCTTAGAACGTGTAATGAATGTTTTTTTACTATCTGAATTTGTCATTAAATCCAAATAGCGTTGACGATAGCGTTGTTCTACGTCCTGTAAACCATGGAATTTCTCGGGCATTGGGCGTAATGATTTCGTTAAGAAAGAAAACTCCTCCGCCTTCACGGATAGCTCTCCTACTTGTGTACGGAATACATTTCCGCGAATCCCTACAATATCACCCAAATCTGCTTGATTAAATAAATCATACTGTTCGTCGCCAACATGGTCTTTACGAACATAAATTTGAATCTGTCCTGCTAGGTCCTGGATGTGAGCAAAGCCCGCTTTCCCTTTTCCGCGCTTAGTCATAATCCGTCCAGCAATAACAACTTCACGTAAGTTTTCTTCTAATTCTTCTTTTGAAAATTGGTCGAATTGTTCCACCACTTCATTTGATAAGTGTGTACGTTCGAAACGGCTGCCAAATGGGTCCATACCGTTTTCACGAATATTCGTCATCTTTTGGCGTCTCACCAAAAGTTGGTCGTTTAATTCTTCAATGTTTGACATATGCTTCACTCCTTATATTTGTGCTTTGTCAGTAGAGACCGTCTAAAAAGTCGGTTAGGGGGACACTAAATTTCCTTAGAAAACGTTCCAGTCCACTACAACCAATTAACTAAATGTAATTACTTGCATTCCACCAATAGCGTTCAATTAATCCATAATGTACCTATTGTACACAATTTCCGTATGCTATTCATCACTTTCGATTCAATTTATACGGATTCATAAATATTTTATTTTTCAAAAAATTCATTTCCGCTATATTAGGTTTAGACAGAAATCTCTCTTTTACTTGTACGAGTTTATTTATTCCTACAATGAAGTAAAAATATGCTAAAATTTCCGTATTAACTTGAGAGGGGATTTTATTATGTATCGTAATTTAAATGATTTTATTCAGGAATGGGAAAGAAACTGCGCGGGGACATTAGCAATTTTCGAATCAATAACAGATGAGAAAAAACATACAGCAATCGCCGAAGGTCATAGTTCACTTGAATCATTAAGCTGGCACTTAACAACAGCTCCTGCCTATTTCATGGGACAAGCGGGGCTTTCTCTAGATGTCGAGTTAAATCCTAAAAATACTCCGGCAGCAATCAGTGAAATTGTAGGTATTTATAAAACTGCAAGTGAAAATGTCGCGAAAGTGGCAAAGGAAAATCTGTCTGATGAAAAGCTTTTAACAGAAGTTAATAGTCATGGACAATTAACACCGATTGGGGCTGTTCTTCGTTTAATGGTTGATCATCAAACACATCACCGCGCCCAGATGCAAGTATTGCTTCGCCAAGCAGGATTACGCGTTCCTGGTGTTATGGGACCAACAAAAGAAGATTTAGCGAGATAAATACGATAAAAGGCATCCTCTATCAATATTGATACAAGGATGCCGTTTTTTATTACATTGCTTGAGCTTCTTCGTGTTCAGCTAATTCCACTGCTACACTTTGTAATACAGCTCGTAATTCAGCTGCTGTTTCCATCTGATTAATGGCATTACGGACTTTTCCATTACCGCGGATTCCTTTTAAATACCATGAAGCGTGTTTACGCATTTCACGAACAGCTACACTCTCACCTTTAAGCTGCATTAAACGTTCAAAGTGAAGCAAGCAAACGTCCATTTTCTCAGCTACTGAAGGTTCCGGTTTTAATTCACCAGTTTCAAGGTATTGCACCGTACGATAAATCATCCACGGGTTCCCTAATGCAGCACGTCCTATCATAACTGCATCTACACCCGTTTCATCTAACATGCGTTTTGCATCTTGGGGTGTTTCAACATCACCGTTCCCGATGAATGGAATACTTATATTTTTCTTCACTTCTTTGATAATTTCCCAGTTCGCTTTTCCTTCATACATCTGTACCCTTGTACGCCCATGCATGGCAATGGCTGCTGCACCGGCACGTTCGGCTGCTTGTGCATTTTCGACTGCGAAAATATGTTCGTCATCCCAGCCAATCCGCATTTTTACACTAACCGGCTTATCAACTGCATCTACAACGGCAGAAACCATTTCATAGATTTTATTAGGATCAAGAAGCCATTTTGCTCCCGCTTCACATTTAATGATCTTATTTACCGGGCAGCCCATGTTGATATCGATAATATCTGCATTCGTATTTTTATCAACATATCGTGCAGCTTCTACCAGTGTTTCCTTATCTCCACCAAAGATTTGTAAAGAAAGTGGATTTTCACGTTCATCGATATAGAGCATATCCAATGTTTTTTGGTTGCGCTGAACCAACCCTTTATCGCTGATCATTTCAGCATATACTAAACCAGCACCGAATTCTTTTACTGTTAAACGGAAAGCCGAGTTGCATACTCCGGCCATTGGCGCTAGCACGACACGGTTATCCATGACAATATCGCCAATTTGAAATGGCTTTTTTTGTGTAGTCAATACATTCTCCTCCGAATAGGAAAGTCGAACCTTTCCCTTTCTAAATTAATCTATAGATCACAAATCATAATTCGCTTTTCAGTCAATGACTTTTTACTAACCTTAAAAACTACTCAACACTCATACTATCTTTCCACTTAATAATGCCTTCTGCCTCGAGCTCCATACTTTCCAGGCTTGACTTAGCCATTTCAAGCTGGGGCGTCTCTAAGCTCTTGGCAATCTCTAAAAGCGGAACTAGTACAAAGGCTCTTTCAAACATTCTTGGATGTGGAACGATTAAGTTCTCAGTTTCAATATTGTCGTTATTATAAAGCAAAATGTCAAGGTCTATAATTCGAGGACCCCATCTGATTTCCCGAACCCGACCCAGCTCATTTTCAACGGATTGGCAAATTTCCAGCATATCCGCAGCCGAGTGTGATGTTTCTATGCCAAGGGCTATATTTAGAAATGCCGGCTGGTCTACATAGCCAACAGGAGCAGTTTCGTATATTGAAGAAATCGTCTTTACATTTACATTCGGTTTATCCTTCAGGAGTTGAACGGCAAGCTGCAGGTTTTGTTCCCGCTCCCCAATATTGGTACCTAAAGATAAATAAACTCTATTCATAAAAGCGACCTCTTACGATCTCTACTGCTACTTCTTTATAGTGTCCAGGGATTGGGGGATCCGGTTTTATCACTTCCACCTTGCAACCGTATACTTGTCCCTCATAATTCATTAGTATTTTAGCCGCGATATTTTCAGCGACAGCTTCAATTAATTTATAGGGTTTCCCCTCTATTACTTCCTTACAAATATCATAGACGCCCACATAGCTTACCGTGTTCTCCAATTCATCTGTTTGCCCCGCTTTTTGAATATCAACAGCCAATGAAACAGTCGCTCTGAACCTTTGACCTAATACGTTCTCTTCTGCTAATACGCCGTGATAACCAAAAAATTGCATGTCTCTTAAATGTATATAATCCATCATTTCATCTCCTTAAGCAATTAGTGTCTAGCGGGCAATTCTTCAGTTACCTGGAATTTTCCCATTAATGCATCAATCATTTTAACGGTACGTGCCACTTCTTTGACATCATGAACGCGAACAATATGGCATCCCTTCATCACGCCAAAAGCACAAGTTGCTGCTGTTCCCTCAACACGTTCTTCCAAAGGTAAATTTAGAATGGTCCCTATCAACCGTTTACGGGAAGTCGCAAGTAGTACCGGGTATCCAATAGCAACAAGATCCTCTAACCGCTGCATCGTTTCAATGCTTTGCTTTAGGTTCTTTACAAAGCCAATACCCGGATCTAAGATAATATGACTGTCCGGGACACCCGCTTCTTTCACAATCTCAATACTCTTTTGAAGATCGTCCAGGTAGTCTTCAAAAAAATTATTATAGGAAGCTTCTTCCCTATTGTGCATCAAGATTATGGGAACATTGAACTCAGCAGCTACTTTTGCTATTTCGGGGTCGGCTTTTGCCCCCCATATATCGTTAATCATATGAGCACCTGCTTCAACTGCTGCTCTTGCAACTGCTGATTTGTATGTATCAATGGAAAGTATGGCCGGCACTTCCTTTAACAAAGCTTTTATGACAGGCACCACTCTCGCAATTTCATCTTCATCTGAAATTCGTGTATATCCAGGGCGAGTTGATTCTCCTCCGATATCGATTATTTTAGCACCATTTGCGACCATTTCCTTGGCATGCTGTACAGCTCTTTCAACAGAATTAAATTTCCCTCCATCCGAAAAGGAATCTGGCGTTACATTTAAGATTCCCATAACAAACGTTTCTTTCTTATAATCGAGTTCTATATTATTAAGCTTTAATGGTATTTGATATTTCGAAAGCATAAGTTTCCCTCTCTTCATATAATTGTTTGTTTTCTATGTATCTTTTTAGGAAATACTTTTTTAGCAAAATATTTCCCGCGGAATTAATACGAAAACTCAGGCTCAAATAATTTTACCATCATTTTGATATAGTTTATTTTTTATTGCTTAATTTTTGCGCAAAATCGTGATTCTTTTATAGTCTTCCTTCTTACACAAGAAAATAATTATGGCATATGATGCATATGAGTTATTCTTTAGGAGGCATATAAAATGAAAAATAATAACAACATTGATAATAAAAAGACTCAAAAGCCCAATATAGATCAAGCTGGGGCACTTGCGGTAATTGCGGGCTTGTTTTCAACCCTTGGAGAAGGATTTGCCACACTCTCCGCTGCCCTTGCTCTCCAAGAAGAACAGAAAAAAAATCAAGCAAGAGATGCTAATAGCGCAAAAATTGATTTGCAAAACATAGAACGAAAGATTGATAGCCTGGAAAATGAAATAAGACAGATGAAAAAAATGCTATTAAGCAACCGAACTCGATAACTAGTTGATTTTGGGAAAAAGAAAAGGGCATTACCCCAAAGGTAATACCCCAACCGTTTTATTCAATTAGTCTTCAAAGTTGTAAAGTGCTGTAGATAAGTAACGTTCTCCATTAGATGGAACGATTGCTAATACGTTTGAATCTTTGCCAAGACGTTTAGCAGTTTCAATCGCTGCATGGATTGCGGCTCCGGAAGAAATACCAACAAGAATTCCTTCTTCACGACCTGTTTTACGAGCTACTTCAAAAGCAGTTTCGTTATCAACTGGGAAAATCGAAGTATATACTTCCGTGTTTAATACTTTTGGTACAAATCCAGCACCGATTCCTTGGATTTTGTGTGGACCTGGGTTTCCACCCGCAAGGACTGGAGAGTCTTTTGGTTCAACAGCAATAATTTCAATCTCAGGATATTTTTCTTTCAGAACTTCCCCGGCACCAGTAATCGTACCACCAGTTCCGATTCCAGCTACAAATGCATCTAGTTTAAGGCCATCAAATGCTTCTACGATTTCTGGACCTGTCGTTAAGCGGTGAACTTCTGCGTTTGCTTGGTTTTCAAATTGTTGCGGTAGGAAGTAGCCATTTTCTTGAGCAAGACTTTCTGCTTTTGCGATAGCACCTTTCATTCCTTCTGGACCAGGTGTCAATACCAACTCAGCACCATAAGCACGTAATAATTTACGGCGCTCGATACTCATTGTTTCAGGCATTACTAAAATGGCACGGTAGCCTTTTGCAGCAGCGACCATTGCTAGACCAATCCCAGTGTTGCCAGATGTAGGTTCAATGATTGTACCGCCCGGTTTTAATGTACCATCTTTTTCAGCTGCCTCGATCATCGCTAGAGCAATACGGTCTTTTACAGAACTACCAGGGTTAAAGAACTCTAATTTTACGTAAACATTTCCTTCATTTTCCCCTGTTGCATGGTTTAACTTAACGATTGGTGTTTTCCCAACTAACTCTGCAACCGAATTCACTAATTTACTCATATTTGTCAGCCCTCTCCTCAATACCTACTATGTTAATAGGTTTTATCTATTTAGTATATTAGCAATTTAAGATACTTTATGTCAACAATTTCGAATTAAATATTGTGAATATTTTACTAAATCCGTTATGACTCCCCATAGAACCATGTAGCATCAAATTCCTTCCAAAACGCTTCCGGAGTAATTGTCGTTGGTAATTGTTCCAAAGCCAACACTCGTTCTATATGCCCTTTTACTTCTTCATATGTAAACGATTTACCGTCGTTGACTTCTTTTACATAGACGATTCCGTAACGGCCGTCATTCATAACAAATGGTTCACTTATGTCTCCTACACTTACATCTTGCACAGCTTGAGGTATGCTTGTGTCTATGTTGCTTTGGGATTCCGTGATAAATCCAATATCTCCGCCCAGACTTGCTGATGTCGTATCCAGAGAACGTTCACGCGCTAGTACAGAGAAATCTGAACCATCTTCCAGTTCGCTTTTAACACTTTCTGCATCTTTCTTTGATTCTACAATTATGATGCTTGTTCTATATGTAGTCGGGATGTTATAAAGGGACTGATTCTCTTCATAGTAATTTGCTATTTGTTCGGCGTCTGTAACAACGTCTTTTGTTAGTACCTTCTCAAGAATCAGCTGAGCACGTACTTTTTGACGCAATTCCTCATCCGTTAGTTCTTGAATTGTCGTATCTGTTTTATCCTGTGCCGAACGCATAAGGGCTATTTCTAGATCAACTTCCTTATCTGTAACCTTTATATCATACTCTTTTGCTGCATTTTCCATAACCGCTTCATTTACCAAGGTTTGCAGCGTCTCTTTTCCATATCTACTTTCCATTGCCGCCATCCAGTCCTGGCGTGTTATCTTTTTTTGGTCAATGGTAGCGACAATTTCGTCGCCACCAATTTGTTGTTCCCCATCCGGCCAAAGCCAAACGATGAACCAAAGAATATTTCCTGCAAATAGTAATGCCAATACTGTTAAAGTTGGTTTTGTTTTTAGTCTCCGCTGTGAAAGGGGTGTTTGGTTTGATGTTTGATTTGAATAGTTATTGTGATTTGATTTCATTAATAAAACCTTCAAGCTCTTGTTGATCGAAATGATATTTTTCTAAACAGAAGTGGCATTCCGCTTCCGCCCCACCATCTTCGTCGATCATCTCTTGAATTTCCTGAGCACCCAAACTTATGACAGCTACACCAAAACGTTCTTTTGAACATTGACATTTAAATTCTACCGGAGACTTGCTGAGTACTTGAACATTGTCTTGACCTAAAACGACTTCCAATATTTGTTCTGGAGATAGACCTCTTTCAATCATTTTCGAGACTGGCTCTATGTTTTGTAAGTGTTGTTCAATCATAGTAACGGTTTCTTCATCACAACCGGGCATTAATTGAATGATAAAACCACCCGCCGCCAATACACTATTATCCGGGTTTACGAGTACGCCCAGCCCCACAGATGAAGGAACTTGTTCAGAAACTGCAAAGTAATAAGTAAAGTCTTCCCCGATTTCGCCCGATACGATCGGTGTTTGCCCCGAGAACATATCCCGTAAACCTAAATCCTTTACCACTGTTAGTGCTCCTTCTGTCCCTACTGCACGGCGGACATCTAACTTCCCAGCAGAATTCAAGTCAAAATGAACTTGTGGGTTCGTGACAAAACCACGCACTTCCCCCTTTGCATTGGCATCAATAATCATTGGACCAATCGGGCCGTTTCCTTCAATCTTCACTGTTAGTTTTTCTTCACCTTTTAACATTGCACCCATCATGACCGTCGCCGTCATTGAACGTCCTAATGCAGCCGTTGCAGTAGGCCATGTATTATGTCTTCTCTGTGCTTCTCCAACTGTTTCTGTTGTTCTTGCCGCAAAAGCTCGGACATTTCCATTGAAACCTAATGCTCTTATCAGGTAATCATTCATAAGTTACTCCTCATTTCTTATACGTTTTTTTTATAAATTGCATGGAGGCCTTTTAGGGTTAATAAATCATCTACAATATCAATTGACATTGTTTCCCTTGCTATCAAGTTTGCCAAACTTCCTGTTGCCACTACTAGAGGCGGCGTCTTACTATTTTCTTTCATGCGACTCACGATTCCTTCTACTTGGCCAACAAACCCGAAGATAATACCCGATTGCATGGAAGAGATTGTATTTTTGCCAATCACATTCGATGGACGAGAAATCTCGATACGCGGCAACTTTGAAGCCCGAGAATAAAGTGCCTCCGTGGAAATCGTAAGGCCTGGGGCGATTGCTCCCCCAAGATAGTATCCTTTTTCATCTATATAGCAATAGGTTATAGCAGTACCAAAATCAATTACAATCAATGGGCCATCCCCGCCATACTGCTCAAGGGCAGCAACGGCATTCACGATGCGATCCGCACCTACTTCTCGTGGATTTTCAACTTTAATATTCAGCCCATTTTTTACTCCCGGACCTACTATTAATGGTTTAATCTGAAAATATTTTCGGCACATTTCTTCTAATACATACATAATCGGTGGAACAACGGAGGAAATAATAATTCCTTTAATTTGCTCTAATGAAATTTGAACATGTGAAAAAAACGCCTTTACTTGCATCGCGTACTCATCTTCTGTTTTCTGACGATTTGTTTCCATCCGCCAATGATGCTTTAATTTATCTTCCTCAAATATTCCCAAGGCAATATTGGAATTGCCTGCATTCAGTACGAGAATCATCTAATCACGCTCATTTTTAAGTCCAATTTTTAAAAATAATACCATATTGTTGGTTACTATTTATAGTCATAACAATTATATCAACTCCAAGAAATTACTTCCTTTATTTTGGTTAAATCAGAGGAATCTTTATTATGGCCATATATTATTTCTTTATTAGATTCTAATTTGGTACTCCTTAAATGGGCGGACGAAGCATAACAATTTGCTCTTCTAAAACAAAAAAACTGAATGAATATACCGTAGCATACTCATTCAGTCTAGAATCATTTATTTAATTGATATGGATTTATACTTTCAGAAATGATTATTTTTCTCGATCTTCTTTAATTCCGTCAGTTGATTGAGTTGAATTCTTTTCTTTAGGTAAATCCGTTATTGTTGGATCTTGTGTTTGGCCTACAATTTCTTTTTCTAGCGAAGTATTGCCCGCTTTTTCAACTGCCAATTCTTTTGGCTCAGAGTTTTCGGAAGCAGGTTTTGATAGTTCAACAGCTGAATCTTCTTCAACTTTTGAATAATCGATACGTTCCGGAAGTTTCCCGTGGTCTCTCAAATGCTCAATTTGCCCAGCATCCAAAGTTTCGACCTCAAGTAATGTCTCCGCGATTAACTTTAATAAGTCACGTTTTTCCGTTAGAATTTGTTTAGTTCGTTCATATTGCTCCACGATGATTGATTGCATTTCTTTATCAATTTCGTAAGCGATAGAATCGGAATAATTCTGTTCCGAATTAAAGTCACGACCTAGGAATACATTACCGCCTTGACTTGAACCAAATTGCATTGGTCCTAATTTATCGCTCATTCCATACTCTGTAACCATGGAACGGGCGATGCCAGTTGCACGCTGGAAGTCATTATGTGCACCTGTTGATACTTCACCGAATGTAATATCTTCGGCAACACGTCCTCCAAGCAGCCCTGCAATTTTATCCAGCAATTCTGGCTTTGTCATGAAGTAGCGATCTTCTTTAGGAAGCATTACAGCATAACCACCCGCTTGACCTCGAGGAACAATTGTTACTTTGTGCACCTTTTCAGCTTGGTCCAATGTTAAACCAACAACAACGTGACCTGCTTCATGGAAGGCAACAATATTACGTTCTTTCTGGGAAATTACACGGCTTGATTTTGCTGGACCAGCAATAACTCGGTCTGTTGCTTCATCAATATCCAGCATGTCAATCTTTTTCTTACTGCGGCGAGTAGCAACAAGTGCCGCCTCGTTTAACAGGTTTTCTAAATCCGCACCCGAGAAGCCCGGTGTACGTTGAGCAATCGCTTTTAGGTCAACATCTTCACGCAATGGTTTATTGCGTGCATGTACTTTCAGGATTTGCTCACGACCTTTAACATCTGGACGGCCAACCGTAATTTGACGGTCAAAACGTCCTGGACGAAGTAATGCAGGGTCTAAAATATCTGGGCGGTTTGTCGCAGCGATAATGATGATTCCTTCATTAACACCGAAACCATCCATTTCAACAAGCAATTGATTTAGCGTTTGCTCACGTTCATCGTGACCGCCGCCAAGACCAGCTCCACGTTGACGACCAACAGCATCTATTTCATCGATAAAGATGATACATGGTGCATTTTTCTTGGCATTTTCGAATAAGTCACGTACACGGCTCGCCCCGACACCGACGAACATTTCAACGAAGTCAGAACCTGAAATCGAGAAGAAAGGTACGCCAGCCTCCCCGGCAACCGCACGTGCAAGCAATGTCTTACCTGTCCCTGGAGGACCTACTAATAAGATACCTTTTGGAATACGTGCACCCATGTCAGTAAATTTACGATGATCTTTCAAGAAATCTACTACCTCTACTAGTTCAGCTTTTTCTTCGTCTGCACCAGCAACATCGTTAAATCGTACTTTTTTCTTTTCAGTATCGTATAACTTCGCTTTACTTTTTCCGAAGTTCATCACTTTATTGCCGCCACCTTGAGATTGACTCAATAGGAAGAAGAATAAAATGATAATAATGATGAACGGGATAATACCGGTAAAGAATTGGACCCACCCGCTAGTTTCCGGGGCTTTTAGCCAATTGATATTCGGATTATTTGCCGCTGTTTCATTAATCTTAGTCATTAAAGCTTGGTTATCTTGTGGGAGATTAACAACAAAGGTTTGCCCTTCATCATACCCTGTCAATTTCCCTTCTACTACAAGTACGCCTGCATCAGGTTGAATATTTGCGTTTTCAACTGAACCTGCATCTAAAGCCTCTAAAAACTCATGATACGTTAACTCTTCCGAATTGGTATTCCCACCATTGAAGGTTCCAAAAATACCGATAATCACGAGAAAAATTAATAAGTAAAATATGGTGTATCGAAATATTCGATTCATCCCCAGCCTCCTCACAACATAACAGAAAAACTATAAGTAAAATCTTATCATACCATTATTTTTTCATACAACGAAAAGCACCGGCAAAATTCATAATTTACAATTTTTGTTGAAAAGTATTCAAAAATCTAAATTTTAGAAGGAATAAACCTCTCTTTTCAAGATGCCAATGTATGGTAAGTTACGATATTTTTCTGCGTAATCTAATCCATATCCAACTACAAATCCATCTGGTACTTCAAAGCCGACGATATCAGCTTTCAAATCCACTTTACGTCCAGAAGGCTTATCAAGAAGTGTAACAATTTTAATTGTTTTAGCTTTACGATATTTAAATAAATCTACTAGATAACTTAGTGTTAAGCCGCTATCAATAATATCTTCAATAATGATGACATCCCGGCCTTCCACACTTGTGTTCAAGTCTTTTAAAATTTTTACTTCCCCTGAAGATACCGTCGCGTTCCCATAGCTCGATACATCCATAAAATCGACTTCAATATATGATTCAAAACGCTTCATTAAATCTGTCATAAAAGGGACAGCGCCTTTTAAAACACCGATTGCCAGAGGGAATTGGTTCTTGTACTCTTCTGTTAATTGAGCCCCTAGTTCAGCAATTCTTTCTTGGATTTGTTCTTCAGTTAATAGAATTTTTTCAATATCATTTTGAATCATGGTGGTTCCTCCTTGAATTTTCAAACACCTTAAAAACAATCATTCATGTAAATACCCTTTAAAAATGTGTTCAATTGCTTAAAAAATTAATCGTTTTGTCTTACTTTATATGAAAAATATAAACATTTTAGCATAGCGCAATTTGCGCTACTCCAAAAAACATTTCATTGCTATTAATAATAACTTATTTTAAAGAAGAATCGTTACTATTTTCACTTGCAATAATCAGAACCATATCATCACTTTCGCGTCTTATGCTTGAAAGCGTTTTACTCACCCTTATTCCTAACACAGCCAGTACTTGATTTTGGGAATCGACAAGTATCGGCCAATGTGCTCGTTCATCCAAAGGGATTTTTTCATCAATAAACAGTCTGGATAATCGTTTTGGGTCTTCCATCCCTTTTAATGATATGCGATCGCCATTTGTTCGAGTTCTTACTAAAAGTGGGGTAGTAACCAAATTTGAATTAAAGAAGTACTTACTTACACTTTGTCCCTTCTCGCATACAACATTTGAGGCTTCTCCTATGTATAATCGAATGCCATTCTGCAGCTGCGTCCATTCTTCCTTCAGTACCATTTGATCGGGAAGGTCTTCATGCTTTAAGTTTGTCAAATTTTCAAATTTCACTTCTCCGTAATTTCGCCTAGCAATGAACTGTTCTGGTAAATGGAGACTTGCACTACCATGGGATGTTCGACACAAACCTAAGATAGAGGAAATAAGTGTATGACTATGGTTAAATCTTGAACTTCTGTAAAGATAGTTTAATAGTATTAAAATGATCCTTCTTTGTAAAGCAACTGGTTCATTTTGAAATAAGGGAATTTTAAGTGTAAATGATTGTTTTCCATTTTCTGCGACAATGTGGGGGAAACGCTCTAGAGCTAACTCTCTCAATACATCATCATCCTGCTGTAGACTTTCCGCAAACTGTACTGCATGGGAAGAAATGTTGCTATTTTCGCTTTTTAATAGAGGGACAATGTGGTGGCGGAAGCGATTCCGTGTGTAATCATCTTTTGCATTACTGGCATCTTCCCGATACGAACCACCCTCTTTTTGTAAATATTCCCTAATTTCCTCTTTTGTAATCGCTAAAAATGGACGAATAATTGTTCCGGCAGAAAAACTTCTTTTTGTATGGATCCCTTTCATCCCACTTATGGTCCCAGCTTTTGTTAAAGCCATCAGGATCGATTCCAATTGATCGTCCGCATGGTGAGCCGTTACCAGCTTATCAATGGAGTTTTTTTTCATCAACTCATCAAAATAGGTGTAGCGCTCTCTGCGACAGATGGCCTGGGAGTTACCTCCTTCTTCCAGAAGCAGTTGAGGGATGGGGATTGAGGTACTAAAAACAGGAATATTATTGTGATGGCAAAACTGTTCCACAAAACGACGATCTTCCAAAGATGTCTCTCCTCTTAGCATATGGTCTACATGGGCAACAAATAAGTTGATTTCAAAAATATGTTGAAACTTCTTGAAAAAATGTACTAATCCCATGGAGTCCATGCCGCCGGAGCATGCAATGAGAAGACGGTCGCCTTTTTCCACTAGATGTTGTTCTGAAATAAACTTTTGCACTTTTAATTCTAATGACACATCTTCTCACCTCAGTATTTCAATATCAATTATGAGATTTCTTTGCTTAAAGGACTAAAAACAGCCCATTTCGGGACTACATGATTCACTGTAAACATAATAACGGTACAATCATCATCAACCGGATAAGCTTCCCCAAATTGCTCCATCACATCATATAAGATTACTTCAATCGGCATATCATTTTGGATGCGCGCCTTTAATAGTTTTACCAAATATCTCTCTTGTTCTTCCCAATCAAACTCACTCGAGAAGACACCATCGGAAACCATGACAACAAAATCATCTGCAAGCAAATTCACTTTTTCAGTCTCAATTGAAAATACGGGCATGAATCCTACAGGAGCTGCTGCCCCATCTACTTTTAGTAATTTTTCACCGCGTAATATATATGTCGACATGCTTCCGGCCTTCCATGACCAAAGAGAGCCCTTTTGCAGATCAACCAATGCAAAATCTATCGTTGCGTACATGTCTACTTCCCGATTTAGAGACATAACATAGTGTAAAGTGTGCATCGCTGTTTCCGGATTCATATTATAGCTTAAGCATTCTCTCATTAAACGCACCAATCGGCGGCTTTCACGCTGCGCTTCGCGGCTTTGGCCCATACCGTCCGATAACATAACGGCAACAAGCCCGGGGTGGATATGGAAAATTGCATGGGTGTCTCCAGAAACCCAGGCTGAATTTTTTGCTCTACTGTATATATCATACTCTATTTCATAGCGAACTGCTGAGCGAAAACGTATTTGTACATGGGCAAATGGATTTTTTTGATCCGAAATCTTCTCCACTTGAAATGGCTCTGCAAAGACATCATATAGAATGGGTAAAACAATTCGTTCACAAAGCATATATTGATCCTCGTGTGTCCGGTTCTTTTGTGCAAACGAACAAATAACAACTCGTTCTCCTACTGTATTATTTAGAACATCAATTTGAAAACAATGCACCTGAGCTCGTTTAAATTGCTGCTCAAGTTCCTCCTCGATGGTTTTAAAAGAAAGCGTCTCGTCTCTCATATCCTCCATTAATTTATTTAAATGGTTGCTTAGATCTCGAAGCTGGAGGGCAATCATTTTTTTGCCATGGTAGAATTGACCATTCATCTTGTCAGTATAGAGTTGATGATCCAACTCTTCCAACAATCTTGTTGATTTCACACACTGTGCTTTTATACGTTTCTCAGCCCGGATCTGCTCCGATTCCTTCACGCCTGCCCTCGCCACAAACCAATCTTCGATAAGGGGTTCCATGGTATTTCTTGCACCCCAACAGCTATCATATCGAAAACAACTTAAGCACGTTGCACAAGGTTCAACCTTGCTGGGCTCATTTACTGTTTCCGTCGAAGTAAATCGGTCGAATACCAACTCCTTCATAAATAAAACAAAGTTTTGAAAGGACTCCAATTTATCCGTTGTATGTTCTGTCAACCATTGCTGCCGTTGAAGCAAGACTTCATCCCGTTTTGGATGAATTGCATCATAAAGAAATGTTGTCATGCTCTTTGGTAATGCCAAGAAAATAATCCCCGCAATAGCAATTGACACAAAATACACTGTATCCAGGGGAAGCGTTGCATCGTAAAAGAAAAAGAATACACTTGGAACCATACTTCCCAAAACAACCCCAAAACGCCCTACCTTGCTAAATAACCCGGCTACAACACCTGTCATGGCATAAACAGAAATCATTCCGGTAAAAGATAATTTTGCTATGCCAACCAAGGCCCCGACTATAGTAGCTACCATCGCTGCGATAGGAACTCCTCCTGTTATGGCTGCAATACAAATGGCCAGATGCAGCAAAAACGGATACAAACCAAAATAGGAAACTACTACGGATTGCACACCTGTCAGCACCATCGCCAAAATAACAAGCCCTGCCCCTACCCGCTCATAACTCCAGCCAGCAGCCCAGAATCGGTGAGGGTGCACTAAAAAGAGATTCACAAAAATGGTCATCAAGAATGCCAAAATGACTTCATAATAAATGTAAAGCTGTACGATTAATGGCGGTATTCCCATGTGCAAGATACCTTGCCAGAGAAATTGTCCAAAAAAGATGGCCAAACTAACAGAAATGCCTATTGGCAATTTCCAAAACTTAAATCGGGTAATTGCTTCATACAGCACAAGCTGCAAACCCAAAATAAATGCTTGTCCCAAACTTAAAGTAAACGCCCCTATTAAACCTCCAACTAGTACTGCCCATTTCTCATTTTCGTATCTTTGTTTGACTATAGCCCATAGAGGCAATAAAAACGGAACGGCCGCTTCAAACATTACTGCCCTGGATAGAAACAACGCCAATAACAAAAAGAAAATGTGTATCAAGAAACTTGATTTCTTAAGAGCAAAGCCTTTAAAGAAAGTTAGCGCCGACGTCTTTTCATTGATCATTCCAATATTTGCCATTTTCTACAGCCCCTTAATTAATAGTGTTAGCGCCTATTATATAAAAGAGTTTCCATAAAATTTGTCTAGTAGTGAAATAATAGAATAAAATCGTTCGACGTAATGTCCGATAAGACAACAATACGAAATACATGGTGCAAGTTCTTAGAAAGTTGGGGGAGACTACTTTATTTCAAGGGTTGTGAAGGATAAACTGGAACTATAGATTATATAATAGAATTTCGGAGGCAATTTATCATGTTCAATAGCTTCAGCATACTTGCGCTTTTATGTTCGACTGGCTCGATTTTAGTCGTTTTAGGTATCATTTTAACAATCCCTGTTGGCCTCCAACTTTTTATGCTGATAGTAGGTTTAATCCTTTGTGGCATCGGTATATTCGGGGTAACGAAACTCCTTTTAAGCGAAAAAGGGAGATAAAAGGGAGCATCGTATTCATTAGAGCTTTCTGGGAATCTTATGTCACTAAAAGATTCTAATATAGAGTACCTTGGGTAAGGGGCTTAGCACACAAGCCGCAGAGCCAACTTGTTGTCTCTACGACTTGTCTTTGAGGCAAGCACGATGTTGCTCATGCTGCCATTGCCACACGATGTGGCGTTTATACAACAGCTTTGTGTAAGGCCCGCCAACATTCGTGTAGTGCTTTATAAACTTCTGGATACCTTGCCAAAACTTACGTGTTAGGTTGCAGCTTTCATTTAGACATTCTGTATGGTAACTTATAATCTCCTTTACTAATGTATCTTTCGAGAATTCTTATAGTACTCCACAAACAAAAAAGCTGTTTGTGAGATGTTTCCCACAAACAGCCTTTATCTATATAACACTTTTTCTACGCTTTAAAACAGACAGCAAACTACCCTCTTCTAGCTCCACGGCCACCGCGTTTTGACTCAGTTGCACGTTTTAAAGTTGCAAGACGTTCGTCACTATCTTTTAGGAATCGTGCCATTTTTTGCTCAAAGTTTTCTTTTGTTTGACCATTTCGATCATTAGAACGGTTGTTATCACGACGTGGACGATGAGGACGTTCAGGACGTTCCGGTCTTTCTGGTTGAGGCTTTGCTTTACGGATTGATAAACCGATCTTACCATCCGCTTCAACATTCATCACTTTAACTTCAACAACATCTCCAACTTTAAGATGTTCGTTGATGTCTTTGACATAGTTGTCTGCAACTTCACTAATGTGAACTAGGCCCGTTTTGCCATCTGGCAGCTCAACGAATGCTCCAAAATTTGTGATTCCTGTTACTTTACCTTGTACTTTGCTGCCTACTTCAATTGACATAAAAAAAATGCTCCTCCTTAAAATTTAAGCGGCTCTTAGAAGCCAGTAATCAAATTTAGTGTAACGTGCATGAATTGATTCACGTTTATCTTTTATTATAGCCAACAAAAAAAGAGTGTCAACAAGACAACTCTTTTTCTATCACTCGAAAAACACTTTTTGTATTAAACCTACAAGATTATTTGTCATTTTTTTATGGTATTAGTTGGAATTGCTATCAGAGCCTCCAACTTTTTCCTCATCATCCGGAATCGTAAATATAATTTCTCCATCATCTGATAAAAAATACTCTTTACGAGCTAATTTTGCAATATACTCATCATCTTCAAGTTTTGTTATTTGTAAGTTTAACATGTCTTGCTGTTCTTTTACTTCGCCGAGTTTTGCTGCTACTTCTTCTTTTTGCTGTTCTTTTTCAGCTAGTCGTTTGGTTTGTGTTAAGGATGTACTTATTAAAAAAACAAGAACAATCGAAGCCAGTAATCCGAAGACGAGCAGCCTTCTACGGGTTCTCACCTTTTGCTTTCTTGTATACTGTGTATGTGTTTCAGTTGATCGGACATAGTCATTTTCAAGCGCTCGAACATTATTAAGTTGTTTTTTCTGACGCTCTGCCATATCCGTCACCTCCAAAAGTCTGTACATTCTATTATACTTCTATTTCAACTTTTTTTAAAGATTGTCCTTCTAACTTTTGTATAAAATTTTCGAAAATGCTTTTTAAGGAATTTATTATATATTTTGCGAAATGGTAGGAAGATAATCAAAATAATACGAATCACCAGTTTGAAAGTACCTACAATAATATTTTTTATCAATTTAATAATGCCGATAATAGGCTTAATTATAAGGAAAATAAATACTCGTCCAAAAAAACGGAAATACGGTTGAAACACAGCTTCATACAAGAAGATACCCAATATTTGCGCTAATGGGTCAACTAAACGCCATTCTCCACCCTTAATAGTAAATAAAATATAAAATGTCAGGGCACCTAAAAGTGCCCAAACGATTAGCTCTACTCCATATCCCATTCTTCTTAAGATTGATTTTTGACTTAAGGCACTTAGTGAGAAACGTGTACAATCAATAATTGCACCAATCAGTAAACCACTAAGCGCCATGATCAATATACTTACAACCTGTTCATTTATGGTCATCCAAATAATTTATGGAGGAAGCCTTTTGATAACCCTGAATCTTCGTCATCATATTGTACTAGTTTTACATTTCCTTCCAATGTCAACAACCCTTTATCGACGTCTAAATGGACAATACGTAATTCCTCACCACGGATTAGTAAATGGCCTTGAGCTGTTCGAATATAAAACTCTTCTTGGTCAAAACGCTCAATTTCCTTTACAGAAGTCATGTCCATTCTTTTTCGATTGCGCACTGTCACAAGATGGTCACCAGATGTCATAGTGTAACGATTACTTTCTTGATGTAGCGTCATATCGTTCCTCCTTCGCTTCTTTGTGTTTGTTCTGTTCACTTTATGCTGAAACTAAAAGAAGCATGACAACAATTTTGCTGCCATGCTCTAGAAATTTACTATTTTTATTTCTCATAATTAGATTCTGTTAAGATGTTCTGCTCTCTATTCTTCATCATCAATAAATTGAGGTTCGATTTTATCAAGCTTTTCTTCTTTTAGAATTGTAAACATATTCATCGCTTCTTCTTTACGTACATTTTCTCGCAAATCTTCTACACGCGCTGTTACTACTTTCTGTCCGAAACGGATTGCAAGCTCATCTCCTACTTTTACAGCAGAACCAGCCTTTGCCACTTTTCCGTTAATCGTAATTCTACCCTGATCTGCTACTTCTTTTGCCAGCGTACGTCTTTTAATCAATCTGGAAACTTTCAAGAATTTATCTATTCGCATTTATTCGTTCTCCCTTTTCTCCAATACTTTTGCCTCATTCCAGAATGCGTCTAATTGCTCTAAAGTAAATTCACTAAAGGCAAGCCCACTATCCTTTACCTTACTTTCCACAAATTGAAATCTGCGGGCAAACTTTTCGTTCGCATGAATCATCGCTTCTTCTGGTGAAATTTTGTAAAATCGCGCAATATTGACTAAAGTAAATAAAACATCCCCGAATTCATCTAAACGAGTTGCTGAAGTTCCCTTTGATACTTCTTCTTTAAACTCGTTCCATTCCTCCGAAAATTTCTCCCATGCCCCCTCTGCGTTTGGCCAATCGAAGCCTACAGAAGCGGCTTTCTTTTGATAATTAAAAGAAGTCAAAAGAGAAGACGTTGCTCTGTACTCTTCTTTTAATAACGAGCCTGTTTGTTCCCCTTTTTCCTGTTGTTTGATTGCATCCCAATTTACCACTACCTCATCAGCATCCTGAACCGATACATCACCAAAAACATGAGGATGTCTGCGGATCATCTTCTCACTGATTGAAGCCAGCACTTCCTCCAGGTTAAAGTACCCATTATCCTCGCCAATCTGGGCATGCAGGAAGACTTGCAGCAGTACATCTCCCAATTCTTCCACCATTCCAAAATCATCTTCAGCATCGATTGCCGCCAAAAATTCGTGGGCTTCTTCCAAAAGGTATTTTTTTAGACTTTCATGTGTTTGCTTTTGATCCCATGGACAGCCATTTGGTCCCCTTAAAGTGGCAATAATTCGTCTAAACGTAGTCCAATCACGCAGGGCATCCAAGTCACTCTGGACTGGCGGTACATAGATTGTTGTTAGATTATTTATGTCCACTGATTGGTCCAGCTCATATAAAGGAACGGTCGTTAAACGTTCCAAGGAAGACCCTGCTGCTGTTACAATCGTGACTGGGTAATCATCCCGGTATTTTTCCATTAATGAAAGCTTGACTTCCGATGCACTGAAAGCGTCGTATACCTGCGCTATTAATACATGTCCATGCATGTTGACATCATGAATAGAAAAACTTGTCCCGTCCAACAATTGGAATCCTTCGATTGGATCAATTTTAAGGGCACCGAAAATTGGGTCCAGAAAGCTTTGACCCCCCTCGATTTTCAAGTCGATTTTCCCTTCCTTTTCCTCATTGATCAAAAGCTGGACAGTTTGTTCAGCAACTAATGGATGTCCCGGAACTGCATACATAACAGGTTCCAGTACCGCAGCTTCTACCAGTTTTGTTGTTATTTCTTCATAGACTGGTTGAAATGTACTATGTTTTTCGTAAACAGCATCAAAACTTTCGAATACAATGCCTTCCTCCTGCAACTCCCTGATAACAGGGTGGTCCATTGTTCGAACATAGATTTTCCGTGCTGATTTAAGTTTTTTATATACGCCCATTTGCAGTTGACTAAGTTCTGCCGCCCCTAGGCCAATAACTGTTAACTTGTGCATATGTTCACCTACTTCTTTTTATTTAGTAATAGCTGGAAAGCTGCCATTCTACGTCCAAAAGGCACTAAGAACCATTCTTTCTCTGCGAGCATTCTTGTTTTGGCAACAATAGTTAAATAAATAACAGCCCCAATTACTATTAGGTTGCCTCCCAAGAAAACCGCACCGATTCGCCCTGAAAATGAGCCGATAGCCATTTGAAGAATCCTCTCCATCATCATTACCGTCAAGATCATACTTCCGCTCGCAAGACATAGTTTTATGTAGAAGTCCCGTTTTGCCAGTTTCAACTTCAACACTCTTTTTAAATAAATCATCAGAGCTCCTGCACAGACATACAATCCGATATTGCTTGCAATAGCAGCTCCCATTACATCCAGGTTAGGAATAAACAGATGATTTCCAATAAACTTCAGGATAATCCCTACCAGTAATATTAACGCCGGGATTTTCAGCCTATTCATTCCTTGTAGGATGGCCGTAAATGTTAATATAATCGATAACGGAATAATTTGTAGCACATAGATCATTAGCACAGCTGATAGACTGTTTGTCTCAAAAAGCATCTCATTTACGTAAGGCATGACAATCACCAACCCAATTGAAGCTGCAACTCCTAAGAGCAACGACACACGATAGGTCAATTGAATAAATGGAGCTGCTCCCCGTCCCCCTATTTTTCTTGACTGATAAGCTACTAAAGGAACAATCGCAAGTGAAAGTGAGGAAGCAATAATAACGCCCAGCTGTACTAAGGGCTGACCACGATCATAGATTCCCTTTATTTTCATCGCTTGAATTTCTGCTACTCCATTATCCAGCAGTAGTGAGAATACAGTAAATGAATCAATTAACTGAAAGCATAAAAGCAGTAAGCTACTCATACTTACACTTAAGCTCAGGATTGTCACTTCTTTTATGATTGGCCATTTCGGCCCTATACTACTACTAACTTTCCCTGGTATCACCTTTACTCTTTTTGAAAAATAAAGCAATAGAATGACTCCCGCTATTTCTCCAATTACTGTACCAATGACTGCTGCATTGCCGGCTGCATATAATGACTTGGATGTTGTCATAATAAAAATTGCACCTATCAATATAATAGCCACACGAACAAACTGTTCAATCACCTGTGCATAAGCAACAGGCGTCATTTCAGCTTTCGCCTGGAAGTGCCCTTTCATTAAGGCTACTAGTGGCATAAAAAGCGTTACAAAAGAACCCGTCCTTAAAATTGTGGATAGTTGTGCATCACCCATGATATGTGCGAGCAATTCAGCTCCGAAAAATAAAATACAAAAGAAAATTACGGATAATAATGTCAGATACTGAAAAACTGTGCGCTTAATTATATTTTTTCTTTGCTCAGCATCCGTCATGTTCTGTGCATCAGCCAGCATTTTAGAAATGGCGACCGCAAACCCACCGGATGTCCAAACAACAAAAAAGGAAATAAACGGATATACCTGTTGATATATATAAAAACCTTGGTCTCCTACTAAATTCTGAAAGGGCACCCGGTAAACGGCACTTAACACTTTTACCAATAAGGCGGCCATCGTTAATAGTAGTGCACCCTTCATATATTCTTTCATTCCAAAATTATCTGCCATTTTCACCCTATCCCTCATAACAATGCCAATAGTATACCACGAAATACCAGGAGCGCTCGACTTCAGAGATAGGCTCCTTTCAGATGATTTTATGTAAGAATAGATGTTAGCCTAAATAAGGCTTGTGTGCTTAGTTCTTCAAAAAAATCTCCACATCTCTTTACTATTCTTATAATTGGAGTAATCATTGATAAACAAAAAACGCCTCCTTTGAATAGAGACGTTTTTTCGCAATTTAGTTTTCCATTTGCTTTGCCAAGAAATTGGCTGCTGTTTCAGCTGCTTTTAATTCAACTTCACTAATGACATGAACCTTTGATATTAAATATACCGCTCCGATTGCATCACCGTTTGTAATAATTGGCGCTACACAATAAGATTTCACTTGTTCAAACTGGCCCGGTACAAGTTCTATTGTTGATTCATTTTTCTCCAATACAATAGAGCGTTGCTTCATGAACTCTTCGGCAAACACGGATAGACGACGATTGGCATATTCTTTCTTCGCTAGACCAGCGATTGCAATCATTTCATCTCGGTCACTAATTAGAGCTGGCGTACCAACCGTTTCATAGAGTGATTCAACATACTCTTTTGCAAACTCACCTAAGTCATTTATTGGGGAATATTTTTTTAAGATAACTTCACCTTCACGGTCCGTATAAATCTCTAATGGATCGCCTTCACGAATACGCATCGTTCTGCGAATTTCCTTAGGAATAACAACGCGACCTAAATCGTCTATACGACGGACAATTCCTGTTGCTTTCATCTTTGCTGCCTCTCTTTCAGAATCAATTTTCATTCACATTGATAGTATGGTTAAGAATTGGTCAATGTATGCAGAAAGTGTATGAAGAGGTTTAAATTCTAAAGTCGGGCAACAAAAGTAAATTATTATGCTAATATTCATTAAAGTACATCTGTACGAAAGTCTTGTTATTGCTTTTTGGCTTTGGCAACAATTTCAACCAATTGTTCAAGCACTTCAAAAGGAGGAATCTTGCCGCATTTTTTCTCTTCTATTGTTAGTGTTAATTTTGCCCCATCCATTAAAAATCCAACTGCACGGTCAAATTTCATGGATTCTGATACAATCACACTGCCATCCACATTGGCTGTACCTTCTTCTGACAAGTAAATGGAGATTACTTTTTGTTTTTCCTTGATCGCTGTGATGCCCGCTTCCAACGCCCATACTTTTACTCGGGCAATGCGCAGCAGTTTTTCGGTTTCAACCGGCAAATCGCCAAAGCGGTCCACTAACTCATCCCAAATTTCATTAAAATCTTCCACACGTTCCATCGATTTAATGCGTTTATACATTTGGATTTTTTGATAGCCATCTGGTATATATGCATCCGGAATATAGGCATCTGTTTGAAGTATAATCTCGACATCGGGTTTTTCCTCTTTAATAACACCCGTCCTGCGCTCTTCAATCGCTTCTTCAAGCATTTGTGAATACAGGTCAAACCCAACCGAGTCAATAAAGCCATGCTGTTGTGCACCTAAAAGGTTACCAGCACCACGAATCGATAAATCCCGCATAGCAATTTTGAACCCGGAGCCGAGTTCCGTAAACTCCTTGATTGTTTGAAGTCGCTGTTCTGCCACATCTGTTAATACTTTATCTCTCTGATACATGAAATAAGCATACGCAATACGATTTGAACGACCAACACGACCGCGCAGCTGATAGAGCTGGGATAACCCCATACGATCTGCATCATGGACAATTAAGGTATTCACATTTGGAATATCAACACCCGTTTCAATGATGGTTGTCGTAACAAGCACATCATATTCTCCGTCCAGGAAGCTTAAAATGATGGATTCCAATTGAGATTCGGTCATCTTCCCATGCGCATAGCCAACACGTGCATCCGGAACAAGCATTTGAATTTCTTCTACTTTTCTTGTCATGTCCTCTACACGATTATAAAGATAAAATGTTTGTCCGCCACGGGCCATTTCTCTCTCTATGGCTTCACGCACAAGTGCCCCACTATACTCCATAACATACGTTTGTACAGGGAATCGATTTTGTGGGGGTGTTTCAATAACCGATAAATCCCTTACCCCTACCATCGACATATGTAATGTACGTGGAATTGGAGTAGCGGTTAAAGTTAGCACATCTACATTGGTTTTTAATTGTTTAATTTTTTCTTTATGCGTTACACCAAATCGTTGTTCCTCATCGACAATCAGTAATCCTAAATCACGGAAGATCAGATCTTTCGATAGAATGCGATGTGTACCAACCACTATATCGACAGTTCCCTCTTTCAATCCTTTGATCGTTTCTGTTTGTTGTTTTTTGGTACGGAAGCGACTTAATAATCCGACATTAATGGCATGACCCTCAAAACGCTCTTGAATCGTTTCAAAATGCTGTTGCGCCAATATGGTTGTTGGTACAAGAAAAGCAACTTGTTTGCCATCCATTATGGCTTTAAAAGCCGCACGAATCGCAACTTCCGTTTTTCCATAACCTACATCCCCACAAACAAGGCGATCCATTGGGCGTTCCCGTTCCATATCATGCTTTACTTCGATGATCGAACGCAGCTGGTCCTCGGTTTCTTCATATGGGAAAGCACTTTCAAATGCACGCTGCTCATCTGTATCAGGAGCGAAGGCATACCCTTTTTCCGCTTCTCGTTTGGCATAAAGCTTGATTAAATCATCTGCTATATCATTAATGGCTGACGAAACTTTGGCTTTCGCCTTTTTCCATTCCGCTCCGCCAAGTTTATGAAGTTTGGGTTCTTTTCCTTCAGAAGCTACATATTTCTGAATCAAATCAATTTGCTCAACAGGAACAAATAACTTATCATCCGCACGGTACTTAATATGAAGATAATCCTTATGTGTACCGTTGACTTCCAGTGTTTCAATTCCGATATATCTTCCTATCCCATGATGAATATGTACGACATAATCACCGGGATTAATTTCTGTATAACTCTTGATGCGTTCGGCATTGGACATTTTTTGTGGACGGCGT
This sequence comes from Ureibacillus aquaedulcis, assembly GCF_030418165.1. GTDB lineage: Bacteria > Bacillota > Bacilli > Bacillales_A > Planococcaceae > Ureibacillus > Ureibacillus aquaedulcis. The sequence continues at coordinate 26,462 of NZ_JAUHTQ010000020.1, forward strand.
GTTTTTCTTTTTGGCTGCTGCTTAAATAATTCGTCGTCTGTCACAACCGCAATTCGCTGCAGCGGCAGTTCGAAACCTGAAGCCAGTTGGCCATCCACGATATAGATTCCCGCAGCTTCAGGGTTTCCTATTAAACTATGAATCCCATACTCCTCCAGCATACTTTGGAGTTTTTTGACCCGTTCTTTTCCATCGGCCATAAAGAGTACCGTAAAATTCTCCTGCATCCATCTTTCCACTTCATTTTGCAAAAGGGCAATCTGACCGTGGAATTGCTGCATGGGTTTACAAGAAAAATTCGTTGTTTTCTTAAATTGAACGCCGGAAAAAGTGCGTGCAAAAAGAGCAAAATAGAGTTTTTGGTGTTCCAGCATGGAGTTGATTTCTTTAAATGAGAAAGAAGGTTTTACATCGTGTACGATTTTCCCTTCTTCTATCAATGAGATAAACCAGTCCTCTTCTTCGCGCTCCCAAGCATCCATTACTTCTTGAATTCGGCCTAGTTCATCGAAAAGGACAATTCCGTCTTCATCAAAGTAATCACCTAAGTAGGATAAATTGTCATAGAGAAGAGACCCATACTTTGTTACATGGTTAGGTATACTTCCCTGATTTAAAAGTTCAATATCATGCTGGATATTTTGATACAGTATTTCTTGAGTTTCTTGTTTTTTGATTTTCTTCAAGCTTTTGGCAAGAGCTGTTTCCAGTTTTTGTGCCAATAGTAGACGTTGGTCCTTCGTCAATAAGATTTCCGAAGCCGGCAATATTTCCACAGCATCCAGTTTTTCGATGGAGCGTTGGTCATCTGCCGAGAAGGTACGAATGGAATCGATTTCAGTATCAAAAAGTTCAATTCGAATAGGTGACTCTGCATACGGTGGGTAGATATCGAGAATTCCCCCACGCAACGCAAACTCACCAGGTGTTGTGACCATCTGACTTCTTGTGTATCCCATCGTCACTAAGTGAAGCAACCATTCTTCGATATTGATATCTTTTCCAATCGTTGCTTTTAAAAAGTAGCCTTTCCACTGTTCAGGAGATGTCATTATTTTGCGCATTCCCGCAATCGGGATTACATAAATGGCTTTCTCTTTTTTAGCCAAATGATCCAATGTAGCAATTCGCGCAGCCCTAGATTCCGGTGAGGCAATTGTCATGTCGGCGGCTATAAACTCATCTGCCGGGTAATAATGAACAATATCTTCTCCTACCAGGGATGATAAATCATCTACTAATTTCTGGGCTTGCAAAAGATTCGGCGATAAAATATAAAGCGGCTTTTTTAGGTTCTCGAATATAGTCTGGATAAATGCCGGTCGAGCACTACCCGTCAAACCAGTAATAAGCTGTGAATCATAATTCTTTTCACCAATTTGCTGGATGAATGTATTTATATGTTTATCTTGAGAGAATAATTGATGAATGACATTCATTCATAAACCCCCTTCCTTCATTCCTATTTATGTAGTTCGTCCTATTTGATATGAATTATTTTCTTTCATTATTTCAGAGAAACAAAGTACAAAAAGCGGGAGACTGTTTTCTCAAGTCGCCCACTCTTTCGCACAATGGCCAATATTGGAGATGTCTTTTAACATAATTGCTGGCTACTCTAATATTTAAACGAGTTAGACAGCGAAAGCGATCCTATTACTGCAACCACTTTTTGAGTGCATAATAATCGGGAAATTGCCTCAGTGAGTCTTCGCAATGTTCACAAATACAATGTACGGTTGTATCACCGCGTTCATTTTTCTCGATATAGTCGTCAACTTCCCCAACTTCAAATAAATGCAATTTACGAATCGTGTCATCCGCATCAAAAGGCAATGTCCCAATTTCCGTTTCACAATGTCGGCAACGATATTTAACAGGCATCCTGATCGTCCTCCCCCTCGAGTATGTAAGCAAACGCTTTGTTATACTCAAAGTATTGACCTAATTTTGCCTATTTATGCACCAATCAAATACGAGCTTTCGTATTTGCGACTGCCGCAAGCTTTCGTCGCAGTCAAAACATGTGGGGCCTGATTTTTTCGAGTTTGCTCGAAAAATTACCTTTTAAAATCTGTGCAGTCCGCCGAAGGCTTTAACTTTATTCAGCATTGTTAGTACTTTCATAAAGTTATTTACTTTTTCACTCGCCACGCTTATATAGCTATAGTAAGGAAATTACTTTTGCTGAATAGAGTTAAATTGTGACATCACGTCTAAAAATTTATTAGATAAAGATGCCTCAATTGCAGAAACTGTTTTTTCAATAGCCTGCTCGATGGCTGGACCATCTTCTTTTGTAAATTTAGCTAATACATAATCCGTTACCTTCATTCCAGCAGGAGGTCGGCTAATGCCCACTCGAATACGATTAAATTCCTGTGTACCTAGATGCTGGATCAGGGATTTAATTCCATTGTGTCCACCAGCACTTCCCTTTTGGCGCAACCGCAACTTCCCTGTTTCTAAGTCCAGATCGTCATAAATGACAATAATATCTTCTATTCCAATACCAAAGTAATCCATCAACGGACGGACAGATTCGCCTGATAAATTCATATATGTTAAAGGTTTTAATAAAATTACTTTTCCTTCAGGTCGATGAACGGTAGCGTACATTCCATTAAACTTCATTTGATTCAATGGTGCATCCCATTTCTTGGATAATGCATCAATACATTCAAAGCCTATATTGTGGCGTGTATAGTCATATTGCTTCCCGGGATTTCCCAATCCAATTATTAACTTCATGAATACCATCCTTTTTTTCTAATCGTAAATATTTTAACATAGCCTGGATTGAAAGAAAAAAAACTAGTTTTTCTATGTATGTATTACTTCATAAAAACAAAATTACCTTTTAATTTCAAATAATATTATAAAAGATATAATGGTGATATTCATCATACTATCACTTTTATAGTATTGACGCCCACTTAGTAGGTTACCCTATGCAGAATGGAATTACCCCCTTTTTATTAACAATTAAGATTTCCATGCATTTCCTTATAAAAAATAAAAATGTATGAGCAGTTGACTCATACATTTTGGACTATTAGCTTTGTGATTCTGGTGCCTCAGTCGCCTTAATGTCTTGGACTTCATCATCCCCTTGTCCAGCCGTATCATCATTTACGACAACCGGTGGAGTAACAGAAACAAGTGTATCCTCATCTGCATTCAGGATTTCATATGGAACCGTATTTCTGATTTCCGCTACAGAGATGGATTCATTCATCCCGACATTTGATGCATCGACTTCAATTGAATCCGGGATATCCGACGGTTTTACTTTAATTTTCAATTCACGAACAGGCTGCATTAAGACGCCGCCCTCTTTTACGCCAGATGACTCTCCGATTACAGTAACCGGAACTTCTACTTCTAATTCCTCAGCCATATTAATAGATAGCAAATCTACATGTTTTACATTTCCTTTTAGTGCGCATCTTTGTACATCGGTTAGGACGGCATTGATTTGCTTGCCTTCTAAATCAATTTTAAATACACTTGTACGACCATATTTTTGTACTGCTTTAGCCATTTCTTTGTAATCAAGTGTTACTGGTTTATTATCAACGTTATATCCATAAATGACTCCAGGTAACTGTCCCTCGTTGCGAAGTTTTGTTAGAGTAGATTGAGCTCCTATTTCTCTAGGTTTTGCTTCTAAAATAATATCCATAATTAAAACCCCTTTCAAAGTTCTGACCATCCTTTCTTATTATTCCTTTATTTGTGGAATCCTAAACTTTCCCGGACAAAAATTTAGCTAAAAGGGTTATCTTGGGATTAATAATGGCCTCTTCTCGTTTATGCAAAGATTTAAAATTGGTCTTTACCAGAAGAAGAACATACTATGTAAGCTGCTTACATTAAACAAATAAAGAGATCATTTTTGAGGAAATCATACAAAATAAAAAAGGACCATAATATGGCCCTTAAAAACTTTACCTGGTTGAACTCTCTTTTTCTGCCTTATTGGGCACTTCTAAATGTATTGATTACATTTTCAGGAACGATGATTGCGCTCGCTTTTGTTAGACTAATCGTATAAGTTTCTCCCTGCTGAACAGCGTTTAAGATTGCCTCAGCTTCTTCTTTTGAGCTTAATCTTTGTGTTCGCAAGATTTCCGGTGTGCCTTTTGCAAGTCGAATTGATTCGACCGGACCGTTATCTGGTAAATAACCTTGGTAGCGATCATGTACATCGATTTCGAATTGAACATACCATCCATCTGGATCATGTGTGTACGAATCTATTTCAATCTTTATGCCATTTTCTAATAGTGGGATCTCTTCGTTTACATTTTGATAGCTATCGAACCCTTGAATGATCTTTCCACCATCTACCAATGTTGCTGTTACATCTGTAAGGCCGTTTTCCCTGCCTGGCTTAAATGGTCCATGGTTTTCAATACTCTCATAATTCGGATTGGAAAGATCGCTTAAGGCATTAGTCGCAACGGAGTATCTTTTCTCCAGAAAATTAACAAATTCATCCTTTGCCAAAGCATCGAGCATCGTCAACTGTTGTTTCGCGTTCGCTGGGTCATTGTTGTAGGCCTTCAGCGCTTGGTAGATCTCAATTATCGGATATTGGTTTGTATGTTGAGGCGCTACATAATCTACATCAAACTTTTGTTGTAGCCAAGCAAGTCCATACTGGAAACCGAGCCTCAAATATCCATTCTCTTCAGTTGGTGTGTATAGTCCATTAAAACCATATCCACCCATGTACCCAAAGCTTACCCATTCACCATTCTCTGGATTTTTCAGCTTAAATATAGCCGATGTCGTTCCTGGTGTATGTCCCGGTGTATGAGCTATTAAAAGTTGGACATTTCCGAAATCCATGTATTCGTCATAAATATACGGTTCTATTTTATTTCTAATTTCTGTTTCTTCTTCAGGCAGGGCTCCCTCGATATTCCAAATGTTCCCCATTGCATCTTTCTGAATGCCGTAAGCCTCTTCATATGCACCATATAGAGTAACAGAGCCACCAGCATTTTCAATCATCTCGATTAATTCTACCGTTGTTCCATAGTGATCAAGGTGGCCGTGTGTTAGCATAATATCCGTTATTTCGCGTGGATCATAGCCGACAGCCTCTATGTTCTTCCAGTATTGATAACCACTGTATGGCCAACCACCATCAAACAAAATCAGCCGGTCATCCGATTTCTTTTTCGTTCCCATATCTGCGTTGAATAAATAGGCTGACACTTCATTATCGCCAACATAATAGAACGTATCTTCTACAATTTCAAAAGGTTCAGTACTGCTGGCATACGGAGATACAGTAGGCTTGTTTCCTCTAATTTTATCGTAGCGCTCCCCTGAAATCGGATCAACGCCTTTGTCTTTCAGTAAATAACTCATGGAAGGAACATCCCAGACAGGTTTTCCATCAGAAGTTGACTGTGGCGTAAAATAGTAGATGGAAGTTACCTTTGCAGCATTGGATTGTTCATAGTTTCGATCAAATACAACGTATACTGCTTGTCTGTGTGTTGTGGAATAGTTATAGTCGGCAGTAACAGGTATGGTCTCAAATTCAGAGACCGCAGAGTTCGCGTAGTTTTCTGTGTTGATATTGTAAACGGATACATTTTTGTCTATACGATATGTTTCTTCATAGCGTTTTATTGGTTCCGGTAATGGCCTGCCACTAATATCTTCAGTTAAGATTCTCCCATCCCCGACAGTTATCGTATTTTTTGTTTTATTATATACCCAGCCTGCAGCGACCATATTGCCCGCCTCACCATTTATTGGGGAAAGCTCCGGACCATACTTCATAGTGTCAAACTGGGCATCAGTAGATGTACCTTTTGCCAGAACCTTATTGAATGTTTCTGAAGGGTCTTCGGGAATAACTAGAACACTCTTATGCAACTTATAGTCTACCAGATTCCCTTTTGCAAGATTTACTGTTACTTTGTCAGCGTCACTGCTATCAATAGGCTGTGTTAGAAGGTTCATTCGAGTTCCTTGTGTTAACAATTCAACTGAAACTACTTCTTTACTTCCTACTTTCGTGATAATAGGATTTCCGATTACAAGTCCATCAAAGGTTTGTACATCGTCTTTTTTTGCAGCAAAAACCTCATTGTTAGCAGCTCCAGCTGCAACTATTAAAAATACAATTACAATAAATAATCCTGTTTTTACTTTTCCCATATAACCCTCCTTAATTTTTTTGCTGCCTAGCAGCTGCTAAAAACTAGTTTGTTTTTGGCTTGTACTATATTTCATTTTGAAATTACTTAATTATAGAAACACTCCTTTACTGTAAATTTATTTATTTTATAGGAGTTCCTATGCTAGGAAAACTCCATAAAATAGACACGAAGGCTCTGGTTAATTGGAATTTTTATGTTTGTAGTTGTGAGTATGTATGATTCTACGGCTCTGTTATTTATTTATAATTGAGGATGTTTGTGGGAAAGTTTATATATGTTAAGTGATTACTTTTAAAAACCCTGCAAAGATATGGTTTTCAAACATAGTGTAATAGTTTACAAATCTGATTGTAAGACAAATTAAAATGATTGTCAATTCAGAAAATTTTAATAAATTAATTCCGTGTTAGGGCTACTTTGCTAGAGATTCACCTATTAATACAGAATCACTAAGACATTCTCTACCTAATAACTAATAATACTTACATTGAAAAAGACAAGGCATAGGTTCGCCTTGTCTTTTATAACTAGATATATTAATCAAATAATGTACTTACAGATTTGTTTTCATATACGCGAGAAATTGCTTCAGCCATTAAATTTGCTACTGAAAGTTGTTTTACTTTCGGAGACATTTTTTCTTCGGTAAGTTGAATTGTATTTGTTACTACAAGTTCTTTAATAACTGAGTTTTCAATACGATCAATTGCCGGGCCAGACAGAACAGGGTGTGAACAGCAAGCATAAACTTCTTTCGCTCCTGCTTCTATCAATGCATTCGCACCAATTGTAATTGTACCTGCCGTATCAATGATATCATCGATTAGAATACAAGTTTTCCCTTCAATATTACCTACGATATTCATCACTTCAGCCACATTTGGTTTTGGACGGCGTTTGTCGATAATAGCAATTGGCGCTTTTAAACGCTCAGCCATTTTACGCGCACGTGTAACACCACCATGGTCAGGAGAAACAACCACTACTTCATCGGGATTGAGGTTTTTAGACTTAAAGTAAGTAGATAGAATTGGGACCGCTTGTAAATGGTCGATCAGGATATCAAAGAACCCTTGGATTTGTGGAGCATGCAAGTCTAATACAATTACACGGTTTGCCCCAGCAGTTTCCAATAAATTTGCTACTAGTTTTGCTGTGATTGGCTCACGGGCTTTTGCTTTACGATCTTGTCGAGCATAGCCATAGTATGGCATTACGACATTAATTGTACGAGCAGAAGCACGTTTGACTGCATCAATCATAATTAATAGTTCCATTAAATGTTCATTAACAGGAGCAGAAGTAGATTGAACGATAAACACGTCACAACCACGGATACTTTCTTCGATGCTAATTTGAACTTCTCCATCACTGAAGTGCTTTACAGATGATTTACCAAGTTCTACTCCCATTTGTTCCGCGATTTCTTGTGCCAATGGGTAGTTAGAGTTTAAAGAAAAGATTTTTAATTTTGTGTCAGCATATTGAAACGGCATGATGGCCTCCTAATAGTTTTACAAATTATTTTAATTTCTTCGCGTAATCTAGTTTATTCTCTTGTCTTGAACGTGCAATTCCCATTGCATCTGCTGGTACTTCTTTTGTGATTGTTGAACCAGCTGCTATAAATGACCCCGCACCTAATTTAACCGGTGCTACTAGGTTAGAGTTGCAGCCGACAAAAACATCATCTTCTATAATTGTCTTAAATTTATTTTTACCATCGTAATTCACGGTGATTGACCCGCAGCCAATATTGACATTGCTTCCAACTTCAGCATCACCGATATAACTTAAATGCGAAACTTTTGTATCATTCCCTAAAGTGCTTTTCTTCACTTCAACGAAGTTACCAATTTTCACATGGTTGCCTAATTGTGTTTCTGGGCGTAAATGTGCAAATGGACCAACGGCTGTATCTTCCCCTATATAACTATCAGTTACAACAGAATTCTGTACAGTAGTACGGTCACTAATTCTACTATTCACAATGTTAGAATTAGGTCCTATAATACAATCCTCACCAATGACTGTTTGCCCCTCGATAGTCGTACCTGGCTTAATCACCGTGTCGCGGCCGATTTGTGCATCTGCACTAATATGCGTTGTCAATGGATTAATGATTGTAACACCATTTCGCATATGCTTTTCATTAATACGGTTACGCATTATTTCTTCTGCTTGCGCTAATGCCACACGATCATTTACTCCCAATGTTTCATCAAAATCATTGCAAGTATAGGCTGAAACGATTTCACCTTGTTTTTGTAAAATTTCGATGACATCCGGTAAATAATACTCGCCTTGTGCATTTTCATTGCTTACTAATTTTAGGGCCTCGAATAAGGCTTTGTTATCAAAGCAATATGTGCCTGTATTAATTTCAGTTACCAACTGCTGTTCTGGTGTAGCATCCTTTTGCTCTACAATCTGTGAAACCTGACCATCTGCATCACGAATCACTCGGCCATATCCTGTTGGATTTCCAGCTACAGCTGTTAGGATTGTTGCTTTTGCGTTTTGACTATTATGGTGTTCATACAGCGCTTTCATTGTTTCTGGCTGAATTAGTGGTGTATCGCCACAGACAACTAATGTTGTTCCCTCAAGACCATTCAATATACTTTCTGCTTGAATCACTGCATGTGCAGTACCAAGTTGTTGTTCCTGAAGTACATACTCGCTTTTGTCACCAAGCTGTTCTTTTACTTTTTCAGCTCCATGTCCAACAATAGTAACAATTCGACTAACATTCAATGATTGAATATTATCTACAACATGTTCTACCATTGGCTTTCCACATACAGGGTGGAGCACCTTATATAATTTGGACTTCATGCGAGTTCCTTGACCAGCAGCCAAAATGACCGCAAAAATGTTCGTCATGATCTTTGAGTCCTCCATTTATGTTCATATTCTCTTATGACTATATAGTAAATTCTCTGCTTTTTCAAGGTTTCCAGACTTGACAAATCAATGACATCTGCTTTGGAAATTTATTCTAAGACGAAAAAGAGCCCACCCATATTGAGTAGACCCACCATTCTAAGTATTAAGCATTTGCTTCTTCAAGTTGCAGTACTTCTTCTTCATTAGATGCATGATATGCAGCCAGTACAACTTCCTGAAGTTTATTTCGTGTATCAGAGTTAATAGGGTGTGCGATATCACGGAATTCTCCGTCTGGTGTCCGTTTACTTGGCATTGCAACAAATAATCCATTGTTGCCATCAATTACACGAATATCATGTACGACAAATTCGTCATCTAATGTAATTGAAGCAATCGCTCGCATACGTCCATCAGTTTGGACACGTCTTAATCTTACGTCAGTTACTTCCATTCTTTCACTCCTCTCTTCTATGATGCCTTTAAAAGATATGATTCTACAAAAACTTTAATTTTCCTTCTTTTATTATACAAAAATTTGAAAAATTATAAATATTTTTTTTGTAAAAAAAGATGGATGCTAATTTTGCATCCATCATTAAAATTCTATTCCACAACTGCTATTACTTCAATTTCTACTTTTACATCCTTTGGCAATCTAGCAACTTCTACTGCTGAACGAGCCGGTTTATGATTACCGAAATGATTTGCATATGTTTCATTCATAGCAGCGAAGTCATTCATATCACCCATGAAAACCGTTGTCTTCACAACTTTATCCAGCGAGCTTCCTGCTGCTTCCAGAACTGCTTTCAAGTTTTCGAAAACTTGATTCGTTTGGGCAACGATATCACCTTCAACTAATTCGCCGGAAGCGGTTAAAGGAATTTGTCCTGAACTATAAAAAATTCCATTTACTACGATTCCTTGTGCATATGGTCCAATTGCGGCTGGTGCATTTGTTGTAGATACTGTTTTCATTTATTTTCTCTCCTTTAAAAAGTAATTACCTTCACTTAAAGCAATTGTACGATCCTTTTCATTCACAGCATGAAGTTTTACTAAAGAATAGTAATCATCTACCAATGTTTCATCAGCATGTTCTGCTTCTACCAGAACCGCCATCCCAGCTAGCTGGCAATCAAACTCTTCAAGCAGGTTTTTCATGCCGTTCATTGTTCCGCCAACTTTCATAAAGTCATCGGTAATCAGAACGCGTTGGCCGCCTTTCATACTGCGTTTAGAAAGTACCATTGTTTGAATACGGCGTGATGATCCGGATACATAATTGATACTTACTGTAGAACCTTCTGTTACTTTACTATCACGGCGCACTACAACAACAGGCACGTTTAGATGTCTCGCGATCGAATGCGCAATCGATATTCCTTTTGTTGCCACCGTCATAATAACGTCAATTTGCTGGTCAGCATAGATGCTTGCAAATACTTTGCCGACTCTATTCATCAGTTCAGGATTTCCTAGTAAATCCGTCATGAACAAATAACCACCCGGCAACAAACGATCTGACTGACTTAATTCCGAAATCAAGATTTGAATAATCTCCCGCACTTCGTTCTCCGACATCTTCGGGATATATTTCACCCCGCCTGCTGCTCCAGGTACTGTCATCAACAACCCGATTCCCTTTTCTTCAAACGTTTCTTTAACAATCGAAAGATCCTCACTGATAGATGATTTGGCAGATTGGTATGTTTCAGAAAAAAAGGTAAGCGGAATTAGCTGATGTGGATGCTCAAGTAAATAATACGTCATATCAACAAGACGTTCGCTTCGCTTCCATTTCACGAGATCCACTCCTACACATGTAAAATTAACTGCCTACTAACAGCAGACAGTTCCCCCGATTTATTGCAATTCGAATCAGTTTTTAAACACGAATATTTTATAGAAAAAGTAACATAAACATACGCATTTAAGCAAGTGAATTCCTTTCACCTAATAAACGAACCGCAAAAACCTCATCACAAAATCCTCTTAAGCCGTTATATATTCTTCCTAATCTTGATTCATTATCTACTAAACCAAATACTGTCGGGCCACTTCCGCTCATTAGTACAGCATCCGCTCCGAAGCGTTTCATTTGCTCTTTAATCATGATCACTTCCGGGTGCAATTTAAATGTAACAGATTCCAGGACGTTCCCAAGTGATTGGCACATTAAATCATAATCGTTTGTTTCAATCGCTTGAATCATCTGTTTGGTATTAGGGTGTTCTATCCCTTCAATATTTAACCCGCCATAGACCTGGGCAGTAGAAACACCGATTTTGGGCTTCGCCAAAACGACCCAGCAAGTTGGAGGAGCCGGTAATTTTTGAATCTTTTCCCCCCGTCCGGTTGCCAGTGCTGTCCCGCCATAAATGCAAAACGAAACATCAGACCCAATTTTAGCCCCTAGTTCAGCTAGAGTATCGACCGATAAATTTAACTGCCATAATTCATTTAATCCTTTTAATGTAGCTGCAGCATCGCTGCTGCCACCGGCAAGGCCGGCAGCTACCGGTATCTCCTTCTCAATGGAGATGGTCACACCTTCTGCTACACCATATGTATCCTTAATGAGCTGGGCAGCTTGATAAGCAAGATTTCGACTATCATCCGGTATAAAACCATTTGTTGAAATGATTTTAATGAGACCATCAGCTCGGGACTCCAGTCCAATTCGATCGCTTAGATCTACCGTCGTCATAATCATTTCCACTTCATGATAATTATCAGGACGTTTATATAGAACATCTAATGTTAAATTTATTTTCGCAGGGGCTTTTACATAAAGCATATATATCCTCCTCGGATTGCCATCCAAATCCTTTTCTTAACCTTAAATTTGAGCATTAATACTTCCATATATTTTACCATATTATACATAGCAGTGTCGCTAGCTCATTCTTCCTTACCGTTTTGAATTGGTTAAATAATCTTTATATAAAGCAAAAGCCAATAGACTCCCTAAAAGGAGCTATTGGCAAAATGTCAACATTACTTATTCATATTGTTTTGGTTTTGCTGTGCTAGACCTTGTTCGGCCATTTCAATTGCCCGCTTTACCATATTACCTGCATCACGTGATTTAATTCCACCCCAGCCTTCACGTTCGACTACATCATAAAATCCGAGTTCCTTGGCTATCTCTTCTTTTAGACGACTCGACATGATACCTTTTCTTCTGGCCATGCAGTTTTGCCTCCTTAGGAATAAGTAAGTTGACAATAGTAGTATGTGCGAAAGAAAATAAAAAACACTCAAGATCTGAGTGTTTTAATAAGACAAATAAAAACTATTTGGCAATTGCAACCTGTACATCATCTAAAAAAGTAATTTCTACTGCTTCTGTCAAAATATCTGTGTAGCTATAAGAAACGCGTTTACATGCGTTATCTTCTTGGTCGAGTTCAACGACAAAGACTGCGTGATATGTGTCACTTAGCACTCCATCACACTCAACCGTTTTCTTGCGACCTCCGTTTGCTTTTAATCGCAAACGTTTACCCAAATTACAATCTAGAGACTTCTTAATGTCAGCTAACGTTTTTGGCATTTCGCATACACCTCACTATATAATAGTGTAGCCCATTTTTGGATAAATGTCAACAAATTATAATATTTTATCAGCAGACAAATATCCTTGTCAACTTTTTTATATAAAAATATTCATAAATCTTATAGATTATAGAGTCATGTTCAAATTATTGTACATTGCAAAAATGGGGATGGAGTGCGTCTGCCAATTTACCGAATTCAACAATCGACAAAGTTTCCCCTCTTCTTGTCGGGTCAACATTCGCTTCTTCAAGTGCAGCCAAAATAAGTTCTTTCTTTTCCTTCCCGGCTGGGAGCCCTGACTGCAGATTGTTTAAAATGGTTTTCCTGCGTTGGGCAAAAGAGGCTCTAGTCACTTCAAACAAGAAGTCTTCATTGATCACTTTTACAGGTGGTTCATTATGCTTGATTAGACGAATAACGGCAGAGTCAACATTTGGTTGCGGCATAAATACCGTTTTCGGCACAACCATCGCTACTTCTGCTGATACGTAATATTGAATCGCGATGGATAACGAGCCATATTCCTTTGTACCTGGCTTTGCCGTAATACGGTCTGCCACTTCTTTTTGCATCATTACAACAAATCCGCGAATCGGAAGGCGATCATTCAGCAATTTCAATAAAATTGGCGTAGTGACGTAATAAGGTAAGTTTGCCACAACCATGATATCTTCTATACCTGGCATTTCTTCTTTTATTACTTTTTCTACATCCGCTTTTAAAATATCGGAATGGACAATTTTCACATTATTGTATGGGCTTAATGTATCTTCTAGTACCGGTAAAAGTCGTTGGTCAATTTCAAAGGAAACAACTTTTTTTGCCTCGCGTGCAAGATGCTCCGTTAGTGCACCAATACCGGGTCCCACCTCAATGGCTCCACTATCTTTTGTCAAGTTTGCATGGCTCACGATATTGCGTAGAATATTCGGGTCAATTAAAAAGTTTTGACCCAAGCTTTTTTTAAAGGCAAAGCCATATTTATTTAGAATTTCTTTCGTTCGTATTGGGGTTGCGATATCTTTATGCATTTTGATCCTCCTGATCTAGTTGAACTACTGCTTCACCAAATTGCTCTGCAGTAATTTGGAACATTGCAAGTCTTTTATGCAATTGTTTACCATTCGTCATCCCGATATTCAGTATTTCTCCTAAACGATTGCGACGTTGCTTTGACTGGGGATGTCCAATCATTCGGGCTAATAGTAAATCTTCCATAGTAATATCAATTTCCGTTTTAAACCCGGGATTTGGCGTATATACATGACGTAAAGCTTCTCGAATATCTTCATCCCGTGCATGCTCGATTCCAAGTCCCTTTCCATTTTTCGCAATGGTTTTTTCCTTCGCTAAAAATGCGTGCTTTACTCCAGGAACTCTTTCTTCAATTATGGCACGTATGCGACGGCCCGGGTAATCGGGGTCTGTAAAAACAATCACACCACGTTTTGAATGCGCATGGGCGATACGGCGAATTGTTTCCTCGGAAATAGCGGAACCATTTGTTTCGATTGTATCTGCATTTACCGCTCTTTTAATCGCCGTTGTATCATCTTTTCCTTCTACAACAATGATTTCTTGTATATTCAAAAATATACCTCTCTTCTAAAGCAATCTCTGACTATAATAACACGAAAAGTGGTTAAACGTCGTTTTCATTGGTTTGTTGTATACTTAAGTCTAGAATGCTCGACTATTAAAATATCAGTATGGTGTGCTTTGGCTAATAGAATTTCACCATACGGGCTTTTTATTCAGACAAAACAAACTTATTTGCGCTTGAATGTTTCACCATACTAGCTCTGATCCCGATCTCACTAATAATAGGCAGCCACAATTACCTTGATTCTACATAAAAAAAGAAAAGCCTTCCTGTCAGTCTACAGGAAGGCTTTCATCATTTTGGTTGAACGCTGCTAAACTTTTTGTATAGTACCAGTTTAATTCAAAACTTTTATGCGTACTTTTTTGCGGCCCCAACTATTTGCTTTTGAATTAGAGCCTATAAATACGTCGATTTTATTTCCTTTAATGGCACTGCCCTTATCTGCTGCGATGGCATTTCCGTAACCTTCAACCCATACTTTAGACCCTAACGGAATCACGCTTGGATCTACAGCAATAACTTTCATGCCATCTTTCAAGGCTAAACCTGTTGCCGTTATACCTGAACAACCTGAGCAGTTTGCGGTGTAAGCTGTTGCCGTAACATAAAATTCTTTACTGCTGCTGCTAGAAGCAGTGCTCTTACTACGTGAAACAGCTGCTGTTACAACCTTCGTTCCAACTGCCACTACTTTCGTAGTTGGTTCTTGAATCACTTCTTCAGATTTAATCACTTTTTGTGAGACCTTACCATTTTTCTTTGTGATTTCATAAGTACGAGCAACTTTACCTGGCTCACCTTGTGTAATTACTTTTTCTTTTCCTTTTAGCAATGAAGAGTCGGATTTCGTTTCTACCGCGAAATCAATAGCTTCTTCCACTACATCGGTAACCTTTTCTACGCGAACAACTGTGATTTTATCTCCTGGGGCAATTTCTTTCTCCAGACCATTTTCAACACGATCAAACTCATTAAGCTGAATTCCCTGTTGTTTCAAAAAGTTAGCGACCGTAGTCGAAGTGGACCAAACTTGTCTTTCTTCTAAACCATCGACAAGCGTTAACTGAAACGCTTTTTGAATATCAATTTGGTTAGTCTCGCCTACTTCTGCGTCCAGAGCAGCTGATAATTTATCTTGCTCTGTTACTTCGATATTTGCTTCTTCCAAAATGTTCTTCACTTTACTTTCAGTTGTCCATACCTTTGACTGACTTCCGTCAACTGAAATTGTGACTTCTCTTGCTTGTTCCCAATCAACCGTCATACCATCGACGATTTTTGTATTCAGTGAGGGTGATACTTTATCATATTGAGTGATTGCGATACCTTCAGAATCTAGAAGGTCGCCTACTGTATTTGCATGTGTTAATATTTCTTCTTCTTTTCCGTTTGCATTCACTACCACCGAGTCCTTGGTGACTTGAAATACTACGAATGATACTACTGAAACAAACAGAATTAGCGAAATTACACCAACTACTGTTTGCTTACTCCTCAATGATCCTCGGAACAAGTTTTTCATGGAAATAATTTTTGACATGAAAAAACGCCTCCTTAGCACTCGTTGGATTATACGGACTACTTTTCTAGCTGTCAACCAAATTAACTTTTTTAAAAAATAGTCCATTTAAACGAAGCCTTCCTAAACGCAGTATTGGAGGCATTTAGGAAATCTATTCATCGAGATTGAAAAATTTAATAGCATTTGAGGTTGTTGCTTTTGCAACCTCATCAACCGATAGCTCTTTTTGGCGGGCAATTTCTTCTGCAACCAATGGTACAAATGACGGTTCATTGCGCTTTCCGCGATAAGGATGTGGTGCTAAATAAGGGGCGTCCGTTTCAATCATTAAATGCTCCAGAGGAATTTCCTTTGCTACCTCTTTTGGTTGTCGAGCATTTTTGAATGTAACAGGGCCACCCAGACTAATCATGAAATTCATATCAATGCATTCACGAGCAGTTTCAACACTTCCACTGAAACAATGCATAACACCGCCAACGGATGCTGCATTTTCTTCACGTAATATCCTTACAACATCACCTGTAGCTTCGCGATTATGAATAATAATCGGCAGTTCTAATTTCTGTGCCAGATGAATTTGTTTGCGGAATAGCTTCTGTTGTACATCTTTTGGTGACTTATCCCAATAATAATCCAAACCAGTTTCGCCAATACCGACAACTTTTGGATGAGCGGCAATTTGTTCAATCCACTCCAAATCTTCGGGGGTACAGTCAATTGCATCAACAGGATGCCAACCAATCACCGCATAGATAAATTCATAGTCATCTGCTAGCTTCATAGCTCTTTCGATTGTTTTACGATCGAACCCGACTACCACCATTTTTTCAACTTTCGCTTCGATTGCTCTCTCGATTACTTGCTGTAAATCTTCATCATACTGATCTGCATTTAAATGGACATGTGTATCTATAAACATACTTCATTCTCCTAACCTATTGTATTGGATATAAACATTTCTTAGTTGACAATAAAATTACAGAATTATTACAAGGGCTACAATTCGTGTCATAAATCATACAGTTTTCTGCTGTACTTAGTAATTTTTCCCTATTTCGACAGTCATTTTACAGGATTTTATTATTATAATATAGTTTCATGGATAGAAAGTTTTCGAGTGAAAAGCCTGCTGAACAAAGTTTGTCCAACAGGCTAACTAATTATTAAAAGTTATTTTACTTTTGCACCATTTTGAAGTTTTGGATCCACTGTAGCAAGTGTTAAAACCCCATCATGGGAGCCTGCCAGAATCATTCCTTGTGATAGTTCACCACGAAGTTTTACAGGTTTTAAGTTTGCCACAACAATTACTTTTTGCCCCACTAATTCCTCTGGTTTATAATATTGTGCAATTCCGGATACAACTTGGCGTTGTTCGTAGCCAAGGTCAACCTGAAGCTTAAGTAATTTATCTGCTTTTGGAACTGGTTCGCATGCTGTAACAGTAGCCACTCGCAAGTCCACTTTCATAAAGTCATCAATCGAGATTTCCGGTACTTCCGGCACTTCTACCACTGCTTTTTTCTCCTCATCCTGAGGTGTTTTTACAGATGCTCTCATTTGCTCTCTTATATATCCAACTTCTACTTCAACATCTAGGCGCGGGAAAATAGGTATTCCTTTTTCTACCACTTTTGTATTTGCTGAAATAGTATTTCCGTATGTTTCAATTGTTTCCCAAGCCAGGTGAGTCGCGTCTAAACCTAATTGTTCGACAATTTGCTTAGGCGCAGAAGTCATAAATGGCTGAAGCATTACAGCAATGTGGCGAAGACTCTCAGCCAAGTTATACATTACCGAAGCAAGCTTCCCTTTATTTTCCTCATCTTTTGCCAAAACCCATGGCTGTGTTTCATCGATATACTTGTTTGTACGAGAAATAAGTGACCAGACATCGGACAATACAACACTAAATTGCATTTTCTCGATATTCTTCTCATAAATTAAGCGCGTTTCTTTGGCATGCACTTTTAAAGCTGCATCAAATTCTGTCTCAACCAGGTTCTCGGTTGGAATAATGCCGTCAAAATATTTATTCATCATGGAAACAGTGCGATTTAGTAAGTTTCCTAAATCATTTGCTAAATCGAAATTTGTCCGTTCGACAAAGGATTCAGGCGAGAATACGCCATCAGCACCAAATGGCAATTCACGTAGAAGGAAGTAGCGTGTAGCATCCAATCCATAACGCTCGATTAGCATTTCCGGGTATACAACATTCCCTTTGGACTTCGACATTTTTCCATCTTTCATCATAATGAATCCATGTGCAAATACCTTTTTCGGTAATGGCAGATCCAGCGCCATTAGGAAAATCGGCCAGTAAATTGTATGGAACCGAACGATATCTTTTCCTACTACATGCACATCCGCCGGCCAGTATTTGTTAAATAACTCTTCATTATCCGAGCCATATCCCAATGCTGTAATATAGTTTGTCAGCGCATCCACCCAAACATAAATAACATGTCTTGGATCGCCTGGAACTTTGATTCCCCAGTCAAATGAAGTACGTGATACTGATAAATCTTCTAGTCCTGGTCTAATAAAATTGTTAATCATCTCGTTTTTACGTGATTCTGGTTCGATGAATTCAACGTTTTCTTCATAGTATTGCAGAAGACGTTCAGAGTACTTTTTCATATTGAAGAAATAAGATTCTTCTTTTACTTTGTGTACTGGGCGTCCACAGTCCGGGCAATTTCCGTTCTCTAATTGCGTATCCGTATAGAAAGATTCACAAGGCGTACAGTACCATCCTTCGTACTCACCTTTGTAAATATCTCCATTATCCAAAAACTTCTGGAAAATTTTTTCTACACTTTTTTTGTGGCGTTCTTGTGTAGTCTGGATAAAGTCATCGTAAGAAATATCCATTAAAGCCCAAAGCTTCTTGGCACTTTCAGCAATTTCATTTACATAGTCTTGAGGATTCTTGCCCGCTTCCGCAGCCTTTTCCTGAATTTTTTGTCCATGCTCGTCCATTCCTGTCAAGAAGCGTACATCATATCCTCTTAAACGTTTATAACGTGAGATTGTATCTGATGCGACAGTAGTGTATGCGGTACCGATATGAAATTTACCACTTGGATAATAAATTGGGGTAGTTATATAAAATGTGTTCTTTTCGTTCACGTAAAATGGCCTCCATTGTCAACTGTATAATGTTTATTTTATCGAAGTAAGAAAATTGTTTCAATGAAAGAATATTATTACAGGCACTTGTGGAAAAATATGATTAGAAAATGGTGTAAATTTACTGAAACTTTTCCACTAGAATTCATTCTTTATAATAATAATCTCCAATTAATGCTATTTATATATATTAAACCTCATTTATCTATAATAATGTTCACAACATGTTCACATCAAGTTTCAACCATTAATACTAAATAATTGACGTATATGGTATTACTTGGTATGATTCTATTCAGAAAGAAGAAATATGTCGAATTTTGACGAATGTAAAATATATTATACAAAATATAGGAGGAAATATTGCCATGAAATCAACAGGTATCGTTCGTAAAGTAGATGAATTAGGACGTGTAGTTATCCCTATCGAACTTCGTCGTACACTAGGAATTGCTGAAAAGGATGCATTAGAAATCTACGTTGATGATGATAAAATCATTCTAAAAAAATACATGCCAAATATGACTTGTGCTGTGACTGGGGAAGTATCAGACGAGAATTTACGTCTTGCTGACGGAAAATTAATCTTAAGTCCAGAAGGTGCAGAAATTCTAGTAAAAGAAATTCAAAAACACTTTTCAAAATAATTTATGAGAAAATATGATTTTCGCCATTAAAATGGCAACTTCTTTTTTCTTATTCAATAATATTTTTTTACAGGAAAAAAGGAGGTCTCATGAGTGGATGAGATCCTCCTTTTTATTTACTGCATACGTGTTAACGTATGTACATTTTAACGCGCTATGGGTATGTCATTTTACACTTTTTTATATCTTTACCTTCATCACTAAACGTGATATTGCTGATATACATCGCGCTTTGGTAAGCCTCTCAATCTGGCTGCTTCTTTAATCGCGTCCTTTGAGTTCATTTGGTTTTCTTCTATTAAATAGTCAACATGTTCTACAATTGACAGGTTTGCCCAATAGGCTTCTTCTTCCTTCTCTATCTCTCCGTTTGCGTTTCCTTCTAAAATTACGCAAAATTCACCGCGAATTTCATTATCATTAACCCAATTAAGTGCATCAGAAATCGTTCCGCGCAAAAATTCTTCAAATTTCTTTGTTAATTCCCGTGCCAACACAATTCTTCGATTTCCTAAAACAAGTTCCAAATCCTTTAATGTCTCTTTTAATCGATGAGGGGCTTCATAAAAAATCATCGTTTCTTCCCGCTTTGCTAATCTCTCAAGCTGTAATCTGCGTTCTTTTTTTTGGCGATTCAAGAAGCCAAAGAAATAAAAAGGCTGAGGTGAAATCCCTGACGCAATCAATGCAGTCAAAGCCGCGTTTGCTCCTGGTACTGGTACGACGGCAAATTCTTCTTCAATGGCCTTAACGACTATATCAGCACCAGGATCCGAGATACAAGGAAGGCCCGCATCACTAACCAAGGCAACTGATTTTCCTTCTCTTAGATACCCTAGCAGCTTCTCTCCCCCTTGCTCGATATTATGTTCGTGATAGCTCACAAGTGGTGTTTGAATTTCAAAATAATTGCATAGCTTTTTGGTATTTCGTGTATCTTCTGCTGCAATGACGTCTACTTCTTTCAAGATTCGCAGTGCTCGGACTGTCATATCTTCTAAATTTCCTATTGGTGTTCCCACTAAATATAGACAGCTACCCTGTTCGTGCTGACTGCTTTTTTGTGATTTCATGTTGGTGCCCCTCCAATATACTTCAACTTTTCATTTCGTTTTAATTGTTTAAATGCGTATTCCGCACGCATCGCCTCTTGCTTCGTTTCATAGCGCTCAAAATAGACGCATTTGACAGGTAAATGTGCTTTGGTATATTTTGCTCCCTTTCCGGCATTATGAGTGGCAACCCGCTTTTCCAAGTTATTAGTGTAGCCCGCATAAAGAGATTGATCTGCACATTCCAATACATAAAAGAAATGATTATTTTTTGTCTCCATATAGAATTTCACTCACTTCATCCGTATACTCGTTATTCTCATTATATACGTATAATGGAGGCAATACCTTTAAATCCGGTTTCCCGTCTTTGATGCCCTCTATTAATAACGTATTGGCTTCTTTGCCAAATTTCGGATAGACAAAACGAATGCGCTTCGGTTCAAGTCGATGTGCTCTCATTGCTGTTACAATATCGAGAAGCCTCCCTGGACGGTGAACAAAAGCGGCCTTTCCGCCCTGTTTTAATAATTTGCTTGCTGATTCAATCGCTTCCTCCAATGTGAGATGCAGCTCGTGACGTGCAATAGCATAATGCTCACTGATATTCTTATCACTCAGTTCATGCGCCAAAAAATAGGGCGGATTACATGTCACCACGTCATATTTTTCAATGCCCAGCTGAGGTGGAATCGTCTTTACGTCTCCAAGAATCATATGGATTTGGTTTTCCAATCCATTGTATTTCACACTGCGTTCTGCCATATCAAACAATCGTTCCTGTAATTCGACACCAATAATCTCCGCTTTCGTTCGGGCACTTAGAAACAATGGTATCACGCCATTTCCAGAACAAAGGTCGACAATTTTACCTTTATTTATAGGGACATTGACAAATCTCGATAATAGTACTGCATCCAATGAAAAAGAAAACACGGACGGACTCTGAATAATTCGCAAATCCTCAGCCAATAAATAATCCAGCCGTTCATCTTCTTTTAACCATTGTTCCATAAAAAACCTCCTAATAAATCCACTATATAGCCTGATAGTTCTCCGCTTAAAATGAACTATCGAAGTTACGGTTATTCCAACTTTGACTACCCAGTTTATTTTTCTTTTATCATTGTACTATCAAAAAGAAAATTATAAAAATTAAACAAAAGAAAAGACTGAAACCATTATAAAGTGGTATCAGCCTTTCTACTAACAAGGGAGAATTTATGCATTTTGTTTATTTAAAAACGATAGGCAAAATAAACAATCTTCACCTTTTCGAGAACCGCCAAAGTGTACATGGCAAACATGGAACCCTTCTTGGTATAGACGTGCTAGGTTATCATACCCCTCGCCAATATCTAATAGGTTTACTTTCTCTTCATTACTACTCTCATCGGTAGAATCTGCAGATAAAAGTTCCTCTAGACGTCTGCGTAGGTGAAGGTTTTCCGTTTGGATTGCTTGATGATCTTCCACCATATGTGCAACATATTTTTTCAAATCATTATATTGTTGCTGCAGCGATTCGAGCTGTTGTTCGAATTCCATAACTGTATCTAAAAAATTACGGTCCTTCACTGGAAAGCCACCCCATTGTTTATCTAAATCAAATTCTTCTCACATTCAATAATTTCTTCTAATGAATATTCAACAGTGCGCACCTGCTCTTCTAAGAAGACTTGAATCAATCGTTCTAATACATTAATTCCTATTACTTTACCTGGACCATCTGGTGTCATTGTTGAATCACCGATGTCAGGCATTCCTTCCTTGGCATTCTCATAATCGTCATTCTCGTACTTAAGACAGCACATAAGACGACCACATAATCCAGAGATTTTCGTTGGGTTTAACGATAGGTTTTGATCCTTCGCCATTTTAATTGAGACTGGATCAAAATCTCCTAAAAATGTCGAACAGCAAAGCATTCTGCCACAAGGACCTATACCCCCAAGAAGTTTCGCTTCATCACGCACGCCAATTTGACGTAGCTCAATGCGTGTTCGGAAAATCGAAGCTAAGTCCTTTACTAATTCCCTGAAGTCAACTCTACCTTCAGCAGTGAAGTAAAAGATAATTTTATTGCGATCAAATGTATACTCAACATCAACAAGCTTCATTTCCAACTTGTGCTCACTAATTTTAGTGCTGGCTAGTTCGAATGCTCGCTGTGATTCCTGCTTATTTTCATCAACCTGGATTCGATCCCGTTCATCAGCTGGGCGCAATACTTGTTTTAGTGGTAAAACAACATCATTTTCCCCAACCTGTTTCATCGGAACAACAATCTTTCCGTATTCAACCCCTCTTGCTGTTTCTACTATGACATACTGCCCAATTTCCAGTAGAAATTCACCGGGGTCAAAATAATATATTTTACCCGCTTTTTTAAAACGGACTCCTACTACATTATACAAATGTATACCCCTCCTGCAGATTAAGCATTAACTGCTCCATCAAAAGCGACCGATTCATATTGCGCTGCAAATTTTGTCTAGCATGCAAAATTGCTTGCAATTGATCAGATAGACGATCATACGTTGTATGCAACGCAATTTCCTTCCAACTTTGTAACATGTCCGGATATGTACATGAGCTTTGCGGATTCGCCTTTACAGCTACAATATCACGGTATGCGAAAAGTAGTAAGTCTAGGGCTCGTTCTATCTCCTCTTTTTCTTTAAAGGAAAGCAGCCAATCTTCATAGACAACGAATAATGCCTCATGGACATTTTTTCTAACTGTCTCTACTAATTTTAACACTGTTTTTCTTGCATGTGCAAACTGCTCATCATGTGCCAATGAAATCGCCGTATCCAAGTTATTTGTCAGCATACTAACAGTGGATGCCATTGAAAAGGTGATACCTTGTTCTTGAAGTTGCTTTAATAAAATATCTCGTGGAATGCTAGCAAATTTTATATGCTGGCAACGTGACTGTATGGTCGGCAAAATGGATTGATAGCTTTCCGTCAGTAAAATGGCTGTCACATTACCCTCTGGCTCTTCTAAAAATTTAAGTAGTGTATTAGCGGAAGATGTATTCATACGATCTGCATGATGGAGGACATAAATTTTACGGCCCGCTTCCATGCTTGTCTTCGTCATTCCAGAAATTAGCTCTCGAATTTGGTCGATTTTGATAAATTGCCCGTCCGGTTCTAACTGTTTAATATTCGGATGATTCCCAGTTTCAATACGTTTGCAATTTCGACATGTTTCACATGGAACATTTTTCGACGGGTTCAGACATAAAAGCAGTTTTATGAAGAACATTGCGATTTCCTTTTTACCTGTTCCTTTTTCTCCATCAAATATGTACGCATGACCGGTTCTATTTTTCTCAAAAATCGTTTGTAATTGCTTCATTACTACCGGTTGTAAAACCTTTAGTTCTTCCACATTTTCTGCCACTTTCCTTCACCTTTTTCTTTAGATAACGTTTATGAAAACAAATTTAAGTTCCCCCATTTAAGTTTTCTTAGAAAAAATCCCGTGCCCAACACAGGAAGTAAGTAGACACGGGTTTTACATATATAAATTAATTAACAATCCCTTGATTTCGCCAATTTTATCAAGCAAATCGATTGAACTCTTTTCTTCACTTAAAATATCTTGTGCAAGTTCTACTAATCGCTCATCAATCGTTTCGACAATTTTTAGGCGACGACCTTCTCCGAAACGATTCCATGTATGGGATTGTTTCATATCGAGGCCATATTCAACAGCTTCTTGCAAGAACCGTTTAATTAGCATTTTAAAACGAGTCAATTCTCGCAAGTTACGGGATCTTGCTACACGGTCACCCGCTGCGGAGATATCGCCCATTAATCTCGTTAACTGCTCTGTTTGCAGCTTCGATCCTTGTTTCACAAGGACGTCACCAAAGCGATTTCCTGGCTGGTTGGGCTGTTTTATATCATGATGATTGGTTTTCAAGCCTACACGTAAATCTTGATTTATCTTCAATTACTCTTCGCCTCCACCATATTACAAAGCCAATAGCGTATATGTCCGAAATCTTCTGGATCCGTTCACACAACCGCTGTGGCAACACCTTTTTATTTGCTAGAAATCTTACTATATAAATTCTACAATGAATTGATGGTTGAATTATGATAGTTAATAAATAGGGTTAGAAATGGTGGAACTGTTCGATCGGTAATACAAAAACTGTTGCTCCCCCAACTTCAACTTCAATGGGGTACGGGATATACGAGTCTGCATTGCCACCTAAAGGCGAAACAGGTGATACCATTTGTTCGCGGGAACGGCAATTATCTCGAATAATATCAAGCAATTGAGGAATTAATGCATCCTCCGTTCCAACGATAAAGGTTGTGTTCCCTGAACGTAAAAAACCACCAGTACTTGCTAATTTTGTTGCACGAAAATTATTTTTAGTTAACGCGCTAGACAAACGATTACTATCTTGGTCCTGAACGACTGCAACAACTAACTTCATCCGCACTCACTCCCATATATTGAATTGGTGTTTATATTATATCATACAAACTAGCCTACTTCATTTACTTTTCTTCTAGTGACTGAACAATCAGTCTCCACACATCTTCTACCACTTTCTCCACAGACTGGTCAGCATTAACTATTTTAATTCTATCAGGATAACGTTTTACTACCTCATGATAACCTTCCCTAACCTTCTCGTGAAATGATAAGCTCTCAACATCAAGTCTATTCAACTCCCGCTCATTGTGTGAATGAATGCGGGCTAGTCCAACTGCTGGGTCTAAATCAAATAATATCGTTAGGTCCGGCAACTGTTTCCCAATAGCGAATTCATTTATGGATAATACTTCATCCATGCCAATTCCACGAGCATAACCTTGGTAGGCTAATGAGGAATCAATAAAACGATCGCATAATACCAGTTTGCCCTGTTTCATTGCCGGCTCTACTTTTTCAAAGAAGTGCTGACTTCTTGCAGCGGCGTATAATAAGGCTTCTGTTCGTTCATCCATCGCTGTATTTTCAGGGTTCAAGATTACTTCACGAATCTTTTCCGCGATTTCGATTCCACCTGGTTCCCGGGTAGCTAAAACGTCGATGCCTTCTTCTTGAAGTCGCTCGGCAATTTTATTTAAAATTGTCGTTTTCCCTGCGCCCTCTGGTCCTTCAAATGTAATAAATAAATTGCTTTTCATTTCTATATTCCTCCGACTATTACTTTATGACGTATAGGAGCTTTTCGTTTAGACGATGTTGCCCTTGAAAAGCTGCACCCGTTGCTAGTAACTCTTCTAGTTGGCTTAATTTCGCCACTGTAATTTTTTCCCCTGGCAAGAATAAGGGTATTCCAGGTGGATAAGGAATGAGCATACTTGCACTTACCCGCCCAATTGCCCGCATATATGGTACCCATTCCTTTTCAAGCTCATCTAACTCGTCATAAGAGTACTCGGGTATTGAAACGGTTGTAAATTCTTTTGATGGAGAAACCGTCTGTTCAGTCTTTACCCCTATTTTCCTTAAATTAAAAATTGCTTCTTTTATCCGTATACGTGCCTCTGCGAAGGGATAAGCCTGTCCGTGTTTTAGCAGCGGCAAAATCAATAATGCTTGGTAAGGGTCTGCAAGTTCGACAAATATTCCTTGTTGTTCAAGTACTTCTTTTAACTGGTACCCAGTATAACCCGGAATGCGCAACAATAGCTTCAATGGGTCGTCTACTTCAATCACCTGTAGGGGCTCTACTGAACGCAATGCTTCAATCCACTGATTTCGTTTATCTTTTAAATAGTTGGCATCACTTTCTAAATAACTATCTATATAGTCCCTTGCGTCATCCAGAGAAGCCAGAAGCAGATAAGATGGACTGCTGGATTGAAGCATTCTTAGATAATGATTGATTCGTTCTGGATGAATCAGATCTGAATTCACGTGCAAAAAGGACGCCATGGTCATAGCTGGGAGTGTTTTATGTGCAGACTGGACAACAATATCTGCTCCTAATTGAATGGCCGAGGGCGGGAAATCCTTGCTTGCGATTAAATGAGCTCCATGGGCCTCGTCAACAAGAACAGGAATCTTAAGTTCTTGACACATTTTAATTTGCAGCGCCATCTCCTTACCTGCTACACCATAGTATGTTGGATAGGTTAGAACAACCGCTTTCGCATCAGGGTGAACCTGCAATGCTTCTTTCAGTGTAGCAGTTGGCACAGCTCCAGCAGCGGTAGTTGCCTCATCCCAGGCCGGGGCAATAAATATGGCTTTTGCTCCAACCAGCTCCAGTGCATGGAAAATGGATTTATGTGCATTTCTTTGAACAATGATTTTTTCATTTCGTTTACAGGTTGCATAGATCATTGCCAAATTTCCTACTGTAGAGCCATTTACTAAGAAAAAACTTTTTCTTGCTTGATAGGTCTTGGCTAAGAGCTCTTCAGCCTGTGCAATAGCTTCCTCGGGATGATGATAATCATCCAGGCCCGTTAACTCTGTTAAGTCATATGTAAGTGCCTCTTTGATCGTACTTGGTAAATTTGATAACAAACCATTTTTATGTCCCGGAACATGCCAACTCATCGGCCTCATCTCAGTAAATTTTTGCAAAGCCGAAACGACCGGTCTTTCCCTTTTCATCTTTCTCACTCCGTTCATATATTCCTTTCTATTATAGTCGCAGAGAGCGCGAAAACGGAAGTGAATAGGTAAGCATCCGTAAAGGGAAATGAATTAATTTAAGATACTCTTTGATTTTATTTAAAATTATAAGGGACGGATGATAAATATAGTACAAGATCCCCTGGTTTCATCGTTTTAGCTTCAATCATTTCACTTTCGCGTAAAGTAAATCTACAACGATTCTATCCGATCATTTAATAATGCCGTTGCCATTTTACCAAACTTCTTCACTACTGCCAAAGTTACTCCATTTCCCATTCCCACTCCTTCATAAACATGCAATGCCCGCTTACTAATCATTTCTAGAGTTTCAAGCAAAATTGCACTGGTAGATAGAACACTTCCAACTACATAGGAGTACCCTCATTTTTCGCAATCTAAGGCTGCGTGCAATAATCCTTCGTCAGCTTTAACAGTTTGAGATTGGGTGATACCAAAAAATTATTTATTTGCAAAAAATAATTCCTTATTAATCTCTAAACTTTTAATTCTTTTA
>NZ_JAUHTQ010000021.1 GCF_030418165.1 Ureibacillus aquaedulcis
CGCAAACCACTGAGTATTCAGTGGTTTTTTTATTATAAGAAAACCATCAACTATAGAAACCGAGAGTTGGCCAGCCGGGAACACGGATGCACCCCTGTGAAAGTGGAAGACTTCATTGCTATCATTTGATGCCATTTTCTTTTTGAATCGTCCTAATACTCTCATCGCATTGCTACTGTTTACGCCTTCGCTTGCCGTAACTCGTCGTATAAACAGATTCATTGCTACCGCTTCCCCCCTTGCTAGCACCAAAACGTTGTAAAAGCAGCCGCATTGCTACCGTCTGCTCATTAACTTTCTTCGAACCTTCCTATATGCCTTGATTAACATAAAATCTCTCCTGCTCTTAATTTTAGAAAGATTAGTTTTAAAATTCTTAAAGAACACGCATGATTCATTAATAGAGATGAGGAAGTAATAAAATATCGCTGCCTTATCTTGCATTGATCAATAGAGGTTTTAGTTTATGGAGAATATCTTGAAAAGCAGCACCGACAGACAATACTATTGGAAATTAGGGATGTTTGTTAACAGCACACTTGCGAAAACAATCATATTAATTAAAATAATTTGTAAAAATGAATTAAGTTTCCAATTCACTAGAAAATGAAATTATTAAAGGGAAACTTCATTTAAGTTAGTTGAATGCGTTTACATATATTTGGATATTCTTATATTTCCTATTCGAGTCAATAATTCTCGTTGAGAAGTAAATACTAAATCAAGTTGCTCATAGGATCTATTTGGTGATACATTAAATGAAAACTTAGGACATAGATATAATAGAATTATCCGAATAATCTTTCTTTTAAAGTGTTCTTGACACTTAGATTCCATGTTGTTAATCTTACAATTAATATTCTTTAAGAAAATGGAGGCATTTACGAAATGTGGGAAACGAAATTTGCCAAAGAAGGCTTAACATTTGATGATGTTTTATTAGTACCAGCGCATTCAGAAGTATTACCAAAAACGGTTGACTTATCTTCACAATTAACTCCAAAGATTAAATTGAATATCCCGATTATCAGTGCAGGGATGGATACGGTAACTGAATCCAAAATGGCTATTGCTATGGCTCGTCAGGGTGGTATCGGAATAATCCATAAAAATATGAGTATTGAAGAACAAGCTGAAGAAGTTGAAAAAGTTAAGCGATCTGAAAATGGTGTCATTACGAATCCGTTTTTCTTAACTCCAACGCATCAAGTATTTGACGCTGAGCACTTAATGGGTAAATATCGCATTTCTGGTGTCCCAATTGTAAATAATGAAGAAGACTTAACATTAGTTGGAATAATCACAAATCGTGACATGCGTTTCATTTCAGATTATTCATTAAAAATTGATGATGTTATGACAAAGGAAGAGTTGATTACAGCTCCAGTAGGAACGACTTTAGAGGAAGCTGAAAAGATCCTTCAACAATATAAAATTGAAAAACTTCCTATCGTTGATGAGAACGGTAAGCTAACGGGGTTAATTACAATTAAAGATATCGAAAAAGTAATTGAGTTCCCAAATGCTGCGAAAGATGGATTAGGGCGTTTGTTGGTAGGAGCGGCAGTTGGCGTTTCAACTGATACAATGCAACGTGTATCAAAGCTTGTAGAAGCACAAGTTGATATTATTGTAATTGATACAGCTCACGGCCATTCACAAGGAGTAATTCAAACGGTAAAGCAAATTCGTGAAGCCTTCCCTGAATTAGAGATTATTGCAGGGAATGTAGCAACTGGAGAAGCTACTCGCGCTTTATACGAAGCGGGTGCAGATGTAGTTAAAGTCGGAATCGGACCAGGATCGATTTGTACTACTCGTGTAGTAGCTGGTGTTGGTGTACCACAAATCACTGCAGTTTATGATTGTGCAACGGTTGCCAGAGAAATGGGCAAAACAATTATAGCAGATGGTGGTATTAAATATTCCGGGGATATCGTAAAAGCATTGGCTGCCGGTGGACATGTTGTTATGCTTGGTTCTTTACTAGCAGGTACTTCAGAATCACCAGGTGAAACGGAAATCTTCCAAGGTCGACGCTTTAAAGTTTACCGCGGTATGGGTTCATTAGCAGCGATGGAAAAAGGTTCTAAAGATCGCTACTTCCAGGAAGATGCGAAAAAACTTGTACCAGAAGGAATCGAAGGACGTCTACCATATAAAGGACCTCTAACTGATACAATTCATCAGTTACTTGGTGGTATCCGTGCTGGTATGGGTTATTGCGGGGCGCCAAGCCTGGAAAGTCTTCGTGAGAATTCACAATTTATTCGTATGACAGGTGCAGGTCTTCGTGAATCACATCCACATGATGTTCAAATTACAAAAGAAGCGCCTAACTATTCACTATAGTAGATTGGGAACCTCAAGCATACTTTTAACGTCAGCATTTGATGTTAGAAGTGTGCTTTTTTTCTCTATCCAAGTAGAACGCAAATCTATAATGAGTGAATTTATTGGGGATACAATCGTTTTATGGATAGTATTTCTACTAATTCCCTAAATTTATTAAAATAAAACGTTTAACCATGATTTTCTATTGTAAACGTAATATTTTTCTTGCAAGTTCTATGATAAAATGACGAAAGTAAAGTAAAAAATAAATTGGAGGTATTTTTAGTGAAAACAGCTAAGAAAGCATCGTGGTTTAGCCTGTTGATGATTCCTATTCTGTTATTAAGCACTTTTGTTTCAGCTATACCAAGTGCAAGTGCGGAAACAGATTTAGGCATAAACGTGGATGCAGCGATTTTGATTGACGCAGATACAGGGAAGATTTTATATGAACAAAACGCAGACACTTCTTTAGGAATTGCGAGTATGTCGAAAATGATGTCTGAGTATATCCTGCTAGATGCCATTAAAGAAGGAACAATAACTTGGGATCAACAATACCATGTTACCGAATATACATATAAAATGTCGCAAGACCGTGCTTTAAGCAATGTACCTTTAAGAAGAGATGGAACATACTCAATTCAAGAGTTATATGAAGCAATGGCAATCTATTCAGCAAATGCTGCAACAGTAGGGATTGCCGAAACAATTGCGGGGTCTGAAACAGAATTCGTCAAACTGATGAATGAAAAAGCAAAAGAAATTGGTCTGGAAGGTTATAGTTTTGTAAATGCAACTGGTTTAAATAATGCGGATCTTTTTGGCATGCACCCTGAAGGCACTGGGGCTGAAGATGAAAACGTGATGCCAGCACGATCTGTAGCAAAGCTTGCTTACCATCTTTTAAAAGATCACCCGGAAGTATTGGAGACTTCTAGTATTCCAAAGAAAACTTTCCGTGAAGGCACAGACGACCAAATTGAAATGGCTAACTGGAACTGGATGCTGCCAGGTTTAGTAAGTGAATATCAGGGTGTGGACGGTTTAAAAACAGGTTCAACACTTTTAGCAGGCCAATGTTTCACTGGAACTGCGGAGCGTAATGGAACTCGCTTAATCGCGGTTGTAATGAATGCGAAAGATTCAAAAGGAAATAGTGTACGGACTGCCCGTTTTGATGCAGCTGCAAAGTTATTCAACTATGGTTTTGAGCAATTTACAAAACAAGAAATTGTTCCAAGCAACTATGTCTTCGAAGGCAATGAAACACTTGCCGTTACAAAAGGGAAAGAAGATAATGTTGATATTGCAGTAAAAGAGCCGATTTCTCTAGTAGTAAAAACAAATGAAAAAGATTTATATGTTCCTAAATTGGAACTGGACAAGAAATCCCTCGAAGCAGGAGTTGAAAAAGGGGCGGTTGTCGGTAAAGTCGTCATCGAAAAAACTGAAGGTGAAGATTATGGATTTATCGATGGCAAAGATTTTTCAACGGATGTCGTGACAACAAATAGTGTCGAACGTGCTGGATTTGTATCCCTATTCTTCCAAGGAGTAGGCAGCTTCTTCGGAAATGTATGGGATGGAATTACAGGATTTGTTGGTGGATTGTTCTAATTTCAAGCTGTTCTATGATGAAAACTCATAGAGCAGTTTTTTGTTGTTCAAGAAAGCGCAAACAACCGCAAAAGACTAAGCATTGTGCTGGTTGCTATTGAATCTGTCACACTCTTTTTTTTCTTGGACAAGACAACCTCGCCCAACTCTTTCATAAGCTAGTTGGTGAAGGAGCGTGATAGAAGTGTGCGGAATAACAGGTTGGATTGATTATACACGATCTTTGCAAAATCAAGTGTCAATTATGAAGGATATGACAGAAACTTTGAGTAAGAGAGGCCCGGATGAAGGCAATATTTGGTCCAGCACACATGCGCTATTAGGGCATCGTCGTCTAGCTGTAATTGATTTGGTTGGCGGAAAGCAGCCCATGATCAAAACACATCAAAACAAATCGTATTGCATGGTGTATAATGGAGAACTTTATAATACAGAAGAAATTCGCCAAGAGCTTTTACAGCGCGGATACAGCTTTTCTACAACATCAGATACGGAAGTGTTGCTAGCTTCATTCATTGAGTGGAGGGAGCAATGTGTCGAGTATTTGAATGGAATCTATGCATTTGCAGTTTGGGATCAACAAGAGGAGACGTTATATGCCTTCCGTGACCGTTTAGGGGTTAAGCCTTTCTTTTACGCATTAAAAGAAGGTTCTTTATTATTTGGTTCTGAAATCAAGGCCATACTGGCCAATCCTCAAATAACCCCTCAAATCGATCGCAAGGGGCTTTCAGCATTATTAAGTATTGGACCATCAAGAGTACCAGGAAATGGTGTTTATAAAGGGATAGAAGAGCTGGAGCCAGGGAATGCGATGAAATTCTCTAAAGAGGGCTTGAAAATATGGCGTTACTGGAACGTAAAAAGTGAAAAGCATGAACATTCCTTTGAAGAAACAGTAGAGCAAGTCCGTTATCTGGTGACAGACGCGATTAAGCGTCAGCTTGTATCAGATGTACCGCTATGTACATTTTTATCCGGTGGTTTGGATTCAAGTATCATTACGGCCATTGCAGCAAATTCGTACAATCAAGAAGGACGTACATTGCAAACCTACTCCATAGATTATGAGGGTAACGAAGAATTCTTTGAAAAAAACGATTTTCAAACATCCCAAGACAGCTACTGGATTAATAAGATGACGCAAGAATTTCAGACAAATCATTTTGATATCGTTCTTTCTCAAAGAGATATTGTGGACTATTTGGAAGAGGCAATGCTGGTGCGTGACTTACCTGGTATGGTCGATATCGATAGTTCACTGCTGGTTGCTTGTCGCGTTATTAAGGAAGGATATACAGTGGCATTATCGGGTGAGTGTGCAGATGAAGTGTTTGGAGGATATCCATGGTTCCATCGAGATTATGAGCTTTTCCCGTGGATTCGCTCGGCCGATGAACGGGAAGGATTCTTGAGAAAAGAATGGACGTCCAAACTACAATTAAAGGACTTTATGAAGCATGCATTTGAGGAAGCTGTAAAAGATTCACCTAAACTAGAAGGTGAAGATCCAAAAGCAGCAAAGCAACGTGAACTCTTTTATTTAAATATGCGATATTTCATGCAGACATTATTGGAACGTAAAGACCGCATGAGTATGGGAGCAAGTTTGGAAGTTCGTGTTCCATTTGCAGATCACCGGATTGTTGAATATCTATGGAATATTCCGTGGGAAATGAAAAATGTGGGAAATATGGAGAAGGGGCTTTTACGAAAGGCGGTCGAAGGTCTTTTACCAGAAGAAGTATTATATCGCAAGAAGAATCCATACCCAAAAACATATCATCCTGCATACACAAATGGTGTGAAAGAGTTATTGGGCAGTACACTACAAAGGAAAGAATCGATACTGCACGAGCTATTTGAAAAAGACCAACTAGAGCAACTTGTTTCAACGGGCGGATCATCCTTTAAAGTACCGTGGTTTGGTCAACTGATGGCTGGACCTCAGCTGCTCGCATACTTAGTGCAAATCGATCGCTGGTTTGAAAAGTATAATATCGAGCTACTAGAACAATAAGAAAAAGGGGGAGTCTCAATACTCATGAGATTTCCCCTTTTTTTGGCCTTTATTAATCCCCCAACAAGCCATGAGTTTGTGAATTGCAGGTTCGAGATCTTCAAGTGCTACACCGCCAAATCCCAACAGAAATGTCGGTCGTTCATATTTGATTGATTTGAGTAAGTAGTCAGTTACAGGATAAACAGCAATTCCAGCTTTATTTGCAAGCTGCTTTAACTCATATTCTGATTTGTTTAACGGTACCGATATTAATATATGCATACCGGCATGGTCCCCGGCAATCCTGATAGAAGGGTAGGAGCTTGTTAAAGTATTTGTTAGCCTATCATGCTTTTTACGGTAAATTTTCCGCATACGATTCAAGTGCTTCGAAAAGTGGCCATCTTTCATGAAATTCGCCAATAGATGTTGATCAAATCTTGGAACAGTCGCAGAGTAATAACTAAAGATTTCTTTGTATGATGGCAAAAGTGCCGGCGGTAAAACAAAATAAGCTACACGTAAAGAGGGCATTAATGATTTTGTAAAAGTACTTAGATAAATGACCTTATCATTTTGGTCCATCCCCTGCAAGGCTGGAATTGGTTTTCCGATATAGCGGAATTCACTATCATAATCATCCTCGATGATATACCGATTAACTGCTTTTGATGCCCAGTTCAAAAGTTGTGTTCTTCGGGCAGCTGATAACACGGCTCCGGTAGGGAATTGGTGAGAAGGAGTGATGTAGACAATATTGGCATCGGTTTTTTCTAGTTCATCTACAATTAGCCCGTCTTCATCTACAGCAATAGGAACGGCTTTGTTTTTTAAATGAATTCTTGGAATCGCGGAATAACCTGGATTTTCGAGGGCTATTTTAGAATTCGTTTCAATCAATCTTAAAATCATCGGCAATAATTGCTCAGTTCCAGATCCAATGACAATTTGCTCAGGGGTACATATAATTCCCCTGGATTGATATAAATAGTTCGCAATTTCTAAACGAAGCTCATATTCCCCTTGCGGTTCGCCTACTTGGAGATATTCTTTTGAAGGATAATCAAATAGATCCTTTGCATATTTCCTCCAAATAGCAAAAGGGAAGGATTCTGTATCTATTTTTCCGGGATGAAAGTTATATTGATATGGCTCGGGTGCACTGTAGCGAGTTTCAATTACTTTTTTAGGCGACTTGCTTTCAATAAAGGGAAGTTCATCAATTTCTTCCACGAAGAATCCTATCCGTGGCTTCGAAACGATATAGCCCTCTGCCAGCAGCTGTCCATATGCAATCTCCACTGTTGTTTGGCTAATATTTAAAAAGTCGGCAAGTTTCCTTTTGGAGGGCAATTTTGTA
The DNA here is from genome assembly GCF_030418165.1 of Ureibacillus aquaedulcis. Lineage (GTDB taxonomy): Bacteria > Bacillota > Bacilli > Bacillales_A > Planococcaceae > Ureibacillus > Ureibacillus aquaedulcis. Next base: position 7,317 of record NZ_JAUHTQ010000021.1, read on the forward strand.
CCGACTTCGATTTGTTTTGTAATGATGGCATCCTTCATTCCTACATAGAGTTGTTCATATAAAGGTTTTTTGCTATTTTTTTCTAACTCGAAAATCAGCATATCCATGGCATTTCCTCCTATGTGACCTTATGAAATTATAATAAATTGACTCTTTCTATATGGTCAACTTCCATTATACTTTACTTCAATAGGATATTGGAGGGAAATTTTACATGAAACTACTTGGAACAGAAACAGTAAAACGTGGGATGGCAGAAATGCAAAAAGGTGGCGTCATCATGGACGTGATTAATGCAGAGCAAGCGAAAATTGCTGAAGCGGCAGGGGCAGTCGCAGTCATGGCTTTGGAACGTGTACCATCAGATATTCGAAAAGCTGGCGGCGTGGCACGAATGGCTGACCCCCGCATTGTAGAAGAGGTGATGAATGCTGTATCCATTCCGGTTATGGCAAAGGCCCGAATTGGACATATTGTGGAAGCTCGTGTACTTGAATCAATGGGTGTGGATTATATTGATGAAAGTGAAGTATTAACTCCCGCTGATGAGGAATTCCACTTACTAAAAAGTGAATATACCGTACCGTTTGTGTGTGGTTGCCGGGATCTTGGTGAAGCGGCCCGTCGTATTGGGGAAGGCGCTTCCATGCTTCGTACAAAAGGTGAGCCAGGTACAGGCAATATCGTTGAGGCTGTAAGACATATCCGAAAAGTTAATGCACAAGTTCGTCGTGTTGTCGGCATGAATCTAGATGAACTTATGACGGAAGCCAAAGTACTAGGCGCACCATATGAATTGTTGGTTGAAATTAAGAAATTAGGACGTCTTCCCGTGGTCAATTTCGCCGCTGGTGGCGTTGCTACACCTGCAGACGCTGCACTAATGATGGAATTAGGGGCAGATGGAGTTTTTGTTGGCTCGGGTATTTTTAAATCCGATAACCCTGAAAAGTTTGCCCGTGCCATTGTGGAAGCAACAACTCATTACAAGGATTATAAATTAATCGCCGAAATCTCAAAAGAACTTGGCAGCCCAATGAAAGGTATTGATATTTCAACACTTCCGGAAAATGAGCGCATGCAGGAACGAGGCTGGTAAGATGAGGATAGGAGTTCTTGCTTTACAAGGAGCCGTCAGAGAGCATATTCAACAGATTCAATCGCTGGGGTGTGAAGCCATCGAAGTCAAATCCTTGAATGATCTCTCTGGATTAAATGGATTGGTACTACCTGGTGGAGAAAGCACAACAATGCGGAAATTATTGGACCGTTATCAATTGCTGAACCCAATCCGTACCTTAGCCCAGCTAGGAATACCCATGTTTGGAACGTGTGCTGGACTTATTTTGTTGGCAAAAGAAATCGTCGGTAAGGATGAAGCACATTTAAAACTAATGGATGTTGTAATAGAGCGCAATTCATTTGGCAGACAGGTCGACAGTTTTGAAGTGAAAATCTCGGCAGATCAGATCGGCGACGCCATTCCAGCGGTATTTATCAGAGCCCCTCATATCGTTTCGGTTGGTCCTGATGTTGAAATCTTGGCCCAATATGATGGACGTATAGTTTTAGCGAAAGAAGGGCAATATTTAGGATGTTCGTTTCATCCAGAATTAACGACTGATACACGTCTGATGGAATATTTTATTAATATGGCGAAAGAATTTCATCCGTATACACTTGCAAAATCGAACAGCATATAGTACATTATGGGTAATTTAATTCGCGAAAACCGCGAATGGGATATTGATAACATCGATGATAGGAAGTAGTAACAAGCAAGTTTTTTTTAGAGAGTCAGCGGGTGGTGAAAGCTGATAAAAACACTTGTGAATCCGTCCTTGAGCTGCTTAAGCTGAATTCGCAGTAGGCTTTTGCCGGTTGAAAAGCCGTTATGAGATAAGTGGATTAGAATGCGTTCTAATCAATTAGGGTGGCAACGCGGGTAGCTCTCGTCCCTTTATGGGGATGAGGGCTTTTTTGTGTTCTCTTTCTCTAGTACGGTGAAGTGGATGGAGTAACAATGGTATCAATAAATTAGAAAAATGGAGGAATCAACATGCTAGATATTAGACGTGTCCGTGATAATTATGCAGAAGTAAAAAAAGTTCTTCTAACACGTAATGAAGATTTAGGGAATATTGATGAATTTGAAGAATTAGATGCAAAACGCCGTGAATTAATCGCAAAAACAGAAGTGTTAAAAGCAGAACGCAATAAAGTGTCTGAACAAATTTCAGTGATGAAACGCAACAAAGAAAATGCGGATGAAGTCATTGCCCGCATGCGTGAAGTGGGAGACGAAATTAAGCAACTGGATAACGAGCTTCGTGAAGTGGAAGAAAAATTCGACTATATGATGATGCGTTTACCAAACATTCCACATGAGTCTGTTCCTGTTGGGGAAACAGAAGATGATAATGTGGAAGTACTTAAGTGGGGTGAACTTCCAATTTTCGATTTTGAAGCAAAACCACACTGGGACCTTGCAACGGATCTGCAAATTGTCGATTTTGAACGTGCTGGTAAAGTAACGGGCAGCCGTTTTGTATTCTACCGTGGCTTAGGGGCTCGCTTAGAACGTGCTTTAATGAGTTTCATGATGGATTTACATGCTGAGGAACATGGCTATGAAGAAATGTTGCCGCCAGTAATCGTTAACCGTGATAGCTTAACAGGTACAGGTCAATTACCGAAGTTCGAAGAGGATGTATTCAAATTAGTGGATACAGATTACTTCATGATTCCAACTGCTGAAGTGCCTGTAACAAATTTCTATCGTGATGAAATCATCGATGGTGAAATTCTGCCAAAAGGATTTGCTGCTTATAGCTGTAATTTCCGTTCTGAAGCAGGTTCGGCAGGTCGCGATACACGCGGTTTAATTCGCCAGCACCAATTCAACAAAGTAGAATTAGTACGCTTCGTAAAACCGGAAGATTCTTATGAGGAATTGGAAAAATTAACAGGCCATGCGGAAAAAGTCCTTCAATTATTAGGACTGCCTTACCGAAAATTACTAATGAATACATCAGACCTTGGTTTCACGGCAGCGAAAAAGTATGATCTGGAAGTATGGATGCCGACACAAGAAATGTACCGCGAAATTTCTTCTTGTTCTAACTTTGAAGATTTCCAGGCGCGCCGTGCAAACATTCGTTTCCGCCGTGAACAAGGGGCAAAACCTGAGTACGTACACACATTAAACGGTTCAGGCCTTGCAATCGGCCGTACAGTGGCAGCACTTTTAGAAAATTACCAACAAGCTGATGGAAGTGTAGTGATACCGGAAGTGCTACAACCTTATATGGGCGGTAAGGAAGTTATTGCGCCTAAATAAATATAAAAATAGCCAAGACAATGCGCTTGGCTATTTTCTATTTCCATAGGGAATACACATGGGTGTCCCATAAATAGGGTCCTCTATAATTTCACATTTCAATTGGAAAACATCTTGAATAAGTTTAACTGTAACGATCTCTTTCGGCTTTCCTTGTGCATATATGCCCTTATTAACGAGGGCAATCATATTCGTTGCATAACGGCAAGCCAAATTGATGTCATGCAGTACCATGACGATTGTTCGATTTTCTTCTTGGTTCAACTTTGACAACAAATCCAGCACTTCAATTTGATGTGTGAGGTCTAAGTAGGTTGTGGGTTCATCAAGTAAAATAATGTCTGTTTGCTGGGCCAAGGTCATTGCAATCCAGGCACGCTGTCTTTGTCCACCGGAAAGGCTTTCAATTTCACAATCTTTAAACTCCGTTAGGCCAGTTGCTGCAATTGCCTGTTCAACAATTTGCTGATCCTCGCTAGACCATTGCTTTCGCCAATTTTGATAAGGGAAACGTCCTTGCTTCACTAGTTGCAGAACAGTCAAGCCTTCTGGTGCCAACGGTTGTTGTGGTAAAATGGATAATTTTTTTGCAGTCTCTTTTGCGGAAAGGCTCGTAATATCTTCAGCATTTAAAAGAATCGATCCACTTTTTGGCTTTAATAATCGGGCAATCGATCTGAGTAATGTAGATTTCCCACAACCATTTGAACCGATGAGGATCGTGATTTCTCCTTTAGGCAAAAATAAATCCAAAGGCTCAATAATGACCTTTTCACCATAATTTAGTTGTAGCTGTTTTGTTTCAATCATTGCTATCAGCCTACCTTTTTTGCATTTTAATTAACAGATAGATAAAATAAGGTGCTCCAATAGCTGCAGTAAATACCCCTGCTGGAACCTCTATAGAACCAAACATGCTTCGTCCAATTGTATCGGCAAGAACTACCAGTATTCCGCCTATACAAGCTGATACAGGAATAAGGGAACCAAAGGAAGAGCCAACTAACCTCCGGGCAATATGTGGCGCCATTAATCCTACAAATCCTATTGTCCCGGAAAAGGCGACCGCACTTCCCACCAGGGCAGTACATAAAAGCAGCAAGGCCAATCTTGTTTTCTGAACACCTTGGCCTAGGCTGGTTGCTACATCATCCCCGAACTGCTGTAAATTTAAATGGCGTGTAACTAGTAAAGATAGGAAGAATAAGCAAGCTATTACAGGAATAATAATCTTCACTTGTTCCCATGTCGCACTATTAACACTTCCTGTAATCCATATATTCGCTTTACTGGCTTGATAAATGGGACCAGCAAGCATTAGCACGGTTGAGGTTGCTTGCATAAAGGCAGCGATCCCTACGCCGATCATTACTAATCGTGTAGCTGTTACACCATTCGTCCAAGATAAACCATAGACGAGCAGTGCCGTAACCAAAGCACCCACAAATGCAGCGACAGGCATCCATTCCATGCTTACAGTTAACGAATAATTCGTATCACTGAATATTGCCAGGAATGCAACAACTGCTCCGCCCGCCCCTGCTGAAATACCAATTACATCTGGTGAAGCCAGTGGATTCCTTATAATTCCTTGTAAAATGGCACCGGAAACTGCCAACCCCATTCCAGCAAATAGAGCGACAATAATTCGCGGCATTCGAAATTCTTGGACGATTAATGTATCAAATTCAGAACCATTTCCACTCAAAATCGAAATTACCTTTAGCGGTGAAATAAAGGAATCACCTATCGATAAACTGATAATAAACGTTATAGCAACTACAACTATTAATATTCCAAGCTGTTTTAAAGCACTTAGATCAATTAGTTGTGAATAAAATCTGGATTGTAAGTTCAATAGCTTTTTCATCCTTTATTAAATCCCTTTCTTGCTATATATACAAAGATGGGAGTGCCTATAAAGGCGGTCATCGCACCCACGGGCACTTCTTGAGGCATGAGTATATAACGTGCACCTATATCTGCAAATAGCAATAATATCGCTCCTAGGATGGCAGCAAAAGGAATAGTCCATTGATGTTCAGTGCCAATTATTTTGCGTGCAATATGAGGGGTAATGAGTCCGATAAAACTAATAGGACCTGCAATCGAAACCGATCCCCCAGCCAGTAGTACGACAACTAATATGATTAAAAACTTGGTTCTTAATATATTCAATCCCAAGCCCCTTGCAACATCCTCACCCAAAGACAGCAAATTGAGTTGTTTCATCTTGATCGCAGTGATTAACCATCCAACCAATAAAAACGGGAGAACGATCCATAGCATGTGTAAATCGCGTCCCTGTACAGATCCCGCAAGCCAAAATAATACTTGGTCCAGCTGTGCTTCATTGATAGCCAGTAAGCCCTGTGTCAACGAATAAAACAATGCCCCCAAAGCAGTCCCCGCTAAAGTCAAATTTATTGGCGTCATCCCACCATGGCCTACAGAACTAATAGCTAAAATACTAAGTGCAGATATCGCTGCACCTAAAAACGCAACTAGTGTAAAGCTAAAGAGATTTGTCATTTGAAAAATACTCATGGCGAGCACTACAAATAAGCCGGCTCCAGCATTGATTCCTAAAATGCCGGGTGAGGCTAAAGGATTTTTTGTCATTGTTTGAAGTAAAGCGCCTGCAATAGCGAGGGAGGCTCCAACAAAGGTGGCAATAAGTGCCCTAGGCAATCGATGCTCAAGAATAATAAGGTGTTCATTACTCGCATTGAAATGGAAAAATGCTTCCCAAGTTGTAAGTAAATTTGTATCTGCATAGCCAAACGTGATACTAAGCACGATACCGATAATCGTGAGGATTGAACTCAACAATAATAGAATTGATTTAAATAAATTACTTGTCATTATAAGAACGTCCTTCAAATATAATTAAAGTTTAGCAAATATTGTATTGACATAAGGAAATCCAGCGAATATGATTTAGACTATTAGAGAATGATAATCATTATCATTTGTTTTTCCATAATAATACACTACCACACAAATTGGAGGAAAAAAAGATGAAAAGTTCATTTAATGAGATCTTCGGTATGTTCTTTCTGCTGATGGTTTGTATCCTAGGGGCTTGCAGCGACTCAAAAACAACTGAAGAGTCGAACAGTGCTGAACCGACAGAGGAAAAGTCTACAGCATACACAGTGGAGCATGCTATGGGTTCTACAGATCTCCCTGCTACACCAGAAAAAATTGTCATACTGACAAATGAAGGAACTGAGGCATTACTTGCTTTAGGCATAAAACCGGTAGGTGCAGTATCTTCATGGTCAGGTGAACCTTGGTATGACCACATTGCCGATCAAATGGAAGGCGTAGAGGTAGTAGGGCAAGAAACAGCAATCGATCTAGAAGCGATTGCCAAGTTAAAGCCAGATCTAATTATTGGAAACAAAGTACGTCAAGAAGCGGATTATGAAAATTTAAGTAAAATTGCCCCAACTGTTTTTGCTGAAACTTTAACAGGGCAATGGAAAGATAATTTCTCCTTATATGCTAAAGCGGTAAATGAAGCAGAAAAAGGAGAGGAAGTGTTAGCAAACTATGATGCTAAGGTGCAGGAAACAAAAACGGCCCTAGGTGATGTAACAAATCAATCTGTATCTGTCGTTCGTTTCTTAACGGGAACTTCTCGAATTTACTACACTGATTCTTTTTCCGGTGTTATTTTAAAAGAGTTAGGCTTTGAACGCGTGGAAAATCAAGCTGAGTTATTCACTGAAGATAATCAAATGGCGGTAGAAGTCGGTAAAGAATTGATTCCACAAATGGATGGGGATTTATTATTCCATTTTACTTACCTTCCAACAGGGGATGATTCAGCATCTACAACAGAAGCTGAATGGACGGCTGATCCATTATGGCAAAACCTATCAGCAGTCAAAAACGGAAAGGCATATAGCGTGAGCGATGCTGTTTGGAATACAGCAGGCGGTGTTTTAGCAGCTCAAAAAATGCTGGAAGAAATTCAGGAATTATTGGCTCCTTAATTTTCCATTTAAACTAGAGCAGGGCTTCCATTAAGTTGGCAAGCCCTGTTCTATTTACTTTCTTAAAAGAATAAAAAACCGATACTGATGATCACGCCGGTGAAGATGAGTACGAATAAACAGAACCCCATAATATCTTTTGCTTTAAGTCCGGCTATTGCCAATGCCGGTAATGCCCAAAATGGTTGAATCATATTTGTCCAGGCATCTCCCCAAGCGATTGCCATTGCCGTTTTGGCATAATCCGCTCCAAGCGTCTGTGCAGCCTCTAACATAATCGGTGCTTGTACTGCCCATTGCCCGCCACCGGACGGAACAAAAAAGTTCACCAATCCGGCAGAATAGAATGTAAATAAATAGAATGTAAAGTCATTTGAAATATTAATAAACCATTCCGAGAAAACCCCAGCTAAACCTGATACTGTCATCATCCCCATAATTCCTGCATAGAACGGAAATTGGAACACAATCCCGGCTGTCGTTTTAATGGCCGCTTGAGCTGCTGCCAAGAAACGCTCTGGCGTGCCATGCAAAATTATCCCTAGTATGATAAAGATGGTATTGACGATATTTAAATCTAGTAAAAATCCTTTCGTTACAAAGTGGTGAATTAAATAGGAAAGGCCAATAAGTCCGATTAAAATCGTTAACAAAGTACTTTTCTCAGTCCAAGAGGCAAATGTTTTTTCAGCAGGTGGAAACTTTTGCTCCTCCTCAACCAATAACACTGGATCTACCTCCACTACATCCTCGTCCTTTGGCAACATCCAACGATTAAAGAAAGGTAGTGTAAATCCAATTACAATCACGATAAACAAGTTATACGGCGTGAAGATCGTATCAGAAGTTGGTACAACACCCATGATCGCCGCAAATGGATGCCCCTCTGTCGCAACCGAAAGTGGAATTGAACCAGCTAAGCCGCCATGCCAAATAATAAAACCAGAATACGCACTTGCAATTAGTAAACGATAATCAACTTTCTTCACATGACGGGCAATTTCCTTTGCAAATAATGCGCCAATAACTAATCCAAAGCCCCAGTTAATCCAACAAGCTACTAGCGAAATGAATGACACAATAATGATAGCACTAGAAGGCTTTTTAATCCTGCCTGCAATGGAAGATAGGAATCTCTTAAATACAGGGCTATTGGCTAATACATGTCCGGCAGCTAATACAATAACCATCTGCATTGTAAAAGAGAGTAATCCCCAGAATCCGTCTCCCCAATAAACAACCATATCTAGTGGTGAGCTAGGTGTCAGAATAACCCCTAATAGGAAAACAAGTACCGTTAAAATTGCAACGAATATATAGGGATCCGGTAAGTATCTTTCCATAAGGGCGTTCGATATTCTTGTTAACGTTTTCATCCTACGTCTTCTCCTTTCATACTAATATTGAAAAATACGAGAAAAGTATTTTTCGATGCATAATATGTCATCAAGAAGATTAATATTTCGATAATAATAAAAATACGTAACGGAAAATAAGTTGAAAGAGAATAAAAGCGGGGGGATTTTATTGTAGTAAAGTGTAAAAATATTTCTTCAAATATTGTAAGATGAAAATATCGAATAGTTGAGGAGAGAAGAAAATGTAAAGCTTTCTTCTCCATAAGTTCAACAAAGGCTAAAAGATGCAATTTTCTCGACTAGCCAAGTTAACGAATAATATAAAACGTATGCTAGAAGGAGATAAAGGAATGGAACATTTAATTTATAAAAACTTAAAAAAAATTGAGCTTTCTGGGATTCGAAAGTTTACGAACATGCTGGTAGATTATCCTAACGCCATTAACTTAACAATCGGCCAACCGGATTTTCCAACACCAGCCCATGTGAAAGAAAAAGCAAAGCTTGCGATTGATCAAAATTATACATCCTATACACCAAATGCAGGGATTGTCGAATTACGAAAAGCGATTTCTTCATTTTACGATAAGCAATATGGACTTTCTTATAACCCGCAAGATGAAATTATTGTGACACATGGAGCATCAGGAGCCCTTACAATCGCATTAAGAACGATTTTGGAAGAAGGGTGCGAAGTGATCCTATCAGCTCCCGCTTATCCAGGTTACATCCCGCTAATTGAGCTTTGCGGAGCCATTCCGGTTTGTGTGGATACAGCGGCCACTGATTTTGTATTAACTGCAGACCTAATCGAAAAGCATATGACAGATAAAACAAGATGCGTAATTCTTCCATCACCATGCAATCCAGTAGGGACAATTATTGAAGAGGCCGAACTGCAAAAAATAGCTGCACTCTTAAAAGAAAAAGAGATTTTCATTATTTCGGATGAAATCTATAGTGAGCTAATTTATGAAAAAACACATAAATCCATTGCCTCTTATGAAGGTATGCGCCATAAAACAATCGTTATCAACGGTGTTTCAAAATCTCACTCCATGACGGGCTGGCGAATCGGGTATACATTAGCGCCAAGCTATCTAACGAAAGAAATGACGAAGCTAAATGGCTATTATATCAGCTGTGCATCAAGCATTAGTCAGCATGCGGCACTAGCAGCTTTAACGGACGGAGTTAATGATCCAATTGAAATGAAGAACGAATATAAAGTGCGTCGCGATTATGTATATGACCGTTTAGTTGCAATGGGTTTTGATGTTGTAAAACCAGCTGGAGCATTTTATATCTTCCCGTCCATCAAGAAAACAAATATGACCTCTTTTGATTTCTGTATAAATCTACTAAAAGAGCAGGAGCTGGCAACAGTTCCAGGAAGTGCATTCTCGGAGTTTGGTGAGGGCTACATTCGGTTGTCTTTCGCACAGCCTCTAGAAGTATTGCAAAAGGGCATGGACCGGTTAGAAAAGTTTATGGAGAAGTTTAACTAAAAAATATTGGGAAGGGACTGATCCTAGTGGGTTGGTCCCTTTGAATTTAACTCTTCAGTATGGCTATAGCTAGGAAGTAACAAGACAATCTCAGTGGGATAAACGCTGTTTTTTCCAGTGCGGTAGTTAAAGGGACACATGGAAGAAATCCACCCCCTGAATTGTATCGATAGAGGTAGCTATGAAATTCAACTAGGTCCATTATTCAGCCCTTCAACCTCACAGCGAATTTTAAAAAATTCCCCCTCTACTGGATGTTCGAAATGTTCCATTTTTAAAAGACGGCGTTTGCCAACACGGCGGTCAAATAACGCAAAGGCTCGAATCAAAGAGTTTTCCGAAGTCAAAGCTTCTTCAATTGATAGATTTGGATAATTCAAGAGGGCTTGATAGAAATGCCGGCTCCCCCATACACCAGCTTCCACAAGCTCCTCTTCAGCTTGATCGGATGCTGCAATTAATGCTTTTCGTTCGGGTGAATTCAGCATAACTTCCCAATCGTCGTTATATGGAATCGGCTGTAATTTGTATTGTTCTTTCAACGCTTGCTCCAGATGGTAGTGCTCTAGTGAGAATGAGAGGTCCGAAGCGCTCAGAATTTGCCTCTTATCAAAAGTAAGCCACACCCGGGCTTGATCATCATGAGAATGACGGTAAACAGCAGCATGTAATCCCACTCGCCTCTTTAAGGAATCACATAATAACCCTTCAACCATCTTCTTTAATTTACTAAATTGCATGATCCTCTCCCTCATGTGCCAACCGTTTTCGCTCTAATTTTTCGGCTTTTTTCCTTTTCCGAATGGCACGGAAGAAACTAGTCAGCATTTCGCCGCACTCGTCTGCTAAAACGCCTTCCGTTACTTCGCATTCATGGTTAAATCTTGAATCATTTAACAAGCGGTATAAGGAGTCAACACAGCCGGCCTTTAAATCTCTCGCTCCATAAACTACGCGGGGCACACGGGATTGAAGAATTGCCCCGGCACACATTGGACAAGGCTCCAATGTGACATAGAGCGTTGTTTCTTCTAATCGCCAACTTCCAATTACTTCACAGGCTTGTTGTATCGCCATTAATTCTGCATGTGTAACAGCATTTTGCGAGGTTTCCCGTAAATTATGAGCACGCCCGATAATCTCATCTTTATAGACAATAACCGCACCAATAGGTACCTCACCTAGGGCTTGTGCCTTTTTTGCTTCTTCCACTGCTTCAAGCATATACTTTCGATCTCGTTCAAAAAGTTCCACGTTCATCTCTCCTTGCTTGATAGTTTACCACGGCAGTATGGAAAAAAGAATTTTTGAACAATGATGTCGATTATTGTAAGAAGATAAATGATGTTCTTCCTTTCTATTGTATAAGGTTTATAATTATTCCTTATTTTGTTCAATCACTGTCTCTGTTTTTCGACAAGCTCATGTGATAAAATGAATAGCATTGACTAATTTAGACTTAAAGGAGGGACTTCTCGTGACTGTTCCATTTATTACAGTAGAGGGTCCAATTGGTGTGGGGAAAACGTCATTATCCAAAGCGATTTCCAGCGCCTTTGAATACCATCTATTAAAAGAAATCGTGGATGAAAACCCGTTTCTCGGAAAGTTCTATGAAGATATTGATGAGTGGAGCTTTCAAACGGAGATGTTCTTCCTTTGTAATCGATATAAACAATTGAGCGATATTCAGAAACATATTATAGAAACAGGGTCACCTGTCGTTGCAGATTATCATGTATTCAAAAATTTAATTTTCGCAAAGCGTACATTAAAGCCATCTGAATATGAAAAGTATGAGGCCATCTATAACATTTTAACAGCAGATATGCCACGTCCTAATATGGTGATCTATCTACATGCCAGTTTAGACACGTTGATGAATCGCATTGCGATGCGCGGAAGAGAATTCGAAAAAATGATTACGCGAGATTACATAGAGCAATTAGCGGCTGATTATCACGAATTCATTCAGCATTTTGAACTGATGCATCCTGATATCCCGGTTATTCAGTTGAATGGCGACAAAATAGACTTTGTAAAAAATCCCAAAGATCTAGAACAGGTATTAAAATTAGTAGAAGAAAAGCTACAACAAAGGAGTTCACACATAGAATGAATTTACGAGAAAAATATAACATTCCATCCAATACAGTGATTACGATCGCTGGGACGGTAGGGGTCGGAAAGTCTACAATGACAAAAGCACTTGCAGAGGCTTTAAACTTCCGTACTTCATTTGAAAAAGTAGATACAAACCCATATTTGGACAAGTTCTATGACGATTTCGAAAAATGGAGCTTCCATTTGCAAATATACTTCCTGGCAGAACGTTTCAAGGAGCAAAAGCGTATTTTCGAATACGGCGGCGGCTTTATTCAGGACCGTTCCATTTATGAAGATACAGGCATTTTCGCGAAGATGCACTATGACAAAGGGACAATGAATCCAACTGATTACGAAACATATACAAATTTGTTTGATGCCATGGTCATGACGCCTTATTTCCCGCATCCGGATTTACTTGTCTATTTAGAGGGGCCAATTGACGATATTATCGGCCGTATTCAAGAGCGTGGCCGCGAAATGGAACAGCAAACGCCAAATGATTATTGGATTGAAATGCATGACCGGTATGAAAACTGGATCAACAATTTCAATTCATGCCCGGTATTACGCATAGATATCAATGATTATGACCTAATGAAAAATCCCGACCAAATCGAAGGCATCGTGGAGCGCATAGCGTATATGCTGGAGCAGACAAGTCATTTACGTAAATAGTGCAGGCACCATAAACTAAAGAAGCCTAGTTCAGAAAAGCAGAACCTTAAAAATCTGCACCGAAAGCCGCTTACATAAGTAGAAGTGTGCATTTCAAGAAAAAAATAAATAGGCCAAAGTGTCTCCCTAATCAAAAAGGAGGCACTTTTTAGTTGCCGTTTAATCATTAAATAAATAACTGAAAATCCAACATAATAAATAAAAAGCTTCGGCGTTAGATAATGGAAACCCTTTTATCTATGGAAGTTGTTATTGACAATTGAAATGGAAAAGAGAATAATTTTGATTAACAGATTTGATTGAGAACGGTTCTTATTTACGGCAGAGAAACAGGGGTTGAAAATAGTTAAATGCGAATGAATGTCAGCAATGTCGAAGTGGGTTACGATAAGAAAGTGATTGTAAATGACTTAACAATTGGAATTCCCGACAGCCAAATTACGACAATTATTGGGTCAAATGGTTGTGGCAAATCAACATTATTAAAAGCCATGACAAGAATTATCCCACACCAAAAAGGGCAGATTATGCTGGATGGTGCCGAGATTCAGAAGAAAAACACAAAAGAGTTAGCCAAAGAACTAGCAATTTTACCTCAAACCCAAGATAGTGCAGTGGGGTTATTAGTTGAAGAATTGGTTTCTTATGGCCGCTTCCCATACCAATCAGGCTTCGGGAGCTTAAAGAAAGAAGATAGAGAAATTATCGATTGGGCATTGAAAGCAACGAATACTTATGAATTAAAAAATAGTTATGTGGACGAACTTTCAGGTGGGCAGAAACAACGTGTCTGGATTGCGATGGCACTTGCACAAAATACAGATATCATTTTCTTGGATGAACCAACTACATACTTGGATATGGCCCACCAGCTCGAGGTGTTGGAGCTTCTTCAAAACTTAAACAAAAAAGAGAAGCGTACCATAGTGATGGTTTTACATGACCTGAATCATGCTGCAAGATTCTCGGATTATATGATTGCCCTTGAAAAAGGGAACTTGGTTAAAGCCGGCACCCCAGAGGAAGTAATGACATCCAAAGTATTAAAAAAGGTGTTTAATATCGATGCCGTTATTAGTAAGGATCCCCGTTCCAACAAACCGATATGTCTTACGTATGATTTAATTAAAGAAGATAACTAGCTCAATCTTGACTCTGGATAAAAACAGCACTTAGCGCAGTGCTGTTTTTATTTTCTTAAAACAATTCAAGAACTTCTTGTCTCTTCACCAGACGTATATTGGCTTGTTTTATAGCCTCTTTATAATCTTCTACATTATCGTTATAGTGCATCGCATAGATTTTTTTGTGCAATGATACCGGATAGTATTCGAGTACTTCCTGGAGTGTTGCATGGACACCGTTAAATGTGAAACTTATGTCCTGGAAGATTGCAACGGTATTTTCATCAACTTGCTCTTTCAGGTTTGTAAGCTGCAAGTTTTTCACGTCCCCAGAAAAAACAATGTTCGCTTTTTCAGATGATAATTTAAACCCCGCACTGATTAAACCATCTGCATGAAGATTCGTTGTATCGATGACGGAAAACCCATAATCCCCTATTTTAAATTCCTTGCCATCCTTTAAAGGAATAAAGTCGCAAAAATCGTCCACTCCGCGCCCTTGATTCTCCAGGCTATTCTTTAGGTAATTCTTCAAGAGTGGTAAAAGTTTTTCGTGAACAATCACGGTTGTTTTTAAAGGTGAATGTTGTCCATCTTCAAATTGCCAAAAGCGAGTCATGACTAATTCCTCTAAACCACCGACGTGATCATAATGAAGATGTGAAATAAAGACATAATCGATGGCTAAATAATCATACCCAGCAGCTGGCAGACTAGTTCTCAGAGTTGTTCCAGCATCAATCAAAAGGCATTTTTCGTCGAATTCAATGATATAGTTATTATGATAGTTGCTTTTTGTGAAAGCACCACCTACACCTAAGGGGAAAATTTTCATGGAAGGTTCTCCTTTTTTACAAAGTATTAATAATTACGCTGTATACTTGTAGTATATCAAATCGAGCTTTGGGGGGATAAAAATGAACGTTGCGATCTACTGTGGTTCACAAGCAGGGAAGAAGGATATTTATATAGAAAAGGCGAAGGAGCTAGGTGAAACATTAGCAAAAGCTCAAATTGGGATTGTCTATGGCGGTTCCAATGTGGGCCTTATGGGCGCTGTTGCTGATGCATCATTAGCTCACAGTGGCAGGGTTATCGGCATTATGCCCGAGCATTTACAAAAACGTGAAATTGCGCATTTACATTTAACCGAGATTCATTTCGTGGAATCCATGCATATTCGAAAAAAGCAAATGGTCGATCTTTCGGATGCCTACATTGCCTTACCAGGTGGCTGCGGCACACTGGACGAATATTTTGAGGTGTTTACTTGGGCACAAATCGGCTTACATCAAAATCCTGTTATTTTATATAATATCGATGGATTCTATGATGCCCTTATTCTACATTTTGAAAAAATGATTGAAGAAGGATTTATTCGGGAAGAGCAGCGTGACATTTTAAGGGTTGCCACAACAGCTGATGAAATTCTGCATATTCTAGGAAGCCATCAGGAAGTTTTACTAAAAATGGGCAGCTGAAACTTAACCCTAAGCAATATTATAAAATTGCTTAGGGTTTTTTCTATCGTAATATCATTGCTACTAATAGTGGGATTCCCATTAGGAGCAAGACTCCGAAACTCCATAAGATCTGTTTGGCAGTTGACATATTCCTGGGGCGGATGCTAATTGTATCGTATAAATTATTAAGAGCTTGCTGTTCTTTTTTATATAGCATGGTTTGAAACTGTCCGTAATCATCGATATAGGTGTAAGGCGAGTCCACCCCAAACCTGAGCGAACGAATGTCATCTGTGACATCTTGGTTATTATGAAAATATAAAATGGTAGGAGCAAGCCCTCCAGTCGATTTTGCAATGACATCAATATCAAATGTAGCCATTTTGTACCCTACTTCTCCATCACTCCCCTGATATTGCTGTACTAATCGATTTAATTTCATACATATCACTCCTTCTTGTCCTTATGTATGTTCAAAAACCTTCTGAGAAGTGCACACTAATTACATTTTATCCAAATCGTACTATTTTAAAGGGTGGTATGGATTAAATTAATAAAAAATTACTATTTAATTTGATCTAATATTATTATATTATCTGAATTATTATAATGTTTTGTCAATAAGGGGATTAAAAA
Organism: Ureibacillus aquaedulcis; assembly: GCF_030418165.1. Lineage (GTDB taxonomy): Bacteria > Bacillota > Bacilli > Bacillales_A > Planococcaceae > Ureibacillus > Ureibacillus aquaedulcis. The sequence continues at coordinate 23,534 of NZ_JAUHTQ010000021.1, forward strand.
TGGAAACTAAAACATTACAACAAAGGTTATTCGCGTTACCTACTACGGCTATTTCAGATGCAACTGGTGGTCATAGCAATGTGGATGGGAGCATTAAACCGCTTAGTAATCACTTTAAAATAGCTGGACGAGCCCTTACAGTAAGGCTGCCTGATGGCGAGAATGGTGCAGTACTGGAAGCTATCAGTAAAGCACAAAAGGGTGAAATTATCGTGATTGACGCAAAAGGCAATAGAAATCGAGCGGTAGCCGGGGATTTTGTCATTTCATTAGCAAAAGGTCTAGGAGTACAGGGATTTGTTGTAGATGGCGTGATACGTGATATTGCAGCCATTCGGGAATTAAATTTTCCTGTCTTCTCCTTAGGTACAAGTGTGGCAGCTGGCTTCAAGAATGGGGGAGGCGCTGTAGATGTACCGATAGCAATTGGGGGTGTGGCCGTGCATCCTGGTGACTATATAGTTGGTGATGTGGATGGTGTTGTTGTTATTCCCAATAAAGATGCGGAACATGTCGCGAATGCGGCAGAAGAAAAAGTACGAAAAGATGAATTACGGGAAATAGAAGCATTATCTCGTGGTGAAATATCTATTCGTGCTTACTTGGATAAGGTATTGTCAAAATAAAAAGTTGAATACTAAAAGAGGTGACTATCAAGAATACTGGTGGTTATCTCTTTTATTTTTTATGCATAATAGAGATGGAAATAATCAGTTATTTACTTTTCAAGTATAATAATGATAATATTTATTTAGTTAGGTAATTTTTCGCTTAATCCTATTTTAGGAGCGGGGGACCCAAATGATTTATACGGATATCTCCGTTATAGGTGAATTCTAAAATGAAAGGGCTTTTAGTTTCCGAAGTCCTAACCTGAAAGCTAACCTCGTAAGCGTTTAAAGGAAGCGATATGAAGAGATTTAGTTAGTCAATAGTACAAGCTTTTTGTGTTAATTAAATTAATGGGTTTCATTCATATACTTGTTTCCCTTACCAGAGTAAGTCGTATAGCTAAAAACATCAAGAAGGTGGGGTAATTAATGAAGTTTAAGTTAAGTTTAGCAACGCAAATCTTTATCGGTCTAATTTTAGGGATTATTGTCGGTGGAATCTTCTATGGAAGTGAAACGGCACAAAGTGTTCTACAGCCATTCGGTGATCTTTTCCTCCGATTGATTAAGCTGATTGTTGTACCAATTGTACTTTCTAGTATTATTGTTGCCATTGCTGGTGTCGGAGATTTGAAATCCGTCGGAAAACTGGGCGGTAAATCATTGGCCTATTTCATTGGTATGACATTAATTGCCATTGCAGTAGGTCTACTATCTGCCAATATATTCCAACCCGGTTCTGGTGTGGATATGAATAATCTAAGCCAAACAGATATCTCTGGCTATGTGGATACTTCGCATGAACAAGAAGGGAAATCAATTGCGGATACGCTTCTGCACATTGTCCCTACAAATCCTATCCAGGCAATGGTTGAAGGCGATATGCTGGCGATTATCTTCTTTGCATTGGTATTAGGTCTTGGTATCGCGGCAATTGGCGAAAGAGGGAAAACAGCATTAAACTTCTTTGAAGGTATATCACATGCTATGTTCTATGTAACAAACTTATTTATGAAATATGCTCCAATCGGTGTTTTCGCTTTAATCGGAGTGACAATTTCTAAATATGGTTTTGCATCACTCATTCCACTTGCTAAATTGGCGCTAACTGTATATGGAACGATGATCTTCTTTGTAATTGTTATCTTGGGTATTATGGCTAAAATCATTGGATACAGCATCTTTAAGTTAATTAAGGTGATTAAAGAAGAATTACTTTTGGCATTCTCTACATCTAGTTCAGAAACGGTTCTTCCAAGAATTATGGACAAAATGCAGCAAGTTGGTGCGCCAAAGCATATTTCAACTTTTGTTATTCCAACAGGTTATTCATTTAACCTGGATGGCTCGGTATTGTACCAAGCAATCGCTTCACTATTTGTTGCGCAAATGTATGGTATTGACTTAGGTATTGGTGAACAAATCATGTTAATGCTGGTCTTGATGGTTACATCAAAAGGTATGGCTGGTGTACCAGGTGTATCATTCGTTGTATTATTAGCAACATTCGGCACAATGGGCTTACCACCGGAAGGCCTGATGTTTATCGTTGGTATTGACCGTATTCTTGATATGGGACGTACTGCGGTTAACGTAGTAGGTAATTCATTGGCGGCACTTGTTGTTGCTAAATGGGAAGGTCAATTTGACCCTAATACTGAAGTGGAAAACACTCAAAAAGTTTAATAAAATAAATTCTATATTATGTCAATATAGAGTTCGATTATCGTAACCTGCAAAAAAAGACTTTCAACGTCGAGCGTTGAAAGTCTTTTTTTCTGTGAAGATGTAGAATGAAATTTTACTGGGTACTCAGCTTGAGATAGAACACTTGCAATGGATCATCAAAAGTGAAGGGAGAAAGTACTTAAGGTGCGCCAAAGCATTAGAGTCTATCACACATACACCAAGGTATATTTAATAGGCTTAAAAGATCAATGGAACCTCTTAAGTCTTTAGATAAAATAAAAAACCGTATCCAGAAAAGATACGGTTGAGTAGTTGAATTATTATAAAAAATGGCGGAGGCAGTAGGATTTGAACCCACGCGCGGTTTAACCCGCCTGTCGGTTTTCAAGACCGATCCCTTCAGCCAGACTTGGGTATGCCTCCGTGATAAATATGTCGAACTGTATCGACAAGAAATAATATATCATGTATTATAACCGCGGTCAATAGTTTTATACATTTTTTTAAAGAGATTAAATTTGTTTGATTTCATAATACTATTATCAAAATAGAACTTAGAAAATTGGTTACCGTTCTTACATGGAGGTTGCTGTCCTCAAAAAAAAAGCATAAAAGAGAAGTCAGCACGTAAGATAATTTTATTTAATAGGAAAAAATATAGTATTTCCAAATTAACCAGAACAAAACATTGCAATTACCCCTTGGTATAAAGTATACTAATTTATGCCGTGCTAGGTGGGGAGGTAGCGGTGCCCTGTAACTCGCAATCCGCTCTAGCGAGACTGAAGTCCTTTTCTGAGGCTGTCCGTATGTTTGGTCTGCCTCTTGCACGTAGCGTTGAAGGTTGGGTCCTGCGCAATGGATACCCATGAACCATGTCAGGTCCGGAAGGAAGCAGCATTAAGTGGCTTCATCCATGTGCCGCGGGGTAGCCTAACCTGAGCTGGCGACAAGAGTAACGCTTATGTACGGCTGTCGAAGAAAGGTGCACGGCTTTAATATACATATTAAGCCATGCAGGCATTTAAAAAGACAAAATCAACTAAATGGTTGATTTTGTCTTTTTTGTTGTCGAAAAACTTTAGCCGGTAGCTAATACATTTCTCTATACAAGATTGTATTGTGACACTTTCTCCTTCAACCATATCAGATTCGTTTAATTCGAATCAGTATTTTCACATTTCTACTCTCCAGCCTTCCATTTCACTCCCATCCATCGAAAGTGTTTTTTTATGAAAACTAGTACTTTTTAGGGCCTATACAAGCCGTAGAGACACTATACAGCTTATATGCTTAGCACACCCACCTAACCCAATACTTTATAAGAATATAGCTAATAATAATCTAATCTATAGAACTTATCTAATGCATAAATCTTAGTAATAAAATTTATTACAAACGTATTATAGTAATACGAACGATACGAACAAAATCTGAAAATTTACTTATTATCTGGTAATACTGGAACTTAATTGTAAAATGAACGTACCAATTAAAGAGGAAAAAAGGGGGTCATGGTTTTGATAAAGAGAATAATGCCAGCAGTACTGTCATTATTATTTGTTTTAAGTTTCTTACATATAAACAGTGCTAGTGCAGCACCCAAATTGGATGTTCAAGCTGAAGCGGGAATATCCAATAAAGTTAAATACTATACGCCGTTACCGATGAGCGTAACCATAACAAATGACGGCTCGCCCTTTTCAGGGGATTTAGTCATTGATGCAGCGGAATCTCCCTCTGTTGGATCTGGATTGGTGTATCCAGTAGATATTGCAGAAGGAGAAACGAAAACAATTCAGCTGTATTTAAATGGATTATCGGATGATTACTTGTACAGTGGTAATCAACAAGCAAGTCTATTTACTTTTTACGAGGGTGGTATTGAGGAAGGAAACCCTGTGGAATTTACAGGTACAAAAGTGGTCCGTCCCCAAATCCATGAACAAGAAGCTACATTTATTTATACATTAACAGAAAATAGCGACCGATTATCTGCTTTACAACGGTTAAGACAATTTTCAACTTATAATGTTGAAGTTTTCCACGTAAATCAGCTTAAAGAGTTTGAATTGCCATCAGATGCAAAGGGGTTGGCAATGGCTGATGTACTTGCGGTAGATGAAGTAAGTCTGGCAGATCTGTCAGAAAAGCAGCAACAAGCAATTTACAGTTGGGTAGAAAATGGTGGAAAGCTCCTGATCGGTGCTTCTGATCAAGTTGAAGTATCCGCAGGACCTTTTAAAGACCATTTACCACTGACCCTATCTAATGAAAGGGTTGCTGTTTCAAAAGAAAGTCTTGCTTCATTATCCAATGAAGGAATCTTTACACAAGATATTGAGGTATATCAAGCCCAAGAAAAAGTGGGCAGTGTTGATCTGCTTGAAGATGGAGATACAATTCTTGCATCGAGTCTGGCGTTAGGTAGCGGGCAAATTATTCAAACGACCTTCTCTTTGGGTGATCAGCCACTTGCAGGGATGGATGGCTACGCAAAATTAATTGCTCAAATTTTAAAGCTGCAAAATCCAAGACAAACTAATTCGTTTGGAATGTATTATGGCGGTATAAATGAATATCTTCCTTCAGAAGTCGGAAGTGTGAATGAACTCTTTCCTTCTTTTGAAGTATCGACAACACTGCTTGTGATCACGGTAATTGTTTATATCCTAATAGTTGGCCCGTTACTTTACTTCGTTTTAAAACGAATGGATAAACGGGAGCATGCTTGGTGGGTTATCCCGGTTTTATCGATTGGTCTTTCACTATGTATGTTTCTATTTGGTGCAAAAGATCGTTTGCTGCAATCACAAATCCAGCAATCCGCTTTTTATAAAGTAGAGGGCGAGAATCTTGTTGGGAATTACGTGGAGTCTATTTTAACAAACCGTGGAGGGGACTTTACCTTTACGACCGATGAAAATACAACAGCTGTTGCTTCAAGAAATTCAACTTTCTATTCAAGCCCATCTGAAAGTGTACTCCATGAAAAATCCTATGTAAAAGAGCATGCAAATGGTTCTACGATTAATCTGAGGAATTTAAATTACTGGTCTGTCCAATCCATTGTTGGGCAATCCAAAATAGACAATGCAGGGAATATGGATATCCAATTAACACTTAAAGACGGAAAAGTAGAAGGAAGCATTACGAACCACTTCCCATTCAAATTGAATGGTGTGGCGATCTGGTCAGGAACTAAGGAGATTGAATTAGGAGATATAGAAGCGGAAGGTACTCTTGAGGTATCGGAAGAAGTAAAAAACTCTGTTTTACTTGCACCTTCCTTTTCAAACTATAACTATACCCAAGCTCAATCTAAGGATGAACTAATGCCAGTTCGCCTGGAGAAGCTGAAGTATGGAGTAGGAGCTCTGATAGAGGAGGAACGATTACCTGTAATTACCGCATGGACAGAAGAGGCATTGGTTGGAATTGAACTAGATGGCAATGCAAAAATGTCCCCGGTAGCCTACATTGCTCAAAGCTTTGAGCCTGCTATCGAATTATCGGGCGAATTTACTTTAGATAAAGAATCCCTAGACGTTTCTTTAGAGCAATCCACTGGTTCGGGCTATATGGAATTAATGAATGAAGCAACAAATGAGTGGTTTTTGGATAAAGGGGATTACGACTTCAATGTTTGGGTACCCGATGAGCTTTTGGAGGGCACATCCTGGAGCGAAGTTTCGATTTCCAATAAAGCATCGGATCGTATGTCGCTTGCTATTTGGAATAGTACTACTTCTCAATATGAAGATATACAAGAAGCAAGTGCTAGTTACACAACAAATTTAGAACAATATATATCATCAGAGGGTCAACTGAAAATCCTTGTCCGGATAACGGATGATATGGGGTCACCTGTTAAAATGCCTGATGTTGAAATAAAAGGGGTGGCACAATAATGATGGTGGATATACAAGGATTAACGAAAAAATATGGTTCCTTTACGGCATTGGATAATCTGACGCTATCACTGGATGAAGGTGTTGTATTTGGCTTTGTTGGAGCGAATGGTGCAGGAAAGTCTACTACATTTTCAATACTTTCCACGCTCCTTTCACCATCTGCCGGGGATGCACTGATCAATGGGAAAAGTGTAGTGCGCGAACCAAAGGAAGTACGTAAACAAATTGGCTATATGCCGGACTTTTTCGGAGTATATGACCAGCTAAAAGCAGATGAATATCTTGATTTTTATGGAGCGAGCTATGGCCTTCCTGCGGCAGAACGACGAGTCCTCATTCCGCAATTATTGGAGCTCGTGAATTTAACAGAGAAACGCTTCGAGTATGTTGACTTACTATCACGCGGTATGAAGCAACGCCTTTGTTTGGCCCGCTCCCTTATCCATGATCCCAAGGTCTTAATATTGGATGAACCGGCTTCAGGTTTGGATCCCCGGGCCCGGGTGGAAATGAGGGATATTTTAAAGCACTTGAAATCGATGGGAAAAACAATCCTAATTTCATCGCATATTTTGCCGGAGCTTGCAGAAATGTGCGACGAAATAGGCGTGATTGATAACGGTAAATTAATTGCTCACGGTAATGTTGCCCAGATTCAAGACCAACTGCAGGGAGACAAACGCATTATTGTAAAAGTAATGGACGATCTCGAAAAAGCCCGTGCCTTCTTTGAAGAAGACCCATTTGTTAGTTCAATAGAAATGACTCATGGGAAAAATGAGGTTGCCTTTAATTATCGCGGGAAGACAATGGATCAAGTAAATCTTCTGCGCAAAGCATTACTTGCAGATATTTCAATCTTCTCCTTAACAGAAGAAGAAAAGGATCTGGAAGATGTCTTTATGGCGATAACGAAGGGAGCGGATGAAAAATGATGGAACGCTTTTCAAACCCAGTTTTGTTAAAGGAGTTAAAGCTGCGATTCCGCTCCTTTAAAAGCTTCTCGGGATTAATGTTCTACTTAGCGGTGTTATGTATTTTTGTTACGGGGTTCTTGCTGATCTACACACAATTTTCAGGTACCGGTTTTTTTAGACCGCGGGATAGCTTTACAATGTTTGCTGTGTTAAGTGTAATTCAAATGGGGCTTGTGATGTTCATTACCCCTGGCTTGACTGCCGGTGCAATTAGTACAGAACGCGAGAAACAAACATTGAATATTTTACTGACGACAACTCAAAGCTCCACTCAAATAATCGTAGGAAAGCTTTTATCGTCAGTGGCATTTTTAGTATTGATGTTATTGGCAGGCTTGCCTTTATATAGTCTTGTATTTTTGTTTGGTGGTGTCTCGCCGTCCCAGTTGATTACAATCTTCTTATTTTATTTGGTTACACTGATTGCAATCGGAAGTATTGGGATTATGTTTTCAACAATCACGAAAAGAACGATTGTATCAATGATTGCTACTTATGGGGCAATGATTTTTTTAGGAGGGATTACGGCATTCCTATTTTTTGTAGGGGTTTCCATGGATCAAATGTTCATGTATTCAGGAAATCCACAGCCGAATGCAGCGCCATTTTCCCCCATTCCATATTTTTGGGCAAGCATCAATCCGGGAGCACTGATGGTAACGATTCTTTATCCTGAAATGGCAACAAGTCTAGAGTCCGCGGTTGGAGTTTCAATCCCTGTCTGGGTGAGCTATTTAATATTTTATGTGCTATTAACGGCTTTTTGCTTATTGATTGCCATTCGTAAGTTACGTGCGAATATGAAAACAAATAGATAAGGAGGCAATGGAAATGGATAGCCGTCAAACATTGAAACAATTTATCCGTCGGGCAAAAAGAAGTCTAAATATGGAGCATTCACTTCCCAAATTGCAATATGGAATACTCTCGGCGTTGTTTTTAAGCGCGGCGATTCTTCTAGTTTCCCGTTTATTTGTTTTTTCTTATTACCGGGATGCCACAATCTATGTGGGGATCTGCACTTTCATGGCAGCGGTTGTTTATATTTGGTGGAAGAGAGTCCGGGGAAAAGAGGCATTGCATCGTTTAGATCGCTTCTACCCCCACAATGAGCTTGTGACGGCTCTTTCGTTGGGAGATGAATCGAATCCGTTAGTAGGTTCTATTATTCAAAAAGCGGTAGAAGAATCACCAGCTGCTTTTGAACACTTCAAGAAACGTGAAAGAACGCTTTGGAAGCCCAAAGCTTTAGTCGGAATTATCTTAATGATGATTATAATCGGGGCATTGTCCATTTTCCCATCAGCAACACAACAACAAGCGCTTGTTATAGAAAAAGAAAAGGATGTTATCAATGATCTCGAAAAAGAAGTAGCGGAGCTTCAGGAAAAATCCGAAACGAAAGAAACAAAAAAACAATTACAAGAATTGCAAAATAAATTAAATGAATTAGATACTTCCGAGGAAGCTCTACGGGAAGTAGTGAAAAAGCAAAAGGAATTAAAGCTCCAAGAGCAGAAATTAAAAGAACAACAAAATTTGGCAAAGCAAGATAGCGGCGAAGGAACGGATGGGTTAACAACAGAGGAGCAAAAGCAGTTAGGAGAGCTAATGGAGATGCAAAAGGAACTTGCGAATACTGCCAATAGTACTCAAACTGCATTAAGTAAACTAGGAAAGCCGATTAGCTTTGATCTACAAAATGCCATCGCTAGTGAACTTGGATCGGAATCAACAGAAAATAGTTCAGAAGATGAACAGATTGATTCTTCAAGCGAAGGTGATGGACAACAAAGTGGAAATCAGGGTGAGTCACAAGGAGATGGCCAAGGAAATAATGGTGAATCTGGCCAAAATGGCGAAGGAAGCAATAGTGGATCTGGTCAAAACGGGCAAGGTCAGGGTCAAGGAAATAGCCCGGGTAACGGTTCCGGCTCTGGCTCCGGTCAAGGAACCACGGGAAGCGGAACAGGAAGTGGAAATGGCGGAACAGGAAGCGGCAAGGGTGGAAATGGAGCTGGACTTGGTCAGGGTGGCCGCGATCTACTTTCCATTCCAAATCGAGTGGGCGGCGGCAGTGAAACAACAGTTGATGGAGGTCCAGTCGGTGAGGGTACAGCTGTTGGTGAACAGAAAGGACCTGTTCCGGTGACAAAGGGAAGTATCCGGCCTTATGAAGAAGTCATAGGCGACTATAAAGAAAGCTACTTGGAGAGCTCGGAAAGAATGCAGCTGCCCAAGGATTTACAAGATATTGTCCAATCATATTTTTCTTCCGTAGAGTCGGAATAAAGGGGATGAAAGAATGGCCTTCAGTGAACAGCAATATAGTGAAATGAGCCAGGAACTGCAAAGTGTAAAAAATGAAATAGGTAAATTCATAGTGGGCCAAGAAGAAGCGATAGAATTCACGCTGTACTCGATATTGGCTGATGGGCATGCCTTGTTGGAAGGCTTGCCGGGGCTCGGGAAAACAATGCTGATTCGAACAATTTCAGAAGTATTGGATCTTTCCTTTTCCCGTATTCAATTCACACCCGATTTAATGCCTACTGACATTACGGGGACGAATATTATTGAGCGAACAGAGAGTGGAAAACAGCAATTTGTCTTTCAGCCGGGGCCACTCTTTAGCCAGATGGTCCTAGCGGATGAAATAAACCGGGCGACACCCAAAACGCAAAGTGCTTTGCTTGAAGCAATGGGGGAAAAAACCGTTACGATTTTAGGAGATACAAAGAAAATGGCAAAACCTTTCTTTGTACTTGCAACGCAAAACCCAATAGAGATGGAAGGGACGTATCCTTTACCGGAAGCACAGATGGACCGTTTCTTATGCAAAATTTTGGTTCCTTATCCCTCAAAAAAAGAGCTAATGGAAATTATGAAACGGACAACGGGTGCACTGGAAATCGATTTAGAAAAAGTGATGAACGGCGATCGCCTGATTATTGCACAGCAAATGGTCAAGGAAGTATTGGTGGCTGATGAAATGATGGAGTATGCGGTCAATTTAGTTGTCGCTACACACCCGCAGGGAGAACTGGCTTTACCGGAAGTTCAGCAGTTTGCGATGTATGGCAGTGGTCCGCGAGGCTTGCAAAGCATTATTAAATTAGCAAAAGCTCGTGCTGTAATGCAAGGCCGCTTCCATGTATCCATCGGAGATATTAAATCGGTTGCCAAACCAGCTCTTCGCCATCGAATGATGATGAATTATGAAGGAGAGGCAGAGGGGAAAACAGCGGATGACCTAATCAACAACATTATAAATTCAATCCAGCAAGGCGTGGGGCTATGAAGAATCAAAAATTAATATTACCTGATGAATGGGTTTCGAAAATTAGCCGCTTATCCATAGCAACTTCCTCCAAGCTACGCGGACAGCATAAAGGGGGCAATCGTTCGCAAAGATTCGGTGCATCCCTCGATTTTTCCGATTTTCGTGAATACACATTGGGGGATGATGTGAGGCAAGTCGATTGGAATGTGTATGCGCGGATGGAAAAGTACTTTATAAAACGTTTTTTAGACGAGCAGGAGATGCGGGTACATATTTTATTGGATGCTACGCGGTCAATGGGTGAAGAAAAGAAGTGGGTGTTTGCAAGACAGGTTGCTTCTGCCATCGGATTGATGGTTCTAAATCGAGATGACCGACTATCCTTTTCATATGTAAACGAAACGAACACGCTTCCCTTTAGACGAAAAGGAGCAACCTACAGAAAACATTTTTTGCAAATTGTTTCGAGTTTAGAGAAAGCAAACGGTACAGGCAGTTTCGCAAGGGAAGGCATCAAGGCACTACCTAAAGATAGTACTGTTCTTTTTGTTATTACAGATGGTCTCGAACCAATAGGTGAATGGGAGAAATTTTTTAAACGGTTACCGCGATTTGCTGGGGATATACGCTGCATTCAAATTGTGACACAAGATGAATTGAATCCATCCTATACCGGGGATGTCCGGTTAATTGATGCCGAAACTGGGCGGGATGTGAATGTGTCTGTTTCAAACCGTGTTTTAGCCAGCTATGGAAAATCACAAGAAATGCACGAAACAGAGTTGGATGCCTTAGCTAATCGTTTTGGCATTCGCAAAATTCAACTGGTTGTGGAGGATGGGTTACAAAATGCCATTTTCCATAAAATGCTCAAATCGCATTGGGTACAGTGAGGTGAAGCTATTTGGGATTTACTAATCTCCTATTTATATGGACAGCATTCATACCGGTTATCGTCCTGCTTTATTATTTTTTCCGTAAAAAGTATAAGGACCAGCCTGTCTCTTCAACTCTCTTTTGGGATGAGGCCATGCAGGAAACAAAAGCTTCACCTTACTTAAGGCACCTACAACAAAATGCCCTGCTCTATTTGCAATTACTGGCCCTTATTTTATTTGTATTAGCTCTTATGAATCCGTTTGTGAAAACAACGGAAATCGAAGGGGAACAGTCGATTTGGATTGTGGATACATCTGCAAGCATGCTTGCCAAAGATGGGGAAAGTACCACTTTTGATCGCCATAAAGAAGAAATGAAGTCTTTGGCAAAGGCTTTAAACGGTCGCCCAGTAACAATCATTACTACCGGAGAGGAACCGAAAGCAATCGTTCGCCAAGAAACAAGAGAATCAGTCATACATAAAGCGATTGAGGAAATAGAAGTAGCCTATGAAGAAGAACAACTGTCTAAAGCATTTGATATGGCATCCGCTTTTATAGGAGAAACGGCAACCTCTGTTTACTTATTTACTGACTCGGTTGAACGTGGGGAGCTTCCAATCGAAAGCGATAAAATTACGTGGGTTGTAAAAGGCGCAAGTAAAGGGCTTGAAAATGTATCGATTACCCGGTTGGTGTCCACGGCATTGGAAGGCACGACACTAGCCCTTATTCAGCTGAAAAATGAGGCAGAAAGTATGCAAGTAGTTCAACTCTCTTTACTGGATGGCGAGAATAAACGGATCGTCCAGGAAGAGGTTGCACTGCAAGGTGGAGAAGAATGGTCTAAAACCTTTGAGGACCTTCCTATGACAAATTTATTAACTGCCACAATTCAAGCAAAAGATGATTATAAAATGGACAATGCGATGGTCACCTTGGTAGGAAGTGGGACGTCGGAGATCGTTATTGACCAGCAAATGCATCAGCTTGTTCAGAAAGGGTTTCAGGCCCTGAATGCAGATGTGAAAATTGTTCCTGCAGATCAGTTATTAGGTATGGCGGATGCAATGGTTGTGACAAATCAAAAAGAACTTCTCCAAAAATCTGCATCCCCGATTGTACTAATTGGGCGGGATGATGTAGAAGCTCAGGAGGTAAATGCTCTTGTGGATATGTCGCAGGATTCACTATTTGCTTTTAGTTCATTGGAAGATGTCTATGTTAGTTCGATTTATCCGGCTTTTGATGACTTTGCAACAATAGCCACAATTGATGAGAAACCTTTTGTTCAACGGTCACCAAGAGGAGATATAGTGATCTTGGCGGATATCGAGCAGACGGATTGGCCGCTGCACCCGTCATTCCCGCTTTTGTTGTGGGGAATTCAAAATGAATTAATAGAAGGAACACAAAGCCTTGGTACTTTCTCTCCGGGTGAAAGTCGAGCTGTTTCACTATCTTCGGGGGAATGGTCGATCTATTCCGGCGAGGGTGAATATATTTCTACTGTTGAGGGCGGTGGTGAGTTTAGAGCTCCTGCAACTCCAGGAGTCTATACCATCAGCTCCAAGGAAGAGGAAAAACAATTTATTGTCGAGCTCTCGAGCGGGGAACGTTCAATTCAAGAAGGTACCAGCTTCGAATTAGGAGCCATTCAAAATGGTGCGCAAGAAGAAACGACCAAGAAATCATTTGTCCAATGGTTGCTGATACCGATTCTTTTATTACTCGTACTAGAGTGGGAGGTGCAAAGAAGACGTGGATTTGCGAATTGATCATCCATTGGCACTATTGCTGCTTATTCCACTAGCCGGTTATTTCCTTTGGACATGGTGGCAGCATAGGAAACAGTTAAAAAAGAATCAACAAATCGTCTTTGGCATTCGAATTATAGCAGTGATCCTTTTGGTATTTGCAATTTGTGCGCCTTACCTTCTGCTGACGGTAAAAGAAGAGCAGGTCCTGTTTTTAATTGATCGTTCCGCATCCTTGGAAGGCGTAGAGGAACGAGCAATTTCCTTTATTGAAGAAAGCTTGCAGGCAAAGGAAGAAACGCATCTTGTGGGTGTATATTCCTTTGCATCCAATCTCCAAACGGAATCGATGTTAACGGATAGGTTGGAGCATGTTCCCGAACTGAGTGACATGGGGAATAAAGGAGAAACAAATATTGCGCGGGCAATACAACTGGCTACTGGAATTGTAGACTTAAAAAAAGCGACACGTATTGTCTTGTTGACAGATGGTCTTGAAACAAAGGGTGATGCAGCAGAGCAACTAACGAAGTTATCGGACTCAAATGTTTCGATTGATGTTGTTTCGCTAAGTCAAACAGTAGCAGAAGATGTTTCCGTAAATAGTTTTACAACTCCACAAGTAGCTTATGCAGGAGAGCAGCAACAGCTGGTAACAGAAATCGAATCAACAACAGCGGCCCAGGCAGAACTTTATCTATATGAAAATGATCAACTCATCCATCAAGAACCCGTTCAGCTTGAAGAAGGAGCAAATGTATTTACCTACCGACATGTCGGACAGGCTGAAGGGTTAGTGAAGTATGAAGCTCTCGTCCAGGTTAATGAAGATGCCATATTTGAGAATAATGAATTAACAAGTGTCACAATGGTGCAAAGTACACCGAGAGTTTTAATTGTAAGTGACCGGGAAGAGGGGTCGGCAATCGCATCTGCGATTGGGACAAATTCGGTCAAGTATGATGTGAAATCCTCCAATGAATTACCGAGTTCGTTATCAAGCTTTTTACATTACAATGCGATTATTTTTGATAATATTCCGGGGCATCTCGTTGGCGAGGAAAAAATGGGTGTGATCGAGCAAGCCGTCAAAAATTTCGGTGTAGGGTTTATGATGGTTGGTGGTGAAAACAGCTTTGGACTTGGAGGGTATTTTAAAACCCCGATAGAAGCACTGCTGCCTGTTGAAATGGAAGTGAAGGGGAAACAGCAATTGCCTTCCCTTGGCCTTGCGATTGTCCTTGACCGATCAGGCAGTATGATGGGTCCCAAAATCGAGTTAGCCAAAGAAGCCGCTGCACGTTCCATCGAGCTGTTGCGTGATGGAGATACCCTTAGCTTTATCGCGTTTGATGATCGTCCATGGGAAGTAATTGAAACCGCTCCATTAACAGACAAAGAAAAGGCGGTAAATACGGTTTTATCCATACCTCCAGGGGGTGGGACGGAAATCTATTCTTCTCTGGAGCTAGCATATGAGAATTTGACGGACCTAGAATTGCAGCGAAAACATATTATTCTGCTTACGGATGGCCAGTCCTATACAGCAAGCAGTTATGAGGACCTTATACAAGCTGGAAAAGAGAATAATATCACATTATCCACCGTGGCAATTGGTGCAGATGCAGATGCCTCTTTATTGGAGGAGTTGAGCGAGTGGGGTAGTGGGCGTTTCTATAGCGTACTCGACGAAACAACCATCCCTTCCATCCTGTCCAGGGAAACTGCGATGATATCGAGAACCTATATAGAAGACAACCCTTTCTATCCGATTATCTATGGTGCGGAAGGGTGGAATGCACTGTTTGAAGCAGGTGTCCCGCAAATGAATGCTTATATCGGCACGACGGCAAAGCAAACCGCGATGGTCATTGCAGAAAGTGAGAAGGAAGATCCGGTATTGGCAGAATGGCAATATGGGCTTGGTCGAACAATTGCGTTTACCTCGGATTCCACAGGAGCCTGGACTGGCGACTGGGCGCGATGGGGAGAGTGGCCAAACTTCTGGCAGACAGCTATTTCAAGAATGCTGCCAACCTATAATGAGATTGCCTATGATATCCGGCTAGATGCACAAGGTTCATTCGTCATCACGGACCCAACCAACCAGGCCGCATTTTTGGATATTGCTGTAGTAAATGAATTCGGGGATGAGTTGGAAGCTCAATTAGAGCCGATTTCAGCAAGTAAAGTACGTGCTTCAGTTGAGGCCGATCCAGGTCTGGTTTTCTTCCGAATTACAAGTGGAGACGGCACAATCTATCAAACCGGCCAGACGATACCTTATAGCAAGGAATATGAACTGCATCCGCCAAATGAAACCTTATTAGCACAGATGACGGAGAGAACTGGAGGTATCCTTCTAGAGGAACCTGAGCAAGCATTCCGTGAATTTACAATGAAGGGTGCAGAAGAACAAAGCATTACATTGTGGCTTGTCTTCGCGAGTATGCTGCTATTCTTCATCGATATTACAATCCGAAGATTTGGATGGGGATTCCTGCAAACAATTGCTAAAGTGAAGAAAACATCCAATGACGAAGAAACTTCCGGAGAAACAAATGTGGCTCAGCTACTTAAGGAAATGAAGAAGAAATAGTTGAAGAGTTGTGTGTGCGTGAATTTCTGGAGAAAGGAGGAGCTACTATTCATATAGAGGTAGCTCCTTTATTTTTTCCTGATTAATTTTAAACAATTGAATGGCAATTTTACCGTGGGAAGGGAAAAGAGAAGCGGACCTATGATATAATGTAGCTACTAGACTAAAGGGAAATTGGACGGGGTGAGAAAAGTTGACATATCAAGCGTTTTACCGTGTTTATAGACCGCAGAGCTTTCGTGAAATGTCCGGTCAGACACATGTAAAAAGAACCCTTCAAAATGCTCTGCTAGCAAATAAAACAACACATGCTTACCTTTTTTCAGGTCCTCGCGGAACAGGGAAAACAAGTACGGCGAAAATTTTTGCAAAAGCATTAAATTGTGAAAAAGCCCCTTCTGGTGAGCCATGTAATGAATGCCCGACATGCTTGAGCATTACGGAAGGTTCTCATCCGGATGTGATTGAATTTGATGCTGCTTCCAACTCGCGTGTGGAAGAAATGCGCGACATTATTGAAAAGGTAAGATTCGCTCCGGCGAATGCACGCTTTAAAGTGTACATTATCGACGAAGTGCATATGCTTTCAACAAGCGCTTTTAATGCACTATTAAAAACATTGGAAGAACCACCTCCACATGCAGTTTTTATTTTGGCAACAACAGAGCCTCATAAATTACCCGCAACAATTATTTCGCGCTGTCAACGCTTTGATTTCAAAAGATTATCCTCAAACGATATTCTAGAGCGAATGAAAGTCGTATTAGAGGATATTGATTTGCCGTATGAGGAACAGGCTTTAAAGGTAATTGCGCAAGCTGCAGCGGGTGGGATGCGTGATGCATTAAGCTTGTTGGACCAGGTTGTATCATTTAGTGGCGAAACGTTGACACTAGAAAATGCTTTACTTGTAAGTGGTTCCATTAGCCAAGATATCTTTTATGAGGTAGTCGAGTCATTGAAAGCGAAAGAAATCGCAAAAGTATTGACTGCTATAGAAGAGCTAATAGCGGACGGGAAAGATCCACTGCGCTTAGCGGAGGATTTAATTACATTTTTCCGGGATTTATTATTGTTGCAAACAAGCAGCGAGCTAACTGAGCTGTTGGAACTAGTATCCCCGGAGGACAAGTTTATCCAGCTGGCACATGATTTCAGTGCCGATACACTTTACGGATATATCGATATACTATCTAAAACACAGCAAGAAATGCGCTTCTCGCATCATACAAAAATCTATCTAGAAACAGCTCTATTGAAAATGGCGCAAGTTCCAAATAGCGGTGCTGTAAGTGTTCAAGCGCAAATGGGCAGTTTGGCAATCGATCCTGACATGAGTGAAAAGGTGGCAAACCTTGAAAAAATGGTGCAGCAGTTAACAATGCAGCTGCAAAATGGTATTCAGGCACAAGGGAATGGTGGCGTACAACAGAAAGAAGCACCGCGTCCGCGTGCTAAGTCGAATAATTTCAATGCACCGATAGGACGTATTCGGGAAGTGCTAAAAAGTGCCACAAAACAAGATATTCATAATATAAAAAATGCATGGGCACAGTCTTTGAGCCAGCTCCAAAAATCGCAAGCGGCATTATTGGCTGAAGCGGAACCAGTTGCAGCTTCAAGTAGTGCATTTGTGATAAAATTCAAGTATGATATACATTGTCGAATGGTTGCCGAAAACAGAGAGTTTACAAGCCTTTTCGCTCAAAGTTTATCCCAAATGACAGGAACGATGTATGAAGTATTATGCATTCCTGAAAATGACTGGATGACTCTCCGACAAAACTTTATAAAAGAAAACGGTCTGAATCAGAAAAAGGGAACTTCCGATGAGGGAGCTGAAGTAGGTGGAGACGATCATGAGGAACCATTTATTGAAGATGGACCAGAGATTGCTTCAGAAGATCCATTAATTACTGAAGCGGAGAAAATGTTTGGTAAGGATTTTGTTGAGGTAGTTGAAGATTAATTTAAAAATCCAAAGCTTATGCCAAAAAAGAGTCTAATTGCAACAGGTCTTCAGTGAAATCTAAAAATTAAAGAATAGTATTAGGAGGAATTATAAGATGCGCGGTATGGGAAATATGCAAGGTATGATGAAGAAAATGCAGAAAATGCAAAAGGAAATGATGCAAGCTCAGGAAGAGCTAAACGCAAAAGAATTCGAAGGTACTGCTGGTGGCGGTATGGTAACGATCACGTTAAACGGCCAACGTGAAGTCCTTGGCGTAAAATTAGATCCATCTGTAGTTGACCCGGAAGATGTAGAAATGTTAGAAGACTTAATTGTTGTTGCTACAAATGAAGCACTAAAGAAAGTAGAAGAAACGACTTCATCAACAATGGGTAAATTCACTCAAGGATTAAACCTTCCATTCTAGGAGGAAACATAAATGTATTACCCTGAACCAATATCAAAGCTAATCGATAGCTTTATGAAATTGCCAGGCATCGGTCCGAAAACTGCGGCTCGACTGGCATTTTTCGTTTTAACCATGAAAGAAGATACGGTATCAACCTTTGCAAAGGCATTAATTGATGCTAAAAGAAATTTAATGTATTGCTCTGTATGTGGGCATATTACAGATGTAGACCCATGCCAGATTTGCTCTGATAAACAGCGTGACATCTCGACAATTTGTGTTGTTCAGGATCCTAAAGATGTGATTGCAATGGAAAAAATGCGTGATTATCAAGGACTTTACCATGTATTGCACGGTGCAATCTCGCCGATGGATGGAGTGGGTCCGGAAGATATTAATGTAGCTTCGTTAATCACGCGTCTCCAAGATGAACGGGTACAAGAGTTGATACTAGCAACGAACCCGACAATTGAAGGGGAAGCAACAGCCATGTATATCTCTCGGCTTGTAAAACCATCTGGAATTCGTACAACACGTATTGCCCATGGTTTACCGGTGGGTGGCGATTTAGAGTATGCCGATGAAGTTACTTTATCAAAGGCTTTGGAAGGCCGCCGCGAATTATAGAGATTCAGCTCACCTTTTAATAGTGTGAATAATGAGTTTGTTGTGTATGTTTACCCACTCTTTTGTATTAGTTTTAATAACATGTTTTCTCACATAGTTTGTTCTGGGCAAATAAATAAGAAGATGTATTGTCCCGTGATATTAGTATAAGGTGAGTGGAGTAGTGTGATATTTAGTCGTAAAGGGAAATTAAAGAGAGAATTTGATGAAAAGCTGGTCCATCTGATAAAAGAGACAAAAGATGACTGGAGCAGTGCCAAAGTGATTGAGGATCTCGTGGATGATTATGATTTAGAGGTAATCGCCCATCGGAAAATCGCGGAAAGTATTCATTTCTATTTATTTAAAGAAGCACGGATTCGGAAAATATTAATTAAATAATCATACTAAGGGTAGCCACTAAAGCATATGCTCCTATGAATAGATATTCGTGAGGAGTGATATGATTGACAACATACATAGCAATTGGTGTTGTTTGTGCGCTACTTTTTTTTAGTATATTAATAGGTAGAAAAGTAGGGTTTGGTGTGATTTTTGAGAAGTTGGCGATTCTTTGGTTTAAGCTTGCCTGCTCCTTTGCATTACTGTACATAGCTCATATCATTGTAGATGGATATGATATTGTTGTACCTGTTAACCTATTTTCTGCACTTACGATAACGATTTTAGGAATACCAGGCGTTCTTTGTATTGGGGTACTAACAGTACTCCAATAATTTTTTGTTTAAAGTTATTGCATTTAGCCTGATATGGTGATATATTATTAAAAGTCACTACGACACATCAAAAAAATATCATAAAGAAAAGAAAGTTGTTGACTTTGCTTTCGTTAATTGATAGGATGTAATAACTGTCGATTGAATAAGTGTTTCTGACGAAAGATTTTATAAAAAAATGTTGACACTTCGTTTGATTATATGATATAATATAAAAGTTGTCGCTCGAGAAGTGGCAATCAATGAACCTTGAAAACTGAACAACAAAACGTTAATGAATACAGTTTCTTCTATTAAGTTAGGGAAACGAAAATTTTGGACATCAAAATTGATGCCAGCAGATGTTTTTCGGACATTAGTATTAATGTCCGGCA
>NZ_JAUHTQ010000022.1 GCF_030418165.1 Ureibacillus aquaedulcis
CGCTTTTTGTCCTTGAAGACAGCACCGAAGTTGTCGAGGAGCTAGCGTTCGCAACTAGACAAAACGAAAAGTAGAGAACGCTCGCCCAGCTCCGACAACAACAGTTCAGAAGGAAACCTGAACCCAACGGTAAGGAACTAGCAGGTGAAGTTCCTTTTTCTATTCCTGTTGTTGTATGATAAAATAAACTCGAAATAATTGAACTAAAGATCAATAGGAGGCCTCATATACATGAGCAAAGTATTAGTTTTCGGACACAAAAATCCAGATACAGACACAATTACCTCTGCAATTAGTTATGCCTATTTAAAGCAACAACTAGGTATTGATGCAGAAGCAGTTAGATTAGGTGAAGTAAACAATGAAACGCAATATGCATTGGAAACGTTTGGTTTTGAGGCGCCTCGCCTAGTTGGCAATGTGGCAGGTGAAGCGAATGAAGTAATTTTGGTAGATCATAACGAGCGTCAACAGTCTGCCGATGGAATTGAAGAAGTAAAGGTGACAGAAGTAATTGATCACCACCGTATTGCAAACTTCGAAACTTCAGATCCGCTTTATTATCGTGCTGAGCCGGTTGGATGTACAGCAACAATCCTCAACAAAATTTTCAAGGAAAATAATGTAGAGGTTCCTTCAAATATTGCTGGACTCATGCTTTCGGCAATCGTATCAGATACATTATTATTTAAATCGCCTACTTGTACGGAACAAGACGTACAAGCCGGAAAAGAACTAGCAGAAATAGCTGGTGTGAATGTGGATGAATATGGTTTGGCAATGTTAAAAGCAGGTGCAGACCTTTCTGATCTTTCCTTAGAGGAATTACTAACATTGGATGGTAAAGAGTTTACGTTTGGCGAAATTAAATCAGTTGTAGCTCAAGTAAATGCGGTAGATGTAAACGATGTTTTAAATCGTAAAGACGAGCTAGTAAGCTTAATTAAGCAAAATATCGAAGAAAATGGTTTAAATCTCTTCTTCTTCGTCGTAACGGACATCTTGAACAATGATTCAACTGCTGTAGTCGTTGGTAATGCTGCTGAAGCTGCTGCCAAAGCATTCGGAAAAGAATTAGTAAATGATTTAGTTGACTTGCCAGGTGTTGTATCTCGCAAAAAACAAATTGTTCCTGTATTAACTGAAGGACTATAGAATGCAAAAAAGTTGACCCAAATGTCATTTCAATCTGACTTTTGTGGTCAACTTTTTTTATTTATAGCATCGATGCTGTTAATATTCAGTGTAACAACCATGGACTCTGTACTATTTTTTTAGCTTCAATGGATAGACAGCGGGTCCCTCGATTACATTGCCATCTTTATCAAAACGGGAACCGTGGCAAGGGCAATCCCAAGTTTCGTCCCCTTTGTTCCATCTTGTCTTACAGCCCAAATGTGTACATTTGGGAGCTTCCATTCGCGTTAAATATCCTTCTGCTAAATTAGCAGTGACAAACCCTATTGTACTCAAGCCTCTTAGGAAGTTCGCTCCGAATTGATCGCGAGTAGGACTATAAAGATGGGCAGCCTTATGCTTTTCTTGCGTAATTAAACTCGATAGGATTTCTCCTGCAACAAGGGAACTCGAAAGCCCCCATTTTCGGTAGCCGGTTGCAATATAGAGATCAGGCGTGTCCTCGGAAATCTGGCCGATATAAGGCACTTTATCAGGTGTATTCGGATCTTGTGCGCTCCAAAAGAACGGAGGCTCTGGTACATTGAAAGTCGTCTGCATTTCCTCTTTCAATGTATCATAATAGTTTTGTGTATCCTCGACTTCTCCTGCGATATGGCTGCTTCCCCCATAGATCAGGTAAGGGACATTTTCTATTAAGGCTGTACGAATTGAACGTGAAGAATTTTCAACAGATAAGTATTGGCCTTTATATTCATCAGTTGCTTTAGCCGCAAGTAAATAGGAACGGTCAATCGATAGCTTTGCAGTGACTAGTCCCCTGATAGATTCAATAGGGTAGTGTGTACATAATATTAATTTATTAAATGTTACCTTTGAATCGTTGTCGGTCAATACAAACTTTTCATCAATTTCAACCTTTGTCACACGGCTATTTGTGTATACGGCAGCGCCATTTTCTAAAGCGAGTTTTAAAAAGTGTGTTGCAAATTTTGTGGGGTGGATTTGTGCGGTGTCCTCCATTTTGAGAGCGGATGTGACATTAAAAGGAAGCTCAGTCTCTGTTGTTTCGACCCCAGGAATATTTAATTCTTGATAGGCGTATAATTCCTTTTCTATCGTTTGCTTACCTGAAACGGTAGTGGCATACAAATAGGAATCCACTCTTTTGAAAGAATCCTCAGCAGCCGCTTGAAGTGCGGATTCGATGGCATTTTTGTTTGCTTCGTAATACGTATACACATCTTCAGTAGAAAAATATTTTAAAAGCTTTGAATACACTACACCATGTTGAGGTGTCAATTTACCAGTCGAATGCCCGGTTGTTCCGATAGCAAGAGACGGCTTTGCTTCAAGTAAAACAACATTCACGCCCTTTTTTGCAAGTAGATAGGCTGTGTAGATTCCAGATAATCCGCCGCCCACAATACATACATCACAATCCAAAGAAGTCGATAAATTGGATAACGAAGGGGTTTCCACATTTTTTAGCCACAATGAGTTTTGCATAAGTGCCTCCAGTTTACTTATATTTGACAGTAATGAAACAATCAATGTTGAGTAATTTCACTTTCTGGTGAAATTGGCGATTTTACTAAAGTATTGGAAAAAAGGAACAACTATATTCAAGCGAGCACTTTAATTGTTTGAAAAAAAATTCAATCGTACAATAAAGAAAGTGAGGAGGAATGTCTGATGAAAGTAGAAGTGTGGTCAGATTATGTTTGTCCGTTTTGTTATATCGGAAAACGCCAATTAGAACAATCAATCAAGGATGCAGGGTTTGAAGGGCAAATCGAAGTTGTATTAAAAAGTTATCTGCTAGATCCTACAACTCCGGTAGATACCAATCAATCGGTATATGCTAGTCTAAGCAAAAAGTATAATGTCTCGGAAGAACAAGCAAAAGAGATGACGAAAAATGTTGCTGAGCGGGCAAAAGAAGTAGGTTTAAACTACAATTTCGATATAATGAAGGACGCTAATACAACTTCAGCTCATCGTCTGGCGAAATGGGCAAATACAAAAGGAAAAGGCAAAGAACTAAGCGAACGACTTCTAAAGTCATACTTCTTGGAAGGTGGAGCGATTGGCAAACAGGATGTGCTGCTGAGTTTAGTAGAAGAGGTTGGGCTAGATCAAGCAGAGGCTCAGGAAATTTTAAAGAGCAACCAATTCCAGGATGAAGTAAATCAGGATATTTCAGAAGCTCAAAACCTGGGTGTTCGAGGAGTTCCTTTCTTTGTTGTGGATAATAAATATGGTATTTCAGGTGCACAACCGAAAGCATTATTTGACCAGACAATCGCACAAGCAGCAAGTGAGGCTGGTTTAAAACCGAAACTAAAAATGGTTGGAGATGCCGGGTCAGTCTGCACAGATGGACAATGTGAGTTGTAATAATTTATTTCCCATAAATCTGTTCAGAAAGTGTGAATTCAGTCAAAAGTAGTAGAACTATTTTATTGAAATAGTATATTAACTCCTTTAAGATTAATTATATATCTTGATTTCAAGATACATAATTTTTTAAAGGAGTTTTTTATATTATGACAAACGTATTAGTAATTAAAGCAAATAATCGCCCAGATGGCGTTTCAACTAAAATGTATGAAGCTTATGTAGAAGAAGCAAAAAAAGTTGAAGGTGTTAATTTAACAACTTACGATGTATTCGAGGAAGACACACCATATTTTGGTCAAGAATTATTTAATGCTTTTGGCAAAGTTCAAAACGGAGAAGAGTTAACGGAAATCGAATCACGCCTTCTAGCTGCAAAACAAAAGGCAATGGATGCAGTAACTGCTGCTGATGTAGTAGTACTTGCTTTCCCGCTTTGGAACTTAACAATTCCTGCTAAATTACAAACTTTCATTGATTATGTTTATTCAGCTGGCTTTATGTTTAAATACTCTCCTGATGGTCAAATGATTCAGCTATTAACTGACAAAAAATTTGTTGTGTTAAATGCACGTGGCGGCTATTATTCTGCTCCTGAAGCACAACCAATGGAAATGTCCGTAAATTACATTAAAAATGTATTTGGTGGAGTAGCTGGTATGACACTTCATGATGAAGTAATTATCGAAGGACATAATGCTGAACCAGGCAAAGCACAAGAAATCATTGCTGAAGGAATCGAACGTGTAAAAGCGTCGGCTCAAAAATTAGCTACAATCAATGCATAATTAGATGGAACCCTAACTTCCTTTTCGAGGTTAGGGTTTTTCTTCGTTTTATTCCTTCCCCTATATTACATTTCAATCGCCTGATTATAAGAATTCTCTTTGTCGAAATGAATAGAATCATAAGTGTGTTCATAAAATCTTGAAGGTAAAGAATCCAATATATTTTCAAATAACACGCTCAAATTCAACTTGCTTACTTTTCGTAACTAGATGTAAAATGGTACACTAGAAATAGAGATAGCATATGATATATTCAATTGAATGTTTATAAGTATATTGAACTACTTAATTTGAGGTGGAATGATGAAAGAATCTGCAATATGTCCCCGCTTAGCTAAAGCGATGGAGCTGCTTGGAAAACGGTGGACAACATTGATATTATATCAACTATTAGAAGGACCCCAGCGCTTTAACGAAATCGAATCAGCATTGCCCGTAAGTGGTCGTCTTCTTTCCGAACGTTTAAAAGAACTCGAAAAAGAGGGAATTGTTGAAAGGAAAGTTTACACAGAAGTACCTGTCCGTGTCGAATATTTCCTTACAGATAAAGGGAATGCATTGGAGGGGGCTATCCGTGAAGTCGAGAAATGGTCACAATGTTGGATAAAATAAGGCCATGTATCACTTGTCAAAAAGCTTTTAATTACCCATACTAAAAAAAGAGTAAGTAGTAGAAAGGAAATTTGCTTTTATGACAATTAAGCGATGGGCAGAAGATTTAGCACAAATAGTAAACCCTAGTAATATTAAAATTAATGAATCTTTAAAAACATATACAATGACGAAACTCGGGGGCAATGCGGATATCTATGTCCTGCCTGAAACAGAAGAAGAAGCAGCGGCAATCGTAAAATACGCATATCAACATGAGGTGCCCCTATTAATGTTGGGGAATGGTTCTAACATGGTTGTACGTGATGGCGGTGTTCGAGGAATCGTTATTTCTTTTACAAAGCTTGACGAAATCCGTTTGGATGGGGAAAAAGTATATGCCCAAAGTGGAGCACTCATTAAGGAAGTATCTCGCCTTGCTGCAGCAAGCAGTTTAACGGGCTTTGAATTTGCATGCGGCATACCTGGTTCGGTGGGAGGAGCTATGGCCATGAATGCAGGAGCTTATGGTGGGGAAATTTCTGATATTATTGTAGATTGCACGGTTTTAACTAAAGAAGGCGAACGAATCGTGCTATCAAAGGAAGAGCTGGAGCTGGGCTACCGTAAAAGCATTATTGCCAAAAAAGAATACTTTGTTCTGTCTTCAAACTTCCAACTTAAAAAGGGAGATCAGCAAGAGATTGATGAAAAAGTTGCAGATTTAACATTTAAGCGTGAATCAAAACAGCCTTTAGAATATCCATCGGCAGGCAGTGTCTTTAAACGGCCGCCAGGTTATTTTGCAGGTAAATTAATCCAGGACAGCGGTCTGCAAGGTAAAGGTGTAGGTGGCGCTGAAGTATCGACAAAACATGCAGGATTTATTATCAATAAAGGCAATGCAACGGCTACAGACTATATTGAAACAATCGAGATGGTACAACGTACGGTAAAAGAAAATTTTGATGTAGATTTGGAATTGGAAGTCAAAATCGTTGGTGAAGATTTATCAAATTAATATCTTAAAAGCGTTTATCACAAGATGAACGCTTAGTGTGAAGACAAAGTCGTCCGGAGACTTTGTCTTCACGGTTTTTTTGGATAGTATTCTAAGTTAAACATAGTGGGAATTTAATTAATTTATACATAGAGAGGTTTGCAAATGAAATTTATATCGTGGAATGTTAATGGAATTCGTGCCTGTGTGAAAAAGGGATTTATTGAATATTTTAATGAAGTAGATGCAGATTTTTTATGTATACAAGAAACTAAATGCCAAGAAGGGCAAATTGATTTGTCCTTCGAAGGGTACCATCAATATTGGAACTATGCCGAGAAAAAAGGTTATTCCGGTACCGCCATTTTTACAAAACATGAGCCTTTAACGGTTGCATATGGTGTGGGGGAAGAAGAAAGTGAATCGGAAGGGCGTATTATTACACTGGAATATGACACATTCTATTTAGTAAATGTATATACACCCAATTCACAGCGTGATTTGGCGCGACTACCAAAACGACTTGATTGGGAAGATAAGCTTTCCGCGTATTTGAAGGAACTGGATAGTAAAAAGCCGGTAATCTATTGTGGAGATTTAAATGTTGCCCATGAAGAAAAAGATTTAAAAAATGCAAAATCGAATATTGGAAATTCGGGTTTTACTTTTGAAGAAAGGGGCAAAATGACAGAGTTGCTTCATGCAGGATTTACCGATACCTTCAGACATTTCAACCCCGAGAAAGAAGATGCATTTACATGGTGGTCTTATATGAATAAAGTACGCGAACGAAATATTGGTTGGCGTATTGATTACTTTATAATTTCAAACCGATTAGTTGAACACGTGCGTAAAACAGATATCCATGCACATGTACTAGGCAGTGATCATTGCCCGATATTGTTGGAAATAGACGTCGATTAGTTTGCGGCAGTTACGGGAAATGACTTGTTGATGCATGCAATACTTTTGTAAATTGATCTAAAAAGAGTTTTGGAGCAAATGAAATAATAAGCATAGGTAGGCGAACATCTTTGTCAAAGCCAATATTAATAAATGTAACAGAAGAAATCGTGCTGGGTCTTGTAAGATTTTTGTTGCATAGTCCTGGTTATCAAACGTTTTGTGATTGTGAGTACTGTCAAATGGCTATTTGTTCAGTTGCATTAAATAATTTGCCAACTTATTATGTGTCGACCAGCGACGCTAGAGAGGAAGCCTATCTTACTTTAAAAACACAGGAAAATCTTGAGGTAATCAATAAAAAAATAATCGCCGCAATTCATGAAGTTGGAAAAAAAGCAAATCATACAATATAAGATGTCCAATTAGTCTGCAATAGACTTTTTGGACATTTTTCTTCAAATTTAGGGTTGGACCAATCTCAAATTGTTTTAAGTTACCTTTTTATAAGTGTTGTAGTAAAATTAAACTGATATTTTGAAAGTGAGGAGACTTGTTATGCCAACACCTAGTATGGAGGATCATATCGAGCAAATTTATTTGTTAATCGAAAATAAAGGATATGCGAGGGTGTCGGACATAGCTGAAGCATTATCTGTTCTCCCTTCCTCAGTAACCAAAATGGTGCAAAAATTAGATAAGGACGGATATTTAGTTTATGAGAAATACAGAGGGCTTACATTAACCTCAAAAGGGGAAAAACTAGGTAAACGCCTTGTTAAAAGACATGAATTGCTTGAGCAGTTCCTAAAACTTATTGGTGTAGATGAAGAACGGATTTATGAGGATGTTGAAGGAATTGAACACCATTTAAGTTGGAATTCGATAGACCGAATAGCTGACTTAGTCCAACTGTTAGAAGAAGATTCGCTCCTAGTAAAAAGATTGGAAGCGATGAAGGAACAATAAAAGGACTTCTATATTACAAAGTGAAAGGAAAAACAAAAATTGAACGAATTACAATCAGGTCAAGTTGTTGAATTAACAGTATTGGAAGAGCAGGGATCCAGGTGGCTACTAACGGATGGCCATATCGAAATCCCATTGAATAGTTCTGATGTACAAGCTCCATTAACAATTGGAGAAAGAATCAAAGTGTTCCTATATGCCGATCGTCGGGGCAATCTACAAGCAACAAGTGCCATCCCGGAGATTTTGCAAGGTGAGTATGGCTGGGCTCGGGTGATAAAAGTAACAAAAGAGGGAGCCTTTGTTGATATCGGTTCCTCTAGAGAGGTTCTGGTCAAAGGGGAAGATTTGCCTCCTTTAGAAAGTGTATGGCCGGAAGTTGGGGACCATCTCTTTTTAACACTTCGAACAGACCGTAATGGTGATTTATTCGGACGTTTAATTACGGAAGAAAAGGTAAACGAATTGTATGAGGGTGCCTTTGAAGATATGCACAATAAAAATATCAAAGCACGCCCTTACCGACTTTTGCCAGTTGGCTCGTTTTTACTGGGGATAGAAGAACCTTACCGAATTTTTGTTCATGAATCTGAAATGGAAGCAGAACCTAGACTCGGGCAGGAAGTGGAAGTGCGAATCATCGCAGTAAAAGAAGATGGCTCACTAAATGGCTCTATGCTGCCTAGGAAGCATGAACGACTTGGACAAGATGCGCAAGCGGTATATGAGTATTTACAGAGCGTCGGCGGTAAAATGCCATTTGGGGATAAATCCACTCCGGAAGAAATAACGGAAATGTTCCATATGAGTAAAGGAGCTTTTAAAAGAGCGCTTGGGACGTTAATGAAAGCCGGCAAGATTAAACAACAAGATGGCTGGACAGAAATTTTATAAACAAAAGCAAAAGCTGTGACTCCATCATCCTGTGTCACGGCTTGTTTTATAAAAAAGGGTCTTTGCTATTCAATTCCGGGGAAAGATGAAATGGAACCTTTTCCTTTTTTTTACGTACTAATTGTTGAAAACCAAATAAAGGGGATATAGTATGATAAAACAAAAGTGGATATTGATTGTCGCAACTCTTGCATTATTAGTTTCCGTGATTATGCCAATGAGTACCTTGGCTGCTGATAATAGTCAAAATCAAAATGCTATAAATGAAAAACTGGGAGTGCCTATTGTTGTTTACGGAGCAAATTTATCCGAGGATGAAAAAACAACTGTAAAGGAAGCGCTGCAAGTTGAACAGGAGCAAGAAGTAGATGAAATTACGGTCTCCGGTGAGGATTTAGCGAAGTATATCAGCGATAGTAATCCAAGTTCAAGAATGTATTCTTCAGCTAAAATTACACGTGAAGAAGAAGGCAAAGGGTTAATTATTAGTATTGTCACACCTGATAATATTACGCAAGTGACTTCCGAAATGTATGCCAATGCAATGCTGACAGCCGGGATTGAAGATGCAACAGTAGAAATAGCTGCACCAAAACCTGTAACAGGGCATTCGGCACTTGTTGGTATTTACAAAGCATACGAAGTCAAAACAGGTGAAACACTAAATACAGAACGTACTGACGTAGCAAATGATGAACTTTCTGTCGCTACACAAATTGCAGAAAATGCGAATATTAGCGATGAACAAATAGCAGAACTACTAACAGGCATCAAGCAGCAAATTTCGGAGTTGAATCCAGCTACCAAAGAAGAAGTAGAGCAAATTGTTAAGGATCAATTAGCAAAATTAAACATTGAGCTTAGTGAGCAAGACCGTCAACTATTAGTCGATTTGATGGATCGCATTAGCAAGCTTGATATTGATTTCTCGAAGCTTTCCGATCAATTAACAGATTTGGCGACTACATTTGAAGAAAAATATGGCGAGCTCATGCAGGATGAAGGCTTCTGGAATGGCGTGAAAAACTTTTTCAATAACCTGATCGATACGGTCTCTTCTTGGTTTAAATAAGGGTTTTGACTACATTGATATTTGTGATTGAAAAAGCAAATCAGTACCATTAATAGCTCTTCTATGTTATATTTTAGCAAATGGGAGGGATGTTGATGGAATTTAAACTGATTGAGAATAGTCCAAAACATTTTGCTTTTGAGTATGAACAAGAAGGTAAAAAACTAGCAGAAATTGAGTGGGTAGAACGAGATCATATTATGGATATGACTCATACTTATGTTTCAGATTCACTGCGCGGCCAAGGGGTAGCAAAGAAATTGCTGGACAGAGCAGCGGAATATGCTAGAGAGAATGATCTAAAAATGAATGCCATTTGTTCATATGTAGTGGCAGCATTCGAAAAAAGTGAAGCTTATAACGATGTAAAAGCATAAAAGAAGGGTGTCTAACTACGGTTAGGCACCCTATTTATATAGTGTGTAAAACAGTTGTACACTCTCTAGTAGTAGAAGAATCTGTCAACAAAAAAACCAGCATATTCATTCTAATAGAATACGCTGGTTTATTAAGAATAGAGTTAAATAAAACATCTAAAACATGAATGTAAATCCATAAATAACAGTAGTCAAGAATGATGAGGCAAGTATAATTGAACTAACTTCTTTCCAGTCATACGTAACTTCTTTGTTATTCATCATCATTTGTTCCTCCTTTTAAGTGTTTGTATAGTAGTTTTGAATATTTATCATTTAAAGTATGCCTTAGTATGATTAATTGAATTTATGCAATCGTAGTATAGATAGGTATTCAAACTATGCCAAAATTATTCATCTAAAGCTTTGTTATGTATCTTTTCCACATTTTTAGAGATTCTAAACAATGGAATCGATGGTTTAATTGAATCGAATTCGGGAAAAGTAAACCATAACACTTTTTTGGAGGCGATAGTAATGGCGAAATTAAAAGGAAAAGGTGTAGTAATGACAGCGTTAGTGGCTGGAGCAGCTTCATTTCTAAGTAAAAAAGAAAATCGTGATAATACAGCAAAGTTCTTTAAAGATATGAAATCAAAATTATTTGGTTCAACGCAGCATACAGGAACTCAATCATTAAAGGAAATAGCTGAAACAGCTGCTGGTGCGACATCCACAAAAATTCGAGAAAACAACTTTATTTCTGAGGGTGGAGGACAAACAGCTCTGGCCTATTATAACGAAGCGGATCAGAAACAGGTCCATTAAAGTAAAGAAAAAAACGACAACCCATACAGTTGTCGTTTTTTATGTGAAGATGGGAGCTTCGTCAATTGAGAAACTTCCTTATAATATTAGGCTTTAGAGATTTCTTTTTTCATTGTTTTGTTTTTAGCTAGGTTTACATGCCATGAAAGAGCTTCCTCTAAGATATGAGGAGTTTGAGCATTACCAGTAACTTCTACCGCGCGATTATAGTAATCCCACATTTGTTCTTTGAAATCTGGGTGAACACAGTTTTCAATAATTAATACTGCACGTTCCTTAGGAGCCAATCCACGTAAATCTGCAATACCTTGTTCAGTTACGATAACGTCAACATCGTGCTCTGTGTGGTCAACGTGAGATACCATTGGAACGATTGACGATATAGCGCCACCTTTAGCATAGGATTTCGTTACGAAAATCCCTAGGCGAGCATTACGCGCAAAATCTCCAGATCCACCGATACCGTTCATCATTTTTGTACCGCTAACATGTGTAGAGTTTACGTTTCCGTAAATATCTAACTCTAGTGCAGTATTGATAGAAATTAATCCGAGGCGACGGATTACTTCTGGGTGGTTAGAAATCTCTTGTGGACGTAAAACTAATTTATCTGCATATTTTTCAAGATTTCCGTATACTTTTTTCTGTAATTGCTCAGAAATTGTAATAGAAGTTGCAGCTGCAAAGCTTACTTTCCCAGCATCAATTAAATTGAATACCGCATCTTGAAGTACTTCAGACGCTACAATTAAATCTTCGAATTCAGAATCCGCAAAGCCATCTAATACAGCGTTTGCAACTGAGCCTACACCTGATTGAAGCGGCATTAATTTATTTGTTAAACGACCAGCTTCGATTTCAGAACGGAAGAAATCAAGTAAAAGGTTTGCCATTGTTTGTGTTTCTTCATCAGGCGGTACGATTAATGAAGGAGCATCAGGCTCTTCAGAAATAACGATCGCTTTAATTTTTGCAGGATCGACTTTAATTCCAATTTCACCAATTCGTTTTACAGCATCCGTCATCGGAATTGGTT
Source organism: Ureibacillus aquaedulcis (assembly GCF_030418165.1). Lineage (GTDB taxonomy): Bacteria > Bacillota > Bacilli > Bacillales_A > Planococcaceae > Ureibacillus > Ureibacillus aquaedulcis. The sequence continues at coordinate 11,975 of NZ_JAUHTQ010000022.1, forward strand.
CACGTTGTCCTTGTGGTCCTGGAACATAAATATCGTGGATTCCGATAAGGCTCTCTGGATGAGAAATGTTCAATTCAACGATAATATTTTCCGCGTACTCAGCAAATACTGGTGAGTTACCAACAGAAGTTGTAGGAACAATTAATCCATCTTCAGTAATTGCAGTAGCTTCTAAAATTAAGTATTTAATAGGGCCGATGATTCCTTGGCGCACTAATTCAGCATTGTGAGATAGGTGGGCATCTACATAATAAACATTCCCGGAGTTAATTTGGTTACGAATACCTGAGTCAGCTATGAAAGGTCCGCGTTTGCGAATAACGCCAGCCTCAGCTAAGTACTTGTCCACTTCCGGTCCTAGCGATGCACCAGTATAAATGTCGATTTTGAAATTTTCATTTTTTGCACGTTCAACTAACGCCATTGGAACGACTTTAGCATCACCCGCACGAGTGAAACCACTCATACCAACTACGTCACCATCATTAATAAGTGCAGCAGCTTGTTCAGCTGATACTACTTTATCTGCTAATTCTTTTAAACCTAAACGATTCTCAACTCTCGGATCCATATAAAAATCCTCCCCTATATTAAAGTAAAAAGAGAAAATTGTGTAGAATTTTCTGTTAAATTGGTTGAATTAATTATCAACTTGTATAATTCATAATAGCATTGTAATGTCACAAAATCTCCATAAAGCGCATGAAAGTGCTTAAAAAATGTTTTTTCGAGAAAAAACAGTGCATTTCGATTGAATATAAAACTCGATAGAGAAATAGGTGGTTTTTTGTATTGTATAAAAATACAAATGACCTTTGCACTTTATGCAAAGGTCGATATAATAAAAAGTTTGTCTCTTTATATTAGGATAGTTTATTGTTGATACATCTTGTAACATAACCAAGAAGGCTATGCCAATATTAGAAGCCTAAAGAGCGTCGGAAATAGCTGGCATAACGTTGACTTACAGGAATTCTCGTCCCGTCTTTCATGATCAATAGGAAAGTTGAGTGGGAATCAGGTTGAACTTCGTCGATATAATCAATGTTCACGATGTATGATCTATGACAGCGAATAAATGAATCAGGAGCTAAAAATAACTCAAGGTCACTTAGATTTAAGCGGTGATACCCTTCACGATTCATTGTTTTTACAAACGTTTTACGTAATTGAGTCTCAAGATAGATGACTTGGTCGTGTTTGATAGGGTACCAACAATCATCAATTTTTATTGTAATATAGTTTGTTAAAAATGGTGACGGCTTCTGAGGGAAGATTGCTGTAATAGCACCTTTTGTTTCTCCTTCTTCAATTAGGGGAATACTCATCCCGTAGTAAGGAACACCGAACACATCAGATTCGATGTAGGTATTGATTTTTTGTCCATAAGTAAGTGCTTTATGTGCAGCGGATCCATCTTTAATAGGGTCACCGGGTTTAATTTTTAAATCTACCTTTTTACTAGGCTGATAATATAGATATTCATTTGTATCCGATATTGCAATTGACGTATTTTCTGGGAAGAAATCTTTAATTATATCCATGATTTCTTCTATTTGTTTTGGTTCCAATTTAAGACACCTCATTTTGTATACATTTTATATCATATATTTTCTATTTTACTACAGTTTGCTGTAAATGAAATAGAGAAGATTACGGTATAGCAGACGAATTTTCTGTAAATATGCAAAATACATTCTTATTTTTGTCACTTTTTAATATTTTCAGCGAAAATAGTGTAACGTATACTTAATAGTAAAAAACAGGTTCGTATTTGTTTAGTATTTAGAACTTGCGTAGAAAGTATGCCTGGTTATAACGATTTTGGAGAAATTAACAGATCACTTAGTTAGTCTTCTAGATTGTGGAATTAAAAAGTCAATTCTTTCTTCAGTAATAAAATAGAGTTTGAAAAAATGCGAAATTATGGTAATATTCACTTAGTTATATATGATTAATTCTTTATTCTTATTAGTAAATTTATTTTAGGTAAATTTCTAGCAAAATCTACTCAATAAGTCAGTTATTTCATAGAAATATCTAGTGAGAAGAACTATATTCTTTATTTAAATTAGGTTATATTACAGTAGTCGATGTGTATTGTTGTAAATTTTAAACAATATTGCAATTGTATTCTGAAGAAAGATGGGGTAATCTATGCAGCTATTTCCACATTCAATATCTGAAACAATTTCTAAACGGTACTTTCAAGAGATTGATAGTATAAATCAATATAACGGGATTGAAGATTTTTATAATATTGAATCTAAGCTGTTATTTGAAATCTTTCACTTAGAGTCGGCAAAAGCAAAAAAATCTTTGCATGAAATAATTGATATATTATCAATAAGATTTGGAAAACAAGTAATCAAAGTAGTGAGAAATTACTTTGTGATCCTTTCATCGATTGTTGCACGCAAGCTCCTCGATAATCAAGTACCTTCCAAAAAGGCATTTGCGTTCAATTTAGCTTGCGCTGATATGATTGAAAATAACATGAAAGATGCTGAGTTCCTGCAATTTGCGGATGATCTAATTGATTTTTATGTTTACTTTATTGCAGATCGCAAACAACCAACATTTAGACATCAAACGGTAAATAAAGTAATCATGTACATAAACGATGAACTTGAAAATGATTTAACGGTAGAAAGCATTGCTCAAAAATTCCATATTAGTACAAGCCATTTATCCAGGATTTTTAGAGAGCATGTGGGCATAACATTGGTTGAATATCTAAATGTTAGAAGAGTAGAGGAATCTCAATACTATTTACGTCATACCAATAAAAGTATTACTTCAATATCCGATCAATTCCATTTTTGCAACCAAAGTTACTTTACAAGAATATTTAAAAAGTATACAGGTGTAACGCCCAAGCATTTTCGTGATGAGTTGCATCATGAGTTTTACCGCTTTGAAATTCCAGAAAATGAGTATGAACACGTATAAGATGTATCTAATGCTGTTGCCGAATTTCTGGCTTATCAGGATTTGTTTATTTTTCTTATATCTCAATAAAAAAGACAACGACTCGGCCTACTTCGGTCGAGTTCCGTTTTTTCTAATAAGGAATTTTTTGAAAACTTAATCGGTTCCTTATCCTTTTTCAATGAAAGCCAACCTCGTCATAATGGATAGTATTTAATTATATGAGCTTGTATTTGATATTCATAAAGTTAATACTGTATACTTCAATTTAGCTAAATAAAATAGTAGGTGGAAAAATGAAAAAACTGAAACTTTTCTCAATCCTAGGTCTTATGCTGTTCTTGCTATCAGGGTGCCAAGCTGTTGAGAATCAGGAAGGCTTCTTTTACAGTACATTTGTTAGACCAATGAATTGGCTGCTGCACTTTTTAGGGAATGATGTTTTTAACGGCAGTTATGGTTTGGCAATTATTGCTATTACGGTGGCTGTTCGCTTAATATTGATGCCATTTATGTTGAAAAATTATCGTCAGCAATCGGCTATGAAATCTAAAATGGATATTGTAAAGCCGAAAATGGACGAGATTCAAGAAAGATTAAAAGCGGCTCAAACAAAAGAAGAGCAAATGGCAATTCAACAAGAAATGCTAAGTTTATATCGTACTCATGGTATTAATCCACTAAATCTTGGCTGTTTACCAATCATCATTCAAATGCCAATTATTATGGGATTATACTTTGCAATTTTATATTCAGGCGATGTAAAAACACATGAGTTTTTATGGTTTAATTTAGGTACGCCAGATATTATCATGACAATTGTTGCTGGTATTGTGTACTTTGTCCAAGCAAAAGTTTCACTTTGGACAGTTCCAGATGCCCAAAAAGCACAAATGAAATTAATGATTTATATTTCGCCTATCATGATTGTATTTATTTCCTTTACATCGATGGCCGCACTTCCATTATACTGGTCCGTAAGTGGTTTACTATTAATTTTACAAACTTATATCGGCAGAAAGTACTTCTCCGAGCATCCAGCCAAACCTGAAACAGATTCAGTTTCATTAGATAAAAAATAATCCAGCAAGTCGAGGTCAACTGCCTCGGCTTTTATTTATGGAAATTTAGTTAAATGTGGGTACCTTGCTTTAACTATTAAGAAGAATAAACCACTTCAAAAAGCCCAGCCTACCACGTAAGCTTCGCAAGGACCCCAGATGCTTTCAGAAGGATATCCAATAGTGGGCGGGCTTATTAATAAAGCACACCAAAGAAATAACTATGGAATCTTTATTAGAATAATATTTTTTAGTTTGTAAGTTTGTTATATAAAGCTGGAATTTCAGGAAAATAATCAAGTCAAATGGTTAAAACAGTGCTAAAATAAAAGCATTGTATAGGAAAGAGGCTCATACGTATGAAAAGAACTACAACTTATGGGAATAAAAATAATAGCAAAAAGAAATACATTTGGATTGGTGTTGGTATCTTGGTTATTTTGGCAGCAGCCATCATGCTGTTTGTGTATTTCAAGCAAGATCGCCTCGATGATCAATCGGCAAATCCTCCTGCTCCAACCGAAGTGAATGAAAAAGAGAACGCTAAACCGAATGATGCAACAAAAGAAGAAGATACTGATTCCAAGTCGGATACTCAAACAAATGAAGAGACGGCTGATATAAATGAGCAACAAATAGAACCAAAAGAAAATGAGCAACCTACCGACAATAATGGCTATATAGAAGGCCAGCCATTACCAAAAGATCCTACAATTGTAGAGGGAGTTCTAATTGCAAATAAAAAGTATCCTTTGCCTAGCACTTTTGCCCCTGGGGAAAATCAAGAGGCACGCAAGGCATTCAATCAAATGGCAGCTGATGCGAAATCCGCCGGCTTTGAACTAGTAGCATTCAGTACTTACCGTTCCTATGAATATCAAGGCACCCTTTATAATAACTATGTCAGCCGCGATGGAAAAGAAAATGCAGATCGCTATAGTGCAAGACCTGGCTATTCTGAGCACCAAACGGGTTTGGCCTTTGATATTGGCGAAAAAGGGAAAGAAGACTTATGGCTAACCGAAGAGTTTGGTGAAACGGGAGCTGGGAAATGGCTAGTTGAAAATGCAAACAAATACGGTTTCATTCTACGTTACCCTCAAGGGAAAGAGGCAATTACTGGGTATATGTATGAATCATGGCATTTCCGCTATTTAGGTGTGGATTTAGCTACAAAAGTAAAACAAGCAAACGTTACATTAGAGGAATATTTAGGAATTCAATAATAAAAGGATGGTGCAGCTAAAATAGCACCATCCTTTTTTTGGATAAATATTGTGAAATGTATCACAAGATGGGGGTTAATAAGCGGGAGATGGATTCTTTGAATTTAATAATACCTGATCGGTTCTCATATCTTTCAATTGTTAACTCTGTACAATCGAATATATCCTTTTCAAATATCTCGGCCAACTCATGGGATATTGTACGATCGTATATAAAAGCGTTTACTTCAAAATTCAAACTAAAGCTGCGGACATCGATATTTGCTGTGCCTACGGTCGAGACTTCATCATCTATGACAATGGACTTTGCATGGATAAAGCCTTTTTCATATATATAGACTTTGGCCCCTGCCCGCAGCAAATGGCCAACATATGAATAGGTAGCCCAATAAACAAACATATGGTCGGGTTTGTTTGGAATCATGATGCGTACATCAATACCGGATAAGGCAGCAATCTCAATGGCGTTTAAAAAACTATTATCCGGAATAAAATAGGGTGTTTGGATGTAAATATACCGCTTAGCTTCCATTAGCAATTTTAAATAGCCGTTTTTGATGGCAGGGAATTCTGTATCTGGTCCACTTGAGACAATTTGCATGGCGATGTCGCCTTTTTGCGGAATAGCTGGAAAGTATCTTTCTGAATAAATAATATTATTATCGCTTGCTTGATTCCAATCAAGTAAAAAACGGGTTTGTAAAGGGTGGACTGAACTGCCTTCAATACGTAAATGTGTATCTCGCCAATAGCCGAATTTTTTATTTAATCCCAAGTATTCATCACCGACATTGAACCCACCGATATAACCTATGCGCCCGTCAATGATGACAATTTTACGATGGTTTCTAAAATTTAAACGCGGGTTGATTAACGGGAAAATAGAGGGGAAAAATACTTCAACCTCTCCTCCTAATTCAAGAAGGGATTTAAAGTACCTTTTTCTCAAACCTCTGGATCCCATTTCGTCGTAGAGAATACGGACCTTCACACCTTGCTGTGCTTTCTTTAATAAAGCTGTATAGATGCGTTTTCCTAAGTTATCTAATTTAAAAATATAGTATTGTACATGAATATGATCCTTTGCATGTTCAATGTCCTCGAGCAAAGCCTCGAACTTTTTAGTACCGTCATCAAAGAGCTGAATATGATTATCCTGCGTTAAAACTGAATCACTTGTTTTTAAATTCATGTGAATTAAACTTTTGAATTTCCCAACTTCTTTAGTGCGGAAATCCAGCGAGTTTTCTTCAAGTGCCTCAATTTGGTAGTTTATTAATTTATCAATCCCAATATCTTTTTGTCCTTCCCATCGGAATAAATGCTTTTTGCGCATAGGTCTGCCGAGCAATAAATATAATATAAATCCTGCTAACGGAAGGAAGAATAGTACGAGTGTCCATGCCCATGTTGAAGAAGGGTCTTTTCTTTCCAAAAAGATGACCGTAATTGCTAGAATAATGTTTAATACGAGAATAATTGGAATAACAGTTATGGTATTGAAGAAAATACTCATATGACTGCACCTACTTTATTTTTATTAAAACAATTATAACTTAACCAGTGATTGAATTGTACTATTGAAGGTAATATCAGAACTGTTCTGCTATAAAATAAACTGAAGAAAAATCAAGATTTCTTAAAGCGTGCTGATTGATAAAAAATTTCAAGACCCCTGAATCTCCGTACATTATTCCTTGTTCGTCATTTGAGACAATTTGCAATAACAAAGTATCAAATCTTTTTAGGAAATTAGAATTCTTTCTTGTATCATATTCAATAAAATACGGATAGCCACCTAATTTATGTTCTGCCGCCAAAAAATTTTCAAAATAAATGTCCTCGAATGTTCGTTCATCTTCGCTAATAAATTCGCTTTCATGATTCGAAATTTGTAAAAGCTCCTCCATCCTATAATCTGAGGCGGAAACAGGTTCGTGTTTTGGGGTAAATTCCAGCTTCCTCTCTTTTTGAATTGGAAAGCAGCCAGATTGTTCCGAATAGGAAAAACTATGTGTATGTTTGTTGTCATTTAAACGTTTCGGGAAGTAGCGTACCTTAAAATCGTGTTGAAAAAGCAATTCCACTTTTTTCTCAATAGGCTGATTAAATTTATTTGAGATAAAGAACTGCAGTAGCCCCTTATTGGGAAATAGCGGGTTCGATGGCAGCTGTTCGAAATTTATTTGAGCCAGTAACGCCATTGATTCGCTATTGGAATCCTTAGGATATAGATGCGACTTAGGCAAATAAGGGTATCCTGCGAACTTGCTATCAGTTAAAGAGGGGTTACCTGCACTAGGGGTAATCCATAAAGAGCTGACAACTGAAGATTCGATTTTATTTCTAAAACCTTCAAGATGACGCGGTAGGTAGATCGATTTATCTGTTTGCACTCATTTCCCTCCAAAAACAATAGGTCTTACTATCTTAGAAAACTTGAATAATAAATATTCATTTCCTTCCAAATTAAAGCATTAGGCACTTTAATATACGTACGCCATTTACTATTCATGTCCTAAAGACTTGGATTATGTTGGTTATCAAAAATACTATAATTACCATTACCCCATTTATACAAAAAGTAAAAGAATAGGTGAGGATGATGTTGGTACCTATAAATGTGAACAAAATGTGTCTTTTGATTTTGATGTTTTATATAGTAAATTTACGGTTATAATTTCAGTAGTGCCTAAGAGTAGAGCGATATTAGAAGGTTTTGGCAAAAAATATCAATGCTATTTAGTTGACAACTTGAAAGTTGTAACAGAATTGAAAAATATTAGTTGTTGGAAGCGTGTTATGATGAACTTAAGAATTGAAGCTAGAGGTTTAATCCTTGAAACTTTTAGAAGGTTAATACGTTATTAATATTATAAAAGAAGGTTAGGTGGAAGAGTATGACGAAGAAAGTAGACTTAAAGAAAATTGTTTCGAATTTATCTAAATTAGGTGTTACTGCAACAGTTACAAAATCCCGTCTTGAATTACTTAAAGTATTAACACCACCAACACAAACTCCACAAGTATAAAAATTAATCTGAATTAGCATACAAAAGCTCCCGACTAGAGAAAGACCAGTCGGGATTTTTTCGATTTCATTAGCTTCAATTTTTTACTTAGATTAGATAAACCTGTGTCTTTTTCACATAATAAAAACCACCTTCTTAGATAAACTTGAAGGTGGTTGCTGATTTTTTGGAGTTTGTGGTAAATCAGGCTTGCTTAAACTAACGAAAAAAGTTTCTATTCGTCATCATCTCTGCCGGCAAACATGTATGACTTGTAATGGTATTTCATACTGAACACTAAGCCGAGTGCCAGGGCATTCCCCATCAACGAACTACCTCCATAACTAATGAACGGCAGCGGAATACCTGTGATTGGCAATAGTTGAATTGTCATTCCAATATTTTCGAATACGTGGAAAGTAATCATGGCGATAATCCCGGCACAAACATAGGTACAGAAAGGATCTTTCAATGTTAAAGTCAACTTCGTCAAATGGTAAATTAATAGGAAGTAGAGACAGATAACGAAGCTTGCTCCGATGAATCCCCATTCCTCCCCAATTACCGTAAAGATAAAATCGGTATGACTTTCAGCTACATATACTTCCCGGTCTAAATAGCCTTTACCGAAGATTTCACCCGAACCAATTGCATTTAAAGAGGTAATTAAATGATATCCTGAACCTGAAGAATAAGAATAAGGATCCAACCAGGAATAAATACGTGCAAACTGGTAAAGTTTAAATCCAAATTGCTCTTCCAGGAAATCCTGCATATACAAAGCCATCCAAAGCAATGAACCGCCCAATGTAACACCTGCAGCAAATACTGGCAGAATGATTTTCCATGATATACCTGCTACAATAATTAGGGCAGCCGTTATCGCCAAAAATACCAAAGAGGAACCTAGATCGGGCTGCATCATGATAAACGCTAATGGAACTATTAGTGTTATCGCAATTTTACCTAATAAAATAAAGTCCGATTTAATACTTTTGATGGAGTATTTTTCGTGGTGCTTACTAATTACCCAAGCTGTGGCCAGGATATAGAAGGTCTTCATAAACTCGGTAGGCTGTATACTCCCTATTGGTGTGGAGAACCAGCTTTTTGCCCCGTTACGTTCGATAACAATTCCACCTGCTGGTATGATTGCTAGAAGTATCAACAATAAAATACCAAAGGCATATAAGTACCAAGACATCTTTTTATACTGATCGGGGTCAAAATAAATAACAAACGCTACAATAATGGCGAATATTACATAATTGACCAATTGCTGCAACACGAAGTTTGTTGCCCCATATTGTCCCGTTGTTTGGGCGGAAGAGATAGCCAACAAACTTACGATAAGAAAAATAAAAATAATTAACGCAAGCTTCCAATCAAACCGTCCTGTAAAATTCCGGTTATTTTCCATTTATTTCACCTAATTAATCTTAAAGATTTGAGAATAACTTATGAACTTGTACATTTTACTTTAACATAGAAATGATTAAAAGGGGACTATCGTTTCAATGTTAAAAGGGTGTAAAATATTGGAGTACTTGTTCAAAATAACATCCTATTTATGTAGCTGCATATGTACAAAAATTTATATGTAAAAGTACGACGTAAATGAAAATGAAAATGTTTCAAATTTACGAGTAACAGCATATAATAACTAATGTATTGTATTATTGGGGGAGTGAGCCTATGGCAAGAAAACAAAAAACTGCGGATGATTTTATACATCATTTATTTGTACATATGAATGATGTTGATCATTTTGTGATATTCAGTGGCCTGACGTTAAAGCAGTTTATTCGCTCTGTCGACCCCATACCAAATTTATTGCTGCTAAAGCACGGCTACGATGACGGATTATTTAATATGCATACTCAGTTCGATTTTGTATCAATTGATGAAATCGCTAAATTTGTTAAAAAAATGGATGATACGGACGGCGACTTATGCTGGATTGATTTTACAGGGGAAAGGGATGTGAATCAGCTAACAGCAATGGAACAAGCGGAATTGCTTTACATTAGCCACAAAAAAGAACCAATTCACACTCCGTTCTTTGCCAAATTGCAGAATCGATACCTGTATTATTCATCGGAAAATGACAAATTAACAAAAGTCTATTTTCGATATCTAAATGATTCGGAATACCTTGTATCCAATTTATTTAACCATCTAGTAAAAGAAAAAGAAGGCAACGGTAGTTTTTGGCGTAGAAAATCAAAGGATGCGATTCCCACTTTAGATCCAGTAGTGTTAAAGGCATATAGACCTTTTATAAAAGAAGGCGCCTTGCTATCTCTATACAAAATGGAGAAGCAAAATAACTGTTATGGTGTTGAAATACGTACTCTTTCCGACTATGATTATCCTGATGAAGTTTGGGATGATTTAGATGTTATATTAAAACAAAACTACGATGAACTAATCAAAATCACTTAAAACTTTCTGTCACAGCACATTTTTGACAGGGAGTTTTTTCGCTTTATTTGAATAGGTGCAACTAAGAATTCTTGCGAAACGTCTTTTTGGTAAACCAAGTTTTCTAACAAATCGGTTTTCGTGTTAAACTAGAACTACTCAATATTTGGAGGTCAAAAAATGAAAAAGCGCGTTGGTTTATTATATGGAGGGAAGTCTGCTGAGCATGAGGTGTCATTATCTACAGCGACTGCCGTTTCAAAAGCTATTGATTATAACAAATATGAAGTATATCCAATCTTCATAACGTTGAACGGTCAATGGCTACGAGGACCTCAATTGACAAAACCAGTTGAATCTATTGAACAATTGCAATTCAATCCTGAAAATACTTCACCTAATAATATTACAGAATTTATCTTAGATAATAATTCACAGGCCCAATTTGATGTAGTGTTTCCGCTATTGCACGGAACAAATGGGGAAGATGGGACCGTACAGGGATTGTTGGAAGTCCTTAATTTCCCATATGTAGGAAACGGAGTGTTAGCCTCTGCAGCCGGTATGGATAAAGTGACGATGAAACAACTATTCAGCGTTGCTGGGTTAAAACAAGTTCCTTATGTTCATTTTATCCGAAAAGAGTGGACTCAATCCCAAAAAGAAATTATCGGAAAATGTGAAGAGGAATTAGGTTGGCCGATGTTTGTTAAACCTGCGAATTTAGGTTCAAGTGTTGGAATTAGCAAAGCGACGAATAGCAGTGAGTTAGTGAAAGCTATCGAGTTTGCTTTCCAATACGACCGTAAAGTAATTGTTGAACAAGGAATTATAGCCCGCGAAATTGAAATGGGTGTGTTGGGCAATGATGAACCGGAAGTTTCTGTAGCAGGCGAAATCAAACCTATGACCGATTTTTATGATTATGATTCAAAATATAAAGATGGTTCAACTGCACTCATCATTCCTGCCGAAATTTCTTCTGATGTGGAAAGTACGATGAAGGACATGGCCATCCGTGCATTCAAGATTCTCGATTGCTCTGGACTTGTTCGTTCAGACTTCTTTGTAACGGAAAATAATGAGGTTTATATAAATGAAGTAAACACGATGCCTGGTTTTACTCCAGTAAGCATGTATCCGCTATTATGGCAGCATACGGATGTAAGTTATCCACAATTAATTGATAAGTTGATCGAGTTAGCGATTGAACGACATACAGAAAAACAACAACTACAATATAACCGAGATTAGAGTGAATTGACATGAAAAGAACAGTAAAAGAAATTGCCGATTGGTTAAATGTTGATTTTGCAGGGGACCTTGACACGATTGTAACGGGTGTCTCGATAGATACCCGAACAATTTCAAATGGGGATTTATTTATTCCTTTTCGTGGCGAGTCGGTAAATGGGCATAAATATGTAGAGCAAGCATTTCAAAAAGGGGCATCCGCAACTCTTTGGTTAAAGGATGAACCCAACCCGCCAAGCGATAGACCTGTTTTATTCGTTGATGATGCTGAACTGGCACTTCAGGCAATGGCTCGTGCATATCGTCATTTACACCAAGCAAAGTTTATTGGTGTAACGGGTTCAAACGGTAAAACTTCTTCCAAAGATATACTAGCCGGTATGCTGGCGCCTTTTTATAAAGTTCAAAAAACAATCGGTAATTTTAATAATCAGTTAGGCTTACCTATTACAATATTAAATCTTGACGAAGATACTGAAATTGCTGTGTTGGAAATGGGAATGAGTGGTTTTGGCGAAATTGAATTCTTAACAAAACTTGCGAATCCCCACTACGCCGTGATTACAAATATCGGAGAAGCTCATATGCAGGATCTTGGTTCGCGAGAAGGGATTGCCAAAGCGAAATTCGAGATTGTTCTTGGCTTAGGTTCAGATGGAATTCTGTTCTTTGATGGTGATGAGCCTTTACTGCAAAGTTTAGTAAAAGAACAACACGGACTTATGTCTAAAGGTTTTGGCTTCAACTCTTCCAATGCTTTAGTTGCAACAGCAATTGAAACGACCGAAAAAGGAAGCCGCTTTACTGTTAGCGGCGAGGTAAATGGTGAATTCTTTATCCCTGTGCTAGGCAAGCATCAAGTGAAAAACAGTTTAAATGCAATATTATTAGGAAACAGTCTTGGTTTGACTGAACAGCAAATCCGTGAAGGTCTATCCCAAGTAGCCCTGACAGATATGCGTATGCAGTTAGTTCCTGCCAATAAAGGGATTTTGTTTATTAATGATGCATACAATGCTGCGCCTACCTCTATGACGGCGGCTATTCAATTTGTCCAATCAACATCTTTGCGTGAGGATAAGTGGCTAGTTCTTGGAGATATGCTTGAGCTTGGTGATGATGAAAAGCGATTCCATGAGCAAATTGCAAGTGTCATTGATGAAAATGAGATCTCGAGAGTTTGCCTATTCGGGCCAAGAATGAAATGGCTATATGACCAATTAGAAGAGAAGATGGCAAGCGAAAAGTTAATTCATACCGATAGTGATTATAACGAGATTGTAGAATATATAGATAAGCATGCAAATGAAAAAACATTAATCTTATTAAAAGGCTCTCGGGGAATGAAGTTGGAAACCATTTTAAATTCATTTAAGTAACTGGGAGAACATTAAGGCACTTTCAAGTCAATTTTGACTTGAAAGTGCCTTTTTTGCGAAAGTAACGGGATTACCCAGCAAAAAGTTAAATAGGATGTAGCGAGTGGCAGAAGATGCAATACATGGGCAATTAAAAGTTCGCGAATTATTTAAACGCTTCAAGAGCAATATAAGACAGTACCAGTTAGTGCAAGTGCTTTGAACAAAAAAGTGCCATCCGGTTAGTAGGATTTATGGAAAACGATGAAGATTTTAAGTACTTTAAAATAATTACTCGCTGCAAGTTGAAAAAAGTTTTATTCCGTACTTAATGGGAAAAGTTATACTGAAAGAAATAATTTAATCTGACTAATGGTTTTCTTAACTTTTCGTCATGGAAAACGAAAATTAAGAATATTATAACAAGAGCAATTTCGTTGCAATGCAGTTAAGAGCCGTGATAGACTATGAGAAGCAATGGATACATTTTGTGCGAAGGCTCTTCACAAAACATGATGAAGAGTGCTTTTTTTTGAATTTAACGGTTTTATTCTATTTTTATTTAGCTTTAAACATAAGAAGATGGGTAGAATGAACCGCTCGGCAAAGACCGGGCTTTCCCTTTCATATAAAATCGCTCTCTGATCAAAGACAGAGAATTATTAAGTATCGGAAACGTTCCAAACTTAGGCTCGAAGTTTGCCGCATTTCATCTGAAAATGTAACCATTTGTCAACTTAAAGGAAAAAGGAGATTGAAGAGTTTGACAAATTTTTCAGAATTAAATATTAGCGAATCGACATTGCGTTCATTGAAACGTATGGGATTTGAAGAAGCGACACCAATCCAAGAAGGCACTATTAAGTTTGCACTGGAAGGCCGTGACGTATTAGGTCAAGCGCAAACTGGTACTGGTAAAACTGCTGCTTTCGGAATACCACTAATTGAAAAAATTGACCCGAAAAACCCAAATATTCAAGCATTGATTATTGCCCCTACTCGTGAATTAGCAATCCAGGTTTCAGAAGAACTATATAAAATTGGTTATGATAAACGCGTTAAATTATTATCTGTATATGGTGGACAAGAAATCGGACGCCAAATTCGTGCGTTAAAAAATAAACCACAGATTATTGTAGGTACTCCTGGTCGTATCCAAGATCATATTAACCGTCACACATTAAAGCTTGACCAAGTTCAAACACTTGTATTGGATGAAGCAGATGAAATGTTGAACATGGGCTTTATCGATGATATTAATGCAATCTTGGAAAACGTTCCTGAAGAACGCCAAACATTGCTATTCTCGGCTACAATGCCGCCTGCAATCCGCAAAATTGCAACCAACTTCATGAAAAACCCTGAAGAAGTGAAAATCAAGTCAAAAGAAATGACAGTTGAGAATATTGAGCAATTTTTCGTAAAAGCTCAAGAACGCGAAAAGTTCGATGTATTAACTCGTATCTTAAACGTTCACCAACCAGAACTTGCAATCATTTTCGGTCGTACAAAACGCCGTGTTGATGAATTATCCCAAGCACTAAGTATTCGTGGATATGTTGCAGAAGGAATTCACGGTGACTTAAGCCAAGCAAAACGTATGTCTGTACTGCGTCAATTTAAAGAAAATAAAATCGACATCTTAGTTGCGACAGACGTAGCTGCACGTGGTCTTGATATTTCTGGTGTAACTCACGTATATAACTTTGACATTCCTCAAGATCCAGAGAGCTATGTTCACCGTATTGGCCGTACTGGCCGTGCTGGTAAATCAGGACTTGCAGTTACTTTCGTAACACCGCGTGAAATGGGTTACTTGCGTATTGTTGAAGAAACAACGAAAAAACGTATGACACCACTTCGTCCACCAAGTGAATCAGAAGCACTTGTTGGCCAACAAAAAGTTGCTATGGAAAAGTTGGTTGAAATCGTTCAAGCAAACGAATTAAATGACTATCGTATTTTGGCGAATGAGTTATTGGAAGAACACAGTGCGGTTGATTTAGTAGCAGCGGCTATTAAATCGATGACAAAAGAGCCTGATGAGACACCGGTAACAATTTCTGAAGAGCGTCCATTACCAGCTCGCAAAGAACGTTCAGGTGGTGGCCGTGGCCGTGGAGGAGACTCTCGCGGTGGTCGTCGTGACTTCGGTCGTGGCGGAAGAAGCGGCGGCGGTGCACGCCGTGACGGAGGTCGCAGAGAAGGCGGTCGTCGTGAAGGTGGCCGTAAAGAAGGAGATCGCCGACGTTCTTCTTCAAGTACACCACGCCGTCGTGAAGACTAATTAATTTAACAAAGTGCCCTTTAGGGGGCACTTTTTTTGTGCATTTATCTGAATAGCTCTCCACACTATAAAATTTTTTGAATAGATTGAAACAATTTTATATTTCATTCGTATAAGATGGAAAGAAGGGGTGATTTTGTGCGTGACCAATTAATTCATCAAATACCTAGAAAAGGTTTGACCGTATGGCGGTTATATGGCCTATTTAATACTTTAGTAGTAGCAGTTGCAATGGGGGTCGCATGTTTTCTGACGTTTCATTTTGATTGGCCCTCTTTTATTTTTTACATAGCAATTGCTCTCGCCCTTATCGTTGCCCTCACTTCCATCTGGCTATTTCCAAATATTCGCTGGGATCATTGGAGATATGAAGTTCGGGAGCATGAGATTGAAATTCAGAGCGGCCTTTTTATCGTCAAGCGGACCTTGATTCCGATGGTTCGTGTTCAGCATGTTGATACATCGCAAGGGCCAATATTAAAAAAGTATGATTTGGCAAACATTTCGATTTCAACAGCCGCTACAACACATATTATCCCGATGTTAGTTACAAACGATGCGGACAGCTTGCGGTCCCGTATTTCAATCTTGGCAAGGGTGGCGGAAGATGATGTCTGAGCAGCGTTTTAAATTGCATCCGGTTTCCGCAGTCGTTGATTTTGTTAAGGGGTTAAAGGATTTAATCATACCTTTTTTGATACTCTTTTTTGCAAACGGTTTTAATGTGAATTTCAATCCGGGGGATGGCAGCTTTTGGTCAAATCTCGTTCCTATAGGTATCTTGCTGCTGGTTATTTTAGTTGGCCTCATCAATGGAATAATAAAGTGGTGGACGTTCGTGTATTGGTTCGAGGAAGAAGAGCTAAGAGTAGAGTATGGTTTGCTGGTCAAGAAGAAGCGCTATATTCCATTTGATCGAATTCAAAGCTTTAACTATAAAGAAGGCATCTTCCATAGACTATTTGGACTTGTCCAAGTAATGGTGGAAACAGCCGGCAGTACAAACGGCAAGCCTGAGGTTATTTTAACAGCTATAACAAAAGAGGCCGCAAACAAAATCGAACTTGTTACCCGCAAAAGAAATCTAGAAAAGCAGGAAATTGAACTGCGGGATGAATCAGTTGTACCGGTTGAGTCAACGCCAAAAACTGCAAGAATAATTCATAAGATGAACATAAAAGATTTAATCATACTTGCTACTACCTCCAGCAGTATGGGGGTTGTTATAGCCGGCGTTGCAGCGGTACTTTCCCAATTTGCGGAATTTATCCCCTTTGATTGGATATTTGAAGAGGTATCGCACTTTATTAAATTTGGATTTGTTATTGTATCACTAGCAATATTTGTATCGTTTTTATTCACGTGGGTTGTTGCTGTCGTTATTACATTTATTAATTATTATGATTTTACGGTGATAGAGGAAAACGAGCGTTTAACTATAACAAGAGGTTTACTGGAAAAAAAGAGAGTCACGATTCCTCTAAACCGAATTCAAGCAATTAAAATTGTGGAGAACCCTTTAAGGCAAATGTTTGGATTTGCATCAGTAGCTGTAGAAAGTGCAAGTGGAGGATTTGGAGGAGAAGAAAAGAAAATTACGCTCTTTCCATTAATCGGGAAAAAGAATCTATCTAATCCACTTCAAGATTTGTTTCCTCAGTTTGAGTGGCAGCCAACTTTGACCAAACCGCCTAAAAGAGCTAAGCATTTCTTTTATCGAATTGATTTTATTTGGCTCCTGCCGGCAATCGCACTATGCACGTATTTTTGGTTCCCGTATGGGATGTTGTCAGTACTGATTTTTATACCAGTAATACTGATCGGTTTATGGCAATTCAAAACAACGGGTTTTGCTATAAATCATAACCAATTGACGATTCGTTATCGCATTTTTAGCCGAGTGACATTTATTGTGGAAAGAAAACGAATACAAGCTTTGGAGAGCAGGCAGAGTTATTTTCAAAAGAGAAAGAAAATCACTTCTCTCCAGGTAACGGTGATGTCTGGATTGACGGGAGCGAAAGCCAAAGCACCTAATTTAGAAAATGGGGCTGCAGAAGATATAATGAACTGGTTTGAAAAACCATCTATGTGAACTTTGATGGAACATAGTAAAAGGCAATCTCAACTATAGAGAGATTGCCTTTTTCGTATTATTTTTGTCTCCATCGAATAATATTCTTTGGCGAGAAATAGGATAAACCAAGTAAGAAACCGGTAATCAAGCCGCCTATATGCCCTGTAACATTAATGTTGGGGGATATAAACGTAATAATCACACTAATAATAATAAGGGGCATAATTACTTGCTTTAACTGTGGCATGGTGCGGCGTGTATAGTAGACAAGCGCTGCAAAGGCACCAAATATGCCATAAATCGCTCCACTTGCCCCGACGCTGGCATACATACCGTCCTGCATTACATATGTAGCCATATTGCCAAAAATGCCAGCTAGGAAGTAAATCGTCAAAAATCGCATCTTTCCAGCGATTTTTTCAAGCTCAGGACCAAATAAGAATAACGAAAACATATTAAATAACACATGCATGAAGCTGGCGTGAAGAAATAAGGATGTTATAATCCGCCACCATTGGCCATCGCCTATTAAGTAATTCACACTTGCGCCTGAGTAAAAAATTTCATCACCGATATTAGGCAGCATTGTTATAATATAGACGATGAAATTTATCGCAATAATCGTTGATACAACTGGATATAGCTTTAAAAACTGATTGAAATTTTCTCTACGAATAAACATGTATTCACCTCATATCTAAGGATATTATACATTGTATTTTATTAATAATAAAAGGAGAACTTCCATATGATAAAAGGAATTGGACTAGATATAGCAGAAATCCCAAGAATTAAGAAAGCAATGGATCGTTCGGAAAAATTTGAACAAAGAATTCTATCCGAACGGGAACTGAAACTATTTTACCAACTATCCGAACTAAGAAAAGTTGAATTTTTGGCGGGGAGGTTTGCAGCGAAGGAGGCATTTTCTAAAGCGAATGGTACAGGCATAGGAAAAGGTTGCGAGTTTCACCAGATTGAGGTATTAAAAGATGACTTAGGAAAGCCAACTTTATTTTTCGACGGAGAATCAGTGAGTGGACATGTCAGCATCACACATACAAAAGAGTATGCAGCAGCTCAAGTTATACTAATGCAATAGCTGTAATGTAAAATACAGCTAACCAGAATCTATAGTAATAGGTGATTAATAATTTGTTAAGTTGTCCAAAAGTGATAGCATAAAGTTATCCATCCACTCATATATTTGACGTATCGGAGCTGAAAGTAGAAGAAAGGATGGAGTTTTGCGACACAAATTAATCTTATTTTTTGTCATGTTGTTGGGAGTGCTAATGCTTGCAGCTTGTGGGGGAGGTTCACAAGAAGATGTTCTACAAGATCTAAATGATAAGTGGAACGATGTAAAAGGATATGAGCTCGATGCCACAATGGAAATCAAAACAGGTACTGAACCACGAGTTTATGATGTAAATGTATGGCATACTGAACCGGAATTTTACCGTGTGAAAGTAACTCAGCAAGGCGAAGATGTTACACAGATGATTATTCGGAATGATGAAGGGGTATTTGTAGTAACGCCTTCTCTTAGAAAAACGTACAAGTTCCAAAGCGAATGGCCGAAACAAAATAGCCAAGCCTATCTGATTGGTGCGTTAGCGGAAGACTTATTGGCTGATGAAGGTGCAACAATGGAGGAAGATGATAAGAACTATATCTTCACTGCAGCAACTCGGAATAATCATAAGAGTATTATGCCTACGCAAAAAATTGTTGTGGACAAGAAAACAATGCTGCCTACTTCTGTTTCAGTAGTCAACGAAGCACAAGAAGAACAAATGGTGATTACGTTTAAAAATATTGATCTAGGAATGCAGCATAAGAAAAGTGAATATGCAGTAGAAAACTTCTCTGAGTCAAGTGAAGAAGAAAAAGCCAGCGCAAGTGCGGATGTTCCAACTGAGTTCCAAACTTATTATCCAAATTTAAATTGGGACAATACAAAACTGGCAGATGAAGAAGCAGTGATGGAAAATGGAACAGAACGCGTCATTTTAACTTTCGAAGGTGAAAAATCATTTACACTCGTTCAACAACCTGTTGAATACGGTGAAACAGCAACCCTTCCGGTATATGCACCTGGTGATCCGGCAGATTTAGGCTTTACGATTGGTGCGATTACCGAAAATTCGATTAGTTGGGAACGCGATGGTGTATCATTCTTTGTGGCTTCTAATACATTGACACAAGAGGAAATGGTAGAAGTTGCTGCATCTGTTACGACAGGGGGATTAAAATAAAATCAATACTATATAAGTATTTGATTTAAGATATACAATTATAAAATTTGAGAGGTTAGTCTTCGATGGTGGCCAAATGCACTCTCTAAGACTAACGCTCTCTTCATTTCTTTCAAAATAAAAGTGGTGGACAAGAACACTTATTAAAAATAAAATAAAAATAAAATTGATATTTACAAAAATTTGAAGTTTATAAACACTAAAAGAGGGAATATCAAAAATGCAAAACAAAAAGCACTTCCGACCAACCAAAGCCATCATCAATTTAGATGCAATAAAATACAATGTTAGTCAATTAAAAGAATATTTAAAACCTGAAGTTCAAATAATGGCTGTAGTAAAGGCTAATGCCTACGGACATGGAGATGTTGAAGTAGCGGCGGCAGCTATTGAATCGGGTGCAACCATGTTAGCGGTAGCAACCCCGGAAGAAGCCCTGCATCTTCGAAAAGCATTCCCTGATATTGATCTATTAATTTTAGGTTATGCGCCAGTATCGTTTGCCCCTTTTGCTGCAACTGAAAATATAACTCTAACTGTATTTTCACTTGAATGGGTGCAGCAAGTTAAAGAGTTAAGCCTATCACATCCTTTAAAATTACATATTAAGGTTGATACAGGGATGGGGAGGATAGGCGTCACCCAAATAGACGATCTACGAAACCTATATAATGAAATTACAGTTTCCGGAAAGTTGCTTGTGGATGGAATTTTTACACACTTTGCTACGGCAGATGAAGAGGATGATTCTTATTTCCACCATCAAGTTAGTAGATTTGAAGAGTTTTTAAGTTCCCTGCCAAAAAAGCCGAGACTAGTGCATGCAGCAAATACAGCAACGATGCTAGTAAAAGATCAAACTCTTCAATATGATGCGGTAAGGTTTGGCATTTCAATGTATGGTCTAGCACCTTCTGATTATGTTAAAACAAAATTACCTTTCCCATTGCAAGCTGCTTTCTCATTAGAAACAGAACTTATTGAGGTAAAGAAAGTCCAGGCTGGTCAATCGATTGGCTATGGAGCAGCCTTTACAGCATCAGAGCCGTCATTCATAGGGACAATCCCTATTGGATATGCTGACGGTTTAATTCGAAAATATAGTGGCCAACATGTATTAGTAGATGGCATACGAGTACCGATCATCGGAAGAATTTGTATGGATCAATGTATGTTACTACTACCAACTGCATATAATATAGGTGAAAAAGTAACTTTAATTGGAAAACAAGAAGAAGAAGAAATTACAATCGATGAATGGGCTAAAAAAGGGGATACAATTAACTACGAGGTTCCTTGTATCATTACTTCGAGAGTCCCTAGAATCTACTACAAAAAATAGTAAAATGCGACAAATACTTCAACAAAAACCGATAAAATTACATGGATAGCCAGATTTTTTAATAATTATCTTTTCAACATATCATTTCGATGATAGAATGAGAAATGAATTGAAATGGTACGGTTTTTGTGGAGGTGCTTGTTTTGTACGCGAAAAAAGTAGAAGAAGTAAAGGAAGTATTGGAACTTCCTCAAGAGTTGTTAATGGCATTTAATACACTTGAGCAAAAATCACGAGATAGTGAAAGCTTTGTTTATATTTCATCTCGTCGATTGTCTACGCACAAGCAACCAAATCAAATACGGGAAGCTTTAATGAAAGGCTATGTGGAAATGTCGCAGATCAACCTGAATATTTGTAGCGAATGTCTACATGCAGAGTATGAAGCGGAACATATGGTAGAGCGTCTCGTAAGCGGGGGATGACATTTTGATTGTGAAACGAGGGGACGTGTTTTTTGCAGATCTCTCACCAGTTGTGGGATCTGAACAAGGCGGTACGAGGCCCGTATTAATCCTTCAAAACGATATTGGTAATCGATTTAGTCCAACTGTAATCATCGCCGCGATTACTGCGCAAATTCAAAAGGCAAAATTGCCGACTCATGTCGAAATCGATGCTAAGAAGTATGGTTTCGAACGAAATTCGGTAATTTTGCTTGAACAATTGCGTACTATAGACAAGTCTAGGTTGACGGATCGTATTACTCAATTGGATGAAGAGCTTATGGAAAAAGTGGACGTTGCGCTGGAAATAAGCCTAGGATTATTGAAATTTTAATACATAAAATGTAAAGGTATGACCTAAGAACTAAATCTTTTGGGTCATTCTTTTTTTTAACCTTTTTGTTGAAAACGGTATTGTTAAAAGAGTATTGGTTCGGATATTTGTTAAATTATGGTAAAACGCAGTATAATATCACCATAATTAACTTTCCTTTTGGAAGGATTTGTTAGCTATAATATTTTCAAAATATTTAGTCTATTTATCACTCTAGCTTTGATATTAAGATATTTGATAATATATAATAGAATTATTAACTTATATACATATTGAGAAATTATAATATGCGTTCCGTTAATTTCATTTGCATAATGGGGGTGCAGTGATGAGAGATGCAAGAATCATAGAGATAGTGACAGAATTAGATATAGTAACTGCACGCAAGCTCGGCCGAGATGAGGCAAAAGAAATTGGATTCAACGATGTTGATCAATCACGGATAACAACCGCGATTGGTGAACTCGCAAACAATATATTATTATATGCCCGTGCTGGGAAAATCGTTATAGAAGAAATTGAAGAAAATGGCTCGAAAGGGATTGCCATTTCATCGATTGATAAAGGAGAGGGAATGAAAGAGATCCATAGAGTGCTGGAAGATGATTATTCCTCCGCGAATACTGGCGCAGGGTTACTTGCAGTTAAGAGACTTGTAGATTCTATAGATATTCAGTCGAAAATTGGGAAAGGAACTACTGTCAAAGTTGTGAAATGGCTAAGTTAGGATGTGTGTTTAGTTGGAGCAAATAAGAAAGCAATATAAAAAAATCCTATCGGACTATATTGGAAATCAGAGTGAAAGTGATCTGTATATCGGCCAAAATTTTATTAAGCGCATGATCCAAAAGAATGTAACGCCAGAAGAGGTAATCAGCATACATAAGCGTGCGCTTGAAGAAATATATGATGATATACCTGAGTCAGTATTGCATGGCTATGATTTCCTGATCGAAGTAATGGTACATTTCGGACTAAAGGTTCAAGAACACCAAGCTCTGTTAGCTAAACAAGAAGAACTAAGGATTGAGATGGAAATAGCAACGAAAATCCAGAATCTATTGTTGGAGAATGAAATACCCAGCCCCAGCTGTGTTGATATCGGGATGATTTCAGTACCTCTTCGTAAAATGAATGGAGACTATGTTCATTTTATGCATGATGATGAACGCTATTTAAGTGTTGCTGTGACAGATGTAGTAGGTAAAGGGGTACCGGCTGCACTATGCATGTCTATGGTGAAATATGGATTGGACACTCTGGAATATGCAAACAGCAATCCTTCCTATGTGCTTGAAGTTTTAAATAGAATCATTGAAAAAAGTATAGATGATAGTATGTTTGTTTCATTGTGCTATATCCGTTACAACTTGCAAACAAATGTACTTACATGGAGTTCTGCCGGACATGAACCTTCCCTTTACTATGAGGAAAAGAGCCAATCCTTCCATGACCTGGAGTCCAAGGGGTTATTGCTTGGCATATTGCCGGAAGCCAAATATACCCAACAGGATATTGAATTAAATAGCGGAGATTTCGTTATTATAATGACGGATGGAGTTACAGATTTTCGCAATAGGGAAGAAATTGATTCTCGCCAAATAATCAAAGAACTTGCTTTAGCTAATCGCCATCTTACTGCTCAAGAGATGTGTGAAGTAATTTATAGTGAATTACAGAAGCTGCATGACTTTAAATTAGAAGATGATTTTACAGTTGTAATAATAAAAAAATAATCTTTTTTAAAAAAATAGGTTTAACAATTTTAAAACCGGGAAAAGACCAATAGGTAATTGTGGGAGGTGTCTTAAAATGAATGTTAATGTACAATTTCGAGAAGATGGAGATACACTGTTAGGATATATTGAAGGTGAAATTGATACTTATACAGCTCCAATTTTAAGAGATGAGCTTGAGATGATTCGTTTATCTGAAGGCTTATCAGTAGAATTGGATTTATCAAATGTAAATTATATGGATAGTACAGGTCTTGGAGTATTTGTGGCATTCTATAAAAAGATAGTGAAAGAGAATGCTAGCCTAAAATTAGTTAACCTGTCTTCAAGACTAACTAGGCTATTTGAAATAACAGGACTGAGTGAATTAATGGAAATAGGAGAAGGTGGGGCAACCAATGCGCGCATTTGACTACATCGAAATTAGAGTTCCTGCAAAGCCGCAGTATGTAAGTGTTATAAGATTAACGGTTTCTGGATTAGCTTCACGTGTTGGTTTTTCCTATGATGAGATTGAAGATATGAAAATTGCCGTAAGTGAAGCGGTGACAAACGTGGTACAACATGCTTATGGCAGCCACGAGGATGGAGAAATTGTCATCGGTGTTGCTTTATATGCCGATAAGCTTGAGGTCATGGTATCGGATTATGGACATAGCTTTAACTTCGAGGAGATTAAATCACAGATTGGTCCATATCAAGAAGACGAAAGTGTTGAATTATTAAGAGAGGGCGGACTGGGGCTTTACTTAATGGAGACATTAATGGACGAGGTCAGGGTGAACAATAACGAAGGTGGAGTCACTGTTTTCATGACAAAATATGTCACTAGAGAGCAGGTGAAGGAAAATGTCCAGTCAATCACCAGATAACCGAACTTCTACTGAACAGATATTGAAATGGATAGAACAATATCAACAAACAGAAGAACAAGAGCCTCTAGATCGCTTAGTAATTCATTATCAAAATTTAGTGGAGTCCATTGCTAGGAGATACTCCTACGGCAAAACGAATTACGAGGATATGGTCCAGGTAGGAATGCTTGGACTACTAGGGGCAATTCGACGTTTTGATACGTCATTAGGCAGAAGCTTTGAAGCTTTTGCTGTTCCAACAATCGTTGGAGAAATCAAAAGATTTTTACGTGACAAAACGTGGGATGTTCATGTACCTAGACGCATTAAAGAACTTGGTCCGAAAATTAAAACAGCTGTAGAATTTTTAACCACTAAACTACAGTATTCACCCTCTATTCAAGAAATTGCAGAGTATCTGGAAGTAGAGGAAGAAGATGTTCTGGAAGCAATGGAAATGAGTAAAAGTTACCATGCTCTTTCGATGGATCATTCAATTGACGCGGATTCTGAAGGTGGCACAGTCACACTGATGGATGTAATAGGAAAAGAAGATGATGGCTTCGAACGAACGAATCGTCGGATTGTAGTTTCAGAGGCAATGGAAATCTTAGAAGATCGTGAAAGAGAAATATTGAAGTTAACTTATTATGATCAAATGAGTCAAAAAGAAGCGGGAGAAATGCTAGGAATTTCTCAAATGCATGTATCTCGTATTCAGAGAAAGGCAATTAAAAAATTACAGCAAGTCATCACTGCTGATGGGGTTGTTTAAAAATTAGTTGCTGAATTTAATAAAAAGGACAAGTCTACCCACCAAAATTGGATAAGGGTAGGCTTTTTTATTGAGCTTTTTTATTGAGAATAAATCATAATTTTTTTATTAAGACCCACGGCAAAGTTCAATAATAGAAGAAAGTGGACAGCAAATGGTAAACTAAGTTTATCTCGTCATACTAAAAATGTTTCACTTTATGAAAAATTGAAAGGCTGTGGAATGATGGAACAACACAAAATGCTACAAATGATCGCAACCGAGACAAAGGTTAAAGCACACCAGGCAGAAGCAGTTATTAAATTATTGGAAGACGGAAATACCGTTCCCTTTATAGCTCGCTACCGGAAGGAAGCAACCGGTTCATTGGATGAAGTTCAAATTAAATCGATTGAAGACCGTTATCATTACATACAACAATTAGAACAGCGAAAAGAAGAGGTCATTCGACTGATTGATGAGCAAGGAAAGCTAACTGGAGAGTTACAAGCATCGATTCAAGCAGCTACAGTCCTCCAACGTGTTGAAGATTTATATAGACCATACAAACAAAAACGCCGTACAAAAGCGACAATTGCCAAAGAAAAAGGACTGGAACCCCTCGCTGATGAGTTAATGAAATTTACCAAAGAAGCAATTGAAAAAATGGTCCTTTCCTTCCTTGACGAAGAAAAAGGAGTGGATACGATCGAAGAAGCTTTAATTGGCGCCAAGGACATTTTAGCTGAAAGATTTGCAGATGATGCGCAGGTACGCGACCAAATCAGAAAGCTTTCCTGGAGAGAGGGGAAGATTGTTACTTCAGTCAAGGATACGGAAAAAGATGAGAAGAAAGTATTTGAAATGTACTACGAATATGAAGAACCGGTAAGACAAATTGTGCCGCATAGGACACTAGCCCTTAATCGTGGGGAAAAGGAAGATATTATCAAAGTGGCGATCCATGTTCCTTTGGATAGAGTACTTCAAATCATGGAGAAAGCCTGGGTTCCTTTGAATACATCTTCACCTGCCGTACAGTATGTGAAAGAAGCGGTGGAAGATGGATACAAACGGTTAATTCAACCTTCCATTGAACGCGAATTACGTAGTGAGTTGACTGAAAAGGCGGAAGGACAGGCAATACATATTTTTGCCGAAAATTTAAAGAGTCTATTATTACAGCCACCAATGCGCGGCAAGATGGTTTTAGGTGTTGACCCAGCTTATCGAACAGGATGTAAATTGGCAGTCGTGGATGAAACGGGTAAAATGCTCGAAGTAACAGCAATTTATCCGCACCCTCCGAAGCCGGATGTGGCAAAATCAAAAGCAGTGGTGAAAGCTATATTAGATAAATATCCAATTTCAATTGTAGCAATCGGCAATGGAACGGCATCACGTGAGACAGAACAGTTTGTTGCCGACGTATTAAAAGAAGTAGAGAAAGACATTGCCTATGTCATCGTCAATGAGGCTGGGGCTTCCGTATATTCAGCTTCCGAAGTTGCAAGAAACGAATTTCCGAATTTACAAGTGGAACAGAGAAGTGCGGTTTCAATCGCCCGCCGTTTACAAGATCCATTATCGGAGCTAGTTAAAATTGAACCGAAAGCTGTTGGTGTCGGCCAATATCAACATGATGTTTCCCAAAAAAAATTAGCAGAGTCTTTAACATTTATAGTAGAAACCGCGGTTAACCAGGTAGGGGTAGATGTGAATACTGCATCATCTTCTCTCCTGCAATATGTTTCGGGTTTATCGAAAACTGTTGCAGAAAATATCGTAAATGCCCGGAGTGAAAGCGGGAAATTTACATCTCGGGCACAATTAAAGAAAATTCCGCGTTTAGGTGCCAAAACCTATGAACAAGCAATTGGTTTCTTGCGTATAGCAGAGGCCAAAAACCCTCTTGACGCTACCGGGATTCACCCTGAAAGCTATAAACTGGCTGAAGATATACTGGCAAGTGTCGGTTTGTCGAAAAAGGATGTTGGTTCAAAACAATGTGAGGAAGCACTTGCTAGATTAGATGTGAAAACTTTAAGTGAGCAACTAGCTGTAGGGGAAGTTACAGTAAAGGATATTGTGGATACTTTAATGAAACCATCTCGGGATCCGCGAGATGCATTCCCTCAGCCATTGTTAAAAACGGATGTATTAAAAATGGAAGACTTGCAGGTAGGAATGGAGCTGCAAGGAACAGTCCGAAACGTGGTTGATTTTGGTGCCTTTGTTGATATCGGAGTAAAACAAGATGGCCTGGTCCATATTTCCAAACTGCAAAAACGTCGCATCAAGCATCCTTTAGAGGTTGTTTCTTTAGGAGATATTGTAACCGTATGGGTAGACAAAGTAGAAGTAAATAAAGGCCGTATAGCGTTAACAATGATAGCGCCTGAAAAACAGGCTGAAGTAATTCAGTAAGTTTTTGAATTGAATGAGTTGCCCCAGTTAATATGGAAACCATTAACTGGGGTGTTTATTATCCATGGCTGGAGATTTAACTTTGACCGAATGATAGGATAAGTATTCTTGGAGGGGAATTAGATGACGGATCAAGAACTGCAATTGTTGGTAGAGGAACTCTCGCTTCATTATTTTGAGCTGCCCTTTTTGCATAAAGCCTATTTTAATAGCAGATTACGAACAACGGGTGGGCGTTACCTTCTAAGAAATCATAATATTGAATTCAATAAAAAATCCTATGAAATTTTTGGCCTGGAAGAATTACGTGGAATTATCCTACACGAACTATGCCATTACCATCTGCATATTAGAGGGATGGGCTATAAACATCGGGACGCAGATTTCCGGGCATTGTTGAAAAAAGTTGGAGCACCCCGGTTCTGTTCTACTATTGAAGTGAATAAAAAGCGGACTAGCAATAAAACATACATATATGAATGTGTCGATTGTAAACAGAGGTACCCTCGAAAGAAAAGAATGAGCGTGACTAAATATCGATGCGGTAAATGTAGAGGGCGTTTAATAGAAATTGCAGCAGAGTAATGGTTGTTAGTGGGGAGCTTAAGTGCGAATCAAAAGAAGATGCTTTTACTAAAATGAATTTAAAATGTATGTTTTCTTAAAAAAATGTACATTATAGGAAAGCTATTTCTTTTTACGCAAGTTTGAAAGTCTTGATATATAAGGGTTTCTGAGAACTTTGAAAGAAATGAAAAAAAGTTTTAGTAAAAGTGTTGACTTTGTTTATAAGTGTCTCTATAATAATAAAAGTCGACAAGATAAGTCGCGAACGAAATATTCCGAAGTAGCTCAGTGGTAGAGCAATCGGCTGTTAACCGATCGGTCGTAGGTTCGAGTCCTACCTTCGGAGCCATGGCCCGTTGGTCAAGTGGTTAAGACACCGCCCTTTCACGGCGGTAACACGGGTTCGAATCCCGTACGGGTCACCACTTATATTTAAATAGAAATAAAGCAATTTGGTCCCGTGGTGTAGCGGTTAACATGCCTGCCTGTCACGCAGGAGATCGCCGGTTCGATCCCGGTCGGGACCGCCATTGTTGGGGTATAGCCAAGCGGTAAGGCAACGGATTTTGATTCCGTCATGCCCAGGTTCGAATCCTGGTACCCCAGCCATTTATACGAGCCATTAGCTCAGTGGTAGAGCATCTGACTTTTAATCAGAGGGTCGAAGGTTCAAGTCCTTCATGGCTCACCAGTTTTTTCTTGACATTGCTCGAGAATGGTGTATAATTAGTAGAGTCTTCATTTTAAACGCGGTCGTGGCGGAATGGCAGACGCGCTAGGTTGAGGGCCTAGTGGGGGCAACCCCGTGGAGGTTCAAGTCCTCTCGGCCGCACCAAGCAGCACATTTCAAATAAGCGCCCGTAGCTCAATTGGATAGAGCGTCTGACTACGGATCAGAAGGTTGTGGGTTCGACTCCTGCCGGGCGCGCCATAATAATTTTAATATGCGGGTGTAGTTTAATGGTAAAACCTCAGCCTTCCAAGCTGATGTCGTGAGTTCGATTCTCATCACCCGCTCCATAATTTATGAACCTTGAAAACTGAACAACAAAACGTTAATGAATACAGTTTCTTCTATTAAGTTAGGGAAACAAAATTTTGGACATCAAAATTGATGCCAGCAACAAATTTGAGCTTTATCAAA
>NZ_JAUHTQ010000023.1 GCF_030418165.1 Ureibacillus aquaedulcis
GTTAATCTTTACACTAATTGGTGTTGCTGCTTTGACATGTTGAGTACCAATTATAATGGGTATCAAAAGTACTATTGATAGAATTGAGATTTTAATGAGATATTTCATCTAATGGCTCCTTATGTATGTGAAATTAATACCATAATAATTTTCCCTCATATAGTATTATTTTTCAATATCAATTATATATTTTATTCAACAATCGGGCGCGATTGTTGAATAAGCTCCTACATCAATACTTAAACATAAACCCTTAAGTAAAAGAGGATAGACCAGGTAGTTATTACCTGGTTTTTCTTATTGCCAAAAAGGGAACTAATGTTCTATAATCGTTTGCATATAATAAGAACATAAGTTCGGATTCGGAGGGTGGATAAAATGAAAGAACAGCTTTTAAAAATACTACAGCGTAATCAGTTGGCCGATATGATGTACATTTCAAGAACGGGCGAAATTACAAAAAGGCGTATTAAAGTTACAAAAATGGCAGAAGATTCATTTAGTGCTTATTGCTTTATGAAGCATGCTAAACGTACTTTTATTATCGAAAATGTTCTCGCATTATCACCAGTAATCCGAAAAGAGCGTGAGGTAATTTGAACTTTGGAAATTTCGAGCTAATACATAAACAAATTATTTTAGACTTAACAATTCGCACCCTGGAACATGATCGTAAATACATCGGAGATTTTAAGATGAAAAGGGTCTTCGAAATGTGGTTTGATGCAAAAATAATTGAGCTGCACACTTATGTAAAAAATTCTAAAGCTGAACTAGGTAAGAATGGTGTAAGAATCCAATCAAGCAAAAAGGATGGGGATTTTACAATATATACCGTAGTAGAGAAAGGAATTGTTTCAGAAAAGAGATATTCAAACATCGCACTCAGAAATCATTGTGAGGAGGAAATTAAACGCTTGCTAGGTTTAACAGAATAGGGAGAATATCGAATGTTAAAAGATCGTGGTAATAAAAAATGGACGGCCATGATGCTGACTGAACATGTAAGTGACTTGCGTGATTGGTATGAAAGTGATTTTGACGTCCCAGAACCTGACTATGATGAAGTTAGTTTGAGTTCAATAGCTGATGATCTAAACATTGCTTATCAGGCTAAATCTACAGTGCGTATATATTACTGGAGCAATAAACGGCAGAAGTACATGAGGGACTAGTAGTTGATTTGCTGGTCGGTGAGCAGGCGGTTAAATTTAGAGCAGCAGATATATACAATGCAAATTTGGACCTGCGGCATATCATAAAAATTAATTTTATCGATTAAAAAATGCCACACATTTTTTTGAGTGGCTTTCTTAATCAAAAAGTGTCCATAAGGTGCCCATTTTGAATAAAACTAACTTAATCTAGACAAGTTCTATATAAGAATCGTTAAAAGTACTCTTAATAACTAAGTAATTTATTGCACAATATAAATACATATAACTGTATAGAAGTATAATCACAGCCAGCCAGGAAGCTGTTCTTAATTTAACCTTTACTCAACCCTCTGCATAACTAGAGGGGTGTTTTTTTTCCTCCCTCGAATTTCATTCCCAACACCTCTTATTATATAATTTTATCTATTTAGGAACTCGAAAAACTATGATGTTTTGACTAATCTAAAGGCGAATAAATGAGAGTTTGACTCTATATACATTCGGGAGCTTGATAGATATTCTTATAGTGTGAATTGTTTTAATATTCCGAATAAATGGAGGGGTCAAATGAAGAAGAAGATTATCGCATTATCTGTAACAGGAATCCTGGCACTTGGCGTGGTTGCACCAGCCGCATCACTAGCGGTGGGCAATGGGCCGAGCTACGGTGGTAATGAATCGATTCAAACTTCCAATCTCTATACTTACGAGGGAATGGTTGATTATCTGAAGCAGCAGGATGCTAAACAAGAAGCGATGCAGCTTGAGGTTATTGGACAAACGGTTAAAAACCGGGATATCTATTTGGCCAAATATATCACCAACCCGGATAATCCAACCATACTTTTCTTAACACAGCAGCATGGAAATGAACAATTAACAACTGAAGGTGCACTAGAATTCATCAAGCATCTAGGCACAAATAAAACAAATGGAGTTCTTGAAAATGTGAATATCCTGGTTGTACCGATGCTGAATGCAGATGGCGCTATGGGAGATGTTGATTTCTCTCTTGAAGATTATGTAGCGGATGGGGGACGCCATCTGACGCGCTACAATGCAGTTGGAACGGACCTAAACCGTGACCATGTTGATAAAAAACAGCCTGAAACACAAGCCTTGCATCAAAATGTTCTGCAAAAATATGATATTGACTATATGATAGATCTGCATCACCAAGGTACACAATCCGAGCGAGATGGAAAATTAGTTTCTGGTTCTATGCTCTACCCGACAAATGAAAATGTAAAACCGGAAGTGCTGGAGAAATCTAAAAAGCTTGGTGCGGTTGTATTCAATGCGGTGGATTCTACAGGTTGGGGTCATCTTGCAAAATATAATGGCGGAAGCGGGGAAAATATTGGCCGTAACGGTGCTGCGGTTCAATACGATATTTCCACACTTTTATTCGAAATGCGCGGAATGTCCGACCATGAGTATGATGGAGCGGTAATTGGACAAAAAAGTAACGGTTATTTAATTAAACAAACAGTTACAACATTGGATGCGGCGGTTCGTGCAATTGCTGATGGTTCGATTGAAACAGTTGATACAAGCTTCTGGGATACATTGGCAACTCAAACAACACGTCAATCTGAAGAGTAAAAATGCATGTTAGCGGAATAAATTTCGGGGAAGTCTCTTGATTTTTATTTCGCATTTCTAAATAAACGAAATTCGGAGGGATTATGATGAAAATGAAGTTTTCAAAAATTGTTCTACCAGCTACCCTGGCGTTAACTTTAGGCGTTACTGCAGCAGCATCCGCGGCTCCGCAATCAAATCCAAATGGACCTTATATTGAAGACAACCAAAATATTTCGTTATCCAGCTATATGTCCAACGCCGACTTGGCTAAGAAGCTCCAAAATCTTGAAGCATCTTCAAATGGAAAGATGAAGCTTGAAATCGCTGGATACTCCAACCAATCGCCGGATGGCTATAAAACTGAATCGGAAAAAGGGGAGCCAATTTATGTTGCGAAGTTTGGGGATAATGATCCGAATAAAAAGCGAATCCTCATCACAGCGCAGATTCATGGAAATGAGCAGATTGGTGCAGAGGCTGCAATCGATGTGATCCAAAAGCTTTCTTCTAATGGGAAAGAAGTTGAAGAGATTTTAGAGGAAGTGTCCATCTGGATCATGCCGCGCATCAACCCTGAGGGTGCCGATAATCTATATGAAGGCAAGTGGTATCCGACTCGCTATACGCATCAGACTTGGCTTCCTGAAAACATTGGCTTGCCTGCCGATACATTGGCACCTTGGTACTACAATAGCGACGGAAGTGAAAGAGCACAGAATAACGATGGGCGAGTAGTATACGGTATTCCGGGCTATGATCAAAATCGTGATTACAATCCAAATCTTGATTTTAGAGTAGAGAACCAGGACCTAAGTGAAGTGACGTCGTTCCTGAATGACAGAACTACTAATAACAGTAATTTCGGAGGTTTTTATGTTACCGCAGAAGCGCGAACAGTTACAAGCGTGTTTAAAGATTTCCAACCGGATGTCTATGTAGACGTACACCACCGCGGCTTTAATACGGTATCCGATGAAGATAACCGTTCGGTACCAGTTCAATTTGCGGCTGCCGTTGCAGATCCTTACACAGATCCATTCACAGGTGAACAATATGAGGTGGATGAGGATGTTTTGACACTTGCGAAACAGGTGAATGCCCTATCAGCCCTGACATTGCAAAAAGGTAACTCTCATTTTGGGGCAGTTCAAAAATATCCTGATGTAAACTTGCCAGGTACAGCTTTAGGTGCATTTGCGCTTAATGATGCTTCCATTATGTTGATTGAAATTAAAGGCCAAAGCCAAACACTTGGCCAAAAGCAAGCAGGAATGCTGAAAGAAACTGTAACTCAGCCACTAATGGCCGTCTTCAAAGGATTGGCTGACGGTTCCATCCATGACGTTGATACAGCAGTTTATGATGAAATTCCAGAGTCTTCAAATCGGATTAGTGATCCGACTACTAGGGATTAACAAAGGTTTGTGGGAGGGTGACCAGCCAATTGGGGTCACCCTCTCTATTTTTACTCAATTTCCGGCAGTACCTTGTCCATTTGTGCTTCGTTCGATTTCACTGCATCACTATCGGGGGAGTCGACTCCACGGTATGCATACTTCAAATTTTGATTATAGTCGAAAGCAAATTCCTTGATGGCCCCGTTGTTATTTTTCTCGACAAAATAGGATTTAAAGATATTTGTCAACATGCGTTCATGATTGTCCAGTTCATCCAGATATGTGCCTGATTTATAATCCTCCACGATGTCTGTTTTAAATTGCTCCACTTTTTCCTCGGAAGGTTCATATTCCAGCAAGATTCCCTCAAGTTCATAAAATTTGTCCGATGGGGATTGTTCAGTTGCTGCAATCTCGTGTATTTTTCGAGCCCAATTTTCCGGGTCTATTTCATCGCTTTGTGCATCCTCACTAGCAGTTTTCTCGGCATCAGCTTCCTCGTTTGTTGTGTCTTCTGCAGGAGCTTCCGTTACTTCATCCGCAGGGGATGGTTCCGTTATTTTCTCATCATTTTCAGCGGTGTCGGCCCCATTGCAAGCTGCCAATCCAACAATTAATACAAGAGTCAAACCTAAAAGATTTTTCCTGATCATAAAAATACTCCTAACACGTTTTTATACATTTATTATGACTGAAGGATAGAAAGGCGATACCATTTATTTATTTTTTAGTCACACTATTCGCCCATCTTTAATACTATAAATTGTCAACAGCAGATGATTCGAAAATCCAAAGTACTTTTACGCTATTGTTTTCTTTTCCGGGGTGCGAGGCTTGATTTATATTAGGTTCTAAAAATTGAAGAAGTGTCACGATGTCACTTTGCCCCCCTTTTATGTTGAATGGAAAACATTTGTAATATCTACGAAAATCGAATCCGTGACATTTCACCAATTAGGCACATGCCGCATAGTATAGTTCGACTAGATGTTAAAGGAGGAAAAAGCGTTGAAACGTTTGCGTCAAATAGTGACAAAAGCGGTTGTCGCTAAAGGTAAGAAGAGAGTTGAAGGAAGTGAAGTAATTCGCCCTTCCTCTACGCCAACTAGTATTTTGGGATGTTGGGTGATCAATCATCACTACAATGCAAAAAAAGTAGGGAAATATGTAGAAATCACTGGAAAGTTCGATGTAAACGTATGGTATGCCTACAATAATAATACAAAAACAGCTGTTCACTCAGAAACAGTGAATTACAAAGATCGCATCAAGCTGCACTACCGCGATCAAGATGTAATCGAATCGAATGATTGCCATGTACGTGTAATGCAGCAACCAAACTGTATCGAAGCGGTAATCAATCAAAAAGGAGACTGCTTCAATGTAGTCATCGAACGTGAATTTGTAGTAGAAATTGTTGGCGAAACGAAAGTAGTCGTTTCTGTTCACGAAGTAGACTACGAAGAAGAATGGACGTATGAAGAGGAAGAAGATGAATCTTCATCAAGCTCAAGCTCTAGCTCAAGCTCAAGCTCCTCATCGTCTAGCTCAAGCTCTAGTTCAAGCTCATCCTCATCTTCGTCATCGTCTTCTTCATCTGCAAGCAGCGGCTTTAAATTTATCGAAGACTCGTCATCATTTCGTTAATAAAGTGAGAGCGCCATCTACCAGTAAAGAGTAGAATAAAAAGGCGCTCTTCTTTATTATTTGTTTCCGGCCAAACAGGGGTTTTCGCTAAAGTTTGCGGAAATCCTGTTTTCTATATTTCCATTGGATTCCATTGAAAAATCGATGCGTGAAAGGCACGTCTATCACCTGATTTTTGTTATACTGAATAGGAATGCATGAAATTCGGAAAACACCCATACAAGGCAACCAATTTTTGTTACATATCGTGTTTTTCTTCCTAGAGTAAAGTTAAGTTTAGAGAGGTACCACAAAAATGACAACATATACACCAATGATGCAACAATATTTAGCCATCAAATCAGAATATGAAGATGCATTTCTTTTTTATAGATTAGGGGATTTTTATGAAATGTTCTTTGATGATGCCATTAATGCATCGCAAATTTTGGAAATTACCTTAACAGGGCGAGATGCAGGAACAAAGGAGCGTATCCCGATGTGCGGTGTTCCTTTTCATTCGGCGAAAGGATATATCGAGACACTCGTGTCAAAAGGATATAAGGTGGCCATTGCAGAGCAGACGGAAGATCCAAAGCAGGCAAAAGGCGTTGTAAAACGTGAAGTCGTGCAGCTAATTACACCAGGCACGATTATGGAAGGGAAAACAATTGACGGAAAATCCAATCACTTCATAGCTTGTGCTGAAGAATTATCGAATAACACTTTTGCCCTTGCTTATCTGGACGTATCGACCGGCGAAGCCACTACAGCAATTGTTGAAGGCGGAACGAAGGCATTGCTTCAACAATTAATGGCCTTTACCATTCGCGAACTTGTGGTAACAGAGCAGCTCCAGCTTTTACTGGCTGAACAAGCAAGTAACTTGGGGATCGTCCTGTCTCTTGAACAAGAGGAAGTTTCAGAAGAAAAATCAGCTCAATATATTTCAAACTTGCCAACGGAACTAAAGGGAGTGGCCAGAAGTCTGCTTCAATATGTGGAACGCACACAAATGCGCAGTTTATCGCATATTCAAGAGTTTACATATACCGAAACGAAGCAACTGTTGCGAATTGATTCGAACTCGAAACGGAATTTGGAGCTGCTGGAATCAATACGCGGCGGCGACCAAAAGGGTACATTGCTATGGTTGCTTGACGAAACCGTGACAGCCATGGGCGGCCGTAAATTAAAACAATGGCTGCATCAACCCTTGGCAACGCGTTCGGCAATCGAAAACCGCCTTGCCATCGTGACGGACTTACTGGATGAATTTTTTGTTCGTAATGAGCTCAAGGATTTATTGAAAAATGTCTATGATCTAGAGCGGTTGGCAGGTCGTGTAGCCTTCGGAAATGTGGGGGGGCGCGACTTGGCACAGCTTCGGGAATCATTGCGCCAAGTACCTTCCATTAAGGAACAGTTACTGAATTCCGGAAAGTCGACGCTCGTTGGTTTAGGCGAAAAGCTCGATGAATGTGCGGATATCGAAGCATTTTTATCAAAAGCCATCACGGATAACCCGCCAATTGCCATTAAAGAAGGAGACGTTATCCGAGGGGGTTATAACGACAAACTAGATGAATTGCGATTTGCCGCTCGAAACGGGAAGGACTGGATTGCCCAACTAGAGCAAAAAGAACGTGAACTCACAGGCATCAAAAACTTGAAAATCGGCTATAATCGCATTTTTGGCTACTACATTGAAATTACAAAATCAAACATTGCCAACGCAGATTTGTCGCGCTATGAAAGAAAACAAACCTTGGCCAATGCAGAACGTTATATTACGGAAGAGTTAAAGGAAAAAGAAGCGATCATTCTAAATGCGGAGGAACAAAGCTTGGCATTGGAATATGATTTATTCGTTGAATTGCGCGATCAGTTAAAAGCCTTTATTCCGCGGGTGCAAGCATTGGCTTCGGAGATCAGTGAGCTTGATGTATATATAAGTTTTGCTGTTGTTTCAGAAAAATATCGATTTGTAAGGCCTTCCTTCCATGAAGGGCGAGCATTGAAAATTGTGGGCGGCCGCCATCCGGTCGTTGAAAAAATGTTGAATAAGCAAATGTATGTCCCGAATGATTGCGTCCTGCCGAATGATAAAAATATGATGCTGATTACCGGGCCGAACATGTCCGGGAAAAGTACTTACATGCGACAGGTTGCCCTCATCGTCGTTTTGGCGCAAATGGGTTGTTATGTACCAGCCGATGAAGCTGAACTGCCGATCACGGATCAGATTTTCACTCGAATCGGGGCAGCGGACGATTTGGTAGCCGGCCAGTCGACGTTTATGGTCGAAATGCTGGAATCCCAGAACGCCATAACGAATGCGACGGAAAAGAGTTTATTACTATTTGATGAAATCGGTCGTGGGACGTCTACTTATGACGGTATGGCATTAGCCCAGTCAATGATGGAATATATTCACGATAAAATCGGTGCCAACACTTTATTCTCCACCCATTATCATGAATTAACAGCTCTTGATGAACAGCTTATGCGCCTGCAAAATGTTCATGTCAGCGCAACTGAAAAAGATGGCAAAGTTGTGTTTTTACACAAAGTACGCCAAGGGGCAGCTGATAAAAGCTACGGTGTACATGTTGCAAGCCTGGCCGAAATGCCCGAAGAGATTATCGAGCGGGCGAGAGTATTATTGGAACAGTTTGAATCGAAGGATCAAGGGGTAGCGAGTGTTGCAGCGACTGTCTTGAGTGAGCCTGCTGAAGATGACGAGATTCAAATGTCATTATTTGAAGAGGAAGCGGTTGTACCTCTTGGTGCTGATTCCGAGTCTGGCAGTGGATTGTCGGAAGTTGAGTTAGAAGTGCTCGAACGCCTCGAAAAAATAAATATCATGGGCACACCCCCGATTCAAGCGATTAACGTACTGTACGAATTGCAACAAGCTTTGTTGAGCAAGAAATAGTGTTGGAGTAATAATGTAGTTTTGCTGTTTAGTGTAGGAGTGGCGGGTATATTGCAAATGTTGGCCGGATATAACGCGAGATGCGGCGGATAAAATTCCAGGTGCCGAAAATTGATTGTAAGATTATCAAAAAATTAATTAGTTTGATTGATATTTATAATAAAAAAAGTATGAGATTTAGAAGTGGCGAGATTATTGGTGAAAGTGGCTAGATTTCGACAAAAAGTGGCTAGATTATAGCGAGAAGTGGCTAAATTATCACCGAAACTGGCTAGATTATCAGGTAAGCTGGCTAATTCTCGCCAAAACTGCCGGATAAATTTTCAAGTGCTAATAATTGATTTAAAGAGCATCAAAAAACTAATTAAATCGATAGAAAGTTACTATAGATGATGCTGCTACTTTTGAAGCTGCTAAATTATCCGGAAAAGTGGCTAGATTATCCCGAGAAGTGGCGAGATTTCGACAAAAAGTGGCGAGATTACTGACCAAACTGGCTAGATTCTCACAACACAACACAACACAACTAAACAACGTATCACAAAAAATAAAAAGGAGGTTGTTCAGCATGGGAAAAATTCAAATTATGGATGAATGGTTATCTAACAAAATTGCAGCAGGGGAAGTAGTGGAACGTCCGTCGTCTGTTGTGAAAGAGCTCGTTGAAAACGCCATTGATGCAGGAAGTACATCGATTGAAGTTTTTCTCGAAGAAGCAGGGTTAACCTCCATTCAAGTAACAGATAATGGCAGTGGGATGGATGAGGAGGATGCGCTGAAATCCTTCTCGCGCCATGCCACATCCAAAATTTCAAAAGAGCCGGATCTTTTCCGGATTCGGACGCTTGGTTTTCGAGGGGAGGCATTGGCCTCGATTGCCTCTGTCTCAAAGGTGACCTTGAAAACTTCGGATGGGGAACACAATGGGCTGGAGATTCAGATGGATGGCGGGCACCTCATTACGAAAAAACCAACCGCTTTTCGAAGAGGAACGGATATTACGATTGCCCAGTTGTTTTATAATACACCGGCGCGGTTAAAGTATCTAAAAACGATTCAGACCGAACTGGGTCATTCGATTGATTACATGAACCGGCTTGCCCTGGCGTATCCCGAGATTGCTTTTAAACTTGTACATAATGGGGGAACGCTCCTTCAGACAAATGGCCGCGGGAATGTTCAGCAAGTGATTGCCGCGATTTATGGGATGCAAAATGCGAAAAAAATGATTCCATTCAGTGCAGAATCGAAGGACTATAAAGTACATGGGTTTGTCAGCTTGCCAGAGGTAACGCGGGCGAATAAAAATTATATTTCCATTTTTGTGAATGGGCGTTGGGTAAAACATTATTTGGTGCAAAAAGCCATTGTGGATGCCTATCACACGTATCTGCCGATTGAGCGCTATCCAATTGCTGTGCTATATATTGAGGGAGATCCTTATCTAACTGATGTCAATGTGCATCCTGCAAAATTACAAATTCGTTTAAGTAAAGAGCAGGAATTATTGCCACTCATTCAGAATGCCATTAATCAAGCAATTCGTTCCGCCATTCATGTGCCGGTAGCGGAAAAAAAGGAAAAGCCGGTGCGGGTTCCAAGTGAGCAAATGAATATTTGGAAACCCTATATACCAAACTTTGATGAAAATAAAATGAATGCGATTGTTGAAAGATTGTCAGCCGAGGATTCCGTGGTAAGGGAACCGATTGTAAGTCGGGAGGATAGCGTACTTTCCTCGCACCCAGTACCTGTAGCTGAAAAAGTGGAAGAGACGCCTGCCGAGTTGGAGCTTGATTGGGTTAATCCGGTACCAGAGGAAATCCCGGATGACGTGGCAGCTCCCGTTGTCGAAGAGGAGAATGCCGAGAAAAAAGAGCCTTTCCCACAACTTGAAATTGTTGGGCAAATTCATGGAACGTATATTGTGGCGCAGATGGAAGACGGTTTTTATTTAATCGATCAGCACGCGGCACAAGAACGTATTAAATATGAATATTTCCGCGAAAAAGTGGGAGATGTGAACCCAAATGAACGACAATCGCTCTTATTGCCTTTAACCTTCCACTATTCCGCCGATGAAGCTTTGGTACTACAGGAAAACCTTCATGCTTTGGAGGAGGTTGGCGTGTTCTTGGAGGACTTCGGTCAATCATCTTTTGTGGTACGCGAACATCCAACGTGGTTTCCAAAAGGTTTTGAGCAGGAGCTGATTGAAGAGCTGATTGAGCAAGTGTTGAAAACGCGCCGGGCCGACGTGAAAAAGCTCCGCGAAGAAGCAGCCATCATGATGAGCTGTAAAAAATCAATCAAAGCCAATTATTATCTAACAAAGGAGCAGATGGTTGTCTTGCTCGATGACCTGCGCAAAGCCGACAATCCTTTCACATGCCCACATGGCAGACCGGTAATGATTCATTTTTCTACGTATGAAGTGGAAAAAATGTTTAAACGCGTAATGTAGGTGGGGATTATTGGTAATAAGAGATTGTTTTCGTGGTTGAGAAACATACTTATGAAAATACAAGCGAATCAAAGCGAGTTACGAGTGTTTTACCAGAGTTTACGAGTGCATACTTCCAGGTTACGAGCTCTCACCAAAAGTTCCCGTGCGCCTCAGCCTAATTAAAGAGCGCACTTCAGAACAAACCTAAGTTTCACCCAAAATATTTTGTAAAGGGGAGTTTCATATGTTTTCATTCAAGGAGCGTCCGAACATTCTTCATACGTTAAATAGTTATACTTTCGATGTACTGGTGATCGGAGGGGGCATCACGGGAGCGGGGATTGCGCTCGATGCTGCTTCCCGCGGGCTTTCTGTGGCATTGGTGGAGATGCAGGATTTTGCAGCGGGTACATCAAGTCGCTCGACGAAGCTTGTGCACGGAGGCCTGCGATATTTAAAGCAATTAGAGGTTGGGCTTGTCGCTGAAGTGGGGCGGGAACGTGAAATCGTCTATGAAAATGCGGTTCATGTGACACAGCCTGAGTGGATGCTGCTGCCCCTTTATAAAGAGGGAACCTTGGGGAAAATGACGACGCGAGCGGCACTAACGGTTTATGACCGATTGGCGCAGGTGAAAAAAGAAGAGCGCCGCAGAATGCTTTCTAAGAAGGAAGCTCTTGCAAAAGTCCCTTTATTAAAGAAAGACGGCTTGCGTGGGGCGGGCTACTATGTTGAGTACAAAACAGATGATGCGCGTCTTACGATTGAGGTCATGAAAAAGGCAGTTGAATACCAGGCGGTTTGTTTAAACTATGCACGGGTAGTGGATTTTGTTTATAAAAAGAAAAAAATTGTTGCAGCGAACGTGCGCGATGAGATTTCCGGCGAAATGATTACTATCCATGCGCATCAAGTTGTCAATGCGACGGGCCCTTGGGTTGATGAAGTCCGGAAAAAGGATAAAATCTACAACAAGAAAACGATTCGCCATACAAAAGGGGTCCATATCGTCATTGACCAATCTAGACTCCCATTGGAACAAGCGGTATACTTCGATACGGAAGACGGACGCATGGTGTTTGCCATACCTCGTGAAGGAAAAACCTATATCGGCACAACGGATACATTTTATAGCGATGATCCGATTCAACCAATCGCTACAAAAGAAGATGTGGATTATTTAATAAAGGCGACACGTTTTATCTTCCCGGATGCCAATGTGACATCTTATGATGTTGAATCTACCTGGGCAGGGGTGCGGCCATTGATTTCCCAGGAAGGAAAGGACCCTTCCGAGATTTCACGGAAAGATGAGCTGTGGGTTGCCCCAAGTGGACTTCTTACGGTGGCAGGCGGTAAATTAACCGGCTATCGGCAAATGGCCGAAACGATTGTGGATAAGGTCGTCAAATTGAAAAAATTCAAGCATGCAACGGAATGTATAACAAAAGAATTATCTCTGTCGGGTGCTCGTGGGCTGAATTCATCGAATTTTGAAGACTATGTTGCAAACAAATCGAAGGAAGGAAGCGACTTAGGGCTAAGTCATCCTAATACACAGCGACTTGTCCGAAGATACGGAACGAATGTTGATGAGGTTTTCCAGTATGTCAAAGCGGTCAATTCCAGTGATCTTGAGATCCCGATGTCACTCTATGCCGAACTGCTTTATGCCATCTATTATGAAATGGTCATGACGCCATGTGATTTCTTGATTCGAAGAACGGGCTACCTATTTTTCAATATCGCATTGGTTGAGCAATATAAAGAAGCAATTTTAGAAGTTATGAGCAATATTCTGGGGTATTCTGAAAGTGAAAGGGTATTTTACCGGATGCAATTGGAACAATTTATTGATGAAGCAAAAAATCCAATGAAATAGGGTGAATTCGATTGGTAGAGCTTACAGATATCTTGGAAATGGATGACGGACATCAGATTTATGTACGTGTATACAAACCTAATGGTGAACCGAGAGGAAACTTTCATATTATGCACGGAATGGCGGAACACTGCGGGCGATATGATGATTTTGCGAAGAGCTTGGCCGAACAGGGTTACTTTGTAACGGCGCATGATCATCGCGGCCACGGCAAGACTGCCGAGTTGAACGGGATGCTTGGGTTTTTGGGAGAAGAAAACGGCTTCCAGAGGCTAGTGGATGATGTCTTTGATATTATCCAGCATTACAGTGTGGATCCAGGTAACCAGGAAATTGTATTATTTGGGCATAGCATGGGTTCTTTTGTTGCTCGCAGGTTCCTTCAGCTCTATAGCGGGATGATCGATAAATGTATTTTATGTGGAACAGGTACGACAACTGCACTTCATCAAGTGGGAAATGCAGTTGCCCGTTCGCTGAGTGCGTGGAGAGGGAAAAACATGCCCAGCCAGCTCATGAATGATTTAAGCTTCAATAGTTTCAGCAGAAGTGTATTGAATCCCAGAACCATTTATGATTGGCTCTGCAGCAATGAAGAGGAAGTCGAAAAGTACATTCAAGATCCTTATTGCGGCTTTGTCCCAACGAATCAGTTTTTTGTGGATTTGACGGATGGATTATTAATCATTAATAAAAAAGAAGAACTCAAGAACATTCGCAAGGATTTGCCGATTTTATTGATCAGCGGCAGTGAAGACCCTGTGGGCAGCAAGGGCTCCGGCGTTTTCAAAGTCGCTAAAGACATGAATGAAGCGAACCTTACGGATGTGGTCGTCTACCTATTTGAGGGTATGCGGCATGAAATTTTAAAAGAAGTCGATCGAGAACATGTATATTCTGTAATTACACGGTGGTTAAACAAATGAATGAAAAGAAAATCGAAGTGGTCGCCATTGTGGGGCCGACAGCTTCAGGCAAGACAGCTTTAAGCATTAAAATGGCAAAAGCATTTGATGGGGAAATCATCAACGGTGATTCGATGCAAATCTACAAAGGGCTGGATATTGGGACAGCCAAAGTTACCGAAGAGGAAATGGAAGGCGTTCCCCATCATTTGTTGAGTTTCAAAGAGCCGACAGAAAGCTTTTCGGTTGCTGAGTATCAGGTAATCGTCCGGGAAAAAATCGCCGAAATACAAAGTCGCGGAAAACTGCCGATTATTGTCGGTGGGACAGGCCTCTATGTACAAGCGGTATTATATGATTTCCAGTTCACAAAAGAAGATGTGGACGAAGAAGCACGCAAAAAATATTATGATGAATTAGCCCAGATCGGTCCGGATGCCATGCATGCCAAGTTAATGGGGCTAGATCCGGAAACGGCTAAAACCATTCATCCCAACAACACGCGCCGCGTTATTCGTGCACTCGAAATGGTGGAGCTTCATGGTGTTTCGAAGGCAAGTGAAGAACATAACCGGGGGGATATCCCGTTATATAACCATCTGATTATCGGATTGGATATGGACAGGGAGAAGTTGTACGAACGCATCAATTTACGTGTTGACCTCATGATGGAACAAGGCTTGCTTGAAGAAGTGAAAGGCTTGAGGGACCGCGGGATTCGTGATGTGCAGTCTGTTCAGGCAATCGGATACAAAGAACTGTATGCCTATCTGGATGGCAGGTTAACCCT
Organism: Ureibacillus aquaedulcis; assembly: GCF_030418165.1. Classification (GTDB taxonomy): domain Bacteria; phylum Bacillota; class Bacilli; order Bacillales_A; family Planococcaceae; genus Ureibacillus; species Ureibacillus aquaedulcis. The sequence goes on from NZ_JAUHTQ010000023.1 coordinate 14,729, forward strand.
TCCGGACGCCATCGATGAGCTAAAACAAAATTCACGAAGATATGCTAAGCGGCAACTTACATACTTCCGTAACAAGCTGGATGTCGAATGGATAGGAAACGAATGGAATAAAATCGAAAATTATTCAAAATTCTTTGTTTATTAGGGAGGAAATTCTTACTAGATGCCGAATACCTAACTATAGAAAAACTATGGACGAGGTGTATACGGCGTGAAATCAATTAATCTACAAGATACTTTCCTGAATAATCTTCGGAAAAACAATACTTTTGTTACAGTATTTTTATTAAACGGTTTTCAATTAAAGGGCCTGGTAAAATCCTACGATAATTTTACGGTTCTATTGGATGTAGACGGCAAACAGCATCTCATCTATAAACATGCAATCTCAACATTTTCTCCATCAAAGCATGTGGCGATTACTCCAGATAACGAAGAAAATTGATGATCAAATCGGCTAAGTGATGTTGCTTGCCGATTTTTTTATACCTCTAAAAAATATATTCGCTTAAAGTAACGATTGTTTCCCCTAATCTTCTTTTCCCACCTTTCGTCCCTCATACGTCCATACTTACCCTGAAATGTTAGAGCCGTATTAAGGAATTATTGAATATGATTAGGGAAATTGGAGGATACTTTTACTGCTAATAAATAGTATTTATCACCTTAGCGGAATGGGGAGTATCTAACATATGCTAATGGAACGTTTGATTTTGGCTGCAATGTGGCTATTCGGCTTTGTTGGCTTTTTTCTGTTTGTTCCACGTAAAGACCGGCGCAAAGGATTGTTGGCATTTATGGTGTTTCAATCATTCATCTGGCTTTGTGATATGCCTAGCTTTAAATATGGTTTGCTAAGTGCACCCGTCCGCGAATTCCCGAAAGCGACCGATCTCTCAATTACGATCAATTATTTTTTTTATCCCATATTGTTTTCCATATTCTATGTCCGTAGAAGGGTAAAAACGGCTCTATGGTCCAAATTTATTTACTTTGCAGGTTGGATTTCCGGCATTTCGTTGTTCGATGTTGTGCTCGAGAGATATACAGATTTATTGGAATATGGATCGTTAACGGGGTATGGGATGTGGATCTATATTGCAATTCTCTTTTTGGTGAGTCAATTCTGCTGTAATTGGTTCTTTAAGGACAAATCATTATTCCAAGCAGAGCGGGTGGAACCTCATGAGAATTGAATATTGGCTCTTATTATCGGCGTATCCAATAGGAATGGCAATTCTTTTCTTCATACCGAAAAATAAAATTCGGCTTGCCGTTGTGGCTTTTTTATTTACACAGCTGATTACTTTTCTTTTGGGTTTGGTGGTCGTTGAGTTGGGGCTGCTCCAGTATCCAGTACGATTTTTTGCATCTATCAATCGGGCAAGTTTTACCTATGAGTATTTTTTTCTTCCTGTCATCTGCGCACTTTTTAATGCCAGGTATCCAAGCAATCGGAGTACGCTTATCCAATGCGGATATTATATCGGATATACTTCGATTTTAACGATCTCTGAAATCCTTTTCGAAAAATATACCGACCTCATCAAGTATATTAACTGGGAATGGTATATTACTTGGGTAACAGTATGTCTAACATTTTATTTAACGCGCATTTTAAGTTTATGGTTTTTCTCAAAGGGCAAAGTTCTTTGAGTGAAATGATGGGCAGGGTAAGGTAATCCTTGATTAAAATTCAGTTAATTGCGAAGGGTAGATTTTTTCATTATACTGGGATTTGAGTAAACCATTCGCAAGGCTGCAGTAAGGGTTTAAGGGGGCCTGGGCGAAGGGATAGTAGATATGGAGGTTTTAGTGATGAAAACGATGACAACTGAAGAACTAATTAATCTATTAGATGCAAATGAAGATCTGAACATTATTGATGTACGCGAAGATTTTGAAGTGGAAGAGGGCATGATTCCTGGTGCTGTACATATTCCGCTGGGTTCAATTCCGGAGAAAGCTCCCGAATTAGACAAATCCAAAGAATACATCATGGTATGTAAAGGCGGCGTACGCAGTGCCAATGCAGGTGAATACCTGGAATCACAAGGCTTCCAAGTGACAAACTTGGAAGGCGGCATGATGGCCTATGATGGAGAGCTAGAGTTTAAGTAAGTGTAGCTTGAGAAGATTAGTTAGCGGTGTTGCAATCCCAATAACAAAAAATGGCACATAAATGAGTAACTGTCTACTCATCTATGTGCTCTTTTATTTGTATCTATTTGAATTGGTGTACTTGTGGACTCTGCTTTTTTCAATGCTCTCACAGGCAATTTCCAATGTTTTGTATACGACAACACGCGTAAAGCTGTAATGACAATGAATAATGCATATAAGAAAATATCACCATCCAAAAACTGAAGACCGATGATTAAACCGGCACCTGCCGCCCACACGGCATATATCTCATCACGAAGGACCAATGGCTTTCTTCGTGCCAATAAATCGCGAATAATTCCTCCACCCGATCCAGTTAGAACGGCCGCAACGATGACAGCGCTGATCGGAAGTTCGAGCGAAACAGCATAAATCGCCCCTTGAATCGCAAAGGCGGATAACCCGATTGCATCCGTGAAATTACCCCAACGGTTCCAATGCCTGATGAGATGATGGGGAACTAAGAAAAATATTGTAATGGCTGCGATTGCAATTTGAAACATCATTTCCTGGCTCCATAACGTCGAAACAGGTAAGCCGATCAACAAGTTTCGAATCGCACCCCCACCAAAAGCAGTGACGATTCCTAATAAATAAACACCAAATAAGTCGTATTCTTCTTCCATGGCCACAATTGCACCTGATATTGCAAAGGCGATGGTACCAATAATACTAAAGACTTCCCATGCCATCAACATTGCCTCCTTACATGAACATGCAACATTGAGAATAGCAGTTTAAAAGGTTTTCGTAAAGATATTTTTAACCTAAATGAATAATAATTTTGACTTTACCCACAGCAACTGTTCTACAAAACCGTCAAGATTCTAAAATAGTTGAAAAGATAACAAGAATTGTTAAGATAAGATAGGAAATAAATTATTAGGCAGCATCATTTTATATGAAGCGATTTAGATAGAACGGAGTAATAATCATGATATTTCAATCAAGTTTGAAGCCGGAAACACTGGAGCTTGCAAATAAAGTAGAAGAAAAAGTAAAACCAATCCACGCCAAAGTGGACGAAATGGCGTTTTTCAATCAACAAAAAGTACTGGCTGCATTTCGTAAACATCAGGTTAGTGACTTTCATATGAACCCTTCAAGTGGCTACGGTTATGACGATGAGGGACGTGATAATTTGGAGCGAGTATATGCAGAAGTTTTTGGAGCGGAAGCTGCCATTGTGCGAGCTCAAATTATCTCGGGAACTCACGCTATTACGTTAAGCTTATTCGGAGTTTTAAGACCAGGAGATGAACTAGTCTATATTACTGGAAAACCCTACGATACACTCCAATCGATTGTAGACGGAGGAGAAAAAGATACAGGTTCATTAAAAGACTTCGGCATCGGCTACTCACACGTCGATTTAATCGATGATCGCGAAATTGACTGGGATGGTGTTCGTGCTGCCATCAATGAACAGACAAAAATGGTTGCGATTCAACGTTCAAAAGGCTATGCAACGCGACCTTCCTATACAATTGAAGCTATTCAGGAGATGTGCGAAAAAATCCGCGAAATCAAATCCGATGTCATCATCTTTGTCGATAACTGCTACGGCGAATTTGTTGAAGCGATGGAGCCGACAGAAGTAGGCGCCGATTTAATGGCAGGTTCATTAATTAAGAATCCTGGTGGTGGACTGGCAAAAATCGGGGGGTATATCGCGGGACGAGCAGAATTGGTTGAAAGATGTGCTTACCGCATGACGTCTCCAGGAATCGGGGCAGAAGCAGGAGCTTCCTTGAATACGCTGGCTGACTTTTACCAAGGATTCTTCTTGGCACCCCACGTGGTGGCGCAAAGTTTGAAGGGAGCGATTTTCACCTCGGCAATGCTGGAGGAAGTCGGAATGACAACGTATCCTCATTACGCGGATAAGCGAACAGATTTAATCCAATCCGTTTCCTTCCAAACAGCCGAGCAAATGATCGCATTCTGTCAGGAAATCCAAGCTGCTTCACCAGTTAACGCCCATTTTGCACCTGAACCAGCTTATATGCCTGGCTACGAGGATGATGTAATCATGGCAGCAGGTACCTTTGTCCAAGGGTCGAGCATTGAACTCACTGCTGACGGTCCAATCCGCCCGCCTTATACAGCTTTTGTCCAAGGGGGCTTAACTTACGAGCACGTGAAATATGCAATTTGCAGTGCAGTGCAGAAATTGAGATAGTAAGGCGGCGGCTCAGAGAAATCTGAGCCGTTGTTTTTTAGCAAGTTGCTCCATCTCGGTGAGAATCTAGCCACTTTTGCCGATATTCTAGCCACTTTTCAAATTTTTCTAGCCACTTTTTGTCGAAATCTAGCCACTTTCTTCAATAATCTCGCCACTTCAAAATTCCACCCTAATTCGTTAATAAAATATCGCTTCTTTTATTAATTAATTGATGCCCTGCACAACGATATCCAAACCCAAGTAAGAATACCAACCAACTAAAATAATCCTAAAAAACTACCAACACAAACAAAAAATTATTAATAACATATACTGTTTAAAAATATAGTGTAAGTAAATCAATCTATGATTGGGGTTGGACATGGGGCATCATAAAAGGAATAGAAATTACGACCTCATAATATTTTATTTCGTGGGTATGTGGATTTTGAGCGTAATCGGGCTTTTGGTTGCGTTATTGCTGCCAATTTCTGTGGTCATTATCCTTGCTTTGCTGGGAATCGGTTTGGCTGTCGTTACTTTTATGTGGCGAATTGGCAATGTATTGATCTTTCTGATACCGATTTTATTTGGCGTGCTGCATTTTTTGCTGCTGATTATCTTGATTGACTGGTTAGGGGCGGCATTAATCATCTCTGTATTTATCGGGACAATACTTATTTTCCTGACGATTGCGTTCTTGGGAATAAAGCTGATTGAATATAGTATTTCAGAAGCTTTAATGTACGCATTTACGATTTTGATTGTATTTGTTGTCTTTGCATTCATCTATATTTTCATTCCGGTTAGTAGTCCATTTTTCCTTGTAGTAGCGGGTATTTTTGTATTAGCGTTTGCCCTCTATACGGTGTACGAGCTGGATAGTATACGGAATGAATTTATTCGTGAAAATGAAGTTCTGTTTTTTGCCCTTCGACTGTACTTGAATTTAGCATTTATCGTCATCAACATCATTGCTTCAAACCGAAAAAAAAGATAATAGACTTTCCAATAATGCTGCAGATTAGATTGGTAATACCAATTAATTTGCAGTTTTTTAATTTTCCGTAAAATGAATTTTCACTAATCGATTATCCTGATATAACATCAAAAGTTCTATATATAACAATGAATGTTAGGTATTATCAACTTTCAGACAACTGGTGTCATAATAAAAAGAATAATAAAACTATTGAAAAATTTATTATTTGGGGATATTCTTTTATCAAACCTTTTTTATGCTATTTCCTCTGTATGTTAGTTTTTCTTACGTAAGATTGACAATCTATCTTACCCAGGTTAAGATAGACGTAAGGGAGGTGGATTAAATGGGTAGTGAAAGAAGATCAAGTGAATTAAGAAGATCCATGCCGCTTTTACCAATTAGTACGGTTATGCAATTAACTGAACTATCGGCGCGTCAAATTCGCTATTATGAAGAACATGATTTAATTCAGCCACACCGTACGGAAGGTAATAGAAGAATGTTTTCCTTAAATGACGTCGATACGCTTCTGGATGTCAAGGATATGTTGGAGCAAGGCGTGAACATGGCAGGAATCAAGAAAGTGTTTGATATGAAAAATAATCCTGCAATTCAAGCAGCAAAAGCAAAAGAAGAAATTTCCGATGCAGAATTGCGCCGCATTTTACGTGAAGAAATGATGAATAGCAACCGTCATCAAAAACCATCTTTGCGACAAGGGGATTTATCGCGTTTTTACCAATAAACCGCGTGAATTATAAATAGAATAATTAAATTTGCTAATTAGGGAAAAGTAGGAGTGTGGAATACTGTGGGTAAATACACAAAGGACGATATTAAACGTCTTGTTCAAGAAAAAGAAGTAAAATATATTCGACTACAATTTACAGACATTTTAGGAACAATCAAAAACGTAGAAATTCCAGTGAGTCAACTTGATAAAGCACTAGATAACAAAATGATGTTTGACGGTTCTTCGATTGAAGGGTTTGTTCGTATCGAGGAATCTGATATGTACTTATATCCTGATCTTGACACATTCATGGTATTCCCGTGGACTACTGATAACGGTAAAGTTGCACGTTTCATTTGCGACATTTACACTGCTGAAGGCGAACCATTCTCTGGAGATCCACGCAACAACTTAAAGCGTGTATTAAAAGGAATGGAAGAGTTAGGTTTCACGCATTTCAACCTTGGGCCTGAGCCGGAGTTCTTCTTATTCAAATTGGATGCAAAAGGGGAGCCGACTCTAGAAGTAAATGACCATGGCGGTTATTTTGACTTGGCACCAACAGACTTAGGTGAAAACTGCCGTCGCGATATCGTGCTGGAATTAGAAGAAATGGGCTTTGAAATCGAAGCTTCTCACCATGAGGTTGCTCCTGGTCAACACGAAATCGACTTCAAATATGCAAATGCCATTGAAGCTTGCGATAACATCCAAACGTTCAAGCTGGTTGTTAAAACAATTGCCCGCAAACATGGCTTACATGCAACATTCATGCCAAAACCATTATTCGGTGAAGCGGGTTCTGGAATGCACTGTAACGTGTCATTATTTAAAGGCAAAGAAAATGCATTCTACGATCCTAGCACAGAACTTGGTCTATCTCAAACAGCTATGCAATTTATGGCAGGTGTATTAGAGCACGTTCAAGGATTTACAGCGATTACAAACCCAACTGTAAACTCATACAAACGTCTAGTACCAGGATACGAAGCACCATGTTACGTAGCTTGGTCAGCTCAAAACCGTTCACCATTAATTCGTGTACCAGCTTCACGTGGTCTATCAACTCGTATTGAAGTGCGTTCAGTAGACCCTGCTGCTAACCCTTATTTAGCTTTAGCTGCAATCCTTGAATCTGGTTTAGAGGGAATCCGCAACGGATTGACACCTCCACCAGCAATCAACCGCAACATCTACGTGATGAGCGAGGAGGAACGCAAAGCAAACGGAATCGATAACTTACCAGCTTCACTTGATGATGCTCTTGTAGCTCTATCAAAAGACGAAGTGATCAAAAACGCATTAGGTAGCCATATCTATGCAAACTTCAAAGAAGCAAAAGAAATCGAATTCGATATGTTCCGTACTGCTGTTCACCCTTGGGAACGCGAACAATACTTAAAAATGTATTAATTTCTATACGGCCTGGCACAATTTGTGTCAGGTTTTTTTGTATGATTTAAAAAAAGCTAAATTTAAACCCACCTCACAAAGGCAGGGAGGTGGGGACAATTTTATTCTGCAGTTTTTTGCCATGTTAAGACATTATCTAGCTCGGTAATCATGGCACCGTTATCTTTATCAAATATTTGAATTAACACACGAGACAACTCTTCATAGGTCTCATGTGGCTGAAGTTTTAATAAAACATAGACATTCGAATTGGTATGTTTTTCAAAAGTCATAGTCGACTTCTCGATTTCAGGCTCGCTATAGCCAATGGACTCAATAGCCTCTGCCCGTTGTTCAAATGTGTAGTTTTCTGTAGTCGAAAAGGCAAGGTTTAGCTCTTCTTGAGCAATTTCATTAGATTCATTTATTTCTTCCTCAGAAAACGCAACACTTTGATCAGCCACATCATTAAAAATCGTCAAAGCGCCACCAATTAATATGAGAAGTATAATGGTAATCGCAATAATTTTAGTTTTTGCCGCACCCTGTTGATTAAGAATATTCATAAGTACACCTTCTTTTTATAGTTAAAGCTATCTTCAACTACAATGTACTCCTGAAAAGCGAAAAAGAACATAGAGTTACTTGAATTGACAATTATTCTGAGGAGGATTTGTTACAATCTTCGAGTGAATGAAAACAGTCTAGCTAAACTACCTAATTCTATGAGTTAATTATTTCTGGCATGTAACTAGTAAGATTGTGCTGCGCGAATTTAGTGTATTAATAGGGAGTAGGGTGGTTTTTAAAGTAATCTTTATGCATAAATCCAACAAACACAAAAAAACCAGCTATTAAAAGCTGGCACACTGCGTAGTTTTATTACTTATAATTATAGTTGTATTCGCTCGAGAGATTAATATTCCCCCAGTCAGCTGTAGTTGAAGTGCTGAAGCAAGCATTATTAAATGAATCGGGTTTAGTATTTACAGAAGAATTATTACTTGATTTTGCATAAACTTTACTGGTTGAATCTGTGTCTATGTTATTTACGTCTAAATGTCCATTAATACAGACTTTGGATCTGTTAGATAATTTAATTTTTGTGTCAACTGTAGTATTGGCGTTAATAAATACTGTAGAATAATCATCACCGTTCAATTGGTGTATAGTAGTTACCCCTCCTATGTACATAGTAGAGTTGGTGAATTTCGTATTATGCATACTTGCAGAACCCATAATCTCAATAACGGAATTCGTTATTCCATCATTATCTATAAAATTTAACCCTGAAAAAGCGCCACCCACAAATAAGTTAATATTATCCGATTTTTTCATATTGCCATAAACAGTCATACTACCTAGTACATATAACGTTGAATCATAGAAGCCTTTATTAATCTTATCGGCAGTTAATGCCCCGGTAACTTTTACTTTTGAGTTATCAAAAGAAACGCTATCATCATAAGTCATACTACCGGTTATTTGGCAGTTGATAGCATTAAATTCAACTTTTTTGTCGTAATTGGGACAACTTGTTAGGTTGTTACCTGGGTCCGATATTTGATTTGCTTGAAGGATTGGAGTTGTTTTTGTCCCTGTACCCGGTGGAGCAACCTTTGTCACAAGAAATTGAGAAAAGTCTAATTTCAGCTTTCCTTCAATCGTGGTAGACTTACTGTCCTCAGTACCTCTACTTTTATACAAAACATCAATGCCTTTGCTAGTATTTTTGAAAAAATCAGTTTCGGTAGGTGAAATATAAAAATCACCTGTACTATTTCCTTTTATTCCTACAGTAAGGTTTAAATCATTAACATCGGTTTGTAGGTAACCCATCATTTCACTTATAGCAATATCAATATAGTAATCATCAGGATAGTTTTTTTTATCTGCTATATCGTTTGCTCTTAAGTTTTTGACATAGGTCAAGACAGTGTCTTGATGGGTATGGATACTATTATTTATAGCATGTTCGAAATAAGTAACACCCATTTCTGCTATGGCTACTGATTGTGAATTTTGTTCCACTATATTATTTTGTTTTGTAGTATTGGCGGAAATTACCAGGAAAGATAGCGCAAAAACTGTGAAAACAGCTGTTATCATTAAAACGATTAGAATCGCGTATCCATCAGAATTATTGGTTATTCTCCTCATGATGGGCTAGCCTCCTTTAAACGTTGTAAAAGAGCTTCGAGTGTTAGATTGTTTGATGGTTCTTCTAATTTCTGAATTGTTAATTGTAAATTAATGTCTTGCTCGTTTGGATTCACATTCTCGGGTAAATTTTTAATAGAAATACATAATTGATTGTTTTCGAAAGTAACGGTATCAGTAACTCTACCATCAGTAGTTGCTTCGATTGAAAACTTACAAGAATCTCTCTTTACTTTATAAGTATCAGACTGGAGATGTATTTTATTTAATTTTGAAATAATATAATTAGCCTCTTGTTGCATCTGGTTTTTGGAAATTGCTTTATTTGTATAATTAGCTCCTTGAAAGAAGATACTCCAGGAAAGCAGCACTACGATAGAAAGTAACACGATTATTGCTAAAACCTCTACTAATGAAATGCCTGATTGCTTACTATTCTTCATTTGACTCATCCTTATAAAAGATATATCCATAGGTCTCGCTAACTAAAATATCATTCTTTTTAAATAATTGAATATCCATTTGATAAGCTTTTTTTGGTTTAGAAGGTAAATCGGTTGCTCTATGTATTGTTGTGGTAACAGAAAAGTCGGAACTAGTAGATTTTGTTTGATCTGTTTTTATTGATATTGTATTGGAGTCAAAAGTAACAATATCATTTGAACCAATAAATGAAAAAGAAGAGCTGGTTGGGTTGTTTTTGAAAGAATTAAAATCAGAACTGTTTTCTATAGCACTTTTCCAGTAAAATAATTCCTTTTTTGCAATATTGATTGCTTCCTGCTTATTTTCATTTTGTACATTTTTTTGTCCCATTTGAGGGAAGAAATTCATGAATGAAATTAGAATGATAGATAAAATAACTAAAGAAGCTAATACCTCAATCAAAGAAATTCCATTATTGTTCTTAAACAAATTAGGGGTTATTAGTTTTTTCAATAAAAGACACCTACTTATTTTGGATGAAACAATGTAGTAATTTGGGATAATTATATATTAAAACATTTCCATATGCTATAAAAGTAATGGTTTTAATCCATTTATTATTTAAATGTTTGTTAATTAAGTTAAAAGAATGATAGTTTAAGTCTTTGATATTGTTAATGATAATATAAAAGTCATATAAATGAATGTTTTATTTAAAATAAAAATATATTTTTAGTAAAAAAGATATATACAAACTGACAAAAATTGTGTATTTTATTATTTAGATAGAAATTTTATGACGAAACTTTGACGTTTAATAAGAATTTATAAAAATTTTTACAATTATTACGTTAATTTTAGAGTAAGATAATAGAATGGATAGTATATTTTACATAGGTACATAGAGAATATGCTCTATCAAATTATTAAATTATCGCTAGTTCTTTTAAAATGATAAGTTTTATAAAGAGGTAGCTTAAGCTGCATATGAAAAAAGTCAATGCTATTAGTAGTGTTAATTAGAAACTTGAGGTGATTTGTATGCCAATAAAAATAAAACCGATTCTACTAGCTGTTTTGAGCGTGTTTCTTGTTGTGTTTTTATTGTTTCAAGGAAATATTTTAGGAACAGCTTTAGCTGATGGACCGGGGACGGGATCGACTATCGCCGGAGTAGAAGTTTCGGGGTTAGATGAAGACGAAATGAGGGCAGCTTTACAGGAAGCTATTAATCATTGGGTTTCTGAGTCCATTGTGGTAACTGATGGTGAGCATGAAGTCCTGGTTGACCCTTCGCAGTTTGTTTTTGATTTGGATAGTACCGTCACACAATATCAAACAACGGTGGAAAAACCTTGGTTTGCGTTTTGGGAATCTGACCAAGTTGTTCAACTGCCCATACATATAACAGTGCCAGAGGATTTAAAAAACACTATTGCAGTAGTGTCAAGCTGGGATGCTGAAGCGACATTGAATTCGATTACTACACAAGCTTCTTATTTAAAGGAACATGAGATTGCGGCCGTGCAAAATGATTTGACGCAGCTTGAAAATGAGCGGATCGCTCTTTCCATTGTAACCATCCCGACAGAAAGTATCGCGGTATCTAAGATAGCTGAACTAATAAATGAAACAATATTATATCCTGGCGAGACTTTTTCATTTATTTCAACAGTAGGTGAGAGTCATGCGACAAACGAAGCCAAAGACTTTGTTGCCTCAGTTTTATACGATGCCGTGTTAAATACAGAGTTTCAGATTGTTGAGCGTCACTCACAAGAAAAAATACCAACGTACCTAGAACCGGGAATTAATGCAAGAATCAGTATTCAATATAATGAGGATTTACAGTTTTTGAACAGTTCGACGAATCCCGTCAAAATTAATGCAACCATTGAAGGCTCTGATTTGAAACTCGAAATCTATTCGAATGAAAAAAGCAAAGAGGTTCTCGTACAGACTCATAAAAAAGAAATCCCACCACGTATTATCAATCGTTATTCGGATGATTTAGTAGTTGGACAGAAACAACTCGTCCAAGAGGGAGAAAAGGGTCTACGCGTTGTAGTCACTAGAATTGTTTCAGAGAGTGGCAGCACAACGGAAGAACAAATTAGCCGTGATTATTATGCACCAGCGAACCGAATTGTCTTAATTTCAGCAAGACAGCCAGAGTCGATTGGTACAACAGATTCTACAGGGACGACAAGTGATAATACTTACCCAACTGATAACACGGATTCAACAGGAACAACAAATCCTAGCACAGCGCCAAGTGGAATAGAAAATCAAGATCCAGACACACAAATGGATTTAGACAATAATGGTTTACCGGATATACCGCTGGACGAAGCGGAAGAAAACTTGCCTGAAGGTAGTTACTATGACAAGGGCGGAAACTTAATTACTCCATAAGGAAGGGGAGTGTGGCAATTGCGAATGCAAACTCGAAAACGACTTGGGGACTTGTTGATTGAAGCAGGTGTAATTACGAATGAACAGCTTGACTATGCTTTAACGAATAAAAGTCGTGACGAAAAACTCGGTGACTTTCTGATTCGTGAAAATTACCTGACTGAGCAGCAGCTAATCGAAGTCCTCGAATTCCAATTAGGGGTTCCGCATATTAACTTAAACCAATATTCGATTGAACCGGAACTTCTGCAATTAGTGCCCGCTGAACTGGCAAAACGAGCGAATATTATGCCCATCAGACGGGATAAAAATAGGCTCTTTATCGCGATGGCGGATCCAATGGATTACTTCGCCATTGAAGAAGTGCGAATGGCGACAGGCTGTCAAATTGAGACAAGTATTGCTGCAAAGGACGACTTATATCGGACAATTACAAAATATTACGGACTTCAAGAGTCAATGGAAGCAGCTCTTTCAGATTTCGGTGTGGAAGCAACTGAAACGCCGCAAGAAATTACCGATGAAGAGTCCCCGATTGTTCGATTAGTGAATCAATTAATCGCCAATGGGGTGGCATTAAGAGCGAGTGATATTCACTTTGATCCACAAGAAACAGAGTTTCGCGTTCGATACCGTGTAGACGGTCAGCTAAGAACCGAGCGCTCTTTACCGAAAAATATGCAAAATATGATTACGGCCCGCATCAAAATCATGGGTGGACTGAATATTACAGAAAATCGTATACCACAAGACGGACGGATTAAGTCAACGATTAACTTTAAACCCATTGATATCCGATTATCGACATTACCAACAATTTATGGTGAAAAAATCGTAATGCGGATTCTTGATTTAAGTAATGCGGCAACCGATGTGGACAAGCTTGGCTTATCTGAAAAAAATGAACAGCTTTTCCGCAAAATGATTGCTCGTCCGAACGGAATTGTTCTACTCACAGGTCCAACAGGATCAGGTAAGTCAACTACATTATATGCTGCACTTTCTCACTTAAATAAAGTAGGCGTCAATATTATTACAGTTGAAGATCCGGTTGAATATCAATTAGAAGGAGTCAACCAGATTCAGGTAAAGGAAGAGGTTGGGTTAACCTTTGCTGCAGGATTGCGTTCGATCCTTCGTCAGGACCCGGATATTATTATGATTGGTGAGATTCGCGATCTCGAGACGGCGGAGATTGCCACTCGTGCCTCGTTAACAGGGCATTTAGTATTAAGTACTTTGCATACAAATAGCGCTGTTGAATCGATATCCCGGTTGGATGATATGGGGATAGAGCCATTCTTAATCTCTTCTTCATTAGTAGGAGTTGTCGCTCAGCGCCTTGTTCGCCGTGTCTGTCGTGATTGTGGGGAAAAAGTACCGGCAACCGAACGTGAAAAAGAAATTTTTGAACAAGTTGGTATGAAAGTCGAAACAGTAAATCGTGGACGTGGTTGTCCAGCTTGTAATCATACAGGCTATCGCGGACGTCTTGCAATCCATGAAATCTTGCCTATAGATCGAACTGTAAAAGACTTCATTCTCCAAAGAACAAGTATAAGTCTAATAAGAAATTATATGAAAGAGGCAGGATATCGTACTTTAGTAGAAGATGGTTTATTGAAAGTACTAGCTGGCCATACGACGACAGAAGAAGTCTTACACGTTGCCATAGTTGAATAGGAAGTGAAAAGATGTTTAGTATACGGTCATTATTAGAAAGAGCCTATGAAGAAAAAGCTTCTGATTTACATATTACAGTCGGAATTCCACCGGTTTACCGGATAAACGGTAAGCTAAAGCAATTTGAAGACTATGCAGTCACACCCGATGAGGCGCAGGCACTCGTGAAAGAAGTCTTACCTGAGCACAAAGCTGAAGAATATGACCAAAAAGGGGAGACAGACTTTAACTTCTCGCTCGGAGATTTATGTCGATTCCGTGTAAACGCCTATCACCAGCGCAACGATTGTGCGATTGCATTCCGCTTAATTCCATCGAAAATACCGACGATTGAATCTTTAGGTATGCCTAAAGTACTTTACGATTTGGCCGACAAACCCCAAGGATTAATCCTTGTGACAGGGCCGACTGGTTCAGGGAAATCAACAACGCTCGCTGCGATGCTTGATTATATCAATGAAACAAAATCGAAGCATATTATTACGCTTGAGGATCCGATTGAGTATCTGCATAACCATAAAACATCGATTGTCAATCAACGCGAAATTGGCATTGATACAAAGGATTTTGCAAGTGGGTTACGTGCATCCCTTCGTCAAGACCCGGATGTTATTTTAGTTGGTGAGATGCGTGACCTTGAAACAATATCAACCGCAATAACAGCAGCTGAAACAGGGCATTTAGTATTCGCGACATTACATACTTCAAGTGCGCCCACAACAATCGACCGAATTATTGATGTGTTTCCACCACATCAACAAGGGCAAATACGTATTCAGCTTGCGAACGTGTTACAAGGGATCATTTCCCAAAGATTATTTACGAGAAGAGATACAAATGGTCGTATAGCAGCTACCGAGATACTAATTGCCATGCCATCTGTAACAAATTTGATTCGAAACGAAAAAGTGCACCAAATTCCAAGCGTGATGCAAACGAGTAGAGCGATGGGAATGCATACTTTGGAAACATCGGTTCAAGCGCTTGTTTCATCAGGAAAGGTTTCGATGGAAGAAGCACGACCTTATCTGAATTTTGAAGATTATAGTAAATGAATGTTGGTGAGTTAATTGACTGTTTATAGGTATATAGGTCGGACAAAACAGGGGGCACAAAAGAAGGGCACAGTGGAAGCTGCAAATAAACAAGCCGCTATTGCCAAGCTCAGATCTCAAGGAATTAACCCTCGTGAAGTTAACGAATCGAATAGTATCTTGCACAAAGAATTAAAACTTACAGGTGCGAAAGTAAAAAACCAAGACTTCGTCATCTACTTAAGACAATTTGCAACCTTGATAAGAGCAGGAGTTTCAATCGTTGAGTCAACACGGATTTTATCAGATCAAACCAAAAGCAAACCTTTGAAAAAAGCGTTGGATGCGGTTGAAGAAGATATTCGTTCAGGGGTTTCATTTTCTGATGCAACAGCGAAACATCCAAAAGTTTTCCCGTTATTATTTACTAATATGATGCGTTCGGGAGAGGCAACCGGGAATATCGATGATACGCTGGAGCGGTTGGCGAACACATTTGAAAAACAGTATAACTTGAAGAAAAAAGTACAATCAACCTTGACTTATCCAGCAGTGTTACTTGTTTTAACAATTGTCGTTGCCATTTTTATGATGGTGTTCGTTGTGCCGTCGTTTACCGAGTCATTCGAAGAGATGGGCGCAGAGTTACCTTGGATGACAATAGTGACCATCGCTGTGAGTGAATGGCTGCAGAAATTTTGGTGGCTTGTGATCTTGTTAATGCTTGCTGCGATTATCAGTTTCCAGGTTTTATATAAACGTAATGAACAATTTAACTATGCGGTAAATTACGCGTTACTTAAAATGCCAATCTTTGGTCCATTGCTTCAGAAATCAGCGATTTCTCGTATGATGGGGACGTTATCTTCCTTATTCAGTAGTGCAGTGCCGATTTTACAATCACTAACCATAGTAGAAAAAGTAGTTGGCAATCCGGTTATGAGTAAAGTTGTTCTTGAAGCACGTGATAGCCTTGAAAAAGGAAACTCACTTTCCGAACCACTAGAAGCTAGCTGGCTTTTCCCGCCCCTTGTTACCTCAATGACAAGAATCGGGGAATCAACGGGATCACTGGATTATATGCTGGAAAAAGTCGCGGAGTTTTATGACGCAGAAGTAGAAAGATCCGTTGATACATTAAAGTCACTAATCGAACCATTAATGATCTTGTTCTTAGCGGTTATTGTAGGGGTCATTGTAGCAGCAATCTTCCTACCGATGTTTAGCCTTTACGAGCAAATGTAAAAAAATTGAACTAGAGAACAAGGGCGTTTTGCAGGGAGGTGAGGAAACATGCAACAAACGCCCATGCAAAAACAAAAACACAAACAAAACAACAAATTAAAAGGAGGATTTAATATGTTTAAAAATATGAAAAAACGTATTAAAAATGAAAAAGGTTTAACATTAATCGAATTATTAGCAGTAATTGTTATCTTAGCAATTGTTGCTGCAATCGCGGTGCCAGCTATTGGGAATATTATTGACAATAGCCGAATAAAAGCGGCTAAAGCTGATGTTGTTAATGCTATTAATGCAGCGAATATTTATTATACAGATAATGAGGGAGTCCTACTATTACAAGGAACTGCTAATGCAAGTGGTACAACAGCTCCAATTGCTGATCTTAATGATTACCTTGAATCTCCAGGAACACTAACTATTACAAAGGTTGAAAAGACGTCAGATGGTATTGAATTAACTGGTACGGCTAAGGTTGGAACAGATACTTATACAGTTAACGAAGCAACTCTAATTAATATAAAACAAAATACAGCTGACCCAGTTACGGATGTCTTCTTTAAAGCTAGCTGATATTAGTTTTTCAAACTTAGCCTAATGAAATTCATTAGGCTAAGAAATAAGAAACTAAACAATTTAATTTAAACCTAGAGGAGCCCTGCGCATGTTCAACAAAAAGAAAAAGAATTCCCATGTTTCCATCGAGATTAATGATTATGTACTTCGCGCGCTTGTTTCTAAGGGCCCAGATTTGTCCCAGGCAGAGGTGTTTGAAGTGGCTTTGCCTCATGAAATCATCGATGAAGCTACGCTAAAAGATGAAATGGCGTTATTTGAGATATTTAAAGAGAATGCCAACAAATGGGGTGGGAAGAAACAGAACGTTCGATTTTTTGTTCCTGACCCGACTGTTTTGCTAAAATCCTTTGAGCATGCCCGTGATGTGGAACCGAATAAATTAAAAGAGTTTGTCCAAATGGAGCTTGGCCACAGTATTCATTTACCTTTCCAAGATCCGCTTATTGATGTCTATGATCCGACTGAAGGAGATGGACAGGCGATGATGTTTGCTGCTGCTTCTGAAGAAGTGAATAAATATATCAATCTGTTTCTAGATATCCATATGGGGCCGCAAGCTGCTGATATTCGCGCGTTATGTAATTTGCGATTGCTCGAAAGTATGCAGATGATTGATAGTGAAAAAACATACCTAATTGCCAATTGGCTCATTAATGAGCTATCCATTTGTATTTATTCGAATGGGAATGTGGATTTCTTGCGTTACCAGCAGATTCCAACGACTATCTCCCAATGGCATGCGAAGCCACTGAAGGAGAATGAGCTTGACTTTACATACGATGGTGATAGTGAAGATTATCGCATGACGATTATGGATCAGGTGCTGGAACTTGACCGTATTATGAATTTCTTCCGTTTTTCTCTACATAAAGGAGAAAAGTCCGTTGATGAAATCATTGTCATGGGCGATAATCCACTGCTTGATCAAATTCACAATTACCTTAAAGAGACTTTACCTGTTACAGCAAAAATGGTAGATGATTCACAAATGCAAAAGTACTACCCAGGATTTAAAGCAAAACATGCATCACTGCTCGGGCTTGCGTTAAAGGAGATTTCGTCATGATACCAGATATTAACCTCATACCCAAACTTGAAAAAAGCCAACAAGGCTCCAGATTGCTTTATATCCTGCTAGGGATACTTACTTTATTAGGACTGACACTATTGATTTGGCAATATTTCACTGCGAAGGCAGCAGTCATTGAATTACAAAGGGAGGAAACAAACCTTATTGCACAACGTGATCAATTAAAGGTAGACTTAGCCACTTTGCAGCCGGCAAATGAGGGTTCTTTGGAACAATCCCTGCAATTTGTGGAGTTGGTGTCTTATCCTGTTACACCATTAATAGACGAAATTCAAGGCTTGCTGCCGAGTAATTCCTATTTACGTAACTATTCATTTAGCCCTGAAAGTGTCTCAATTTCCATTGATTTTGAAACATTAAGTGACGTTTCGACCTATGTTTCGAGATTAAATAATAGTGCGTATTTTATAGATGGACAAGTCCTTTCCATTACAAATTCTGAACTAGGCGAGGAGCTGGGAACCGAGGATGAGACGAATTTTGATGTCATTCCTAGACAATCCGCCGAAATCACGCTCTTAATCAATGAAACCTATTTAGCTACTGGAGGTGTTCAATAATGAAACTCTCTGGTAATAAAAATTCTTCTTTATTATTGCTTGTGGCATTAATAGCCGCTTTATTATTTGCAATCTACTATTATATTGTATTGCCTAAACAGGATAATGTTGAAACACTTAAAGGCTCTGTTACTTCTTTACAGACGGAGATTACCTCACTTGAAGGTCAGATTGCTACAATGAAAGAAGAATCGACTACCCAGGTGTCCAATGTGTTTGAAATTCGTCAAAAATTGCCGCAGTCTCGCGAGATAGATCAGTTATTATTAAACTTGGAAGAGATTGAGTTTGTTTCAGAAACCCGTATTACATCCATTGGCTTTAATAGCTACGATGCACTTGTTTCCGAGTCTGCCATTGTCCCTGTTCCTGAAGAAGAGGCTACAACAGAGACTGTGGAAGATCAGTCAAGTGGAGCTGAAGTTGCTGGAACAAAAGAAATAGTTGAAGGGGAAGAAGCTGGTGATACAGTGGAAACGCCAGTATCGGAAATTGCTGCCCAAACGCTGCCGCCGGAATTAAAACTCATCACTTTCAACTTAGAAATTGAAGCACCGGAAGATCGAAATATTCAACAATTCATTGAGGAAATCGAAAATTTGGAACGGATTATGCATATTGATACACTAAGCTATACACTTCCGGGAGAAGAAGACGAATTCGATGAAGGTGCCACTGAAGTGATCAATGCTTCTATTCAGGTAACGACTTTCTACTATGAAGGAGAGTCTTAAGAATTATTTCGATTTACTAAGGCATAAGTGTTTTGAAAAAAATTAAACCGTCGGGGTTCGTGTTTTCACGGATTCCGACCATTTGTATTTATAGGAGGTGCATCCCTTGGAAATCGTTTATACCGTGTTTGCCTTTATCTTTGGGCTTGTGTTTGGCTCGTTTTTTAATGTAGTCGGCCTCAGGGTTCCCAAAAAAGAATCCATTTCGACGCCACCATCGCATTGTACAAATTGTCAGCGTCGCTTAACGCTGCTAGATCTGATTCCTGTTTTCTCATACATATTTTTACGAGGAAAATGCCGTACATGTCATGCGAAAATTTCACCCATCTACTTGCTTACTGAAATCATTACAGGGCTTTTATTTGCGCTCACGGTTTGGAAATTGGGTTTAACAATTGAGACAGTTGTGGCACTTTTATTCATTTCCTTATTAATGATTATCGTGGTGTCTGACTTCGCCTATATGCTTATTCCAGACAAAGTGCTTTTGTTCTTTTTACCGTTACTTGCATTGGGGCGCATCTTCTCGCCAATTGACCCCTGGTGGGATAGTATCTTGGGAGCTGTAGTTGGCTTTGGCATCCTATATCTCATTGCAGTTATATCCAATGGAGGCATGGGTGGGGGAGATATTAAACTCTTCTTTTTAATTGGCCTCGTCCTGGGGACATTGAATACGTTACTAACGCTATTCCTGGCTGCTTTTATTGGAATGATTGTCGGCATCATCGTTCTGAAGGTACGAAATCAAGGAAGAAAAACCCCTGTTCCATTTGGTCCGTCCATCGCTCTAGCCGCCATCATCGTTTATTTTTATGGTGAAGCAATCCTGGACTGGTATGCAAATTTATTCTAACAGTAATATTTTTTTCAAAAGAGACGTCTCTCCCTTAAGAGGCGACTCTTTTTCATTTAATGGAGGAAAAATAAAGTAAATCTAGAATATTGTTAAGCAAGTTATTATTATAGAAGTTATGGAGGTGTTTTGAATGAAACCTATTATTGGAATTACAATGACAACGAACAACGGGCAATACTGCATTAATGAAGCCTATGTGAAATCTATAATACAAGCGGGTGGAATTCCGGTGAATATTCCTTTTGGTGTAGAAAGTGATGCGGAACAGTTGCTTGAGGGGATCGATGGTTTATTGCTGACTGGCGGGGTAGACGTTCATCCGCATTTCTTTGATGAGGAGCCGCATATACACATTGGCGATATTATGCTGGAGCGTGATGAAGTGGAACTCGAGCTTACAGAAGCCGCACTGAAGAAAACGATGCCGATATTCGGGATTTGCCGAGGAATTCAGCTGTTGAACGTAGCTTTGGGCGGGACACTCTATCAAGATATCAATTCGCAGTATGAGCATACGCCGATCCTTCATAAACAAAATGCCCGGAGAAAAGAAGCATCCCACTATATAGAAATTACTAAGGGCAGTCAATTATACGAAATCGTGGGCAAAGATAAGATCGCGGTGAATTCATTCCATCATCAAGCATTAAAGAAGGTGCCGGAGATCTTCCAAGTAACAGCGAAAGCAAGCGACGGCATTATTGAGGCCTTTGAAATGAAAGATTACCCTTATTGCGTGGGAGTCCAATGGCATCCAGAGGAGATGGCAATCGCTGAAGACGAACATGCAAAAAACCTATTTAAGTCATTTATTGATGCATCCATCGTCTATAAACAGCAAAATGGAACGCTCGTTTCACAGCTGCCTTGATAGAAATCCCACAGGGCTATATTTAGCAATTGTTTTAATCAACATAGCTATCCCAAACAATTCACCTAAACAAAAAGGTTGTCTCCCAGTCTATTGACCAACGAGACAACTTTTTTTAATGAATATTGCGATATAAGCCTACTACTTTACCTAAAATCGTTACTTGATTTACTAGGATCGGATCCATACTTGAGTTTTCAGGTTGAAGACGGAAATGTGTTTTTTCTTTAAAGAAACGTTTCACTGTTGCTTCGTCATCCTCCGTCATCGCCACGACGATTTCCCCGTTACTCGCAGTGTTCGTCTGTTTTACAACGACGTAATCTCCATCCAGGATACCGGCTTCTATCATCGATTCTCCCATAACTTCAAGCATGAATAGATTTTCTTCACTTGTACCATAGGCATCTGGCAGAGGGAAGTATTCCTCGATATTTTCGATTGCTGTTATAGGTAGACCGGCTGTAACTTTCCCCACTAATGGAACATGTACAACGGATTGTTTTTGAACAGCTGCTTCTTCTTGGTCCAGAATCTCGATTGCACGCGGTTTTGTTGGGTCTCGGCGGATAAGGCCTTTGCTCTCCAATCGAGCTAGATGGCCATGTACCGTTGAACTTGATGCTAGACCTACAGCTTCTCCTATTTCACGAACAGAGGGTGGATAACCCTTTGCCCGAACCTCTTCTTTTATGAATGTTAAAATATCTTCCTGTCTTTTTGATATTTTCTTCAACTCTATCACCTCTTTTGTGAATATGTACCTCTATTAGTTACATATAGTATATCAGTGAAAGAACAAAAATGCAAACATAGGTTCGAAATTGGTGTTGACAAAAACAAGTGTTCGTATTAAATTAAGAACATACATTCGCGAGAACAAATATTCGAAAAGAGGTCTTGGTTTATGAATTGGTTACAGAAAAATACTTATATTGTGGTGTTATTCGTTGCTTTTCTTGTGATGGGTGCATTTCTATTAATTACCGATAATGGCAAAACAACATACGAACAAATTGAAATACAGCATGGCGATACATTATGGACACTAGCAGAACAATATCGTGGTAAAATGACTACGCAGGAATGGATCGAGCAGGTAAAAGCTGAAAATGCTCTTTCAGGAGAACATATCGTGGCAGGACATGCCATAACAGTTCCAGTGAATTCCAATAGCATCTATATTGCAAATTTAAAGAGTGAAGAAGAATTTCATTCAGTAGAGGTAGCGGTTAAAAATCAATGAGTAAGCAAAGGAAAGCAGTCATTTATACACGGGTAAGTACAGAAAAAAATACACAGGAGACATCGCTTGTGCGGCAGGAAGAGGAGCTGCGACGCTATGCAGGTGAAATGAATTTCCAGGTTTTAGAAGTTTTCCATGATCAGCATAGCGGCTATGAAGTAGAACGCGACGGTCTCCTGGAAATGCTGGACTTTATTAAAGAAAAGGATGTAACAGTATTATTTGTGCAGGACGAAACTCGTTTGGGACGAGGTAATGCACGAATGGCAGTCCTGCATTTGCTGCAAAAAAATGGGACAACCGTTTATTCCCTGAACAATGCAGGTCCTTTAACATTGAATGAAATGGATACAATGTTACTTGAGATTCTGGCCATCGTGGAAGAGTATCAACGAAAAATTCATAATGCCAAAATCAAAAGAGGAATGAGACGTGCGGTCGATAACGGCTATCGCCCCGAGTTAAATATCAAGAATCGCCATAATCATGAGGGGCGGGAACGAATAGAAGTACCGATCGAAGAGATTGTGAAACTCCGTGAAAAAGGGCTGACCTTCCAAGAAATTGCCTCAACCTTAAGAGGGCTGGGTTTCCAGGTGAGTAAAGCAACCGTACATCGTAGATATATAGAATATGTAGAAGGTCTTGAACTTTAGACGTTTATTTTTATTAACACCAAGAGTTTGTTATGCATGACTAAAAAAATATAAGTGACTGCAATAGAACCCCGAAATGAGGTCGGGACAGAAGTAGAAATTTCTTAGAATGAAGGAAAAAATTATGTTAAGAAAAAGATACTTTATAAATTGATTGGAGTGGAGGGGCAACTCCTGGGGGAACAGCACGAGGGAGAGACTACAGGCTCGAGCCGTGCCCCCGGAAAGCGTCCCCGCAACGGAAATCAATTTTAGCTACATCAAGAAAACACCATTTTCCTACTCT
>NZ_JAUHTQ010000024.1 GCF_030418165.1 Ureibacillus aquaedulcis
ATTAATCTTTACACTAATTGGTGTTGCTGCTTTGACATGTTGAGTACCAATTATAATGGGTATCAAAAGTACTATTGATAGAATTGAAATTTTAATGAGATATTTCATCTAATGGCTCCTTATGTATGTGAAATTAATACCATAATAATTTTCCCTCATATAGTATTATTTTTCAATATCAATTATATATTTTATTCAACAATCGGGCGCTTTTCTTGAATAAGTAAAGTGCTTTATGAGGGCTAGATTGGTTGAATAACGTACTGGAGAATTATACTTAAACCTAACAACACTTAAACACCTAATTTAAGAGGATAAGATAGATTTAAATGATAAATACAGTAAAATTTATTACTTATTAATGAAATTAACTTATATAATATACAGTAAATTCCATATAGAGGTAGATTTGTATGTCTAAAATAGACAATATACTAGCAATTCTTTGGATGCTTAATTCAGGTGAAAAAATTACTGCTAAACAGATTTCAGAAAAACTAGAGATGAATATAAGGACTGTGTATCGTTATATTGATACACTTTCAACGAGTGGTGTACCTATAATTTCAGACACAGGACATAACGGTGGATACACTTTATTGAATAATTTTATTGAAGCACCTCTCTTTTTTGATTTTGAGGAGCAAACTTCATTATTTCATGCAGCGGTTTTTGCCGAAGAGGCGGGATATTATGGAGGTGAAGCACTAAATAGGGCTATCTCAAAACTTAGCAAATACTCAAATCAAGAGCAGGAAGCAAAGATTAATCAACATTTTAATAGCCTTGAAGTAATAAGGCGATTTAATTCTCTCTCTATAGCAGGTTTTTTGAACGAGTTAGAACTGTCCGTAGCTGACGGATACTCAGTAAAAATTCATTACGATAAGAGTGGCGAACAACAATTAAAGTTTAGATTGGTCGATCCGTACAGAATTATCTATTGGAATAATAAGTGGTATGTGATTGGATTTTGTCATCTTAGGAATGAAATCCGTAGTTTTAGAGTAGATCGAATTGAAAGTCTAATGCCAACCGAAAATAAGTTTGAACAACCAGAAAATTTTTCAGCAAGTGACTTTTTTAAGAAAAACCTCCTTCCTACCATAGAAGATAAAGAAGAAATTACCCCTTTAATTATTAATGGAGGATATAGGGCGTTGGAAGATATTTGCCAACATTGGTTTTTAGGTCACTATCTCCAAGAACGGAGTTCGGATCAAGCAATTTTTCTTCTTGAAAAGGGTATTCTTCATACATATATACCTTATTTGCTTTTACCGTATGGAAAATCTATTCAAGTTATTGAGCCCATAAGTCTAAAGAAAAGACTTGTCGAAGTGCTGTCTGACTTAATAAATTTTCATCAAAAATGATAACTTCCCTGACGGTAGCTGTCAGGGAAGTTTTATTATGATAGTTTATATCAATTATGATGGGAGTGTTATTGGATGCAAACAAAAAATATTTATTTATATGTATTTAATACAATGTCAGACTGGGAATATGGATATTTAATTGCAGAACTAAACACGGGAAGATATTTTAAAAGAGATATAGCACCTTTAAAAATAGTTACAGTAGGGGCTAATATAGAAATGGTTAATACGATGGGGGGGGCTGAGGATAAAACCAGATATTTCTGTTAATGAGTGTAATCTTGAGAGTAAAGATCTTTTGATTTTACCCGGAGGGACTACTTGGAGAGAAGATATTCATCAACCGATCTTGAAAAAAATTGGCGAAGCTTTACAGCTTGGCATTATTGTCGCTGCAATTTGTGGTGCAACTGAAGGCCTCGCGAATAAAGGATACCTAGATTCTAGAAAGCATACAAGCAATAATTTAGAGTATATTAAAATGGTTTGTCCTAATTATAAAGGAGAGAAATTTCATGAGATGGGACCTGTAGTATCAGATGCAAACTTGATTACTGCATCAGGAGTAGCTCCTCTGGAATTTGCGATGGAAGTACAAAAAAAATAGATGTATTTTCACCAGCTACATTACATTCATGGTATAACCTATACAAGACTCATAAACCTGAATACTTCTTCCAGTTAATGAAATCAATAAATTGAAGAGCAGAAAAGTAACTTGGTGTTGATTTAATAGAACTGGTAACTATATCCCTTTTTAATCTTATTGTGAAACCATGATTTTTTTTACTTATCATTGTAGGCGGATACCTTATTGCTCTAATGATTTCACGCTTACGTAAGCTGATGCAAGACGTAACCAATACGTCTCAACAGGTAGCTGCTTCCTCAGAAGAGTTGACGGCGAGTGCAGAACAAACAAGTCGTGCTACAGAGGAAATAACAAGTGCCATTCAAACAATTGCCGAGGGATCAGAGCTTTCTACTGCTAGTCTAGAAGAAAGTACGTCAGGTTTAGAAGAAGTGACGATAGGAATACAAAACATTGCGGATAGTTCCAATGCCATTGCAGAGGCTAGTTCATATGCAACGGAACAAGCGAAAATGGGAGGTGAGTTTGTTGGTAAGACTGCTCAACAAATTCACTCAATCCATCGATCGGTAAATGATAGTGGAGAAGCCATTCGTTCTTTAGATACTCGTTCACAGGAAATTGAAGAAATCACGAAATTAATTACAGAAATAGCTAACCAAACTAACTTATTAGCATTAAATGCAGCTATCGAAGCAGCAAGGGCAGGGGAGCATGGAAAAGGGTTTGCCGTAGTTGCAGATGAAGTTCGTAAGCTGGCAGAACAATCCCAACAATCTTCCACTCAGATTTCAACGTTAATAAATGAAATACAAATGGATATGGCACGCTCAAACGATTCCATTAATCAAGTAAAATTGGACGTGCAAGAAGGACTTACAATCGTCGAGAAAACCGAAGAAAGCTTTATTATGATTTTGGATTCCTTAGATAAAGTGGGTATGCAAATTGATGATATGGCGGCGACAGCTGAACAAATGTCGGCAAGTGCAACAGAAGTATCTGCGAATGTAACGAGTAGCACTTCTATGTCAAGAAATGCTTCCGAGCACTCTCAATCTGTCGCTGCTGCAACAGAAGAGCAGTTAGCATCTATGGAAGAAATCTCTTCGGCATCTAACAATTTATCGGAGATGGCCATGGATCTACAAGAACTTGTAAGTAAGTTTAGATAAAATACCCGTCTGACTCAAGATTGATAGAAGTCAGACGGTTTTATTTTTTCGAAAAAATCTTCAGGGTATTTAGAAATCTCATTCATGAGATATCAGGTTCTTTACTTCCAGGAGGAGTAATGACTTTTTTCTTATTGCTCTAAAGGGCAATTTAGTTGAAGAAGTTTACATACAAAAAAGCTAAGAGAAAAATACTCTTACCTTAAGATACAGTTTATAGAAAGTATATGTACGAATTACACAAACCTAAAAATTTAATATTATTAAAAAGGCATTCAGAATTTTGAATGCCCTTTGTTTGAGTCTGAACGTTTCCTTTTGAGAAACGTTATTTTTATTAATTTAATAAGAATTAATTTTTATTAGTAATATAAACATATTGAGTTAAGCTAGCCTATTCAATATTAGTAGCTAATGATTCACTGATAAAGCGTATAGGAACCATAGTAGTACCTTCATAGATTTTTGCAGGATTAGTTAATTTTATTGAACTAGTAATCCCATTACTATTAATAGATGCTGTTCTATTTCCTGCGGTAATGACGATTTTTTTTGCTACCCTAAATTAGTCGTATTGAATTCATTCTAGGGTTCATCTCGGGATCAAACTTACCCTTATGCACCAACTTCCACTCTAATCGATGAATCAACCGGAAAATATTTAAATTAAAAATTTAATTTAAATAAATTTCTTTATTCTTTAAAATGAATTATTTATAATAAATACAATTCAGGAAATGAGGAATATAGTACTATGAATGAAAAAAAAAAGGTTAAATTATCAAAACAACGACAAATAACTATTCCAAAAGTTTACTTTGATGCACTACAAATGCAAGATGAAGTGACAATTGAATTAGTAGAGAGTGGATTACTAATTAAACCCGTACATAAATTACCCGAAGATTTTGCAGAACAACTTTTAGAAAGTTTAGTTAAAAAAGGGTTAAGTGGTCAAGAGCTAGTAGAGAAATTTAAAGAAGCTAAAAATAATGTGGGAGGGATTATAGGTAGCAGTAAACGATGACATTGTTAAAAAAGAACATGATTTATAATAATGAAGTTAATTAGAATGGTCTTTTATTTGGTGCTAGATGTTGCAATTGATGAAAGGGACCTGTGAAAAGCAACTGTTTAAAGTAAATTTTAAAAATTATAAATAAAAGACTTGTAAAAAAATAAAATTGTGTATATTATGTATATATATTATATATGATGTATTTCTAATTAGAAATAGAGGTAATCGCATGCAAATTATTATTACAAATAGCTCGAAGGATCCTATATACGAACAAATCGCCACACAAGTAAAAAATTTGATCATGGATAGTACTCTAAAAGAGGGTGATGCTTTACCTTCTATGCGACAACTCGCTAAAGATTTACAGGTTAGTATCATTACAACTAAAAGAGCGTATGAAGAATTAGAAAAGGGTGGATTCATCTATTCCATTGTAGGAAAAGGTTCATTCGTATCTGAACAAAGTACAGAACTAATGAAAGAAAAACGTCTACAAACAATTGAAGAAAATATGTTTGAAATTATTTCAAATAGTAAAATGCTTGGAATTCAATTAGAGGAACTAATAGAAATGCTTACATTCCTATATAAGGAAGAAGTAAAGCAGTAGAAAAATACGAGCTTTTAAATATCATGATCGTAAACAATTATATGGGGAGAGGAGTATATATGTTTAATTTAATAAAGAAAGATTTCTACCTACAAAAAAATATTTTACCTATTTATTTTTTGATTTTATGTTTCTATTTATGGTCCGGGACACACCCAGCAATTGTCATAGGAATTGTTAGTTCAATTTTTGTTATTAATTCACATTATAACGATGAAAAAGGAAAGTCTCATATTTTACTAAACTCACTTCCCTATACGAAAAAAGAAATTGTTGGATCTAAATACATTGGGATGCTAGTATTTACGACTTTTTTATTACCGTTTGTACTGTTAGGAACCTATATAACATATCAGTCATTATCTAACCTTGATATAAGAGATATATTGTATGGATACATGATTATTACATTATTTACTTCGTTTTATTTACCTTTCTTTTATCGATTTGATCAGCAATACATTCTAGTAATATTTACGTTGATTTTTACTATTATTATTGTATTTGCGAAAAATTCCACAATACTTATTTCTAATATTGTAGGTGAATTCTCAAATATAGTGATGGAATTAAATAATCCTTTAATACAGTTGTCAGCATTAGTTGTAATATTAATAATATTTGGGCTTTCTTGGGTGTTATCAATGAAGGTATATAGTAAACGTTCATTTTAATTCTGCAGACTCAATAAAGGAGAGATAATATGTTTGAATATAAATTTGAAACTGTTTCAGTAAGTGTACTAAAAGGAACTATTAAAGACGATCATCGAGAAATTATTAAGAATTTAGCAAAAGAAGGATGGCGTCTACATTCTTTTACTCCCCTACCATTTTTGGCCGGGGGCCAAGCACAGAAAATAGAAATAATCTTTGAAAAAGAAATTCGCTAAGTTAAAAATTGTAAAAAGAATATTAAATAAACACGGTTAAAGATAAGGGGAATTATCTTTAGCTGTGTTTTTTTTTGTTAATTAAGTGAGAAAACTTCAATTTTTAAAATATTAAAAATCAAAAAAACACTATAAATGTCACAAACCTAAATTATACATTTAAGTATAAAGATGTAAGAAAAGTGTAAATATTGGAAAAATACCATTGACAATGAAAATATACAATGTGTATATTATGTATATATTATATGCGTGACTTTCAAAGCGCTATAATATACGTCATTAAATATGACGTAAGCTCCCAAATAAAAAATTTGTGAGGTGCAAAATGAATTTAATTCAAGAAAAAGAAGTAGTAAGTGCAGCACATAATTCAGTAGGGAACTTTCTAGAAGAGTTATCAGACACAGAATTAAATATGTTACAAGGAGCTGCTTGTAAATGGTGGGACATTAGCTGTCATGGTGGAAATGATGGATATTTCTGCACGTTTACAGCGGAGTGTCAACGTAGTTGTAACTAAACATTAAAAGTATTTGATGGATTGTTAGAATCCATCAAATACTTCTATGAAA
This sequence comes from Ureibacillus aquaedulcis, assembly GCF_030418165.1. Lineage (GTDB taxonomy): Bacteria > Bacillota > Bacilli > Bacillales_A > Planococcaceae > Ureibacillus > Ureibacillus aquaedulcis. The sequence goes on from NZ_JAUHTQ010000024.1 coordinate 6,245, forward strand.
TTTAAAATTAGTAGGTAGGTGAAGGTTTTGAACAGTGTAAAAGAACATATTAGTGATACAGATCAAATCCAGTATTGGTCCACATTTTTTTATAACAAAAAAGATTACTTAAAAGAAAGTTTGCAAATTATATCAAATCAAACTTTATCAGAACTTTTAGAAGAAAAAAAATTAGAAAGTTATTCACTAAAAGAATCTATACGTTCTTTCATTGTAGATAAGCATAGTTCTTGTCAACTCCCTACTAATTTTAAAAGTAACTATCCTTATTTCAATAAATTTACTGAGAGATTCTTAAAATTTGCTTATAGCAAACTACAATCAATAATGAAAAAACGATTGAATAATCATATTGATTCAGAAAGCATGGAGCTTTATTTATTAGAATATTTAGATGATTATGTACACAGAATTGTTCAAAAATCTCTTGTACTGGAGTTAAATTTAGCAAGAGAAACGAACGTATTGGAAGGTACTACGTCTGAAGAACGTTTTACATATTTCCAACAAGACATGCTTGGAGATTCAGAATATGTTTTATCGTTTCTTAATAAGTATCCTCAAATTTATGAGTACATAGTTAAGAGAATTGATTATGTTCTTTATTATGTGGACGAAATCTTAGCCGCTGTCGAAAAAGATTGGGAAGAATTGTGCGCTACTTTCGAAGGGATTAATGATGGTAAAGTCATACGAAGAATAATTTTATCTGCAGGTGATTCTCATAATAAAGGAAGAACTGTTTGTGTGCTTGTTTTTAACGATAATTCAAGAATTCTATATAAACCAAGATCTTTAAAGATTGATGTAAAGTTTAAAGAACTACTAGAATTCATAAATAAAAAAAATAAGGAACTTCCAGATTTACGTGTTCCGAATGTAATTGATAAAGGTATTTATGGATGGACAGAATTCATTGTCTATGAAGACTGTAAAGAAGAGGAAGAAATTAAACGATTTTATACTAGATTGGGTATGCAGCTGGCATTGCTTTATGTGTTTAATGCAACAGATTTTCATTACGAAAATATTATAGCTCAAAACGAGTATCCAATTTTAATTGATTTAGAATCCCTATTCCATCAAGATGTTTCAGAAAAAGAATATGAAGAATCAGCGTTTGGAAAGGCTGAAAAAATTTTAGATGAATCGGTTATGGCTTCAGGAATGTTACCAAATTTTATTTACCAGAGAAATGGTAAACATGCTGGTATTGATTTAAGTGGCTTTAATGGAAGAGGGAATCAAGAGGTCCCAATTCAAGCTTCAAAATTAACTGGTGTCGGAACGGACTCTATGCACTATGAAAAGAGTAAGGTCTACCTAGAAGAAGGTTTGAATTTGCCGAGACTAAACAATGAATTGATTGATATCTATGCCTATTTAAATAATATTATAGCTGGCTTTAAGCATATATACCGATTTATCGAAACTAACAAAGAGATATTCAAGAAGTTTACAATGACATGTAAAGATATCGAAGTAAGGGTGATATTGCGTCCAACATTTAAATATGGAGAGCACTTACGTAGTATATTGCATCCAGGGTTATTAGCAAGTTCAGTTGATACAAATATTTTTTTACACCGTTTATATTTGCTTAACTATACGAATAAAAAACTTCAATTAATTACAAAAAAGGAAATAGAAGATTTGTTATGTTTAGACATCCCTATTTTTAAAACTAAAATAGGATCCAAGCATATACAATGCTCAGATGGAGAAGAAATAAAAAATTACTTTTCTAAAACTGCTTTAGAAAATGTAATTAAGAAAATTGAGAAACTTAATAGTAGAGATTTAGAAGAACAAATTCAGGTTATTAATATGTCCATGCTAGCGTCCAATGCAAGTGAATATGCTGAAGTGAGAAATATTGATGTAAACCTAGAGGGTAAAAAAATAGAAGATTATGATTATATAAAAATTGCTTCTGAAATTGGAGATTATTTAATTGATACTGCAATTAAATCAGACCATTCGGATGATGTTAGCTGGATAAGTACCGTACTAGAAGGTAATAACGAGGTTTCTTGGATGATCGCACCCGTTGGTCTAGATTTTTATAACGGAAATAGTGGAATCGCCTTGTACTTAGCATATTTGTATAAATTTACAGGTAACAAAATTTATAAAGATTTCACATATAGGGCAATTAAACCGGTAATTGAAAAATTCGAACTATATAAAGAGAATCCAAATTGGAGTCTAGGCGTATACAGCGGAGTTGGTGGCGGAATTTTATCAGTATTTTTAATTAGTAGACTTTTCAATGATGAGCATCTATTTGAAAGTGTTAAAAAAACGATTAAACATTATGTTGAAATGTCAAAGCATGATCGGATTTTCGACATAATAGGTGGTAGTTCTGGGGCATTAAATATGTTAATGCACATGTATCAAGAGACTCATGATGAGGAATTTTTAAAAAGTGCTTTAGTGTGTTCAAATCATTTATATAACAATACTGTTTTACTAGAAGAAGATCAATTAGGTTGGATATCGGTTCAAAATGACGGTCCAATGACAGGATATTCACATGGGAATGCAGGAATATTATCTGCGTTATCAAGGGTGAATAAAGTTGTTAGTGATGAAAGATTTAGAGATGTAATCAAAAAAGGATTAGCCTTTGAGAGATCGTATTACGATGAAAAATCTCGTAATTGGAAAACACCAGGAAAAGAAAATGCTGTTATTGCTTGGTGTCACGGTGCTCCGGGGATACTACTCTCTCGATTGAAGTTAAAAGAAAATGGATATATTGATGAAATGATTGATACAGAAATAGAAATCGCTTTAGATACTACTTTAAGAGAAGGTTTTGGGAATAACCGATCATATTGTCATGGCGACTATGGACAATTAGAAATTCTGATGTATGCAAACGAAATACTTCAATCAGAGGAGCTTGCCGAAAAAATTAATTTGATTCAACAACAATTAATCACAATTTTAAAAGAAGAAGAATGGAAGTATGGTGTAAGTAGAGGTACAGACGCTAAAGGATTACTGGTTGGCCTTTCTGGCATAGGGATGGGCTTACTAAAACAATTAAATAGAAACAGTACTCCCAACATTATTACATTTTAAGACAAATAGCTCATTGAAAGGAGGTGATATCATGAGCAAAGAACAATTACGTGCGCAATTAAACGTAACTATCGGTGAAGTTACTGAAGAAGAGTTAATGGAATTATCTGGAGCATATGATGTGGATCCAAATACAACTCCATTAACTACATCTTCTTGGACTTGTATCACTTTTGCAACTGCAACTGTTTGTCCATCGAATGTTTGTACAAGTAAATGTTAATAAGTTTTTGAAATTGGAAAGAAGGTTAAATGGGAGCTTAATCTTCTTTTCTTTTTCTATTATTCTACATATGAAGGGGACAGTCGATTATGGGAAAACAACAAATTGTAATGAATGAAAATCCGTTAAAGAAAGCAGCATATCTATTTGAAAGAGACTACATTCAAAACCAGGACAATGTATCGTTAGATGAGTTCTCAAAATGGGAAAAAATTGTTACCAACGATTTCCTTAACGATCGGTTAGAATCCTATGGGTTGAATAAAGAAGAGTTCCAAAAGATTATTAGCCAAAAAGAAAATCCAAAACTCAAAAATGATCCTACTTGGTTTGAAAAGTTTAATCAAATTATGGATGCTTATGAACCGGAAGAAATGGATTATTCTACATTCCAAGTATTGTTTGCACCGTTTATCCAATATATTATAAAACAAATCGGCCGTCATATGAACCAATATACACATATTATCGATGTAAAAAAAGTACAGTACAACCTCATAAATTCTTTATACACTAAATTTTTCAATATGGGCTTTCGGTGTGCAATTTTAGAAATTAATGTTGCACGGGAGCTCGGTACTTTAGAAGGTAATACGTCTAAAGAGCGCTTTCATTATTTTATGCAACAATTTGATAATATATACAAATTAAAAGAGGATTTTTATACTACTTACCCTGTTTTAGCTCGATTATTCGTAGAACATACAGAAAGTTTCATCATTACTGTTAATGAAATAGCTGATCGATTAACTAAAGATTTTGAAGAAATCCAAGATATTTTCTCTATAAATGCCAATTTTGTTAATGAGATAAAAATAGATTTAGGTGATACACATCAAAATGGTCGTAGTGTTGCTATTATTCAATTTGAAAATAATCAGAAATTGGTTTATAAGCCAAGATCTTTATCTATAGATAAAAGTTTCGAGAATATAACAAAGTGGATTAACTCGCGTGGTATTCGTTATATGTTAAAGAGTGCCGAGATATTAGATAAGAGTACATATGGATGGCAAGAATATATTGAACTTAAAGATTGTAGAAATAAAGAAGAAGTAGAGAAGTTTTATTATAGACAAGGTGTTTTGACAGCTCTGTTCTATGTATTGGGATCTACAGATTTTCATGCTGAGAATTTTATCGTTTATGGAGAGTATCCTATACCGGTTGATTTAGAAACTCTTTTTAGTAAAAATATCGAGATTTCAACATGGCATAGAATGCAAAGTAAATTTGTGAAGGAACTCAATTTTTCTATTTTTTCATCAATGATGCTTCCAATACCCAAGATTCAAGGGCATATAGCGGATTACGATTTAAGTGCTATCGGGGCAAATGGAGAACAGACATCAAAAAAATTCCAGAATTTAACTCTTACTAATTACGAGAGCGATGAGGTAAAAGTCGACTATGTCGCTGCTAAGACAACTAATTATAAAAATAGACCAATTGTTAATGGCGAAAAGGAAACACCCTTAGACTACATTAAAGAAATGCTAGATGGTTTTGCGGATACCTATCAAGTGTTCTTAAATCACCTTCATAACTCTGAAGAAATGGATCAATTTATCAAATTATTCGAACATGTGGAAGTACGGCAAGTTTTTCGCCCCACACAAGTATATGGAGATTTTTTAACCAAGAGTTTTCATCCAACATACTTAGAAAATGGGATGAATCGTTCAGAGATCTTTGAGTATCTTTGGAAAATTGCACAGCAAATACCAAAGTATAAGGAAATTATTAATTTTGAGATTAAAGATATGCTTCGAAATGATATACCATATTTTACTTACAAAATGAATAGTCGTGCACTTTTCGATAGTGATAAAACACATATTCCAGACTTTTTCGACGAAACAGGTATTGATACTTTAAAAACCCGTATTAACCATTTAAGTAAAGATGACTTAACGAAACAACTGAAATATTTTAAATGGTCATTAAGTACTTTAATCAAAGATGTTTGGCAGTCAAGAGGGATTAAAAAAAGTACTCAAACAAAACAAATATTTAGCCCACCATTAACTGAAGCATTTCTTATTGGCGAAGAAATAAAAAAACGTTCGATTAGAGAAGCAGATGGTTCTTTGATTTGGCTGGGTTTAAATATTGAGTCAGAAGATGGCGTAGAAATATCAATAAAAAGCTTAGATTTATATGACGGGATACTAGGATACGCATTGTTTTTTGCTCACTTATCAAATGAAAGCGGTAATTTAGAGTATCAAGAAATGAGTCTAAATATTTTAAAAGGTGTAGAGAACAGACTAAAAGACTCTCCGTTAAATAATTCAATTTCGGTATACAACGGTGAGGCTGGGTACATTTATACCTTGGCACATTTAGGAGTACTGTGGAATGATCAAGAACTTATAGATTTAGCAGTTTCAAGACTAGAAAAAATAGAAGATTTACTACCACATAATGAAATTTATGATTTTGTTGGTGGTCTTGCAGGAATGCTAGTAGCATTTATTAAAATTTATCAAGCGACTAAACGAGATGAATTTTTGCAAATGGTACTTAAAAGCAGCCAGTATCTGATTAACTATCTAAATACACCTTTCAACATGGGACCTGGATTTTCGCACGGTGCATCAGGTATGATTTATTGCTTGGATTTATTGTACGAATTAGTCCCTAATACAAACTATTTAGAGACGATTGTGAAGTTAAAAGACTATGTAACAAATTTCTATAATTCTCAAATGGACAATTGGGATAATGATGGAAATAACCGATTTTATTGGTGTCATGGGAAGCCTGGTATCTTACTTTCAAAAAATATAGATCATATGAGTAAAAATGATTTTGAGAAATATGTGATAGAATGTTTAGATTTCTCAAATATTCAAAATCATAGTATGTGTCACGGAATGTTAGGGAATATAGATATCCTAATTACACTTAGCAAGAATTCTAATAAAACGCTTTTAAAAGAGATGTTAGATTCATGTTTTACTTTATTGGAGAATTCTTCTAAGTCGGGATGGGTGACTGGGATTCACCCCGATGCCGAAATGGATGGAATAATGCTTGGATTAACCGGAATTGGTTACGGACTATTACGAATGGAAAATCAAGACTTACCTTCATTATTAACTTTGGATATGCCGAAAGAAGGTATTAAAAATGTCTAAAAAAAGGTTACACAAACATAAAAGAAGGGTCCCCTTCATCGAACAAATGCAACAAACTGAGTGTGCATTGTGTTGTTTAGCAATGGTATCAAGCTTTTATTACAAAGAATTAAGCTTATATGAGTTGCGTGAACGGATGGGGAATAGTCGTGATGGTACAAGCCTATTTCATCTGAAAAAAGTAGCAGAACAAATAGGGTTTGAATCAAAGGGATTTCGGTTACCCTCCTCAAATTTAACAGAGATTCCATTGCCAGCTGTTTTGTTTTGGGGAGAAAATCATTATGTAGTGCTTGAAAAAATAGACCATGGTAAATTTCAAATTGTTGATCCAGGATCAGGAAGAAGGACTTTATCAAAGGAAGATTTTGAAAAGCAGTATACAGGTTATGCATTAACGTTAGTTCCAAAGGAAAGATTTGAACATAAAAAAATAGATAGTGTATGGAAGAATTTTAGTAGCTTAATTACAAATAGACTTAAAATATTCACAACTATTTTAATTTTAACATTAGCACTTCAAATCTTTTCTGTATTAATGCCCTTTATTATTCAGTTTACGATTGACGACATAATTGTGCCTCAGAATACAGATTTACTTAAATATTTTATACTCCTAATCATTTTTATGGTTTTGTTTCAAACCATATTCTATTATTTCAGAGGGAAAATTCTAATTCGTTTACATAATGAATTAGATTATCAATTACAAACAGATTTTTTTAAGCATATTTTAAAAGTGCCATATCAATTTTTCTTATTACGCTCTTTTGGTGACTTAATATTTCGAGCTAGTAGTATGAAAATTATCCGAGATCAAGTTGCTAATCAAATAGTAAAGGGATTTTTAGATTCGATTATCTTGATAGGGTTATTTTTGTATATGGTAATTCAATCACCAATTTTAGCGTTAATAACATTAGTTTGTGCTTTTGCAAACATTGCTATTGTTCTTATCTCACAGAGGCTTTTATCAGAAAAAAACCAAATAGAAATCAAGGAGCAGTCTGAAACCCAAGGCATACAAACAGAGATTTTATATGGCATTTTTAGTGTTAAAACATCAGGAGTAGAAAAAAATATATATGCTCGATGGTTAGGGAAATTTAATCGATTATTACAAGCTTATAGAGAAAAAGGTGTAGTACTGAATAAAGTTAATACATCTGCAAATTTCTTACAGTATTTATCACCTTTACTCATTTTATTTATTGGTGCTCAACAACTACTTAGTGGCCATATTACATTGGGAATTTTAGTCGCATTCCAATCTATTTCCGGTCAATTTTTTTCATTAACAAGTGGCGTTGTTCAGATTGTTAATTCATTTATTCTTACAAAATCTTATTTAACACGAGTAGAAGATGTATTTGATGCCCCAGTAGAGGATAATGGAGGGAAAATCAAAAAAGTTTTAAAAGGTGACATACGTTTAGAGAATGTAAGTTATTCGTATTCAAAATACAGTCCTAAAGTTGTGGAGGATATTAATGTAGAAATTAAAAAAGGCCAGAAAGTAGCCTTTATTGGTAAATCCGGTTCCGGGAAAACAACTCTTGCAAATATTATCACAGGCTTATTAAAACCAGACAACGGAACTGTTTATTATGATGATATTTCTACAGAATATCTAGATTTAACAAATATCCGCAAACAAATTGGTATTGTTCCTCAAACAGCGAGTCTATTTAATAGAACAATCTTAGAAAATATCAAATTGCATAATACCGAAGCATCCATGCAGGACGTAATTGAAGCTGCAAAAGTTGCACAGATTCATGACGAAATTATGCAAATGCCAATGAAATATAATACTGTCATATCCGAAATGGGAATGAATATTTCAGGTGGTCAACGTCAAAGGATTGTATTAGCGAAAGCTTTATTAAATAAACCCTCGATTTTAATCTTAGATGAAGCAACTAGCTCATTAGATCATGTAAATGAATCTAAAATTGATAATTACCTTTCGGAAATTAATTGTACACGAATTATTATTGCACACCGCTTAACAACAGTAATGAATTGTGACTTAATAGTAGTTTTGGATAATGGAAAAATTATTGATGTTGGTAATCATCAGCAACTAATAGAACGTTCAGGATTCTATAGTCAATATTATAGAGAAATGATTTCTTAAGATATCTAGGAGGCATAAAATGGGTTATTTGAATAATTATAAAAAATATATTAGCCTAGCATTCTTTTCAACGACAATTTTGTTATTTGGTAATGAAGCATTTGCAAATAATGAACAAGAATCGATTGTAATTTATACTGAAGAACCGGAACAAACATTGGAAATATTACAATTGAAATATGATATTACAAAAATTGATTCTATCGAAGAAGCAGGGATTATTGTAGTAAATGGGATAGATGCAGATGATATTAGAGAAGAAGATAAAATAGAAAAACTTTTGAATCTTGATTCAAAAGATGTTATTCAAGATGTAAAGCTAGAAGCACCTAAATTAGTTCAACCAGAGCACATTTTAGAGTTGGAAAGTCCAGCTATTAGTAATCCACAATGGAATATTGAACAAGTTACAAATAATTATGAAAGCTATAAAGTAAATACCGGATCGCATATAACGAAAGTCGGTATTATTGATACAGGAGTCGACTTAGAACATCCGGATTTACAAGCAAATCTAATTAGTAAAGGAAAATCATTAGTTCCTAATATGGTGTCAACCGATGATAAAATGGGCCACGGGACAATGGTTGCTGGAATCATCGCAGCTAATGGGAACTTGAGTGGCATAGCACCAAATATAGGGATAGTGCCATATAAAGTGTATGATGATGTAGGTTCATACTCTACTTGGGTAATTGAAGCAATAATTGAAGCTACAAAAGATGATATGGATGTAATTAATTTAAGTTTAAATACGTTTAAGTCTAAGAAGAATCCTGAAGACAAAGAGATTATTAAAGCATTTGAGAAAGCATTTAAATTTGCAGAATCGAATAATACAACAATTGTAGTTTCAGCAGGAAATGAAGGTGTAGATATTAGTAAGGAATCACAGTTAGCAGATCAGCTTAACTCAGAGTACGATAGATTATTAATTTTACCAGCAGCTTCTAAGAATACTATTACGGTAGGAGCTCTAACAAAAAAAGGTATTTATGCCCCTTATTCAAATTATGGGAAGTATCTCAATTTAGTTGCTCCAGGAGGTAGTTATGAACTTAATGAAAGTATGACAGCGTTAGATTATTCATCATTAATTTTAACAACTTATCCAACTGATTTAGAAAATAATATCTTTAGTAAAATGGCAGGAATCGAGAAAGGTTATGAACTAAATGTAGGTACAAGTCTCTCTGCAGCACATGTCACAGCAACAATAGCTTTAATTAAAGATCAGTATAAAAAATTAAATCTATCGGAACCTTCTAATAAGATGATAGAAAAAATCCTCTATCAAACTGTAGATAGAACAAGCTATCCAACAAATTTATATGGTAAAGGGTCAGTAAATGCTTATAAAGCCTTACAAGGTATTAAATGATCTAAAACTAGTATTTATTTAAAGGGAGGAATTCTTTTTGTTAGAAGATGACGGAAATTACATTGTGAAGACATCTAATCTTACCAAGATTTATAAAGATAGACGAGCTGTAAATGGGGTTAATTTGAAAATAAAAAAAGGAGAGGTATATGGTTTTTTAGGCCCTAATGGTGCGGGCAAGACCACTACCATTAAAATGTTATTGGGCTTAATAAAACCTTCAAAAGGTGATATAAAGGTTTTAGATATGTCTCTAGAAAATAATCGTTTTGAAATTTTAAAAAATGTAGGTTCTTTAGTAGAAGCTCCAGCCTATTATTCGCATTTAACAGCTTTTGAAAATTTGTTAATTAACGCTAATATTTTAGGTTTGCCAAAAGAGAGAATCACAACTGCTTTAGATATGGTGAAATTATCAAGTTTTGCAGATAAGCCAGTTAAAGAATTTTCATTAGGTATGAAGCAGCGATTAGGTATTGCAAGTGCATTACTTGCCCAGCCAGAATTACTTATTTTAGATGAGCCAACGAATGGTTTGGATCCAGCGGGTATTATTGATATGCGTGAATTAATACGCAATCTAAATAAAAACTACGGTGTTACTATTATTATCTCATCACATTTACTCTCCGAAGTAGAGCATGTAGCAAGTCATTTAGGCATTATTGCTAGAGGTCAGATTCTATTTGAGGGATCTATCAAAGAATTAAAAAATATCATGGATAAATTTATCGTATTAACAACTAGTGATGCTACAAAAACATTATTTTTAGCAAATAGCATTGGTTGCGAAGCAGTTAAAGAAGATAATGAAATCCATATATCAAATATTTTAGATAGTGAATTAGCAAAACTTATTAAGGAGCTAGTGAGGTCTGAAGTTGATATATATAGAGTGGAAGAAAGATCACAATCTTTAGAAGACATTTTCTTGGGATTAGTCACTGGGGAGGAAACTCTATGTTAAAAGTGGCTTTAAAGAATGATTTTTTAAAAGTTAAAAAACATATTTGGGTGCTTATAGTTGGTTTCCCGATCATGGTTATTTTAATGCAAGCTGCTAACTATATATTTAGATTTGAACACCTTATAGGGTTAAGTGATGATTATTGGAATCTTTTATTGCAGAATGTACAATTTTATTGGCCTTCGGTATTAATATTATTAATTACTCTAGTGATTTCTTCAACAATAGGTATTGAATTTCAACATAATATGTGGATGAGACAATTTAGTTTGCCTATTAAACGTACGAAACTTTATATGTCAAAAATATATTTGAATTTAATGTTAATTTTCATTACTAGTGCTTTATTGTTTTTATTAATTATAGGCCTAGGTTTATTTTTAAAATTTAATATTGGTGACTTTTCATTTTTTGAAACAATTGTAATGAGTTATGGAACAATTTTTACGTTACTGCCCCTATTTGTTATTTTAATTGGAACTTCAATTTTGTTGAAAAATCAAGCTTTTACGTTAACTATAGGTATTGCAAGTGCTGTGGTCGTCATGTATACCTATGGACTACCTGAATTCTTACCATTTCAATGGCCGCATTTTGATGAAGGCTTTAGTCAAGGCATGCCGGATATACTTCGAGGATCTGTTTTAGGGGCTTTAGAGTTTATCATTTTGTATATTATTTTATCTTTGAAAAAACCAGCATAATAAAATGTCTGAATAGTCAATTATATGGAGGTGTTGATTTGTTTTTAAACTTAGTGAAAATAGAAATTTTAAAACTAAGAAACTCGAATATAGAGTGGCTTTTATTAATAAGTGTTGTACTATCTTTAATTATAGGCTTTCTCCCTATTTTCGGTACCAATCCAACTGATTTTAGCAATATTGTACAAATGATAATGGCTTATAGCTCACTTTTTTTACCATTAATTACTGGTGTATTAGCAACACTATTATGCTATTTTGAACATCAGAACGGTGGTTGGAGAAAGTTAGCCTCACTTCCTATAAAAAAGTATCAAATTTATCTTAGTAAGTATTTGATTTTATTGGGTCTTATCTTTATATTTCAATTTTGTTTTTTACTCTCTATGTTGGCCGTTAGTATAATAAATGGTGTAATTAGGGACGTTCCCATTCAGGCCTATATTTATACCTGTGTAATTGGATGGGTTAGTTGTATTTCATTAGCAGCATTTCAGTTGGCATTATCTATGTATTTTAAAAGCTTTGCAACGCCTACAATAATTAATGTTTTTCTAACATTCCCTGCTTTGTTAATTGCTAATACAGAAATTTTAAGTGTAATCTATCCGTGGTCACATCCTATGATTAGCATGCTTCAAACATTTATACAAACAATAGGTGGGGATTCAGGATTTTTAGAAAATGGTATCCTATTAGTTTTCTCACTTTTAATTAGTTCGTGCTTATTTTTATTATCTGGTTCGTACTACTCAAAAATTAAAGAATATTAAATAGAAATAGAAAGTGTAGTAACTATCGATAGTTATTATACTTTTTTTACTTCGAAGAATTTGAAGACCCCCATTATATCGATTTAATTTATATGTTAATTTGTGATAATTTTTAGGGAGGTAAAAATGTCAATTTTTAAATCAATAGATGAAAAATATATCAAAAATACGGAGTGGGTGAAAGACAACTCATACTGTTTAGAATCTATAAATAAATGTGATGATAATAATGATTCCAGTTCTTAGAGAATACCCTTAAAAACAAGAAGATAGTATGGCTTGGTGAAAATGGTCATGGTGTTGCTGAGCATAGTCTTTTAAAATCAAAACTAATTCATTTCTTGTATCATAAAATGGGTTTCAAAGATGTGGCATTTGAAAGCGGTCTAAGTGAATGCTATAGCTCGAATTATTTAAAAGAAGATCTTACAGTATACGAATGGATAAATCAACTTTTTCTTTGTGGAAATCGAAAGAAACTCAATCTTTTTTTGAGTTAGTCAAACAAAATTATGATATGAAACTTATTGGTTTTGATTTTCAACCATCTGTGAAACACAGTTTGTTTATAGAGTTTTTAGATAGAATCAATGTTGACATTCCATCAGAATTTTTACGGAGTATAAAAAAGGGAGAGGAAGCAGCATCATTTTGGTACGAATGTATTGGTAGCTATAAAGCTAGCGGAAAAAAATTGCCGAAAGAAATAATACGAGAATTTGCTGAAAATCAAAAAGAATTAGACGAGTTGATTACATATCTACAAAATATGATTAAGGAATTACAAGGAGATTTTGTACAAAGTGAAATGAAAAAAGAATATGCTGTCATTCAAAAGGACTTAGAAAACAAACGGTCCTTTTTAAAACATCTAGCTACTAGAAGACGTCCATACTCTCAAATTCGTGATCAGATTATTGTGGATAATCTAGAATGGATTTGTAACGAACTATATCCTAATGAAAAAATAATAATTTGAGCACATAATAACCATATCTATAAAAATATTAGAAGTGGTTATAAACCAATGGGTTCCTTAATGGGTCCAGACTTGGTAAGTCAATCCTATTATATGGGGTTTTTTATGTATCAAGGGGAAGTTACTTTTGATAAGAAAACGTTTCAAAAACTAAGCAGGCCACCCAAGAAGAGCCTTGAAGATGATATGAAACATAATCCAACTTCAATATCATTTCTTGACTTTTCTGGAAAATCAAGAAATGAAGTGAATAAGTGGATTTTTCGCAATACAGTAATCCTAGATTCTGGAATGATGCAAACCTTGATTGTGCCGAATAAGCAACTTGACGGCATATTTTTTATTAAAGAGGTCTCTCCTCCTAATTACTTATAATGAAATCAATGGGATTGGTTTTGAGGGTTTAAAAGATACCTAACAGGAGGGAAGATGACTGGCCTATTTATCATTGGCCGGTTTTCCTTTTCTTATGGCCTAAAGACTTACTGAAATTTATTTCAACAGGGAACCTTTATAATATAGCCATTTTAAAGGAATTTTTCTTCTAATAGCTTCTTGTTTAATTAGTTCAATTTCATGATACATTGACTTAGACAATATTCCCTTCTCTATGTATGTATTAAGGTAATAGTAAAAACCAGCCAATTCTTCTATAGATAATTCTTCGTATGAACTTCTCATTCCAAAGTAATCCCTTTCTATATACTTTTATCACTTCAATAATAGATGAATTTTTAATGGAATAGATTGTCCCAATAACAGAGGATTTTTTGAAGTCTAACTTAAATAGAAGTATTCAACTTGAGAGAGCCCGTTTTAGTAATTTTTCCTAAAACAGACTCTTTCGGTAATGCGAGTATATTTTAAATTAAATGGGAGTCTTTAAAATTAATAACTATGCATTTACTTTTCCACGTTGTGAGTAGTACATAATATCTTCTAAGCTTGGCTTTTCTAGGATTATATTTTTACCGAACATATCCTTAACAGACTGTACGTTAGACGTTAAAGCTTCAAAACCTGTATTGGCTTTACGAATGGAAATAAACTCTTTTTCGGTCTCGGAATCCAGTAAATCCAATGCTCCTTTAACAATTGCGTATTCTTCAGAGATAAGATGAAATTCATTATTATAAACAAGTCTGCCGTTTTGAATAAAAGCAATATAATCGGCGATACGATCTAAATCAGTAGTGATATGTGTAGAGAAGAAGATAGTTTTATCTTCTTCTATCATAAGATCGTGTAATAATTCTAATAATTCCCTTCTAAATACAGGATCTAAACCAGAAGTTGGTTCATCCATAATGATTAATTCTGGATTGTGAGATAATGCTAACGCCAGTGAGGCTTTCATTTTCATGCCTTTTGAAAAAGTCTTAATTTTTTTATTTAAAGGTAAGTTAAATCTTTCGATGTAATTATTAAACAGCTTTTCATCCCATTGTTGATAAGAGGGAGCAACGATTTTTTTCATTTCTTTTAAGTTTAAACTTTCATAAAAGACATTATCATCATATACAAATCCAATACGTTCCTTTATTTGCTTCTCATTTTTAGCATAATCTAGACCGAAGATTGACACTTCTCCACTATCTGGAGCTAATAAATTCATAATCATTTTTATAGTAGTTGATTTACCGGCACCATTTGCACCAATGAATCCTGTTACAAATCCACTTTTAACCTCTAAAGAAATGTTTCTTATCTCAAAGCCTTTGAATTTTTTACTTACGTTGTGTAGCTCAATTACATTATTCATTTGATTCAACTCCTGCTCATTTGATAAATACCGATATTAAAATGTAATAACAAAAGATTAGATAATGTATGAAACATAAATGTATACCTCACATATATACAATATATACAAATTTCCATTTTACTTCAATACAATTTTAAAAATTTTTTGTAAATATATTAAAATTCTTATTTAGAATACTTTTAATGCTACTCTTAGTCTTTAATTGATTTTGAGAGGCTAAAACAAAGGAGCCATCTACGATTGAGGGACAGGATATTTCAAACATTAAAATGGAATATACGGATACGTAGGAGGACCAATACATACAAAACAGGTGCTTCTATTCTTTTTGGTGTGCAACTTTTTGGTACAGGTATAGTATGGGCTGATAATTTTAGTTTTGAAGAGGTAAGTGAACTATAATGTAATAGAAACAATAGACACAGTCTTTTCAAACCAACTATTAAAAAGGGTAAAATTCTTATATAACATTTTCTACCTAACAAAAGTAGAAATTCCAATATTTATAAGGTGGAATTTTTTAGGATTTGTAAGCATTGGGGATTGAGTTGTAATGAAGATCCAACTGCTATATCTGTTATATGCGATATAAATGGAAAAGAATACCTGCATTGTTGTACATAACCATCCATCGAATGTCACTACGCCAAGCCCTGAGATATTGAGGTGACATAAAGATTAGTTGAAACTGGACATATCATTGGTATTGAAGTAATTGGTCATCTTTTTTAGCTACTAATCAATCACTATCATTAAAAGAAAAAGGCTATCTGTAAAGGGGTGAATGTAGTGGCAGTGGAACAACGTCTTTCACAAGTGTTAACAAGAACTAGGTTACTATGTTCGGATTATGGGGTTGTGTTTGAAACAATGTCCTATTCCAAAGAAGATGTTGATAACTCTATTATTCTATATTGAATATTCATTATGCTTAAACTCAGGGATGTCTAAGTGTATACGCCATGAAGTAGTTTACATAATGTAATTGACTAATAGTGATGATTTGTTTTAAGAGTTCAAACTTAATTATAACGATTACTCTTACTGCATATTCGATTTAGCAAATTGAGCGCTAAGACATATTATGACTTAATTTCCATTGACGTCAAAAACTGTTGAAATGCTGTTGAGCTCTATATAGAATCATAATGATGACAAAAGATATTAAAAAAGCTCTGTAGAGAATTTGCAGAGCCTTTCTTTTTTTATTTTGTTTATAATAATTATTGATTATTAATTAACTGGTATTCTGTTTAGTGCTAGTCGTAAATGTTTATCATAGTTTTTCACATACCACTCTAATTTTGAATCAGAATAGTTTAGTTGATGTGAAAGTATATTCTTAGTATTCATATATTCATATTGTTGTCGATATGACATGGTTGGATTAAACCATAAAACATTTAAACCTATCTGCGGCTCACTAATATAAGGGATATTTGTGTCGGTTTTAAATGTAAAAGAACATTCACCTAACCAATTCTCAAAAAGGCTTAAATGATCTCGATCTTCATACTGCAATTGAAGCTGAACAATACCTCTGTCAGTCTCCAACTGAAAATATAATGGACCACTGGGTAAAGTAATGTAACCTGTTTGGACATCATGCTCTATTTCTTCATCACCCAAAAACCATGGATTTATTAACCTCGTAATATATTGCTTAATATCTGAAACTTCATATAAAGTTTGAAGATTATAAAGAGTCTGTTGAACTTGTTCTTTAAATTGCTCTAGGAGTGACTCTTGTATTTCATCATTTAGTTTAGACAATAAACCGTTTAATTCTCTAATCTTCTCTGAAATTGATTGGAAGTCTTTAACTTGAACTATTTTATTATCTAAAGTCTCAGTTTTAAGATTCTCTAATTCTTTTACTGAAATCTAAAAGAAATCTGCGTATTTTTCCAACACTTTACTTGAAGCTTTTTTTGTTCCCTTCTCTAGTAATCCTACATAAGCACGCGAGATATACAAAGACTCTGCCATCTCGGATATTTTCAACCCTCTTTCCAAACGTAGTTCCTTTAAACGACTCCCAATTACTTGATTATGATTGCTACTCATTTGTGTCCTTCTGTTAAATGGATATAAGAAATATAAATCTATATATCTTATATATTGGACAAATATATTAGCAATTAATCATAAAGTTTATATTTTTAAAGTTTCACTTCTAGCTAATAACTATTTAGAATATCAATTGGATTTTATGTAGGTAAGCAAGAACTGAAGTTTAATAACTAATAAAAAAGGTTTGTACAAGTTTCTTATATATTATTTAGTCCAGCAATTCTCACCCAAATACTTAATATGTAGGGGATATCATAGTGGAGTAACTACTTCAATGCAAAAAGATAATTGTGTTAATTTATATAAGGGTTAATGTTAAATTAGACCAGTTAATAGAAGTTGATCGTTATTCAACAATCGGGCCAGATTGTGGAGCAAACCTTTTTGTTAGAAGTAGAGTAAAGGAGATAAAGTTTGATTGTTAGCACCTCAATTAATAGTAAAACCGTAACTAACTATAGTTAGTTACGGTTTAGATAAAATCTTATATAGACCACGCTTTTTTCAAAAGCTCTACACCCAACTTTATTTCCTCACAAGTCAAATTACTAAATCCTAGTTTAATAATTGGTTCATCAGAATGATTGTTTATGGAATATACGGAGGTAGGATACACTTTAACTCCATATTTGGAAGCACGATCGATTAACCATTGTTCTGAACGGTTTAGTTGTACCTTAACTAGTATGTACAATCCAGATTGCTCCCCGATAATGGATATAGTTTGTTTAAATTGTTTTCTTAATTCAGAAACGATGCACATCATTTTTCGCTTATAAACAAGACGCATCCGTTTAATATGGCGATTCCATTCTCCTTCTTCCATAAATTTAGCCATTGTAAGTTGACTAAGAAGAGAAGCAGTACTCTCAAAGCGATGAAATAGATTTTTATAATGCTTTAAAAGTAGCTGGGGTAGCACCATATAACTTAGACGGATTCCTGGAAGAAAGGACTTTGAGAAATTCCCTAGATATATGACTCTAGTCGAATCAATGGAAGCCAGTGCCGGAAATGGTTGTTGTGTATAACGGAACTCACTATCATAATCGTCTTCAATAATATAGCCGTTTATCTTGTTAGCCCAATGAATAAGCATTTGTCTTTCTTGAATTGAAATGCTTACACCTATTGGACTTTGATGAGAGGGTGTTACATAAATTAAGCGTGATTCCATTTGTTCTAACTTTGTGAAGTCAGTACCTGTCTCATAAACTGGTAAAGCTTCAAGCATTAAACTATGGAATTGAAAAGCTTCCTTAGCCCCGTCATACCCCGGATCTTCTACGATAATGCTAGGAAAATCATCCTTCAAAATTTGTCCAAGATAAATCAACATTTGTTGAGTACTACTACCGATGATAATGGCAGCTGGATCTGTTTTGACACCACGGGATTGAAGTAAATACATGGCGATTTGTTCACGTAATGATTCCTCTCCAAAACGATGTCCGTATCTAAAACTTTCCGGTAACGCTAAAACTTTATTTGCCATTCTTCTCCAAACTTTTAGTGGGAAATGGGGCTGATCTACTGCACCTGCTCGGAAATCAATTAGAACTTTTTTCTCCGGCTCTGTATTCGGTTTATTCTGAGAATATATAGTGTCTTGAATTATAAGAGGTTCTAATTCATTAACAAAATATCCTTTTCGTCCTTCACTACGGATATAGCCCTCTGCAACAAGTTGCTCATATGCACTAAGTGTCGTATTGCGACTTACTTGGAGAGAGTCTGCGAGTTGACGAATAGAAGGCAATGGATCATTAGCTGGAATATCTCCTTTCTCAATTAATATTTTAAATTGTTCGTAAATTTGTTTGTATTTCGGAAGACCCTCTCTAAAAGCAAAAATTGTATTCTGGATTTCTAACCACCACACTGACATCTATATTTGCTTATAATTGTACCTTTTTCGATGTCAGATTGCATTGTAGACTATCTCATATAAGGGCTTTAATTGTACCTGTTTCTTTAAACAAAATTTTTTTATGAAGGAGGAGCTTAAGTATGTATATACCTAAACATTTTAGGGTTAATGACGAAGAAATTATCTATGATTTTATCGAAAAATACAGCTTTGCAACTTTATTTTCTCAGCACAATGGTGAACCATACGCTACCCATCTTCCACTCACACTAAATAGATCTGAAAATGTTTTATATGGTCATTTCGGGCGTCAGAACGAACAGTGGAAGGATATTGAAAAACAACAAATTCTGGTGGTTTTTCAAGGTCCACATTGTTATATTTCGCCGACTTGGTACGAGACATCTAAAGGAGTTCCAACTTGGAATTATGTGTCTATCCATTTATATGGGGAAATGGAAATTGTGGATAATCCAAACGTAATATTCGATTCTTTAAATGACATGGTTAAGAAATATGAAAAAGCGGACAGCTCGTACAATTTAAAAAATGTAGATTCTAAATTTATCGAAGGAATGATTAAAGGAATTGCAGCATTCAAAATAGATATAACAAAGATTGAAGCGAAAGCTAAATTAAGTCAAAATCACACTATAGAACGTCAAGGATTAGTTATTAAGCATCTAGAAAACACTTCTAACCAGGATAACCTACAAATTGCATCTCTTATGAAGAAAAATTTACAAAAATACAAATAAATACCTTAATAGTAATCTTCAACAATCGGGCGCTATCCTTGAACAAGAAGGATATAGGAGCTCATTTTTAATTAAAGGGCCAGATTGTGGAGTAATATTCTTTTATAAAAGATTACCTTACATGATTAAAAACTTCCCAAAACCACACCTAATATGAATGACACCTATATATAGATGTAATTATTCATTATAGCATGTATGGTTAGTTTGATTTCGAAGAGGTTTAATTTATATAAATTATGTGGATTTCATAGAAAGCACTAAAAGAGGTTTGGTATGTTTATATCAAACCTCTTTATTTTTTGTCGAAGTTCCGAAGCATTTTGAGAAAAGGGATTAATTCATCCTAATTTTTGCAAGAAACCATTTAATACATTAAAAAATTAATACATATTTCATAGGGGCAATTCCTGATTTAATATAATTTATACTAATGGTATTTCTTTAAGATGTAACAATAATTACTTTAGCTTCATTTAATACATTATTATCAATTAAAGGGGAGAGAGTATTGATTATTTCTTTAGCGCTAGCTAAAGCATTATTAAATGAAGCAGAAAAACAAGCAATATCCATGGGAATAAATGAAGATATCGCAATAGTAGATGAGGGAGGAAATTTAATAGCTTTTCATCGTATGGATAATGCTAAAATTGCTGGTATAGATATAGCTATTAATAAGGCTTGGACTAGTGTTGCTTTACAAATACCTACAGAAAATCTAGTAAAAGCTGCTCAACCAGGTAGTCCGTCATTTGGTATCAATACTACGAATCAAGGGCGAATTGTTATTTTAGGAGGCGGCATTCCACTTATTTACCAGAATAAAGTCATTGGAGGTATTGGTGTCAGTGGAGCAACAAGTGCACAAGACATTGAAGTAGCTAACGCAGCTGTTCAAGCCTTTCAAAACATGACATATACCTGGAATAATAAATAATGAAATGCAGTAGAAATCTTTACCGAGAGGGGGATTAGTTTTTAGGTTTTAAAAATAACAAAGCAAGCTACTTACAAAGTAAGTAGCTTGCTAACACGTTTAGAAAGTGGCTTAAATTTAGAAAAGGCTTTTGATAACAAGGAGATTCTATTTTAGAAAGCTCAGTATTACTGAGTAAATTCTGGATTCAATTCTCCAGTATAAGGAATATGTTCTACTGTAATTGTGGTATCATTTCCATTTTGATCTTTACCAATTCGTTTATAGGTAAATTTATTTTCATTTAATTCAGTAACTTCTAGAACAGCTCCATATTTTTTATCCCCTAATGATACATGTGCTCTAAGCTTATTATTATTTAGCACATTATAATAGCCGTAATCACCACGACTTTGGCCTGTTTGTTTGTCAAAAAATTCATAATGACTTGTTTCTGCATCATATTTGGCAAGAGCAAAGAAATTTTGGTTGTATTCAGATACATCATTACCATTTTCATCTAAAGCAACTGATCCAACCCATAAAGTATTTGCTAAAATTTGATCTCCATCTGTTTGATCATCAACTTTTCCTGTTAAGGTTTCAAAAGTTTTTTCTGGTGAGGTAAAAGCAAGTTCCGAACCTGTGTAGGGCTCATGTTCAACAAAAACTTCTACATCATTTCCATTAGCATCTTTTCCAACTCTTTTGTAAATATATTTATCATTTGTAACTTCTGTTAACTCCACAACACCTTGTGTTCCTTTTGATTCGGAGATTAGTACACGATATTTTCCATCGTTTGTCATGAAGAAAGTGCCATAATCACCTCGACTATTTTTTGATTCTTTATCAAAGAATTCATATCTTGACGTTTTGTCATCGTACTTTGCAATTGCAATAAAGTTTGAATTCTCTTCGGTTAAATCGTTATTATCTTTATCATATACTTTTGTTCCTTGCCACAGGGTACTACCTAAAATTTTTGCAATATCATCGCCATTTGATAATTCCTCTGTTTGAGTTGGCTCATTTGCTGTACTATTTATTGATGATGAAGTCTCTTCAGATTTGTTTGTTGAAGAAACATTATTCTCCGTATTATTAGTATTACAACCAGCTATTAAAGCAGCTGTTATTGAAATGGATAGTAATAAAGTTGTTGTTTTATTCATTCGTTTTCTCTCCTTCTTTGTTAGGTCTAAATAAAGAATAACAAAACAATGTGGCATAAAAGTGGCATAAAAAGAGTGGAAATGTACTTTTTATTCTAAAATACTTTTTCTATATTCTTTTTATGGAAATAGTAAATGTTGTTCCAGAGTTAAATCGACTTTTTCTAATTTGAATCTCCTCACCTAGTCGTACCATTATTTCGTGTGCTATGGAAAGCCCAAGACCACTACCTACCGTGTTATGCGAACTGTCGGCTTGTTTAAATCTTTCAAATATATAAGGGAGAAATTCCTTTGAAATTCCAGGTCCATTATCGGATACCAAAATTTTAACTTTTTTATTTGTGCATTCTGCGTCAATTTCTATACGCCCATTTTCAGGTGTGAATTTAAATGCGTTATCCAATAAAATAGTGAGCACTTGCATAATCCTATCTTCATTTGTGTAAGTTACTGGAAGATTTTTTGCTTGGTCAGTAATTTTAAATTGAAGATCCATATCCTCAGCTAATATAGAAAAAGGTTCTGAAACGTGTTCAATTAATTGATTTGTATTTACAATTTTCTTTTTAAAAGCAACTACTTCGCTTTGTAATCTTGATAACTCTAATAGATCATAAATTAGTTTCTCGAGGTGAGCACTTTCTCTTAATATGATACTGTAATATTGATTTATTCTAGATTGTTCGGTAACTACATGATCCGCAAGTGTTTCAGTCAATGCTTTAATAGATGCAAGAGGGGATTTTAACTCATGACTTATATTTGCAATATAGTCTTTGCGCATTTGTTCAAGTTGATTCCTTTCTTTGATAAACAATCTTAAAAAAATAAGAATGATGATTGTCCCTATAGCCAATGTAGTAAAGAAAACAAGATAAAAGCCATCTAGTGCAGCAACATAAGATCTGGCTGGTTTTAGGAGAAAGATCCCCCCAATAACTTTATTGTTTTTAACTATTGGTAGGCCAATTACCAACGCTTTTGATGAGAACCCGTGTATCTCCTTAATTTCGGCTATAGTTGTTTTTTTACTAACAATTCTTGGTAAATAGTTAATTAAAAACTTGTTAACTTTTGTTTCATCAACACTGTTCTGTAAAAGTTCATTTTTATTTAGAATTTTAATTCTTTCACCGTGGACATTATAAGCCATTATATAAAATGGATTATTATTTGTAATAGTATTTCGTTCAGATACTTCTTCTGCAATTGAAGTAAGCTGAGGTTGAAACTCATCAATTTTTGATTTTATAAAGTAGTGTTTTATGGCTAATGCACCTAATAGCTGCCCCATAATAAAAATTGATAATATAATCAATGCAATGGAAAGTTTACTGGAGAGAAATTTTTTCATATGATTTCCTCGAACTTGTATCCCACACCATAAATGGATTTTATAGAGAATTCAGGGTTGCCTTTTGAAACTTTTTGACGTATCCGTTTAATCAAAGTATCAACTGCCCGTGTATCACCGATATAATTATATCCCCACACTTTGTATAGTAACTCCTCACGATTGATTACTCTTCCTTTGTTTTTTACTAAGTATGCTAATAATTCTACTTCTTTGGCTGTAAGGTCCATCACCGTATCATTAACTAGAACTTCATAACCTTCAATATCAATGAATAGGCTAGAAGCTTTAAGTATATTTGACGTATCTTGTTTTGGTTGAACCCTTTTAAGTATTGTTTTGATTCTAATTACAATTTCACGAGGGGAAAATGGTTTTGTCAAATAATCATCGGCACCTATTTCTAAACCAATGATACGGTCCATTTCCTCTCCACGTGCACTTAGCATGATAATTGGAATATCACTTGTTTTACGAATCTCCTTACAAACTTCTGTCCCAAAGAGACCAGGGAGCATTATATCAAGTATTACTAAATCAAATTGTTGTTTTTTTAGAAGATCTAAAGCTTGTTCACCGTCAAAGGCAGAAACACTATTTATATTTTCTGCTTGTAAATAAGCGTTAATGCTCTCATGAACTGCAACATTATCATCACAAATTAAAACTGTTACTTTTGAATCCATCAATATTTTCCTTTCATGATTTCTAGAATGTAGAATTTTTTTCCTAAATAGAAAGTTAGCAAGTTGAAATTACTTATTGTTTTGCCCCATTTCATGCTAGTTCAATTAATTCTCCATTTAATTTGTAGTAAAAAAGCATGAGTACATGTCCCAAGCTTTTTATTTTTTTACATTTCCCATATCAGTCCCACTATTGAATCAAATAAAGTTATAGTATATCAACAAAGCGATTACAGTTAGTATTATGAAAAACAATCTCATCAACTGTTTTGCAGGGAATAATTCATACGCTAATTATGTGTTTGTGTTATCTTGATTCAAAACTGAATTCCATACTAGTGGCATCACATTTAAAAGGCAAGGAAATATAAGAACTATCACAAAATGTACTAAAACGAGAAATGTTTGCATCTTAAAATACTTAGCTTTAAGAGGAGAAGAAACTGCGCCACAATAAGCTCTAAGCAGCAAAAGGTTTATTAAAGGAGTTTAAATGATAAAGTGGATGGTTTAAGTAGTTAGCAAATGGATGGTTATTTATGAATTCATTTGTCTTATAATATAATATTAAAATTAATTTCTAATTAACATGAGAAGGACTGTTATAGATGGAGTGGAAACCAGACAGAAAAGCAAAAAAAGCTATATATAAACAACTTGCTGAATATATCGAAAAAGGTATTGCAGATGGTACATTTCCTCCTGATAAACCCTTACCATCTGAACGGTATTTAGCCAATGAAATGAACTTGAATAGAAGCACCGTGGTAGCTGCCTATGACGAGTTGGAATCAAATGGACTCATAGAAAGAAATAGAGGAAGCGGCACTACCATCAGTAAAGATATATGGGGAATTACTAAGAAACGTATCCCTAGTTGGAATAGATACATTGAAGCGGGTACATTCTTGCCTAATTTACCAGTTATGCAAAGAATAAGAAAAGAATCTGTTGAACATAAGATTATTAATTTAGCTAGTGGAGAATTGTCGGAAGACCTTTTTCCAATTAATATCTTACGAGAGATAACTTCAACACGTTCCTATATTGGGAGTTTAGGTTATGATCATCCACAGGGTAGCGTTATATTAAGAAATACCCTGACTAAACATGTAAAACAATATCGAGGTATAGAGACGAATCCCTCTTCAATACTCATTACATCTGGAGCACAACAGGCCTTAAACTTAGTAGTTCAGTGTTTATTAAAGCCGGGTGATGCAGTTGCGATAGAGGATCCTTCTTATAATTATAATCTTCAAATATTTAAATCGGCAGGTTTAAAGGTATATTATTTACCTGCAAATAAGGAAGGTATAAATTCTGATGATTTATTGTCTTTATATAAAAAACATCGAATTAGAATGATATTCTTAAATCCAGCTTATCAAAATCCTACCGGTTCTTTACTGAATGAAAAACAACGTAAAGCTATTTTAGAGATATCCTCTGAACATGGAATTCCTGTAGTAGAAGATGACCCCTATAGTTTGACATCTTTTACAGGGGAGAGAATTCCTACTCTAAAATCAATGGATGTTCACGGTAATGTTTTATATATCAGCTCTTTGTCTAAAATCGTCGCGTCTGGTTTAAGAATCGGCTGGATTATTGGTCCAAAGTCAGTAATAGAAAGATTATCGGATGCAAAACAACAAATTGACTTCGGTCATTCCAGTTTTACACAGTGGATCGCCAATGATTTTATGGAATCTGAAAACTTCAATTCACATATTAATTTATTGGTTAAGGAGTTGGAACAGCGGAGAAATCAAATTGTTAGGAGCCTTCACCTTTATTTAAAGGATCAAGTGGAATTTTTTGTTCCACAGGGAGGCATTCATATATGGGTAAAGATAAAAAAGGATGTTAATGAAATTAAATTACTAGAGGAATCCATAAAAAGGGGGATAATATATGTCCCTGGTTCAACAATGGGCTCAAAAAAGGGGTTTGTTCGCTTTACTTTTGCTAGGGAAGACGAAGCATCAATCGACAAAGGAATTAAAAGGTTTTCAGAAGCACTGGATTCTCTTTAATCTACTGTTTCCAGATACTTATATCTTAAATTATTCAATAGAATCATGACTCGGTCATGATTTTTTTGTTTAAAAATGGTAAATGGATGGTCAAAATAATATCTAATTGGATGGTCATAAAAAAATGAAATTCCTTATGATAAAAGATGGATAATTAAATATCCAAATAGGCTAATGATTAGTGGTTTGTAAACTAATGTGTAAATAGTTCGCATTTATGATTCACAACAGAGTTTGAGAATTATATATAAAAAATTGGAGGGGAAGGGTTGGGAACAATCCAGACAGGGTAAATCAGTGAAATATTAAACAATATTAACCCCTATATATCCTCGTCCAAATGTTTCTTAACAAAGAGTACCCGTTTGGATATTTTTACTCCTTATACAAAAGTACAAGATCTTATAGAGCATTTTAATCATTTAAAACAACAGTGATAATACATTTAGATGAGAAAGGTTGTGTAATAACTTGGTCTATCTAGCTGAAGCTGCATCAATTACGACCTTAAATACAGAAAAGGAAGAACAATTTGAAACGCCGTTATTTACGGCTTTAATAAAACATGCCGAAAAGGAACCTGTCCAATTTCACATTCCTGGACATAAAAAAGGGAATGGTATGGACCCCGAATTCAAAGAATTCATTGGTAAAAATGCCCTATCTATCGATTTAATTAATATAAGTCCACTTGATAGTCTGCATCTTCCTCAAGGAATTATAAAAGAGTCACAAGAATTAGCTGCGAAGGCATTTGGAGCAGATTATACTTTTTTCTCTGTACAGGGAACAAGTGGGGCGATTATAGCCATGATTATGTCTGTTTGTGAACCAGGAGATAAAATTCTTGTTCCGCGAAATGTTCACAAATCTATTATGAGTGCATTTGTTTTTTCAGGTGCTATACCTATTTTTATTCATCCCGAAGTAGATTCTAATTTTGGCATTTCTCATGGGATTACACCAGATTCTATTGAGAAGGCATTAAACTTAAATCCGGATACAAAAGCTGTTCTTGTTATCAATCCAACTTATTATGGTGTGTCAGGTGATTTGAAAAAAATAGTAGAAATCGCGCATTTAAGGGAAATCCCTGTACTTGTCGACGAAGCACATGGAGCTCATATACATTTTCATCAAGACTTACCTCTGTCAGCAATGGCGGCCGGAGCGGATCTTGCAGCAACTAGTGTTCATAAATTGGGTGGTTCTCTTACGCAAAGCTCAATATTAAATTTACGAGGAAACCTTGTTTCTTCTAAGAGGGTTCAATCGGTTTTAAGCATGCTTACTACAACTTCAACCTCATACTTGCTATTGGCTTCTTTGGATGTTGCTAGAAGAATGTTAGCAACTGAGGGACAAGCCTTATTGGAGGAAACTATTAGAAAAGCGGAAAGAACACGTACAAAAATTAACGAGATTGACTACTTATATTGCATGGGACATGAAGTTTTAGAATCCAGTGCTGCAGTCTCAATGGATCCAACGAAACTATTAATATCAGTGAAGGAACTTGGTATAACAGGTTATGAAGTAGAAAAATGGCTTCGCAAGCATTTCAAAATTGAAGTCGAATTGTCTGACTTATACAACATACTTTGTATTGTAACTCCGGGAGATTCAGAGGATGATTTACGTGTACTGGTCGAAGCATTGACAGTGCTGTCGCAGGAGTTTAAAAGTCAAGATGATAAAAATATTGATAGTTCTGTCTTACTACCTGAGATTCCAACACTGGCTCTAACTCCACGAGATGCTTTTTATGCAGAAAAAGAAGTAGTAGATTTTGAACAATCTGAAGGCAGAATAATAGCAGAGTTTGTGATGGTTTATCCACCAGGAATCCCTATATTTATACCGGGAGAAATTATTACTAAAGATAATATAGAATATACACGAAGAAATATCGAAGTTGGACTGCCTGTTCAAGGTGCAGAAGATATTGAATTTAGAAAAATACGTGTAATTAAAGAATCATTTGCAAATAAATAATAAATTGATAAGAAGGAAAACAAGATGAATTTTGCTAAATTAATTGATCATACATTACTCTCACCTCAAGTCACAGAAAAAGAAATAATTAATTTATGTCAAGAGGCAAAACAATACGGCTTTGCATCTGTTTGTGTAATTCCTTTATGGCTAAAACTTTCCGCACAATTATTGCGTGATTCAGATGTCAAAGTATGTACGGTAATAGGGTTTCCTTTAGGAGCAAACACGCTAGATACTAAGGCATTTGAGGCTAAAGATGCAATATTAAACGGAGCAAAAGAAATAGATACTGTGATTAATATTGGGGCATTAAAAAGTGAAAATTATGCGCTAGTTGAAGAAGATATACGTTCAGTTGTAAATGCTGCAAGAGGTAACGCCCTAGTTAAAGTAATCATCGAAGCATGTCTGTTAACAAATGAAGAAAAAGTACGAGCATGCGAGATAGCAGTAAGTGCGGGTGCAGACTATGTCAAAACCTCAACAGGCTTTTCTCTACACGGAGCAACTGTTGAAGACGTTATGATAATGAGACAAGCTGTTGGTGCTAAAGCTGGCATAAAAGCATCAGGAGGAGTACGTAATAAAGACGATATAAAATCAATGGTTGATGCAGGTGCTTCGAGAATAGGGACTAGTTCTGCTGTGAAAATATTTGCTTGATAGGTTAGTGGCTTTATAGCTTTAATATAGGCAGTAATACTGTAATAGGCATTCATAACAAAATAGTAAAGATTCAACTATCGTTGAAATGGCAACTTAATATAGTTGATAATGTAATTTTCATCATAGACGAAAGAATAATTTTTTAAGGGTTTTTATTCTTAAATAACTAACTATATCTAAGTAAGGAAGGGGTTAGAAGAATATGACATGGACTGCTTTTTTGGTAATAATGGCGGGAATTTTATTTAAAATGTTAACGAGTCCTCCAAGTGCTCTAGTAGAATGGGTTTTAAGTAAATTTGCACTTCATCCGAAACTAGATCCCAATGAAGTAATAATAACATTTAATGGAGTAAGCTTAGATGGCGAAGATAAGTCTGAGTTCATTGATTTTTTCAATGATGCTGTTTTTTTAGAGAGAAATCATATATATCCTGGCAATGAAGAAAAGTTTCTTCATCCAGAGACTAATATTATTCCATTTGTTATAAACGTTATACGTAGAAATAAGGAAGTGAATTTTTTCGTTTATTGTGAAGATGATAACATTTTTGTTGTAAAGCAGAAAAAAAAGAAAATAACTTCTTATAGTCTTAAATCGGAGAGCTTAAAAGTTTTTACTATTTAGGTGAATTCGATGAAAAAACTATATTTTCTTTATAAATATAGGGATAAATTAGAAAAGCTCAAAACATCCAGAAGGCTGACGAAAAATATTATTGGGTACGCTAGAACCCGATTAACACTAAATAAAGAACTAAGCTAATCTGTTTTTTAGAAAACTAGCTGCTCCCAATTGTTATTGTCCACCAACTAATAACAATTGGGGGTGTAGTTTTGTATTCTAAATTTACCATCGTAGTTAAATAAATATTGTACTTCCTTAATTGAAAAATAGTGAATGAATTCTATAATACTGTTCTCATCAAGTGTCATTTACAAAGTAACTTCAAAAATCAAGGGGCTAATTTTTTACTCTAAATCAGTTAAAATCAGTTCCAAAGGAAGTTAATCATATATTTAGATAGTAACTATATAAATCACCTAAGGATTTCCCTATTTGCCATTCCTTACTTTGAGAACAACTAAATTTGTAGAAAGATATTACTGACTCTCAATGGGAATGGCAAATAGGGTAACTAGACAATAAAGGTCGTTACCTTATTCATTCTTAGTGTATTGAGTATTTCTTCCTAACCTGCTACAACTTACCCTGTGGCAGGTTTTCCAGTTTTTTTTAAGAAACAACAGATATGTAAATAACAAAATAATCTCGTATTTGCAAGCTCTAAATATAATGGACAATTGCATTTTTAATCCATTTTTAGCACTTGGCCTTGAAATTTACACAGGGGCTATCTATGAAATTTTTTAAAGGAAGGTTCCATCATATCAAGTATCGGTAGTGGTGGTCGTTATGACAATGCGATTGGTGGTTTGATTGGCAGCGATCAAAGCTTCCCGACCGTCGGTATTTCATTTGGTTTAGATGTGATATTTACAGTATTTGAATTGAATGGAAAAGTTGCTGTTATAAGTGAAATTGATGTTTTTATTATTCCTATGGTCGTTGAAAAGGTAGCATTACAGTTGGACACAACACTTCGTCAACAAGGAAAACGTGTGGTCGTTGAACTGAGCGACAAAAAAATACGCAAGGCGATGGACAAGGCAAATCGAGAAAATATACCGAACGTTATAGTTTTAGGTGAGCTAGAAGTTAAGGATAACACATATCAACTTAAGAATATCATGACAGGAGCGACTGAAGAAAAAAGTTATATTTTTAGCAAACCATTACTGAAAGATAAACGTAGGCATAGGTGAAAATGCAATAATCTCCTGATGTTGCAACAAATAGCTTTAATTTCAGCTGTTTTGGAAACAGATAGAATTTATTCACC
>NZ_JAUHTQ010000025.1 GCF_030418165.1 Ureibacillus aquaedulcis
AGAATATTCCGAAGTAGCTCAGTGGTAGAGCAATCGGCTGTTAACCGATCGGTCGTAGGTTCGAGTCCTACCTTCGGAGCCACGGCCC
Organism: Ureibacillus aquaedulcis; assembly: GCF_030418165.1. Classification (GTDB taxonomy): domain Bacteria; phylum Bacillota; class Bacilli; order Bacillales_A; family Planococcaceae; genus Ureibacillus; species Ureibacillus aquaedulcis. The sequence continues at coordinate 89 of NZ_JAUHTQ010000025.1, forward strand.
GTTGGTCAAGTGGTTAAGACACCGCCCTTTCACGGCGGTAACACGGGTTCGAATCCCGTACGGGTCATATTGAGAAATGCCTTAAAGTTAGCCAATAACTTTAAGGCATTTTTTTGTTAATAACGATCATATTTACTATGACTAGCTTCTTTCAATTATTGATTAAGAAAGTAATGTAATTATAAGCCACGCAAATCTCCACACCAAAAATCCGTGAGTTTAACAACAATGAAACGCAGTTTTCCCATGAAGCTCTGTGCTGTAACGAAACAAAAGTTTTACGACAGCTCAACCCGCCCCTCTATTAAAAATAATCTAAATAGATGCTCGCAAGATAATAAATATATATAGACATAAAGGGATAGATTATAAGACAAATAAACTAAATACTTCTAATGCTCTTCTTTTTCGGCAATCTTTAACCATTAGAGTTTTCCTTCTAATTGGTTTTCATATGCACTTTTCCTCATATATGGTCAATATTAATATTTTATACATAAATAGCACTCTCATGAGCAAAATAAGGAAAAAGCCTGGAGTTGCTAAAATTGAAGTTCTTTAAAGTAAAAACAACTGATAGAAAGCAGGAGAATGCTGCTACCGAACAAACATCCGAAAATGTAATTTCAATTAAAAAAAGGGATATCGATAAAAGTTTGACAACGAATTTAAATACCATTAACTCTCTCTATTCACTGCCGGAAAATTCCGATGTGAAAGTACGTCCATTTACAGTTGGAGAAATGCAAAAAAAGGCGATAGTTGTCTATATAAGTACTATAACAGATGGCCAAAAAATCGATGAACATATTATTCGGCCACTACTAAAAAGCAAGTCCTTGGATCAAGTCGATAATATAATTACGGCTGAGGAGATCACGACTGTTAAAGTGATTGAGGAAGCGGTTGTGGGGATTAATGGCGGAAATACAGTACTATTTATTGATGGGGAAGATTCTGCCTACACAATTTCTACAAGCAAGTTTGAGGGGAGAGGTATTGAAAAGGCAGAAAATGAGGTTGTCCTTAAGGGATCAAAGGATGCTTTTAATGAAATGGCAACTTCAAATATTTCATTACTGCGAAAGAGAATCAAAAATGAAAGTTTAGTTGTTGAAACAACAAATGTATCGAAGCGTACGAATAATGAAGCTTATCTACTATATATTAAGGACTTAGCAAACGAGGATATACTTAACGATGTACGACAGAGAATAAATTCGTTGGATGTTGATTCAATTCAAAATGCAGCCGTATTAGAACAATATATTGAAGAAAGACAAAAATCTCTATTGCCAACAGTCCTGTATACAGAAAGACCGGATCGAACAGCTACATTCCTGGAAAATGGCTATATCGTTTTGTTAATGGATAATTCTCCAGAAGCTATCATCATGCCGGCAACATTCTGGTCATTTTTCCATAATGCCGAGGACCATTACCTTCGCTTTATCTTTGGGAATTTTATAAGGGCACTGCGCCTGCTAGCTTTATTTATTACACTATTTATTTCCGCATTCTATATATCAGTAACGAATTATCATGTAGAGATGGTTCCAGCTGATTTACTGCTTGCAATATCTGCGACTCGGGAGATTGTACCATTTCCGGCTATTGTTGAAATTTTACTCATGGAAATTGCTTTTGAGTTAATAAGAGAAGCTGGACTTCGGGTACCAAGTCCGATTGGACCGACTATCGGGATAGTAGGGGCCTTGATTTTAGGACAAGCGGCCGTACAAGCAAATATTGTTAGCCCTCTCGTTGTCATTATTGTAGCTTTAGGTGGGTTAAGTTCCTTTGCAATCGGTGATATTAGTATGAACTTTTCAATCCGAGTACTAAGATTTCTCTTTATATTCTCCGCTGCATTATTTGGCTTTTACGGAATGACGGCATTATTTACGGTTGGTATCGTCTACATGGTATCCATGAAGTCTTTTGGAGTTCCATATTTAGCTCCCATGACGCCGACGTATGTTTCGTCCAAAGATACTATATTCAGAAGAATGCTTAACAACGAAATTTTAAGGCCAGGTTATTTGAAACCAAAAGACTTAGAAAAAAAATCAGGAGAATAAGGATGTACAAAACAGAAGGCAAAATAGGGACCAAGGAGTTATTCTCCATTATTATTCTTGTAGTAGGGACAAAGTTAACGGATAATACTCCACTAATCTTTTTTGATGATTTGGGCAATGCGGCGTGGATGGCTATTATTTTAATTTTTTTAATTTCACTTTTGCCTATTTATTTCTTAACTAAGGTAATGACACTGTACCCAGAGATGAATTTGGTTGAGGTAACAAATCATCTGTTCGGAAAATATATAGGTACGCTTCTTTTATTTGGTTTATGGCTTCTGATAACTAATTCCATTATTTCAACATCAGCAGTTTATACGGATATTATAGGAACAATGTATTTTACAAAAACTCCTATTGTGATTATCTATTTATTATTAATAGCGGTAGCTGTCTATATAGCAAAAAAAGGTTTGGAGAATATTGGGTCAGCATCGTGGGTGACGATTATCAGTATTAAAATCTCCCTTGCTATTGTATTGCTCCTTGCCTACTTTAAGGGAGAGACTGCTTTTCTCTTTCCACTGTTTGGGGAGGGTGAATTAAGGATCATGAAGGAGAGTGCTTTAAATTCCTCCATTTTTGCCGAGTTTTTGCTCATCGCTTTAATTGCAACCAATGTCAAAAATAAGTCAAGTTATAAAAAAGCGGTATGGTTGGGATTGTTAGTTGTTACAGTTGAAATCGCAGTAGCTCTAATAGCATACGTCATGCTATTTGATTATAATGGCGTAAAATTATTGAATTATCCTTTTCATGAAACCATTCGCTTAATCGAGCTGGGGTTCATTACAAATGTGGAATCCATGTTTTTCCCCTTTTGGTTAATTGCAACGTTCCTGCGATTTTCATTTTTATTATATATAAATGCATTACTGTTCGGGGGTATTTTTAAGATCAAGAATTTTGAGTATATCATCCCGACGTTGGGTACCATAATTGTATTTTTGGGGTTAATTCCAGAGACCCCTGTATTTAATTTTACATCCAATCAGGAAATATTCTTGAATATTACTACCCCAATTTTTTTGTTAATGCCGTTCTTATTATGGGTATCCGCGAAAGTAAAAGGGGATTACAAAAAATGATAAAAATACTATATCGTTTTCCCTATCTATTTCTCCTTTTGTTCTTGCTAAGTGGTTGCTGGGATCAAACAAATATTGATAAACGAGCTTATGTAGTGGCGATTGGGTTGGATAAAGCAGAAGAAGACCAGCAATATAAAGTTACTTATTTAATATCAAATCCAGAATTATCGAAACAACAAGCCGGTACAAATGAGCCGGGGAAAGAGATACTGACATTCAGCACGAATGATTTAATGACTGCTAAAAAGTTGGCAAATACTGTCGTAGCAAAGGAGATTTCTTATAATTTACTGACGGTTTTAGTCGTTTCGGAAGATTTGGCTAGAGATAAGTTTTTCCTGAGACTCATATATGATTCCATAAAGTCCAGGGACATAGCTCGTGATACGCCTATCATTGTCTCAAAAGAGAATGCCAGCAAATTCTTGATTGAAAATGAGCCAAAATTAGAAACTAGAATACACAAATACTTTGAACTAATTATGGAATCTGGAAGTGAGTCCGGTTTTATTCCCAAGTCTACTCTTCATTCCTTTTTCAGAATTACAGAAGCAGATGCAGATTTATTCTTGGCACCTTATGGTACGACGGAAAAAAGTGATAATAAGAAAGATATATTAAATGATGACTTTTTAGCGGGGGAATTCCAAGTCGAAGGGGAAACCAATAAAACGCAATTAATAGGATCAGCGCTATTCAAGGAAGGTGAAATGATTGCAAAATTAACAGCAAAGGAAACACGAATTGCTGTTCTTCTAAATGATACCTTAGATATGGGAGAATTATTGACTACTTACCCTGATCCAAATAATGAGGATTATCGCTTAGGTGTCAGAGTGATGAAAAAAGAAGGAAACAAGGTCAATATGAACCTTAAACAAACTATACCTAGCATTGATGTGGAAATCCCTATACGTGTTGATATTTTAGCAAATCATGGTATGAAAAATTACTCCAAGGATAGTCCGGAAAGGGAAGAATTAAAAAAGTATCTTGAGGAACAGATGACCAAGGAGATTAGCCATTTTGTCAAAAAGACACAGGAAGACTTTAAGGGAGAGCCCTTTGGGTGGTCTTTGACTGCAAGAAAACAGTTTAAAACGACTCATGAATATGAGGCATTTGATTTTATGAAAAACTATCCGAGTATGAATGTAAAAGTAAAAGTAAGTATAGAGTTTGGAAACTTTGGCAGGCAGAGTGAAATGCCAAGCATAGGAGAAATGAGGGATTAGCTTGAACTTTATTGTGTGGACAATCATGATCTGTGTTTTTCTGTATACGCTGGGTTTTTCCCGTTTTTTGTGGAAAGAAAAAAATAAAATGGGTTCAATAGCTGTATGTATGCTCGCGGTATGCACGATTATCGCTCCATTCTTTTCAGTCCTAAGTTGGTGAAAGGGCTGGGGTTACATACTTTCCCAATAAAAAATCCCTTACCGAAATGAACTGCACCCCGATTGTTAGACACATCTAACAATCGGAGGTGCAGTTTTTATATGGTTAAATTTACTGCAGAAGACAAAGTACAAGCAGTGAATCGTTACTTAAATGGAAATGAGAGTTCATATGATATAGCTAAATCTTTAGGAACCAATCATAAGGCAATCCTTAAATGGGTGAAACAGTATGAATACAATGGTGTGGATGCATTTATAAAGCGATATACAAATTACACACAACAGTTTAAACTAGACGTACTAAATTATATGATTGAACACGGTACGTCCTTTGTTGAAACTGCGGCTATGTTTAATATAGCGGCTCCCTCCACAATTCTTGTTTGGAAAAAGCAATTTGAAACACAAGGATCAGATGCCCTTCAATCAAAGAAAAAGGGGCGTCCATCCATGAAAAAAGATTCAATTAAACAATCAAAACAAGCACCAGAAGAAGGCTCGACAGAAGCACTTCAAGCACGTATTAAGCAACTTGAAATGGAGAACGAGTACTTAAAAAAGTTGGATGCCTTAGTTCAAAACAAGGGAAAATCACCAAGCATGACAAAGCGCAAGTAGTCTTTGAGTTAAGGCATAAATATCCGGTGAAGGCACTTGTGAAGTTTGCCGGTCTGGCACGGAGTACATATTACGATTTAGTAAAAAAGATGAGTCGTCCAGATCAAGATGCCGATTTAAAAGCTGAAATCAAGGCAATTTACGAGGAACATGAAGGCCGTTATGGTTACCGCCGTATTCGTGATGAGCTAGTGAATCGTGGACAAAAAGTGAATCATAAGAAGGTTCAACGCATTATGAAAGAACTAGGTTTGAAGTGTATTGTACGTATGAAAAAATATAAGTCTTATAAAGGGACTGTTGGAAAAATCGCACCCAATATTTTAAATCGTAATTTTACTGCAGATGCCCCAAATCAGAAATGGGTAACGGATATTACGGAGTTTAAATTATTTGGCGAGAAGCTTTATTTATCACCTGTTTTAGATTTATTTAATGGAGAAATTATTACCTATACAATTGGCTCTAGACCAACGTATTCGCTTGTTTCAGAGATGTTGGAAACGGCTTTGGAACGCCTACCAGAAGAGCATCAACTATTGATGCATTCAGATCAGGGATGGCACTATCAAATGAAGCGATATCGTCAAGCGCTAGAGTCTAAAGGGATTGTACAAAGTATGTCTCGTAAAGGAAACTGTTACGACAATTCTGTCATGGAGAATTTCTTCGGGATTATGAAGTCTGAGTTTCTCTACATAAAAGAGTTTGAAGGTGTGGAGCATTTTAAAATTGAATTAGAAAAGTACATAACTTATTACAACACAAAACGGATTAAGGCAAAATTAAAAGGCATGAGCCCGATACAATATCGAACTCATGCGCTAACCGCTGCCTAATGAAATAACCGTGTCTAACTTTTAGGGGTCACTTCTAAATCGGTAGGGGATTTTTTAGCCTTGCTATACATTATGTATGGCAAAGCCGCCTTGCCGTAATAATTATAGAAAGTTTTAAACCACCACTCCTCAAAGTGGGTGTTCGCAAAAGATTTCCTGTATATCATCATTCACCGTAGTGTGACGCTCGCCATTTCATCTTCTATATAAAACTCCCTTTTACAGTTCAAAGGTTAAAACTTAATATGTGTACGAACAACGCAGCTTTATTGTTATATTATACGATTCCAGAGAGTTGTGCAAGTAAGTACCATCGAATAAAAAAGTCAAATATTTATCATGATTTTTACCATTCTAAATTGGTGTTTTAACGGCATGAGAGTAAGTAGTTTAAAAACAATCATGGGAAGTCGCGGGGTTCTATTGATTTTTTGATAAAATAAAAAGCCTTCCATAATTGGAAAACTTTATTAGGTCACTCGGATGTATTTAACACTTCATTCGTCAGTGCTGCAATATTAATTTGTGTTTCCTCGTGCATCACATCATTTAAAATTTCGTTTCGGAAGTAGCGAACACTTACATCAAGCGGCATCTTCAGAAGCTTCTGAAGGGCTTGCTGATACATGATGACGAATTCCTTATCGGTATTCCCACGCTTTAACTCTGCAAAGGATTCATAAAATTGGTCTAGTTTGTCTGCAAATTCGAGAAGGCGGCCTTCGATTGTTTCATCTTTTCCTTCTTTCATTCGCTCGAAGAAGACATCCTGGAAATCGGGCGGTATTTCTTCCCGAATAAATTTCTCCATCATTTTTTCTTCTACATGGGCCAGCATTTGCTTTAATTCCAAACTGGCATGCTTTACTGGTGTCTTAATGTCCCCAATGAATACTTCAGCAAAGTCATGGTTGATTGTTTTTTCATATAGAGATTTCCAATTAACTGTTGCCCCATGCATTTCTTCAAGAGTTGCAAAAAACATGGCATATTGTGAAACCTTCCAGGAATGAGCAGCAACATTATGCTCTTCAAATTTGAAACGACCAGGGGCACGGAAAATTCGTTCCAAATCATTTAGACTTGTAAAAAATTTATGGATTCCGATAATAACCACTCCTCGACTAGTTTTTTAGCATAATTTATATGCCTATAATTGCATCATATAATTATTCATACCCCAATAGGTGCCTATTTCAATCATTTAACAAATAATTAATTTAGTATTTACAAATAATGAAATGCTAATGGTTAATTTATAAGATATGCATATAACATGGAAAAGGGAACCATTTTTTAAGAAATTGTCATGATTACTCAATAGATTGTGCCAGCTCGGTGTTATACTGAAACCATCTAGAGTAAATGGAAGTGAATCAGATTGTTCCATACCTTATTTTTATACATTCATATAGTTAGCGCGGTGGGATCGATTGGCCCCTTATTCTCACTTATTCCTATTATAAAAAGAATGGAATCGGCAGATACGGAGCAATTGAGTGGGTTGGTCCAATCGTTTCAATCTGCCATTATAGTCATCAAGCATGCAGGGCATGTGCTCGTTGTTTCTGGGATAATACTTATCATCACTAGTGGGTGGACTTGGACAACTTCATGGATTGTGTTAACCATCGCGATTATGGTTGGTTCGATCGTGTTTCTCGCACGTGCCTTTAAGCCCACATTAAAAACATTTGGTACACAGGAATTCAACAAAGAGCTTTTCATTAAAAAGCTAAGAAAGGCAACATGGCAATATATTCTTATCCTGCTTATTATGCTTTGGCTAATGGTTGCAAAACCAGCACTATGGTAATTAGGTGCTTGAAATCGCGGGAGAACTAGAAGAATACCCAATAATAAAGCTCTTTGGTATGTTACCAAAGAGCTTTTGCCTTAGACAGAAATATCAATCCTTGTACCTTTATGAGGATGCGCAGCAGCCTTTTGTTGCTCTGGTAGTTGCTCTAGCATCTGAAGACTACTAGCGACTCCCATGTTAAGCGATTGATTCATGATGCTCATTTGCACAGTTTGCTGTAGTTGTGCCACTTGTGCAGACATAAATGAACTTAGTTCCATTCAATCATCCCTCCTTTTGTTTTATATCGGCTTAATTAAATAGTAAATTAAATTTCCCATTTAAAATAGAGTAAATGGAATCTTCCGGTAATGGTGGAATATTTAATTATCTAAATGGCAATACTTCGCCTAGAGGAGGGTAAGAAAATGTGGAAAAATTTGATTGTATTAAGTAGTTTGACACTTATTTTAAGTGGCTGTGGTTTATTTGGAATGTTCGATGAAGAGGAGCAAGTACCAGTTGCAGCACCGGAGGCTTTGAAAGCAGCGGCAAATATTATGGATACTGAAGGAAATGAAATCGGCCATATGGAGCTAACGGAAGGCACGGATGGTATATTAGTTTCGCTGGGTTTAACAAAGCTTTCAGAAGGTGAGCATGGGTTTCATATACATGAAGTTGGGAAGTGTGAAAAACCAACATTTGAGTCGGCGGGTGCCCATTTTAATCCGCTGGAAAAACAACATGGTTTCGATAATCCAGAAGGGCCTCACTTAGGCGATTTACCTAACATTGCACCTGAGGAAGATGGAACAGTCCAAGTTGAGTTTGTTGCGAAGAACTTAACACTGGAACCTGGTATGGAAAACTCGATCTTGGATGGGGACGGCAGTGCTATCATCATCCATGAAGGGCCGGATGATTACAAAACAGATCCTGCAGGAAACTCGGGAGCACGTATTGCATGCGGTGTTATCACATCGGCTAAATAATAGATGTGCTGTGTAATTAAGCTAATATCTTTAGCTTTTGCACAGCACATTTTTTATTTCATATGAACTGGCTGGTAATGTTAAAATATTATTTATTATGTAAATGGTTTAGGATTTTCATTGTTTTTCGTTGCTGACTTTCTTACACTTATAAGAAGAATGGAACTCTTGAATGAGGATCAAGAAGTATGGCACATACTTACAGCCAAGGGCTAATCGCTAAAAGGTCATCAATGAGGTTTTTTACAGTCGGTTTAAGAATAGACAGGATGGTTTAATACTAAAAACAGATTTTTATGGAGGTTGCAAATGAAAAGCATCGCAGTGGATATGGACCAGGTATTGGCGGATTTTTTAGGAAAGGCTTCAAGAGCTTGTGAGGAGCGTTTTAATATTGTCATTTCCAAAGAAGAATTTGATATAGCAAAATTGGAAGCGCAACATCCGGAACTTGTGAAAAAATTCTTTTTAATGATAAACGAACCGGACTTTTTCCGTGACTTTGAACTAATGGATCCGGATGCAGTTCCTGTTTTAAAAGAATTAAGCGAGCATTATGAAATCTACATCGCAACAGCCGCTATGGATGTACCAGGATGTTTTAGTGCAAAATATGAATGGCTATTAGAACACTTTCCATTCCTAAACTCGGAGCATTTTATCTTTTGTGGGGACAAAAAAGTAGTGAAGGCAGACTTCCTGATTGATGATAATGTAAGACAGCTTCATTCCTTTACAGGGGAGGGCATCCTCTATTCACAACCCTACAACGAACATTGCGCTGATTTTAAACGAGTTCATAATTGGCAGGACATTCGAAATTTATTCTTACCTGTTAAGGAATCTTCGATATAACGGTAAAAGAATAGAATACCGATTCGAAGAAATGAGGCTGGGACAGAATTAGAAAGTTCTTTAGATGATGGAAGATTCTATATTAAGATTGATACTTTATAAATTGATTGGAGTAGAGGGACGACTCCTGGGGGAACAGCACGAGTGAGAGACTACAGGCTCGAACCGTGCCCCCGGAAAGCGTCCCCGCAATGGAAATCAATTTAAGCTACATCAAGAAAACACCATTTTCCTATTCTAGGAAAATGGTGTTTTCGGGTTATGTCCCACCCTCTTTTTGTTACCTGTAATTTGGACGAAAATATCGATTCAACATAATGAAAAATTATCACAAAATGAGATTGATTTGATACTTTTTTTGCATTATTGCTCAAAATGAGTTGTATTGAAGAAAAGATATGTGTATGATATAAAATATCTGAAAATTCTAAATAAGAGGTGCTTGAATAATGACAAACCTATTATTATCTAAGTTTGAAACCTATTTATTAGATGAAGAACTTGAATTAGATAAACAACAGGAACAAATGGAATTCCAATATACAGAGCCTGCAAATAATGAAGAATACCCACCTGGATTCTTTTCAAGTTTGTAATGATCAACTTTTAGGACTCGGTATAGTATCTAATTCTCGTATACTAGCGAAACTAATTGGCATTTTATTGTTACCTTCTTGATAGGGAGTATATCTTCATTTAATGCTCAACAAAACGATGACGGCAAATCCATGTGGGAGATTGCCGTTTTTTCCTTTGAAAAGGCATACGATTGTTTTCTAAATTTTGCTTTATGGGCAGAAGCTGTTAATAACCAATGCTTTCTTATGTATAATAGAGAAAGCGAAAATAAATTCGAGGTGTGAAATATGGGTCAAATAAAGACTTGCGAAGAAGTGATTTATGGATGGTTTGATCATTTTCATGCTCATCCGGAAATCAGTTGGGCAGAAGTAGAAACGACAAAAAAGATTGCATCCATATTAGATGAGATGAACATAAACTATAAATTCCTTTCGGATATAACTGGTCTTGTTGCTGAGATAGGTCAGGGAGAAGAAGTCATTGCGGTACGTGCTGATATAGATGCCCTATGGCAAGAAGTAGACGGAACAATGCGTGCGAACCATTCTTGTGGACATGATGCCAATATCTCCATGGTTTTGGGGGCACTTCTCCAACTTAAAGATGAACCATTAAAAAAACGTATCCGCTTTATTTTCCAGCCTGCAGAGGAAACTGGCGGAGGTGCAATTGAAATGGTAAAGCATGGCGTGATTGATGATGTATCCTATTTATTTGGAGTGCATCTGCGTCCGATAGAGGAATTGCCTTTAGGAAAAGTAACGCCTGCAATTCATCACGGAGCGGCACTGTTTTTAAATGGCTCGATTCATGGGGCTGATGCCCATGGTGCAAGGCCGCATCAAGGAAAAAACGCAATCGACGTCATCTTCGCCATTCAACAGATGCTTAAAAACATCTATATTAACCCATTCGAGGTTTATAGTGCGAAGTTAACGAAAATTGTTGCTGATGGAGGCAGTACGAACATAATCCCGGGAAACGCCACTTTTTCAATGGATGTTCGGGCACAAAAAAATTCTGTAATAGAAGAGCTTCAAAGTCGAATAGATGAAGGCCTAGAGGCAATTAGAAAGATGTATGGTGTAGAGTTATCATGGGACTGGCTTGATAAAACGCCAGGAGCCGAAGTTTCTGAAGATGCTACTCGAATTGCCAATGCGTCGATTATTGAAGCATTGGGAGCAGAGTACTTAGAAAAGCCGCTTTCTACTCCGGGGAGCGATGATTTTCATCACTATACCGTACTGAGACCGAACCTAAAAGCAGCAATGATTGGTATTGGAGCAGATTTAACACCTGGCCTCCATCATCCTAAAATGAACTTTAAAAGGGAAGCTTTAATTACAGGTGCAAAGGTGCTAACCACAACCTTACGCAATGCAGCCCACGTTGAAAAATAAACTAGTATAGGCTAAAGAAGGAAGTTAAACTAATGAAAATCAAGCAAATAGAAATCTTTGCAGTAGATCTGCCATTGATTAAACCATTTATTATTAGCTATGCAACTTACCCAAACATTCAATCGATCATTGTTAAGATTACAACTGAATGCGGGTTGGTAGGCTGGGGGGAAAGTGTTCCGGATGAACATATTACAGGAGAAACTCCTCATTCAACTTATGCGATGCTAAAAAATACACTGGCACCCTTAATGATTGGACAAAACCCCATGGAGTTTGAAAAAATCCACGAATTAATGGATAAAAATGTACACAGGGCACCTGCGGCAAAAGCAGCTATCGATATAGCTTGTTTTGATGTGGCAGGGAAGAAATTAAACGTTCCGGTTTATCAGTTACTAGGTGGACGTTACCACGAAAAATTCCCGGTAACGCACGTTCTTAGTATTGATGAGCCTGAAAAAATGGCACAAGAGGCTGCACAAAAAGTGGAAGAGGGATATACGTCTTTCAAAATGAAAGTTGGCCAAGATGTGTTGGGTGATGTAAAACGCATTAATGCCGTACGTGAGCGGGTTGGTGAAGAAATCGCTATCCGTGTCGATGTCAACCAAGGCTGGGGTAATAGTGCTAATACACTGCAAGCCATCCGCCACTTGGAGGCTCTAGGAATTGACTGGTTAGAGCAACCTGTTGATCAGGATGATATCGATGCAATGGTTGAAATCAAGTCAAAATCGACTATCCCTCTTATGATTGATGAAGGCATTCGCGATATGAATAATATGCGTGAGATTGTTGCAAAACGTGCTGCTGATAAGGTGAATATTAAGTTGATGAAGTGTGGAGGAATCTATCCTGCTATGAAGCTTGCGCATATGGCGGAAATGGCTGGCATCGAATGCCAAATTGGTTCAATGGTTGAATCTTCGATTGGATCGGCTGCAGGTTTCCATGTTGCCTTTGCGAAAAAAATCATTAAAAGTGTGGAATTAACAGGTCCTGTTAAGTTTTCTAAAGATCCAGGAGATCTAAAGGAAAGCTATTGTATCCCGAACATCCAATTAACTGAACGTCCAGGTTTGGGTGTAAGTGTGGATGAAACACTGCTTGCTGAACTTACTCAATATTCGGATGCAGTAGAGTAGGTGGTGGGAGATGGTGAGTCCAATTTTTAAAGGGGTATTAGGTGATCGCCCATTTGAAGTAAGAGTACTGGATAGCAGCTATTTATCTAGCCTTATGGCATTACAAGAAGTGGTTTATGAGGACCTTCCAAATAAAGATACATTGCAGCCATTATCGGAAGAAGAATTTTTGTATATTTTAGAGGGGCAAGGGCTTATAATTGGGGCATTTGTTGCCGATGAGCTCATAGCTTTCCGAGCGGTTCTAATTCCGGAGATTGATGCCGAACATTTAGGCTATGCCATTGGGCTAGTAAACGAGTCGGATTTAAAGCGTGTTCTTTATCAAGAAATTTCGAATGTCCATCCAGAATTTCGAGGCCACGGTCTGCAGAAAATATTAGCAAACATCATAATGGAACAAATCGATACAACTGAATTCGACTACGTTGCTGCAACCGTGATGCCATACAATATTGCTAGTTTAAAGGATAAATTTTCCCAAGGATTCTATATTGCCAGTTTGAAATATGCGTACGGTGCAAAGTTGCGCTATGTTTTTGTCTTGGACTTACATAATCAACCAAGGTATAAAGAGGAGAAGGCAATAATCTCGATGGGTGATGTAGGAGCTCAACAAAAGCTATTGCAAGAAGGTTTTGTTGGGGTTTCCATGAAACTGCTTGGGGATGATTGGGTAATAGAATATCAAGAGCGATTTTAATAAGTAGCTTAAAGGCTGCCTTAAGGTCAATTCGACTGGCAAGGTAGCTTTTTCGTGTAAGCAAAGAGAGAAAAAGTTTTCAGTAGAATGAGAGATTAGTGGAGATAAGTTGATGATAAAAAACCAGGTTATAAAACCAGTCTTCGAGAAAATGAGAGGACATAATACATTCAATAATCGTACAACCATACCGGATGCTGCCATTGCCTCAGTCGGGGTATTTATTTGCATGTTTATTATATTTGAGTTAACTAAATATACGGATTCTTTATGGTTCATTGCATCATTTGGTGCAAGCAGCATGCTTGTAATGACGGCTTGGAATGCTCCTGTGGGTCAACCCCGTAATGTAATAGGGAGCCATCTTATTGCATCGTTCATCGCAATAGCTATATTGAATTTGTTTGGCTCATCACCCGTTATGATGAGTCTTGCTCTATGCTGTACCATCTTTTGTATGCTGATGACGAGAACATTTCATCCACCGGCATGCGGCAATCCTATCATCATTATGATGGGTGGCTATAGCTGGGAGTTTATGTTTCAGCCGATATTATTTGGTGCAATTATTATAGTTGTTTTTGGGCTAATCATTAATAATTTGCACCCAAAGCGAAAGTATCCATTGTATTGGTGGTAAAGTAAAAAAACAAGCTGTCTCATGGGAATGAGATGGCTTGTTTTAAAATAGAAGTCATTATTTCATTGGACAAAATTCACATTGCATTAAGCCAGGAACGTCTTTAGAAAAACAGCAGCTTTTTCTGATAGGTTTATTCACGATTTGGGCAGGGTTTTTCCCTCCGGTATATTGATAGAACCATGACTTGTTGGAGAAGAGTTGCCAAGCTTTTGTCCCCTCCAGGATTTCCAGATCCTCAAATGCGCGATCGGCCAGCAACGGGTTTTCAAGCTGTTCGTAATAATTCCAGAGCATGTAGCCAAAAAGATTCTCCCATAAAATAAGTGGAGAGATGGAAGTTGTTTTTCGTAATTGCAAAAAGACTTCATGGCATTGATAGAGCAGCTTGCTTATTACATATTCACGTTCATTGTCCTCGACGTAGCGGTAGTCGTTGGGGGTTATAAATGTACCGAGTGTATTGACCCCGAACTCATTAATCATGCTAAAGCGAACATCTACTTTCTTGCCATCCCATATTTCATCGTACATAGAAAGCATATAAAATTGCATCGCCATGAACATCCCATATCGTCTGCTAAAGTGAGATATTGCCGCTGTTTCCGTACTCGCCTGTGTGATGCCCATCATTAGATTTCTAAAATCCGTCAAATAAAAATCCTTATGCAAGTTTTCTAATGTAAATAATGGACGGTCGGGATTTTCCGTAAAAACTCCATATGAATTTAGAACACGTAATTGATCATAAGTCAGAGCAGGCATTTATTTCACCTTCATTTTTTTACCTTAACTATAACACTTTCTTGAAAAATGATGTAGATTTATAAATTTAGCTATACAAAAATGAATGATCATAATAATATAAATAAAACTAATAAGAAAAGTAGGTTTTATAAATGGAACAAGTACCTTCAATTCCTAGACCGTTAGTGAGAACAAATCAATGGACAATCTTCCTCTCTGTAGTCATAACATGGATTACAGGTAACTTATGGATCTTAACTATTCCTCTTATAGCCAATTTGATGGGAATATTATTTAACTTTAATCCAATTATGAAGGTCGCGAGAGTGTTTTTCATTAAAGAAGGGAAGAAATATATTCCGGAAGATGTGACACAACAAAAATTTAATGCATGTATTGCGATATTTTGTTTAATCGGAGGGCTTATTAGTTTTCTAGCTGGCTGGACGATTGCAGGATATGTATTTACAATCATGGTTGCTATCGCTTCATTTATTGCGATATTGGATTTTTGTGTAGGTTGCTATATTTTCTTCCAAATAAAACAATTTCAATATCGTCGAAGCTTTAAAAAATCCTAAAGAATAAGGGCTTAAAAGCTTTCTAAAAGTTTTGCAAATTGTTGACACACTAAATGAAAACGATTATCATTATCATATAAATAAAAAGACTTATTAGTCTACTAAGCTTTTCTCCAAGATGTAGGTCA
The DNA here is from genome assembly GCF_030418165.1 of Ureibacillus aquaedulcis. GTDB lineage: Bacteria > Bacillota > Bacilli > Bacillales_A > Planococcaceae > Ureibacillus > Ureibacillus aquaedulcis. The sequence continues at coordinate 15,704 of NZ_JAUHTQ010000025.1, forward strand.
AAACGTTCTTCCCCCCTATTTAGAGCGTTTTGACATAGAAAAGGCCTGGCTTCAGTGTTGAAGCTCGGCCTCTTTTTCTTTTGCGTGTGTATTTTTGGAAAGGTGCATCGTGTGATAGCTATGCAGTAACATACCGATGACAATGACACCAATGCCGATCAATGCAACTGGCTCTGGCAGGGGAACACTTAGCAAAATCATTTCACCAATTATAACAAATAAAACCTCTGTAGATTGGGTAGCCTCTACAGCTGCAAGTTTCCCTTGATCATCCCGAACTCGATCGGTTGCGATGAAAAATAATACCGTTGCAATAACACCAGAGCTAACCCCGACAATTAAGGACTGAAAGACTTGGTTTGTAGTGGGAAGTCCTACAGTAAATAGTGCAAAAACAGCTAGGATGATCCATGCCGGCAAGGAGGCAATGGTCATTCCCAGAACGCGTTGATAGGTATCCAACCTTCCCCCGCAAACTTCCATCATTTTACGATTTCCTAAAGGGTAGGCAAAGGCTGCAACAATAACGGGCAAAATTCCGAGCATCAACGTTTGAAGAGATACGGATTGTGCTTGTGGAACTTGAATTAGTAATATACCTATCAAAATTACTGTGGAGATGAGTAAAGAGATAACAGGGATTTTTTGGCGTATGCTTTTATCGCCGACAACTGTCACAAACAATGGAGCCAATAGAACACCCGCGACAATTGTGAATTGCCATGTTCCCGAAACAATCCATCCTGGACCAAAGGCAGCAGCGTATGTTAGTGGTCCATAAAATAAAACAAATCCTACAAAACTCCAAAGCAACCATTTGGATGGCTGGGATTTCATCTCATTTGTTAGAGGTCTCCATCCTTTACGAGAGAGCACAATAATCAGAAGAAAGGGGAGCATAAAGAAAAAGCGTAAAGATGCACTCCATAACCAACTTCCGCCCTCTAGTTCCATAGAGTGGTTCAAGATAAATGTAACCGCGAAAAACATGCTAGCAATTATTCCTAAAGCAATTTCTTTCAATCTAATAACCTACTTTCATACCAAGTTTTACTCTGGCACAAGCGCAATAGGATTCCTTGCTCTAAGGTGACTTAATATTCAGATATATCCTCTTTTAAAAAGAGCGAAGTAAGGTTTTCTTTCTTACTTCGCAGTGTATATTATTTACCTTGTGCTTCAAATAACCGGACAATTTCCAAAATAACTTCCGTTGCTTTCTCCATTGTTTCCCCTGAGACAAATTCAAATTTGCCGTGCATGTTTTCCCCGCCTGCAAAGATATTAGGTGTAGGTAATCCCATATACGATAATTGAGAACCATCAGTACCTCCACGCACCGGTTCAACAATTGGGGAGATATCTAAATTTTCCATCGCCTTGTAGGCAATGTCAACAATTTCTTTTACTGGCTCGATTTTTTCGCGCATGTTATAGTACTGATCTTCAATCTCAACAGTAATTGAATTCTCGCCGAATCTCTCTTTCACCATTTTCTCTACTTCAAGGAAATGTGCTTTTTTTGCTTCAAACTTTTCGCGATCATGGTCACGGATGATATAAGAAAGTTTTGCTTCTTCAATATGGCCATTAAAATTCATTAGGTGAATGAAACCTTCGTAGCCTTCTGTTTTTTCAGGTACAGCATCTGCCGGCATGGAGTTCTGGAATTTAATAGCGAGTGTAATCGCATTGACCATTTTCCCTTTTGCAGAACCTGGGTGTACACTTGTTCCACGAGTTGTCACTTTAACGCCTGCTGCATTAAAGCTCTCAAACTGCAATTCTCCTAATGGACCGCCATCCATAGTATAAGCGTAGTCGGCACCAAAAGCTTTTACATCGAATTTGTGCGGACCGCGGCCAATTTCTTCATCCGGTGTGAAAGCTACACGAAGCTTCCCGTGTTTGATTTCCGGGTGTTGCACCAAATATTCCATGGCTGTCATAATTTCTGCAATCCCCGCTTTATCGTCAGCACCTAAAAGTGTCGTGCCATCCGTTGTAATTAGAGTTTGCCCTACATAATTCTTTAAGTTCGGGAAGTAGCTGGGAGACATAATTAGTTCATTATTTAACTGAATATCTCCACCATCATAATTGTCGATACGCTGAGGATTTACATTTTTTCCTGAAAAATCAGGTGATGTATCAACGTGCGCTAAGAACCCGATCGTTGGAACTTCTTTGTCTGTATTTGCTGGTAAAGTAGCGAATAAATAGCCGTTTTCATCTAATGTAACTTCTGTTAACCCAATTTCCTCCAGCTCAGCTTTTAGTACCTTAAGTAAATCAAATTGTTTTTCTGTAGATGGAGTAGTTGAACTTTCAGGATTTGACTCAGTATCGATTTTGGCATAGCGAATTAATCGTTCGATTACTTGTTCTTTCATATATATAAATCCTCCTTACAAATTAGTGCTTATATTGTATCACTTTGCTTCGAATAGCGGAATAATCCAGGAAACTAAATTGACTAATATTTATGAAACTATATAGCTATCTATTCCGTAGAAGAATATATAAGAAAGGATGGTTCGAATGGCTCAAACATTAATAATGGCGCTAATAGCCTCAGTCATTGCAACGCTTCTCATTGTCCCTCTATCCAAGAAGGTGCATAATGGAGAAATTACGAATAAGCAACTTATAAATTCAATTATTTTGGTTCTAATTGCTAGTTTTATCGTAGGTTTTACAATTATTTATATTACAAAGATTGACTTGCATTGGACAATTTTTGCATACGTATTACCGATTATTGCCTTGCTTGGTACACTTCTTTGCAAAGGAGTGGAACAAACCTTTAAGGGATTTGTGTTTTTGGCGAGCTTGATCCTGCTTGCATTTATGCTTTGTGCACCGCTCTTTAATGCAGATGAAAAATATGAATCTGCCAAAATGGAAGAAAAGGTAGAGATTGAACCATTCGATGAAACACAAACACCAGCTAGTGTTCCTCCTCGATTTGCACAGAATAAAATGAAAAAAGCTTTTGGGCAAGTTCCGAATACAAGTTACTATGAGCTTGGAAGTTTACAAATTCAAAAGGTCAATGAACAGTATGTCTACATTGCACCGGTGGAATTTTCAGGGTTATTCAAATGGTTTAACGGGGAAACAACTCCTGGATACTTTACAATGAGTGCAACAGATTCAACAGATAATCCGAAATTTGTTAAAGCAGAAATGGCCTATGTACCATCTGCCTACTTCAATAAAAATCTGGAACGTCATATTCGTTTGGAGAATCCTACATTAATCTTCTACGGAGAACCTCAGCTAGAAGTGGACGATGAAGGGAAACCCTTCTATATTCGTTCATATGGAGACTTTATTTCTGCACGTAATGGTTTTGATGTAAAAGGAATCGTGATGGTGGATGCAGCGACAGGAGAATCTAAAGTATTAACTTTGGATGAAGTGCCCGAGTTTATCGATGGAGCAGTCTCACCGGAATCGGTTAGTCTACAGAATAGCTACTTCGGGAAGTATGTCCATGGGTTCTGGAATAGTCTGTTTGGCAAAAAAGATGTAAGACTGCCTTCAGATGAAGGAACGGAAGCAAATGTAAGTCCTATCTTCAACGAAAACGGAGAAATGTATTACTTCACAGACTTTACAAGCCCGAAAGAAGGCGTGGATTCTATGTTGGGGTATTCATTGACAGATGCCCGCACAGGCGAATCAACCTATTATACCGGCAACCTAGAGGAATCCTATATGGATTCACGAGGGGCATTGGATATTATTGAAAAGAAATTTATTGAAAAAGAGTGGCAAGGTGAAATGCCTATCCTTTATAACTTCTATGGGGAAGCAAGTTGGCTTGCACCTGTATTGGATTCAAATGGATTCTTGCAAAACTACTTCATTGTTTCAGCTGCCAATCCCGAGATTTCAGCATACGGTACAACACCGAACGAAGCCTTGAAGCAATATAAGACAGCGTTAAATCGCGGTGGCGGAACGGTCGATGGAACGTCGAATGCAGAAGAAGCGACAATTTTCGGAGATGTTGTGCGTGTCTATAAAGAGCGTGTCGGGGATTACACGATTGTTTCATTCCTGCTAAATACAGGTCAAAACTTTGTTGTCAGCTCACAAAACGCACCTTTAGCGATTTATTTACAAGAAGGGGACCGTGTAGCCATTACGTATTATGCGACAGAAGAGTTATTCCTGCCGATAAAAGAAATCAGGATTGAAGGCATTGTAACACATTAAAAGTTAGCCCAAACCAACGTGTTGGTTTGGGTTTTTTAGTGTGAAACTTCAAATGGCTAGATTATTGAGGAAAGTGGCTAGATTTCGACAAAAAGCGGCGAGATTATTAAAAAATGAGGTAAAAAAAGTTATACCCAGGCAAACTCTTCATTCGCCTTCGGTATCACCAATTTTCATCTACTTCCAATTAAATCCTTTAGAAGCCAGGAATTCTTTCATATGTGGTCGTCTTTGTTCGACCAGGAAATCTGCCATTTGTTTTGTCCAGTTGGCCATTTTCTGATTGGAGCTGCGGCTCGCATAGTATTCTTCCATTGTTCCATCGTATTGATCAAGCAGTGAATCGTATTTTTCCACATCATAGCCATTTTCGTGCAGAACGGCTTCTACAGGTAGACGTGGTTTTGTTTCATTGCGTTTTGTCGGCGTACCAATTGTCATCGCAAATAGCGGGAACACATAGTCTGGTAAGTTGAACAACTCACTGATTTCCTCTGGATTGTTTCGAGCTCCGCCAATATAGCAAATCCCGTAGCCGGCAGCTTCGGCAGCAATCACGAAGTTTTGGGCGAATATGCCAACGTCTGCAACCCCAACTAGTACATTTTCTGCACTATCTGCCACAATGTCCACACCTTGTTTTTGCCCCGCTGCTTGGAGGCGTTTAAAGTCGACACAGAAAAGAAAAGAGGCACCTGCTGTTTTAAATTGAAAATCATTTTTTGAAAGCTCACCTAGTTTTTGCTTTTTCTCTTCATCCGTCACCCAAATCACACTATAGGCTTGTACAAAGTGAGAGCTGGCTGCCATTTGAGCTGTCTGGATTAAATCCACGACGGTTTCTTTTGGAATTGCTTCACCTGTATATTTTCTTACGGATGTATGGCTGCGCAATAAATCTTTTGTTGACATTTCATTTCCTCCCCTTAAAAATTGCAAATTTAAAGCCTTATAGAGCAAAATGCTTCATAAGGCTATATTAGTATATTTTGTTATTTTTTCAAAGAAGAAGCGTTTCTAAAGGTTATCGAGTGTTAGCTCAACCCTTCTTCTTAAAGGCCGATGTAACTTTCGGTTCAGTGCCTGAGCGTACACGCTTGATATTTTCTATGTGAAGATAAAGTGCAATTAAAAATAGTGCCAGTGTAATGATAAAAGGCCATATAGTTTGCTCAAATATTAGGGCGGTTAGTGCAAAGATCACATACAAAACGAAAACGCCAATCAGCAAATAATTCGTTAGAAGTGATGCTATTACAAATGCGAGTACGGCGATTAGTCCAAATTTCCATTCAAGAGCAATAAAAATGCCTATTAGGGATGCCGTTCCTTTTCCACCACGAAATTTCATATGGATTGGGAAGTTATGGCCAAGAATCACGGATGCCCCAATTAGGTAGAGCAAAAGGGAAGTCTGTTCAACGGTAAAGGACCCAGAGTTTATTAAATATAAACGCAATAAAACAACAGCCGCTGCTCCTTTTCCGATATCAATCAATGCAACGAGAAGCCCATATTTCCAGCCCAGGGACAAGGTAGCGTTAGATGCTCCTGCATTGCCATGGCCAACTTCCTTTAAGTTGACGCCTGATAATAATCTTGCAATATTGGAGCCGTGAATGCAGCCAATGAAATAGCCTGCTATAGGTACAATAAGAATGGCGGAAAGCAAAGTGAAAACTCCTTTCAAAAGAACGCTTTTTACAATATACTCTATGATTATATAAGATGTTTCTGATATTTTCGAAATATTTTTAAAATGTAGTTGACAGAGTTGAATGCTATGAATTATAGTAATTTCTAACGATGGAACATGAATCAAATACCTTTATCCAGAGAGGCGGAGGGACTAGGCCCTACGATGCCCAGCAACCGGCGTATTTACGCAAAGGTGCTAATTCCTACAGATTTTGATTAGATCTGAGAGATAAGGGGAGGAAAAATTGCAACTTTGCAGCCCTCTTCTTAGAAGAGGGCTTTTGTTTTTCCATAAGGTCCTCCTCAATAAAAAGATCACCCCATCGATTCTAATTTAGGAGGAATGAAACATGTCACAACAACGACCGGAAACACAATTGCTTCATGGCGGGCAAACACCTGATCCAGTGACGGGAGCAATCGCAGTACCCATTTACAGAACGACTGCCTATGCTTTTGAAAATACGGAGCATGCACGGAAATTGTTTGCCCTGGAACAACCCGGAAACATCTATTCACGCATTATGAACCCGACTGTTGATGTCTTTGAAAAACGTGTTGCTTTGCTTGAAGGAGGGTCGGCTGCAGTTGCTTTATCTTCAGGTGCCGCGGCCATCGCTTTTTCTATCTTGAACATCGCTGGTACAGGTGATGAGATTGTCTCGGCAGGATCGCTATATGGCGGTACGTATAACCTATTTGCAAATACACTGCCACGCTATGGCATTACAACTGTATTTGTAGATGAAAGCAATCCAGAGAATTTCCAAGCGGCGATTACGGGCAAAACCAAAGCAATCTTTGCAGAAACAGTCGGTAATCCGAGCCTCAACATTTTGGATATTGAACGAGTAGCGGAAATTGCTCATGCGCATGGAATTCCGTTAATCATTGATAATACGTTCCCATCCCCATACGGATCGAACCCAATCGAATTCGGGGCAGATGTTGTTGTACATTCGGCAACAAAATGGATTGGTGGTCATGGAACAACAATTGGAGGAGTCGTAGTAGATGCCGGAAAGTTTGACTGGACAGGTGGACGTTTCCCGGGATTCACTGAACCAGACGAGTCCTATCATGGCATACGTTTCGGCATTGATACTGCAGGTGCCGCCTTTGCAACAAAATTGCGTGTGCAATTATTGCGCGATTTTGGACCAACCCTGAGTGCAGACAGTGCATTTAACTTCCTGCAAGGTCTAGAAACGCTTCATTTGCGTTATACAAAACACGGAGAAAATGCACTGAAGGTTGCACAATACCTTGAAAACCACCCATTCGTGGAATATGTCAATTATCCAGGCAAAGAAAACTTCCCATCGCATTCATTAGCGAAAAAATACTTGAAAAATGGTTTCGGCTCTATGCTTACATTTGGCATTAAAGGTGGCCGTGAAGTGGGAAGTAAAGTGATTGATCATGTACAGCTATTCTCCCATGTGGCCAATGTAGGGGATGCCAGATCTTTAATTATTCATCCAGCTTCAACAACACACCAACAGCTATCACCAGAAGAGCTGAAGGTGGCAGGTGTGTCTGAAGAGCTCATTCGTTTATCGGTTGGACTAGAGGCTATAGAGGATATTATTGCGGATCTGGAGCAGTCTTTAACAAAAGCAATTGAATCTCTATCACAAGCAAACGTTTAAGTAAAAATAGGAATGGGCGAAATTCACCTTTCATTTCATTCGTGAAGCGGATATTTCGCCGATTCTATCAAATGCCATTCATTCGGCTATCGATTATTTAAAACCGAGTATGTTTATAAGTTTTGTTGACATAGAGATATCTGATTTGTATAATTATTAATATAAAGCAAACTGGTCGGAATTAATAATCAATCACTAGCAATTTACTAATCGGATTGCCCAACTGGTGTAAAAGGAGTTTTGTTAAATGGGAAATATCTATAGTGCGCAGAATATCGCCGCATTTCTTATATATGAACTAAATGAAAAGGAAGCATTCATTAATTCGTTTTCACTTCAGCGCTTATTAGTTGCGGTGGATAATCTTTGGTTTAAACATTTTGGACATACAGCATTTAAAGAGGAAACCACAGCTTTTTTAGAAAGCAATTATTATATTAAAGAAATTTATGATGCATATAAAGAATTTGAAGATCAGCATCTAATTTTACCAGCAAAAGAGTGGCATCTAGAGTATGGTCAATTTCAGCTTGTTCATCGTCCATATGGAGTACCTATCTTTACAGGTAAAGAAATGCTGCTCATTAACGGAGTCGTTAGTAAATTTTGTGAGCATGCCATGAATAAAGCGTCCTAATATCTCCTATTTAACAAACAGCACCAGGATATAATAGAAAGCACACAATCTGATTGTAAGTAAGTATTATGATATAATAATTAATTAAGTATCTCGGATATAAGGGATACTTTTTTAATTTTATATAAGGAAGATATAGGTAAAGATACATTATTGGAAAAAGATATTAGAATATAGTATTTTATAAAATATTTATGAACCTTTTTGACCTGCTTAAAAAAACAATTGTCCACCTTAGGAAGAATGTTCTTGAGTTCCTTTCAAAATTAAAGTAAAATTCTCTTAAGTTAAGTTTTTCGAATTATTTGTTTTTATTCTGATAATTACTTATATCAGTTTGGCGTAAGATAATGTAAGGAATCGTAAAGCACCTTCCTAATACATTAAGATTCGTAGATGCCTAAAATATGCAAAGATGTAGAGTGAAGATGGAGGCGAGTATAGAAATGGCAACAATTAAGGCGGCCATCTTAGGTTTTGGCACGGTAGGTCAGGGAATATATCATATTTTGAATGAAAAACGTGAAGAGCTTCGTGATAAATTAGGTCTGGAATTGGAAGTAGCCAAGATTTTGGTACGGGATACAACGAAGGAACGAGTTCCAGGAACAGCACATTTATTAACAGACAGCATTGACGATTGCCTTTCCGTGAAGGGAATTCAGGTAGTCTTCGAAGCAATTGTCAACGAGGAACCTGCATATGGATATTTAAAGAAGGCTGTTGAAAATAAGTGCCATGTCATTACTGCCAACAAAGTGATGTTCGCAAAATGGGGACTGGAGTTACAGGAACTAGCAAGACAGAATGGTGTATTTGTTGGATATGAAGCAACAACGGCTGGTGGTGTACCGGTAATCAAAACAATGAAAAATATACTGTTGGTAAATAATGTTTCTAGAATTCAGGGTGTTTTAAATGGAACAACAAATTATATTTTAACTAAAATGCGGGCTGAAGGCTGGTCGTTTGAAGAAGCCCTAAAAGAGGCACAATTACTCGGTTATGCAGAGGCAGATCCTTATAATGATGTTTCAGGTCAAGATGCATTTAAGAAGCTGATGATCTTATCTTCACTTGCGTTTGGCGATCAACCGAACTGGGCAGATGTAGAAGTAGTTGGGATTGACAGTATTTCTGCAGAAGAAGTGGCCCAATCTATAAAAAATGGTCTGCGCTATCGCCATGTGGCAGAGGTTGAAAAGCATCAAGATGGTACACTTTATGCAAAAGTCGCGCCAATGCTGGTAGATAAAGAGCATCCGCTCTATCCAATCGATGATGTCTTTAATGCGGTTACCATGGAAACGAATTATATTGGAACACTTACACTAGTTGGGCCGGGAGCGGGCATGTATCCAACAGCCAGTGTCATGGTGGAAGACTATGCAGAAATTATCGGCAAACGTGCGGGTTTTGTCGTAACAATATAAAACATCTTGAAGCGTGAAAAGTAACTTTTTTCGCTTCAAGATGTTTTTTGCTTTCTTTATAACACAGATTCAACTAGTCCTCGTCCTTAATATCGGGATCTTCAGGGATAGGGGTGTTGCGCCAAATTTCAATTTCTTCTTTTATACGTTCCAATTGCTCATGATACGTATCGAATTGGGCACTGTTTACGAGGTACTGTGTTCCATCATGCACTGCTTTGATTCGGCCGGTATAGATGTAACGAAGTACTTGTTCTTCTGGCATCGAAATGTCCTTAGCAGTTTCGGCAACAGTTTTATACATGTATGGTAACCTCCATTTTATTATCAAATAAGTTGCTCCCGTTATTCGAGCATTGCGAAAACGAAAGTTTCATCATTTTTATTATAAGTGATTATTTTAAAAACGCTACAAGACAAATACCCTTTGGACTAGCCCTCGGAGTTTATTGCTCCATTATTACCGACAAAAGTATGGTAGTTGATTGCCTGGTCCCTTTGGTATAATTTAACAAGCCGGTTGAAGTAGGAGATCCACATAGTATTGTGCTAATTGAAATAAAAACAGTAAATAGTAAGGAGTGTAGTAAATGAATTTATATGCATACATATTTGTTTTACTAGCGGCAATGCTTTGGGGGACGGTGGGCACTACCCAAACTTTCCTGCAAGCCGATGTTTCTTCTATTGCCGTGGCAGCAGTCCGGTCGGCAATTGGGGGAGGGGTATTGCTCTTGGTTGCTCTTTTTATGAGGAAAATTAGTTTTAAGGCATGGTCGTGGAAGTGGACAATCCTCGCAGCCCTTACTATCGCACTGTTCCAATCTCTATTTTTCACCTCTGTCCGATTTACCGGTGTTGCTTTAGGGACGGTCATAACAATTGGGAGCTCCCCAGTGTTTTCAGGTTTAGTAGAATGGGCGATTTGGAAAAGGAAACCAAATCGGGTTTGGGGAATCGCAACTGCACTAGCCATTATTGGGTGTATTTTGTTATTTGTAAATAGAGGAGAAGCTTCCGTGAATCCCGTCGGAGTTCTTTTGGCATTGTGTGCAGGTCTCATGTTTGCGTTATATACGAACTGTAGCAAGCAATTAACAGAGAAGGAAGAAACGCTTCCGGCAGTGGCAATGACATTCACTTTATGTGCCTTGTTGCTATTGCCATTTTCGGGTGATGGTGTCCTGTGGGCATTTGAGGGACAGAATCTATTGCCGATGCTATTTATGGGTCTGGCCGCAACGAGTATAGCTTACCTGCTATTTTTGGGTGGGTTGGAGAAAATCTCTTCATCCTCTGCCGTAACACTATCTTTAGCTGAACCTTTAACTGCCGCATTACTCGGGGTCTTTTTGGTAAACGAATATTTAAGTCCCACTTCATGGGTTGGCGTTGTACTATTATTGGGCGGCATTATTGTATTAACGGTAGGCGCGAGAAAATAGGATTTAGGGTAAGGTTAGATCCATACTATTCGTTGCTGCTTTGACTTTATCCTGTTTTAAAACTATTCTATAGTTCGAAATTGCATCGCTAGAGAACATGAAAAAGGCAGCTAAATAGCTGCCTTAGTCTTTTTTATTTATTGAAATCATCCAGCCCATTATTGAGTGGATTCAACGGGTCGTTTACCGGATTTGTGTTTGTTGGAGGTATCGGTTTATCGACTGGTTTCGAAGCAGTGCCTTGTTTCATGTCAGTCATTGCTTCTTTCATAACTTTTTTTGTATCGACATCTTTATTAATGGTAGTTCCTTCAATTTTAGTATCCAGCTTTTGAAGATACTTGGCTGCAAAATCCTTTCCGCCAAGACCAAATGATAAGCCAAACGCCAGTGCAAGTGCGCCAAGAGTTAGAATAAACGCAGCATTGACGATGGAAGCAGCAAGGCCGAGCTGGTCTAGTGCCATAAAGATCGAGATGGCGATAATCGCCGCCTGTGCGACATTGGCCAGGAATTTATAATGCGGTCCTTGAAGAACGGTGCTGAGCAGTTTCTTGATAAGACTGCCGAGCCACAAGCCTACACCAAGGATGACAAGAGCTGCAATTACATGAGGCAGGTAGGCAATTACACCTGTTGCCAAAGTTACCATAAATTCAAGTCCAAGAATATTAAGGGCTTGTACCACAAACAACAGAACAATAATTACTTCCGCGATATAGCCAATGAGTTGGGAGAAGCTTAAACCATTGCCTGCAGCAGCAGACTTGCCTAGTCCCAAAGCGGAGAAGTAAGAGTTGAATCCAATGCGCGTAAGTAAAGTAGAAATGAATTTGCGTACCCATTTTCCAAGCCATACGCCAATCAATACCAGGAAAATTGCGACAGCGATATTCGGCAGCATCGTCAGGACATCATTAAGCATGGCAATCGCCGGTTGGGAAATGCCTTCAATATCCAAACGCTCGAGTGCCGCGATGACCGTAGGAATGAGAATCAGGACAAATACGGCTGTACCAATGACGGATGCCAGGCTTGTCCCAGTCAATAGTCGTGTTAACCCAAGTTTTGCCGTTAACTTTTCACTTCCGACAGCCTGCAGGAAATTCGTTACAATATCACGGACAATTTTCGCGATAAACCATCCTACCAATAAGATAAGTGCTGCTGCAAGAAGTTTAGGCAGGAATGCCAGGATACTTTCCAGCATGCCGGTGAACGGGCCAACAATGCCGTTTAGGTTTAGAGCACCCAATACAGCTGGAAGGAAAAGCAGCAAAGTCAGGTAAAAGACAATTTTAGCCACTTGATCCATGATATTGGCAGGCTGTCCTTTATCATCTGTTAAATTCCATTTGCGCAGCTTTTCATGAACTTTCAGCGTACTGCCGGTTTTTCTGATCAACATGCTCAGCCCAGTAGCAATAAGCCATGCAACGAGTAGAATCAGCGCAGCTTTTAGAATGCTTGGAATCGCAGCCATAATGGATGAGAACATGCCAACTAATGGTGAAGCGATGGTATCCAGATCCAGGATGTTAAAGAACAAGATAAAGACGAACACCAGCAGTAGATAATAAATAATCTTGCTGATTATTTTTTCAGAAGAATATTTTCTATTTGCATTATTGGGGAAAACCTTGTCATCCAGACTCGTTTTGCGGAGCCCTTTCAAAACTGCCTTCTCGATTGCTTTTGCAATCAACCATCCGATTAATAAAACTAATAGTGCTAATAAAAAATCAGGCAGTTTGACCCAAAGGTAATCAAATCCATTCCAGTAGCGATTATTGTCCAATCTCTTCACTCCTTCTAATTATTGATGGGAATACTCTTCTATACCCAATCCATTTCGGAGTAAACAGTCAACGGTGCAACCACCAACTATGCTCCCGAAGCACCCCTGTCTCCAAATTGACGAACCCTATTTTCTCTAAAAAATGCTAGTTTCGTATTTAAAATAAAGTAAAATGGAAATGTCAGTAAAAGGATGTAGTATTTATAAGGATTTGTATTTTTCAAATACATATAAATAAACCATAATCTTAAGAATTTCTTCAGAATTATACAGACTATAAATTAAGATTCGAGTTTTATGATAAGTACATAAGAAAAAGTTGAGGTGAGGGCAGTGGAGAAATTAACAGTGCTCGTTACAGATGATGACAAAGACATTCGTGATGGGATTGAAATTTATTTAAAAAATGAAGGCTATAACGTATTAAAAGCTGCTGATGGGGTTGAAGCATTAACCTTACTGGAAGAAAATGAAGTTCATTTAATCATCCTGGATATCATGATGCCTAACATGGATGGAATAACCGCTACATTTAGAATTCGCAACGCACGCAATATTCCCATCATCATGTTAAGTGCGAAGGCAGAAGATACCGATAAAATTCATGGACTTTCTGTAGGTGCAGACGATTATATTACCAAACCATTCCACCCGCTTGAGTTGCTCGCCCGTGTGAAGTCGCAGCTAAGACGGTATGTTCAGCTGGGAACCTATAACGGGACCGCACAACATCAATCCAAGGTAGAGGTTAACGGATTGGCGATTGATATGGAAGCCAAAGAAGTACGCTTAGATGGGGAATTAGTGAAACTAACACCCATTGAGTACAAGATTACGGAACTATTATTAAAAAATGCAGGGCGTGTGTTCTCGATTAATGAAATCTATGAGCTCGTTTGGAATGAAGAAGCTTATAATGCGGAAAATGTGGTAGCCGTACACATTCGGAAAATCCGCGAAAAAATCGAAACAAACCCGAAAAATCCTAGGTACTTAAAGGTTGTGTGGGGAATTGGATACAAAATTGAAAAGTAACATTGAGACAAGCCTAACCGTGTTGAGTCTCATTGCAAGTATTGTCGGTCTGTTCTTTATAATTACGAAAACGTGGCAGTTTGTAAATGAACATATTGATGAAACGATGGATTTATTAGTGAAATTATTTTAGAGGAGGAGAGAAAGATCGTGAAAACCAAAGGTAAATTGCTCCTCATTCTTTTTCTTATTGCGTGGTCAGCTTTTGCTGTCATTACATTTATCAATCATTCACATAATTACTTATTTAATTCATACTTTGATTCGGATTATTTTGAATCGTCGAGAGATAGCTATGTAGAACAGCTAGGGAAGTACGTACTAGCTCCGTTCGATGCAGAAACAGCAAAAGAGCAACTCAGCGTATCACAGGAAGAGATTGAAAACTATCGTAATTATTATGGAACTTTAACTGAGCAAGTTGATAATATCCGCCTGCAATACAGCGATCAAATCATGCAAGCGGAAGAGGATTCATCGCTAAAGGAAATGCTCGTGGCGGAGCGGGACACGAAGATTGCGGATATCAAGAAAAACTTTGAAAGTGACGAGTATGTAGAAGAGAAAATCGTAAAACTGAAAGAAAACGCCATTAATGAATATGCATCGGAACAAGCAAGTTTACGTCAAGATTTTCTGAACGAATATACTTATTTCAATTATCATTTTGTCAATGTAGAGACGGGAGAAATTCTGGATTCAGGTTCCCAACACCAAAATAATCTGTATAACGAGAATTTTGGAGATGAAACCCCATCCTTGACCGTTAATGGTACTGTTTATATTGATAGCTATGATAGTAACTATATGAATGAATCACTTCGAATTAATGGAAAAGTCGAGAAATTTGAAGGTGCAATTTCAATTCCAAATTGGATGGTAAAAAATGATTCCAATTTTGCTTTCGAATATCATTCCTTTAAAATGGCACAGATTATATACTGCATTGTTTGGATTACGGGAATTTTGGCGATTGCTGGATTATTTACTGTAGCAAAGCCTTCAAAGGAGCACTTTGAAGATTTGGAGAAATTACAAAAGATTTTCCTAAGCATGCCAATAGATGTACGTTTAGTACTTATAGTGATTGCGGTGGTTGTTTCGTTTGCACTAATAAGCAGCACATCCAATACCATAGGGAATCTATTTTATTACAGACAGGATTTAATAATGGCTATTTTCGAAGTAGCCACGAATATTTTCTTTATGTATGCTGCTGTATCAACCGTTATATTGGGGTCGATATGGACATGGGATACCATCAATAGCGAGGAAAAAGTGAAACAGCAAATCAAACATGCCATGCTGTATCGCTTATCGGATGGGATGCAGGATTTATTTTTAAACCGATCTGTCGGTATGCAAACAGTTGGTGTTTTAGCGGTTGCTTTCCTCGCGGGGATAGGATTTATTGGCGCAAGCTTTGGTGGGGGAGAATTAGTCATCATTTATATTCTGCTATTCTTCTTTATCGCATTACCGGCTTTCTTTGTATTCCTTCGCCACATGGGCTATCTCAATCGTATTATGAAGCAGACGCAAGAGATGGCAGCGGGCCGTTTAACGTCCGAAATCAAGGTAAAAGGAAAATCAATTTTTGCAAAGCATGCAGCTAATTTAAATGCCTTACGTGAAGGTGTAAGAAATTCAATGTCTGAGCAAGCCAAAAGTGAGAGGTTGAAAACAGAGCTGATTACGAACGTCAGCCATGATTTAAGAACACCGTTAACATCAATAATTACGTATACGGACTTACTGAAAAATCCGAATCTCACGGACGAAGAGCGTAAGCAATATATCGATGTGCTGGATAAGAAATCTGCACGCTTAAAAACGTTGATTGAAGATTTGTTTGAAGTGTCCAAGATGGCAAGCGGCAATATCGAAATAACAAAGCAGCATTTGGACTTAACTTTACTAATGAAGCAACTGATTGGGGAACACGAGGAAGAACTTGCTAAATCAAGTTTTGAATTACGGGTATCCATGCCGAAACAGCCTCTATTTGCCTATGTAGATGGACAGAAAATGTGGCGTGTCCTCGATAATCTCATTGTAAATGCAATGAAGTACTCCTTGGAAGGTACAAGAATCTATCTGACTTTAAAGCAAATAGGTTCAACAGCGGAGTTTACAGTGAAAAACGTTTCAAAATATGAGCTCACTGAAAATGTGGAGGAACTGACGGAACGTTTTAAACGTGCAGATGCCTCTCGTCACACAGATGGCTCAGGTCTAGGCTTGGCCATTGCGCAATCAATCGTGGACCTGCACAATGGTCGGTTAGCCATCGATGTAGATGGGGATCTATTTAAAGTCACGGTGTCAGTCCCGACTGCAGAATAACCGCTCCGTGAAATAGGGGGAGAAAAACGAATTCCGTTTTTCTCCTTTTTTCATTGTTGAGCAGCCTATTGGATTTTTAGGGTAGTAGTGATTTCTATCTGGAAAGTACTTCATGAGGAGGGTGAAGCACTTTAGAGTATAGAGATTGCATGTGAAAAGTACTTCATGGGAAGGATGAAGCACTTTGGGGAAAAAGATTTCAATAGAAAAGTACTTCATGCATGGTATGAAGCACTTTGGAGTAAAGATTTTCATATGGAAAGTACTTCAAGAGGGGGAGGAAGCACTTTTGGGAGACAAATTTCCTCAGAATGATGCTTCATTAATAAAAAATGAAATGCATTCAGAGAAGATGCGCCCATCGAAATGGTCCTCATACTTGCGGTCAAAGCATGTGTAAGTAATTTAGCAAACGGAATGATATGCCTCCAATTGGTAATAATCCCTAAAGAGAAGTGCTCTCTACATTCACTCAACAAAGAAACCCAGATATGAACATACCCTCCCAG
>NZ_JAUHTQ010000026.1 GCF_030418165.1 Ureibacillus aquaedulcis
CGAGTGGGAAAATGATGTTTTTTTGATATAGCTAAAATTGATTTCCGTCGCGGGGACGCGCATCCTCGGGCACGGCTCGAGCCTGTAGTCTCTCCCTTGTGCTGTTCCCCCAGGAGTCGCCCCTCCACTCCAATCAATTTATACAGTATCAATTTCTTAATATGGATTCTTCCATCATTCAAAGAATTCTTACTTCTGTCCCAGCCTCTTTGTTATATGGCTAAAATTTATTAAAAAACATTTACTTAGCATTAAGAAAGCTGCCCTAGTATGAAAAAATCACTTATTCTTTAAATGATTTTTGTTTGTATTTTCTACATAGCGATAAAAATATTGTACAAAATGCAAAAAAATACTTGTATTGTTTTTTTATGGGTGTTAGCATAATAGTATGCTGTCGACAGTATATTGTAGGAGGAAAACAGTATGTGTGCACAATTAGAAAGAGTTCAGCCATTGTATGAACAGTACTATGCTTTATTAAAAAATAGGATTATGACGAACGAGTATCCACCAAATGCGAGACTCATAGATACTCAGTTAGCAAAAGAGTTTGGCACAAGTAGAAGTCCTATTAGAGAAGCTTTAAGAATGCTTGAACAAGAAGGTTTATTGGTTAATAATAAAGGGATTTTAACGGTTTATGAACCAACACTGATTGATTTGGTTGAACTCTACAAAGTACGTTCAGGTCTAGAGTATTCTGCTGTATATTGGGCAACTGAATATCAAACCGAGGAGTTTATAGTAGCTTTAGATGATTGCTTAGAAAAAACAAAGGAAGCATTAAACGAAAAAGATTATAAAACTGTTATTCAACTTAATACGAAATTTCATGATTTAATTTTATATGCCTCAAAAAATTCTCGGTTAATCGAAATGATGGAAAAAATCAGATCCTTAATTTTGCTTTACAGGAACATTTTGTTTTTGGATTTTGATCTTGATTACAATTTTTTAGAAGATCATGAGCGGGTTAGTCATTTTATTAAAACAAAAGATTCCAAGAAATCAGCGGAAGTTATCGTAGATCATATCAATAACGATATTGCTTACTTTAAAAAGGTTTTTAATAAAAAAAATAGGAGTGAATAAGTATGAGTCATTTATCATGTTTTCCTACGAGGTTATTAATTGGAGAAAATGCTTTAAATCAAGTAAATGATGTATTAAAAGAATTTGGTGCAAAAAATATTTTATTAGTTACCGATAAGGGACTTACAGCGGCTGGAATTGTTGATAAAGTGATTGATTGCATCCAGAAGTCGGTAGCTAATATTACTATTTTTAACGAAACTAAGCCAGAGCCGACAATTAGTAACTTTAAATCAGCATTAGAACTTGCAAAGGGTATTGATATAGATTTGGTAATCGGCCTAGGTGGAGGAAGTGCCATTGATTTAGCAAAAGCGGTAGCTTTATTACTAAAACACGATAAAGAGTTTTTAGAATTTGTAGGAATTAATAAAGTACCTTCACCAGGACTACCAACAGTAATGATATCAACCACTTCAGGAACTGGATCTGAAGTTTCTAAGTTTGCTGTATTGACTGATGAAGAAACACATTTAAAAAGTGTTATCGCTAGTCCGAATATTGTCCCGACAGTAGCAGTAGTGGATCCGGCTTTAACCTATACATTACCACCAGTTATTACAGCTCATACTGGTTTAGATGCCTTGGTCCACGTGATCGAAGGTTACCTTGCTCAAAGAAATTCCAATTTTAGTAATGAGTTGGCATTAGTAGGGTTAAAGAAAATTTGGAATCATATTGAGGCTGCATACGAGGACGGTACAAATAAAGAAGCAAGATACGAGATGGCAATTGGAAGCATGATGGGTGGTTTGGTTCTCAACACGACGGATGGGGCCGGTATGGTACACGGATTGGCATTTTCACTTGGGGTATATTGCAACTTACCTCATGGATTATCAAATAGTTTGATGCTTCCATACACATTGAAATACCTCGCACCATATTGCCAAGAGGCATTGGTTACACTGGCGAGTAATGTAAATATTGTAGAAGCCACAAATGAGAAAACAATTGAACGATTTATTGATGAAATTATTCAGTTACAGAAGAGATTAAATCTTCCAATCACACTAGAAGAATTGGGAATTGAAGAAAGCTTGTTAGAAACATTAGCAGCAAGTAGTTACACTCAGGAACGATTACAAACGAATTCACCAAAGAGATTAGAAAAAGATGAGCTTTTGGCAATTTTTAAACAAGCGTATAATGGTCAAATTATTTTAAACGAGGGGTGATTCAATGAAGGTCTTACTTCAGGAAGCTATTGAAAATCTACTGAATAATGTACAGGATGAGCTAGGGGTAGTACACCAATTTATTGGTGGAAAGTATATAGCTGGTGAAAAGAAGGGTGATGTAATCTTCCAATACGATGGGCAACCTGTTTTTACATTCTATAAATCTAGCATTCAAGATGTGGAAGAAGCAATTTCTCTTGCTGAACAAGCATTGCCTAGTATGAAAAAACTAACTCTATTTGAGAGAGCGGAAATATTATCCAAAACGGCCGATATCCTTCAAGAACATATCGACTCTATTGCAAAAATTATCGTTTATGAAACAAGTAAAACTTTAAAAGATGCTAAGGGTGAAATGACGAGAGCAATTTCAACTTTTCGTTTTTCTGCAGAGGCTACAAAAAATTTACACGGAGAAACTTTACCTTTAGATGCAATGTCGGGAGTTGGCAAACGTTTATCGTTTATTATACATGAACCCATCGGAGTAGTGGGTGCAATTACAGGGTTTAATTTCCCAATTTTGTTGGCAGCACATAAATTAGGACCAGCATTTGGTGCGGGAAATACGGTTGTTTTAAAACCTTCCCCTGGCACGCCAATCTCAAGTATAGTACTTGCTTGGGTATTGCAACAAGCAGGGTTGCCAATGGGTGCGTTATCGGTTGTAAATGGAGATGTGGAAGTTGGAGAGGCGATAGTAAAAGATCCACGTATAGCTGTTATTTCATTTACTGGCAGTAGTTTAATCGGGCGTAAAATTAGCCAGCAAGCCGAATACAAAAAAGTATTGCTAGAATTAGGTTCAAATGCAGCAACAGTGATTGATTCTGTTGAAAATTTGGAAGAAGTGGCGGAAAAGTTAGTAATGGGTGGATTCGGGGCAAATGGTCAATCCTGTATTTCAGTTCAAAGAATTATTGTAAACAAACAATTGTCCAAAGAATTAACTGAATTATTAAAAAATAAGGTGTCGTTGTTAAAAGTGGGTAACCCATTTGCTGAAGAAACAAATGTATCCGCTTTATTTACTAAAGATGCAAACCAACGCATTCAAGAGTGGATTGAAGAAGCACTGAATGATGGAGCAAATCTTGAGGTTGGTGGTAAAATTGAAAACCAAATTTTCTTACCCACCTTATTATCAAAAGTTTCTCCGGAAATGAGGGTTTTTAAAGAAGAAATCTTTGGTCCAGTCATTTTAGTTACTACGTATGAGTCATTTAATGAAGCAATTGAATTGGTAAATGATTCAAGGTATGGCCTACAAGTTGGTGTATATACGACGAATTTACCGAATGCACTAAAAGCGATTGATGAGATTAAAGCAGGTAGTGTGCATATTAATGAAATCTCAAATTTTAGACCAGATCATATGCCATATGGTGGTTATAAAGAGAGTGGTATTGGCAAAGAAGGGCCACAATCGGTCTTGGAAGAGTTAACAAATAAAAAAGTTGTAAGTTTTAAATTATAAGTGTTTATACACTTTGACAAGTAGAGGTGAAAGGTTTGCAAAAGTCGGCGTTGGAAGGATTACGAGTACTTGAGTTAGGTTCATTAATTGCTGGACCATTTGCGGGAAGAATTTTTGCAGATTTCGGTGCAGAGGTTATTAAGGTTGAAAATGAAAAGGATGGTGATCCATTACGCGTATGGAGAGAGGTCGAAGAAGGCACCAGTTTATGGTGGTATGTGCAGTCACGAAACAAAAAATCAGTGGAAATTAACTTGAAATCGGAACTAGGTCAACGTTTTATAAAAGAAATTGTAAAGGGTATCGATATTATCATAGAAAATTTTAGGCCTGGTAAATTGGAAGAATGGGGTATTGGCTACGAAGATCTAAAAAAAATTAATCCAAAGCTCATCATGGTACGTATTTCAGGGTTCGGTCAGGACGGTCCCAAAAGTAAATATCCAGGTTTCGGATCAATCGGTGAAGCGATGGGAGGCTTAAGATATCTTACTGGATATCCTGACCGTCCGCCTACACGAGTGGGTCTCAGTATCGGGGATTCCATTGCAGGTTTATATGGAGTTATAGGTGCGTTAATGGCAGTTTACTATAGAGATAATAACTCTGATTTTGAGGGGCAATGTGTAGATGTTTCATTATATGAATCTATCTTTAGTCTAACTGAAAGTTTGGTGCCTGAGTATGATCGAAAACAAGTAATCCGCGAAAGAAGCGGCAGTACTTTACCGGGCATTACCCCATCAAATACCTACGAATGCAAAGATAATCAATATGTTGTAATAGGAGCAAATGGGGATTCAATTTTTAAGCGGTTAATGTTGCTAATCGGAAGAGAAGATATTGCAAATGATGAAAGATTTACTACAAATGCTTTAAGAAATTCACATGCTGAATACTTGGATGGCGTTATCGCGGAATGGACAAAATCAAAGGATATTGACTCAGTCGTTGATTTACTAAATGAAAATGGTATCCCGGCAGGAAAAATTTATAGTGTGAAAGATATTATAGAAGATTCCCATTACAAAGAAAGAGAAATGATTTTAGATATTGAAACACCAATTGGCCCATTAAAAATGCCAGGTATTGTGCCAAAATTAAGCATTTCTCCTGGTAAGGTAAAATGGGCAGGACCAGAACTGGGTGCTAATAATTCGGAATTTTTGAAATTAGATAAAGTATGAATAGGGGGATTATATGAAAGTTAAAAGGCTCTTTTTGATGTTATCTCTTCTTGTATTGGCTACAGCTTTAGCTGCTTGTAAGAATGACTCGGAAGTTTCTGCCGCGAAGAAAGATAGCAAAGTATATAACTTGCAAGTAGGCCATGTTGTAACTACAGATCATTCATATCACCTAGCTTTAGAAAAGTTTTCTGAAGAGGTATACGAAAAATCCGAAGGTCGTTTAGTTGTGGATATATTCCCAAGTGCTCAATTAGGAAATGAACGTGATTTGGTAGAAAGCTTAGCCATGGGCACGGTTGACATGGCATTGGCAAACTCCGGAAATCTAGCTTCATTTACTGATGCGTACCAAAATTTTGATTTTCCATTTTTATTTAGAGATAGAGAGCATGCACATGCAGTTTTAGATAGTGAAATTGGAGAAAAAGCGTTATTAAGTTTGGAAAAAGTAGATATTAAGGGTTTGGCTAACTGGGAAAATGGCTTTTTTAACACATGGAATTCTAAAAAATCTATTGAAGGTCCGGAAGATTTTAAGGGGATGAAGATTCGCGCAAACGATAACCCTATTCATATTGATTCCTATAAAGAAATAGGGGCAAGTGCAATTACGATGGGGTGGAGCGAGGTATACACGGCAATTCAAAATGGCACGATTGACGGGGTGAGTGTGTCAATTCCTTCAATGTATACGGCCAGAATCTACGAGGTTGCGCCTTATATCTCGAACAGCAGTGAATTCTATGTTACCGCTGTATTTATGATGAACAAAGATATATATGAAAGATTACCAAAAGATTTACAAGAAATAATTAGTGAGACTGCAAAAGAAACTACTAAATATCAGAGAGATTTAAATAAAGAAATCGAAGATAAAGCACTTGCAGATTTAGCGTCAAAAGGATTCGAGATTACTAATCCAAATAAAGATGTGATGAAAAAGGCAGTTTGGGATAATATCTATAATCAATATGCACCACAATTAGATGAGGAAATAATCGATTCCATCCAAAATGATTTTTAATATTCTGAAATGTTAACGCTTACTTTTTGTTGAAGTATAAATAGAATGGAGGACTTTTATGGTTGATAAAATTATTACTAAGTTCGAAAACTACTCAACTATTTTTTGTTTTACAGCGATGAGTATAATAACCTTGCTTGGTGTATTTTGCCGGTATGTACTCTCAAACCCGATCACTTGGGGGGAAGAGTTATCTCGCTACTTTATGATATGGGGTATTTTGATCGGAATCAGTATTGTGACACGCAAAAAGTCACATCTAGGAATTGATGTAATCTCAGCATTTGCACCACCAAAATTAAATAAATCAATGGCAGTTATTGCTAGCATTCTCTTAATTTTAAGCTACGCTTTATTATTCTGTATTGCAGTAAAATTTGTTATTCAATCATATGCTTTAGGGCAAGTTACTCCAATTCTAAGAATTAAGTTTTATTTGATCTACTTAGCGTTGCCTGTTGGATTTGCTTTAAGTACTTATCGGGCAATTCAAGTATTTTGGATTGATTTTATTAAAGTAGCAGAGACAGAAGAAAACGAAAAGCCGCTACAAGAGAGTGAGGTATATCTATAATGGGACTTTCCTTATTCGGTGGATTAGCAGGGATTCTAGTATTAGGTATGCCAATCGCGATTGCATTATTAATTGCAACAGGTATTAGTGTATTTTTCTTCTCAGAAACTTCTTTAATCGTCTTAGTACAGCGACTGTTTGTATCGCTCGATTCTTTTTCCTTAATGGCGCTACCATTTTTTATGATAGCAGGGGGGCTTTTGGAAAAAGGAGGAGTTTCAAAGCGAATCGTAAACTTTGCTAATTCAATTGTTGGTGGATTACCAGGCGGGTTAGCTATTGTAGCTTTCGTAGCAGCGGCTTTTTTCGGAGCTATTTCAGGTTCTTCAACAGCAACCGTAATTGCAATTGGTGCAATTTTAGTACCAACAATGTTAAAAGAAGGCTATGATATTCGATTTTCTGTAACTACGCTTGCCGCAGCAGGGATTCTAGGGACAATTATTCCGCCGAGTATACCTATGGTAACGTTTGGCGTATCAACAGGAGCCTCTATTGGAGATCTATTTAGCGGTGGTATAATACCAGGAATTTTATTAACATTCCTCATGTCTGTATATGCATATCTTTATGGTAAAAAAAATATTAAGGTAGAATATAAATTTTCATTTGCTAAAATACTACGCACTTTTAAAGAAGCAATTTGGGCATTGCTTATGCCATTAATTATTATAGGTGGAATTTATTCCGGTATTTTCACAGCAACAGAAGCAGCAGCGGTTGCATGTTTATACGGATTAATCGTAGGTATTTTTGTTTATAAAGAATTAAAATTAAATGTTGTAAAAGACATTATGGAAGGTGCAGTTATTAACTCTGCGATGATTATGTTTATCGTAGGTGCAGCAGCAGCTTTTGGTTATGTTATGACAAAAGCAAGAATTCCAGCAGAATTATCTCAATTTATTGTTAGCCTCACAGATAATCCATATATTTTACTGCTGCTTATTAATGTACTACTACTAATTATCGGTACTTTTATGGAGACAAATGCAGCGATTTTAATTGTAGCTCCAATATTCACACCAATTATTCTAGAGTATGGTATTGATCCAATTCATTTTGGCGTAATGATGATTGTAAATCTGAGTATTGGGATGATTACACCTCCATTAGGAGTTAATTTATTTGTTGCAGCCAAATTAAAAGATGGATTAAAGGTAAACGATTTATTAAATAAGCATTTAGGAATGTATCTGCTTGTATGTATAGTAGGCTTATTATTAATCACTTATATTGAGGATCTAGTATTATTTATCCCTAATTTACTAAAATAAAGGAGAGTATAATGCGAAATATTGAAGTATACGAAGTGGGACCCCGCGATGGCTTTCAAAATCTTGATCAATATATACCAATAGAAACCAAAGTCAGCATTATCGAAAAGCTTGTACAATCAGGTGTACAAAACATCCAGCATACTTCTTTTGTCAGTCCTAGAGCGATTCCACAATTAAAAGATAGCAGGGAATTAACAGAAATTTGTTTGTCAAAGTTTCCAGGTATAAACTTCAGTGCCCTAGTTCCAAATCTAAAGGGAGCGAGTCTGGCAAACGAAGCAGGAGTCTGTTCGATATCGTATGTGGTTTCTTTAAGTCAATCACACAACAAAGCAAATATTAATCGTACACATGAGGAATCATTTAATGAAATTGTCAAGATTAGGGATACCTATCCAGAATTGAAGATTTGTTTAGATTTATCAACAACATTTGGCTGTCCATTTGAAATGAAAGAAAACAATAATAGAGTAGTTGAATTCCTGGAAGACTATATCAAACTAGGGATTAAAGAAGTAAATTTATGCGACACGATTGGTGTAGCAAATCCGCATGATGTAAAGAAAACGATAAACGATGTAAAGTCAGCCTATCCGGACCTGAATCTGCAAATTCATATTCACGATACTAGAAATATGGGAATGATCAATACGTTTACGGCTATCCAACAGGGTGTAACAAAAATCCAGTCAACCTTAGGAGGGCTAGGGGGATGTCCATTCGCACCTGGAGCATCTGGAAACTTAGCTACTGAAGATATTGTTTATATGTTGAATGATATGAATTACAATACAGGAATCGATTTTTCTTTACTCTTGCAGGCAGCGAAATTTCAAAAACAGGTAGTCAATGGGAATTTTAGTGGGCACCTTCAATTTATTTAATTTCTAAATTATCAATTTACCTTCTAACTTATTGTGAGGATGGAGACTGGATACTCACATGGAAGTTAGAAGGTATTTTAATTAGATAGAAAAAAGAATTTTCAGGTAATTTCCACTAGGTAGTTGGAAAACTAATTTTCCTTAAGTATGTGGATAGAGTTTTAGTCATTCAAACATTCGAAAGTCAACATGGAAAATGAACACAATAAATTTTTTTGCCTCGATTTTAAACTGTTTTTGCTGTTTATCTGTTATATTCTTATCCCCATTTTTATAAAAATCTCCTTCTAAACTTAACTTTACTAAGTAAATATTTTAATCTTACACTCTCTTTATCTCAAAAAGATTTTAGTTAATTTATAATAATCCTAAACATTTACAATAATTTAACAAAATCTATATAGGTACTTTATAGTACTAAACTATGCTTAAAGCACTACAGCGTGGGGGAGTTGCTTTGAAGTGCGTTTGAAACGCTATATTCAGGTGAAAGACCGTTTAATCGTATTGACGATTGTTTGTATTCTATCGAATTGTATTTTTGCAATCTTTAGCATGGATTATCTACGGAAGATGGAAAGCAATACAGAAAAAATGTACAGCGAAAAACTTTTGGCCATTAATGCAATTGCCGAAATGGAAACTTTTATACATATGGGAGATATGAATCAAGCTAGGGAATTACAGGATTCATTAGTGGATTACCAGTTTGATTCAAAAATGGAATTTTACATAAGGGAGCTGGATGCTGCATTTGAAAGTGGAAATAATGGCGAGATATTATCGTTATCCCAGGAAATTGAAAACTATGTCACTTCGCGGGCAGAGAGCCAGTTATTAGCCCACCAAGAAGATATTTCTTTCGGCTACAAATTGTTAACCGGTGTTTCGATTGCTATAGTGATTATTATTATTTACTTAAGTATCGGGGCAACACGTTCCGTAAATTTACCAACCCGCCAACTGAAGAAGTTGTTGAAGCAAGCACAACAGGGGGACTTTACGCAGATTGCCAAATATGACGCCAAGGATGAACTTGGCGAAGTGATGCTAAGCTACAATCAAATGGCATCCGAAGTGAAAGAATTGCTCAAAACGGTCCAGCGAAGTGCTGCATCCGTTCATGAAGCGAATGATCACTTGCAGGCAGCTTCGGAAAAAACAACGAAAGCATCTATACATATTTCACATGATGCTTACGATTTAACAAGTGCCACAACAAAGTCAACAGAACAGTTAAACCTTAACACAACAGCTTTACAAGAGATTGCGAATGGCGTTGTCGTAATTGCAGAGCGCATTGATTTTATTGAACAAAATATAACGCAGACAGTAAGAGAAGCAAATGCAGGTGTTGAGTTTGTGTTGTTAAATAATGAACAAATGCATGAAATTGAACAAGCTGTGAAAAAATCCTTTGATATGATGCAAATTTTGGTGAAGCATTCGAAAGAGATTGAGCAAGTGATCCAGATGATCAATTCGATTGCCGAGCAGACAAACTTATTGGCTTTGAATGCGGCGATTGAAGCAGCTCGTGCCGGAGAATATGGCAAGGGGTTCAGTGTGGTGGCAGGAGAAGTCCGCAAGCTATCCGTGCAATCGGTTAATTCGACAAAGGTTATTGAAGAAATCATCAAAAAGATCCAAGATGATTCAAAGCAATCGGTTCAATTCATGAGCAATGCTCTTCAGTCGGTACAAACAGGGATTGATACAACGAATCAAACTGCATCCAAGTTCCAGCAAATCGTCTCTGCAGTCAATGAGATTGGACCTCATATCGGTGAAGTAGCATCAACGATCAACGTCATCACGGAAAATACGAAAGAGGTTGCGGGCAACTCCTTGCAATTGAGCGAAGTTTCGAAAGAGAATGCCAAAATGATTGAGCAAGTATCTGCTTCAACTGCCGACCAACTGGAAGCTACCCAAGAAATTCACGACGAGATACAAAAAATCTCAAGAAATATCCGCACACTCACAACGGCGATTAAGAGATTTACTGTGTAGCCAGTAGAAGTTAACAGAATGTTATAGATTTAATGAAAGAAAACTATTAATTTTCAGAAAACTGTTGAAATTAATAGTTTTTTTTGTTAATTTTTCGGTATACGAAAAATTATGCAGACAATTGAGGCGATGTTGAAATGAAAAAGATTTTACTTACAGGATTCGAACCATTCCTGGATTTTAAATTAAATCCCACAATGCAGGTTGTTGAAGCCCTGAATGGAAAAGTTATAGAAGATTACGAGATTTGTGGGCGCATCATGAAAGTGGATTTTAAAGAATCTTCGAACCAACTGAAAGAATATATAAATGAAGTCCAACCCGATCTGATAATTTCCTTGGGTTTGGCAGGTGGGCGTTACAAGATTACACCAGAACGGATCGCCATCAATATGAAAGATGGCGAGCCTGACAATAATGGATTTGCGCCTGTCGATGCAAAAATTAACGAAGATGGTGCAGATGCCTACTTAACAAACTTGCCCATTCGAAAAATGGTTGAACGGTTGAAGAAAGAAGGGTATCCGGCAGAAGTCTCCAATACGGCCGGCACGTACCTGTGCAACAACATTATGTACGAAGGATTGGCGTATGCCAAGCAACAGGGGAACGTGTTAGCTGGTTTTATTCACATTCCGGCGTCATTTGAGCTAGCTATTCAGCACGGAAAAATCCCGGGCTGGAATGTGCGCGATCTTATAAAAGGCGTGGAGTTATGTATAGAGGAAACGGTAAGCTGTGCCAATGATTGAGTTTCCGAAAATGATGTGGATCAGCCAGTATACGGTTCGTTTTGCATTCAGCGAGGAGATTTCACAGGAAAGTTTTCTGGCAGTCCAGCAGTTTAATAGATTTATCCGTAAAGTACTCCATCATAAAGTGGTCGAAACCGTACCGGGTTACTTTACTGTGACCGTTTATCTAAAAGGGCGGCAAAATTTTAATGAGGATGAATTAATTGAACAGTGGCGTTTGATTCAAACGGAGCGGATGAACGAATATCCATCTGTAGGGCGCGAATTAAGGGTTCCCGTTTGCTATGATGAGGAATTTGCGCTAGATATGGAACGGGTGATGGAGTTTACCGATTTATCACCTGAAGAAATTATTTCATTACATATTTCTAAAACTTATGTGGTTCATTTAGTTGGCTTCCTACCAGGGTTTCCCTATTTGGGGGAGCTTGATTCACGCCTTCATGTGCCAAGATTAACGAAGCCTAGAAGTCTGGTGAATGCCAGTTCTGTAGGAATCGGGGGCTATCAGACGGGCATTTACCCGATAGATTCTCCCGGGGGGTGGAATATTATCGGGAAGACGCCCTATCCTTTATTCGATGTCAGGAAGGATGAACCCACGTTATTTCAAGTGGGCGATATCGTGACGTTTTATGAGATTACGAAACAAGAGTACTATCAATTTATACAAGAAAGTGTGTAGCAGATGAAGCCACTACTCAAGGTGACACGCCATGGAGTGTATGCGAGCATCCAGGATAAAGGAAGGTTTGGATATCGTGCGCAAGGTATCCCTGTTTCGGGTGCAATGGATCGCTTTTCCTTTGAAATGGGCAATCAAATTTTAAATAATTCCACGAATGCTGCTTGTTTGGAAATCTTTCATGGCGGGTTTGAATTCGAAGCTTTAAGCGATCATACATATGTCCTCGCTGGTGCAGGGGGAGATTACTTTGATAATGGCGTTAAGATTGACTGTTGGAAGAGTTTTCGCCTTTTTAAAGGAGATCGTTTATCGATAAAAGGGACAGTGGAAGGGTCGATCCTTTATTTGATTCCACAGGGTGGCTTTAGGGTGGACCCTATCCTAAATAGTAGGTCGAATTATCCTACTGCTAATATTGGAGAGTTATTAGAAGTGGGCAGTATTTTGTACGGGCATGATACCGAACCGATTGCAAACACGCGAGGACTAATGCCGAAATTCAGGCCACAATTTGATAGCTCCATAGAGATCCATATTTTTAAGGGGCCGCATTTTGAGTTGTTTACACAGGAGAGTAGGGACAGTTTTCTTCAGGATTCATACCAATTCACGGGCGGCAACAGAATGGGCTATTATTTCAAAGGTGAAAAACTAGTATTGCGAGAGAAAAAAGACATCATTTCTGAAGCGACTCAATTTGGGACGATTCAAGTTCCTGCGAGTGGAGATCCGATCGTTTTGATGGCCGATGCACAAACCGTGGGCGGCTATCCAATTATCGGAACGGTACATGAGGAAGATTTATATAAAATTGCCCAATTGCGTACGTTCGGCAATGTGAAGTTTCGTTTGGTGGAGGACTAATAATGCGAATAGATATTAATTGTGATATGGGCGAAAGTTTCGGCGCATACCATTTAGGTAATGATTTGGAAATATTGGATTATGTGACTTCAATTAACGTGGCCTGTGGTTTTCATGCAGGTGACCCCATGATTATGGCTCGGACCGTCCGGCAAGCAATCGAGAAAAATGTGAAAATTGGTGCCCATCCCGGCTACCCTGATTTGCAGGGATTCGGGCGGAGGAATATGGATTTCTCCCCAGAGGAAATTTATAATATGATCATTTATCAAGTCGGGGCGCTACAGGCGTTTGTTGGTATTGAGAAGGGAAAACTTCATCATGTAAAGCCGCATGGGGCCCTTTACAATCAAAGTGCGAACGATAGGGAAAAGGCCGGCGCTGTAATAGATGCGATGTTTGATTTGAATCCTGATTACATCCTTTATTGTTTATCGGGAAGTTTGATGGCTCAAATGGCCAAGGAGAAAGGGTTGACTGTTTATGAAGAGGCCTTTTCCGATCGTAATTACAACGAAGATGGCACTTTAGTCACGCGATCCCAAAAACAGGCTTTGATTGAAAGCGAAGAAGGAATGCTCCAACATGTACGGGGTATTATTTCCTCTAATGAGGTCATGACAATTCAAAAGAAACTCATCAAAATTAATGCACAAACATTATGCATACATGGAGATGGTCCGCATGCTTTGCATTTTGCGAGGCGAATTAGTGAGTTGAATAAGATTTAGTTTTACCCCTTCCATTAATTTGGGAGGGATTTTTGTTTAATTTGAATTAATAAACACACCAAATATTTATTTTGCCTTTTACTGTTGTAGGGTTTGTAGAAAACAAGTTAACATTGTTGTAGTTAAATTCTTCCATGACCACATTAATAACATCTTAATATAGATTCTAGAAACGAGGTTTGTTTTTGTACATTATTGACCGTACTTTATCTTCGAAAATTATTGTTTTGGATGCAATGAAACGCAGGATTGATGAGAATCACCCGAGGCACGAGTATGTTGCTTCATTGTTGCGACGGGCGGAAGCCGGCTACAGAGGGGAGTTGAAGGTGGACCGAATGTGGAAGGAATCCACCGTGCCGACCAACGCTCTTCTTATACATAGCTTTGAAACCACTAACGACATCGGCAATTCGCATCAAATCGACACCCTATTTGTATGCCCCCTTTTTATTTTTATCCTCGAAATCAAAAATGTATCAGGAACCATTTGGTATGAAGAAGACAAACATCAGTTTTTGCGAAGGAAATTAACAGGGGAAGTCGAGAGTTTCCAGAGCCCTTTTGATCAGGTGCAGCGCCATGCCGAGATGATTGAAAGAATCGTAGGGCGTTTAGGCTTGTCACTACCGGTGCACAAAACGGTTATCATTGCCGAATCTTCCACGGTTATTGGGGACGTGCCAAAGGAATTTTCAATTTTCCATGCGATTGGTTTGCCTAGTGAAATAAAAAAGCTATTATTAAAGTATAGCAACACCGCACTCTCACAAGTTCATTATGAGATGCTAACAAGTTACTTACAGGGGTTACATAAACCGAGTATCTATGTGCCGAGATTTGAAATTCCGCCGCTACGTAAGGGAGCGATTTGTGGATGCGGGAGAAGTATGGAGTATAATCAAGGCAAGTTTTTATGCATTTGCGGAATTAGATCAAAGGAGCCTCTCTATCAGGGGTTGCATGATTATCGAGTTTTGTTTAGTGAATGGATTTCAAATAGGGAATTTAGGGATTTCTTTTTTATTGAAAGTCTGCATTCTGCTAGTAAATTGCTAGGAAGAATGAACTTTAACACTAGAGGAACTACCAAAAGCAGAAGCTACTTGATTCCGGAAGATGTTTGGAGAAAGTAACAATAGAAAAGTAATATAATTGATTGAAAATTAATGGGAATAACTGTGGAATTTTTGAAGTGGCTAGATTATTGAAGAAAGTGGCTAGATTTCGACACAAAGTGGCTAGAATAATTCGAAAAGTGGCGAGATTATCAGCAAAAAGTGGCTAGATTCTCACAAGAAATTCAAAACTACTTGATTTCGGAAGATGTTTGGAGAAAGTAACAAGAGAAAAGTAATATAATTGATTGAAAATTATTGGGAATAACTTGTGAATTTTTGAAGTGGAGCTAGATTATTGAAGAAAGTGGCTAGATTTCGACAAAAAGTGGCTAAAATAATTCAAAAAGTGGCGAGAATATCAGCAAAAGTGGCGAGATTCTCAGAAACTCATATAAAAGTAACTATCAAAAGCAGAAGCAACACCCCACCCCCAAAAGAAAAGAGGGTATCGACATGAACAAAATCATTGATTTTATCTCGGTAAAGCAGCGGAAGCAGGATGAGAAGCTGGATAGGATGTTTCGGAAGGCCAATTCGCTGCAGGATGTGCAGGAAATTGACAAGCTTGTGGAGGAGAAGGCCCTTGTGGTGCAGGATCACAAGCTTTTTCTCGCATTCCTGAAATATTTGGAGTTGAAAGAGTTGGAGCCGCAGACGATTTTTAAGGAAGTCTTGCGATTGTCGAAGTATAGATTTGAGGAGCGGTATCAGATGAATTGGCAGTCGGTGGTGCAGCTTTGTTTTACGTTTCTTGCAATTTTAAAAGAGAATGATCCCGAGCAGTATCTGGAGTTCATTGTGTGCAATTAATTAATTCTCTCCAGAACAAGTTCACTTGATTTGCCTGGACCCAAAAAATTCAGTGCATTGTGTCGAATTCGTTAACATCCTTAAGCCTAGACTCACAGCAGCAGGCTCGCAAACCCAGTCAACTGGCACATTCACCAGAGTTCACCATTTATTCTTCCCATTTCTAAAATATTTTTTAATTTTAGCGCACGTTATTGTTCTTTCTACCTACTATTCGTTATAATATTTAAATGGGGTTCGAATGTACGAAACCAATCTTGAAAGGAGTTTCTGGATTCAATGAATGAGGAACAACGACTAGCGAGTCAGCAAGTGAATCAACCAAAACCTACAAATGCTAAGCCTGAAAAAGATTATAGTCAATATTTCGAACGCGTGATTACGGCACCTTCCTTGAAAGATGCGAAAAAGCGTGGGAAAGAGGAAGTCAAGTACCACAAGGATTTCAATATTGATGAAGAGTTTTTGGCAATGGGCAACGGTCGCAAATTTTTCATTCGTACTTATGGATGTCAAATGAACGAGCATGATTCCGAGGTAATGGCCGGGATTTTCATGCAGCTGGGGTATGAACCCACTGATCAAATTGCAGAAGCGGATGTTGTGCTGCTGAACACATGTGCAATCCGTGAAAATGCGGAAAATAAAGTATTTGGTGAGCTTGGCTACCTATTAAAATATAAACGTCAAAATCCTGAATTGTTAATCGGCGTTTGTGGCTGTATGTCGCAAGAAGAGTCGGTTGTCAATAAAATTTTAACAACATACCAACATGTAGACATGGTTTTCGGTACGCATAACATTCACCGTCTACCGCACATTTTAAAAGAAGCTTACATGTCCAAGGAAATGGTCATCGAAGTTTGGTCCAAAGAAGGAGATGTCATCGAGAACCTTCCAAAACAACGTAATGGTGCCATTAAAGCTTGGGTGAACATCATGTACGGCTGCGATAAATTCTGTACATATTGCATCGTTCCTTACACTCGCGGGAAAGAGCGCAGCCGTCGTCCAGATGAAATTATCCAGGAAGTGCGTGAGTTGGCAGCACAGGGCTATCAGGAAATTATGCTGCTGGGGCAAAATGTAAATGCTTACGGGAAAGACTTTGCGGATATCGAATACCGCCTTGGCGATCTAATGGATGAATTGCGCAAAATCGATATTCCGCGCATCCGTTTCACAACGAGCCATCCGCGCGACTTCGATGATCATCTAATCGAGGTGCTGGCTAAAGGCGGCAACCTAGTGGAACACATTCATCTGCCTGTTCAATCAGGTTCGAATGATATCCTGAAAATCATGGCACGTAAATATACACGTGAGCACTTCCTTGAATTAGTTCGCAAGATTAAAGTTGCCATTCCGGATGTTGCTTTAACAACGGACATTATTGTTGGTTATCCAAATGAAACCGAGGAACAATTCCAGGAAACTCTTGATCTATATCGAGAAGTTGGATTTGAAATGGCCTTCACTTATATTTACTCACCACGTGAAGGGACGCCTGCTGCGAAGATGAATGACAATGTTCCGCAAGAAGTG
Source organism: Ureibacillus aquaedulcis (assembly GCF_030418165.1). Lineage (GTDB taxonomy): Bacteria > Bacillota > Bacilli > Bacillales_A > Planococcaceae > Ureibacillus > Ureibacillus aquaedulcis. Next base: position 17,233 of record NZ_JAUHTQ010000026.1, read on the forward strand.
AAGAAGGAACGCCTGCAACGCCTGAATGCGGTGGTTGAGGAGTTTTCAGCGGCTGCTTTGAAAGAATTCGAAGGCCAAGTGGTGGAAGTGCTGGTTGAAGGCAGCAGTAAAAAACGTGATGATGTGTTAGCTGGTTATACAAGAAAAAATAAATTAGTCAACTTTGATGGGCCGAAAGAATTAGTGGGCCATCTTGTGAAAGTAAAAATACTCGAGGCGAAATCTTACTCATTACGCGGTGAGTTTGTAGAGGTCGTACATCGACATGGGGTGGAAGTATAATGACAACAAAACTTTACACAAAAGACGAAATCGTAGAAAAAGCAAAAGAAATTGCACACATGATTGCCAACACGGAGGAAGTTGAATTTTTCAAAAAAGCGGAAGAGCAAATCAATGAAAACCAACATATTCGTGAAAAAATTGCGAGTCTTAAAACACTGCAAAAACAAGCGGTTAATTTCCAGCACCTAGGCAAAGAAAAAGCGCTAAAATTAATCGAAGAAAAAATTGCAAAAATCGAAGATGAAATCGATGAAACACCAATTGTGCAAGAGTTCAAACAATCCCAAATGGATGTTAACAACTTATTGCAATTGGTATCCAACGCAATTGCAAATAACGTAACAGATGAAATTATCGAGTCCACTGGCGGCGACCTACTTAAAGGTGAAACAGGGTCAAAAATCCGCAACAGCCAGCCAGGAAGCTGTTCATAAACAAAATTTTTGTGATATATGTGCTCTTTAACCCCTACAGCCTTTAAGGTTTGTAGGGGTTTTATATTTATGCAGTTTAATCTACTAAGTGCATCTTTTAAGACGCTTTTTATATTCACTATTCCAAAGTTAACACAAACGTCTCTTGATAGTGCCTTTTATTTTTAACTAAATTCATAAATTACTACTATATTTATTTAATAAATATAAAAAAGCTATAAACTTTTCTATTATGGACCGATATATTACTAGAAACGATTAGGATTTTATACCTAGCGTTTTCATAAACTGACCTATGGGGAAACATAATGAAAAGAAAAACAATTGCTGAGTTGGCAGTAACGGCAGCACTATTGGCAAGCCCAATATTACCTTCACATACAGTAATGAAAGATGGGAAAGAAACACGTGATTTATTAAAATTTTTTGCAGACCATGTATTAAGACAAGTTGAATTTGGAGCGCAATCCCAAAAGGATATTGTTGCAATAAAAAGAATGGATACTCGAGAAAAGATTTTAACTGCACTATTTGTTGGTGGAATTGCTGGTATTATAACGGCGCTCGTTGCTTTTTTTAATTAAAGATAATGCAGGAATTCTAAGTGAAAATTAATCGTTAATTCAACAAAACGGGACATATTGTGGAGTAATTGAAGTCTTCATTTTATTAAAAAATCATGTGGATAGTACGATTCCTAGAATTACATAAAACGGAGAGGGACTAACGGGGCAATCGTAACAGTATATTTAATAGGTGGCACACCTTTGATGAAAATTATGGTATAGTAATTTTATTATTATCGATTATGGTGGTCGTCAGAAGGTGGTGTATTATGGAAAATAATTTATTTACTGGTGTAAAATATGAACGAATTTATGAACAGATTGTTGTACAAATTCGGGAACTAATTCAAGAGGGGAAGATTCTCCCTGGTGATCGTCTTCCCGGAGAACGGGAACTTTCTTCTATGCTTGGATGCAGTAGAACATCACTAAGAGAAGCACTTCGGGTACTGGAAGCAGAAGGGATTATCATTTCAAAGCCAGGTGGAGGGCGTTTTGTACAAAATGTCGATCAGCGGCTAGTTATGGAATATAGCTTTGATCCTGTAGATCTTATGAAGACAACCTCCATCATGCATTTTTTAGAAGTACGTGAAATGATTGAACCTAAAATTGCAGCATTGGCATGCGAGCGAGCCAATGAAGAGGATTTTTTAAATATGGAAAAAGCTTTGTTAAAAGTAGAAGCTGAAAGAGAAGATTTTGAGGAGAAATTGGTGAGGGACAGCATGTTCCACCTCGCATTGGCAGAAGCAACTCAAAATTTCGTTCTCGTGACAACGCTTGAAACAAATTTAAATATGCTACAGCAAATTCGCCTAAAAACATTATTATCTCCTGAAAGGATAGAACGGTCGAATGCAGAACACCGGGCTATTTATGATGCTGTGAAAAGGCGGAATCCAAAAGAGGCATCAGAAGCAATGGCTGCACATTTGAAACAATTACGCAAAAACGTACTAAATAATCAATAAGTTTTTCCTTGACCCCATCTATTAAAGATGGGGTCTTTTTATTTTGAAATAATGTTCACTAAATTTTCAAAATTTTATTGACAGATTAGTAGTGTTCCGACATAATGAAATAAATTGGTTAGACCAGTATACCATAAGACCGATTATGTAATAAGAACAGTTTTGTGATGGAGGTAATAACATGACACAAGAAAACTTTGGTCCATTAACAGGACTAACAATAATTGATGCATCTAGCGTCATTGCTGCCCCTTTCGCAGCTTGTCTGCTTGGAGATTTAGGAGCAGAGGTTATAAAAATTGAGCTCCCTGGTAAAGGAGATTCCGCAAGAAGCCTTGGACCTTGGAAAGGTGAAGAATCATTAAGATGGCCTGGCCTATCAAGGAATAAGCGCTCTTTAACTCTCGATATTCGTACAGAGGAAGGTAGAGAAATTTTTAAAGAATTAGTCAAAACAGCAGATGCTGTCATTGAAAATTTCCGTCCAGGAACCTTTGAAAAGTGGGGGCTTGGTTACGATGTACTAAAAGAAGTAAATCCCAATATAGTTTTAACTAGACAATCTGGCTATGGTCAAACAGGTCCTTATGCCGAGAAAGCTGGGTTTGGAACTCCGTGTACGGCTTTTTCAGGATACACATACTTGCAAGGATACAAAGACAGACCACCTGTAAGCCCATCATTTTCACTATTGGATTATGTTTCTGGACTTTTTGCGGCTTTTGGAACAGTAAGTGCTCTTTACCACAGAGATAAAAATAACGCAGAAGGACAAGTCGTTGAGCTAGGATTATATGAAGCAATCTTCCGAATGATGGAGTTTTTAATTGCTGAGCATGATCAGCTTGGGAAAGTACGGGAAAGGAATCCAATGTTAGCTGGACACTCTAGTCCTGCCGGAACCTATCAGACAAAAGATGGGAAATGGGTTGTACTTGTATGCAGTACAGAAAGAACATGGACTAGATTAGCAGAATCAATGGGACGAGCAGATTTAATCGATAATCCACTGTATAAAACAAATAAAGAACGTATGCAAAATGATGAGGAATTACAAAAAATAGTAAAAGAGTTTATTGGAAGTCTTAATAATGACGAACTTATCAAAAAACTCGATACAGATGGTGTACCAATTTCGCCAATTTTAAGCATTGAAGATATATTTAATAATCCTCAGTATGAAGCGCGAGAAAACATTTTAGAAGTGGAACATCCTCGTCTAGGGTCTGTAAAGGTACCGGGAATTGTACCGAAATTTTCTGCTACACCAGGCAAAATAAGATATCGTGCACCGGAACTGGGCGAACATAACGAAGAAATTCTTAGAAATGAAATTGGCTTAACTGAAGAACAAATTCAAAAATTGTATGAGAAAGGAGTCATCTAACCATGACAGAAAGTAAAATGCTTCTACCTAAAAAGGCAACGATTTGGGAAGTATGTCCACGCGACGGATTCCAAATGGAGGAAGAATGGATCCCAACTGAAGACAAGATTCGCCTTATTCGTCTTTTTGCTAATACAGGTATTAAAAACATCGAAGTTACATCATTTGTTCATCCAAGGGCCATCCCACAGCTAAAAGATGCCGAAGAGGTAGTAAAAAGTGTTCAAGATTTAACAGATGTAAAATTTCGTGCTTTAATCCCAAATTTAAAGGGAGCAGAACGTGCTATCGGCTCTGGCATAAAAAAATTGAAATTATTGCTTTCAGCAACAGATTCTCATAGTTTGTCAAATTCCAATGCTACTGTTAAGGATGCACAAGCAAAACTCCTTCCAATTGTTGAGTTGGCCAATAAAAGCAATGTTGAAGTCAGTGGTTCAATTGCTGTTGCTTTTGGATGCCCGTTCGAAGGGAAGGTCCCTGTAGAGCGCATATTAACTATCCTCGAAGATTACAGAAAGATGGGCATCACGGAAATTTCATTGGCAGATACAAGTGGGACTGGGGATCCAAAACTCATATATGACGTATTAGGATTAGTAAAACAAGAATTCCCTGAATTTACTTTCTCAATGCATCTCCATAACACAAGAGGCATGGCATTTGCGAATGCAGTGGCAGCACTTCAACAGAATGTTACTATTTTTGATAGTTCAACAGCAGGTCTTGGGGGTTGTCCATATGCACCAAATGCAGCAGGCAATATTGCATCGGAAGATATTGTTCATGCATTTCATGAAATGGGCGTAGAGACTGGTATCGATTTAGATAAACTGCTTGAGGCCGCAAAAGAGGTAAAGAATACAATTGGACATGACGGTGGAAGTTTTCTATTGAAAGCTGGTCCTAACTCCCAACTACACTGTAAACCGAAAGGGCAGATTAAGCTGGGTTAAAAAAGGGCGTATAGGGCCCTTTCTTTTCACTTTAATGTAAGCGTTATCTAAGAAAAAGGGGTGGGGAAATTGTTAACGTTTTTAGGATTTTTGATGATTGTTGTGTTCATGTATTTGATTATGAGTAACAAAATGAGCGCCCTGAATGCTCTTATCTTAGTACCGGCCATATTTGCCCTTTTTGCGGGGTTTACAGATGTGGGGGACATGATTATAAGTGGTGCTGAACAAGTAGCCGCTACTGCCATAATGGTGACTTTCGCAATCCTTTACTTTGGTACTTTAATTGATGCGGGAATGTTTGATCCATTAGTAAATAAAGTAATTAAGATTGCAAAAGGTGATCCTTTAAAGATTACGGTTGGTACAGCAGTTCTTTCTTTGCTGGTAGGTTTGGACGGCGATGGGACGATTACTTATCTAATTGTTGTTACCGCTTTTTTACCGCTTTATGATCGCTTAGGAATGAACAAGCTGATTCTCGCTTGTTTACCAGCTATGTCAATGGGAATTATGAATGTTTTGCCTTGGGGTGGACCAACTGCACGTGTTATGTCAGTTTTTAACTATGATGCCATGACAGTGTTGGGACCATTAATTCCTTCTATTATAGCAGCAGCAGTTTATGTAGTAGGACTAGGTATTTTCTTTGGCTTAAAGGAAAGAAAGAGATTAGGTATATATAAAGAAACTATTGATCCTCAAGCAGCACTGGAAACCGCAGCCATTGTGATGGATGAGTCACCACAATCACTTAAGAGACCGAAACTATTTTGGTTTAATTTGTCTATAACAATTTTATTGGTTATTGGATTATTAACTGCAGCATTACCATTACCTGTCTTGTTTATGCTAGGCTTCGTAATTGTTACTATTGTTAATTATCCAAATCTAAAAGATCAGAAAACAAGATTAGAAGCACATGCTGGGAATGTTTTAACTGTCGTTTCGCTTATATTCGCTGGGGGGGCATTTGCAGGGATCTTAGAAGGTACTGGAATGGTAGATGCCATAGCATCCTCTATAGTTAAAGTTATTCCTGATTTTCTAGCTCCACAGCTTCCTTTACTTGTAGGATTAACGAGTATGCCGTTTACTTTCTTCATGGCAAACGATCCTTATTATTTTGGAATTGTTCCTATTCTGGCTGAAAGCGCTTCACAAATTGGGATTGATAAACTGGAAATCGCACAAGCGTCACTTCTCGGGCAACCACTTCATTTGTTAAGTCCACTTGTTGGCTCTGTTTATGTGTTAATTGGTTTAGTTGGTGTAAACTTCAGGGACCATATCAAATTTTCAGTAAAATATGCTGTCGGTATCTCTATTGTAATGATAGTAGTTGCGATTATTACAGGTGCATTGTCCATTTGATGAATAGTTCTTTTCAAACTAATTTGAAAAGCTAAAGGGTGGAAGCCTGCTGGAGTAATTGAGCAAACTATTTATTGTATCTACCGCTATTAGTGATTTTAGTGAAGCGGTATAAGTAATTTTGTGGTTAAGAACTTATTGTTGTTATTCAAATTAAGATGTCATTTACATCCATAACTACTTTCATGCCATGTGAATGTACTCTTGTGCAGGATTGGGGTCAGCTGGCGTTGACATCTTACTTGCAGTAGTGAACTGTGAATTTTTTGCGAACCTAACATTCATGATCAATGCTATTTCTGGTATTTTCGGTTTCATTCTCAACTATTCCTGGAGAATAATTGAAGAAAAAAAGAATGCGTAACTTCTGATGAATTCAGTGAAGAATTAGAACGTGCTCTAAGTAGGCAGACGAATCCAACTGGGTCCGTCTGCTTTTCCTTTTTCATGTATGATAAAAAGGAGGGTTTGTTAATATATGAAAAAAAAGAGAACGATAAATAAAAATTTTATCTTTATATGCACGGCGCTATTTATGGTGAGTATTGCGGGAAGCAGACCGCTTATCCCACTTTATGCAGATGAACTTGGAGCAAGTCATGTTGAAATTGGAGTCATTGTTGCGTTATTTTCTTTTTTTCCGTTGTTTTTATCGATTAAATTAGGAAAAATGATTGACTCGATTGGTGTTAAAGGGCCACTAATTGCAAGTATTCTGTTCGGAATTTTATCTATGGTAATTCTAAGCATTTTTCATAATTTAAGCGGCGTGTATATTTCACAAATCTTCGCCGGTCTCGCTCAACTCGTTTTTGTCTTGTCAATGCAGGCATATTCAGGTCAATTTTCGAAAAGTAAACTACGAGAATATTATATAACGGTGTTTAGTATTGCTCTTGCGGCGGGCAGTTTTGCCGGCCCGCTCCTTTCAGGTTTCTTAACTGATTCAATCGGTTATAGTCCCGTTTTTTTAACATTAGGTTGCGTGTTAGTAGGAGTACTGCCATTTTCCTTATTCTTTTCAGGTAAAAAAGTACTGTCCATTCAGCATAAAAGTAATGAGGGAAGTTCACTTCAATTGCTACGCATTCCTGATTTACGAAAAGCAGTACTGGTTAGTTCCATAGGGTTATTGGCAAAAGATATGTATATTGCCTTTTTTCCTTTGCTTGCAACAGAAAATGGTTTACCAGCTTCTACTATCGGTGTAATTATAGCGTTAAATGCGGGAGCGGGAATGTTTATTCGAGGTTTTTTACCATGGATTTCCCAGCATTTAAAAAGGGATGTAATCATCACTATTTCGATTGCCATCTCCGGGGTCATTTATATATTGAATCCCCTGTTCAATCATGCGCTCTGGTTGAGTATTTTATCAATCGTTCTCGGTTTTTGTACGGGGATTTGTCAGCCTTTATCTATCTTTGCAACGATTATTGCTTTGCCTAAAGAACGTGTAGCAGAAGGGTTAGGGCTTCGATTGACGTTTAATAAATTAACTCAGATTGTCGGTCCACTTTCATTAGGATCGTTATCTTCCGTAGTCGGGATGCCAGGTATCTTTTATGCATGCGGAGTAATAATTTTGATGGGTTCTTTTCATCCAGACAAGTTACCTTTTTACAGGGGGAGGAAATCAAGTTAATATTTTTAAGTTAAATAATGTAGAAATTTTACAAAAGAAACCACTTGTTTGGCAAGAGGCTATAGAAAATCTAATAGTGAAATTACAGCCATATTGTTTTGGCAATACTAGCCTTCTTATGATTGATGTAAGTGATTAGATTGATAGTATTGTATATATGGATGAAAATGATTTAGCGAGTGCTCTCGTGTTAAACTTAATGAAGTAATTTAGTTGAATAATCAAGTCAAAAAACGCTCAGAAGTTTCTTTGAGCGTTTTTCTTTCTAATTTGCTATTTGAATAATAGCATGTTATTTTACCATTCTTCTACCCAAAACTAACGATAGCTTTTTCTCTTACATTGATAAACAATCTTTAAATCTTCGTAATGTATTGTCATTTCGGCTATGAGTCTGCCTCTGCTATAACTTCACAACAGATTTGCGCCATTTCTTCTTCACTTTCCTTCATACCTGAAGATATCCATTCGGTTAAGATATTAAATACAGCTCCACTCCAAAAATAAATATCATATTTTTCTTTGCTGCTGATACTATCAGAGGGAAGGTCATCTAGCATTATTTTATTGATACTTGAAAGTATTATCCATTCAAAATCTGCTCTAAGTAGAATTAAGAATATATTAGAATAATTTCTTATTTGACTAAATATAGAGTGCCAGTATCCAAATCTATCTTCAGAATATGTAGTGAAATCCATCTTATTGGAAATAGCTTTTACTACTGTTTCTAAATGTTTATTAAGTATATCCTCTTTGGACTTATAATTACGATAATAAGCGGTTCTTGATACTCCCGCTCGTTTTACTATATCTGAGATAGAGATATCTTTAAATTCATTTTCTTTCATAAGTAATAGTAGTGCAGTTTCAATACATTCCTTAGTAATTTTATTTGATTCTTCGTTTGATAATCGCAATATCTCTTTTCGTTCAAGTTCAGTCTTATTTGACATTACAATTCCTCCTCTTTTGTTTAGTCCGTCTCCTTTCGTATTGTTAATGCAATCAATTGAAAATATAATTGGTATGGCGTTACAAATGTAACGCCTATAAATTAACACTAACTTTATAATAAATCAAGAAGTTTAAGGAGGATTGGATGAAAGATTTACTCACACGAAAAAATGGAGCTTTTGATTTGTTAATGGTTAATACGCTACTTGCTTTTATTGGAATGGGATTGGTTATCCCTGTTATGCCAAGTTATATCAATATAATGGGGATATCCGGAACGATTGCAGGATTCTTGGTAGCTACTTATGCACCACTGACTGAATTAATATTTTCCCTTTATGCAGGCAGATTATCTATCACCTTAGCCCAAAATACAAAAAGATAAAGGGGATTGATGTATATGAACTTAAAACCCAAAACAAAAATCAAACTAGACCACCTGGGGCAGTTTTATGCAGCAGTGAATAGTGAGAATAATCCAGGTACATTTAGCGTTTCAGCGCGGCTAAATGAACCATTAGTTCCTGAAGTACTCCAGAATGCAGTAAATGATCTCTTGCAAAGATTACCGTTTTTGAATGTGTGTAGCAAACGGGGCTTTCTATGGCATTATCATGAAGTGCTGGCAACCCCCCCGAAAATTGTAAATGAGAAAGATTTTCCGGCATTGTGCAGTCCATTTAAAAAGGAAAACAACCATCTAATAAGATTTATTTACGGGTTGCGTTCAATTACGGTTGAAGTATTACATACAGTATGTGATGGTCGTAGTCTTGCTATGGTTGTTAGTTCTTTGCTGGCTAGATATTTTGAACTCTTAGGGGAAGAAATAAACAAAGAAAGACTAGTTGACTGCGAAGAAGCTATGCATATAGACGAAGCGGAAGACGCATATGCGAGATACGCAGATTTTAGAAAGTCCAAGTTAGAAACCGCCAAAGACGTTTATGTACCGAAATATCAACAAACCGCACCTCGTATTATGACTCAAAAGCTTAATCTTGCACAGATTAAAGCAAAAGCAAAATCACATGGACTAACCATTACCGAATATATAATGGTTCATATTTGTAATGAATTTGCAAAACAAAGAACAAAAGACAATAGCAAAAGTAGAATAGCTGTTAATGTTCCAATTGATTGTAGAGGATTCTTTCCTAGTAAATCTTTGCGAAATTTTGTTACACATAAGACGGTTATAATGCCAGAAACAATGAAATTTCATGAGATGGCACAGGATATAAAGAAGCAATTTTCAGAAATAAATTCAGATTATATACAGTCTAAGATTAGCGAAATGGAAAGATTAATGAGAATCGGAAAATTTTTGCCATTGTTTGTGAAAAATAAGATTATTAAGAAAATTGGTGAGGATGAAGGTTCTGGTAATTCTGCTGGTTTCTCAAATATAGGATTGATAAAACTACCTATAGAAATTCAAGACAAAATAGAAACATTTACTTTTGCACTAGGGGCTGAACCAAACATGCCCTATCAGTTTGCGTGTGTAGCAGTTGGTGATACACTTACTCTTACAACAACCATCACGGCAAAAGACACCGAGATTATTGATCGAATCTTGAGTGTTTTATAAAACATATATACATCTGAAGTAGTCTGCTGCCGCATACTAAACTTGTCGAGATTTTTTAATTAAATAGATTAATATCGAATACTATTAAAGAATGATAATGATACTTTCACACTAAGTTAATGATTAGAATATTAACCGGTAAAAGGAAACACTAGACAATGTAATAAAAGAATTAATATAAAACATCCCGAATTATGAAAAGATTTACCTTTTTATAATTCTGGATTTGAAGTACGATATTAATTTATATTTGATTGATTGATTGATTTGTAACGAAATTGCTTCTGCGAATTCAGAAGTCGAAGCACTACCGCCTAAGTCTTTTGTTTTCACATCTTCTTTAAGCGCTTGGTAAAGGCCATCTTCCACCAATTTACCAACGAGTTCAAATTTAATATCATTATGTCTTTCAGCTAGCCAATCCATTAACATTACTGTAGAAAGCATAATACCTGTAGGATTTCCTACATTTAAACTTCACGACACACTTTTAAAAATCAACCTGTACTTAGTCGGAGAACATTTGCTTTATGGACAATTGTCACTTTTTTGCTAAGTTTCATTGCCATTTTAAAAGCAGCATGGGCAATCCTTTCTATAGCCTTCCTAGTAAAGACACCCGATGTGACAACCACATCTTCTGTAATCTTCCATTCTCCATGACCTTCAAACATGTTTCAATCTGCGTAGAATCCTTCAGTATTTTTACGGAAGATAACCAAATTCGCTTCGCCTACTACGCTTTTGATGCCTGGCATTGTTTTAGCGGGGAGAATATTTGCAAATAAATCAAGCGTTTGGCGTAGTGCTCCACTTGGGTTGAGTTTTACCTTATGTTCAAAAGGATAAGTAGCAGAATCATATGGACCTAGTATCCATCCATAGTATTTTCCAGTGCTTTCGTAGTTACCTCTGGAAGTGGATCGTTATATTGTTTGATTCCTTCAATAAATGAACCATAGCGATATTATCAATAAAAGAGAAGTAAATTAGGTTAGTTTAAACAGTACTAAAAAATTTCATGAAAGTGTTTAAAAGCAAAGTAATTGGAATACCAATTAACTTTGCTTTTTAGTTCAATCGGGAATT
>NZ_JAUHTQ010000027.1 GCF_030418165.1 Ureibacillus aquaedulcis
TGGGTCACTTCAATGCCACTCAAGAAGACAAAAAGCGTCTTCTCGAGTGGCATCTCCAGTGCCTGTCGAGTCTGAATGAGCCGCTTACGCTTTTAATATCTAGCTGCAGCGGCTTGCCCCTCGAGGTCGCTTCGGTACCTTCCTAAGTGTGCGGGCACACTTGTCAGGTTCCTCCAGCGCTTGTCGGGGCAGAACAGCCGCTTACGCTTTTAATGCTATCAGGGATATCCTGCAAATATAAATGATAGGTGGACAAACATGAATTATCGAATTTTATTATATTATCATTACACAACGATTGAAGATCCTGCTGCTTTTGCTTCCGAACATTTGCAAGCTTGCGAGGACTTGAACTTGAAGGGGCGTATTATTGTTGCGACAGAGGGCATCAATGGAACGGTCTCAGGTACCATTGAAGATACGAATGCGTATATGGAGATGATGGAGAAACATCCATTATTCCAAGGGATTGTATTCAAAATCGATGAGGCAGAGGGGCATGCGTTCAAAAAAATGCGTGTTCGTCCGCGAGCGGAGCTGGTGAACTTAGGCTTGGAGGAAGATATTAACCCACATGAAATTACAGGGCGTTACTTGTCTCCAGTAGAATTTATGCAAGAGATGCAGCGTGAAGACACAGTTGTACTTGATGTACGAAACACATACGAATACGATGTTGGCCACTTCCGTGGGGCTATCCGTCCAGAGGTAGAAACATTCCGCGACACACCGGCATGGGTGCGTGCGAACAAAGAACTTTTCGAAGGCAAGCGAGTGCTGACTTACTGTACAGGCGGGATTCGCTGCGAAAAATTCTCCGGCTGGCTAAAAGCTGAAGGAATTGGCGAGGACGTGGGCCAGTTACACGGAGGGATTGCGACTTACAGTAAAGATCCGGTGGCAAAGGGCCAACTTTGGGACGGACAGATGTATGTCTTTGATGAAAGAATCACTGTACCCATCAACCAGGTAGAGCATGTAGTTGTTGGAAAGGACCATTATGATGGTACGCCTTGTGAGCGTTACGTGAAATGTGCCAACCCGGAATGCAATAAGCATATTTTAGCATCCGAAGAAAATGAAGCTAAACACCTTGGCGGCTGTACCCTCGAGTGTACAAAACATCCGCGAAACCGCTACATCGAAAAGCACAATCTATCCCAGGAATATGTACAAGCGGTCATTTCTGAACTGGAAAAAAACGAACAGCATATCTAATGAAAAAAGGGGCATGAATCACGAATTCATGTTCCTTTTTGTATGTATAATATAGTGAAGCAGGAATTAACCATTCAACAAAAAGTATTTCAAGAAAAGCATATCACTCCGGTTACTTTGAAACTCTATAATACTATTTTGAAATCATGTCTATTTTGTGAAAAGTCGAATTTTTTGTCGAAAAGGAAACTTTTAGTATTGTTTATACTGTTCCTTTCGTGCTACGCTTTTAAAAAATCGAGTAAATTTATAGGATAATACTAAGACCCTTGAAAAGCTCCAATACGTTTATTATTTCGGAAAGTATTTAAGGAGATATATGTGAAATGAAGGAGATAGAAAATGAGTTGGTTAAAAGATAAAGTAAATTTAAAGTGGATCATTATGATTTTCATTATCGGTCTCCTATTCTTTTTTGCAAATGCATTAAACTTTTTATTATTAACATTTATTGTCACATATTTGGCCTACACAATCTTTGTAAAGATACTACATATTCTACCTCAGCCCTTAAAACGTCCAAAACTGTTGTTAATCTTAATGTATGCACTTATTTTGGCAGTTGTCGGAACTACCGGTTATCGCTATCTTCCATCTGCCATCAATCAATTGTCTGCAATCATTGTTCAAAGCTCATCATTCAGTCTTGAACAATATCGCGACATGATTCCTGAGAAAATTTACGGATTTATCTTAAACCTTGATATGGAAGGGATTTTAAAGGATATTGGCGGGACGATATTAGATAAAATAGCCGATGTCAGTACGTTTCTATTAGAAGCATTTATGGCGCTTTTACTCAGCTTCTTCTTTATCCTGGAAATTGATAAAATTAAAGTCTTTTGTAAGTCCTTTAAAACTAATCAAACAGAAAAAGTCTACAACCAAGTTGTTCTCTTTGGGAATAGCTTTTTGAATACTTTCGGTTTGGCCATTAAAGTTCAAATCATGATTTCAACAGTAAACACGGTTTTAACGGTTATTGGATTATTGATCCTGGGGTTCCCAAATATTTTGGGATTGGCGATCATGATTTTCTTCTTGGGCTTAATGCCGGTCATCGGAGTAGTCATCTCTCTTATTCCTCTTACGATTATTGCATTCCAAATAGGCGGAGTTATGTATGTCCTTTATATTTTTGCTATCATTATGATTATCCATGCAATTGAATCGTATATTCTGAACCCAAAACTCTACTCCATCACAATGAAATTACCGATTTTCTTTACATTCATGGTTTTAATGGTAGGGGAATTATTATTCGGCGCATGGGGATTAGTCATCGGTATTCCTTTGTTTGTATTTATAGTGGAGATGATTAAAGGTTCAACAGATCTAAAGCCAATATTAAAGAAGTGAAAAATATAGGGACGTTCATCAAATACAATGAAATAAAAAAAGCAAACTAAAAGTCGGTTCCTAAAGAAATCGACTTTTTGGTTTGCTTAAGTTGTATTATCAGACTGTGAAAATGCCTCTTATTGTCCGCTCATTTCCAAACAGAAAAATCCTTCATCTTCTACCCACTCCGCAAATAATGCATCTTCAAAACGGGTGATGCCCCTATTTTTCAACTGTTTAAGCAGCCAATCCTCATCATGCCCAGACTCCCTTAGATTATCCAGAACGACTTTGCCGTCACTAATTAACGTAAACGGTAAGTAGACCGGCTTTTGTTTTAGGCTCATATCTTCAAGTGTTGGAGAGGCATATTTTGGTTTCTTCATCACACTGATTTGTCCGTTAGGCTCTATTATCATATACTCAACCTCGCGGATGGAAAAAATATCTTTTTGCTGTCTAAGCATTTGCTGCAATTGGTCAATATCCAAATGATTTTGACTTAGCTGTTCCCGATCAATTTTCCCTTGTCTGATGATGATCGAAGGATAGCCTTCAAAGGTTCTTCGCAGGCCTCTATGTTTTTGGGTTAATTTTTCAACTGCAAAAATTAATATCGTCCATAGTACTAATGCATAGAGTATTGACCAGATTTTTACATGTTCATCATAGACACTATTTCCGACTAGTTCTCCGAGAACCATGGCAGATATAAAGTCAAAGGGGGTCAGTTGTGAAATCTGTGTTTTCCCCAAGATTTTAGTAGCAATTAATAAGGCGATGAATCCAAAAATAAGTTCGATGGTGGTTTGTCCTATATGTACCACATTATTTCACCTCTTTTATAAAAGCTTTCCTTCCTGAGTAAGTATAGCCAACAATATCGTTAGAAAACCCTTAAACGTTGGAACAACAATCACATTTTAGCAGTACCTTTTTATTGAAGTCATGATTGGAAAGGGATAGCTTAGAGGAAGAATGAAAAAGTGGAGCTTGCAATTTCTCATAATGATGATTGTAGGACGGAAAATTTAAAATTGGAGTGGGTACCATGAAGTTAACAGGAAACACAATAATGATTACAGGCGGTGCTTCGGGAATTGGACTAGCCTTTGCCGAGCAATTTTTGAAAGAGGGGAACGAAGTAATTATTGTGGGACGAAGGGAGGAAAAACTGGCACAAGCAAAGGAAAAACTTCCGCTGTTGCATACACGGGTTTGTGATGTTTCCATAGAGCAGGAACGGATTCAATTGTATGAATGGTCAACAAAGGAATTCCCGCAGTTAAACGTTTTAATTAACAATGCAGGAATACAGCTAAGAGTAAATTTACTGAATGCACCGAACAACTGGAAGTACTACCAGAACGAGCTGGCAATCAATGTGGAAGGGCCGATTCATTTATCTATGTTGTTTCTTCCTCATCTTATCAAGCAAAAGGAAGCAACTATTATTAACATCACTTCAGGATTGGCGATACAGCCGGGCATTTGGGTACCAATTTACAGTGCCACAAAAGCAGCAATGCACTCTTTTACAATGACATTGCGCGAGCAACTAAGAAACACGAGCGTTGAGGTAGTGGAGGTGTTGCCCCCAGCAGTCAATACGGATCTAGGTGGAGCAGGTCTTCATACATTCGGCGCACCGTTAAATGATTTTATTGCAGGGATATTTGATGGGTTAAGCAATGAAAAAACAGAAATTGGCTACGGGGGAACAGAACAGCGACTCACGGCCACAAAAGAAGAAATTGAACAAGGAATGAAGAATGCTTGGAACAATTTTTTGAATAATAATCCTGACTTTCTTAAATGACTTTCTTTACTTAAAAGAACAAAGCCTTTCTTAAGTTATGAAATGCTTCGTTCTTTTTTCTGCTTCCCGAAATTGGATGCCAGCGTAAAGTTGACTTTAAGTTCTCGGAAATTCATAGATATGCCAGGATTTCTAACGCCACCGCATTGAGATGGAAAGCTTGCAGCAATCTAAATTTCTTGCCCTAAATTCCATTTCTAAACCATCAGGATTGTAATACACCACTACATCCGATGTGATTCCAACAGATTGAATTAACCGTTCTACCTCTTTGGTATTTGACCGTTGTGCAACGTCCATTAACCTTGCCCCAAATTCCTTTGAAGAAGCCAATTTACCCAGAACCATACTTGCTTCTTTCATAAGCTTATTTGATTGATTTGCAGATTCGTACAGAATATCAGCATCTACAGGCGGATAGGGGGGACGATTGGATGGCTGCGGGTTTTGGTTAGGTTGCTGTTGTACCACATAATGCAAATAGTTCGGGTTCATAGGATTCAAGTGCTCAAACAAAGGATGTAGATTAACAATTTGAGCATTAGCAACAGGCAGATAGACATTCTGTCTGGTATAAGGCGGCTGGTTGAAACGGGGCTGGTAAAAGTAATGCATAAAAAACCTCCTATTGGATTCATATCCCTAGCTTATGGGTGGTGCTTCAATTAATTTAGGTTTGTGACCAGGTAAGACATTTTAGGGGAGGAAAAGCGGACTTAAAAATATGTATTGTAAAAAGAAATAGTGGGAAGAATAACTTATAAAAATATACACGGATGACCTTGATGTAGGGAAAATCAATAAAAAAATATTTAATAAAATCTTTAAGTTAATATAAAAAAGCAATAAAGTGAGCGCCAATACTCCAATTCATGGTACAGTTAGAAAGAAAATTATAAAGAAGAGTAGGAGACCAATATGATTGAGGTAAAAACCTCTCCACTAAGTGATGGAGAATTTAATAGAGGCGTATTTGCTACACGGGATATCAAAAAAGGGGAGCTTTTTCATGAAGCACCTGTTATATCTTATCCTAACGAGCAGCATGAACACATTGAGAAAACCCTCCTTGCTGATTACGCTTTTGAGTATGGGATCAATCATTCGGCCATTCTTCTAGGCTATGGCATGCTGTTTAATCATTCATATGAACCGAATGCCATTTATGAGATTAATTTTGACAATCATACATTCGATTTCTATGCTTACAAGGACATAAAAGCGGGTGAGGAGCTCCTTATCAATTATAATGGGGATGTCGATGACAACGAGCCGCTCTGGTTTAATAAAGATTGAGGTATAGATTGCAGCCATAGAGCAGATACTCGAGGTAATTGGATATTTAATAGAGATTCTTAGAATAATTCTAGTAAAAGATGTGTTAATCCAAAGTTGGACTAACACATTTTTTTGCGTCGGAAATATATTTGTGGCCAGTAGTAAATTTAATGTTTACTACGCCTATATGAGGGTACTATTGCGATAATAGGAAATATATTGGATGTTTTAGGAAGGTTTTCCTATTTCTAACTAAACTAAAATATAAAATAACAAATGTATATTGATACTTGTTTGGAAGATTAGATAGAAATAACAATTATGAATCTGCGAATATAATAGGAGAAGTTGGAGGGAATGAATTTTGATTATGAGTAAAGAAACTATGTCTTTATTAGATTTGGAAAATGCGATTGTTACGCTACAGAGTCGTATGATAGATATTGGATTGTCAAAAGGGTTAACACATCCGGAAACTGTAAAATGCAGCCAAGAATTAGACATAGTCCTGAATCATTTCCAAAAACTTAACTCTAAACAAAATGCCTATGTTGGGGTAAACTGACGATATAGAAGTTAGATAGTTTTGCAAAAACGAAGGAAATCGTAAAACAAGAATATTTGATTAAAAATCCTGTGTTGATAT
>NZ_JAUHTQ010000028.1 GCF_030418165.1 Ureibacillus aquaedulcis
GGAAAATAGCCACCGATTAAAATGGGAACACTAGTTGAATGATACTCATAAGAAGCAATTATAGTTTGTAATACAAACCTAGTAAATTGTGAATAAGATAAATGCACTGTATAAATCTTCCGTTTACAAGAGCGGATGCGAACAATCGAAGTTACTTGAATGTAGAAGGAGGCAGTAAAAGTAGGAAGGGATCAGTAAAAAGAAACCATTTCATTCTACCCTCTTTTGAAATGATTTCTTTTATTGGACTATTGGAAAACACCATCTCGAACGATAAGTGTCTTTACTGTTACGTTTACTTTCATTTCTGGATACATCTCATGCCATTTTTCTTCAGTTATGTTTGCTTTTCGAACTTGTGCTTTGTAGTGTTCGCCAAAGCGGAAAATATCAGAATTAACCTCTTGGCTATATTGAATCACCCGATTTAATTCACTTTCTATTTTTTTATTAATGGCCTTTTCAAGTTTTTTTTCTTCTTCTATAGTAGTTATGCGTAAACCTGAATGAATTTCTAGTAAACGCGCTTCTAGATTAAGTGTAAAATCAAATTCGGGTACTGTTTTATCAACTAATTTGATTTTTCGGCTCGAATTAATAGAGTCAATGGCAATTTTTACTTCCTTGTCAGAACCTTCAGAGAAAGATTCAATAGTTGAGGACGGGATGGCCAATTCCAATGCTCCATCCGAGAAGTCATTTCTAATCATTTTTGCATATAAAAGGTCTTGGGAAGGGAGCCTTCCAACCATCTTGGCTTCTAGAAAAAAAGCAATACCTGATATTTCAATATATTCTCCTTCTTTTTTCAAGATTGGCAGGGAGAAATTCGCCAATTGCGAGGTATTGTCACGATTCACTTCATGGAGGGTTGGTGACAAAGCATGATTTTGCTCAATATTATGATCGATTAATTGAAAAATATGTTGGCCAATGTCGGTAATATTTTTATAGCTGCTATCTATTAATGATTTTGCATCCCCCTCAACTACACCTAAATAGATACCATTGCTGATTTCAGGATTCATCTTTAGTGTGTGAATGAAATCATTTAAACCGGATTTTGCTAGCTCTTCACCGAATAATGCAACTCGTAACTGTCCTGCGCCGATTTTTTTCGACGTTTTTAACTCGATATTTACAAGGCCTCCTCTATTTGTGGCTTCCGTTGCTGATTGTATTTCCACCTTACTTTCCAAATCGGGGTTGATTTGTCGGATAACCGCTGTAGTGGTAATCTTGTCGTCCTCTGCTTTATCATAACTTAATAATGTCGTTAAACTGGTTCTCTCGAGAATCTTTTGGTTCGTACAACCAGCCAAAATCATCACAGCCACAAGGAATAGAGCTGATACTTTTAACGAATTCAATTTTTTCTCACCTGTCGTTTGAATATTTTGTTCTTTAAAAAAGCAATGAAGTAGATAAAAAACGGAAGTACAAATACTATATAAAATGAAACATGCCCAGAAATCTTATTAATTACATTCATTTGATATTGTGTTTCTATTAGAAATGATCCTATGAAAATGATTGCTGTAAAAAATAAAATAAACGTCTTCTGGTTTACCTTAATAATTCGGCCAATACCACGATAGGCTGACCAGGCATATATACAAAGATTTGGCAGGATAACAATTATCCAGAAACAAACGGTAAAAATTTCGATTCTTTCAAAGAAAGGGAGACGTACAATACTAAACAAGGACAATGTTGCCCATATTACCCTCTCAAGCTGTTCACCACTGAAAAATAGTAAGGAAACTAACATAACGAAAAGATAAACCACAAGAGTGTACAATAAGCCCAAATGTACATATAACTGAGCCTTCTTCTTTTCTTTTACATAAGGGTAAAGTGTAGTAAGTGCTTCAAAACCTACTATTGTGAAGGACATGGCGTATGCTCCTTTTAGTAGACTTATTAAATCATTATCGAAAATTGGAAATAAGTAATTAGCGTTAGCGAATTCAAGTGGATATACAAGGACACCCAACATCCATTGAGGTAAGAAGAAACCTATAAAACAAAGGCCGATGATTACTCTTAGTCCACCGGTAAAGGTATATATGACTAGCAATAGTACCGTGATAATAATAAAAGATGAATTGATATCGGGAAATACCCATGTAACCATAACTTCAGAGAAGTTATTAAGAATGGTAAAAAATATTACTCCAGAATAAATAACCAAGAGAAAATTAATAAAGTTACCAAAAAGTTTACCAAATAGGTCTATGTTGATCCCATAAATATCGTTCGAATCATACATCTCCAATACCTTGAACATAACAAACACTATAATGTGACTTGCTAGAAAACTGATAATAATAGATATCCATGAATCTTGTTTTGCTTCCTCATAGATGAGACTCTGAAACCCATAAACTCCGACCCCAATCTGAACTTTAGTAACAAAAAAGAAGAGGAGGGGAGCGTTGAACATTTGAGCAGGGCTAATTTGTAACTTAGTGTTCATTCTGTTGTTTTCTCCTTACCCTCCAGTGTTTTACTAATAGTTTCAGCATTGGGATTACTAACTCTTGCATTTGGTGACTTCCGCATCACAAACGGTATGGGAAGTCGAATTATACTATCCCCCCAATCTTTAAATCTTGGAGGATAGAAAGGTGCCATGTATGGAGCGCCTAAACTTGATTGGCGCAATAAATGAATTAGAAGAAAACAAAAAGCGAGCATAATACCATAAAAGCCCCAGAATCCAGCTAAAACAATAATCGGAAATCGAATGATCCTGATTACATTCCCCATTAAATAATTGGGTGTAGTAAATGAAGATAATGCGCATAAGGCAATAATTATTATAAGAATATTACTAGTAATACCTGCTTGTACTGCAGCTGTTCCAAGGACAATCCCTCCAACAATCCCGATCGTTTGCCCAACTTTGGTAGGTAATCTAGACCCCGCTTCACGAAGCAATTCAATAATCAACTCCAAAAAAAGTGCCTCCAGTATCGGCGGAAAGGGTACGATCGCCCGAGATTCACTGAGTGGCACCAATAGCGGTTGCGGAATAACTTCATAGTGAAAAGTTAAAGAAGCTACATACAAGGGTGTAAAAAAAATTGAAACAATGATGGCAGCGAATCGTAACAATCTTACAAATGTGGCGACCTGCCATCGTAAATTTTTGTCTTCTTTACTATGGAAAAACTCAATGAATGTCAGAGGGCAAAGGATGCCCATCGAACTTCCATCCACAATAATTCCTACTTTTCCACCTAATAATCCATCACAGAATCTGTCGGGGCGTTCGGTTAATAACATTTGGGGGAAGATGGATAAGGAACTATCATCAATCATTTCCGCCAGCATGGCGCTATCAAGTAAGTCTTCAATGTCTAAATCTTGTATTCTTTGTCGGACGGTATTTACATTTTGTTCAGTTGTAATACCGGCAAGATATAACAAGGAAACAGAAGTGCTTGTTTGCTTCCCAAGATTTACTCGCTCATTACAAAGATTGGGGTTTGTTATATATCGTCTGATAATAGATATATTGGTTGACATATTTTCATTGAAGCCTATCTGGGAACCAATTACCTGCGATTCATTCTCGGGTGTTGTTAGACTGCGCGATTCAACAGTTGGTATGATTGCTAAAACAATTTGAGAATAATCCTCTATATGAATAACAACAGCACCTGTCAACATATCCTCAATACATTTATTCAACTGATTGGTGACATTAACTTTTGGTAGTGCCAAAGATTTATGAATGTCAACCGGCGTCGGTTCGAAAGCATTATGCAAATAAGGGAGTATTTGTTTATCCAAAAGTTCTTCTTTTATTAAACCTTCTATAAATACAATCGTAATCTTATCCGTTACATAACGAATTACTAAGTCAGCTGGTGAATGAAGCTTTTCAGTTAGCAGATCAATAAATACCTTAGTGGAAGATGCAATATCACCATTTAGGTCCTTATTGGTAGTTGAGCTGCTTGGTAATTGCTTTGATATGTTCTCATTTTTCGTTAGATCATTTACATTTAAATCATCCGATTTTTTTCTATCGGTGTTTTCAGTGGACTGGTTTATGGATGACGAAATACTCTTTCTTTTTTTGAAAAATATAAGGACCCCCTCCATTTCATAGATTTTTGTATTTTGATGTGATGATATATATAATGAATGCAATTAAATCAATTAATAAAGAACCCTTCACTCAATATTCGAATCTCAAGATAAACTTTTTATATTGTCCATCTTGCCCAAAATTGCCAATTTTTAGTCCGATAAATTTTGATTATAGAAGAAGTTTGTAAAGTGAGGAGATAAGAGGGACATTTTTTCAAAACTGTTTGGATCTGAGATTATCTTAAATTGCATTAGAGGCTTGAGGAACTCTTTATTGGAATGGAATAAGCTAATAGAGGTTGATGAATAAATGTTAAACGCTCTAAGGATTCTTTGAAAAAACAATGCAATCACTTTTATAACCGAAGAACAATAGAGATATAGGCATTGAAAGAAACCAATCTAAATCTAAGGTAGATTACTATTGAGAATTCCTAGGTTATAGGGAATATATTATCTTAAGTAATTAGTAGAAATATTACTATATGTTTGTCGTTTTGTTTAATGGGTCATTAAAGATATCCGTTAAATATTCATTACTATATTATTTAAATAATAGTACTTGCAAACATTAAATTATATTAATATACTATCATTTGTTGTTAAGACGAGTTGGCTGACGATTGTAATTAAAAAAAGATATTGACTCCAGCTTATTAAATTGATACAATAATTTAGCTGTCATTTAAATATTATCTTTTCTCATAAAAAAAATATTTGATAAATATTTGATAAGTGTTAATATTTAAGAGTTGTCTTTGAAAACAGATGAGATTAAATTGTTGTTGACATAACAATCTTGTAATGTTACAATATAAAAGTTCGCTGTTGGTAGACAGAAAA
>NZ_JAUHTQ010000029.1 GCF_030418165.1 Ureibacillus aquaedulcis
CAAAAAGCATGACTTTCGAGTCATGCTTTTTTATTTATCTCTAAAAATAAATTCATCGGTTAAAAAAAATCCCATGACTCAAAATAAATGAGTATGGAGGTGAAATGAGAATGGATAAAAAACAAAATCAAAACAACAAAAATGAAGAGTTTGCTGAGGATTTAAACTTGGATCAGAATCGTGAGCGTGAAATAGATTTAAATCGTCATCGCAATCGTGAGGAATTCGCAGAAGATTTAAACTTCAATCGCAATCAAATCAATCACAATCGAGAAAGTTAATAAGTACACCTTAAGGATTTCCTTCTTCAAACACCAAGTATTAGGTGTTTTTCATATTCTAAGAAATCTTTCAAATGTATTAAAATGTATATTTTCGTACATTCATATCTTTGATTTTGCTCACTTTCTTCTAATGTGATACAATAAGGTGCATTAAATGTATGTTATTGTATGGTTAGGAGCGAAAAAATGACGAAAGAAAAGAATGTGCAGCCGTTACGAACAGCCCAGGAAATTGAAGATATGCGATGGGCTCTAGCGCGCTATGCGAGCGCACGGGATCTGTTTCTGTTCAATTTAGGGATTAATACGGGGTTACGAGTGAGCGATCTGGTGCCCCTGACCGTCAAAGATGTCAAAGGAAAGATCCATTTGGTCATCACGGAGCGAAAAACCGGGAAACCCAAACGGTTTATGTTTCCTAAAGCAATCAGGGAAGCGATTGAAGACTATATTCGAGGGATGCAGGAGGAAGATTACCTGTTTCCAAGTCGCAAAGGGAATGGGCCGATCAGCACGACACAAGCGTATCGCGCTTTGCAAAAAGCAGCTGATGCTCTCGGACGAGATGATATCGGTACGCATACCATGCGAAAAACGTTCGGTTACCATCATTACAAGCGAAATAAGGATGTGGCCACATTGCAAATATTGTTTAATCATTCAGCCCCATCGATTACCCTGAAATACATAGGGATTACCGATGACGAAATTGATAAGTCATTGGAAAACTTTTCGCTTTAAGTCGATTTGGAAGAGAAAATCCCTTGAAAAGATAAAAAGGCTAGCCACCTTGTGAGTATCTAGCCCCTCTTTCAATAATGGCTTATAGCCAATTTACTAGAGTGATAGATATGATGATATTCGCATTGAGAGTAATCGAAATTCTCGTAATCATCGCGAATATACGCAACATGACTTGAAGATTTTAAAGGCTATGCAGTATCTAAATCGTGAGAAATCAATGTCCTTAGAGGATTCGGCGAGTAAAGTATCGGCATCCGATTTCGATCCTAACGCTTTATTATCGCAACAATTACCGCAAATTGCCGCTCAAGATGACGCGAGGTGAAATCCAGAATGGATAAAAAACAAAATCAATAGTCGCTACGTGAAAAATTCACTTTGTCGGAGGCAGCCGATTTACTAACGAAAGATTTACAGGGTAAACAAGATAAATCGAACTTTGAGGACTTGGTGGATCGCGTCGCTGAATTAGAAGAGAAATACGAGAATTTATACGGAAAATTCGAAAAGGTACTAGAATTACAAAAACACCTTCTTTTCTTATTCGAAAATTATATATAAAATCATAGCGCTATAACGCGTATAGACAAGCTGTTAAAGCACGTCATAACGTTTTAATCGTTTTAGCAAATAGCTTAAATACTATGGTAGAAATCGGATAAAATCTAACATCGCGACAATTACGCTACAGAGTTATCTGTTTCACTTCATAACGCCAGTAGGCACTATCGGCCAACATGGTAAAAAATCGGTGGGAATTGGCAATGGGATACATGAGAGAATTAATAAATGATAAATCACAATGATTATGTTGGAATTAATAAATGATTAAGTATGTTCGTCTGTTGTTTTTCCAAAGGATTTTAGTAAAAGGATCAAAATTTATATTAGAGGAAATTGTATAAAATTTTTTTAATACTTAATTATTTAGTTGCCATTGCAGATTGACCAGGTTTAGTATATCGTTATAAATATTGAGACAATTGAACGGAAAATAAAAAAACAACCCTGCGGAAAGTAAAAGGTCGGCAAACCGATTACTTTCCCTCACAAACCGTGTCGAGACCACGGTGCAAGTTTGCAGAGTTGATTTATACTAAATTATATGACGTAATGTCTATCGTTATTCTATATGATAGAGAATGTTATTTCAATAGTAAAGTATAAACCAATTATCGCTAATAGTCGCTAATAAGCGCTTGCATCGTTATTGAAAAACACGATTGCAGGCGCTTTTTCTTTTCCGAAATACTGGAGGAAAACGACTATGAAAACTTTAACAGCATCAAATCAACGCGTACAATTCTATTTGAATCATACTAAGGAGAAACCGTCGACGTCTGCTACACGTAAGCGACTAGAAGCGCTACAGACTACGCTAGAAGAACGGAATATCATGATAGACGAGATGTTTCCACATAAACAGTTAGCGGTCGTTGATCGCATTATTTACTTAACGAGCGGAGCAGGAATCACAAAAGTAGGTGCTGATAGGTTAGCAGAGAAATGCAAAGTATCAACAAGGACCGTTACAAGCGCTGTAAGAGCATTAAAAGAAACTGGTGAGTTTATCGTTGGTCGATTAATTAAAACGAAAGGCGGTGCCGGTAAATATATTTTCGTGGATAAAAAACATCCGAACTTCCGTGAAATTATGCGCGATGTATTCTCGTTTTCCGACTACAAATTTGCACAACTAACTGCGGAACAAATTGCTGAACAGGAAATCATCGAATCCGTTGAAGCTGTAAGTTCGAATGAAGAAAATAAGAGTCCTAACATTAATATCTATTTTAAAAAACAAGAAAAAAATAACTATATAAGTGATATAGTTAACGCTATTAAAGATTCAATTGAAGAAGAAGTGCACCCAAGTCGTGAATACGTCGAAGAATATGCTTCAAATTCGCTTCAAATTGAGTTCTACGACCTCCTAAATGGATTAGCTTATCCAAAACCTATTGACGCTGTAAAACACATTCTAGCGCTTCGTATAGGCTCTGATTGCGACATTAAACGCTTTATTAAAGCGAAAAATATCGTTCATTCTATCTCTATGCGAATTTTAGATGGCTACGAATTTGATAATATCCCAGCTGCGTTTACTGCAGCTCTTATAAAGTCTGAATCATATGAAGTACCACCGGTAAAAGCAGAACCAACGTATCCAAAACGGTCAGTATCATTTTATAATTGGCTTAACGAACGTGAATAAATACGGAGGTGAACACATGGAACGAATTAGTGCAAAGATAGTGGCAGAAATGCTCGGCTTTACAACGACCAATTTAAAACATTACGCTGCATTATTAGAACAGAACGGATTAGAAATCTACCGAAATTCACGTAATCATCGCGAATATACGCAAGATGACGTGAAGATTTTAAAGGCAATGCAATACCTAAATCGTGAAAAATCAATGTCTTTAGATGATGCAGCAATTAAGGTGACGTCATCTGATTTCGATTCCGACGCTTTATTATCGCAACAATTACCGCAAATTGTCGCTCAAAATGACGCGAATATAAGCGTAGTGAAGCAAGAAAGCGACAGCGCCTTACGCATATTGGCGGAATTATCTACGCTTTTGGCGGAGCAAAAGGCCATTCGTGAAGAACTTATTGCTCGAGATAAATTACAAATTGAATTTATGAGTACAATCGATGGTAAATTAGCGCAACAAGCGGAAGCGATGAAGGAACAGGCAGCGACAATCGAGGCAATAAATATGGAATTAGAAACACTTCGAAAACAGCAGGAAGAAAAGCCAACCTCATTTTGGGGTCGACTATTTGGCCGTAAATAACTTCTATAGAAATGTAATAAAGCTGAACTCAGCAATTCACTATACGTTTCTTAGGGAAATTATATCCATATAATATTTTCGATAAAAAATGAAATTTTTCTCAAAAATATATTGACCTTATATTTGTTTGTTGGTATTATTATTTAGCTGTCGCAAACGACTTAATTATTTAAAAAAAGATCTATTGACAGTTGATTTATTAATGATATAATATAATTCCTGTCGATTTGATAGGTTTTAAAAAAACTTCTAAAATCTATTTACAATGCAATATTATTCTGATATAATATAATTCCTGTCGCTAAATGTGACATTGAAAAATGAACCTTGAAAACTGAACAACAAAACGTTAATGAATATCGTTTCTTCTATTAAGTTAGAGAAACAAAATTTTGGACATCAAAATTGATGCCAGCA
>NZ_JAUHTQ010000003.1 GCF_030418165.1 Ureibacillus aquaedulcis
ATTTTCATTAACGTTTTGTTGTTCAGTTTTCAAGGTTCATTAACTTCGTTGTTTTACAGCAACTTTTATATCTTAACTCATTTATTATCTTTCGTCAAGTTTTTTGTTACTTCCAACAGCGACTTTTATATTTTAACTCATCCTCAACTAGTAGTCAATCACTATTTTGAAATAGTTATTTAAATCGACTGTCGTTAAGGACAAGTAATAATATACTACAATTATTTTTCGGAAGCAAGCATTTTTCTAAAAAACTTTTTAATTATTTTTATATCAATGACAAATAGTAAAATACCAACAATAACAATAAGACCGCCTATAATTTGTGAAGCCATTAATTTCTCCGCAAAAACGAAATACGCTAAAATTGCCGCACCAATTGGTTCAATTAATACTGCTACTGAAATAACATTGGTACTCACCCATTTTACAGCCCAGTTGAATAACGTGTGGCCTAATAAATTGGGAATTATCGCTAGCAGTAAAAACCATACCCATGTCATCGGCGAGTACGGTCCGAATGATTCTCCTTTCAGTAATACATACAGGAATAAACAAATTGTACTGATAGAGTACACCACCATCGTGTAGGTTATTAAGGAGATCCGTTTTCTTACATCTTGCCCGAACAGTAAATACGCTGTAATTAGAGCACATGCGAGTAATGCTAATAAATCACCATATAGGGCGCTCCCACTTACCTTGAAGTCTCCCCAGCTAATTAAGAAACTTCCTATAATCGCAATGATACCTGAAAGAATCGTCTTCACCGATAATTTTTCTTTAAAGAAAAAATACGTTCCGATGAATGCAAAGAGCGGTTGTAGGGTAACAAGAACTGTAGAACTCGCAACCGATGTGTAATTTAAAGATTCAAACCACAATATAAAGTGGAATGCTAAGAAAATTCCTGCTATTGACGAAAAGAACCAATCCCTTTTTGTTAATTCTTTTAGTTCATGTGTGTACTTATAAAAGAACAAAGGGCTCATGATTAATACTGAGAATAATAATCGATAAAATGCTATAACCCCCGAATCTGCCTTAGCTAACTTCACAAAAATTGCCGACAGCGAGATAGAGATAACGCCTATTAAAATAGGGATGTACGGATGTATTTTTGGTTTTTCCATTTCCATAAACCTCAAATCTTCTTTTTGCTATATTAATAAAATAGGAGACTACATCATATTCTTTCATTTATAACAAATAATATCAACATGAAAAGAGGGAAAAATTAATGGATATTACCATTTTAAACGAAAGTCTTTCTTATGAAATAATAATTAAACTTATAATTGCAGCCACATTAAGTTTAATAATAGGGATTGAGAGGGAATTAAAGAAGAAACCCGTTGGATTAAAAACCAGTTTAGTCATTGCTACCTTTAGTTGCTTGTTAACGATTATTTCCATTGAAACTGCATATAGCACTCCTGCACGAGATGACATCAATATAACAATGGATCCTCTTCGTCTAGCTGCACAAATTGTCAGTGGTATCGGATTTTTAGGTGCTGGTGTTATTT
The DNA here is from genome assembly GCF_030418165.1 of Ureibacillus aquaedulcis. Lineage (GTDB taxonomy): Bacteria > Bacillota > Bacilli > Bacillales_A > Planococcaceae > Ureibacillus > Ureibacillus aquaedulcis. Next base: position 1,530 of record NZ_JAUHTQ010000003.1, read on the forward strand.
TGCGAAAAGGGAATGATAGTATAACAGGGCTTACTACAGCAGCAATGATTTGGGGGGCAGCTGGAATCGGGATTGCTGTGGGTGCAGGGTTTTATATAGAAGCTTTTGTTACGGTTGTAATTGTTGTTGTAGGTATCGAGTTAATTGCCCCATTCTTGCTAAAAATCGGTCCTAAAAGGATACGTATGAAAGAGCTTGTACTCAAAGTACTTTTAAAGGATGAGCAAAACATACAAAATTTACTTTCATTTATGGAAGAGAACGGGATGGTGATTGAAAATATTCGTGTGAGGGATGTTCATATCGCAAGCGATCATTCTTTATTTGAAGTTGATTTACGATTTTCGGCATTATTTAAGTCAGATACTATATCAATTTACCGTACTTTGCACACACTACCTTATGTACAAAAAATCGAGCTTGAAAGCTTAGGCTAATTGGAGGAAATTTATGGGTGAATTCATCAAATTATTAAAGGGTGGTAATAAACCATCTCTAATAGCAGCACTAGTAAACTTATTTTTAGGCATTATTAAAGGAGTTGCTTACTTCTTTACAGGAAATGTTGCAATGTTTGCCGAAATGATGCACTCACTTGGTGATGCTGCAAACCAATTCTTCGTATTTATTGGTTCAGCACTTTCTAAAAAGGCACCCACACCTAGATTTCCAAACGGCTTTGGTCGGGTAGTAAATCTAGTTTGTTTGGGAGCTGTACTGATTGTTGCCATTCTTTCTTATGAGACGGTAAAAGAAGGTTGGCATCATTTTAGACATCCTGCAGAAGAATCTGGAGGAATCCTAATTGCACTTGGGGTTTTACTAATCGGATTTATTTTAGAATCGTTTGTACTTCATAAAGCAGCAAAGGAAGTATTGCATGAGGCTGGAAAAGAAAAAGCAGGGATTATGGCGATACCGAAATCAGTTGCCTATTTGAATCGTGCAAAACCAGCGACAAAACTTGTCTGGATGGAGGATTTAGTCGCGACAAGCGGTAACCTACTTGCATTCCTTGCAATTGTCATTGCTTATTTCACAGGATTTAATGCACTTGAAGGTCTAGTATCAATGCTTATCGGTATTATGATGTTCTATGTTGTCGGGCGAGTCTTTCTTGATAACGCTCGTGGGGCAATTGGTGAAACAGATGAAGAAATGCACGTTCATATTGGGAACCTTGTAATGGAGGATCCGCATGTTACAGATATTAGAAGCTTGGAAGTAGTAAAGGAAGGCGAATTTTTACACGTTGAACTTGTTGCTGAAACAGATCCAAATCAATCCCTTGCCTATTTGGATGATGTTCGTGATCATTTAATTGAACTGATTATGAGTCAAAAAAACGTAACCAAAGTAACACTTTCCTTCGATGAAGAGGATGGCAAGACCGCGTGGAAACACCATTTAAAGGATACGAAAATTCTTGACGACGAAGTAAACAAGCCATAAAACAAACCCCTTGTACAAATATAGTACAAGGGGCTTCTTTCTTATATTATAGAGACATTTCCAATATTGTTCGCACATCTTCTGCTTGCAATGTCTTAAATCTTCCAAACGGGCCATTGATCATTGATTTTTCGACCAGAACGTCTAATTGGGAATTATCAATGTCATAATCCGCCAGTCGACTTGGAGCTCCAATGGAAGACCAAAAATCTCTTAAACGTTCAATTCCTTCAGTTGCAACTTCCTCTGCCGATTTTCCTTCTGGATCAACATTGAAAACGCGAGTAGCTAAGCCAGCAAATCTTTCGGGATTCACAGCAAGGTTGTGTTTCATCCAATTCGGGAAGATAATTGCTAATCCGCCACCATGCGGGATATCATATACCGCCGAAACTGAGTGCTCGATATTATGCGTTGCCCAATCGCCACGCGAACCAATTGAGAGGAATCCATTTAAGCCAACCGTACCTGCCAATAAAATGGTTTCACGCAGTTCATAGTTTTCTAAATCATTGATTAGCTTTGGGGCAGTATTAATAACTGTTCGCAATACCCCTTCACACATTTCATCCGTAATAGGTGTATTTGTTGCGTCATGGAAGTATTGCTCAAATACGTGAGACATGATATCCACCATTCCATATACAGTATGATTTTTTGGAACAGTAACTGTATAGGTTGGGTCAAGGATAGAAAATTTAGGGAATACTAAAGGACTTCCCCATCCATATTTTTCTTGTGTTTCTTCATTTGAAATAACAGAACCCGAGTTCATCTCTGAACCAGTTGCCGCTAGTGTAAGGATTGTCCCGAAAGGCAGCGCATCTTTTACGTTTGTTTTCTTAATGACAATGTTCCAAGCATCTTCATCTACTTTTGCACCAGCTACAATTAGTTTCGTGCAGTCAATTACCGAACCGCCTCCAATTGCCAATACAACATCAATAGATTCTTTTTTACAGATCTCGATTCCTTTACGGGCAGTTTCCACACGTGGATTAGGCTCAACACCACTTAATTCAAAGACATTCATATTTAATTCTTTTAAAATGGACATTGCTTCATCATATAGACCACTTTGCTTTATACTGCCTCCGCCATAAACGACTAGAACATTTCGTCCATATTGAGGAAGCTCCTGCTTCAATTTCTCGATTTCACCTTTTCCAAAGTGCAAACGAACCGGGTTGTAAAACGTAAAATTATTCAAATGATGACTCCCCTTTTTAAGTAATAGAAAAAAGCTATGTAAAGATTAATCTTTACATAGCCCATTTTATCAGATAGAAAAACATAATACCTTTTATCTGCACTGATTAGCTAAAGAGGATTAAACCCAACCACGGAATCTCGATGCTTCAGCCGTACGTCGAACACCAACCATGTATGCCGCTAGACGCATGTTAATGTTTCTAGTCGTTGCAGTAGTATATACATTTTCAAATGCTTCTACCATTTTTCTATATAATTTTTCGCGTACTTCCTCTGCAGTCCAATAATAGCCTTGATTGTTCTGCACCCACTCGAAGTAAGAAACCGTTACTCCACCAGCTGATGCCAGTACATCGGGAACTAACAAGATACCGCGGTCAGTTAATATTTTAGTTGCTTCAGCTGTTGTTGGTCCATTTGCTGCTTCTACTACGATGCTTGCTTTAATATCGTAGGCATTTTCAGCCGTAATCTGGTTTTCAATGGCAGCCGGAACTAAAATATCACAATCAAGTTCTAGTAATTCCTGGTTTGTAATCGTATTTTCAAAAAGAGTTGTAACTGTACCGAAGCTATCGCGACGATCTAGTAAATAATCAATATCTAAACCGTTTGGATCTGTTAATGCACCATATGCATCAGAAATACCAATAACCTTCGCTCCTAGATCACTCATAAATTTAGCTAAGAAGCTACCTGCGTTACCGAAGCCTTGGATAACAACACGGGCACCCTTAATATCGATATTTCGTTTTTTAGCAGCTTCTTGAATAACAATTGTAACTCCCTCTGCCGTTGCACGATCTCTGCCTTGGGAACCACCTAGAACAATCGGTTTACCCGTGATGAAACCTGGTGAATTGAATTCATCCATACGGCTATATTCATCCATCATCCATGCCATGATTTGGGCATTTGTAAATACATCCGGTGCCGGAATATCCTTCGTTGGCCCAACGATTTGAGAGATGGCACGAACATACCCGCGGCTTAAGCGCTCAAGCTCACCCATCGACATTTGACGTGGGTCGCAAATAATGCCGCCTTTACCTCCACCATAAGGTAAATCAACAATTCCACATTTTAAAGTCATCCACATTGAAAGCGCTTTAACTTCATCTTCACTTACCATTGGATGGAAACGAACTCCGCCTTTCGTTGGTCCAACCGCATCGTTGTGTTGAGCACGATATGCTGTAAATACTTTTGTTGAGCCATCATCCATTTTTACAGGAATACGAACATGTAACATACGAAGTGGTTCTTTTAACAAATCATACATCGCTTCGTCATAACCAAGTTTGTTCAACGCATCTTTTATCACGTCTTGAGTTGATGTGAAAAGATTTAAATTTTCAGCCATTATTTTCGCCTCTTTAGAAATAGTAATTATTATTTATATCGCAAACATTGTAACATACTTTAAAACTTATTTGGCTAATAATATCGCCACATTTAAGAATGAACCCTTTTAATTAGACAAACTAGAAGATATTATTAATAAATTATCATTTTCTATAAAAATATGCTCCTTTACACTAAACTAATGGGCTTTGGTAAAAAAAGCAGACGCAAATAAACGCCTGCTTTTTTTTTAACTAAAATTATAAAGCCTCGGATACTGATTTTGCTTGCATATGAAGTACCAGGTAATCTGGACCGCCGGCTTTTGAATCTGTACCTGACATGTTGAATCCGCCAAACGGTTGGTAGCCGACTGTTGCAGCAGTACATCCACGGTTAAAGTATAAGTTCCCTACATGGAAGTCTTCACGAGCTTTTTCTAAGTGGAAACGATTTGTCGATAATACCGCTCCTGTTAAACCGTATACAGTATTATTGGCAATGTCGATAGCTTCGTCGAAATCTTTTGCTTTTGCAAATGCAAGAACTGGCCCGAAAATCTCTTCTTGCATGATGCGTGCTTGTGGATCTACATCCGCAAAGATAGTTGGGCTAATGAAATAACCTTTTGAATCATCGGCGGTGCCCCCTGCAACCAAGCGCCCTTCATCCTTGCCAATCTCAATATATTCAGTAATCTTTTTAAATGCGCCAGCATCATTGACGGGACCGATGTATGTTTCTTCATTTACTGGATCACCAATCACCAATTCGTTCGTTAACTCCACAACACGATTTAATACGGTTTGGTATGCTTCGTCGCCAACGATAACTGCTCGGGAACATGCAGAACATTTTTGACCACTGAAACCGAATGCACTTGTTACAATAGACTGCGCAGCCAATTCAAGATCTGCATTGTCATCGACCACTATTGTATCTTTACCCCCCATTTCAGCAATTACACGTTTAATCCAAATTTGGCCTTCATTTAATACCGAGGCACGTTGGTTAATGCGTAAACCTACATCCCTGGAACCAGTAAAACTGATGAAACGGGTACGCGGATGATCAACTAAGTAGTCTCCAACTTCGGCTCCTGAACCAGGAATATAGTTGATTACACCTGCTGGGAGACCTGCTTCTTCCATGATTTCCATAAATTTATAGGCAATTACCGGGGTTGTTGAAGCGGGTTTTAATAATACCGTGTTTCCTGTAACAACAGCAGCGACAGTAGTTCCAAGCATAATTGCGAATGGGAAATTCCATGGAGAAATAACTACGCCCACACCAAGTGATACATATGAATATTTATTGATTTGATTTTGATTTTGAGCTAATGGTTTACCTTGTGCAAGCTCCAACATTTGACGACCGTAGTATTCTAGGAAGTCGATTCCTTCAGCAATATCTGCATCCGCTTGTACCCAAGGTTTACCCGCTTCTTTCGTTAACCAAGCTGAAAGTTCATACTTGCGTCGACGTACAATCGCAGCAGCTTTGAATAGAACCTCTGCGCGCACAACAGGATTAACTTTTTTCCATGCATTAAATGTTGAATCAGCAATTTGCATCGCTTTTTCTGCTAATTCTTGATTTGCTTTTGAAACCGTCCCAACAACCTCGGATGTATTTGATGGGTTATATGAAACGATTTTCTGCTCTGTTGTAACCCGTTCCCCGCCAATAATTAATGGATATTCCTTTCCAAGTTCACTTTCAACTTTTTTTAAAGCTGCTAAATAAGCTTGACGATGTTCTTCAACCGAGAAATTTGTAAGTGGCTCACTTTTGTATGGAATCATACATAATCCTCCTTAAAATTATTAAACTTATAATGCTTGATTAGCTGGAAATCCATAAGTAATGAAATGATGTAAAACTACTTACTAGGACAAAGATGGTCATGAACTCATCACGATTAGCGATACATATCCACTATTGGATAATGGAGCGATTTTAGAAGCAATTGAATTTGCACGGGACATCACTTCATTGAAAAGCTTGTTTACTAGCCCCTGCACCGTTAGGCAACCATTAACATTTGTATTATCACCGCTGTCTCGGAACATATGCAGTAAGTCATTCTTTTAAATGGGCTTTCATTAAAGAAGCATATGTTTGTCGGAAGCATTTTGGATGATTCAATTGATTAAATAAGTAATGGTCAACTACTAATGGACATATATTATTATTTAGCATCCATGACATTTTATATACCTCCGTAAAAACTCACAAAGGAGATATAATGCCCATTGTGAATCATTATATTAGTCGTCGGTATGGTGAAAGTTTACTTAAAAGTATCGAAGAATTGTCGGAAGATGAAATGGAGTTGTTACTGCAACATAATTGGCGAGGAATTTTCACGAGGGAAATACTACGAAAAGCAAAACGTGAAATTTAGACTTCTTAATAAAAAATGCTATAGAAAAAAAACAGAGAGCAGTTACACATCTGCCCCCTGTTTTCTTAATGTCCCGATTGTTCAATCCAATGCTGCAGTTTGTCTTTTAGTGACTTAAACCCATCTGCATCACTTTCATCAACCCGATCTTGCAATGTTTTTCTTGGTTGGTCTTTTTTCTTTAATGGTGGTGCTTCTTGCAGCGCACGTGTAGATAAGCTAATTTTTTCTGATTTCTCATCGATGTCTAAAATTTTAACTTGAATCTCTTCGCCCACTTTTAAAAAATCAGCGACATCCTTAACATATCCATACGTAATTTCCGAAATATGAACTAATCCCTGTGATTCTTCATCTAATGCAACAAACGCCCCATAAGGCTGGATGCCAGTTACCTTACCGGTTACAACTTCACCTACTTCGTATTTTTTTGTCATAAAGCAGTTCCTACTTTCTATATCTACGTAAATGTCATGTTAAATTATAACATATGTCTAGTTCGTGAACAAAGATTCGCCTTAATGCATAGGTAATTAATTTTGAAAGCACCGTAAATCCATATTCTAAAAAGAGTTCTTAATAAAAAATTCATATTTCTGACAAATCATTAACATAAGTTATATATTAAAATATAATGTATGAGCTACTAGTTATTAGACGAAAGGGCGTGTTTATGTTGAAACAGAAGTTCCATGAACAACTTAAATTTTTAAGAGAAGAAAGAAATTGGTCCCTTGAAGAATTGTCGAAAAAGGTGCAAGTGGGAGTCGAGAAGCTGGCACAATATGAAAAAGGTGAACTCATTCCTTCTGTGCAGACGGTTTTAAAGCTTTCTACAGCATTGGAAGTACCCGCTTCTAATTTAATGGATGGTCTCCAAGCATAGCGTATAAATACAATGACTAAAAAATCAGTTTTGAATAAGAGCAAATCAAAAAGGATTTCCTTTACGCGACGTTGCCCCACACTTTAGATCGTAATCTATAGTAAGGTCAAATCAACGCTATAAGGAAATCCTTTTTTCGCACTCACAATAAGCCAAAGCTTCACTTGTTTTATACGATACATTTTGCTTCAAACTTAATGGCTATTAATTTATATGAAATTTCTACGCATTTTTCAAAAGGTATCCATTGCTCAAATGAATGCTCGTAAACTTGCTGAATGACTTTTGCAAGCTGGCTAGGATCATCTATACCTTGAAGGGCGGCAACTACATCAGCTGTTTCAGTTTCATAGCTATCTTCCCCAATATTAAATGGATCCCAATCCTCTAAAATTTTTATCGCTGCTTTGTTCATTAATATATTGTCCAAAGTTTTCACCCTATTTTCGCGTTTTCGTATGCTATTATATAATACATACTTAAAAAAAGAAATGAGGGATATTTATGTATAATTTTGATGAGTTATTTGATCGAAAAAATACCGGCAGTCTAAAATGGGACCAATTCAAGGAACGTCTAAAACTGCAATACAATGTAGAAGATGCTTCAGATATTCTACCTATGTGGGTTGCCGATATGGATTTTGCAATACCTCAAGTGATTTCGGATGCCATCAAGGAACGTTTGAACCATCCTATCTTTGGTTACTCCTACGTAAGTGATGAATGTAAAAATGCGATTGTTGGTTGGTTTGAACGTCGACATAACTGGCACATTGAACCCAATACTTTAATGTTTCATCAAGGGGTTGTACCTGCCCTGGGAACAATCCTCGAAACATTTACGGAGCCTGGAGATAAGATTTGCATTTCTACGCCCGTATATCCAGCATTTTTCAACATTCCAAAAGCTCAAAATCTTGAAGTAGTAGAATGTGATCTGGTACTTGAGGGTGATACAATGAAATTTGATTTTACTGCACTTGAAGAGCAATTCAAATTAGGTGTCAAAGTCTATGTACTTTGCAGTCCACATAATCCAGGCGGCGTTGTTTGGACAAGAGAAGACCTTGAACAGCTGGTACAGCTTTGCATTCAATACGATGTGCTTCTTATTTCGGATGAAATTCACGCAGATATCGTTTTTGATGGCTATACGCATATCCCTACACTAACAGTTAAGGATGCGGATAAAGCAAAAATCATTACTTGTATTGCTCCAACAAAAACATTTAATATTGCCGGGGTACATGCTGCAATAATGGTAGTGCCAGATAAAAATTTACGTGCAAAGCTAGATGCCGATAAGCTGGCACATGGCCGTGATGATTTAAACGTTTTAGCTGCCGCAGCAGTAAAAGCTGCCTACGAAAAGGGCGATGACTGGGTTGATGCGATGATTGCCTATGTATCTGCCAATCTGGATCTGGTTGTGCAAGAGTTGAATCAACTTGAAGGAATCAAAGTTTCAAAACCGCAATCCACGTATCTAATTTGGATTGACTACCGCGAAACAGATCTTTCTGAAAGCGAAATGATCCATCGTCTTTTGGAAAAAGGCAAGCTAGCAATCGAACCAGGTACAAAATACAGTGAAGCTGGCAGAGGCTTCTTGCGTATGAATGTTGCGTGTCCAAGGGAGACAGTGAAGGACGGCATTGAGCGATTTAAAAAGGCTTTACTATAGTATTCTATTAATAAGATAGCATAGAAATTTTATAGTGGTACTTCAAAATAAAAAAGGCTTTCCCAAAGTAATCTCTTGGGATAAGCCTTTTTCTATTGAAACGGTTATAGCCTTATTTTCGCAATGAATCTGTTTGCTCTTGCGCATTATGTTGCTTGCTTAAAACATACTCTTCTAAAGCTTTAGTTCTATGCTCTTCTTTTTTAGAGATGCGTTTTACTACCGCAAACACAACTAAACACAAAATAAGAATTGCCAGAAACTCTAATGCTGCCGGAATATATGATGACTTATCCTCTGGAAAATATAAAAATCCTGAATAAAGGATACTCATTTTTCACTCTTCTTTCTAATAGTTATTCGATAATTGTAATCGACTCTATTTTAACATCTTCCAACGGTTTATCGCGCATATCTTTGTCAACGTTCGCAATTTTGTCAACAATGTCCATGCCTTCTACAACATGTCCAAAAACTGTATGCTTAAAGTCCAACCAAGGCGTACCACCGACTTTTGCATACTCTTCAATAATTTCTTTTGGATATTTTGCTTGCTCCATTTGTGCAATCATATTGCTTGGAGTGTGTTCCATTTGAACAATGAAAAACTGAGATCCGTTTGTATTTGGACCAGCGTTCGCCATTGAAAGAGCACCACGCAAATTGAATAAGCTCTCATTGAATTCATCTTCGAAAGAGTCGCCCCAGATTGATTGTCCACCCATACCAGTTCCAGTTGGGTCTCCACCTTGAATCATAAAATCAGTAATAACACGGTGGAAAATAATGCCGTTATAGTAGCCTGATTTTGCATGTCCTAAAAAATTCTCTACTGTTTTTGGTGCATGTTCCGGGAATAGCTTAATTTTAACTGCACCTAACGTTGTATTCATTTCAACTAATACTTCACCTGGGTTTAATTCTTTTGTTAATTGTGGAAACATTAACTGATCACTCCTTTATTAAAAATGGATTTTTGGGGTATATCTTAGTTAGAAGATTAACATTTAACACCTCGATACAGTTTACCATATTACTTTTAAATTTTCCGCTAATAAACTTTATGCACTTTCTTCGTTTTCCGAAGTAAGTTATACTCGTCAATATAAAAAATAATTTTGAAATACATTTCAAGATTGTAAAAACACGGCTAGAAAGAGTGTGATTGAAGTGAAGAACCGAAAACACAACTTTATCATTATTTTAGTATCAAATTTCATCGTAGCAAGTTCCATGACGATGATCATGCCCTTTTTATCCCTTTATATTGAAACCTTCGGGGATTTTTCTGAAAGCTATGTCCAGACTTGGGCAGGTTTAATATTTGCCGCGACATTTGTAACAGCATTTATCATGTCCCCGATATGGGGGCGAATCGCCGATAAATACGGCTATAAACCTATCATGATTATCAACTGTTTCGGCATTGCACTCAGCATCTTTTTAATGGGGCATGTGGAAAATGTCATACAGTTTTTCATTTTGCGTATCTTTATGGGAGTCGTAACGGGATTCATCCCTACTTCGATGGCGTTTATCAGCAAACATACACCAAAGGAAATTGCCGGAAAAACTCTGGGAACGCTGCAAATCGGAAGTGTCGGGGGTTCCCTGTTCGGCCCTGTAATCGGGGGATCTTTGGCCGATGCAATTGGATTCAACTTTACTTTCATCTATACTTCCATTGCGATTACCATCGCAGCAATCATTATTATCTTCGGTATCCATGAACCCGAGATTATTCGAAAAGAAAAAAGTATGCTTTATTCGAGAAAAAACATACTTTGGGCCTTATTTCATCATCCGCTTATTTTAAGTACCATGTTCGTGGCTTCTTTAATTCAAATTGGCAACTTTAGTATACAGCCATTATTGTCCTTATATGTGTCACATTTAACCACCTCGGAACAAGTTGCTATGCTCGCTGGTATTACCTTCAGTGCGGCAGGTGTCGGGAATATCTTGGTTGGTCGGTTCTTCGGGAAACTCGCCGATAATATCGGCTATGAAAAGGTCCTGATGTCTTTATTATTCATTAGTGTCTTCTTTATAGTCCCTCAAGCATTTGTAACTTCCCTTTGGCAACTAATTGCCTTAAGATTTCTGCTTGGAATGTTTTCCGGAGGCTTGATTCCAATTGTTACAGCACTTATCCGACGGGAAGCACCCATTGAAATTCAAGGCGAGGTAATGGGCTACAATCAGAGCTTCCGCTTTCTGGGGAATATCATCGGTCCTGTACTAGGTGGATTTATAAGTGGGTTTGCAACAATTTCCGCAGTCTTTTATTCAACAGGGCTACTATTTTTGATTGCGGCAATCATTATTTTCATTATCCAAAGAATGCCGAAAAAATATCTTGAGGATGTATTAAAAAGTCATATTTAAATTCGATATAATGAAATGGAGGCCTTACTAGCTCTTAGTAGCCCTCCTTTTTTTATTTGAATGATGAGAGTGTTGTATTTACTGGAGGAATCTAAATGAAGCAAATAGTAGGTTTCTTATTTATCCTTTGCTGTTTCCCGATGCTATTGCTGCTGAGCAATAAAATATTGGCGGAATATACGGCAGTAAAGGATCACGAGGAATCCATTCACCATAATATTCAGCCACCCGAAGAAATCAATCCGCTTCCTGTAACAATGCTTGATCGGGACGGCAATGTATTTAGTGAAGAATATATAGAATGGCGGCAGCCGGTTCAATTGGAAGATATCCCCGAAGTTATTAAACAAATCTATTTATTAAGTGAAGACAAAGAGTTTTACACCCATATTGGGTTTAATGTCAGTGCACTTACTCGTGCTCTAGTAGTGAATTCTCAGGGTTCCATTGAACAAGGCGGCAGTACAATTACCCAACAGCTGGTACGCATGCGCTATTTATCTGCGGAACAAACTTATGAACGCAAATTAACAGAACTTTTCTATGCCTACGAGCTTGAGCAGATGTATGATAAAGAAGAAATCCTTGAAATGTATTTAAATGAAATTTATTTCAGCAATCAAGTCTATGGAATAAGTGCAGCTGCATCCTATTTCTTTCAAAAACCGCTATCAGAGTTAAGCATACCGCAGATGGCATTTATAGCGGCTATCCCGAATAATCCATCATTATACGATCCTATAAAAAATTTTGACAAAACGAAAGCCAGACAAGAACGCTTACTGGATATTTTAGCCGAAAATAATATAATTACGGCAGAGGAAGCATCCATCTATAAGCAAGAGCAAATCACCTTGAAATTGAAGGAGAAAAAGCAACAGCAGCCTGCCTACAGTACTTTTGTGCTAGCAGAATTAGAGGAACTGGTCGCTTTTGCCGAAGGCTATAAGCAACAGCTTGAAACAGCTCAAACCGAAGATGAAAAAAGAATGATCGAAGAGAAAATTGATGCTAAAGTTCAACAATTGCTTCTCTCAGGTATCTCGATACATACTGCATTAGACGTTGAAAAACAAAAACAAGATGAACTAAAAATCAATGGCATTCTGGGGAATGGGGATCTACAAAGCAGTTCTGTTGTGATTGAAAATTCAACAAGGGAAATTGTAAGTGTTTTTGGCGGCAAAGACTATAAAAAATTTGATTTTCATCGTGCTTACCAAGCTACTCGCCAACCAGGCTCTTCCTTTAAACCTTTAATTGTTTATGGACCACTTTTTGAAACAACCAACTATTCACCTGGTTCCTATGTAAGTGGCGGGAAATATTGTGTAGGCCAATTTTGTCCACAAAATTATGGTGGTGGCATTTATGGCAATGTCTCGATTTCTACTGCATTCAAGCATAGCTATAACACTTCCGCCCTACGATTATTAAATGAGGTTGGTCTCGATACTGCCTTTACGTATATCGACAAATTCAACTTTCAATCTCTCGTACCAGAAGATAAGTCCTTTGCAGCAGGATTAGGTGGACTATCTTACGGCGTCACAACGCTTGAAATGGCCGATGCCTATAGTAGCTTTATTGATGGAACTTATATGAAGGCAAGAAGCATCCGAAGTGTCACTGATGCAGGCGGCAATGTGCTATATAGTTGGCCGACTAAAAAAGAGACGGTTTGGTCTTTGCAAACCGTGGAGTATATGCGGTCATTACTGCATGATGTAGTCACGAGCGGTACCGGAAAAGGGATTACTTCCAATTCATCCTATATCGGTGTAAAAACAGGAACAACCAATGACTATAAAGACTTATGGGTAGCAGGAATGACAAATGAATATACCAGCGCTGTTTGGATTGGCTATGATACTCCTTCTTCAATGCAATCCATACAAAATAACAAAATCCATTTTAAAATATTTAACACGATTATGAATTAGAATAGACCAACTTTAGTGATGGTGCTAACCTTTATGCGGACAACTTCGGAACAGCTTGTACTACATGCTAAAAAAGGCGGTTGACTTATAAGTGTCAATCGCCTTCTATCTATTTTGCAAATGGTAGACTTGCTAAAAGACCGTTATATAGCTTTAGCACAACATAACAAATAAATGTTATAAATATCGCCCAAAAAAGAATCTCGAAAAAGATCAATCCTACCGTTCCAGACAAAGATAAGAACTGGCTCATCTTGTATATATTGAAAATAAAATAACTAAAAATGGTTACGGCAAAGACACAAAGCAAGATATAGATAGATTGTACCCCAAATACTGATAGCAGCGAGCCAAAGAAGAAGATAAGGTAGCCGCCTCTTGCGACACTGATCATTTCTCCATTATTATTCTTTGAGAATAATAGCATGCCCACTTCATGAATCGTTTCTCCTATCAGCTTTAGGGCTGAAAATAACATAAAAAAACAAAGTACAAATACGCTTAACAACAAAAGACGCAATTCTATATCCGTCAGAAACTCACGCATTCCTGTATAAACGCCAATGCCAGTTAAAAAACCCAATGATTCCCCAACTAGATAGATTCCAAAGGTTAAACTAAATAAAATAACAGAAAACAATGGTAAATAACCATATATATATGGATTTTTCATGACAATTTCCTCAAAACTTATTTTTTCTTCCTATTTATAATAACTGTTAAATATAAATGTTATCAAGTTCATACTATTTTTACCCAAGTGAAAACAGATAGGATAAGTGGTATAATCTGATTATTCTTGGAAATTTACAAATGCTTTTATTTTAAAGGGGGGGATTATTTTTGTTTCAAGTACTATGTATCTTTATTCCATTACTGGCTGCGCTTTTCATGCCTTTCTTCTTTAAAAAAGTCAGTACGATACATACTGGGTGGTTCGTTTTAGTCGTTCCAATTTTTCTTGTAAGCTACTACGCACTTTTTATACCGACCGTCTCTAAAGGAGATTCAGTGATTGCGCAGTTGGATTGGATACCATCACTTGGCATATCATTCGTGTCCTATCTTGATGGGTTAAGTTTATTATTCTCGCTGCTTATCTCAGGAATAGGGGCACTGGTTGTTCTTTATTCGATTTTTTATTTGGATCGTACAAAAGAACAGCTGCATAACTTCTATATCTATTTGTTAATGTTCATGTGTGCAATGCTGGGTGTCGTTCAATCAGACAACATGATGACACTCTACTTATTCTGGGAGTTAACTTCAATTTCCTCATTCCTATTGATCGGTTATTGGAACAATCGTGATAAGTCCCGTTTCGGTGCACTGAAATCAATGATGATTACAGTAGCAGGCGGCATGATGATGCTTGGGGGATTCGTCTTACTATCTATTATGGGAGACACGTTCTCTATTCGCGAATTGATATCGCAAGCACCTGAACTTTCGACCAATGATCTATTTGTTGTCGCACTTGTATTGATATTATTGGGTGCGTTTACAAAATCCGCCCAATTCCCGTTCTACATCTGGTTGCCAGATGCCATGGAAGCACCAACACCGGTTAGTGCCTATCTCCACTCGGCAACAATGGTTAAAGCAGGGCTTTATTTAGTAGCACGCTTCACGCCTATATTTGCCGTGTCGGAAATCTGGATTTGGTTAGTAACAGGCATCGGTTTACTAACGTTGTTCTGGGGTTCTTTCTTTGCATTAAAACAAAGGGATTTAAAAGGAATTCTCGCCTTTTCTACTGTCAGTCAGCTTGGCCTCATTATGTCATTGCTTGGGGTGGGAGCAATTGCCTTTCATGTAGATGGCGCCCAAGAGACGATTTTTAAATATGCGGCTTTTGCAGCGATATTCCATCTTATCAACCATGCTACATTTAAAGGAAGCTTATTCATGATTGCGGGGATCGTCGACCATGAAACGGGTACTCGTGATATCCGGAAGCTTGGCGGCTTAATGAGCATTATGCCAGTGAGCTTTACAGTGGCTTTGATCGGAAGTTTCTCTATGGCAGGGTTACCCCCTTTTAATGGATTTTTAAGTAAGGAAATGTTCCTAACCGCAGTGCTCTCAATTACAGAATTCGATTTATTCAATTTCTCGACATGGGGAGTTTTATTCCCGATCATCGCTTGGATTGCAAGTGTATTTACATTTATTTATAGCTTTTACTTTGTATTCCATACATTTACCGGAAAAGGAAAGATTGATCAGTTACCTCACAAACCACATGAAGCACCTATGGGTATGCTAGTCTCTCCTGTAATATTGGCAGGATTAGTGGTTGCCTTATTCTTTATTCCAAACATGATAGCGGATACTTTTATCAAACCGGCAGTGATGGCTGTTCAGCCATTCCTTTATAGCAGTCCGGACCAAATTGATATTCATGTAGCGGCTTGGCATGGCCATATCACGACTGAATTAAAGATGACGGCCGGCATTATCGTCCTTGGACTCGCTTTATTCCTAACGCTATCTAGATGGCAAAAGATCTACAGCCTATTCCCTTCTAAATTAACGTTAAATAATTTGTATGACTTTATTATCTATGATTTATTTGATAGATGGGCTGGAAGATTATCAGGGCTATATATGACTGGTTCTATCCGTCGCTATTTAAGTTACATGCTTGGGTCAATTTCAATCATTGTCATTGCCACTTTATTTATGCAGGATGCATTTAGGATGAATTTCGATGGTGCATCACCAATTCGTATTTACCAGGTTATCCTGATCATTGTTTTAGTGATAGGAACGATTACAACTGTCTTTGCAAAATCAAGGATTACTTCGATTGTAGCCTTGGGATTAGTCGGCTACACAGTATCCTTGTTCTTTATCATGTTTAACGCACCCGACTTAGCGCTGACACAGTTGGTAATTGAAACGATTTCCGTTGCATTATTCCTGCTTGCTTTTTATCACTTGCCTAAACTTAAAAAGGAAAAAGAACGCACTCAATTTAGATTCGGGAGAGCTTTTGTTTCGATAGCTGTCGGTGCCATGGTTACACTTGTGGCTCTATCGGCACATTCGCAGAAATTAATTCCGTCCATTTCCGAATACTACAAGGAAACTGTGTATTCATTGGCTGGTGGAGGAAATATTGTAAATGTTATTTTAGTAGATTACCGCGGATTTGATACATTGTTTGAAATTGCCGTACTATCCATTGCAGGGATTGCTATTTTCGGAATGATTAAGCTCCGCTTGAGCAAGAAAGGAGAAAAACTATGAAGACGAATGATGTGATTATCCAGTTTACTGCGAAAATCGTCTTTTTCATGATTTTCTTCTATGCTGTTCATATTTTCTTCGCAGGTCATTACACACCCGGTGGAGGATTTGTAGGAGGCTTGGTAACTGCCAGTGCAATTGTATTACTCATTGTTGCATTTGACTTAAAAACGGTTCAAACCATCCTGCCGATTAATTATATTTATATGGTAGCAATCGGCTTAATCCTGGCTTTAGGGACAGCTGCAATCTCCATGTTTACCGGTAAACCGTTTTTTACGCATTTCTTTGATTATTTCAATTTGCCTATTTTGGGCAAAACATCACTTCATACAGCGGCGTTATTTGATTTAGGTGTTTATTTGGTTGTTGTTGGTGTGACGATGACCATTATTCAAACAATTGGGGAGGACGAATAATGGAAATAGTAATGGCATTTGTTTGCGGCTTTCTTTTTATGGCTGCAATTTACTTAATTTTATCTCGCAGTCTTCTCCGAATAATTATTGGAACAGGTTTATTGAGTCACGGAGCGCATTTGCTGATATTGACCATGGGCAGCTTTAAGGGGAGCGCACCGCCAGTTTTAAGTGATGGTGTGACAGATTTTGTCGATCCCCTGCCGCAAGCTTTAATCCTGACAGCCATTGTAATTAGTTTTGGCGTCACAGCATTCATTTTAGTACTTGCCTACCGTGCATACCATGAACTCAAAACAGATGATATGACTTTAATGAAAGGAAGTGAGGACAATGAATAACTTTCTTTTATTCCCGATTATCATCCCATTTTTCTTCGCCATGATTTTAATGTTTGGCCGGAACAACATTGCTTACCAGCGCATTACAACCCTTTTTGGGCTTGTCCTTTCGATTATTTGTGCCGCAGGGCTTGTCTCGAAGGTATATGAAGATGGTCCACAAATCGTTACATTCGGGAATTGGCCGGTACCATTCGGCATTACCATGGTTTCGGATATGGTATCTGCACTTCTCGTGCTTACAACACTAATTCTTGCCCTTTTTATCGTATGGTACGGCTTCGCATCAATTGGGAAAGAACGCGAAAAATTCTTCTATTATTCAGGGATCATGTTTATTCTTACCGGGGTCAATGGAGCCTTTACAACAGGGGATATTTTTAACCTATTTGTATTCTTTGAAGTATTATTAATGTCATCTTATTTATTGATCGTGCTTGGTGGGGAAAAAGCGCAATTACGCGAATCAATTAAATACATTTTAGTGAATGTCATTTCCTCTGCTCTATTTGTTATAACTGTAGCATATCTCTACTCTGTTGTCGGGACATTGAATATGGCTGATATTTCGCTGAAAATCGCAGAAATTGATCAACCTGGCATCCTTACGGTGATTGCAGTTTTATTCCTATTAGTATTTGGTATGAAAGCAGCGATTTTCCCGATTTATTTCTGGCTGCCAAGCGCTTATTCGGCACCACCAATACCTGTACTCGCCCTATTCGGTGCCCTGCTTACTAAAGTCGGTGTTTACTCTATAACACGTACATACACGTTATTCTTTACACATGACTTAAGCTTTACACATGAGCTACTACTCATCCTTTCAATCCTCACAATTGTGGCTGGATGTATTGGAGCATTGGCCCACTTTGATGTGAAACAAATTATTATTTATAATATCGTCATAGCTGTTGGGGTTATCTTATTTGGCGTTGCCCAAATGAATGAGGCAGGTTTGGAAGGTGCAGTTCTCTATCTAATCCATGACATGATCATTAAAGCCGCATTATTTATGTTGATCGGGATTGTGATTTACGTAACAGGAACTACTAATTTGAGAAAAATGGGCGGCCTCATGAAAACCTACCCCGCACTAGGATGGTTCTACTTGATAGCAGCTTTCGGTTTAGTAGGGGTTCCGCCATTGAGCGGATTTATAGGAAAACTATTAATTGTAAGAGGTGGTTTTGAAGCTGCCAATACTTGGACGACAATCTTGGTGCTGGCATCTAGCATCATAGTTCTCTTATCAGCAATGCGAATTTTCATTTACGCATTTTGGGGTGAACAAGGGCAACTTTCAAGCAAGGTACAGAAAAACAAATACAATCGCCTATTCATTCCCACGGCACTATTGGTTGTCTTATCCATTTTCTATGGTATAGGAACCGAATGGCTGATGCCCTTCATGGGGGATGCAGCCAAAGTTTTAGTCGACCCTTCCATTTATACCAATGCGGTTATGAAAGGAGGAAACTAAATGTCCTTTCAAATCTTGTTGAATCTATTTTTAGCCTTTTTGTGGATGTTTTTGTCCTCTAATTATTCAGTATCGCGATTTATAATCGGCTATCTATTAGGGCTTGTAGTCATTATTGCTTTAAGAAGATTCTTTAGATCCAGACTTTATATTGATCGGGTATGGGCACTGATCAAACTAACAATTCTCTTTATTAAAGAGTTGATATTGGCGAATGTGTCTGTTCTGATACTCGTAATTAAACCGAAACTCGTATTGCAACCAGCCTTTTTTAAATACGACACAGAGTTAACGGAAGAATGGGAAATTACACTTCTTTCGAGTTTAATAACCCTGACTCCGGGGACGGTGGTTGTCCATGTTTCAGATGATTCGAAGTCACTATTTATACATGTTATTGATAGTAATGATATTGATGACACGATTGATTCGATTAAAAATTCATTCGAAAAAGCGATATTGGAGGTGAGCCGCTCATGACTTATTTTCTCTGGGCAGCAATCATTATTGTAGCCTTATCCATCGTTGCCCTTGTCTTTCGTCTTGTTAAGGGCCCCAATCCTTCCGATCGCGTTGTCGCTTTAGACACGATTGGCGTTGCTCTTATTTGCTTGGTAGGCCTATTTTCAATGCTGATAGATACTAGTTTCTTTCTGGAAATTATTTTATTATTGGCGGTACTCTCCTTCATTGGTACAATTGCCTTCTCTAAATTTATAGAGAAAGGAGACATTATTACCCGTGACGATTCTCGCTAACATTTTAGTTGTTTTCTTTATTGCAGCAGGGTTGCTCTTTCTTGTTGTAGCAGCAATTGGGGTACTACGACTGCCTGACCTTTATACACGTGCACATGCTGCGTCAAAAAGTTCTACTTTAGGGGTGATGTGTATCTTGCTGGGTGTGTTCTTTCACTTCTGGCTTAAAGAGGATCATTTTAACCCGACAATACTATTAGGCGTATTATTCCTATTCATAACAGGTCCTGTTGGTGCACATATCATGAGTCGTTCCTCGTATATAGCTGGTGTTAAACCTTGGTCCGGTACAATGCGGGACGAGTTAAAACCGGAAATTGAACGCATGAAGAAAGAACAAAATATAGAGTAATTCAAATTCTGAAGAATGTAAAAAGAAGTGCGAATAATTAGTTCGCACTTCTTTGCATTTTACCAGTATCTTCTGTGATGACGTCTGTGTGGATACCTTGGATATGAATAGTATGGATAAGGCTGATATGGATAAGGATAAGGTCTACCATAACCTCTGTTATCAGGGTAGATTACATTTCCAAGTAAACCGCCTAAGAACCCACCTATAAATGGAGGACCAAAACTAGAAAATCCACCGCCATATCCACCATAACCACTATAGTAATTTACCAATACGCTCTACCTCCTTTTCCCTAATAACTTATGTTAGGAAAGAAAAGACAGGTATGCTATATGCCCACTAGACTTAAAGTTATTAATCGCAAGATATTTACTTGCTTTGTTCGCCCAGTCTTTCGACAAATGTTGCGAGAGTTCGGACCATGACACCCGTCCCACCTTTTGGACCTAAATCATGGGCACTGGATGCATCCGAAGTTCCCGCGATATCTAAATGGATCCATGGCGTATCTTCAACAAACTCGCCCACAAAGCCTCCGCCAAAAATCATATGTCCATCACTGCCAGGTGAATTATTTAAATCCGCGACTTCCGATTTACGAATTCGTTTTTTATCTTTTTCAGTCAATGGCATTCCCCAAACAAATTCACCTGTTTCAATGCTTGACTCGATAAAGGCATCGAAAAACTCTTCATTGTTCGTTAGAGATCCTGTTTTATCAAAGCCTAATGCTGTAATAACACCGCCAGTCAAAGTAGCGACATCAATTAAGTAATTCGCTCCTTGCTGCTTAGCATAAGTAACCGCATCAGCCAATACGAGTCGTCCTTCTGCATCCGTATTTAAGACTTCGACCGTTTTTCCGCTGTACATCGTAATGACATCATCCGGTTTAAATGCCTCGCCCGAAATCATGTTGTCGGTAGAACCAATAACAGCCACAACATTTTTGTTTGGCCGAATTTCACCGATGATCTTCATCGCTCCCAGGACAGCTGCGGCGCCACCCATATCGCCCTTCATACCAACCATACCTGTTTTCGGTTTTATTGAATAACCACCTGTATCGTAAGTTACGCCTTTACCCACAAGCCCAATGACATCTTCCCATTTTTCAGTAGCTTGGTATTTGATCGTAATTAGTCGCGGCTCTTCAACTGACCCTTTATTGACACTTAGGATACCGCCCATTCCTAGCTCTTCCAACTCGGATTTTGTTAAAATTTCAATCTCAAAATCATATTGCTTTGCTAAATTTTCTGCATAATTTCCGAGTTCTGTCGCGGTTAATAAATTTGGAGGTAAATTCACCAGATTGCGGGCCTCATTCACCGAATCAGCGTAGATTTTCCCCACTTCATATGCCGCAGCAATTTCATCAATATCCGCATTTGTAACAAAATGAACAGCATCCATATACACATCGACTTCATTTGATGTTGTTTTATAGTTCGGTGTTTGGTAGAACCCTAGCCCAGCCCCTTCTGCGAATAAAAAGGCGATTGTCTCTTCATCAATCGGGCTTGCCGTGAATGATTCCAACCAAATAGAAAATTCATTAACCTTTAAAGCTCTCAATTGCTTTCCTACTATACCGAATGTCTCTCTTAATTCATTCTCGGTCAATGTCTTTGTATCACCTAAACCTACGAATAATACACGCTTCAAATGCTCGTTTTGACCAGTATAAGGAATTCTCGTTAATTTCTTGCGATCCGTATCTATATCACAAGAACGAATCCACTCCTCTAAACTTTCCCCGTAGAATGAAACAAAATCTTTCCACCCATTAATATGGTCACAATTTTTTTGAACACCAACAATTAATAGTTCGGTATTCACTGAATCAAAGGTTTTCTGTTCTTTTACAATTTTCATTTTCACTATCCCTCCACCTAAGCACTCCATGTTTATGTACTATTATCTCAAGTGAGATCATCATTCTTGTAGGATGTTGCAACAACATTTACTTTGAATGAATATACATACATATTATAGTAAAGATATAGCTATTTATCGAATATTTCAAATTACGAATCATTATAAATTGAATTCAGATTGTACGGATATGCTATACTTTAGACAAAGCTTATGAAAGGTAGGGATTGTTTGTTTTGGCACTCCTTCAAAATACACCCATACTGTTATCCATCTTCTCCATACTATTTGCACAATTTGTAAAAGTACCGATTCATTTAATTGCAACAAGGAAATTAGATTGGTCCTTAATGACATCAACTGGTGGTATGCCAAGTTCCCATTCAGCTGCAGTGACGAGTCTTGCTACAGCAGTAGGGTTCGAAACAGGCCTTGATTCTCCTACCTTTGCAGTTGCCGCAATGTTTGCAAGTATTGTGATGTATGATGCGACTGGTGTCCGGTATCAAGCAGGGCAGCATGCCTTGTTCATCAATCGTATGCGCAGTGAGTTAACTGTCTTTTTCCGTGAAGTCAAGCATTGGCCCGAGAAAAATGAAGATGAGAAAATCAAAGAATTAAAAACATTGCTAGGACACAAGCCAAGTGAAGTTTTCATGGGGGCTTTAACAGGAATCATCATCTCTGTTTTATTCTATAATTTGTTTTAATCATGATAAATCGACAGATGTCTCATGGACTCTGTTTGTGCTGGTATAAAAAAACTGACCCGATAGACGAGTCAGTTTTTTTAAAACATACGATATCCTGCTTTACGAAGATAAATCATGACAATTCCGGCTACAATTGCCCCTGCAAATCCACCTAGCAGAATGGAGATGTCGACAACCTGCAATGCCTGAAATTTGTCCAAAAGCGCCGGAAAAGCAGTATTGGCTTTGAAAATATAATCTAGAAAACTTACTTCATCAATAATAAAGATAACTACAACCGGGTAAACGATTGCCATTAACCAAGTCATACGCAGCAACATGTTCAATAAGAAACCGATTCCAAAAAACATGACGAAGAAAAGTACGACTGAGATGATTAATTGCACTAACGAAACTGAACCACTCATTTTATGTATAACCTCCGTTTTCCTCTCATTAGTTTACATGATAAAAGGACTCCTTTCAAACATAAAAAGTGGATGCTCCCTTGTTACTGAGACATCCACTTTAAAAATTCTTTATTAAAATTATATTAAGGATTAGTACCAATGGCCTTTCCATTAACAAATCTTGGGCTATTCCATAAGCCAATCCATTTTTTCACCGCTGTTACAACAATAATCAGCCCTAATACCAACATGATGATTGAGAGAATACCATTTAACACCGAGTATCCTGCAGCTGAACTATTCCAATAAACGTTGCTTACCATCCAAATCCCTGCCACATTGACTGTGATATATAAGTAAATGAGCGGGATAAGACAAGTTAAAACATATATTCGTTTAGAAGCCATTTTTAATATGACTGTTGCTCCTACCACTAAGCCAATCGAAGCCATTAGTTGATTGGAAACCCCGAATAATGCCCAGATAGGTCCAATTTCACCGGAGTATAATAAATAACCCCATAAGAAACATGCTAGAGCACTTGCGAAGATTGTACCCGGCAGCCAATCTGTGCGTTTCAATGGTTTTACCACATCTCCCAGGAAATCCTGGATTAAATAACGGGCTACTCGCGTTCCAGCATCAATCGCCGTTAAAATAAATACAGCTTCAAACATAATCACAAATTGATAGAAATACGAGGACATACCACTAAACCACGGGATACCCGTAAAAATTTGCGTCATCCCTACTGCTAACGATACACCCCCACCTGTACGACCTTCCAGATCCATGCCGATGCTTTGAGATAATGCGGCCAGGTTAACAGGTTCCATTCCTAATGTCGCATAAACAGCAGGTGCTGCATTAATTGCAAAATAATCGCCAGGGTGTAAAGCAGTAGCTGCGATTAAAGCCATGACACCTACTAAACTTTCAACCAGCATTGCACCAAAACCTACTACTCTTATATCTTCCCATCGGTTTAACATCTTGGGTGTGGTACCCGAACCAATAAAAGCATGAAACCCCGAAATTGCGCCACATGCAATCGTAATGGATACAAATGGCCAAACAGGTCCCGCTACGATAGGGCCACCGCCATGAATAAACTCAGTAACAGCTGGAAATTGAATCACTGGATTAACGAAGAACACACCTGCAATGAGAGCAATGAAAACACCTATCTTCATAAAACTGCTTAAATAATCCCGCGGTGCAAGCAAGAACCATACAGGTAATGCTGCTGCAAAGAAAGCATATACCGGTAATATAATTGCTAAAGTTTGGCGATCAAATGTTAACCAATCCCCGAGTGCTGTCCCTTGAATAGATGGTCCTATAAAAACCCCTATCATTAATAGAATAAATCCGATTGCGGAGGTCACCAATAAATTTCCCGTCTTCTTATAAGCAATCCCCACTAACATCGCAATGGGAATTGTAATTGCAACTGCAAATGTTCCCCACGGATTTCTTTCCAATGCACCAAGCACCACCATGGATAATCCAGCCATTGTGATGGTAATTATAAATAGCATGGCTAGACCCGTACAGAAACCAGCTACTGGACCAAGCTCCTCTTTCATTACCTCGGAAAGAGACTTTCCACCTCGTCTCATGGACGCAAACAATACAACCGCATCATGTACAGCGCCACCGATAACAGCACCAATCAATAGCCACAACAGGCCCGGCAGATAACCGAATTGTGCTGCCAAAACGGGTCCGACAAGCGGTCCTGCCGCTGCAATTGCTGCAAAGTGGTGACCGAAGGCAACCCACTTATTCGTAGGAACATAATCCTTTCCGTCATTTAAAGCATGCGCAGGAGTGGGTTCTTTTTCATTAATGCGTAAAACCTTTTTCGTAAAAAAATACCCATACAAACGATAACCAATAATAAGGACACAAATTGCACCAATTACAATTGATAACGCATTCATAATATTCCTCCCTCCATTTAAAAAACCTAGAGTAATAAAGAAACAAATGGATGATGAATCATACTATTTAGTTAAGAGAAGTTGCTTAAGCACTTTTTAAAGGATATGAAGAACCTACTCTCAACATGCATCGTTTATATGTACATTTGGCACAAGAACTTACTTATTATAAAATAGTTTATAAGCGGAATATTCAAAGACATCACCAGGATTTATTCCCTCTTTTTTATACAGCTGATGTTGAATTAACTCATGGCATGCCATTTCCTCCAGCATTACCGAAGACGCGCCGCTATTAACAATCTCCTCAACGCTTAACCATCGGGCTTCAGATATTTCTTCTTCTTGAATCTGGATGATTTGTCCCTCAGATGGGAGTGTACAACAGAAGATAGCCATATTATCACTAATTTCTTCACGTATCACACCTGTACGGAAACCAATCAGCCCTGTTACTTCACAGTGAATCCCTGTCTCTTCCACGACTTCCCTGACTATAGCCTCGTCTGCTGTTTCACCGATTTGGACAAACCCAGCCGGCAGTGACCAGACCCCTTTCAAGCCACTATACTTCTTTTTCACCACAAGCCATTTTCCTTCAGCATTTACAACAATTCCAGCAACACCAAGCCAAACCTTCCCACGATCCTTTTTCATTTTTTTCCCCCATCTCCATATATTTTACAGGACTTAAATTAAGGTACCCCTCACTGCATTCTTAATAGAAGAAGTTCATTAGAAAAGGAACCAATCCTTTTAGAAAGCCGAGTAGTATTTGTTAACGCAATCACTTCACGACACGTTAATTTCGCATATTGAAACCTGTTTTTTTAGTATAAAAAAAGTCTCTTTGATTAGATTCAAATCAAAAAGACTCTTTATTCAAAAGTATAGGTTTTTAGTATTAAATGTAAGTACAAATATACTAGTGATTTTGGAGTTATTCACAAACTTCTGGAGTACCTTCAACTTTAGCCGTTCTAAATGAAGTACCACACCCGCATGAAGCGATGGCATTTGGATTGTCGATGGTGAAACCGCCGCCAGATGAAGTTTTATTCAAAAGCTTGTTATATCAGCGTTTATAAGCGTTTTAATGGGTGGTAAATCACAGATTGGATTGTGAATCCCATGTCTCTGTGATTGTGTATATCGCTGTCCATATTGTACCCCAACTATTACGATTTTTCCATTGTTTTAATAGTTTTATATGGAAAATAAAATAAAACGCACAGCAACGAATGCTGTACGCAAGTGATTAATCAAGGTCTGCGAATAATAAAACATTTTTACAATTATCGCAAATTAGTGGAATTACAATCAACATATTGTTTTCATTAATTTCCCAATCGCCGTCTTTTTTTTGAGCAGAAACTAATGCTGTTGTAACAGGACCTCCGTCAGCGCCTAAGCCACCGAAACTTGTCCCACCACAATTTTGACATTTATTTACTTGTGGTAATTTCATATTGCTCACTCCCATTAATAAAGTGTTTCTGGATATTCTTTAATAACTTTGTGATAATCGCAAAGTTTGTTATGTGATTCAGAACCTAAGCCTTCTGGAAACCTAACTGGCTCAGCTTCGATAATGATATTCAAGATTACGAATTTGCTAACTTGACCTTCTTCGTAAAATGTGTGAACATTGATTACTTCAAAAGCGCTTGAGCCTTCTCTTTCTTTAAATACAACAAATTCACCTTTACGTGGAACATGTCCTATTTGCCCTTCGCTTAATTGTTTAACGTGGTCGACTTCTCCTCCACCTGGTGGGACCACATGCAATTCTAATGTCATTGAAATTCCTCCTTAAGATTAATCGTTTTTCTTCAAATCAGATTTAAACTTTTCCATTTCACCATAAAGCGTTTCAAAAACTTCTTTCCAACTGCCTTGTTCATAGTTTGTTAGAGCCAAGTTTTCAGCAAAATGATAGTTTCCTTTGTGATGAGGAACAGCTTGATAAATACTTTGTTCATAGGAACTGTGGAATACTTTTTCCCCAGAATCAATTTTTCTACTAAATTCACTGAAAACATCAACTATGGCTTGATATTCATCTCGTGTAACATCAGATTCAAATAACAATCGAGATTTCTCGCTATTTTCAAACAATAATTCTTGTCGAAACTCAATGAAATCTAATCGTTCTTCTAAAGTCATTTCTCTTGTAGTCATAATTTCACCTCCAAATATACCTATTTCGACATTAGCATTCAATTATCCTACCAATAATAGACAAATTCATATATAAAAAGAAAACACGCCAGTGACAATTCTAGCGTGTTTGGTGATCCATTCAATTTTCATGAGCTTTCTCAACATACTCATGCCCAGTCAACTTAGCAATATCTCGCTCCAATTGTTCGGAGTCCTCGAAAAAATATACTTGTAGTTTTCGATTGTTCTTATTGCGTTCTGTGTGGTGAAGGTCGTGACCAAGCCGAACTAATTCTATCATTAACTGCTTCTTGTAAACTCGCATGATTGCACCTCCAATTAATTGCGAATTTTTTTCGCATTTGACTCTTAATATTGTTAATAGTGTAGATGATGGAGCAACCTACATTAATGAAATCGAAATTTTATAAAGTTATCGACAGCAACGATAACTTGAGTAGGGTCGTATTGGTGTTACGAACCTCGAAAGCTGGTATCAACAGTATTGGTATCAGGTCTCATATCGTTTGAAACGATTTAAGATTTCAACATCATTTGAAATGATGTAAGTTTCCAAGGTCATTTGCAATGACCTTCAATCTTCACATTTTAAGGTCCGCTCAAAGGACTTTGCTCTTATTTCTGCTAATTCACGATTCCTCTCAGCAATCCGTTCTTGAAATGGGTCTTCAGTTGCTTTATCCAGTGAATAAACAAATCCCACGCCAATCCCAACTAGTAGGGCAATTACTCCTATACCTAGTAACCATGTTACAAGGTAATCATTCCTCAGTATCTTCTTCATTTGCTTCAACTTCTTTAGGTTTCTTATTCTTAAAATGAAGTTCGATGTACTGAGCTTCCTCGACTGGTGATAACAAGCCTTCGGCTTCTCCAACCTCGCCGTCTAAAATTCCCCAGATTTTGTTGTGTTCAACGTGAGCTTGAGAAAAATCACCTTGAGACCAATTCGTTAAAATTTCAACATAAACTTCTCCATGTTGATACGTAGCTACGTTCAACTTAGAAACTTCAAGCAGACGTTCAACTCGTTCTTGTGTTAGCTGATATACGCCTCGTTTATATTTTGCTCGCACTTTTTGATGAGATAAAGAGTGTATGATTGCTTGCATATGGCTTTCTGGCAAGTCATTGGGGAATCGTTCCAACAAGTCAATTTGTTCATCTTCGGGCATATCAGTTTCTGCTGTATTAAATTCCTCCTCGATATGTTCTTGAGCTTTCTGTAGCTCTTGTTTTGAAGGTTGATTTAGAAATTGACCTAAGAAATAAACACCCACGAATATAGCTATAACTCCTATGGTGATTGTGGTTATAATCAATGTCTTTTTCATCTGATGTACTCCCGAAGTAAACGTGCAAATGACGGCTCAAAAGGTGCAATTTCTTTCGCTATGCTTTCTAATCGCATATTTATAAAGGTCTCGTGTGGCACGAGGTCTTCATCTTCATTAAATTTCTCCAATTCACTCGCTATTGTTTCCAGTGCTTTTGTTATTCTTGGCACGTAATTCTCGTAGTATCTACGACCATTTACTGTTTCGTGAAATTCCATGTAATCATCTCCCCATTTTTGGTATCCATTACCAATTGTAAGATAAATTCAAACAGCGCTACAAGTTCAAATAAAAAAAGACCGAAGAATGATTCTCCAGTCTAAACTGCTCCGTAATGATCTTGGTCAATATCGTAAGAAACAAATGGTTTATTCAACAGCCTACTAAATGTAGAAATTGCTTTCTTAGGTTTATATCCTTCCGATATTAGAAGTGCATTAAGTTCGATTAAACATTCATCTAACGTGAATTTCTCATGAAAGCACGATTTCATAAAGCTGAATTGATGAACGAACTTCTGCATGATATACGTTTCCACTTGTTTTGGTGATTGATGTTTAAGGACTTGTTTCTCACGTTTGGTTAATTCGAAATCAATCAATTCTAATTTGCTCATAAGTTGGTTTCTCCTTTGAATGATTGTCATTGAGCACACCGATTTTATTTTTAAAACGTGAAACTTCATGTTCATTGATGTTAGTTGACCATTTGTCTTTAGTTCGTTGAATCAATGGACTTTGATTATAATTTATCATTTCAGCTGTTTGTACTGAATTGTCAACCATTTGACCATCAACCACATAAGCAAATTCGGTCATACGCTTAAAACAATTAAAACAAATATTTAAAACTTCATCTTCAGATAATTGGTCGTAACATGCTTGTTTCATTACAATTACGTTCCCAATGATTTGAACATCATCATTAAAATGAATATTCCTACCGTTATAGCTCGACAAAGCTTTACTAATGAGGTCATAACGTGCAATTTCTATTCCGTTGCTGTCTAAGACAATTGCTGGTGTATAGCCACTAGTTGCCAGTCCCATTTCATGAGCATGATGGACATTTTCTTTTCTAGTATTCCACTCGAGATTTTCAACACGATTATTTTCCTTGTTACCGTCAATGTGATTGATTTCTGATTTATTCTCAGGATTCGGTATAAAGGCTTGTCCTACAAGTCGATGAATAAGAAATTCCTTTTTTACATTTCCTCCGATATGAACCCTCAAATATCCACCTTTATTTTTATTTGGCTTCATAAGATATTCATTACCCTTAACTTTATCCACGCTTTTAACATTTCCTTTAGTTGAAACGAAGTAAATTTTTTTGTCCGTTTCCTCAAACTGCTTCCAAATTTCTTTTTCCATTTTTCTTCCTCCGATATGTTCGTTTTGTTGTTACACAGACATTGTATTGCGTTTATTTGCAATGTAAGGAAGAACTCAGGATCTTGTTAAAAAAATTGTGTTTCTTCCTATTAAAAAAACCTCCCACTCGGTAGGAGGATTAAATCTTATATTCAGACCAATCTTTTAATGCGTTTCTCATTCGTTCCGAAGGTATGTAACAATCCATTGGTTTTCCCTCACGTATGCACCCTCGGAACAGATATTGAATTAAATCTGATACAGCCATTAAATCTTGATTCACTTCTACTCCACGAGATAAGAAAAATTTCTTGTCATTGGGATTCATGAAACGATTGTAGACAAATGCTGTCGCCGTTCGATTTGCATAAGCATTGGTTGCTCGTGCATTGAATGGCAAGAAATTGTCGTTTTCACGATTGCCCCTACGATTGAATTTACATTTCTTATTCGACAGCTCATTAGCTTTACTTGATAGCGTTGTCCAAAATAAGTCCTTAGTTGTTTGTTTGCTAACATTCGTAAAGTAGTTTAATAAATTCTTGTTCATTTGAGCTATATCTGTAGAAGGTGCTTTATCGAACCAACGACTTGATAACTGAAACTTCTTAATTTTTTCGTATTCTGTAGGAGATAAATTATCAATGTCTTTTTCTCGATAATCGAAATTATAATTCATCGGGCCTTCATAAATGTTAAGCAAATTATAAAGTTCCTTTCGAGGTTCCACAGTTACATCGTAATCAATCAACTCGTATTTGTTTTCCTCATTTAATACCACGCTGTACTTTTCGTAATTTACATCGTGCATATCGTAGTAGTACTTTTGTTCTTGAGCGTCAAACAAATAAGTCAAAATAAAGATTTCATCGAATACCTCAAAGGCTTTAACATTCATTGTCCAATAGTAGGCAATTCCATTTTGAAGGAATAAAGTATCATTTTCTGCCATAATCCTTACATCATGAAATTTGCTGTTATGCTTCTTACCGACTTCGTCACGTAACCAATGAACTTTACCAAGTTCACCGATTTCAATTGCTCCTATCTCTAGAAGAAGTTCCATATCTTCAAGAACAATATTGTGTAATTGTTCAATGACTTGAGCTGCTTCATCCATAATCAATGTATATCCTTCTTGAGCGATTTCATTTAATGCGCTACTGTCTAATCGTTTAAAGATTTCATGAGTAGTAACAATGTTTTTACCTAGTGCTACAAGCATTTTAAAGTTTTCTAATTTGCTCGTACCATCATTGTAGTTAGGCTGAAAGAAATCTGCTTTAGTTGCTTTGATTACACGCTCAACTTGTTCGAGATACGGTGTAACATAAATATATTTATTTACCGTAGTTGTGCTGTCTCCAAAGCCTGCTATTTCCGAATCATTTAACATTTGAATTGCCCATGACGTTTTTCCAGCGCCACAGATTGCATCTACTACGTTTATTGTTTGTTCTTCATCAATCATCATAAGACCTCCAATTTGTTCATTTGAAAGTATTATATTGATGAAATTTACATCGGTAAGGAATTTAATTGAAAAATACATTTATCCCAAAATCATTAAAAAATGGGATAAATCCAAAGGTGAAACTGCACCACTATTGACCCCACAAGTAGGGTGCTTATAAAGCTATAGTAATAATGAAATCATTCCAAAAGACGTTCACAGCTGAAGGCGAACAGCCGAAGCGATTCTCTGAGCCTGCGAGGAGAATCCAAGAGAACAGCTGTGCTGTGAACGTTTAACGCCGTAGGCATTATAAAGTAATTTATATTAAGCTACTTTACAACTCTCTGGACGTTGCTCAGAGAGTTCCCTCAGTCTCGCATACGCTCGTCTTCGTGTGTGTGCTATTTTTGTTGTTTGTGATGTTATTGATCCACAACAAATTCTATTAAGTTTGCTTTAGATAGTTACTTTTTGTGTTAATACGTATGTATATATTAGTTACTACTTTAGACTATCAAATCAAATCAATTGGAGGACACAATGAACTTTGAACTAATCGACCAAGCATATAACATAGCTAACTTTGATAACCAAGCTACAGAACTAACATATGTGTTAAGTAGGCTATCGAATAATAAAGGCTATATAAAGAAGAACAATGATGAAGATTTAGCTATACTCAATGGTTATAAATTAGCATTAGAACTAATCCAACAGTATCCAGAGCTTATACGACCAACACTGAATGGCACAATGGTTACAGTTAAAAGGAAGTATCAACAGCTTACTAGATTTAGTCGTAACTATAGTGAAGTTAGTGCAGTTAGTTTAGCAATGAATCATCTACAAACAATGATTAAACGTAGGAAGATTATAAATCAAGTGGAGCTTACTTAACGGTAGGCTCTTTTGTTATTTAAATAGGAATTTACATAGGCATTTTTTATTTGCTAGGGGATTCGGAGGACTAAGGGGCAGTTAAATTTTTCCCAATGAAATTCCCTTAATTTTGTCAGACCAATACCCTTACACGAAGGAGGAAAACACATGGCTAATACTGCAATATCTGTTAAAAATTCTAAGAAAAATCTAACGAAACAAGAAGAAGCAGCTCGTAAAGTTGCCGAGGAAATGGTCATTCAAAAACCTGCTAAACCACCACAGCCATTTTACAAGTTGGACAAATTGGAACTAAAGATTTTTAAGAAAATCAGAAGCTACAACGAATACTTTTCTGATGGCGATTCACTCCCATTAACTGAACTTGCAAGAGCTTTTGTTAAACGTGAAGCAATCGAAGAAACATTTAATCAATACACTCCTCTAGATGCTGAATATAAGGAGTTTATGAAAGCTCACAAATATTGGACTGACCAAATTCAGCTCAACATGAAACTGCTAAAGATTACAATTGGTGACCGTTATTCTATGGCTTACGAAATGTCGAAAACTATTCAATCTAACATGGTAGTCGATGAAAACGAAGCTGTAGTTGAAGAAACAAACCCAGTACTCAAACTGATAGACAAATACTAAAAAAGGAGAAAGCAACTATGGAAAATCATAAGCCCAAGGCATATATTTATGCTGAAAAAGTGATAAATAAAGAAATTCAAGCACCTCTACAAGTACGCAAAGCTTGTGAAAACTTCATTGAAGAATTTGACGTAAAGCAACATCAAGACAACTTTAGATTTAAATGGAGTTACGAAATGGAACAGGATCTTGACGAAATTTTAAAGTTAATTAATTTTGCTGAAGGATTGAAACAAGGTGAATGTGTATTTGACCATCTACTACTATGGCAGTTTTTCGCACTGCAGAACATATTTGTATGGGTAGAAAAAGAAAATGAGGCTAATCGGAGAATCCAACGAGCTGTGTTATGTATTGCCAAGAAATCTGGTAAAACATTCATTTGTTCACTGGTGAACCTGATTAGCTTTTTTTTATCGCCATCAAATGCTAACTTTTTCTGTGCTTCCAACACTGGACAACAAGCGAAACTGCTTGTAGAACAATTAGGAAAAATTATCAAAGCTTCACCAAAACTACTCCCTCACTTCACTGTTATGGAGCGTTACATACGATTTGAGCCGAAGAACATCAAATTGGAGTATATGAACGGAGATGCAAATACAGCTCATGGTCGTATTATCACAGTTGGAGTACTCGATGAAGTTGGAGCAGATAATGAATCTGAAAAAATGAACGAAGCTATCGAAAGTTCGCAATATAACGTAAGGAATAAGTTATCTCTAAGGATTTCTACAGCTTACCCAATCGTAAACGGAGTAAATTATTTTAAAAGCGTCTGTGATGATGTTTACCGAAATACTTTTGGAGAAATCGACAATGAGCGTCTTTTTGGCTTACTTTACTATATTGACAATCCGAACAGCAAAGAAATTGTTGATGGAAAAGAGATAGAAAGATGGGAGAATCCTAATCACTGGTGCGAGAGCTGTCCGTTGCTTGCGGAGTTTCCATCTGAACTTGAAGGTCTAATCAATGATTACAAAACTAAAAAAGGAACGAACGCTGAGTTCGATTTCAAAGTATTGAACCTTAACTTGTGGCTATCAGAAAACTACACTAATGAAAACATGTTCACTAATGAATTTGATTTAGAAAAAGGTCGCTGTGAAGATATTCAAGACCTTGAGTGGTGGCGAGGTAAAAAACAAGTATTCTTTGGTGTCGATATGGCTCGTGAAGGTACGGATAATTCAGCTTTATGTATGTTGTGGTATGACCACAAAGAGAGAATTTACTACAGCAAACATTGGGTATTCTATCCGACTGCTTTAGGAGCAGAAAAACATAAAAACGAAGGGTTAAACTACCCTATTTACGCTAAACAAGGGTATGCCATTCCTTGTGGTAACAAATCCATTGATTATGATTTCATTGAAGATTTCATTGTGGATCTTGTAACTGACTATCAATTAGAAGTGGCTTCAATTGCATTTGACCGAACATTTGCTACGGAAATGATGGACAATTTAGCTGAACGAGTTTATCAAGAAGCTCCTTCTGTCGATGTACCTCAAGGACCTCGTGTTCTAGGAGCAACAGTAGTAGACATTCAACGTGCTATCCTTGATGGTCGTTTTAAATATGCACCTAATCCCTTAATGCGAGCTGCATTTTTAAACGGTGTAGTTTTCATGCGTGGTGGCAGACCATGGGTCGATAAAACGGATAAGCTACGAACGAAAATTGATTCCCTTGTGGCTACAATTAATGCTGTTAAATTAGCAATGATGTTCCGAGAAGAAAATAGATTCTATGATGAAGATTTTTCTCATGTGGTTGAACTATAACTAGTTAAAAAAATTGACCAAAAACACTTACTTTAACGGAAGGAGATTATATATATTATGAGCGAGATTACACTCGACCACGCATTAATCGACATTATTGGCTTAAAACGTTTTTATACGTTATACAAGCGAGTGTATGTTTATGAGTGCAAACAAGCTGGTCTATCACAAGGCCAGACACTTATTAAAATTAACAATGAATTAACTTCCCAAGGACAAAAAACAATTTCTTTATCTTTGGTGAAAAACTTATGGTAATAGACCTACAAAGCCAGTAGGTTTAATTATAAAATTTATGGTAACTTCCATTCATTCAATTCCTTTATTGCTCTTTTTCGGTTTAACTCTTGTCAATGTTCCAGTAAGCATGAATTACCCTCATGCTTGCGATAATGTTGATAATCAACACAATTTAACAACTTTTCTCTTGTTAAATTGAATATTTCAGCATTCTTCTGTTGTTTAATTTTTTCAGCACCAATAACGTGGCTTACCTCCCATGTTGTTGGTGTCAATAAATATTAAATTTTGAATCTCATTCTACTCGAATGGGATTTTTTATTTTCCCAAAGAAAGGATTGAAAGCTCAAATGGGAATGTTTGATTTTTTAAAATTTGAAAAACGTTCTGCTGATACAACTGAAACTTTTTCTTCTTCAGACCAAGCATTTACATTAGACGGATTGTTTAACACAAACGCTATCACCGAGGAAAAAGTCTTAAAGATTACTACAGCAAATGCTTGTGTGAACTTGATTTCAAGTCAAATCGCTCAAATGCCAGTGTATCTCTACAGAGAACATGCAAATGACAAGATTGAGAAAATTGTTTATGATGAACGACTTAAACTATTAAATCATGAACCTAACGCATATTTAAATGGCTACAACTTGAAGAAGCACATGGTCAAAGATTATTTGCTACAAGGGGCAACTTATGTAGTCAAATACGAGGCTGGAAATAAACTTCTTGAACTTCACCCTTTAGATGCTAAATCGGTCACAGTAAATAAACGTGTTCAACATGGCTATAGGACTGTAGGAGCAGAAATTACTTTAACTAGTGCTGAGTCTGGTGTGAATACCACTTACAACAACGCACCAACTAAATTTAAACCGTATGAGTTAATGATGGCATTTCGAGATTCGAAAGATGGCTTAAATGCTAAAGGTTTGATTGACCAAGGTAAAGAAATTTTCCAACAAGCTCTTGCTGAAATGGAGTATACAAGCAACCTATACGAGAACGGAGCATTGCCCCTGGGATTGCTTAAAACTTCTGGTCGTTTGAATGAACCTCAAATTGAAGCCTTGCGAGCTTCTTGGAAGAACCTATACGCTGGTGTGAAAAACTCAGCTAAAACGGTCGTGCTTCAAGAAGGCATGGAATATGAAGCATTGTCGATGAATCCTAATGAGATTCAAATGTCTGAGACTAAGAAA
This sequence comes from Ureibacillus aquaedulcis, assembly GCF_030418165.1. Classification (GTDB taxonomy): domain Bacteria; phylum Bacillota; class Bacilli; order Bacillales_A; family Planococcaceae; genus Ureibacillus; species Ureibacillus aquaedulcis. Next base: position 37,509 of record NZ_JAUHTQ010000003.1, read on the forward strand.
AACACAAACAGTGAAATTTGTAAACTCTTTAACGTGCCACAGCACATGGTAGGATCTTCGGATAATGCACAATACATTAACTTGGAACAAAACTTGAGTTTCTTAAAGCAGACGATTTCGCCTATCATCATTTCTCTTGAATCAGCAATGGACAAATCCTTACTGCTCGAAAGCGAGAAAGCAGAAGGCTACTTCTTCCGTTTTGATACAAGTGAAATTTTAAGAACAACTGAGAAAGAGCGTATCGAAACTTTAAATATTGCTGTCTCTAGTGGGATTTACACAATTGATGAAGCTCGAGCGAAAGTAGATTTACCACCAACTCAAAACGAAGCTGAACAGGTGCTAAGTCAAAAAACAGAATTAGATAAAGGAGATGTGGCTAATGGAGAAAATCGAACTCCGACAAATTGACGTTGAACTCCGAGGAATTAACGAGGAAGACGGTAAATTAAAGGTCAGTGGCTACGTCAACCGTACTGGCGAATGGTCTCAGCCACTTGGTCGTGAGAAACGCTTCATTGAACGTATCATGCCCGGCACTTTCACTCGTGCTTTGCAAAAAGGAAATGATGTTGATTTTTTAGCCGAACATGATAACTCGAAATTGCTTGCTTCCACTAAGAATGGTTCCTTAAATCTCCGAGAAGACGACAACGGGCTATTTATGGAAGCAGAAATTTCCCCAACTTCATGGGGCAAAGATTACCACCAATTAATTAAAGACGGCTTACTAACAAACATGAGTTTTGGTATGGCCGTAGGCAAAGACGATTGGAAGAAACGGTCAGATGGCTTATACGAGCGTTCGATTGAAGATATTAGCCTTGTAGAAGTATCTGCTGTGAAAAACCCAGCTTATGTCACATCAACAATTCAAGCACGTTCTTTGGATATTCAATCCGAGGAAGACGTGCTTTTTTTAATGCAAAAAAACAACAAAAACGAAAAGGATGAATTAAACATGGATAAAGAAAAACAACTAAAAGAATTACGTGCTACACTCGAGGCACTTGAAACGGAACAACGTGCTGAAGCAAAAGCATTAGCTGTTGAAGTTCGTACCGAAGTACCTGCTGTAGACCCTAAGGAAACGGAAACTCGTACAGTAGAAAAATTCTTACGAGGCGATATTTACGCTCCAGAAGTTCGTGCTATTACAACTGGCGCTACTCCTGGTTCAGCAACAATTCCTACGCATTTGTCGAATGTGATTGTTGAAAAATTAAATGAATATGCTCCACTATTTGCTCGTACAAAGAATTTCACTCCTGTAAATGGTTTCCTTGAAATTTTACGTGAACAAGCTATCGGTAACGCAGGCTTCTTTGGTGAAATGAATACTCAAAGTATGACTTCTGATTTCACAATGGACAAAGTTCGCTTAGACCAAAAACGTGTTGGTACAGCGATTGAATTATCACAACATTTAGTCAATGACAGCGGTATTGACGTAGTAAATTACGCTATTGGTATTTTATCTCGCCGTTTAGGTATTACTCTTGACGATTCTATCCTTAATGGAGATAAAGCTACTCAATTTGAAGGTGTAGTATTAGATGCTAATGACAAAATTGAAAAAGTTGAGACTGAAGCAGTTGGTGCTATTACGATTGATGATATTTTCGAACTTTACAATACAATGCACCCTGAACATCAAGCTAATGCTGTATTCGTAATGGCTCGTTCAACTTTCAATGAAATTGCTAAATTAAAAGACGAAAACGGTCATTACTTCTTAGTTCGTGATATTGCTACAACTGGATTAACGTATTCAATCTTTGGTCGTCCTGTTCTCATCAATGATAACATGCCACCATTTGGAGCTGGATTACGTTCAATTGTATTCGCTAACTTTGGTGAAGGTTATGCCACAATCACTAAAAAAGGTTTAAATTTAAAACGTATTTCTGATGATACTACTCAAGCATTACGTGGTTCACAGTTATTAGTTCTTGACGCTTACATGGATGGTAAAATCCTTAACCCAGACGCTATTAAACTGTTACAAGTTAAATCTGCTTAAAAATGACTTTCTAAGCTCGGTATAATGCCGAGCTTTTTTATTTTGTAAAAAATTGATCCATTTCCTATAAGGAGGAAAATATAATGAAAAAACGGCTCGGTGGATTTAAGAACATCCACGTTGCAAAACTAAATGAAGATGGCACATTTGTAACTCCGATTGCATTAACTGGTGCCAAATCAATTGAGGCTGAATTGGCTTATGAAACTGTACAATTTTATGCTGATAATGCAATGGATTTCAGCGATTTCATCTTCACTGGTGGAGAAGGAACTTTAACTGTTGCTGGTCTAACTATGAGTGAATATAATACACTATTTGGCTCAACTGTAACAGACGGTGGCGTACTAGTTAAATCAACTGATATTGCGCCAGAAGTTGCGATTCTATTCGAAAGAAATAAACTTGGCTCAAGTGACAAAGTTTACTACGCATTATATGCTTGCAAATTTGCACCTCCATCAATTTCAGCTCAAACTTTTGAAGGTGGAATTGAAGAAGAAGTTGTTGAACTTACTTTCACTGTACGTGAAGTTGAAGATGGCTCTGTATTCTACATGTTAGACTCAGGTGAACATGCTGGCACGAAAGCTTCTGCGTGGTATGAAACGGTTCAAAAAGCCTAATAAAATAACTATTTTACCAATCACATTATTTGTGGTTGGTAATTTTTTTTTGGCATTTTTGCCTTACAAACTGCTATTATCAAATATAATAGTAGTATAATTCGATAGTTTAGTTTTGGTAATGCTCAATCTCTTAATTGAATTTGAGCATTATTTTTTGGTCATTTTTGAATATTAATATTCAATTATTCCTCCAACCAGTTGTAAAATGCCACACTTCCAGTCGATGAGTACTTTTCAACTGTTGTATTCGAATAGAATGCCATTATATCTTTTACTCTACTTTTAGTTTCCTTGTGACCTATTACATTGTTCAGTGCCCCACGCAAATAACCACCAAAATTCTTCACATCATTTTTCACACGTACTTCCGATACCACACGCTCAAATAATTTTTTATCAATACCTTGTTGTTTGTATTCCAAATATAAATCAAAAATTACTTTATCTTGCCTACCCTCTTGTTTAACAACTGCTAACTCTTTAGTTAAAGGTTTTTGTTTATTGTCTGTTTCTTTAGAAACATTTTGATGTTCAGAAGGCTGTTCTATAGGGTGTTCATTCTCGATTTCATCATGTTGCTGTTCAATGATATATATATTGGCGCTTTGTTGTTCGTTCTTTCTTTTTGCTTCATTGATGGATAGTAGATTTAATTTCTCCATTAAAGCGAAAAATCGTCTTACAGTCGAAAGTGAAATTTTTAAATTGAAACGCTGCTCAAACATTTTTTTGAATGAACTATACGCAATCGAAAATACTCCACTGCCCTTTTTCGCAAGATCTGATATTAAATAAATACAACGAATTTGCAAATCGGAGTACTCCCAAACTTCCCTTGCCTTCTCAACAAACTTTTCGGCTACATAATTTAATTTTGAATATCGTTTTAATTCGTCTGCTTTACCGTTTAATAGCATAATACCTTCTCCTTTTCCACACAGAGAAGTTGTGCTAAAATAAGCATAGAACTCCTTGTGAGTTTGTGGTGAACGAATGGTAGAGTTGGCGCTCAGTGACCCATTCGTTTTTATTTTGTAAACTTTTCAATACTAACATATAAAGCAATTGCTCTAAATACTTTTGTTAATGGCACTACTTCTTCTTATTTAACAAATTCATCACTGGTGAAAAGTTATCGTGAGACTTTCTTAAATCGTCAGTATCCATTTGAATGTATCTTCTCATTGTTCGGATATCTGACCATCCTCCCATTTTCTGTAGCGTGAAACTGTCACAGCCATTGAGTGTCATGTTCTTCGCCCACGTATGACGGTAAACGTGAGCTGTCACTTTCTTACCTTCAATCCCAGCTTTATCTGCATAGAATTTCAAACGCTTGTTGAACTGGTTTTGTCCTAGTGGTTCACCCCATTGAGATAAAAAAATTCTATCAGTTGTGAAATGCTTTTTATTTTCACCTATCAGCTGTAACAGCAATTTGACAGTATGTGCAGAAATGGGAGCATATCGAGGTTTACGATTTTTATTCACTTCTCCTTGAAGCGTTATGAAGCGAGTTTGAAAATCAATGTCTCGTGATCTTAGGCTTAATAATTCATTTGCTCTGATTCCACAATCCAATAGCAATATCATGGCAACATAGTCTCTAAATCCGACATAATCACGTTGATTGGGCTGTTTGAATAATTCTTTAATCTCCTCATCGGTAAAGCAATTTGTTAAATCAATGTCTTGTTTTAATAGCCTTACAGAATCCATTGGATTAAATGCTATTAACTCTTCACGTTCCAGATAATTGAACATAGCTTTGTAAACCCTCAAGCGAATATTTATCGTTGTATCTGCCAGTCCAATTCCTTGTTCTTCTTTAATAAATTTATGTCCATCATACTTTTTGGCATCGTACTTTAGATAATTGATATAATCACGAAAAATTTGTGGTGTGAGTTCATCAATATGCTCAATCTCATAGTTTTCATTGAGCCATTTGATAAAGTAGCCCCAGTCTTTTTTGTAATCACGTAATGTTCGAGGTCTTAGTCCCTCAGCGCTCTTGCCCGCAACAACCAAATCAATTGCTTGTTCGAAATCAATTTTTGGATATTCTTTTTCTAAGCTCATTTTCCCAATAGCTGTACGTTTCCTTTTATTTAAAGCCATACAAAAAAGCCCCCTTTGATATGGATGTCAGCGACACCACAAACAAGGAGACTTGTAATTTACAACCCTAAATTAGCTAAATAGGGGTTGTTTTTATACTTTTTAAGGATTGCGTACATTCCAATTTCTATCGTGATTCACAACCCACATTCAAATTTTATTAACTAAGCTTTTATTCACAAACTTCTGGAGTACCTTCAACTTTAGCCGTTCTAAAAGAAGTACCACACCCGCATGAAGCGATGGCATTTGGATTGTCGATTGTGAATCCGCCACCCATTAATGATTGTTTGTAGTCAATTTTCGTTCCCATCAAGATTGGTGCGTCTTCACGGGAAACAAGAATTCTCAAACCGTGTTGCTCATCTATATAATCATCTTCGCCTTGATTTTGGTCGAAATTCATGCCATATGAAAGACCGCTACAGCCGCCACCATGAATCGTTACACGTAAAAAAGAGCCTTCTTCTTCGTTATGCTTTTGCATTTCTTTTACACGAATTGAAGCCGCTTCAGTCAAATCAATTACTTTCTTTTCACTTGTCATCCCATTCACCTTCCTTCTATCTATATCATATCAAGGTACTTAATAAAAATAAAGATATGTGCACTTTTGAATTTGATGTAACCACCGGAATTTCCAGTTAATCAAAATGCTAATAATACATACCTAGTACTATAAATAGGAAAATAGATTCACTACTTCCTGATAATAAAGTGATATAATAGTCTTGAAAAAATAGTATCGAAAGGGGTCTAATTATATGGTATTATCACCTTTCTATGAGAAAAAAGTTGAATGTTTATGCTGCAATAAAACGTTTGCAACAACGAAAATTCGTACAAAATTAGTTAAAATCGAAAGTACAGATACGGATTTTTGCCCAACATATTCTGAATCTTCAGTATCGGCGCTATATTATAATGTATTTGTTTGTGAGCATTGCGGCTTCTCATTTACTGAAGACTTTTCAAAATATTTTGCACCTGGTGTGAAGGAACAAATTTTACAACAAATTTCAACAAAATGGGTTCAACGAAGCTACCATCACGAACGTTCCCTTTTCCAAGCACTAGAAACATATAAATTGGCTTTTGTATGCGGAACGATTAAAAAAGAGAAATCTGTTACACTTGCCGGCCTGGCCCTACGAATCGCCTGGATGTATCGGGAAATTCAAAATGACAACCAAGAACGACGCTTCCTTAAAATCGCGCGTGATCTATATATAGAGTCCTATTCAACTGAAGATTATGCGTCTACCCAAATGTCTGCAACGCGTGTAATTTATATGATCGCCGAACTTTCAAGGCGTATTGGCGATTTAGAGATCGCAACACGCTACTATTCCACAATAATTGAAAATCAACAAATCGGCGGAGAAGCCAAGCTAATTGAAATGGCGAAAGAGCAATGGCAGTTGGTACGTGAGCAACGTGAAAAAGTTCGTGCTGCAGCTGTATAGTATAAAATGTCTTAAAAGCGAGTTAATCTGCTTTTAGGACATTTTTTCTTTTTAGGAAAATCGACTTGAAGAGGGATTGGGGTTTTGTTGCGTTTCATTTTTTTGATGAAACGCGTTTCGGATGTAAATCGAGCTTGTGATGCGTTTCATCCTCTTGATGAAGCGAGTCCTGAACGGAAATCGGGCCTGAGATGCGTTTCATCCTCTCTATCAAACGTATCTTAACGGGAATTGTACTTGTGATGCGTTTCATCCTCCTTATCAAACGCGTCTTGAACGCGAATCGAGCTTAGGATGCGTTTCATTCTCCTTATCAAACGCGTCTTGAACGCGAATCGAGCTTAGAATGCGTTTCATTCTCTCTATCAAACGCGTCTTGAACGCGAATTGCGCTTAGGATGCGTTTCATTCTCCTTATCAAACGCGTCTTGAACGCGAATTGCGCTTAGGATGCGTTTCATTCTCCTTATCAAACGCGTCTTGAACGCGAATTGCGCTTAGGATGCGTTTCATTCTCCTTATCAAACGCGTCTTGAACGCGAATTGCGCTTGTGATGCGTTTCATCCTCTCTATCAAACGCGTCTTACGGGAATTGCGCTTGTGATGCGTTTCATCCTCTCTATCAAACGTATCTTAACGGCAATTGCGCTTGTGATGAATTTCATCCTCTCTATCAAACGTATCTTAACGGCAATTGCGCTTGTGATGAATTTCATCCTCTCTATCAAACGTATCTTAACGGCAATTGCGCTTGTGATGCGTTTCATCCTCTTGATGAAGCGAGTCCTGAACGGAAATCGGGCCTGGGATGCGTTTCATCCTCTCTATCAAACGCGTCTTGAACGGGAATTGCGCTTGTGATGCGTTTCATCCTCTCTATCAAACGCGTCTTAACGGGAATTGCGCTTGTGATGCGTTTCATTCTCCTTATCAAACGCATCTTAATCGTTAATTGCACTTGTGATGCGTTTCATTCTCAATACTAACTCGACAAACTGTTTCATCCCTCCATGAAGCACATTTCAAAATAATATCACCCCTAAACACTGCTTCACCCTCACAACTACTCCCCTTAAAAAAACAAAAAAGCCCGATTTGGAAAACAAACTCGTTGTCTTCCCAATCGAACTTTATCAGCACTAATTTATTAGAATACTTGTTCTACTTCGACGATACCCGGTACTTCTTCTAAAAGAGCACGCTCGATACCTGCTTTTAATGTGATTGTAGAACTTGGGCAGCTGCCGCATGCACCTAAAAGGCGTAAACGTACAATACCGTCTTCTACATCGACTAATTCACAGTCTCCTCCGTCGCGAAGTAAAAAAGGACGTAATTTATCTAAAACTTCTTGTACTTGTTCTTTTTGTTCTATTTCTGTCATTTCCCTCGACTCCTTTCATTAAAATAATTATAATGTGAAGAAAGAAAAAAATCCATAATTTCAGTTTAAGAAAGGTGATTCTATGAAAGAAAATAATCCCGTTATCGAAGTTTTTGGTGCAGAAGTCATTTGTGCAAGCTGTGTCAACGCACCTTCCTCTAAAGATACATATGAATGGCTGCAAGCTGCAATCAGTCGGAAGTTCCCAAAGGATTCCTTTTCAATTCGTTATATCGATATCGAGAAGCCTTTAGAGAATGAAGCGGATAAAGAATGGGCAGAACGAATTCAGAATGATGAATTCTTTTACCCGCTCGTACTGATCAACGGCGATGTGGTCGGTGAAGGCTATATTCAAATTCAACCCGTTTTCTCCACTTTGGAAAAACTTGGATTTGTTGCAAGCGAATAAAAGTACCCTGAATTAAACAAAATCTCTATATGCTTGTTCAGCGTATGACCAACAAGTTTATAGAGATTTTGTATTTTTATAGTATGCTTCCGTTAATTGAAAATTATTTGTTGTTATTGAGAATCATTTTGACGTTTGTACATCCACAGTAAGCCAGATTTCATTAAACGTGCAATACGTCCTGTTACTGTAGTATCGGCTAAATGAACAAAGCCTTGCTTCTTCCCTAAAGAACCCATGAATCCTTTTAGTTTGATTGGAGGCATTTTTTCAAGAAGTGGTTCATTTCTCCAACGCTTGCTTAGAACTTTTACGATGTGTTCAGCTTGTTCTTCGGCTAGCTGTGCACTTGCCGGGAGGTCAGAAGAAGCACAGTCACCCACAACAAAAACATTTTCATCATCGATTAACTGGAAATATTGATTGACGATCGGACGTCCTTTTCGATCCTTTTCCGCATCCATCTCACGAACAATTTTTACTGGCTGTACACCGGCTGTCCAAACAACTGCATCTACTTCAATCACTTCCTCATGATTGTGCAGACGCGTTGGTTCAACTTTAGTAATGTTTGATTTTGCAATCACTTCAACATCATGTTTTATAAACCAGGCCTTAACATAGTTGCTTAATTTTTCTGGGAAATCACGTAAAATCCGTTCAGAACGGTCAAATAATTTTATCTTCAAATCAGAGCGACTTTCACGCAATTCACTTGCCAGCTCAATTCCACTCAATCCAGCTCCAACGATTCCGACTACAGAACCTGGCGGCAGACCTAAAAGCTTTTCAAATGTAGTTCGTGATTTTGCTATTGTTTGTATACTAAAACTGTTCTCTTGTGCTCCCGGAACATTATGGTAATCATCCTCGCAGCCAAGACCAATGACTAAGTCATCATAAGAAACCGTTTGGCCATCTTCTAAGTAAACAACTTTTTCTTTTCGGTCGATATTGGCAATTTCGCCATAAACTCTATTTAGTCGCTCATGCTCCGGAAACTTTACACGTACATCTTTGTCGGTAGTCGTACCGGCTGCCAAAGCATAGAATTCCGTTTTTAAGCTGTGGTGTGGTGTTCGGTCCACTAAAGTAATGATTGTGTCTTCTGGAAAGTTATTTGGCAATAAGCGCAACAAGATACGCATATTCCCATACCCTCCACCTAGTAAAACTAGTTTTCTCATAAAATACTCCCCTATATCTATTGATGATTGTGTTAGGTAAAAATTGTTCACAATTTATCCATAAAGAGTATAACTTATTGTGAGATATTTCACAATATCTTTCCGTAAACTTTTGTGAAAAGTTTCACAAAAACTCATTCATTGACGAAAACTTAAAAACAGAGTAGCATGTCAATGTGAGGTGACAACTGCGTGAATCCATTAGTAGAATTTTGTATTAGCAATCTAGCAAATGGTGCTCAAGAAACTTATGAAGTTTTAGAAAAAGACCCAAACATTGATGTTCTTGAATATGGGTGCCTAAGCTACTGTACTTTGTGCGACCGAAGTTTATATGCGCTTGTTAATGGTGATATCGTGGAAGCTGATACACCTGAAGAGTTAACAAAAAAGATTTATCAATATATTGAAGAAAATCCACTTTTTTAATTATAAGGAACTATCCTATTAAAAATTCCGCGCACAATTTGTACGCGGAATTTTTTTGCATCTCTCACAACTCTTCAATACAATATGTAGGTTTTTGTTCTTTTTGCAATACGATTTCTGTTTGGACAACTCCCGTGTTCACATGGATCGTATCACAGCCAAACCGGATACCACATAATATATCTGTGTCATAATTGTCTCCAATCATGACCATATCTTCCTTTTGAAACCCATACTCTTGCTGAATCACTTCAAGCATTACTGGTGAAGGTTTCCCTACATAGATTGGCTCCACTTGTGCCACATTTGCAACCAGATTCACAAAGGAACCGTTCCCTGGCAGAAACCCTAGCTCGGATGGAAAACGAATATCCTCATTTGTACCGATTAATTGTGCGCCTGCTTGAACAGCTAGTGAAGCTTTGACCAACTTCATATAATCTACTGTTCGGTCAATCCCCATCACCACTACATCGGGACGTGCCTCATCCGTATCTACGAGATTTAGTCCCTGTGCTTCAAGAGCAGAACGAATCCCGTCTGAACCAACCATAAAGATGCTTGCTTCCTTAAAGTGCTGTACAACATATTTTGCCGTAGCCAAAGCACTGGAATAAATCCGGTTTGTCGGAGTATCAATTCCTATTTCAGCCAAGACCGCCTGCAATTGCTCTGGTGTTTTTGAAGAATTATTCGTAACGAAGAAATAGTCCAACTTTTCTTTCTGCAGTTGATGAATAAAACGGACGGCTGAATCAATTCCCTTTCTCCCACGGTAAACGGTTCCATCTAAATCAAAACAATAGGCTTTATACTTTTTCATTCAGCATTCTCCGGTAGAAAAGCTGAGACCGGACCAAGCTCGTTTTCTAGATAATTTGCAACAAGAGGTGAGAACTGTTTAATAGCCCCTAAATTGCTTGTAAGCACTTTCAGAACAACTTCATTATCTACTTCTACAAATTCTCTTACTAACATTTTACGCAAGCCTACAACCTCTTTTAACGGCTTTTCCATCTTAGCGGTAATTACTTTTTCATCTAGCAGGATATCGATAATATCTTCATAGCTCCCTGGATCACGCATAATGAACCCATCAATGATCAAGTTTCCAACATCCATTAACGCTTCCATCGTATTATGGCCAATACGTTGCAAGGCAAGGACTGTAATATCATTTTGTAACCAATTTTCCTCTTTTTCGAAAATTGCAATCAGCTCATCCAGATGTTTTAAAGTTACTGAAATTTTATTACGATCGACAAAGTACATAAATGGTTCCCCCATTATAAAAGTTGATAGTTATTTCTCTTATATAGTAACATATTCTATAGAATCGGAAGGGGACTTATACAATATGGAGCGTTTTTTCTTATATGATGATGTAGAAGAGTCAAAAACTAGATTTGTCAGCTTCACTGGCAAGAAATTGCGATATGATTTAGCTATTATGCAATCCTCTCGTTTTTTTGGAAAAGTGCTGGTTTTGGATATGCAAATGGGCCGCTTTGCGATAATCGGACCTGATGATGTTGAAGAACCTGGATACCTGGAGCATGTCTTCAATAAAACGGAAGAAGAAGCTGAAGATTTACGCGAATACTTAAACGAATTATTGGCCTAACAAAAAAGACACTTGATGGATATTCATCAAGTGTCTTGTTATTCTGTTGGCAAAGCTCTATAAAGTGCTTTCCACTTCCCCGTGACATTTAAACCTCACTAACTTTCTAGGCTCATAAAATCAGCTCTCGACTTCCTCAGGAGATTCAGGAATGGCTTCTGCCGCAATTTTAGATGAAGACTCTAATTGTCTTGGCGCTTTCCCAGTTTTTCTAAGGATGAAATATGCACAGCCAAAGTTGCAATATTCATATAAATAATCTTCAAAAGTGCTGATTCTCGTATCAAAAGTTGCTTTTTGATTTTTATCTTCAAAAAATCCTTTTAGACGAAGCTGACCGTATCCCCAATCGCCAACGATATAATCGTACTTTGTCAGGATATCTGAATATCTGGCCAAGAAGGCATCCTCTTTAAAACCCTCCCGGACATTTTCGATAATTTCATAGGTATATCCTTCAGCTATAATCATCGAAACTCCTCCTATCTTGACAACCCTCTAAAAGTTTCTCTATTTTAAACTTTTTCAGCTTGTAATTGTCTTGTTTTTGTTGCTTCATTTACTTGTTCATCCGCATGATAGCTACTGCGAACCAAAGGACCAGCCTGACAATGTTTAAAGCCTTTTTCCATCGCAATTTTTCGAAGTTTTCCAAATTCTATCGGTGTATAGTATTTTTTCACCGGTAGATGTTTCTTTGATGGCTGCAAGTATTGGCCAATTGTCATGATATCAACATTGTTCGCTCTTAAATCATCCATAACTTCTAAAATTTCATCCCATTCTTCCCCTAAACCAATCATAAGCGATGATTTAGTAGGAATGTCCGGCTGCATTTCTTTCGCTTTTCTTAAAAACTCCAAGGAACGATCATATTTTGCTCGTGCACGAACTCTTGGCGTTAATCGACGAACTGTTTCAATATTATGATTTAAAATATCCGGTTTGGCATCCATCAACAGCTTTAGGTTTTCTTCTACTCCCCCAAAATCTGTAGGCAGTACTTCCACCGAAGTTTGAGGTGATTTTCGGCGAATAGCTCTTACCGTTTCGGCTAATACCCCAGCGCCCCCATCTTTTAAATCATCACGTGCCACCATTGTAATAACAATATGTTTTAAATTCATAATTTTAACTGAATCTGCAACACGCTCTGGTTCTGCTAGATCCAATTCAGTTGGAAGGCCTGTCTTCACTGCACAAAAACGGCATGCACGTGTACAAACATCTCCAAGAATCATCATTGTTGCTGTTCTTCTTTCACCCCAGCACTCGTGGATATTCGGACAGCGTGCTTCTTCACAAACCGTGTGCAGGTTCTTTTCACGCATTAATTTTTTTAAGCCTTTATATTCATCATTTGTATTTAATTTTATTTTCAACCATTCTGGTTTTCGTAAGATTTGCTCTTTCTCGTTGGCAGGTTTACTTGTCATTGCTATTCATCCCCTATCAATATTAGAAAACTTGGCTTGTCGAAAGACCTGAAGCGATCAGCCTTAGATGTACTCATGCAAAACTAGGAGTTGTTATTTCTAATTTTTGCTTAAAAAATACAATGCTGTTGTCAATGTAACATATTATTACAATCGAAAACAACTAACTTTCGCTAAGTTATATCATCAACTTAAAAACATTTTACCACTAATTCATAGGGACAGGAACCTCAATGGAAGGCTGTGCTCCATCTGCTCCATTTGTATAGATATGCGGGACTTGACCTCGTACTAAACCGATTGCTACCGGAATGGTTTGCTGTACTGTCGATTGTTGGCTCGCAAATGGAATAATGATCTGGACATTTACTTTCAAGTCAATATTAACTTCTACTTTTGCATTGTTTATGCCAAACTCTGAAATGGAGGTTTTTACATCACTCGCTACATTCCCTATGATATGGAAACGTATTGGCACTCTCGGACCCAAGTTTCCGAGTAAAGGTAGATTGAGGGCTTGGGCAATCGGAACGAAGAAGACAATGCCATCCCCCTTTTGAATTTCGCTTACGTCATATTCCACATTTTCCAGATCTGGCAGTTGTGATAAGTCCCCCTGTTCTGCCAACTCCAAATGTTCCTTTACTAAGGCCGTCGTTTCTGCCCTGACTTGGTTAATAATTTCAGTATTGAATTTTGTCGTTACCATATAATCTGACTCCGAAGGCAAATCTTCTATAATTTCATTTACATCTAATACGCTGGAGGTTCTCGAATTAATCGCCTTACTTACTACATGAGCTGCAATTTTTTCCGTTTGCACTTCTGCATAATCAACATACGTAGGCATTAAGCGAGCATTCAATATGTACAAGAACAATATAATTCCTATCCCGAAACCGAATGTGAACAACGTAAACCTATTGGACAGTCTACGCCTTTTCCCCTTCTTTACCACTGTAAACATCATTCTCTTTGGACGACGAGAAAACAAAAAAATCTCCTCCTGCTCCAATTTATGAACAGGAGGAGATAACTATTCAACTTCTCGAACATATTCAGTATCCACCTTTGCTACGGATACAGTAGGTTCTTCAATCAAATTAAGCGTATATGTAGTTTTTAATATTTGATGGTCTTCCTCGAAAATACGCAGGCAAGGCAGGGCTGAATCTTCACTATTTTGGTTTGCTACAACTCCGCGGCGACCGTCAGTCAACTCTAAAATGGTCCCATTCGGATAATGGACAACCGACTTTTTCAATGCATCAACTACTTTTGCATCAAACATCGTCCCTCTTCCTGCTTCGATAATAGCGATTCCTTGGGAAGGAACCATTTTTTTGCGATATACACGATTTGAAGTCACGGCATCAAATACGTCGGCAACTGCAATTATTTTTGCATATGGATGAATCTCATAATCTACAAGTGACCGCGGATAGCCACTGCCATCCAACCGTTCATGGTGCTGGAATGCACAGTGGGCGACAAGTAGAGAAACAGTATGTAAATTTCTTAAAATATCAAATCCCGATCTAGCATGTTGTTTCATCATTGTAAACTCTTCATCCGTCAACCGGCCTGGTTTAAACAAAATTTCTGCGGGAGTGACCATTTTCCCTACATCATGCAAGATTGCACCTATTCCAATTGTTCTTAGATCGCTCTCCGAATAGCCCATTTCCTTTGCAATAGCCAGGGAATATAATGTGACTTGGAATGAATGCTGGTAAATATATTCATCGTATAAAAATGTATCCGATAAGATCATTAAAATTTCTTCACTATTGATGATGGAGTTTAATAGATCATCGACTAATTTGCCGATTTCTTTGGTTTGCTTATCGATTACCAGCGATGCTGATTTCTGGTCCAGACCTTTTATTTTATAGAAAGTATCCGTGATTTGCTTCACTGCTTTCTTTCTTACAGCTAATGGAACAGTTTCCTCGACTTCAATACCCTCCGAAATCTTGTCTTCAATATACACATATTGGATGCCTAATTGTTTTAATCTGCCCACAAGCACATCCGTGACAACAACATCTTTTTGTATTAGTGGAAGCCCCGCCTCGTTCCAGATAGTTCTGCCGATAACCATCCCTGTTTTAAGCACATTGATTGATATTAAACGCATTCCTTTTTACCTCAATTCCTGTGTTTGAAATACATCCTATTACGATAATTATTATGGATTAAATTAATCTTTTGCCATATTCGATTAATATATCTCTTAAGAATAATGGCAGATAGTATTTTTTCTTAGCATATTTAAAGTTTGGAAAGAAGTACCCGAAAGTAAACATATCTAAAGTTGCCAGCTTATAATGTCGATCCAAATCAACCACTTCACCGCCCACTATAAGTTCTCTTTGTTTATTCATTGAAAATTGATAAGTAAGCATTTTCCCAAAAATAGATCCTCTAAAGCCAAGACCCTTTAATTCGATGTTCGGCCATTGTTCATTTTGGGCTTGTATAAACACTTCTTTCAATTCTCTTCCTGATAATTCGATAACACATATATTTATCGGATGAGGTAAAATTTTATGAATATCATAATTGGTAATTATACCTTTTTTTAAACTATCGAGTAAGATTCCCGCATTAAACATCGTGCAATCCGCCTCGGTAAAATCAAGGACTGCTTCTGCGAAAAGTTTTGATAGCTGTGAATAATGGAACCATTCTTTATTGTAGTTTTTGTTTGTTTGAAAAATCGGGGTTTGCAGGAGCAGTTTTCCTTGCTCCGCCAGGTTCGCAATAAACAATGCTTCCCCTTCTTTTTCCGGAAGGATACTATTTTCAATGACCTCTTCTTTTTTGCTTATTAATTTTTGCGTGGCATGATCAAATTGCATTGTTAAATGACCTGTATAGAGCCCAAACTTGCCACACCCCGTTAATAAAACGTTATTGACCATTTTTCCTTCTTCCAATAGATGATGTGTATGTGAACCGAATATAACATCGATACTTGGACATTCATCCGCTAATAGTTCATCTTCCGAAATGCCTAGATGTGACAAGCATACAAGAATATCTACTTGTTCTTTTAAATGATGCGCCAATTGTACAATCGTTTGTCTCGGCTCAATAATATGCCAATTTAACTCATTATAAAATGCCTCATAGATAGCCGTTGCTCCGATAACACCTATTTTTGTTCCATTTTTTGTTTGTAAGATCGTATATGGCTTCAACCATTTCGGTTTATTTCCACTAATGGGCTCAATATTTCCTACAACAACCTCAAAATTGGCCTCATCATAAAGAGAATGCAATTCCTCAAAAGATAAAGTGATTCCTTCATTATTACCAATTGTCACAACATCATATTGTGCTTCATTCAGCAATTGGACATTCCCCTTGCCAAGTGTGGCTTCTGTATATATATTGGAACGGTCGAGGTGATCTCCTAAATCAAATAAGAAACTTGGCTCTCCTGCTTTTGCAAACTCCAAACGTTGAGTTTTAATATGGTCTTGCATTCGCTGCCAATATTCAAAGTGGCTATGTACATCATTGGTATGAAAAATATGAATCGTCTCAAGCAATTGGAGCACCTCCTCGAATTTAAAATAAAATAATCAAGTATACTTGGTGTAGTTAACCAATACTTCCATATCGCCACCGCATCATCAGCAAAGGTTAAAATAATCCTTCAATAATTGAGCGTACACCTATTAGGAACATGACAATTTGCAATACGAAAACAACCGTTCTTGACTGCATTCGTTTATTTAAAGATGAACCTACTTTAGCCCCTATATAGGCTCCCACAATAACTGGAATTGTATAAATCCAAGGGACATTGCCTAAATAAATATGGCTTGCGGAATTGACGATCGAAGATAAAAACACATTGAACATCGAAGTTGCAACTGCAATATGTGGTGGGAACAAGAATAATAGGACCATTGCAGGTACAAGTAAAGAGCCGCCGCCAATTCCGAATAGCCCGGAAACCAACCCCACTACAAAAGTGAAGGCAGTCGCGAACCAAATAGGATAGCCATAAACAAATTCATTGCCCTCTTGGTCGATAAAATGCGTTTTCTTCCCATGATCTACAAACCATCGAATAGGCTTTAATTTATCTCGAATAAATAATAAGATCGATAAAAAGACCAGAAAGATCCCGAAATATAAATTGAAGGAAGGCAAATCTAATCCTCTATTGAGCCATGCACCTAAAACAGTTCCGGGAATGCTGCCTATAAAAAAGATAAAACCGCTTTTAAAGTCCACCTGTTTATTTTTCATATAGGATAGAGTTGAAGAAAGCCCTATAAAAATCATCATAATAACAGATAGTCCAACTGCTCTTTGTGGTGTAATATCAGGGAAAAAACCGAGATTAATACCGACAAATATCGTTGCGGGAATTAAAATAACCCCTCCGCCCAAGCCTACAAGGGACCCTAAAATGCCGGATGCCAAGGCAATGATTGCTAATAAAATGTACTCCATCAAAACTCTCCTTCAAAGAAATCGAGCTGCTTTGGAGAAAGACCATCAAAGTCAAGATTCAACATTCGTTGCAGGGTTTTTGCATTGTCTGCAGCGTGGTGCCCAGAATTATTATTGAATAAGATGTATACCTCTTTGCAAAGCTTCTCAAGAATTCTAATTTTATTTGCAAGATCCGTTAGTTCTTCATCATTATAATCGTAAAGAAAACGAACTTCTCTCCAATTTTCCGTAGAGCCGGAATTTCGCCACCCATAAACGTTTCGTCCATGTATTCTGACAAGGGCCTTGTCGGTTGTTGCTTCTGCAACAAAAGGCACCGAACCTACACCTGCCTGTGGCTCATCACAAACAGTGTGAATGAACCCTAGTTCTTTTAAGAAACGGATTGTTTCATGCTTTCTGTCCGTGCTATACCAAGTTCGGTTACGAAATTCGATGGCAATCGGAAAGTCGCCTAACTGTTGTTTTACATAGCGGATATACTGCACATTTTTTGCCGAACAATCAAACCAAGGGGGAAACTGTACTAAAATCATTGCCAATTTGTCGGCACTTTGAAATGCATTTGCACACTGTCTGAACGCTTCAAACATTTCACTGCGTGTTTCGTAAGGATTATCATCTCTTAAATGACCTGTCATCCCCTGATAAGCCTTCACGACAAATTTGAATGACTCCGGTGTTTCATTCACCCATTTCTCGATATTCTGCTGTGAAGGGATTGCATAAAAAGATGTATCCAATTCCACTATCGGAAAGTGGCTGCTATAATCAAAAAGTTTATCGCGTCTAGTTGAATTCGTACGATAAATCGAAGGGTGATCTCCCCATCCTGTTAATCCAATTTTTATCATATTTTATTCCTCTATTTTACCTTATTTTCACTTTCTTTATGTACTATCCATGTAACCTTTATATTAAAGTATAAACGATTTAACATAGAAAATCACAACTAGACCAATAGTGTTAATTGACTACTTTACTGTTAATTACTTAAGATTCGACCTTCTTAATATAAAAAAAGTTCGATTACGCGTAAGGCGTATACCGAACTTTATCTGAATTACATCTATAGATTCTTTACATCTAGTTATTTAAGTTTTTGGCAGTGCTGGAAAAATTATAAATCTGGTAAGTTCAATATATCCATAAACCTATCTATACCGATTCCTCCCAAGTAGTTATCGACTTTTTTATATCGAAAAGTCCTCTGGAATAAACACTCTCAACTGTTTTGGACGGATATAAACAGTATCGCCATTATTAATATTCAATTCTCTATAATGTTCTTTTGGTATTTCTGCTTCTAAGTATTCGTCTACATCCTCACGCTTTAATTCAATTTGGACAATAGGCCCAACCATATGGATATGCACAATCTTAGCTGCGACAGTTTCATTATTTAATGGCTCTTTCTCGATTTGGATATCATGTGGGCGAACATACCCAACTGCGTCATCATAAGAATCCAGATAAGTCGGAACATCAATTTCAAATTGACCTTGAGTTAGCTTTCCTTTATGCAAACGTCCTCTAAACAAATTGACATTCCCCAAAAAATCATACACAAAAGGACTATTTGGGTGTTCATAAACTTCTTCCGGCGTTCCAACCTGTTCGATTTGTCCATTATTCATGACGATAATACGGTTAGCAACATCAAGTGCCTCTTCTTGATCATGTGTCACAAAGATACTTGTTACATGGAATTCATTGTGCAGTTTACGCAGCCAGCGACGCAGCTCTTTTCGAACCTTTGCATCCAGGGCACCAAATGGCTCATCTAATAATAATACCTTCGGTTCTACTGCCAATGCGCGCGCTAATGCTACACGTTGGCGTTGACCACCAGAAAGTTGAGAGGGATAACGGTCAGCAAAATTATCTAACTTAACTAATGCCAAGAGATCTGTCACTTTCTTGCTAATCTCTTCTTTTGACGGGCGAGTTTTACGTGGACGTACTTTTAAGCCATAAGCCACATTATCAAACACCGTCATATGTCTAAATAATGCATAATGCTGGAATACGAATCCTACTTTTCTTTCCTTTGGACTTACATTTGTAATATTTTGTCCATCAAACAAAATGGCCCCTTCATCTAAACCTTCCAAGCCAGCCAAGATACGTAATAGGGTTGTTTTTCCCGAACCCGATGGACCTAGTAGTGCAATCAGCTCCCCCGATTCGATATCAATTGAAATATCCTGTAAAGCTTGAAATGAACCGAAAGTCTTTGAAACCTTTTGAATATGAATGCTCATTTTTAAACCTCCCTATACGTCTTTTGCTTTCCACTCAATTATATTTTTAATAATGATTGTAATGATTGCCAGAATGGACATGAGTGAAGCGACTGCAAATGCTGCTGTAAATTGATATTCGTTATATAAAATTTCGATATGCAGTGGCATGGTATTTGTCATCCCTCGAATATGGCCTGATACAACGGACACGGCCCCAAATTCTCCAATCGTCCTTGCGTTACATAATATTAATCCATACAATAAACCCCATTTAATATTTGGCAATGTCACAAAGAAAAATGTCTTCCAACCGCTAGCACCCAAGGAAATCGATGCTTCCTCCTCTGTGATTCCCTGCATCTGCATTAATGGGATAAGCTCTCTTGCAACAAAAGGGAATGTAACAAACATTGTCGCGATGACAATGCCTGGTAATGCAAATACAATTTTTATATCATTTTGAAATAGCCACTCTCCAAATAAACCTTGAGCACCGAATAATAAGATAAATACTAAACCAGCTATAACCGGAGAGACCGCAAACGGTAGATCGATCAATGTAATTAATACATTTTTTCCTTTAAAGGAGAATTTCGTAATTGCCCATGCTGCCACGATTCCAAAAATTGCGTTTAAAGGAACAACGATTAATACGACCGTTAATGTTAATTTTATGGCTGCCAGAGCATCTGGATCTGCAATGGAGGCTACATAAGTTGCCCATCCTTTTTCCAAGGCTGTGACAAAAATTGAAACTAAAGGCAAAATTAAAAATAGTGCTAGAAAAATAAGTGAAATTGTTATTAACGACCATTTTACAAGTGCTGACTCCTGTAGAGCATACGACTTTGTGGCTACATTCCCGACTTTTAAAGAAGTTTCTTGTTCAACTTCTAAGGGTTTTGTCATAACTTTTCCCCTCCTTATTTCAGATTAAATTTCCGATTTGTATACCATTGAATAATGTTGATCAGTAACAATAAGACAAAGGATGTAATAAGCATTACCGTTGCAATTGCTGTAGCCCCCACATAATCGTACTGTTCTAGTTTCGTCATAATGATTAGTGGCGTAATTTCGGTTTTCATCGGCATATTTCCCGCTATAAATACCACTGATCCGTATTCACCAAGAGAACGAGCAAATGCTAATGAAAATCCTGTAATAATAGCTGGCAACAACTCTGGGAAAATTACCTTGGTAAAGGTTTGAAGTCTTGTTGCACCAAGGCTTGCAGATGCTTCTTCAATTTCACTGCTAAGATTTTGCAGCACTGGCTGTACAGTTCTCACGACAAAAGGCAATCCAATAAAAGTCAGTGCTATAATAATTCCGAGCGGTGTAAATGCAATTTTAAAATCAAAAAACTGCCCGACCCAGCCATTTGGCGAATATAAAGTTGCAAGGGCAATACCAGCAACTGCTGTTGGCAAAGCAAATGGTAGATCTACTAAACCATCTACTATCCGCTTCCCTGGGAACTGATAACGAACTAGTACCCATGCAATAATCGTTCCGAAAATCACATTTATAATACCTGCAGCTAATGCAGTTCCAAAACTTAATTTATAGGATGCAACTGCACGAGGATCTGCGATGGTTTCCCAAAACTCACTCCAGCTCATTGATAAAGTATTAAAGAATACCATTGATAACGGAAGTAGCACAATAATACTTAAATAGAGCATCGTGTACCCGAGTGTTAAAGTGAAGCCAGGTATAATCGTATTCTTTTTGCGCTTTTTTAAAGTTAGTTCCATATGTACCTCCTTTAAATCTTATTAATTCATTTCAAATAATTTAAAATGTATGTAAGGAGGTTCCAAGATAGGAAGCCTCCTTTTTGGCATATCTAAATTTAGAAATTTACGCCTCTTTTAATCTATTGATAGATTTCGTCAAACGTACCACCATCTGCAAAATGCTTCTTTTGTGCTTCTTGCCATCCACCGAAATCTTCAATTGTTATTAAATCTAAAGATTGGAATTGATCACTATATTTCTCTAAAATCTCTTCATTTCGAGGGCGGTAGTAATTTTTTGCTGCAATCTCCTGACCTTCATCTGAATATAAGTACTCCAGGTAACCTTCCGCTACTTCACGGGTACCTTTTTTATCAACAATCTTGTCAACAACTGCAACAGGAGGCTCCGCCAAAATACTTAGAGAAGGTGTTACAATTTCAAATTCATCCACACCTAATTCATTGATTGAAAGATAAGCTTCATTTTCCCACGCGATTAATACATCGCCAATTTCTCGTTCAACAAATGTTGTTGTTGAACCACGGGCACCTGAATCTAGAACTTCCACATTTCCAAATAATTGCTTCATGAAGTCCTGGATCTGTTTTTCATCACCATTGAATTTTTTATCTGCATAGCCCCATGCAGCTAAGTAATTCCAACGTGCTCCACCACTCGTTTTTGGATTTGGTGTAATAACCGACACATCGTCTCTTACCAGGTCATCCCAATCTTTAATACCTTTGGGATTACCTTTACGAACAAGAAATACCATTGTAGAAGTATACGGAGAAGAATTATATTCAAATTCTGTTTGCCAATCCTCATCCAACAACTGACGTGTTTGGGCAATTTCATCAATATCGTAAGCTAGTGCCAGAGTTACAACATCTGCTTCAATTCCATCAATGACAGCACGGCCTTGTTTACCTGAACCACCATGTGATTGCTGGAATGATACATCTTGACCCGTTTGCTCTTTCCAATGGTTTGCAAAAGCTTCATTGAATTCAACATATAACTCACGTGTTGGATCATATGAAACATTTAAAATTTCGACTTTCCCCTCACTATTTGCCTGTGAGTCACCGCCACAAGCTGATAAAAGCAAACTTGCAGTAATGGCACTAGCTAGTAATACAGATTTCTTTTTTTTCCTCATCTTCTATATCCCCCTTTAAAAAATAAAAAGGTTGCATTCATTCCCTTTGAAAGGAAATGGTGCAACCTTCAGTGTGTCTGATCGGCATATATTTTTTTTGTGCAGCAAAACAAAATGCACGCTATATTTGAAATATACATTAATAAAACTTTTCCGATAAGTCAACAAGGAATTAGAAAGTTTTCTTAAAATTTTAATAACTGAAAAATTAATTTGACTATTTCTACAAAAATAGTATACTTTAAAAAAAGAAAGACATTCTTTGGTAATTTATTGCATAGTAAATGAATAGGCATTGCTGACTAGAAACACTAGAGGCGTTTTAATGTGACCCATCTTTTTTTGGAGTTGTATTAAAACGCCTCATTTTATTTTAAGGAGGTACTTTATGCTAACTTATACTAGTTGGAGCGATACATCGCTTCAATTTGAAGTAGATGAAGTCTATAAAGGTGCTTTAAACGTGTTGGAATGGGCCTACGCTCACTATGGTGATGAAGTGGTGTATGCATGCAGCTTTGGGATTGAAGGAATCGTGTTAATCGATTTAATCTCCAAGGTAAAACCAAACGCGAAAATACTCTTTTTAGATACAGATGTTCATTTTAAAGAGACCTATGAAACAATTGAAAAGGTAAAACAAAACTATCCGGACCTGCGAATCGAACTAAAAAAACCGACACTTACTTTAGATGAGCAAGCACAGCAATTTGGCGAAGAGCTTTGGAAAACAAATCCAAACAAATGCTGTGATATCCGAAAATTAACGCCGCTTCGGGAGACTTTAAGTGGTTCAAAAGCCTGGATTTCCGGCCTACGCCGCGATCAATCCGAAACGCGTCAAAGTACCGAATTTATCAATAAAGACAATAAATTCGAATCAATCAAAATCTGCCCTCTGATTTACTGGACTTGGAAGGATGTTTGGCGTTATGTCAGCAAACACAACTTAACGTACAATCCCCTCCATGATCAAAATTACCCTAGTATTGGCTGCCTGCATTGTACAAAACCCGCCTTTACAATGGATGATTTACGCTCTGGAAGATGGTCAGGTTCAAATAAAACGGAATGTGGTTTACACGACTAATAGAAAACTAGATTAGGAGGAAATAATAAATGAGCTTACAACCACACGGAGGAAAACTAGTTCTAAACTTTAACCCAAATGCATCATACGAAAATGTAGTAAAGGAAATTCAGCTTGATGCAATTGCATTAAGTGATCTTGAATTAATCGGAATTGGTGCATACAGCCCGATTGATGGATTCTTAGCCCAAGAGGATTATGAAAATGTAGTTCAAAAAATGCGCTTGGCTTCTGGCACGGTTTGGAGTATTCCAATCGCTCTGCCCGTCACTAAAGAGGTTTCGGCAACGATAGAAATTGGTGAAAAAGTAAAGCTGACTTACAACGGTGAAGTGTATGGACTGATTGAAGTCAACGATATTTATACACCAGACAAAGAAATTGAAGCTCGTTTAGTTTATGGAACAGATGATTTAAATCACCCTGGTGTTAAGAAGCTATTTGAACGAAATCCGGTTTATGTTGGCGGGAAAACAACTTTGATCAAAAAGTCAGAGAAGCAATTCCCTACTTATAGCTTCGAACCAAGTGAAACTAGAGAAATTTTCGCTGAAAAGGGCTGGAAAACAATCGTTGGATTCCAAACAAGAAACCCTGTACACCGTGCCCATGAATATATCCAAAAAGTCGCCCTAGAAACAGTGGACGGTCTATTTTTAAATCCTTTAGTCGGGGAAACAAAATCCGATGATATTTCCGCTGAAATTCGCATGGAAAGCTATGAGGTTTTATTAGATCAGTACTATCCAAAGGAACGTGTTCAATTAGGGGTATTTTTAGCCGCAATGCGTTATGCAGGTCCAAGAGAAGCCATTTTCCATGCGCTTGTTCGTAAAAATTATGGATGCACGCACTTTATCGTTGGTCGCGACCATGCAGGTGTCGGTGATTACTACGGAACATATGATGCGCAAGCGATTTTTGAAAACTTTGAGCCCGAGGAAATTGGCATAACACCTTTAAAATTCGAGCATAGCTTCTATTGCACTGCTTGCGAAGGGATGGCTACAACAAAAACATGCCCACACGATGCTTCTTCCCGCATTATTTTATCAGGTACAAAAGTGCGTGAAATGCTTCGAAACGGTGAAATTCCACCAAGTACATTCAGCAGAAAAGAAGTCATCGAAGTATTAATTCGCGGTCTACGAAAAGAAGTCCATTCATAAAAAGAGGTGTAAAAATTTGAGTTCAAATATTGTATGGCATGATGCCTCCATCAGCAAATCAGAAAGAAAAGAAAAAAACAACCACCATAGCTTTATCCTATGGTTCACCGGACTATCGGCTTCCGGCAAATCCTCCATTGCAAACGCACTAGCAAGAGTGTTATTTGAAAGGGGCAATCAGACCTTCGTATTGGATGGTGATAATATTCGCCACGGGTTAAACAAAGACTTAGGGTTTGATGAAGACTCCCGAAAAGAAAATATCCGTAGAATCGGAGAAGTATCCAAGCTTTTTGTAGAGAGTGGCCAAATTGTGTTAACTGCCTTCATCTCCCCTTATCAAGAAGATCGTGATGTTGTTCGTGCATTAGTGGAAGATGGAGAATTTATCGAAGTCTATGTAAAATGCTCGGTTGAAGAATGCGAACGCCGCGATCCAAAAGGTCTATACAAAAAAGCACGCAATGAAGAAATTAAAAACTTCACTGGAATTAGTGCACCATATGAGGCACCAGTAAATCCAGAAATTGTAGTGGATAGCGAAAACTTTTCTATTGAAGAATGTGCGAAACAATTAATTCAAATTTTAACAGAAAAAGAATATATCAATTAAAAATATCCATTAAAAAGTTGGAAGCTGTTCATTTGTCATTGAAGACAAATTGAACAGCTTCCTTTTAGTCATGGAATGATATCATTAATTTCTTATAATCTCGGATCAACCGGATCTGACTCCATCGCTAAGGTTCCAAGGACGCACTCATGAACTCTTTCAATCGATTCGCCATTAATGAGTCTTTGAATTCCTTCTATACCTAAAGCAAACTCTTTTAAGGCATGCTTTTGCTTTTTACCAACATTGCGTTTTTTTAACCTAGTCAAGTTCTCCGGCTCCAGATAATCCATGCCATAAATGATGTGGAGATATTTTCTGCCTCTAACTTTGATGGCAGGCTGGATTAGCCTTCCCTTATATTTCGAAATAAATGTTTCCGGCTTAATCACAATTCCCTCATGACCATCACTTGTTATCTCACCCCACCATTGAATAACCTCTTCTTCATCTGCCCTATCATTTATGACCATATATTCCGTTTCCACAAAGAGCCTGTCCATTAACGAAAATGCCTTGTTCATCTCCATATGCCAGGTATGCGGCTTATTGAAGAAGGTTTCATGACTATGCGCGAGTATGTGGAAAGGAGCAATTTGAATTTGATCAATCTCATTGATTTCCCAGCAATATTTTTGGAATACATCCTTGAATACACGGGCATTTGCGAGCTTATCCTCATACTCTTTGAGCCATTTAGCCAAATCCACATTGCTTCCTGCAGCACTTTCAATCTTATCCTTTAATAAGCCGCGATCTAGAATTGCATTTTCAGCTACATGTGCATACTGACTGCTAATCAACTCTTTCGCCTTTAGATTCCATGGCATGATCTCGGCATCCATAAGAAGGAATTCTGTATTATGTTTATTAAAATAATCATTAGCTGTTAAGCTTTCATTAATTCTCGAAAGTATTTCGCCCTCTGTTGCCATATCGAAGAATCTTCTGCCTGTACGTGTATAGATTACTCCGAGGGTTTCACGGCCAACGTATTTACGACCTACCTCTGAATCTTTGAATAAAAATAAAATTCCCCTACTGCCCATATGCTTCTTTTCTGCAACCATCCGTTCAACCCCCATACTTCGGTAGTAATCAATTGCTTCTTTGGGATGTTCAAGATAATTTTTCAGAGCAGAGACAGCTGGTGTTGGACTCATCGTTGGTGGAATATAAACCAACCCTTCAATCGGGACTGTATAATGAGACACCGAATCGATAGTGGAAAGTGCATATTCTTTAGGTATTTTAATCTGCCCCAGTTCATTGGTTGACACCGTAAATCCACCGATAAATTTAGCAATGTTTGGTGGGTTCAGCCTTTTCTTTTTCAATTCCATAAGAGGGTTATTTAGTCCCTCATAATAATCTTTTTTAGCTTGAACAGCAACAAATTCCTTTTCGGGATAACGAAAAGCCGTCAACTCTCCTCCAAAAACCACACCCTGGTCAATATTAATTGTATTGTTAATCACAAGTGGCTTCGGCTTTGGGTCATGTCCCCAAACAATTAAAGTGCTTGTTTTATGATGAATTGTCCAGTCTTTCCGAATCGGTCTTCCAGTTTCATTTACTCCTTCATGATCACCGTATCGGCAGAAATCGCTGATGTCATCAGATTGTTTGCCAATAAACTCATCCTTGATTCCCGCATGGGTACAGACCAATGTTGGTATCCCCTGCTTTGTCAAAACATAATGAGAGGGTGCTTTTAGAAGAAAAGTCTTGAGCTCATGTTTTAATTGTTCGATTTTCTCTTTATCTTTATATTGCTTAAAGTCTTCGGCAACAAGCTCGTCCCCGTGAGCCAAGGTCACATTTTTGCCATCTAGCCACCTTGCAATTTTCCATCCATGATTGCTGTCAATCATATAAGCCAGATTCTCATTAACATGATGCAAGAAAAAGCTCATCGTTTTTAATGATTCCGGTCCCCGGCTCATAATATCCCCAAGTGACAGGAACTTTCTTCCTTCTGGATGAACATACAGTTCTTCAGCATTCTTCTCATATCCTAATTGTTCAAGCAGCTGAATCATTTCATCATAACAGCCATGGATATCCCCGATAATGTCTATTCCATTTTCGATTTCCAGGTACAGTGGGTTGCTATTTCTCCTACTCACTTCAGTTTCATTCGTATCGGAGATAAAATAGGTCTCTAAATAACCTTCTTTTTTAATAAAACGTTTCTCTCTTTTAAATACTTGGTACTGCTGCTTAATTCGTTTAGTGCCCCTTGGATTTTCTCGCTTTTTATCCCGCTCCAGGAGAACATCCTGATTTACATCCAACACAAGAGTTACCACTGGTACATGGTGTTTTTTGCCAAATTCAATATACCTTTTTCGGTCATCAGGATACAAATGTGTCGCATCAACAAAAGTTAGCTTGTTAAGCCTGCATCTTGCTTCGATGGTTGCTTCCATAAGTGAAAATGCCTCAGCAGAGATTCTTTGATAGTCATTATATAAACTTTCCGAGACGTCTTTCCACCTATGAGCCCAATCAATAAACTCTAGATTACTCACTCTCACTCTAAATTCATCAGAGCTTATAATTTCAGAAGGAAGAATTTGACCTTTATCTATTAATTGCTTCAGAAAGGTTGATTTCCCGCTATTTGAAGGGCCTACGAGTAAAACTATGCCTGCATAAGGTAAAACTATCTCCACGTTTTATACCTCCCTTCTCGTAAATACAGCCATCTGTGTAGGAGTACCGTACTGCTCGTGTTCCTCACCTATCCCTTCAAACGAGATGTCGTATTTACTTTCTTCATCTTGCTTTTTGCTCCATGTTTGGAATTCCTCTCTCGTCCATTCAAAGCGGTGATCTGGATGTCGGTATCCTTCATCCATTCCATATACTGCGTTATATTCCTGGTTTGGTGTGGTCAATAGCAACACTCTTGGTCGGTATTCCTGCAAGATTATCCTCATGATTTTGGGTAGACGGTCTTCATCGATATGTTCGATGACTTCACAAAGTATCATAATATCCTTGTTCTTCAATCGCTCATCATAGTAAAAGAGGGAGCCCATTACTTGTTTTGGCATAACGAAATTCTCTTTCTGTACTACTTTTTCATATCTCTTAAGGGCCTTCAGGTTTTCGGATTCGGACGGTTCAACGGCCAAGATTTCTTTAACCCCATCAACGAAACCTAATTTTTCAGATAGCTTTCCTTCCCCTGAACCAAAGTCCACTATACTCTCCCTGAAATTTAATTGATTAACTCTTCTGACTATTCTTTCGTAGCGAAGGTCATTTAGCCTACTTTTAGGTTCTGTTTCAGTTTTGAGTTCGGGTACAGTTTGCTTTTCTACCAAATTGTACAATTCTTCAAATCGCAATGCTCTTCGCAATATGAACTCTCTTAATGGGTGTTGATCAAGCCACCCCTCACCGTATCGTTCAATCTTCCCGACTTCCTTTTCATCGATATAATAATGCTTATAATTGTCTAAAACCGGAATTAGCACAAAAAGCTGCCGAAGTCCCATCTGAAGAGTAGTCATACCTTCTAACGTAATGTATCTCGCAGTACTTACCCGTTTAAAATCCATACGATAATCAACCTCGCCATAAGTAATCGCTACATCATAACCTAAAGGCTGAAATAAATCGAGAAGCTCGTTATCTGTTAGTTGAGAAGCTACCGGTCCAAAACTAAATT
Source organism: Ureibacillus aquaedulcis (assembly GCF_030418165.1). GTDB lineage: Bacteria > Bacillota > Bacilli > Bacillales_A > Planococcaceae > Ureibacillus > Ureibacillus aquaedulcis. The sequence continues at coordinate 66,411 of NZ_JAUHTQ010000003.1, forward strand.
GGAGGGAGAACGGATGATTCACCCATGGCTCATATTCTTCGGTTGGTTTTCCATTCAGCGCGGTTCCCAGAGCAGTTCTTATAAAGGTACAGAATATACTGCTCACTGCAAATTCCCGGTCGTTTATATAAGAGGTAATATCGTAGGCTTCAGAATTATTCCTCGAAAGTTCAATTGGATCGGGCGTCACAAATATAGTAACTTCCACTTCATCATCCGTAAATTTACTAAAAAACATTCTTACTAAATGGCCACTTACATTTCTCTCGTAAAGATTATTTGGATTTTTGGCCAACAGATAGGACAGTACATTCACATCCTGACCTGTCCCTCGTATCGTTAATTGCATTGTGATTTGCCACCTACCTTCTAAACATTCCATTTTCCTACAGCATAACATAAGACATTAATGGAGTTCTATTTTGGAGTTGACGAGTTGCTTTCGGCTAGTACCGCTATATATCGCGGCTATTTTATGAAGTACTTTTGCTATGTAATCCCTTTACGGGTAGTGCTTCATTCTCATAACGATGCACTTTTCCTGGGTAGTTCCTTGATAAGAAGTGCTTCATTCTCCTAATGTTGCACTTCTCTACGGTACCCCTTTTCCTAGAAGTATTTCACCCTTCTTTCGATGCGCTTTTCGTGTTTGGTCCGTTGACGAAAAATTTCAAAATAGATAATTCCTCTTTGATTAACGGTCCATCAATATTATAAGTTAATGGTTTCTAATTCCACATTTTTATTTAAGAACCCTTTTATTTTTTTTCAACATATACTGTTTAGAATCTGACCTAAAGGAGTGAAAATGCATGGGATTTTTCCAACCCGAGGGAACAATGGCACCGCAATTCCCCCCTCCACCTTATGTACCGCCTAAACCTTCTGTATCCTATATGATTGACTGTGTCTATCAAAACACATATGTGTGGCTTTGGAATGGGGAGCAATTTTGGTTCTACCCTACTCGAGTTGAATATGGTGAAGTATCTGGATATAGATGGAATGGTGTCTTCTGGCAGTTTTATGGGATAGATCCAAGATTGATAGAAGCTGTTGCCTGCCCTCCTACCCCCACTTTATATTAAAATTCATAATAACCAATGTCCTTACCTCAAGTGAATAATACAACTATACTAAAAGAAATTGGACCTACTGAATTCATAAACTCCAGTAGGTCCTTGGTTTAAAAGTCGAATATCATATTATATATTAGTAGCCATAAGGTCGGTTGTACGGATATCGATAGTATGGTTGATTATAGTACGGATATCGGTAGTACGGCGGGTAGATTGGGTAAATAGGGAAGAATGGGAAAAACGGGTATTGATAACGTGGACGTCTTCTTCTTCGATGACGTCTTCCATAGCTGTCATAATCATAATCGTAATCATCATCTCTGTAATCTTGGTATCCATCATATTGCCCGAAATTTTGCATAATACTCCTCCTTTTTAATTCGATATAGGTTATGCCAGTTCCCTATAAGGTTACTAGACTCTTGCCTAGGAAAAATTTGTTTAACCGGCCTAATAAACACCTGTTCACGAATACAATAAACCGCCTTCCCCTATTGGAAAGGCGGCTTACTCCACGTTAACAACTTTTAATTGTCTGTAGAAGATTTATTAATACCCCATAAATGATGCACCAACAATAATCAATAAAATGAATAGAACAACAATCAATGCGAATTGACTGCCGTAGTTTTTGCCGCCTTCATAGTTTGACATAATTTCACCTCCCTGAATTCGATATTTTATCTTATGGATTTGTCAAAGCATGTGGAGGGATAAAAGTGGAAAATATATAAAAAGATTTTTTAAAAATAAAAGACCAAGCAAAATGTGCTCAGTCTTTATGTCAAAAAAAGGGTCTTCGAGCATTAAGAATGTCCCGAAAACCCTTTTTATCAATATTTTGAAGCTATTAACCGATTGAACCTTCCATCTCGAACTTGATTAGGCGGTTCATTTCTACTGCGTATTCCATTGGTAATTCTTTTGTGAATGGCTCGATGAAGCCCATTACGATCATTTCTGTTGCTTCACCTTCAGAGATACCACGGCTCATTAAGTAGAATAATTGTTCCTCGGATACTTTAGATACTTTTGCTTCATGCTCTAAAGATACGTTATCGTTTAAGATTTCGTTGTAAGGAATTGTATCAGATGTTGATTCATTATCTAGGATCAATGTATCACATTCGATGTTTGAACGTGCACCAGTCGCTTTTTTACCAAAGCGAACGATCCCACGGTAAGTTACTTTACCGCCCTGTTTAGAAATCGATTTCGATACGATTGTTGAAGATGTATTTGGTGCTAAGTGAATCATTTTGGCACCTGCATCTTGGTGTTGCCCTTTACCCGCGATTGCGATAGAAAGTGTCATACCACGTGCACCTTCACCTTTAAGGATACATGCAGGGTATTTCATCGTTAATTTTGAACCGATGTTGCCATCAATCCATTCCATTGTCCCGTTTTCTTCAACAACAGTACGTTTTGTAACCAGGTTGTATACGTTGTTTGCCCAGTTTTGAATTGTTGTATAACGGCAGTATGCATCTTTTTTAACAATGATTTCTACTACTGCTGAGTGAAGTGAGTTGGTTGTATACACAGGAGCTGTACATCCTTCTACGTAGTGTACACTTGAACCTTCATCCACAATGATTAATGTACGTTCGAATTGACCCATGTTTTCAGAGTTAATACGGAAGTACGCTTGAAGTGGAGTGTCCAATTTTACACCAGGTGGTACATAGATAAACGATCCACCAGACCAAACAGCCGAGTTAAGTGCAGCAAATTTGTTGTCTGAAGCAGGGATTACAGTACCCCAGTATTGTTTGAAGATGTCTTCGTTTTCACGTAATGCAGAATCTGTATCCTTGAACACGATTCCTAGATCTTCAAGATCTTTTTTCATGTTGTGGTAAACCACTTCAGATTCATACTGAGCAGATACACCAGCCAAGTATTTTTGTTCAGCTTCAGGAATACCTAATTTGTCAAATGTCGCTTTAATTTCTTCAGGTACTTCATCCCAAGATTTTTGAGTTGCTTCGGATGGTTTTACATAGTAAGTAATTTCATCGAAGTTTAAAGCTGAAAGGTCGCCACCCCATTGTGGCATTGGTTTAGAGTAGAAGATTTCTAGCGCTTTTAGGCGGTAGTTTAACATCCACTCGGGTTCTTCTTTCATTTTTGAAATTTCACGTACGATTTCTTCAGTTAATCCACGTTTTGAACGGAAAACTGATACGTCTTTATCATGGAAGCCGTATTTGTAATCGCCGATATCAGGCATTTTTTTTGCCATTTTATTCTCCTCCGTTCAAACTAATTATCTTTGTTCGTTTACGCCTTTTTCCATTGCTTTCCAAGCCAATGTTGCGCATTTAATGCGGGCCGGGAATTTTGAAACACCTTGCAGTGCTTCAACATCACCTAAATCATATTTATCTGAATAGTCTTCCCCTAGCATCATATTTGAAAAAATTTGAGCCAGTTCAAGAGCTTCTTCTAATTTTTTGCCTTTGATAACCTCTGTCATCATGGATGCAGAAGACATTGAAATTGAACAGCCTTCACCATCAAATTTAGCATCTTCTACAATACCATCATTCATCTTCAATGTTAAATGAATTCGGTCTCCACAAGTAGGGTTATTCATATCGATTGTGACACTGTCACCTTCCAAAGAACCTTTGTTGCGTGGTTTTTTATAATGATCCATAATGACAGAACGGTATAGCTGATCTAAATTATTATTAAAAGACATCGTTAAAATACTCCTTCGCTATGCGCAATCCTTCAACAAGTCGATCAACATCTTCTTTTGTATTATACATATAGAAGCTTGCTCGTGCTGTCGCCGTACATTGCAACCATTTCATTAGTGGCTGTGCACAATGGTGGCCGGCGCGTACAGCAATGCCGTTCATATCCAATACAGTTGCTAGATCATGAGGATGTACACCGTCTATGTTGAAAGTGATTAGTCCGCATCGTTTTTGTGGATCACGAGGTCCGTAAATCGATACACCTTCAATTTTGTCCATCTCATCCATAGCATATTCTACTAGGCTATGTTCGTGTTCTGCAATCTTTTCCAAACCGATTTCAGTAAGGAAATCAATGGCAGCTCCCAATCCGATAGCCCCTGCAATGTTTGGTGTACCGCCTTCGAATTTCCAAGGCAGCTCTTTCCAAGTAGAATCATATAAATCTACGAAATCAATCATTTCGCCGCCAAATTCAATTGGTTCCATCTCTTCTAAAAGGGCTTGTTTCCCATAAAGTACACCAATACCCGTTGGACCACACATTTTATGGCCAGAGAATGCTAAAAAATCACAATCCAAATCTTGTACATCAATTGGCATGTGTGGAGCAGCCTGGGCAGCATCCACGACAATAACAGCTCCTGCATTGTGTGCAATTTCAGCAATTTCTTTTATAGGATTTATTGTTCCCAGTACGTTTGAAGCCATTGTAATGGCAACGATTTTTGTTTTGTCCGTAATCGTGCTGCGTACTGTTTCAAGTGTGATTGTACCATCCTGCTCAAGATCGAAGTACTTTAAAACAGCACCTTTTTCTTTTGCCAGCTGTTGCCATGGGATTAAGTTGGAATGATGCTCCATATATGAAATGACAATTTCATCGCCTTCATTTACATGCATACGTCCATAAGCACCTGCAACCGTATTTAAGGAAGTTGTCGTACCACGTGTATAGATAATTTCTTTCGTCGAATTGGCATTAATGAACTTGCGAATCTTTTCGCGGGCTCCTTCATATGAATCCGTCGCACGATTTCCAAGTGTATGCACACCGCGATGTACGTTTGAATTATCTAGCTCATAGTAGCTTTTCACAGCTTCTAATACTTGTATTGGCTTTTGAGATGTAGCCGCACTGTCAAGGTAAACGAGCGGATGCCCGTTTACTTCTTGATTGAGTACAGGAAATTGTTTGCGAATTTCATTCATTAGCGAACTTTCCCTTCAATAACTTTCGTTAATTGATTTTTAACGCTTTCGATTGGAAGATTTGTTACAACAGGTGCAAGGAAGCCGTGGATTACCAGACGTTCCGCCTCTGCTTTTGAAAGACCGCGGCTCATTAAGTAGTAAAGCTGAATAGGATCCACACGGCCAACAGATGCTGCGTGTCCTGCCATTACATCATCTTCGTCGATTAAAAGAATCGGGTTTGCATCCCCACGAGCACCTTCGGAAAGCATTAGAACACGTGATTCTTGCTCTGCATTTGATTTGCTGGCACCATGTTCGATTTTGCCGATACCGTTGAAAATCGTTTGGGCAGAATCTTTCATAACACCATGTTTCAAGATAAATCCTTCTGAATTTTTACCCCAGTGGCGAATTTCGGTAGTGAAGTTTTGCTTTTGTTCCCCGCGTCCTACTACTACAGTTTTCGTATTTGCCAGTGAACCATCACCAATTAAATGTGTGATACTTTCGGAAATTGTATCCGAATCATTCATCAGACCTAGAGCCCAATCAACTTTAGCATCGCGTTTAATATGACCGCGACGGTTAACATAAGTTGTAAATCCTTTAGCAAGAACATCTACTGAACCGTAAGTAACTTGAGCATTATCTAATGCAATCACTTCTTCGATTAAGTTAGCTTGTCCATTTGATTCTTCAACAGTTGATACATAAGTTTGTACATATGTTACAGCTGAGTTCGTATCAGCTACTACTAATACATGGTTGAATAATGAAGCATCAGCATTGTCGTTCAGGAATACCACTTGCAATGGTTTTTCAACAACAACATTTTTCGGAACGTAAAGGAATACCCCGCCGTTCACCAATGCTGCATGGTAAGCAGTTAATTTATGCTCATCCACTTTAACAGCTTCAGTCATAAAGTATTTTTGAACTAGCTCACTATGTTCGCGAACTGCCGTTAAAATATCAGTGAAGATAACACCCTGTGCTTTTAATTCCTCGGAAATTTTAAGGAATGCCGGTGTGTTATTGCGTTGAATATAAAGGTTTTCTTGGCCTTCAATATCAATAATTTCTTTTAAATCTGCAGAAAGTTCATCTAGAGAACTAAATGGAGCACTTTCTACTGTATGTTGAGGGAACTCGGTAAAGTTCCATTTTGTAATGTTTGTTTTGTCTGGTGTTGGCATTGGAAGCTCAGCAGCTTTTTCAATTGCTTCAGCACGCAATGAACCGAACCAAGCTGGTTCATTATTGCTTTGTGAGAACGAGCGTACTTCTGTAGCTGATAACGCCAATTTAGTTTCAACTGTCATGTTATTCGTCCTCTCTCTTATGCTTCTTCTGTTACCGCGTCTGTATCTTCAATTCCTAATTCTTGTTTAATCCAGTCGTAACCTTCTGCTTCTAGGCGTTGTGCCAATTCTGGACCACCTGATTTTACAACGCGGCCTTGCATCATAACATGTACATGGTCAGGAGTGATGTAGTTTAGTAAACGTTGGTAGTGAGTGATTGCGATACAGCCAAATCCTTCACCGCGCATTTCGTTAATACCTTTTGCTACAACTTTTAATGCATCGATATCTAGACCAGAGTCAATTTCATCCAGGATTGCAAACTTAGGTTTGATCATCATTAATTGCAGAATTTCGTTACGTTTCTTTTCCCCACCAGAGAAACCTTCGTTTAAGTAACGTTGAGCCATTTCTTGGTCCATTTCCAGGAAATCCATTGTTTTATCTAATTCACGGATGAATTTCATTAATGAAATCTCATCGCCTTCTTCACGGCGAGCATTGATAGCTGAGCGAACAAAATCAGCATTTGTCACACCTGAAATTTCAGATGGGTATTGCATAGCTAGGAATAGACCAGCTTTAGCACGCTCATCAACTTCCATTTCAAGTACATTTTCACCATCTATTTCAATTGTTCCTTGAGTTACTTCATATTTTGGATGACCCATGATAGCCGAAGCCAATGTTGATTTACCAGTACCGTTAGGACCCATGATTGCATGAACTTCGTTTGTATTAATAGTAAGGTTTAAACCTTTTAAAATCTCTTTATCTTCGATTGATACGTGAAGATCTTTTATTACTAAAGTTGACATTATATTACCTCCGTAGTTGTGCTTTGAATGGCAGGACCATTTCTAATTTATTATCATTCTAATCTTAACCGAAATCCCGAAACCATGCAAAGCATTTATTTTACAAACAGTATATTTCGACCAAATCCATTAAAATATTGGAGTTTTACTCTTTTTTATAGTGTTTCAGGAAAGCAAGCGGGAAGAAAAGTTGATGAATTCATTTTCAATACACGAAGTCTAATTGAGAATTTATTTCACCGATAAAATCAGACATGATAGCTGGAAATTCGCTAAAATCAATTCTGCAAATAGTTTACCAATAAACATTCCCTTCTTATACATCGCTAAAAAATTTATAATCATAACACCTATTTTCAGTTTAGAAAAACTTTGCCCATTGTTCAACCTTTTAGCTTTATTCAATTAGAAAGATTAGTAATTACTTTCTTTTAACGCAAAATAAAAGCGGTCTCCGAGTATTTTTACAACTCGGAAACCACTTCAAATTATGCATTCACTTTTACATCCAAAAATTCATTTACGCTTGCTGCAACGGCGCGACCTTCTTTGATCGCCCATACAACCAAGCTTTGTCCGCGTCTTGCATCACCTGCTGCAAATACACCAGGTACATTTGTTTCAAAATCTTTAATGGAAGCATGGATTTTATTGTTTGAGATTGCCACTCCAAATTGCTCCGGCACTGATTTTTCGATTCCTTCAAAACCAATGGCAACGAATACAGCTTGCGCAGGCCACACTTTTTCAGTGCCTGGAATCTCTTTAAAGAAGTAGAAACCATCGTCCCCTAAAATTTTCTCCATTTGAATCGTATGAAGTTCTTTTACGCGCCCCATTTTATCTTTTACGATTTCCTTTGTTTGAATGCAATATTCACGAGGATCTCGACCTTTTGCAGCCGCAACTTCTTCATATGCATAATCAAGATTGAATATATTTGGGTCCTGTGGCCATGGGCGATCTTCCTGACGAGTTTTTGGCAGCTCAGGATGTTTACCAAATTGATGTACTGAACGCGCTTTTTGACGGATAGCAGTTGCTACACAGTCTGCTCCTGTATCACCGCCACCAATGACGATAACATCCTTGCCTGCAACATCCAGTGCTTTTTTATCCTTAAAGTTTGAATCCAGCAAACTTTGAGTTACGCCTGTTAAGTAGTCCATTGCTAGGTGAACACCTTCAGCATCACTGCCTTCCAAATGTAGAACCCGTTGTTTTTGGGCACCGATACATAGAATTACAGCATCATTCTGTGCTTTTAATTCGTCAGCAGTGATATCTTTGCCGATTTCGGTACTTAAAACAAAGTCGATTCCTTCTTGGCGAAGTAGATGAACGCGGCGTTCAATCACCTCTTTTTCAAGCTTCATGTTCGGAATGCCATACATTAACAAGCCACCAGGACGATCCGCACGCTCGTAGACAGTCACACTGTGACCAAGTTGATTTAATTCATCAGCAGCTGCTAATCCGGCAGGTCCTGAACCAACGACAGCAACTTTTTTACCTGTGCGTGTTCTTGGGATACGCGGTAATACCCAGTTATTTTCAAAGCCTTTGTCGATGATTGAACGCTCAATGGATTTAATGGCTACTGCCGGATCTGTTATCCCTAATGTACAGGAGCCTTCACAAGGCGCTGGACAAACGCGCCCTGTAAATTCCGGGAAGTTATTCGTCATATGAAGACGATCCAATGCTTCCTTCCATTGTCCCTTATATACTAAATCGTTCCATTCAGGAATGACGTTTTGAATTGGACAGCCAGCTGCTGCACCGCGGATTTCTACACCCATATGGCAAAATGGTGTACCGCAATCCATGCATCTTGCACCTTGCTCTTGCAATGATTCATCTGACAGCCTAGAAGCATATTCATTCCAATTCGAAATACGCTCTAGTGGAGGCTGTTCTTTCGTTTTCGCTCGTTTATATTCCATAAATCCTGTTGGTTTCCCCATTCTAGAACCTCCCCTTATTTGGAAATCGCTAATTCTTTAGCGCCAGTTGCTTCTACAAATGCTTGCATAGCAGCAGTTTCTTCATTTAGACCAAGGAATTTGTGATAGCTGATTTTGTCTATCATCGCTTTATAATCCGTTGGCACAACCTTCACAACCTTACTTACAAGTTGATCCCATTTCGCCAGAACATCTAATGCAATTGTACTTTCCGTATGTTCCAAATGCTTGATAATCATGGAACGTACGGCTTCGATTTCGTTTTTATCTTCCAATCGTTCAAATTCGATCATTTCTGTATTGCATTGTTCTTTGAATTTCGCTTCATCTGTTGGCAATACGTAGGCAATACCGCCACTCATACCAGCAGCAAAGTTTTTCCCTACATCACCCAGGATGACTACACGTCCGCCGGTCATATATTCACAGCCATGATCGCCAATACCTTCTACAACAACATTGGCACCACTGTTACGAACTGCAAAACGTTCACCAGCTCGACCGTTGATATAAGCAGTACCGCTTGTTGCTCCATATAGACAAACGTTACCAGCAATAACGTTTGTCTCTTGCTCCCCTTTAATCGGTGCGATCGCTACTAGTTTCCCGCCGGATAAGCCTTTACCAAAGTAGTCGTTCACGTCACCCACGCAAGATAGTGACATTCCTTTTGGAACGAATGCTCCAAAGCTTTGCCCTGCATGACCCGTAAAGTTGAGCTTGATTGTTTCATCTTTAAGCCCGGCTTCACCGTACTTTTTCGAAATTTCACTTCCGATAATCGTACCGACAACGCGATCTGTATTTTTAATCGAATAGTCGAGTTCGATAGATTCTTTTTCTTTAATGCTTTTTTCCACTTTTGGCAGTAATTCACGAATATCAAATGTTTCTTCGATACGAAGATCCTGGTTAGTTTGTTTTGTGCGGGCACCTTGAACTTGGTAAAGCAGTGTTGAAAGATCAAGCTGTCCTGCTTTCCAGTGTGACTTTGCACGATCGCTGATTTGAAGGACATCCGTGCGTCCAACCATCTCTTCAACTGTGCGGAATCCTAGTTTCGCCATATATTCACGCATTTCTTCTGCAACAAAGTGCATATAGTTTACGATGTGATCGGCGTTCCCCATAAATTTAGCACGCAATTCAGGGTTTTGAGTAGCTACACCTACCGGGCATGTATCCAAGTGACATGCACGCATCATGATACATCCAAGCACGATTAATGGCGCAGTTGCAAAGCCATATTCCTCTGCTCCAAGTAAAGCAGCCATAACAACATCTTTACCTGTCATCAACTTCCCGTCTGTTTCCAATGTTACACGCTCACGAAGACCGTTTAGCATTAATGTTTGATGTGCTTCCGCTAGTCCAAGCTCCCATGGCAACCCAGTGTGTTTAATGGAAGTTTTCGGTGATGCACCTGTTCCTCCATCATATCCTGAGATAACGATAACATCTGCGCCACCTTTGGCAACACCTGCAGCAATCGTACCTACACCAGCTTTGGCAACTAATTTTACAGAGATTCGGGCGTCACGGTTTGCATTTTTCAAATCGTAAATAAGTTCCGCCAAATCTTCGATAGAATAAATATCATGGTGCGGCGGTGGTGAAATTAACCCAACACCTGGAGTAGAACCACGCACATCAGCAACCCAAGGATAAACCTTGTTACCCGGCAATTGACCACCCTCACCTGGTTTTGCTCCCTGAGCCATCTTGATTTGCAGTTCTTTTGCATTTACTAGATAATGAGATTTCACACCAAAACGTCCGGATGCAATTTGCTTAATGGCACTGTTTCGGTTGTCCCCATTTTCGTCGATTTCAAAACGGGCAGTATCTTCTCCACCTTCACCGGAATTGGAGCGTCCGCCAATGCGGTTCATCGCAATCGCCAATGTTTCATGTGCTTCTTTGGAAATCGAACCGAATGACATTGCCCCTGTCTTAAATCGCTTAACAATCGAGTCAACAGATTCTACATCTTCAATCGGGATTGATCCATTGGCAGATTTAAACTCAAACATATTGCGCAGGAACCCAATTTGTTCCTCATTTGCCATTTCGGCATACATTCTATATAAACCATAATCATTTCTTCTAGTAGCCGTTTGCAGCGTATGAATTGTTTTCGGATTAAAGGCATGGTGTTCACCATTTGCACGCCATTGGAAGTCACTCCCCGATTCCAGCAAGTTATTCTTAGAATCTAGTGCAAGCTTATGGCGGCGTTTTGCTTCTTCGCCAATCGTCTCTAAGTCAATGCCATCGATTTGAGAAGCTGTACCTGTAAAGTATCGATCCACTACTTCTTTACTGATGCCTACCGCCTCAAAAATCTGAGCACCTCGGTAAGATTGAACAGTGGAAATCCCCATTTTGGACATTACTTTTACTACACCGTCAGCGATTCCTTTACGATACTTTCTCACGGAATCTTGGTAGCTGATTGTTAGATGTCCTGCATCGATTGCTTCTTGGATAGAAGCATAAGCAAGATACGGATTGATGGCATCAGCACCAAATCCGACTAAAGCTGCAAAATGATGTACTTCACATGCTTCTCCACTGTTTGCAATAATGCTAACAAGCGTACGCTTACCTGTACGAACCAGATATTGATGCAAGCTGCTTACAGCAAGCAGTACTGGAATAGCAGGTGTATTTACATCTTCCAATTCATCAGAAAGTACCAATAATGAAATTCCTCTTTCAATCGCTTCATCCGCTTCAGCGAATAGACGCTGCAGTTCATTTTCTAATGAATGCTTGTATTGAAGAGTAAGTACTTCATGCTGGAAATGTTTATTATCAAAACTTGTAATCTCGTTTAACTCGCCATCAGTTAAAATAGGCGTTTCAAGGAAAATACGGCGTGCATTTTCAGCATTCGGATGCAATAAATTCCCTTCGGCTCCAAGTAAAGTCATCGTCGAAGTGACAATATGCTCACGAATTGAATCAATCGGCGGGTTTGTCACTTGTGCAAATAACTGTTTAAAGTAATTAAATAAAGATTGTGGACGATCTGACAGCACCGCTAAAGGTGTGTCATTCCCCATTGAACCAATCGGGTCTTTTCCACTTTCCGCAATTGGAACGATATACTTTTGAATGTCTTCAAATGTGTAGCCAAAGGATTTTTGGCGTACTGCCAGCTCGGCAACCACTTTTGGCGTTTCTTCTTCGCCTTCGACAGTAAGCAAGTTTTCTTCCAACCATTTAGCATAAGGTTGTGCTTGGGCCATTTCGCTTTTCAACTCTTCATCAGAAACAATTTTTCCTTGTTCTAGATCGATTAATAGCATCCGGCCTGGACTTAAGCGCTCTTTATACAAAACATTTTCTTCCTCGATATCCACTACTCCTACTTCTGAAGAAAAGACGATCATATCATCCTTTGTTACATAGTAGCGTGCCGGACGTAAGCCATTTCTGTCCAGAATTGAACCAATTTGTTTGCCATCCGTGAAACAGATCGCCGTAGGTCCATCCCATGGCTCCATCATACTTGCATGGTAAGCGTAAAATGCTTTTTTCTCATCTGAAATATGAGGGTTTTCAGTCCAAGGTTCCGGAATTAGCATCATGGCAGTATGAGCCGGTGTACGACCAGCCAACACAAAGAATTCAAAAGCATTATCCAGCATAGAAGAGTCAGAACCTGAGTTATCAATAATCGGCAATAGTTTCTTCAAGTCATCACCAAATGCCTCAGATACAAAACGCTGCTCGCGAGCAGTCATCCAATTGATATTGCCGCGTAATGTGTTAATTTCACCATTGTGGACAATGTATCGGTTTGGATGTGCGCGTTCCCAGCTTGGGAATGTGTTTGTAGAGTATCTTGAGTGTACAATTGCAAATGCCGAAATAAAGCTCTGATCCTGAAGGTCGATATAAAATTCGCTAACTTCTTCTGGCGTTAATAATCCTTTAAACACCATTTTTTGGCTAGACATACTTGGACAATAAAATTTCATATCATTTTCTTTTGCCCAAAATTCAGCTTGCTTACGAATTAAATATAATTTACGTTCAAATGCTAGAGAATCTTCAACCTTCTCTCCCTTAATAAAAACTTGGCGAACAACAGGGGCTGTTGATTTCGCAATATCACTCAGGTTTTCTTTATTTGTAGGAGCAGTTCTCCAGCCGATTAGAGTTTGGCCTTCCTGCTCGATTAGTTCGTTTATTTTATTTTCGATGGATTCTCTCTCTCTAGTATCCTCTGTAAAAAATAGCTGCCCAACGCCATACTCACCTTTTTTCGGTAAGTTGAACTCCGGACAATTCAATTTAAAGAATGCATCCGGTATTTGAACCATTAAACCGGCACCATCTCCAGTTCTACCGTCACCGCCGCGTCCTGCTCGGTGATCCAAACGACATAACATTTCTAGTCCGTTTTTTACAATCTCATGTGAAGCGTGTCCCTTAATGTTAGCGTAAAAACCGATTCCACAAGCGTCATGCTCAAAACTTGGCGAATACAGCCCTTGTGCTTTCGGATACTGATGAAAAGTCATGTAAATCCCCCCAAATCTTCGTAAATACGTTATTTACATTGTAGAATTTTTAGAATAATATAAACAATATATACTTTGGATAGAATTAATCTAATATTTAGATAAGAGAGGTGAGAACGTTGGAATTACGCCAATTGCGATACTTTGTCGAGGTAGCTGAAAGAGAACATATTTCTGAAGCAGCCGAACATCTCCATGTCGCCCAGTCTGCAGTCAGCCGCCAAATTGCCAACCTTGAGGACGAGCTAGGCACCCCACTTTTTGAACGAGTTGGAAGAAATGTGAAACTGACACCGATTGGTAAAATCTTTTTGGAGCACTCGGTTACCGCATTGAAGGCAATTGATTTTGCAGTCAAACAAGTAGAAGAGTATCTAGATCCAGCCAAAGGAACCATTAAGATCGGTTTCCCTACAAGTCTTGCAAGTTACGTACTGCCAACTGTTATTTCCGCCTTTAAAAAAGAGTTTCCGAACGTACTCTTTCATTTGCGCCAAGGTTCTTACCGCTACCTGATCGAGGCTGTTAAGAACCGCGAACTTAACCTTGCGTTTTTAGGTCCTGTTCCACCCAATGACGAGAGCATTCATTCTTCCATTTTGTTTAGCGAGAAGATTCATGCTTTACTCCCTGCGAACCATCCATTAGCGAATGCGCAAAAAATCTTTCTCAGTGATCTACGAAAAGAAAATTTCGTTCTTTTCCCTGAAGGATTTATTTTAAACAAAGTTGCTGTTGATGCCTGTAAAGCTTCCGGCTTCGTACCAAGCGTTACTTCAGTAGGCGAGGATATGGATGCTTTGAAAGGTTTGGTGGCAGCAGGTATCGGGGTCACCTTGCTTCCCGAGAGCTCACTTTATGATTCCACTCCACGCTTTACAGTGAAGATGCCGATTGAAAATCCAGCAATCACAAGAACTGTAGGAGTCATTTATCCAACTAACCGCGAACTTGGACCTTCTGAACAGGTATTTTTAAAATTTATTGATACTTTCTTCTCGAGGCTAAATCAATTTTTATAAAGTTGTGTGACAAATACCCAGAGCATAGCGAATGTGCTCTGGGTATTTTTTGTATTCGATGGAAGATATTTTAGAAGGGTGACTCCGTGAAATGGCAAAATCAGAGGTTACCGTGGAGCGGAGGGTGGCTCATTTCCCAGGGATACTAAAACTAGCGGTTACCGGGCAGCGAGGAGACGACTCGTTAACCGAAAATGACAATTTTAGTGTTCACCGGGCATTGAGGGGGAATCTCACTTCCCCTAAACAGCAAAGTCAACGGTTACCAGGCAGCGAGTAGACAACTCATTTACCCATAATAATAAAACCAGCGCTCACCGGGCATTGAGGAGTGATCTCACTTCCCCTAAACAACAAAATCAATAGTTATCAGGCAGCGAGTAGACAACTCATTTACCCATACTGATAAATCCAGCGTTCACCGGGCAATGAGGGGTGATCTCATTTCCCCTAAACAGCAAAGTCAATAATTACCAGACAGCGAGAAGCGCCCCCTCATTTACCCATACTGATAAATCCAGCGTTCACCGGGCAATGAGGGGTGATCTCATTTCCCCTAAACAGCAAAGTAAATAATTACCAGGCAGCGAGAAGTCGCCTAATTCCCCGAAGATGATAAATCAGCGATTCCCTAAATAAATTCGCTCGATAAAAAGTATTTCCCCACAACTCCGAAATAAAAAATGGCGAGGGAAAACTACTTTCCCTCGCCACTTCCAATTATTCATTTACTGGTACAACTGCGCCGCCCCACTCATCCATGATGAATTGTTGGATTGCATCTGAATGCAGGACTTCTACTAAACGTGTGATTGCTTCGTTATCTTTATCTTCTGCGCGAACGGCAATGATGTTCACATACGGAGATTCAGAACCTTCAATGGCAATTGAATCTTCAATAGGATTGATACCTGCATCGATTGCGAAGTTAGAGTTGATCACTACAGCATCCCCTTCGCCTTCTTCATAGAACGTTACCAACATTTCTGGTGCTGAGCTATTGTCGATTACTAAATTTTTAGGGTTTTCAACGATATCATCCACTGTTGCCAATGTTTTATCGATGCCATCAGCCAGCTTGATCAACCCTTTAGTTTCTAGTAAAGATAAAATACGGCCTTGGTCAGAAACCGAATTTGAAATAATGATTGTTGCGCCATCCGGAAGTTCATCTAATGATTTATATTTTTGTGAGTAAATTCCGATTGGTTCAATGTGGATACCGCCTGCATTGACGAAATCATAGCCTTTTTCAGCAATTTCCGCTTCTAGATACGGAATGTGTTGGAAGTAGTTTGCATCAAGGTCACCAGATTCCAAGTCTTGGTTAGGCATTACGTAATCTTGGTACGGTTCGATTTTTAATTCGATTCCTTCTTCAGCCAAAATAGGTTTTGCTTGCTCCAAAATCAAGTCATGTAAACCGTTTGAAGCACCAACTGTTATAGTTGTAGATGCTTTCTGTTCAGTTTCGCTTTCACCAGCAGAACCGCTTGTAGGATTATTCGTCTCTTCCTCTTTAGCAGAACCGCAAGCGGCTAAAGCAAGAACGACTACTGATAATACTAAAAATGATAAAATTTTCTTCATATGTCTTTCTCCTTTTCTTTTCGTTTCTTCTATATGTGAACGGATTAAACCGTCTTCACCAATTACTAAATAAAAGCAAAAATCTCCATTAACGTTTATCGGTCTTTGTTGTTATAAAGTCTCCAATAAATTGAAGAATAAACACGATGATCAAAATTACAATTGTTGCCGTTAATGTGACATCTTCACGGCTGCGTTGGAAGCCATCTATAAATGCCAGGTTTCCTAACCCGCCTGCTCCGATAATACCAGCCATTGCCGTATATCCTACTAATGCAACAGCAGTTACTGTAATACCAGAAAGTAATGCCGGCATAGACTCAGGTATTAATACTTTCCAGATAATCGTAGAAGTTTTTGCTCCCATTGATCGAGCTGCTTCAATAACCCCTTTATCAATTTCTCTTAAAGCGATTAATACCAGGCGAGCATAAAATGGTGCTGCCCCGATAATTAAAGCCGGTAAAGCTGCTTCAACTCCTCGAATTGTTCCCAGCAAGAACTTCGTAAACGGAATTAAAAGAATAATTAATACAATAAATGGAATGGAACGGAAAATATTAACAAGTGATCCCGTTAAAAGATTGACGATCTTATTTGCCCAAATTTGGTGGGGACTAGTCAAAAACAGCAAGATTCCGATTGCCAGCCCAAGTACAAAGGTTACCCCTGTAGAAATAATCGTCATATATAGGGTTTCATATGTCGCTTCCCACATTTTTACCCAATCAACATTTGGAAATAATTGATTAAACATGGTCAATCACCTCCGCTTGAATTTCTCTTGTTTCCAAAAGCTTGAATGCTTGTTCAACTTGATTTGGTTTGCCATCTATTTGTACAATCAATGTTCCATATGGTCCACTTGTAGTTTGTGTAATATTTCCGTGAACAATATTCACTTCCACATCAAATTCTTTAATAATTTGAGAAATAACCGGTTGTTCTGTTTTATTTCCTATAAAAGTAAGCTTTACAATTTTCCCTGTTGGGTAATTGACCAGAATTTGCTCAATCGATTCTTTTGATTCTTTTGTTCCAGACACTTGCATAACGAAGTTCTTTGTTATCTCGGCTTGTGGATTTTGGAATACTTGAAGCACTTCTCCGGATTCAACAACTTGTCCAGCTTCCATTACCGCTACACGATCACAAATTTTACGGATAACATGCATTTCATGGGTAATAAGAACAATCGTTAAACCTAGACGCTTATTGATATCCAGCAACAATTCCAAAATCGCATCCGTTGTTTCAGGATCAAGGGCACTTGTTGCTTCATCACATAGCAAGACTTCCGGGTTATTGGCTAGTGCTCTTGCAATCCCCACACGCTGCTTTTGACCGCCCGATAATTGGGATGGATAAGCATTTTCCCTGCCTGATAATCCAACCAAATTGATTAATTCTCCCACACGTTTTTCACGTTCAGCTTTTGGGACACCTGCAATTTCCAATGGAAAGGCAATGTTGTCTGCAACCGTTCGTGACCATAGTAGATTGAAATGCTGGAAAATCATACTGATTTTTTGTCGGGCTTGGCGAAGCTGTGTACCTGTTGCTGAAGAAATCTGCTGGCCATTCACTTCCACAGTACCTGAGGAAGGTTTTTCCAAGCCGTTCAATAGGCGAATCATCGTACTTTTCCCGGCCCCGCTGTAGCCAATAATTCCGAAGATTTCACCTTTGTTGATGGATAAATTAACGTCTTTTACAGCCGTTATTTCTCCATTTTTTGTTTTATATATTTTCGATATATCTTTTAATCTAATCATATGTGACTCCTTACTTTATTCCTATCGTAAACCGTAACTATGTATTCTTATATGTAGACTTGAAGGTAATTTAAGTTTACCCATTTAGCAAAGTGAAATGAAAGATAAAGAAAAAAACCCCTTCTACCAAGACAAGTAGAAGGGGACGTAAATATATTGTTTACGTGAACCGTTCTCTCATCTTCCAAAGTATCCACTTCGCGTGACTTGGCACCTTTTCACATAAATGTGATGGTTGCCGGGTTTCATAGGGCACTTCCCTCCACCGCTCTTTATAAGAGTTACGATATTAAGTTTTAGATTATGGATGTTACTTTACCATGTTAGTTATCAACACGTCAACTACTTTTTCAACTTTTCATATAGGAATGGTACAGATTGGAAAGCATACACTTTTTCGACATTCCCTTTTTCACTAATTAGTAAACATGGCACACTTTCTATTTGATAATCCATTACTAAAGTTTCCAAGTAATTAATGTTCGCTTTTCCCAACGGTAAGTCAGGCAGGAGCTCTTCAATTACATCCATCATTTTTGATGCCACTGCACAAGTTCCGCACATAGGGGTATATAAATAAAAGGCAACCAAGGAATGTTGTTCCTGCTGTTGCACCCAATCTTCTGTTGTCCATTCTTTCATAATCATCATCCTATTTCATTTGTTTAGGTAGTATAAACAGCTCGATTACGTTTCAATTGATGAAGATAAATATTGCTTATGCACAGAGAACTTGGCCTCGCTTAATAAATTTGCAAGAACTTTTCTTGGCGCATTTGCCACTTCGATATAAGTTCGAGGTATGAAAAGATGAACAGCCTCAGAGTAGATTCTCTTTGTCAGCTTTCTCAACTTTTCCCCTGAATTATCCGCATCAAATAACGTATATAGTTTACATTCTTCAAATGGTTCAATAAGATCTAATAATGCATCTTCACTTATCGTACCATTCGTACAAATAATTTTAACATCCTCTGCAAATATTGGTGCAATGTTTAACTTATCCGATCGACCTTCAACAATTATACACTTATCAACTATCATTTGCTTCACCCCACGATTTGTAGTAACACAGCTAAATAACGTCTTCAAATATGCATAAGGATAATGATTGAAAAGCACGGTTTTCGCTTTCGAAAATCGATGTCTTTTCCCACTGATTTTGCATTGAAGGAAGTCCAGCAAATATCAATGAAATAAAAGATATGGTTACTTATTATATTAATATTGTAAAAAAAACGCCAGTGGTTTTCTGGCGTTTTTTACTATATCATATTCAGATTATGCACCAATTAATTCATCATATTGCTCAGGAGTTAATAATGCTTCCACTTCTGAAAGATCCGTTGGTTCAATAACTACCATCCAAGCCTGCTCATAAGGTGATTCATTTACAAACTCTGGGCTATCTTCAAGTTCACTATTGATTTCCACCACTTTACCTGAAATTGGTGCGTATAGTTCAGAAACTGTTTTAACAGATTCAACACTACCGAATGGTTGGTTAAGTTGAATTTCGTCGCCAACTTGTGGAAGTTCAACGAAAACAATATCGCCAAGTTCAGATTGTGCAAAGTGTGTAATTCCAATGCGTACTTTCCCATCTTCAACTTTAACCCATTCGTGTTCTTTAGAGTAACGTAAATCTTTCGGTGTGCTCACTAAAAACCCCTCCAAATATATGTAATTCCTTCATGATAAGTTTGACACATTTTATAACCAAAAACAAGATAGAGTAGCGCTTTATTTCCAAGATTCAGTGAACTCAGTTTCTTTGAATCCCAATGTTACTTTTTTGCCATCCGTTACAATCGGTCTCTTAATCAACATACCATCCGAGGCAAGTAATTCCAGTTGTTCATCCTCCGACATAGAGCTTAACTTATCCTTCAAGCCTAATTCTTTATACTTCATGCCAGATGTATTAAAAAATTTCTTTAAAGGAAGACCACTTTTCTCCCAGATTGCTTTTAAATCCTCTTTTGATGGGGTTTGTTCAACAATATGAACCGCTTCATACGCGATTTCATTGTCCTTCAGCCATTTTTCCGCCTTCTTGCAAGTCGTACAACGTGGATACTGTATCAATTTAAGTGCCATAACATACTCCTTCACTCACTACTAAAAATTTATTTAACTAAAGTATAGCAGAGAACCAAATCAGAGTGCCAGGCACACACCTAATTCCGAATAATCTGGATCAAACAATCAAGGGCATCCTAGATTATAGGATGCCCCAGAGAGAATGGTTATACGATATATTTTTCGGCTTCGATCAGCTTTTGTGCTGCTTCGCGTTTTTTCAAGATGAGGTTATATGGGTTGTTGCGAGTTAGTTTACGAAGTGCAGCAAGCGTCATTTTACCTGCATCCCCTTCAACTGATGCCAAGATTGTTTCTTTTGCCTCTTTTTCGATTTCCGCAAATGCTTCCTGGCAGAAGATTTCCGTATAAAGAATCTTTTGCTTCGACTTTTCTGCCCCATCACGCTCAATCGCTTTTGCAGTACGAATAACAGCTGATTCCATTGCATACAGCTGATTTGCGATATTCGCAATGTTCACAAGTACTTCTTGCTCAGCTTCCAGTTTTGCTCCAAACCTTTGTGCAGCTGCACCAGCAGCCAACACACCAATTTTCTTCGCGTTTTTCACCAAGTATTTCTCTTGTGCTAATGGCTCATCGCTAATTTCTTCAGGCATCAGCATTAACAATTCTTCCTGCAGTTTTTGGGCAACCTGAAGTAACGGCAGTTCACCTTTTAATGCTTTTTTCATGAATGTTCCTGGTACGATTAAACGGTTGATTTCATTTGTCCCTTCAAAAATACGGTTAATACGGGAATCTCGGTAAATGCGTTCTACTTCATATTCCGCCATGAAGCCATATCCACCATGCAACTGTACTGCTTCGTCGGCAATATAGTCCAATGTTTCAGAACCGAATACTTTTGCAATCGAACACTCAATCGCATACTCTGCAATCGCGCCGGCAATCGCTTTCCCATCTTTTTGTTCTTCCTTTGAAAGCTGGCTTAAACGATCTTCGAAATAGCCTACAGTTCGATAGTTCAATGATTCTGAAGCATAAAGATGTGAAGCCATGGTTGCGATTTTTTCTTTTGTCAGGTTGAAGCTCGAAAGTGGTGTTTTAAATTGCTGGCGTTGGTTTGTATAAGCAACCGCTAATTCTAAAGCACGTTTTGAGGCACCAACAGTACCAACTCCTAATTTATAACGCCCGATATTTAAAATATTGAATGCGATTACGTGGCCGCGGCCAATTTCGCCAAGCAGGTTTTCAACAGGAACTTCCGCATCTTCCAAAATTAGTGTACGAGTTGAAGAGGATTTGATCCCCATTTTCTTTTCTTCCGCCCCTACTGATACACCCGGGAATTTACGTTCTACGATAAACGCAGTAAATTTATCCCCATCGATTTTCGCGTAAACAACGAACACATCAGCGAAACCTGCGTTGGTAATCCATTGTTTTTCACCGTTTAATACGTAGTGCGTCCCCTCTTCATTCAGCTTAGCAACCGTTTTGGCACCAAGGGCATCAGATCCTGAACCTGGTTCTGTTAAAGCATATGCTGCAATCAACTCACCAGACGCAAGTTTCGGCAAGTATTTAGATTTTTGCTCATGGTTACCAAATAATACGATCGGCAATGAACCGATTCCGACGTGTGCACCATGCGTAATGGAAAAACCGCCGGCAGGAGACATTTTTTCCGCGATTAAAGCAGATGAAATTTTATCCAACTCCAAGCCTTCGTATTCTT
Source organism: Ureibacillus aquaedulcis (assembly GCF_030418165.1). Lineage (GTDB taxonomy): Bacteria > Bacillota > Bacilli > Bacillales_A > Planococcaceae > Ureibacillus > Ureibacillus aquaedulcis. The sequence goes on from NZ_JAUHTQ010000003.1 coordinate 88,196, forward strand.
CAGGTACATCTGCTGCTAATAGGCCCAGTTCCCCTGCCTTTTTTAATAGACGTACTGAATGCTCGAATTCGTGGTGCTCCAAGTTTTCAACTACCGGCTTTACTTCATTTTCTACGTACTCAGTCGTTGTTTGAGCAATCATTTTTTGCTCGTCCGTAAAATCCTCAGGAGTAATGACACGTTCTAGTTCCACATCTTCAATTAAAAAACTTCCACCCTTAATAATGTTAGTAGTTTGAACCATTTTTACTTCCTCCCCTTTATTCAATATTAAATAATTTGTTTGTAAACGATTCTTATGTGTTCCCAGCCCATCGATATATAGAAAAGCTTTAGGGATTTCGCCTTCCGGAGGCATTGGGTATAGGACGATTACCTAAAGCTAATCAACAAATTCACAAAACTCAAATACTATAAAACTTCAATCACTCCAGCAGCACCCATTCCGCCACCGATACACATAGTGACAACACCATATTTTTTGCCTTGGCGTTTTAACTCATGAATGAGCTTTAATGTTAAAATGGCACCGGTTGCGCCGAGTGGATGTCCTAATGCAATCGCTCCACCATTCACATTGACTTTGCCCATATCAATTCCTAAATGGCGGACGACCTGAATCGATTGAGATGCAAAGGCTTCATTTAATTCCCACAAATCGATTTGTTCTTGAGATAAACTAGCGATTTTCAAAGCTTTCGGTACTGCTTCGATTGGACCAATACCCATTACTTCTGGTGGAACGCCTCCAACAGCGAACCCTAAAAACTTCGCCATTGGTTTTAGACCTTGGTTTTCGGCTTCTTCACGATCCATGACCAGAACTGCTGCAGCACCATCTGATGTTTGAGAAGAGTTCCCCGCTGTGACAGATCCTTGTATGTTAAATGCGGGGCGCAATTTCGCAAGGCCTTCCATGGAGGTACCAACCCGAACCCCTTCATCTGTATCAAATGTAAATGTTCGCGACTGCAATTTATTGTTCTCGTCCACAAAATGCCGAACCACCTCAACAGGAACGATTTCATCCTTAAATTTTCCTTCTTTAATGGCCTTCTCGGCTAATTCATGAGAACGTACCGCAAAAGCATCCTGATCTTCCCTGCTTACCTCGAATCGATTCGCAACTTCTTCAGCAGTGTGGCCCATACTCATATAATATTGAGGTGCTTCCTCAGCAAGTTTCGGATTTAATCGAACAGTATTCCCTGTCATCGGTATCATGCTCATCGATTCCACTCCACCAGCTAGCACGGCTTTTGAGTGCCCTAGCATGACACGTTCCGCTGCATAAGCAATTGCTTGAAGGCCTGATGAACAAAAGCGGTTAATTGTAATGGCCGGAGTTGAATCCGGGAGTCCGGCTAACGCGCCGATATTACGCGCAACATTCATCCCTTGTTCAGCTTCAGGCATTGCACAGCCCATAATTAGGTCATCGATTGGGCCATTATAGCCTGCTCTTTTTAATGTTTCTTTTACTACGACCGCCCCGAAGTCATCGGGACGTACTGTTGCAAGCGATCCTTTTTTCGCCTTGGCAATCGGCGTTCTTGCACCCGCTACAATTACGGCTTCACGCATTTGTGTATCCCCCTTATTCATTACTTTCGTCAATTCAGTTTTTCGCACCGTTTTTTAATTCACTGATTAGTTACGAAGCGGTTTTCCCTTGATGAGCATGTGCTGCATTCTTGCTTGCGATCTCGGATCGGCGACAAGCTGCAAAAATGCTTCACGTTCCAAGTTTAGTAAATAGTCTTCAGTTACTTCCGTTCCGTATGGTACAAGCCCACCCGCAAATACATATGCTAGCTTCTTCGCAATCTTTAGATCATGCTCACTAATATAGCCTGATTGGAACATACCTTGTGCCCCCAATAAAAGCGTTGCATATCCTGGTGCTCCAACTACCTTCACTTTTTTAGGTATCGGTGCTGTATAACCAGCTTCATAAAGTGCAAGCACAACCTGTTTTGCATCGTAAATTAAGTGGTCGGGGTTAACTGAAATCCCATCAGCAAAGTTTAAGAAGTTATTGTCGCGGGCCTCTTCACCTGATGTAGATACTTTAGCCATCGCAACCGTTTCAAACACTTTATTGGCAATAGCCTGATAGTCAACTTCAACTCCGTTTGGAAGACCTTTCAGGAACTTTTCGTAGAGTGCCAGATTTCCTCCACCACCCGGGATTAAACCTACCCCTACTTCCACCAAGCCCATATAGGTTTCACTAGACGCTTGAATATGCGCGGCAGGCAAGCAAACTTCTGCCCCTCCGCCTAGCGTCATGCCAAATGGCGCAGCCACAACAGGCTTTTTGCTGTATTTAACCCGGCGCATCGCTTTTTGGAATGCACGAATTGTATAGTCCAGTTCAAAAATATTATCATCTTGAGCTTCCATTAAAATCATGCCAAGGTTCGCACCGACACAGAAGTTCTTACCTTGATTCCCGATGACAAGGCCTTTGTAATTCGCTTCAACCTCATCAATAGCAAAATTCAGCATTTGGATAATATCAAGACCGATAGCATTCGACTTCGAATGGAATTCAAGAAGTGCAACGCCTTCACCTAAATCTATTAAACTAGCGCCTGAATTCGATTTAATGACCCCTTGTTTTTTCTTGTAACGCTTTAAGTCGATTACTTTCTCATTTACGGGCACTTTTACATATTCAGAACCATTGTAATAAGCTAGATCACCATCTAGTTCTGTATAGAAAGATTCAAAGCCTTGGGATAAAAATTCTTTCACGAAGCCCGGCACTTCCCTGCCTTCAGCTTCCATTTTCTCGACAGATTGTTTAACCCCGATTGAATCCCACATTTCAAAAGGACCCTGTGACCAGCCGAAGCCCCATTTCATCGCATTGTCGATTTCAACAATATTATCAGCAATAACCCCGGTCATTTCTGCAGAATAAATCAATGTCGGGGCAAAGATATTCCATAGTAGTTCCCCCGTACGGTCATTGGCATAAACAAGTGTTTTCACTTTATTTGGAAGCCCTTTTGTTTGTTTTGCCATTTCAATGGAAGGTGTTTGCAGCTTTTTCGCCGGAACATATTCTAAAGTTGCCGGATCGATTTCAAGAATTTCCTTGCCTTTTTTCAAAAAGAAGCCTTGACCGGATTTGGCACCTAACCAACCATTATCAACTAATTTTTGCATCAGTTCCGGAACTTGGAAGACTTCTTGCTCCTTGCCAGTAGTTTGATCGTAAACCGTTTTCGCCACATGCAGGAATGTATCCAACCCTACAACATCGAGAGTTCTGAAAGTAGCTGATTTCGCTCGCCCAATCAGTGTCCCAGTAACCGAATCAACCTCACCAACTGAATAGCCACGTTCTAACATTTCTCTCAATGTAACTAACAAGCCATACGTGCCGATACGGTTTGCAACAAAGTTAGGTGTATCCTTCCCAATCACAACACCTTTTCCTAGTACATCTTCAGCAAACGTTTTCATGAAAGTAATAACTTCTGGTAATGTTTGTTTTGTTGGAATGATTTCCAACAGTTTTAAGTATCTTGGTGGGTTAAAGAAATGCGTACCTAAAAAATGCCTTTGGAAGTCCTCTGAAAGCCCCTCAGACATAGCATTCACGCTAATTCCCGATGTATTTGAACTGATAATCGTTCCAGGCTTTCGCACGGAATCTACTTTTTCAAATAGATTCTTCTTAATGTCCAGGTTTTCAACAACCACTTCGATGATCCAATCAACATCATTTAGCTTTTCCAGGTCATCCTCCAAATTCCCTGCAGTAATAAGTGCCAAGTTTTTCTTTGAAGTGAGTGGTGCCGGTTTATGTTTTAACAGCTTTTGAACCGCACTTGCGGCAAACCTATTGCGAACAGCAGGGTGTTCCAACGCAAGCCCTTTCGCTTCTTCATCCTTTGTTAACTCTCTTGGCACAATATCAAGCAGCAATGTTGGAATTCCAATATTTGCCAGGTGTGCTGCAATTCCAGATCCCATCACCCCTGAACCGAGTACAGCCGCTTTTTGAATTTTGTAAGACATAAACATCCCCCTTATCCCTTGAATGAATACTCATTCATTTTATGGCGAAAAAAAATAAATCCGTAAGTTTTAAATTCTTTTAATCACTTTTTCTGTCCTTAGTGTAGTTGATTTCCTTAAATTTAGCAATAACTTTTGACTTAATTTTCTAAAAAGTTAGGTAGGCATTTACTAAATTACTAGAGTTTAATAGATGTCGGGAACAGCTTTTCATTAAGTCAAATTACTTTTCCCCATAATTTAAAATGTGTACACTATCAATAAGGAGAGTGATTATAATGCAAAACATTACGACAAATGAACAATTTAACGAGATTATCGCATCAGAACAACTGGTTATCGTGAAATTCTATGCGGGTTGGTGCCCTGACTGCACACGCATGAACATGTTTATCGATCCAATCATCGAAGAATACAACCAATACACATGGTATGAAATTAACCGTGATGATTTCCCTGAATTAGCGGAAAAATACCAAGTAATGGGCATTCCAAGTTTATTAATCTTCAAAAACAGTGAAAAACTAGCTCACTTACACAGTGCAAACGCAAAATCACCTGCAGATGTAACTGAATTCTTAAACGCGCAAGGTTAATCAGTTTAGGTTAGCAGCTATGAATAGGTTTTTAGAAACTTTATTCATAGCTTTTTTACTAGTTCTTTATTTAGTTGTTGCTTGCTTAAAAATAAGATTATGAATATTTAAGGGGATGAAGAAAATGCCTTATGTAAATATCAAAATTACCAATGAAGATGTAACACCAGAAAAAAAAGCTGCCCTCATCAAAGGAGCAACTCAATTACTAGTAGATGTACTTGGTAAAAACCCCGCAACAACCGTAGTAGTCATCGATGAAGTCGACACTGACAACTGGGGCATCGCCGGAGAGACTGTAACCAACAGAAGAAAAGAAGGAAAATAATTAATAGCCAAGGTGGAGAAAACTATTTGTTCTTTTCCACTTTTTTTGTTGTGCGTTTGTGATGCACTTTTTGAACGGGAGTAACCTGCGAAAAATGCTTCATCCACTTTATGATGCATTTTCTCAAACGGGAGTAACCCCTTACAGGAGTGCTTCAAAAGCTTTATGAGGTACTTCACGAATAAAATCAGCCTTACAGAAGGGCTTCATTACGCCAAAAGTGCTTCACTTACCTTATGAGGCACTTTGCGAATGAAATTAGCCTAACAGAAGTGCTTCATTACGTTTATGAAGCACTTTTCAAAGCAATCCACCCTTCTAAAGTACTTCATTCTTCTGATAATTCTCTTTTCCCTTCAAATCTATCAAATAGCAACCAAAGCATACTCCATGCAAACGCTCAATTCGATACTTCCCTACTGCCCGCTATCCGCTTTTACAAGCTCATATTGCTCAATCCCTAAAATCCCATAAAGCTCTTCAAGATTTCGAATTTCATAGGTAGGAATAATTTCGCTATGCTGATTCTCTTGTTCATTTAAGTTTATCCAGCAAGTATCGATACCGGCATTCCATCCACCTGTCACGTCTGCACTAAAAGAATCGCCGATAATTAATGTTTCCTTCAAATTGATATTTTCGATTCGTGAAAACACTAGATCGAAGAAGCCTTTCATTGGTTTCTGATAGCCGGTATCTTCTGAAACAAACACTTTTTTGAAATACGGGGCAAGCCCTGAATCCTTCAATCGTTGATGCTGTGTGGAGGAGATTCCATTTGATACGATATATAAATCAAATTCGGCAGATAGCTTTTGAATTAATTCTAAAGCGCCCTCCATTAGGTGATGGCCTTCAGAGAGGTATCTACGATAATTTGCCTGAAGAGCGATTCCATCAACTTCAATTCCATACTGTTGGAACAGTAAAGCAAACCGTTTATTCACGACTTCATCACGGCTGATTTCATTATTTTCATAGGCCTTCCATAATGAGGCATTCAATCTTTTATAGTTCGCTTTCATGTCTGGTGTCAATGTAAATTCTTGTTCTTTAAACAAATTTTGCAGGGCTACTTCTTCTGATGCTTGAAAATCCAGTAATGTATCATCTAAATCAAATAACAAAGTCTTATATGGTGCCATTTTGCTTCCCCCAAGTCCTATTTATATTTCCACATCAAATTATAGCATTCTTTTTACACAATCACTCATATCCCCTATGATATAGAAGAAGAGGTGAGGTTCAAAATGAAAATACAGCTGGATGTTCAGGGCATGTCCCAATATAGCAAAGATGTATTTCCACAATTTCAAAACTCTGCTTGCGGTCCGACTACAATATGTGTCATCTTGAATTATCATGCTTCCAAACAATCGCGAGGCGTTAATGAACTCTACAGGATGCTGGGCGGTACAAGAATTGGTTTATTTACATGGCGCCTTATAAAAAACTTGCGAAAATTATTGGGTTCAGGCTGGGATGTATCACGCTGTTCACTTGCAGAAAGCCTGAAAGAACTTGAGGCCGGAAGACCGGTTGCAATGAAATTTGATAAGCACTTTACTTTCCAATGGTTCTCAAAACCGACATTCAAATATCATTGGGTTCCTCTTATCGGCTATGAAATCAAGGATGATGAACTTTATTTACTCCTTCATGATAATGGCGGACGAAATCGTGAAAGCCAAATAAGGAAGATTCGCTATTCTGATAACTATAAGGTACTAACTTTCGTAAAAATAAAGCCGAGGTGATCAAATCAATCACCCCGGCTCATTTACTTATATGAAGGAATATAAAGTTTTGGCGTGTTTTGCAATAAGGCTGTACCCTTTATCTAGAAGACGTTCAAAAGTTTCCTGTGGGTAATCCTTTACTGCTAACTCTTCCAATGCAGCGTTTATTTGCATTTCTCTTTCAATCTTGGCAAGTTGATGGGAAAGCTTCAGCATTTCAAGATTGTCGCTAATTTTATTGCGTTGTGCTGGTTTCAGGGATTCTAGATTCTCCAGTACCCCGTCGATTGATCCGTAGTTTTGAATGAGCTGTAACGCAGTCTTGGGTCCGATTCCTTTAACCCCAGGATATCCGTCACTTGTATCCCCCATAAAGGCTTTCACATCAGCAAACTTGTACGGCTCGATTAAGTACTCTTCCTTAAAACGGTCTTCTGTATAGATATCGTACTCAGAATACCCTTTCTTCGTAAAGGCGATTTGTGTTGATGGGTTTAATAGTTGGAGCAAATCCTTGTCACCGGAAATAACGGTAATGGAAGCTTCGTCTTTCCATTTTTCAATCATGGACCCGATCAGATCATCCGCTTCCATTCCTATTTCTCCAAAGTTTTTCCAGCCAATCATTTCAGATACTTCTTTGGCCATATCAAACTGGGGGAGCATTTCTTCAGGTGGTGCTGGACGATTTGCTTTATAGCCATCGAAAATTTCGTTTCGGAAAGTTTGCGCCCCCATATCCCAGCAAACCGCTAAGTGTGTTGGTTTATAGATTGATTGCGCCGTTAATACATGGCGGGCAAAGCCTTGTACCCCATTCGAAGGTGTCCCATCGGCTAAACGAATATAATGCCCCATTGCACTCGAGGCAAAAAAAGAACGGAACAATAGTGCCATTCCATCGACGATCAACAGGTGTGGTTTATTAGTCATTTTTAAAATTCCTCTCTGATTCTATTGTTCTTATTATAACAAAATTAATGCGGCATTAGATGCCAATTAAATTGTTAATTAATACGCATATCACTGTAGTTTAGGTATAAATGGAATTGATTCTCTCTAATTTAAATCCCAATTTCTTATAGAATTAAATATACTTAACAAATGATTTAATAGATTATCTTTCAAACTTCCAATTCAGTTTTAGTTAATAAAATTTTATCAAGATATCTTTACACCATTCAATAAGCAGAATATTTCCTAGGGAATATTTTGTAACCCCATCAAACGAGAGAGAAAAATAAATAAACATAAGAGTCTCTGATTTTCAAATACTTTTATAATATAATTTCCTCAAAGGTTTCTCAAAAGGCGGACTCTCCTATTCCCCATTCAGAAGCCTTTTTAGTAGTTTCAATGCTAGAGATGAGTAATAGATTCCCCAGTGATTCAAATCTATTTAATTATTGACAATTCCTTTCTGCAATATCCCTAAAAGTAAATGTTTTTCAAATATGAAAAGCCCCTTTCCATCAGAAAAGGGCTCCTTTTACTTTATTTGTTTCATGTCGCGAATTGCTTGTATCGATAAGCGTACAAGCAGGACGGCACATAAAAACAGGCCGAAGTATGCGGCAATATTCAAGTAGATTGCGTATGCCGTATGAACCACCTGTGAGATTGCAAGGAGAGCAACTGAAATAACTCCGAATGTAATACCTACAAATAGCAATATAAACCTCGAAAATAACTGTGTAATGAAATTTTTATTGTTTTTATCGGAGAAAATATCGTGATGTAAAATCACCTTTCCATCTTCAACTTTTTTAAACAACTGATCTACCCTTCGAGGAATTTTTCGCAAATTCGGTAGCAGGAGTGCCAGTTCCTCTTCTATTCTTTCCTTCGTTGCATGCGGTTCCTTAAAAGGCTTTTTCAATGTTTCTTTCAAGAAATTGCTGGAATAGATTTTGGCTTCCTGAAAAATGTTGAAATTACGGTCAATAATTCTTAATGTGCCATCTAAAGTAACGATCACTCGTAAAGCAATGCTGACGGACGAATATAATTGCAATCCAAAATCACGAATAACCGAAAAAATTGAGTAGACAATTTCATCTGACCGAATCCGCTCCACATAGGATATCTTCAACAAGATTTGACTGATTGCTTGCTCCAGTTCTACACGGTTTACATCATTCCGCTTCTTGACCAATAGGGATATTCCATCATAAAGAATACCTGAATCACTCTGTTGAATGCCGATAAAGAACAATTTCAATCCTTCCTGCTGTGAAGCAGATAAACGGCAAACTGCACCAAAATCCAATATTGTAAGCTCTTTAGTCGTTACATCATAATAGATATTTCCAGGGTGAGGGTCTGCGTGGAAGATTCCCGAAGCCAATGCTTGTTCTAAATACGAGAACAATAACCTTTCTGCAATCGTATGACGGCTGTTTACTGTTTCAGATGGCAGTGCGGCAACACTAACACCTTGTGCAAACTCCATTACTAGGATATTTTCATTGCTATATTCTTCATAGACCTTTGGAATAGTGACTCCAAGTTCACTTCTCTTCATGACATTACTAATTTGCGTCATATTGCGGGCTTCGATTTTAAAGTCGATTTCTTCCCTTAAGGAAGAAGTAAACCCTTCCGCTAAATCGAGAAAGCCTAGATTTTCCGCCCATTGAGATTTACTGGTAATCCAATTGGCAAATTCCATTAGAATGCTAAGATCTTCCCGCATAATATCTTTCACATCCGGTCGCAGCAGCTTGACTACAACTTGTTCATTCGTCTTCCGCAAAACCGCTTTATGTACTTGACCAATCGAGGCAGCTGCAATGGGTTGTGGATCAAAAGATGAAAATACTACGTCTACATCACCTGGCAGGTTCTGTTTTAGCGTATCATTTATTTGCTTCTCAGAAAGCGGTGTGACATTTTGCTGCAATTTCTCGAGCTCTTCAATGAAAATAGGCGAAAATAATTCTTTGCGAGTAGAAAGCACTTGCCCAAATTTAATAAAGATTCCCCCGCATTGCTCAAGTGTTTCACGCAATGCTATAGCTAATTCACGGTCGGAATCACGGTTTCTCGCATACTTCACTGTTCTCGTAATTCCATTTGTAACAGCAATTTTCACTACATTCCGCAACCTCTTTTGATGTCTCCAATAGCCAACCATTCTTTTTGCCAGGGATCTTTTGCCATGATGCCTGCCTGATTTTTCGTCAAATGCGATCGGATCAAATAGTTCAAAGAACAAATAAATGAGCATGGATATAAGCAGCATGCTGCCTATCCACAATATCGTTGTAACATTTACTACACTATCAACCGTATCAAAAGAATATTCCTTCCCCTTCAGATACGTATACCAATAGATAAAAGTCGTGAATGAAACGCTTATCACAACCGACAATACTCTTTTAAAAAGATTGACATTCGCCCCTATTAACCGACCACTAATAAAAAAAGTAAAAGCGGCTACGAGTACGATTAGAAGGATGGGTTTAATAATGGTCATTCCTCACACTCGCTTTCTATTTTGTTGAATTCTATTCTACTATTTTACAATCTACTATAACCTCCACATTCCCTCTTAACGCTTTGCTAATCATGCAGCTCTCCTCTGCTTTTATGGCAAGTCGTTTTGCAATTCGTTTATTGGATTCGCTTGGTTCTTCCAGCAAAATTTCAATATGGTGAATGATTTGCTTATATGTAAAGATATTATTTTCAACTTCGACAATTCCATCCGATTGAAGAGATAGACGCGCAACTACATTAGAACGTTCCAGCATTGCGGCCAACGAAATAATATAGCAACTGGCAGCGGCACTTAAAAGTAACTCATCGGGATTCGTTCCGATTCCTGGGCCGTTCATTTCACGGGGAATCGACATTGTCGTTTCTAAGTTTCCACAGTGAATTTGACCCGTATCATTTCTTCCTCCTGCCCAGCTCGTTTGCAGCTTAAAAATATGTTCGACTTTATTGGACATTTTCTACCACCTCACTAATTTAACTATATCACTTCTCACTTTAGGTTGATAAATATAAATCCTTCTCGGTATATACGGATAAATAAAATAAGGATCCACCTAAAAGCGAATCCTCGAAGTTACACATCAGCTTATCAATATAGCTTGCGAATGTATTTATAAGCCTAGATTTTTAGTCCTCGTTGTTAATTCTGAAGTTAAACCAATAGAATGAATGGTGATCTCTAATGAGTCCTTAGTAAAGACTACTCCATGAAGCTGACCTCGTTCAAAGATTGCCCCGCCTCCATCTATTCCCAACTTCTTTTGGCATGGGGATAACCAGACATCACTTGATTTATCTTCATTCAATAAAACTGTTGGGGTATGTCCAAAAACAACAATTTCCTTTGCTTTATGCGGGGTACTATAAAACTCTTCCCGAATCCAATAAAAATCATCTTCCTTTGTTTTCCGGAAATTCTCTTCTTGCGGGGAAATTCCTGCATGAACAAAGAGGAAGGGTCCCCATAAATAGAAACGCCTCAAGCCCTTAATAAACTCGATGACCTTTGCCTGTTCTTTTTGGATTTTAGTTGTCAGTTCCTTTACTGAAAAATCATTTGAGGCAATAGTAAAAGCAGGATTATTGATAAAACTCTGAACGGTAGCGGCTCCCCCAACCTTCGGATTAAAATAATACTCCGATAGCTCCTCTGGTTTATCCAGCCATCCCAAGAATAATCGTTCATGATTTCCGCTTAATGTGACGACATCATACTCCTGGGCCAGCTGCATTATTCTTTGAATTACTTTTAAACTATCCGGTCCCCGATCAAGATAATCCCCCAGAAAGACGAGTTGTTCTTCGACTGGATTCCATTTAGATAAGATGGGTTCCAACAAACTATAACAACCATGTATATCGCCTATTACGAAAACTTTATCCAATAACACACACCCCATTTACGAAAAACTTGCTTCCTATATTGATTGATACCCTTACAAATCGCCTTATAGACTTATAATTCAATCTATTCTTACTATATCATATTCAATTGGAAATATTTTATATCTATATAAAACACTATAGAGCAGAAAATATAATATTGGATACTTTGGGGGTAGATAATTAGCATTATCCAGCCTCGGATAATACTGATTTAAAAAACAAATTTTCTTTTTTTTATTTATCTCTAGACAATCCTGTAATTTCCTAGTATACTAAGGCTTATAATAATTATATTGCTTCATATCTAATGAATTCACATGTTACAAAAAGTAATCGTGAACGTTCGGTACTTTTTGTAATGTGTGAATTTTTTTATAGTATTTTGAAGTAATTGGTTATTGATTAAATTTTTGGAGGTCTATTAATATGACACAAGGTACAGTAAAATGGTTTAACTCAGAAAAAGGTTTTGGATTTATCGAAGTTGAAGGTGGAAACGATGTATTCGTACACTTCTCTGCAATCCAAGGCGACGGTTTCAAAACTTTAGAAGAAGGTCAAAAAGTTGAATTCTCAGTTGAAGAAGGAAACCGCGGACCACAAGCTTCTAACGTAACTAAACTTTAATTTGAAGCTCAAAGGGCAATCTCTTTTATAGAGATTGCCCTTTTTTTAGTTGAATATTTGTTTAATCAAACTGTAGTACTCCAATTGCGTTTCATAGCATAGGTTGTTGGCCTTGAGGCATTTGCTATTCTTCATAATCGTCTCAAAAGAGCTGGGTTTACTGATGAGGTATCCCTGTATTGCATCACATTCACTATTTAGCAAATAATTAAATTGCTCCATTGTCTCTACCCCCTCCGCTACCACATTTAATTTTAAATGCTTTGCCATGGAGATGATTAAGTCCACTAATGGCTCATGTTCGTTTTCAGTAATGTTCTTCACAAAATCCCGATCAATCTTCAAGCAATCTACGGGAAGATCCTTCAAGTAGGAAAGCGATGAATACCCCTTGCCAAAATCATCTAAAGCAATTGTGATTCCCAAGGCTTTCAGCTCACCCAGGATAGGCATCAGAAAGCTCTTATCCATTGTCATGGTTTCAGTAATTTCCAGCTGCAAGCTTTTAGGAGGAAGCTTAGTCTCCTTTAAAATGGATCTTAAAACTTCAGCAAAATTCTCATGGAAAAGCTGTCCCAGCGATAAATTGACGGCAACCGTGATAGGATGCCCCAAAGTTTCTTGTAATTCTTTTGTTTGTCGGCAAGCTGTTTCAAGTACCCATTTCCCTATTGGGACAATTAGGCCGGATTCTTCTGCAATAGGAATAAAGTCTGACGGTGCAATGAGGCCCTTCTTTGGATGTTTCCATCGCACTAGAGCTTCCATGGAAATCTCATGCTTTGTTTTTAACTTCAGCTGGGGTTGATATTGAAGAAATAATTCATTGTTTTGAATCGCATTATATAAATCATTTTCTAAAAGCAACTGTTCTTCTCGAACATACGACATAGCCGGCTCATAGAAAGCCCATTGCTCCGGCACATTTCTTGCTTCATACATACCAAATCTAGCACATTTCAAAAGATCGTCTGCGCTTTTTGCATCCTCGGGATAATAGGCAATTCCGATATTCAAGGCAATATTTAGGGAGAAATGCTGGATGCAAAACGGTTTCTCCATTAATTCAGTAAGTTGTTTACAAAGAATGAGAAAAGCTTCCTTATCATTTTCGCCTGCACTCAAGATTAGAAATTGATCCTCTTCCAGTTTCCCAATTACCAGATGAGGAAGCTTCTTCAGCAATCGTTCGGCTATCAAAGCCAGCAAACGGTTAGTATAAAAGGTGCCCAAAGAACTTTTGATTGTTGAGAATCGATCTACTTCAAAAACCAACAGTGCTTTTTGGGATGCATCACTTTTTAAGTCGTCATTGATTCTTTCAATGATATAACGCTCATTTGGAAGCTTCGTAACCTCATCATAATAAGCCATAAAATGCTTTTCTTTTTCGGCATTGGATAATTTTCGTTCAGTATCCCGTAAAGTTCTAAGGGTATTTTCGTGTATCCATTTTACATAGACACCAAAACAAAGCAGCGAAATCATAATAAGAGAATAGACTATATTATTAGAGATCGAACTTACCGCAGATAATAAAAAAATGCTAACAAGAGCCATGACTGCTACCCCAATTGCTAAGTACGTGATATTTTTCCTGTCCAGGTACGAATAACTATTCATTATTGACCCCCTATCTTAAATCAAAATAACTAACTACAACAAAAACTCCTTAGGTAATTTGGTATGATAAAAAATTTCTCGAGTAGTTACTTTTTATTTAATCGTACTTATAGGGGGTTATTTTTTTTTGTACACTATTTTATACTTCTTCAGGTGAATCCGTTTTTTTCACCTTCTGCAGCAATTCTTCCAGATCGGCTTTATACTTTTGGTAGATTTGTTCATGTCCAAGAGTCTGAAAAATCGTGAAAGCACGATTACATTTTTCCATTCCTTCTTCAACAGAATTCTCAAGTATATCTAGCATTCCTTCATAATATATGATTAATGTTTGTTCGAAGAAATCAGAAACTCTCTTATAGTATTTTTTGGTAGCATCCAAGATAATTTTCGAATATTGGTAGCCCTCGTACTTAAAGCTAAACTCTAATAGATTGAAGAATAAATAACTTAACATATTTTTATCTAAATTTAAGCCTTTGTACTTATCCGCTCGATATAATAAGTTTCTTGTCATTAAAAATGCCGTTTCTGGAGGGAATAGGAAAATAAAGTTATTTAAAATCACAAGTTCGTGATAACACCATTCCTCCATACTTAATAGATAGTCGGTAATTTCCTTAATATACTCCTCCTTGACTTTTTTTGGATCTAAATCATTCTCTATACAATGACAAAGAATATAAAAATGTCTTAGGAAGATGTCTCCACTTTCTTTGTATTGCTCGTTAACTCTATTTTTTATTTTTGATATTTCCTTTAAATCATTTGCATAATATAACTCAATCACTTTATTAAATTCATTCATTTTAGTTGATGTTTTATAATCGTTTTTTATGTAGAAAAATTCATTATATGTAACATTACAATACTCTAGAATTTCTGTTAATTTATCAGAGGAAATACTATTTTTGCCCGATTCAATTCTCGCTATGTATGGACGCGTCATCCCAATTGCATTTGCTAAATCTTGTTGTGTAATTTTTTTATTAGTACGGATATATCTTATAACCTGTCCGATTTCCATTACATACGTCCCCCCTGTTGATATGTATAATATAGTATACACTAAAATCTCATTCTAACTTTCTCTAGTACAATTTCATTATAGTAAATTTTCTAGAGAAAGGATTGAATGACTATGAAAAAAGTTTCTTCTTTGATTAAGTTAGCGGTTGTTGCTGCTGCTGTAGTTGTGGCTACTACTCCTGAAATTAGACCAATGATGTGGTTTATAGGATACTACTAAACTTCACTCGCATCTAATTATTTTAACCTTCGTTTGAAAACTACCTTTTAACAACCAGTCTGTAATTGTGTTCCTCCTAATTTTAGGAGGTCTTTTTTTTACTATAATTTTCCTCAACCCAATTATATAGGGAATATAAAAACCACGCTATCCAAATGTATAACGCGGTTCATTTTATTTTACGCAAATTCAACTGCTGCTTTATTGAAAAAAAGGATACTGCCAGAGCCACACCCTAACAATATCCCATGTATTAAGTATATTTCTAGTAATAGTATTTCGCTTTACATACTGCTCGCTTCAGCCTTACAAAATAGCTCTTCAAGAAGCTCTTTATTTTTCTCTGCGAATTTTTCATTATGGGAAGAAACCATTCCATATTGATCCGCTTTTGGATCGATATATTTCTTGGCATTATTGACAGCAAGAACCGCATCTTGGAACGTACCGATCAGTAAATTTACTTTATCATCATATGAAATAATATCCCCGGCACCAAAAATCCCTGGAACCGATGTCTTGCATTGCCCCTGACCAACCAAATAATAATCATCTTTTCTCATTGGTTGAATGTCATCAGCGAATGTTAAAGACACTTCACGATTATAACCATGACTTATTAGTACATCATCGACTTCAATTTCATGAATCTGACCATTTTGTGATATGACCACTTGTTCTATCGCTGTTTTCGCATCATTGGATACGACGGATTGAATTTCCGCATTGAGCATAATTTGCACACCATGCTCTTTCAGCTTTTCCACCTGGGATTCATGCGCAGTCAATTGCTCCTTGCGGTAAATCACAACAACTTCTTTAGCAACAAATAAAAGTTCTACCGCCCAATCAATCGCGCCATTTCCGCCGCCTGATACAAGTACCTTTTTATTGCGGAATCGTTCCAAGCCTAAAATCGTATAGTGCAAGTTCGACATTTCGTATTTTTCTGCGCCTTCAATTTCAAGCTTGATGGGATTTAAGATACCTCCACCAACAGCAACAATGATGGTTTTTGAATAATGGACTTCCCCAGAATTGGTTGTAATCACAAATATTTCACCATGTTTCTCGATTTGTTCCACTTTTGTATTTAGACAAATTGTTGGCGAGAAAGTGTTTGCCTGATTGATTAAGTTTTGAATAAATAGTTGTGCCTGCATCGGCGGCTGTCCACCAACGTCCCACAATACCTTTTCTGGATATATGTTGACCTTTCCACCCAGGACAGGTTGCACCTCGATAATTTTTGTTTTCATATTGCGTAGACCACTATAAAAAGCACTATATAAACCGGCTGGTCCGCCACCGATAATTGTTACATCAAATAGTTCCATGTGAACCTCCCAAAGTTTATTATCCCTTACGTGCTGATAATAATTCTCAATAAATATAATAATATAGATAATGATAATCAATTTCAATAACAAATATGCAAATTACCCATTAATTTCGACTAAAATGTATGTCTGCTTGGCAGGAATACCTGCCCATTTTATCCGGAGCAGTAAGAATGAAGCAAATATACTTAATAGTGATTTTGAAATTTACTCCATTATGTTTAATATATAAACTGATAGAAACTTGTAGTTAGACTTTTTACATAGCTGCCAATAAATATATTTTATATCAATTAGGTGCTAGAATAGATTTACTACATGATTAACAAGGATAATGATAACAGGCAGTTTATACATGAACTATAATCAGTTTTTAAATTATTTATTAATTCTAAATGTTATTTTAACAATTCTTTTAATTAGGAAAAAATCAGTAAAAGTAAAGAAGGCCTAAATCAATAAAGCTTCACTTTGTGAATAAAAATAAAAAACAACCGAAAAAGATTTCGGTTGCTCTTTCACCTATTAAAACTACAGTTCGTATATTGATGCAAAAAAGATACCAGCAAGTATGCTTTGCTAATTATACAAATATCAGCCATAGGATGATCGTGAATACGATCGTTGTGATACCCTGTAAAAGTGTTGCCATTGTTTGTGCCTTATAGGCTTGTGTTACTTCCATCCCGCTATACTGTGTAACCACCCAGAAAAAGCTGTCATTTACGTGGGAAACTGTCATTGCCCCAGCACCAATTGCCATAACCACTAATGCTAATGGTAGTGCACCTTCAATTCCAGCTGTTACTAACATTGGTGCTACAAGCGTTGATGTAATAACAAGAGCTGTTGTTGATGAACCCTGTGCTGTTTTCAATGCAGCTGCAATGATAAATGGAACCAGCAGGAACAGCGAACCAGTAGCTAAAGATCCTAGATCCATCTGCTGCAGCATATCGCCGACACCAGTTTCTTTAATAATCGTCCCGAACGATCCACCAGCAGCAGTGATTAATAAAATAGGAGCCGCATCCTTTAAACTATCCCCTATCCAGCCGGTTAACGTTTCTTCATTCAGCTTTGGAAGTAGCGGGAATGCTGCAAATACACCTAATAATAAAGCAACAATCGGACTACCCAAGAAGCGTAGAATCATATTAAAAGTAGCATCCGGATTTCCTACTAATGCTGCAATAGAACCTATCCCAATCAAAATAATCGGTAGTACAATCGGGAAAAATGCTTTAAATGTTGATGGCATTTCTCCAAAAGACTTAATTACCTCTTCATAATCAAGAGCCTCTTCATCATCCATAGGAACTCTAATTTTTGTAGCAACTTTTGAAGCCCAAAGATACCCAACAAACGTAGCAGGAATGGCTACAATTAAACCGACAAGTATCACTGTCCCTAAATAATCCGCTGCACCAATATTCCCTGCAGCCGCAATCGGTCCGGGAGTCGGAGGAACAAGCACGTGTGTTGCGTATAAGCCCGTTGCCAATGCTACCCCCATCGATGCAATCGTAACTTTCGCACGTTTTGCCAATGATTTTTGCAAGCTTGAAAGAATTATAAATCCAGAGTCACAGAATACAGGAATTGATACGATATAACCAATAATCGACATTGCTAACTGAGGACGTTTCGGCCCTACAATTCGAAGTACAACCTCCGCCATACGGTAAGCAGCACCGGAACGTTCCAATATAACGCCGATCATCGTCCCCGCAACGATCACAATTCCAATGCTCGTCATTAAACTGCCAAAACCGGTATTAATATTTGCAACAACGTCCAATAAAGGCATTCCTGAAGCAATTCCAACAAAGAATGAACTCAATATTAGTGCTAAAAATGGATGCAATTTTAATTTCGCAGTCGCTAGCACAACAAATAAAACCCCAATTAAAATAATGACAAATAACATACGTAATCCCCCTCAATCGATTAATTTACTAAACACTTCATATGCTTTTTGCGACAAACTGCTTGATGCTTCTTTCATCGCTTTTTCGGTTGAAATGGTCTCCCCGGCTACTGAATGGATTTCCTGGTAGTGCTCAGCTAAGAGCGATTTATCTTGTTCATCTATGCAGCCTGAAAGCAAGACTGTTGGTATTTCATGATCCTTTGCACATTTAAGCACACCAAAAGGCGCTTTCCCATGCAAAGTTTGGCGATCTGATTTTCCTTCCCCAGTGAAAACATAATCGGCCCCTTGTATTTTCTCGTTGTACTTCATGACATCGAGAACAAGATGAATTCCTTGATGAAACTGCCCTTGCAAGAAGGCAATCAGTGCACCGCCCATACCACCGGCAGCACCCGCTCCTTTATAGTCATGAAGCCGAACTCCTTTTACTTTCTCCACAATATCCGCAAAGTAAGTCAAAGCCTGGTCAAAGTACTCAACTTCATCCTCTTGTACGCCTTTTTGCGGACCGAATACGGCCGATGCTCCCTTTTCACCGACTAATGGATTGTCGACATCACAGGCAATTGCGATTTTTGACTCTGCTAATCTAGCATCCCAGTTTGAAAAATCCAATCCTTTTACGTCGAATAAGCCCTCAATCGACTTTTGTACATCCAATCCAAGTCCATCGATTAAACGAAGTCCAAGAGCTCGCAGCATCCCGACACCGGCATCGTTCGTGGCACTCCCTCCAATGCAAATGATAAAATCTCTAAAACCTTGATCCAATGCACATTTAATCAATTGACCCGTACCAAAGCTTGAGGCAATCTTGGGGTTCCGCTCTTTGTTATGCAACAGGGTAATGCCGGATGCAGAAGCCATCTCAATCACACAAGTCGTCTGATTGCCCAGCACTCCAAAAGAAGCTTCAATCTCACGCCCAAGTGGATCAAGTACAGTAGTTTTTATATAGTGGCCATTTGTTGCCAAAACTAATGCGTCTACTGTTCCTTCTCCCCCATCAGCAACAGGCAGCAAGACCGTTTCTACGTTCTCGTCCGCTTTTTTAATCCCTTTTTCGATTGCTTGTGCTGCTTCGAGTGCGGTTAATGTTCCTTTAAATGAATCTGGACTTATTACAACTTTCATCCTGCTGCTCCTTTCATACTAAATCTAGTTATTAATTAAGCGCTTACAATAATTATAATGAGAAACTATGGAAATTAGCATTATAATAGGTGTACAATATAACTGTATTAGTACAGTATCTTTTTTATACGGGGTGTATAATATGTTATCCATTAAGTTAGCTGAGGAAATTGTCGATCAGACTATGTTGCGGCTTCATCATAATATCAATGTCATTAGTCCAAATGGCGTTATTTTGGCTTCCGGGGAGAAAGAAAGAATCGATCTTATTCATGAAGGTGCCATAGAGGTAGTTCAAACAGGGATGCCTCTATTAATAGATGAAGCACTCTCCAGCCGATTTCAAAATTGCAAACCAGGCATTAATATGCCGATTAAATTCCATGACGAAATCATCGGGGTAATCGGGATTACCGGTAATCCTGGTGAATTAAGCGAAATAGCCAATCTTGTGCAATTGACGACAGAAATGATGGTCCATCAGGTACTGACGGAAAGTGAAAGTGAATGGCAACGAAAAAATGGGGACTTCATATTCAAAGCTTTAATTGAGGACGAAACAAACCTTAGTATCATTACCGAACGAATACATAAGCTGCCATTTCCATTGAGGGAACCCTTCCAGATTATCCTGCTGAAACAGGAAGGAAATCAGACATCTAACACTTTATCGATAAACCTTGAAAATATTTTATATAAACAACCAATCCTTTTTGGGCAAATGGAGTTGAATGAATATTACATTTGCTTATCCGGCGATTCTGTGAAGAATATGAAGTCTATTTTAAACCAGCTGACGAAACTACGAAAAAAGTTAGAGATTTCTATAGGAGTAGGACCTATTGTCAACTCATTTGCTGAGCTGTCCTATGGATTTAACGGCGCAAAAACCGCCCTTTCCTTTTCACATGATGGAAGACGAGACACACTTTTTGAAGAAATAGAAGTTTATACACTGATTAAGAACAAAAATGACCAAGATGTGAAAAAGTTTTTATCAAAAATACTGCTCGGTATGAGCGAAAAAATGATGAACACATTAGAAACATTTTTTGAAAGCGACCTTCAGATTAATGTATGTGCAGATCGCCTACAAATTCATCACCATACCCTTTCCTATCGACTAAATAAAATACACGAGCTAACTGGATACCATCCGCAGAATTTCAAGGATGCTTTCGTTTTAAAACTCGCACTCATGCTTAGCAAGCAGTTTTGAGGCATCAAAACCCCGTTCTATATTGAACGGGGAAAAACCTATGCGGTCCATTTGTTATATTGGAAACTTCTCTAGGCTAAAACAACAAAAAAAGACTGCCAGCATGACAGCCTCAATTTTTCACATATGTAAAATAATAAATTCTTTATTTCTTTTTTAGTTTCACTGATATATCCCCGTTAAATTCGAGATAGCATTGCTCGATGTCCTCGATTTCAAAAAAGCCTTTCAATCGTAATAATGCCATTAGTTCATCCTCGGAAATCCGTTCCTTTTTCAGTGACTTCTCAATAATCTCACCATGTTCTATCAGGAGAAGGGGTTCTCCAATAATAAGTTTTTCCGCTTTTTTGGATCTAACCGTTATCCAATCAAATAGATAGATCATCACCACTAATACAACAAAAAGAATGATTGTAAACCACAGAGGATAATCTTGGGAAATCGTTACATCCCAGCCGACACTTGTCATCAGTACCATGAACGCAAAATCAATCGGGGTAGATTGATTGAGTTCCTTATTTCCCATAATTCGAAAAATAATAAACATCAAGAATAACACGAGCGGAAATTCCACTAAAACCTCACTCATTTTTTCCATATGGTTCTCCTTTTCTGTGCAGGGGTTTCCTTCCTCCCCACCTTTACCTTTTCTTTATATATTCCTCATTCCTTGATTGGCTAAACAGTTTTTGCTTTTTATTGCCTCTTCATTGGTTTATCTCCTTCCATACAAAGGTATAGAGTTAAGGTAAAATTTTTTTGGACTGGAGGAAATCACATGAACAAAAAACAAGAGCAATTAGAACACTTCAAATCTAACGACAGTAATCAACCCCTTACAACAAATCAAGGTCTTAAAGTTTCCGAAGATGAACATTCATTAAAGGTAGGCTCTCGTGGTCCAACGATTATGGAGGATTTTCATTTCCGCGAGAAGATGACGCATTTCGACCATGAGCGTATTCCTGAGCGGGTCGTTCATGCACGTGGAACAGCAGCACACGGCGTTTTCGAAAGCTATGAAGATGCCAGTGATATCACAAAAGCGAAATTTCTATCAGAAAAAGGGAAACAAACTCCTGTTTTTGTTCGTTTCTCTACCGTTGCTGGTTCCCGTGGTTCAGCAGACACGGTCCGCGATGTCCGTGGTTTTTCCACAAAGTTTTATACAGAAGAAGGAAATTATGATTTAGTCGGCAATAATATTCCTGTCTTCTTTATACAGGATGCCATTAAATTCCCAGATTTTGTTCATGCAGTAAAACCAGAACCGCATAACGAAATTCCCCAAGCTCAAAGTGCCCACGATACGTTCTGGGATTTTATCGCAAACAACCAAGAAAGTGCCCATATGGTGATGTGGCACCTGTCCGACCGTGCCATTCCTAGAAGCTACCGTATGATGGAAGGCTTTGGCGTCAACACATATCGATTCGTTAATGAGGCTGGACAAGCTCATTTTGTTAAATTCCATTGGAAGCCAAAATTAGGCGTTCACTCATTAGTTTGGGATGAAGCTCAAAAAATTGCCGGAAAAGATCCAGACTTCCACCGCCGTGATTTATACGACAACATCGAGCAAGGGAATTTCCCGGAATACGAACTAGGTGTACAACTGATTGCCCAAGAAGATGAATTCAACTTTGACTTCGATATACTGGATCCAACCAAAATTTGGCCAGAAGAAGAAGTGCCTGTTCGAATTTTAGGAAAAATGACGTTAAATCAAAACGTTGATAATTTCTTTGCCGAGACGGAACAAGTGGCCTTCCATGTTGGGCATGTTGTCCCAGGGATAGATTTTTCAAACGATCCGTTACTGCAAGGCCGTTTATTCTCTTATACAGATACACAGCTGATTCGTCTAGGCGGGCCAAACTTCCATGAACTGCCGATCAACCGTCCAGTGTGCCCATTCCATAACAACCAACGAGATGGATATGGACGTCAAACCATAAATGTTGGACCAGTCAGCTACCATAAAAATTCTATTCAGCAAAATACACCTGCACCTGTTCCTCCAAGCGAAGGAGGCTATGAACACTATCAAGAGAAAGTTGATGGTGTAAAGGTCCGTGCAAGAAGTCAATCCTTCGAGGATCATTTTACGCAAGCACGAATGTTTTGGTTAAGTATGACCGATATTGAAAAAGAACATATTGTGAAAGCCGCTAGTTTCGAGGTCGGAAAAGTGGCCCGCCGTGAAATTCGTCAACAAGTAGTGGAGATGTTCGCGAATATCGATGTAGAATTGGCTACTCAATTAGCGATGAATGTAGGGGTTGAACCACCAAAAATTAAGCAAGCTGTTGAAACAAACAAAACTTCCCCTGCCGTAAGCCAATTTGTGAATCCAATATTCTCAACTGAATCGAAAAAAGTGGCGATTATTGTTAATGAGACAACTGAGAATCTAGACAAAATCCTGCCTACATTAAATGGTCAAAAAATCTCTGTTGAACTTGTCAGCGACAAACAACAAACAGTCCAAAACATCGTGGTTAACCATACGATGGATACAGCCTCTCCTGTCCTATATGACGGCATCATTGTTGCCGGTAAATTTGAAGAACCAAAGTCTAAAAATAAGTTAAACCATTTCATCGAGGAGACATACAACCACTACAAACCACTTGCCTTTTTGGTTGCAGCAGATTCGCAAAGTCCAATTGTGAACACAGGGGATGAAGGAGTAGTCCAAACGGTAGAGTCCTTCATCGAAGCATTGCGTATCGGCCGCCATTGGAATCGTCCAAACGCTATCGGCTAAACAACTATGAACAAACCATCGTCAAATCTTAGGAGGTTCAAGTTAACATGACTCAAGAATCAAATAACGAATCCTATCCAAAGAATCCGAATTACAAAAAAGTCGAGCAAACCCAAGAGGTAACATTAACCGTCCCCGAACAAACGCAACAAAGTCAGCCCGGGATTGAAGGATTGATGGAACCAAGACCCATTATCGAAAATCCCGATTATCAGGGAAGCGGCAAATTAAAAGGAAAAGTTGCCCTCATTACTGGTGGGGATAGTGGGATCGGAGCAGCTACAGCAATCGCGTTTGCTAAGGAAGGCGCAAATGTTGCGATTTCGTATTTTGGTGCGCAAGAGGAAGAAG
The DNA here is from genome assembly GCF_030418165.1 of Ureibacillus aquaedulcis. Classification (GTDB taxonomy): domain Bacteria; phylum Bacillota; class Bacilli; order Bacillales_A; family Planococcaceae; genus Ureibacillus; species Ureibacillus aquaedulcis. Next base: position 112,033 of record NZ_JAUHTQ010000003.1, read on the forward strand.
ATGCAGAGCGTACAAAATCAAGAATTGAAGAACTGGGACAGCAATGCTTGTTGCTGCCTGGTGACTTGAGAGAAAAGCAACAGTGTCTCGATATCGTTACAAAAACAGTGGACACATTCGGCCAGCTTGATATCTTGGTTAACCATGTGGGTGTTCAATTTGAGCAAAAAGACTTCCTTGATATTTCGGATGAACAATTTGATGAAACGTTCAAGGTCAATGTTTACTCACACTTCTATACAACACGTGAAGCTTTAAAGTATTTAAAATCAGGAAGTGCCATCGTAAACACGGCCTCTGTTGTCGCATTTGATGGAAATGATAAATTAATGGATTACACCATGACAAAAGCAGCAAGTGTAGGAATGACACGTGCACTTGCAAAAAATCTTGTCAATAAGGGAATCCGTGTCAATGCTGTTGCCCCTGGCAGAGTGTGGACGCCGCTGATTCCGGCAAGCTTTTCTGCAGAGGAAGTAACTCAAGCCGGAAATCCAATGAATCGACAGGGCCAACCTTTTGAATTAGCTCCTGCCTATGTCTATTTGGCTTCGGACGATTCCCGTTTCGTTACCGGGCAAATCATCCATGTAAACGGCGGGCAAATTTTCGCCTAATAAGATTGAAGAAGAATCAACTCCATGTTCTGGTGTTGATTCTTCTTTGATTATGTCAAAAGAAAAAAAGCAGGAAGGGCTTCCTCCTGCTTTTTTATTTTAAATAATTTTCTTATTCATGGGTTGTGTCATCATCAATATCGTTCTGATTTGCTGGACTGTCTACAGAAGGGTTATCGCTAGTTTCACCCTGCTGGTCAGTGCTGTTGTCATCACTATTTGTTTGTGTATCTGATTCAGTATCTGTTTCTGTTTCTGTATTAGTCTCGGTATTTGTTTCTGTATTTGTTTCTGTATTTGTTTCAGTGCTTCCGCCATCTTCTCCTTCGATGATGTTAACATCTGCTTCCCCATCTGTTGTTGCAGGTTCCTCCTCGTTCACATCTACATCTACATCTTCTTCGTCCTCTGCACAACCTGCCAACATTAAAAGAAGTGCTGATGCCGGAATAACGGATTTCATTAGCTTTCTCATAATAATCCTCCTACAATTTAATAGATTTCTCTTTCATAGTTAATGTATACCCTTATTAAATCAGCCTCTAAACATCGTTTTTGAATAGTAAGTCAAAAGAAAAGAAGATGGGAGAAATCTAAAACACTATTTTCCATGTTGCTATCTAGGACTTTCTTCGGTATTACTTATTAGAACCAGTTGATGCACCATCAGTGCTGTCCTCACTATTGGGAGCTGTATAACCATCATCTTCTTCGAGAACGTTAACATCAGATTCCTCATTAGTTGGTATTTCTTCATTATTAGCTGGTACTTCGTTTTCATCGGTTTCATCATTAGTTTCTATATCTTCTATATCGGGTTCAACATTAGTTGCTGGTACTTCTTCTGTGTCTTCTGCACACCCTGCCAACATTAAAAGAAGCGCTGATGCTGGAACAACAGATTTCCACAATTTTTTCATATTTATTCCTCCTACAATACATAGTTTTATCTTTCATGGTTATTAGATACCCCTATTGGCTTGGCTCACAAACATCCTTGCAAAATAGTAAATAAAGAAAAGAGCAACATTCGTTCGCTGCTCTTTCCTTTGTTTAAGCTATTATTGAAATTTTAGAAAGGAATAATTCCCAAGATTACACTTACAACAATCATGACGATTGTTGAGCCGAATGCCCATTTCAAGACCATTCGCTGGAATTTCCCGAAATCTTCTCCTACCATCCCTACTAAAAGGTACGTAGACGGAACCAATGGACTCAGTAGATGCACTGGTAATCCCAAAAGTGACGCTCTTCCAATTAGAGCCGGGTCAATCCCGTACACAGCCCCTGCCTTGGCAAGTAATGGCAGTACGCCATAGTAGAAGGCATCATTGGACATAAAGAATGTAAACGGTGCACTCAGAATCGCTGTAATGACCGCAAAGTGTGAACCCATTGCATCCGGGATGTAATGGATCACGGAATCTGCCATTGCATCGACCATCTCTGTACCAGAAAGAATTCCTGTAAAGATCCCTGCTGCAAAAACCATTGAAACGACCGATAATGCGTTATCTGCATAATTGGCCACACGTTCTTTTTGGTCTTTGATTTTTGGATAATTGACAGTAATCGCGATTGCAAATCCGATCATAAACAATGCAACCGGAGGCAGCAGCTCAGAAATTAGCGCTACTAAAAGTGCGATTGTTAATACGTAGTTGAAAATAATTAGTTTTGGACGTTTAAGCGCATCATCTTCTGCAGTAGCAGCAAGCTGAGCCATCGCTTGGAAATCTACTTCGATAATACCAATGCGTTTTCTTTCCTGTTTACCAAGTATATATGCCATAAATACAACAAAAAGTGCTCCGCCGATCATGGCAGGTATTACTGGCGTGAAGACTTCGGACATTTCAAGATTCAAGGCTGACATTACCCGTGCAGTAGGACCGCCCCATGGCAATAGATTCATTACCCCTGAAGCTGACACTGCAATAGCTGCCAAAACGATCGGCTTCATGCCAATTCTTTTATAGAGTGGCAGCATGGCTGAAATGGTAATCATATAGGTTGTTGTGCCATCACCATCCAAAGAAATCATAAGTGCTAAAATTGCTGTCCCAATCGCAATTTTCACCGGATCCCCTTTAACGATTTTAAGAATGGTTTTAATCACAGGATCAAATACCCCTGCATCAATCAAAGTCCCAAAGTATAGTATTGCAAACAGGATCATAATCCCGGTTGGAGCTACACTTTTGATCCCTTCAAGCATCATTTCACCAATTCCGCTACCAAAGCCGCCAATGATGGCAAATACAGTCGGTATAGTAATTAAAGCGATCATCGCTGATAGTCGCCCTGACATAATCAGTATCATAAATGTTAATATCATTAAAAATCCTATTAAAGCTAGCATCTGTCTCTCATCCCCTTAATCAATTCTGCTATAAAATCTTACTTGTTTACCCCGTATATACATATTAAAATAGAAATCACCATTTGTAAGCGATTGCAAAATAATGTGTTTTAAAAACATTTAGAAAGTTTTGTTCATTGTGTTCACGGGCAATCCTTGAAAGTATCGCAATGGGGGAAATAGAAAAAGTGGGAACTCTTTTTCTAGAGTGCCCACTTCAAACTTAGATGATTAGGGGAGTTTATTTTAATTACACTTTATAATATCTTCTTTCCGGTCTACCTACCACACCATACACCACTTCGGCTTTGCATTGTTTGACGGTGATCAAATATTCCAAGTAGCGTCTCGCAGTCGTTCTTGAAGCACCTATTTGCTCACTCACTTGTTCCGCTGATAGTCCGGAACTGCTTGACTCCAGGACTTCTGTGACTTTGACCAGCGTAATTTCATCGATTCCTTTTGGCAAAGTAGTTTCCCTAGCAGCAGTGGTTGCTGCTGCTTTATTAAAGATTCGATTGACAAACTCCTGGTCTACTTCCTGCCTGGATTTAAGAAGCTGGGATTTTTGAAGATATTCCTCTATTGTTTGGTGAAATGTTTCCATCTTAACAGGTTTTATTAAATACTGCTCGACCCCATAATTAAGTGCTTTTAATAGAATGTCTTTATCCGTGGCTGCTGTAATCATAATAATATCGATATGGGGAAATTGCTTACGAATGGTCGGCAATAGCTCGGTACCAAGCTGGTCCGGCATATACACATCGAGTAAAAGCAAATCCGGATCATGTTCTTCCAGTAATTCGATGGTGTCTTTCCCGTTCAACGCTTTCCCTACTACTTCAATTTCCTTAAAATTTCCTAGGAATTTTTCATGAATCGCAGCGACACGAAAATCATCTTCTGCTATGACTGCTCTAATGTTCACTGTTCTTACCCTCCTAAAGGTTTCTTAGGAAGATACACCGTGAATACCGTGTTCTCTTTCCCATTTTGTACTTCAATAATGCCCCCAAGTTCTTTTACTGCTTTGTTCGCATTGGAAAGCCCATACCCTCTTGGATTTTCTCCTTCTTTTGAAGTAAAGCCGCGGTCAAAGAGTGCAGGCATATCCTCATCCGAAATCCCGTGCCCATTGTCGCTAACTTCAAAAATGATATCTTCTCCTAAATCCGTGGCAAAGAATTTAATGCTTGGGCTTTTACTGCTGGCAACAGCCTCGAATGCGTTATCAATTATATTACCTAAAATAAGCGTCAGTTGCGAAAGATTGATATGCTCGGGGAGTTTATCGATATAGCTTTCCGGGTCAATTACCAGGAGAATCTTCTTTTCGGAAGCCTTCCCTAATTTGCCTAATAGGATGACCTGTACTTTCGTATCCATTATTTGTTTGAAGACAATCTGATTTTGAAATTCCAATTCGGAAGTTTCACCCTGAATCATTTTGATCGCTTCGTCGTACTCTCCCAATTGCAGCAACCCGGACAATGCATACAACTTATTGGTAAATTCATGAGTTTGTGCTCGCAATTCTTCCGAGTATGTCTTCATTTCCGATAAGGTGTTGATCATTTGCTCGATTTCGGTTTTTTCACGGAATGAAGCTACGACCCCTCTTACATTTTTTTCATCTAAAATGGGTGTACAGCTGACAATAATCGTTTTTTCTTTCCAGGTCATCTCCTTATCGAACTGTGGGTGGCCTGTCTTCAATACTTCATATAACTGACTCGAAGGAAATAAACCATCAATCTTTGAATGCCGAACGGAACCGCTAATCCCAAGCAATGCTTTTGCCCGCTGGTTCATCGAAGTAATCATTCCTTTATTATTAATGGACAAAATTCCTTCTTGAACGGAATGCAATACAGCATTTTTTTCTTTGTAAAGGCCCGCAATCTCGTATGGCTCCAATCCTAGCGTATCTTTCCGTATACTTTTTGAAAGCAGGTAGCTTCCTATGATGGATGCGATTAATGCAAGTAGGGAAATTAGCATTTCTTTCGATAGGATTTTAAAGATTTGTTTTTCAATGTCCTCAACTAAAAACCCAACAGACACCACACCAATGATATCGCCATCCTCATTGAAAATGGGAGATTTCCCGCGCATCGACTGGCCCAATGAACCCCGAGCTTCCGATACATAATATTCTCCTTTTTCAATGGCCCGCAGACTGTCGCCGCCGATCATTTTCTTCCCGATTTCGGATTCCTTTGGATGTGAATAGCGAATCCCCTCCGTATTGCCCACTACAATAAATTCAGCCCCTGTTTTCTGCCGGATTCTCTCCACGATCGGTTGAATGCGCTCAGAGGGCTTTTCCAATTCAAATGCCTCGATAATGGAAGGCATTAAGGAAACGGACTTTGATATTTCCAAAGCCAAGCGACCTCTGTCCTCCTCGATCTGCTTCCCATTCACATAGGTATAATAGGATGTTAAAAGAATTATTAATAAAACACTTAGAGATAAAGTTAACCCTAGTATCTTTGTATGTAGTGATAGTTTCACCATTAATCAGCAACCCTCTTATGTTCATTTCTCTTTATTCTAGCGGGATATAAATTTTCTATCAAATTCTTTCCATATATGCTTTGCTTCGCGTTAAATGGTCGCCCCTTATTTTATGATAATTTTACAACCACCCTTTGTGTCTTCACCTACCAGCTTAACCGAATACTTGTTGCTTTCTGCTTCAAAGCTGAATTCACCCTCTTCACTGGAAGTAAAGCTTTGTGAAAAGCATTCTCCCTTCATACTTCTCAACTCGATCGTCAGCGTTCCTCTTTCTACCATCACCGAGTAGTTCATCGTGAATGGATATCCTTTGCTTAAATCAAAATAATAGTATTCAAATCCATCAAACTTCTTATATGTTACTTCTACATGATCCTCGGAACGTTTCATGATATATTTGCCGTAAGTAGTAGTCTTTAGGCGAATAATCCCCTTTTTATAAAGCACAGCAATAATAATGATGAACACACCAAGCATGATTAGATCTTCCATCTACTCGTTTCACCCTTTTCTTTATCTCTATCTATACGATACCTCAAGATACCCCGTTTTAGGAGAAAAATAAAAGCAGACGCACTCCTTATAAGAAGTGCGCCCATTACTACGTGCTATATAGTACATCTTTAAAATCGATAATGAATTCATATATAAAATAACAGCCGAAGCCAAATAGCAACATACCTGCAACGACTGAAGCCCACTTAATCATCTGCCGATTCATCACTTTTCTCGTCAAAGAAACGATCGTCAGCAATCCGATATCATGCAGGAGAATTCCTGATAAGATCCCAAGCGCCACGATGATAAATTGATTCATGCCATCCATATTATACGAATCTGCCAGCACTGCACCAAAAACGGAAATCCAGAAAACTAAATTTCCTGGAGAAACGGCTACCAACAAGCCATTACGGTACGTCGTGAAAAATGACTTGTTCACCTTTTCGCCAGATAGAGAAATATCCTTATCTGCATTTTTGATAGAATCATAGGCAAGCATGAATAGAAAAATTGCGCCGATTATCCAGAGTGGCAGTTGAATGTAAGGTAAAGATAAAAATCTCGCTAAGCCTAAGTACAATGCAATGATTAATAACACATCAATCGTCATACCGCCAATTCCTACAGCCCAGCCATGAATAAATCCATTTTTTAAACCATGTTTCATCATTTCGACAGTAATCGCACCAACAGGCATTGCAATGGCTAGTCCAATCATGACATATGCAAGATACAAACTCATTTCAACACTTCTTTCGAAAATTGATTACTCCTTACGTCCGTTTATAAATATAATTTTATATGAATAATTATAACATTTCAATTCTCGCATTTATAATGTCTTATTTATTCTGGCATATTGTAACGCGGGAAAAAGTTATAGACCAAAAATGTCCCGAATAGCAGGAAGAAGGTCGGGCCAAAAATTGCGCCCTCTGTATAACCGAAGATCCCAAAAACTAGACAAATGAGAGCAAACCATGAAGCCAGCGAACTGACAGTATACGTATAAATGGCGCCGATAAACGTCAGGGTCCGACCCAAAAATTGATCCGTTTTAGGCTCTTTTGCCAGATGAATGAAACTTAGAATAATGCTCCATACCAATAGTGCCGGGATTCCCCATAAAAGAATCCATCCGAATAACTGTACCATTTCACCCCTCCTTATTCTTCATCACTTTTCAATCTAGAATATATCTATGCCCTGAAGCGTTCTTCCCCTATTTTACCATAAAAAGTAATCCCCAAAAACGCACATATATTAGGCACTTCCTTATACAATAAAAGTGCCGCCTGTAAAGAATTATTATTCTACTTAAATCATTATTCATTAATTTCGAAAACCAATATATCGAATAACTTTTCATTCGTATATAGCAGCATCGCCCATTCGCCCGGATTCGGAATATTTACACTTGAAGGAACGTGTGCATCCGCGCCGTTATTTTCGCCTCCGAGACCTATGCTCCAACCTGATGTGAGGATTTGATGGATACTATTCGTTTCTCTGTGAAGGGCAACTACCGTTAGTTTAGTTTCTCCTAGACTTTCCATCCCCCAAAGATGCCACATCCATTTTTGATTGTTGTTTAAGCTTGGCATATTAGCCCCAATTACACCGGATTTATCTTCATTGCCCATCATATTACCATTGAACATCACGGCTTTTTTGTGCCAATCAACATTCTCAAAATCACTTTCTTCCACAAAGTTTGGCATCTCTTCAGGTAAATCCAATTTGTTTTCATCCGTTTCTTTTTTTGAGCAACCAAGAACCATAAAAAGTATACACACTAAAATTAGCCCCAATGATTTAAACTTCAAAATATCCCCCCATAACAGACATTTTTTATTTTTAATTTTACCACTTCTCCAACTTTCTTCCATTATAATCCATATCAACTTTACACAGCGCATTAACGTAAAAAAAGTGGTGACCGACTATTCGATCACCACTTCTTTTATTCCGTTTCCGGGAAGAATACCTGGGCCGTGCTGATGTCCACCAGCGTGGGAGCATTGGTATTGAGTGCTTCTTCCAGCACTGATTCCAGCTCCTTATCTGAAGCGACGCGTAATCCTTTCCATCCGCAGGCTTCTGCCAATTTTATAAAGTCAGGGTTGGTTAAATCTACCCCTAGCTCTTTCTTATTGGCAACTTTAATTTTGTCTCTCTCCATTTGCAGACTCTCATTATTTAAAACAACAACTGTAATATTGAGTTCATAGCGCGTAGCCGTCAATAGATCAGCAAGCACCATTTGAAGTCCTCCGTCGCCTACTACCGCCACTACTTGCTTTTCTGGTTGTGCAAGCTTGGCAGCCATCGCGGCAGGAAGACCAAAGCCCATTGTCCGCCAGTAGCCGGAGAATAATACGGACTGCTCTTTTTGACGGAAGTTGCGGTTCGTCCACACCGTATTATCCCCTGTATCCAGTGCCAGAATAGCGTCCGGTGCCACTGTTCTGTCTAGGGCGCGGATAATGCGTGCAGGATGGGCAGGGAAACCTTCAGTACTGCCTTCCTTCTCATTTTGCGTGGCCCATTTCTCTTTTATTTCCTGGCAACGAGCCACCCAATCTTCAGAGTGGGAGAATCCCTGAAGGTTCTCCGTTAATAGTGGAAGTACTTCCTCAGTTTTTCCGATGATGCCAAGCTCTGTTGGAATAGCACTTACAAATTTATCAAAATGACGGTCAATCTGGATAATCCGTGCATTCGTTGGCACATACCCTTCCGGCCACCATTTCGTGCCTGCAAGAAGTACCACATCTGCCTCCTTGAATAGTTCACCTGCATATGGATTGCCGCCTTCGCCGATCCCTTGCAAAACATGCGGGGAAGCTTCATCAAACACTCCTTTTCCGCCCAAGCTTGCAAGAATGCCGGCACCCCACAATTTTGCAAGTTTCTCCAACTCTTCCGATGCTTGAGCGGCTCCGTAGCCTGCAAGGATCATTGGCCGCTTGGCAGTTTTCATAATTTGCGTTGCTTGATCCAAACTTTCTTTCGTGAAAGTGGAAGCACCCTCTATGACATCCGGCAATGCACGCGGTTCTCCTTTAGCCGGCATCATGAAAAAATCCTTTGGAACGGACAAATGTGTTACAACCCGCTGTCCAAGTGATGTTCGGGCTGCTTTTTGAAGAACTTCAATCGTTGCATCCGGGCTGGCTAGATTAGCGGAATAAGCAGCAAAAGGCTTCATCAGCTCCTGCTGATCAACATACTGCGGATATTCCGTTCCAATTTTATCACTTGGTGCCTGTCCAGTGATGGCAAGTACAGGCGCTTTGTCTGCATGTGCATCACCCAGCCCATTAAGCAAGTTGGTTGCACCAGGTCCCATCGTCGCCGTACATACGCCAAGCCCACCTGTAAGTTTTGCTTCTGCAGAGGCCATAAAAGCAGCGGTCGATTCATGCTTGACCGCAATGTATTTAATTTTATCCTGCTTGGCCAGTGCATCGATGAGCCCTATGGTAGCGTCCCCTACAACCCCATAGATCCGTTTTACGCCGAACAAAGACAATTGATCCAGAATCAACTCTGCAACCGTTCGTTTAGTTTTTTCCATGTCCTATGAACCTCCTTATAGATCTTTCCAACCTTCCAGGCACAAAGCATCTATTTGATTTTCGTTCATATTATTTTTTCCCGAAAGAGCGGCGGTTAATCCTCATTTTTCCAAACGCCATAATCTGGTACTTGGAAAAAGACACTTCCCTTATTCAAGGGAAATGCCATTAAGTTGAAAACGATTCAACTGCTATAAGTTGGATTATAGATAACGAGACTACTTTTTCTAGGCAACGTATTTTCGAACAACATAAATTGATAGAATCAATAAAATGACAAGAACTATTACGATGATCATTGGATCATTTTTAAAACCGATCCCACCCAATGTGACTAAGATTGCACCTAAAATAAATTGTGACCCTCCCATAATCTCCGCTACTTTCTTTTTATCCTTAATATATTTGTTTCGTAGAAAAGTTAATAATTCAATCCTTTGTTTCACACCAATTAGATAACCCACAATTAATAACAATACTCCAATAATTAATAGGTTTACATTCAAAGCCAATACCCCCCACATAACTTTTTTATGTAGTTTCACTTACGATATATGTCTTTACTTTACGTTTTCATAAGCCTGATTGTTTCAAACTTGGGGTTAGCATCCATTTTTTCTTTTGGAGTAAAAGTTATGTTATTTGAATTAATTCTCTAAATCCAAAGAAAAACCTTTTTCAAATAAGTGCCTTATTGTTCAAAGGAAAGCACAATCTGGGGTATGTAAAGCTTTCTGATTGGATGTCATCTTTGGTATCCCCCTGTTCCTCAATATAGGAGGGATATTGTTGCTATAAACGAACTCATTATATGGATTTCCATTGTTAAGTACATAGAGAAACCAAGCGGGAACACCTACCACAAAAAGAAAAAAAAATATAATAAAGCCGATGATCTATCTTTTGTATTTTTGAAAACATTTTTTACCACCTTCACTATAACTCTCTATTTGTATAATTTTACATTTTTAGTATCTTAAGATAATGAAAATTATTACAATTATCATTTCGAACTTTTTTCGAAAAAGAAAAAAGACCGCCCTTCACTACGGAAAGGCGATCTAGAAATGATCGAATATCTTCTACAGTTTTTATTTTACTTCCTGAGAAGCATATTATTATTTAAACATAAAAATTTGGGCTAATTTTGTTGCGGAAATACTTATTCCAAGTCGTACCCTATTGCTGAAGAACAGAGACTCTTTCAATACAACAACCATTTAAGAGGATTGGTAATTTGATATTTCCGCAGCATTTCGCGATTTTTTTCTATGATTTCTTTATTTTTAGCTATCGTTTCTTTTATATTTAGTCGCTTTTCATTATCGTTAGCTTCAGGGTAATTTTTTAGGTTTGTATCCAATTGAGGTACTGATGTTTTATTCTTATCCATATCATTTTATCCTCCTGTCTATCGATTGAATAATATTTATGATATTCTTTGGCAACAATCTCCAGTATCCCTCGTCTTTCCAATTCACTACTACGTCTAATCCTTTAAACATTATCAGAAAGATGAATACATTCAATTGTTACATCATAATTGGCTTTGCAAATCATCAGAAAGCTTAAAGACCATAATGCGTTCCCCGGTAACTGTACTCAGATCGGTATAAAAACTTACCACTTCCATACCTGTTAGGTTTACTATTACTTCTTTTATTTCTTCCACCCCTGATTCCACCAGGCTATTTCGCATTTTTTTAACTGATAATAGGCCCTCTTTTTCTTGGCATACTGAATATTCAGCTGGTGATAAGACCCCTTTCAACACGACAACCACCATATCCCGCAGGATATCTGATTTAACCGACACGGAACCGCGCCCTAGATAATTTTTCTCCCAATGAGTCAATACTTTACTGATCTCGGCTTCAAGAACACCTTTTGTTTTAATCATAATAACTTCCTTCCTTCCATTGCTCATTTAATCGTTATACATATATTTTTCGAAACTCCGCTATAGTCTGTATCTTCTACTTTAACTATAATCTAAAAACATGTTTCTTCCTATATGGTATAAGTCTCGATTTTGAACGGACAAATAACTTATAAACTTCTCCCATGTCCCTCTAAAACCAAAATGATGCAAATCGAAGCCAAGGTGTTGAACATATAAATTGTTTATACCGAGTCACTTGCTGCTTTCATTTGTAAAAAAATAAAAACCGACAATTAAAAAGATAATGGTTTCAAATAATCAAACCATTAAATCTTGAAAATTGTCGGTTTACTTTTAACTAACCTAGTCTAGGTTTTTTAAATAGTCTACCTATTATTTACAATGATTTTTTAGTTTCCTTTATTCTTTGAATTGATAATCAATGTCCAAAGCGGGTTGACTATCAAACCTAAGATAATAGGAATGTATAAATCTCTATTTATATTATAAATCTTATTACTTAGTTAGCTCTATGTCAAGGTTTAATTTGTATTTTTCCTCTACTTTTCTCTTCCTTTCTTTGCATTTTCTGTTCTTGAAACAAAAATATCATTACTTGCTACCTTTCGAATTACTTCTCCTACTGAATCGTCGTGATAACTAGCGCTTTGCTACTGTTCGGTTCACCTTTCCTTTAGAATCGTAGTAAAACTAAGCATTTTGCCCCGTTGATATTGCTAAATGCCGAAATGCTGACTGTATGATTACAATGCCAGCTGCCCCTCACCTTTTCTCCTAGTGGGATAGGATTGGGCTTTGAATTAGAAGGAAAGTCATGATTAAAATTCGGTAGAGGGGGTAATATGTTACCATGAAAGGGTGATTGAAATGGATAACATGATGAAACAAGAAGAAATCGAAACAATGAGAGAATTAATTAAAGATATCGACATAGCTATGTTGACTACGTCAACAGAAGATGGGCTTGTTTCTCGTCCCATGAAGACACAGGAAGTAGAGTTTGATGGCGACTTATGGTTTTTCACTAAAAAAGATACGGATAAATATGAAGAAATATTACATGATCAAGATGTTAATGTAGCATATGTAGGTAAATCCTATGTTTCTGTCCGTGGTAGAGCGGAAATCGTTGAAGATTTAGAAAAGAAAAAGGAATTGTGGAGCAAAGCATACGAGAAAATTATGCAAACTTCCTATGATGATCCGAACTTGATCTTGATCAAAGTAAAGGTGGACGCAGCCGAATATTGGGATTCAGGAAATTTCATAAAGAAGGTTGCCTTCTACTATAAACGCATGACAGGGCAAAGTTCTCAGTCAACAGATATTAATGACACGTTGGAATTAAATGATTAACAAAAAATGGGTTGTCTGGTTATAGGACAATCCATTTTGCATTGATTCCTAGGTTCAGAACCCCATAGTAAAGTAAGAGAGAATTTTTAAACTTCTCTTTTTGATTTCTTACCCCTTATATACATAAACAAACTTCTAAAAAAGACAAAGTAGCTAAGCAGTAACAGTACCACTATTCCATATCCTTGTTTAGGGAAATTCTCAAAAATAAAATTTTTCTGGGTAATAACAAAATAATTTACCATAACTAATAAAATTAAATAATAAATGATAAATATCAGTTCCTTTTTTGCTTTGAACAGGAACGAAAATATTAACGTCAATACCGATACAACAGTAAAAATCCCCGTAAAATCGAGAACAAAGTTGGCGAATTCCACTTAGACCACTCCTATCAGTATTGCAAACTTTCATTTTGTAATTGATATCCATTAAGGTATTCCATATCATTACAAAAAAACCTTCTCCTTCACAATCCCGATTGCATATTACTGTACACAGTTGAGCCCCTAACGAAATAAGCGGTCTTCTTAACCCTGCCTTTTACTCAAAGGCCACCCAACCTTTTAATGCTCTCAATTCTTCTAAATCTTCCAATGCTTCAGAAGCAGAGTAAGATCCCTCTTACTATCCAATCTTCCCTTCCCTCTTCATTGTTTTGTTTCTCACATCCTTTAATTTTTAAAATTCGTGTAAAAATTTTAAGGAAAATTTGTTTACTTATTCAGTTGGACTGTATATACTATTATTAAGTTCAACTATATAGTCAAACTGAATAGTAGGTGAGTAGATGAAACATAAACTTTTGCCGTTATCCGAAACCATGCACTATATTTTACTGGCTCTACGCGAACCGCTTCATGGATATGCCATTATGCAAAAGATCGAAAAAATGAGTAAAGGCACAGTGATCTTGGCTGCGGGCACTTTATATGGAGCGATCGAGAATTTAAGTAAGCATGGCTGGATTGAGCCAGTATCCGGAGAGACTGGTAGACGAAAAGTTTACAAAATTACAGAGGATGGCCTGACAATTTTGAAGATCGAGCATCAAAGATTACTCCATATTTTATCATTATATGAAATGAGTGAGAGCGATGAGGAAATTTAAATTGTTTTTAAATATTTTAAAAGAAGAGCAATGGTTAAATGAGCATTTACAAAAAGGGTATCAATGTACTAACGTTAGTGGAGTAGGACTCTATACATTTAAAAGAACAGATAAAGCCCATATTATACGGCTGGATTATCAGGATTATTTATCAGCAGATAAATACAAAGAATACAAGATGATATACGAGGATTTCGGGTGGACACATATTAGAGGTTCGAGACTTGGCAGTATCCATTATTGGCAAAAAACAGCCGATAGTCAAAATGAGATTTTCTCGGATCGTCAATCCTTTGTACATTACTATAAACGATTAATGAATTACTCATTATCGCTGGCTTTTACGTTTTTGATCATTAGCTATATGATCTATGAGGATTCAAGTTTATATCAAACTCAGGGGCTTTGGGATATGGAAGGATCATTGTTTTGGAAAGCGTTTTTATTTGAAACACCTTTTGCCATTTTTAAAGCAATTCCCTTATTCATGATACTATTCTTTGGCATCAACTACTACCATGCATATCGCCAATACTCAACATTAAAAGAGAAATAGCATTTACCTAATACGAGAGAAGCTATTCAACTTCCTGATGAATGTCCCTTATATAGGGACTTATTTTTTTGTTTACTTCGCAATATAGGTGAAATTTGAAATTCGCATTTCTTACAAAAGAATTGAGCCTTTATACGCAATAATAAAAGCAACCCGGGTTCGGTTGCTCTACGTAACAGTAAAACGATTATTTAAATAAACCCAATTCTGAGGGGCCGGCAGGTTCAATTGCCAGTATGTTACACCCAACAATTGATATTGGTCCACTAAATTATATTTTTCCTGATAACTTCTGATATCTTCAAACCAAACGATATGTTCCTCATTCCCCTTCCAATATCGATACCATGGTGAGGCAGCTGCCTGATCAAATTCAATCACTGTGTTGGCAGAGATTGCCTGGTTTTGGGCCCCATTAACCGACAAAGCCGTGGTCGTATTATCGATTATCCGCCAATCATATCCATACAACGGAAAAGCAATTTGTACCTTACGGGAATCAATCAAACTTGTTGCATACCGGACAACCTGATGCATCCACCACAACGGGGCTATCGGATCGGGCGGACCGCCTGGATATCCATAATCAATTGTCATAACAGCTACTACGTCCGCTATCGATCCAATTGCCTGATAGTCATAGGCTCCTACAATACGATTCGTTGGAAGGTCTTCTGTTTTTGCATGTACATTCACATGTAGAATGCGTGTACCAAGAGCAGCTTTTAATTCAGTTAGCAATCGATTAAAATCTCCCCTTCGTGCTGGAGGAATAAATTCAATATCAAGGGAAACTCCGTCATATTCTTTTTCATTCACAAACCGCAGTAAACTATCTATTAAATTTCTCCGGTAAACTGGATTAGCAAACACATTCCCCGCTAATTCAGCACTAAAACCCTCGGATGTAAAGTTGCGAATCATTAAAAGAGGCCTGACACCCAGACTCTTGCTTTCCCTAACGACCTGTGTATCATCCAATAGCACATAGGCATAGCCTTGTGATGTGAACGAATAAGAAACAACTGCTATATACGTAAGCGAATTGGATAAAGTCCGAAGAATTGGTAAAGCGGACTGTGGTGAGTATGGGATAATAAATCCTAGCGTTTCAATTTGGGGTTTCAGTGGAGTTGGAAGCAGGATTCTCCGGCCAATAGTTAATTGACTTGGATCTAACCCTGGATTTGCTTGTAATATAGCTTGTATCGTAGTTTTAAAACGATTAGCTACCTGCCAAAACGTATCCCCTGCTTTGACTGTATAAGGTCTGTTCTGAACAACAGCTTGGTCTGGAATGTAAAGAGCAAGACCGGGTATGATGGCACTCATGGAAGGCAAACCATTCACCTCAACAATAGTAGAAACCTGAACCTGATAGAGATTTGCAATTTGCCATAGGGATTCTCCCCTCTTGACAACATGAACGGTCATTCGTTTCACCCCCTTGTTCCCAGTATATGGTCCTGCATTCGTTAAATAGCACCTAAAAATGGGGGATACCGACATATTTAATACTCTATTATAATCATGATCAAACTGAGTCAATCCAGATTTGGGAGTGGGGCTGGGGATGAATTTTGTTCTCATTCCCCCCTTCCCTTTCATCCTTAATCATACTTTGAACCTATTATGAATCAAGTTTATTGTCGTAAAGAAACTTCAATCTTTTTAACTGGCTTTTCGAAGAAACACGTCTTAACAGATAATCTCTTAATTTTATAAAGATACGATTTTCTGACTGCGCTACTTCTCCAATCCGTCGGGACATTTTGATTATTTTAGCTGTCCTCTTTACTCTCAATTTTTCAAAATGCTTAAAGGCATCTTCCATACTTGAAAATTTACTTATGCACGATGCCAGAATTATGGCATCTTCAATTGCCTGACCGGCTCCTTGCCCCATATTCGGAGTTGTTGCGTGTGCGGCATCCCCAATTAGAAGGATTCTTCCGAACGCAAATTGCTTAATAGGAACAATATCAATAATGTCGTTATGAAGTATGGCTTCAGCTTTCGTTAGATTGATCAGCTCAGGGATAGGGGCATGATAATCTTTAAACAGGGTAAAGATTTCATTTTTTCTTAACCTGGCAGTTTCCGAATCATTATATGGAGCATTTACACAAGCGAACCAATATACTTTTTGTCCGGCCAGTGGAACAATGCCAAAGCGCCCATTCGGTCCCCACGTTTCTGAAGCTGCATTCTGATAACGTTTGATTTGATCAACATCAGCAACACCTCTCCAGCAGGTATAACCGGCATATCGAGGATATGAATCAGGGATAAGCTTTTTACGGAACAGGGAATGAATTCCATCTGATGCGATAACATAATTTGCCGTTGCTACCGACCCATCCTCAAATGTTAGCCTGACTACATTTTCATCTTGAAAGAAATCCACACACTTCTTCCCGCATAAAACGGTTTCTTGCTTAAGATTTCTAAGCAGAATTCCATGCAATGCTGCTCTATGGATGGTTACATTATCTGTGCCAAATTGTTCACTGATAAACTTCGTATCCATTTTATTGATTTGTTTTCCAGTTTCATCATAAATAATCATTGCCTCAAGTATTCTTCCGGCTTCAATTACTTGTTGATCCAAGTCAAGTTTTGCTAATGCTTTTATAGCATTGTTGCCTATACCTAAACCCGCTCCCACGGATTTAATTTCTGATGAACCTTCAAAAACGACGGTCTCTATCCCAGCCTGTTGTAGAGCAATTGCCGTACATAAACCTCCAATGCCGCCCCCAACAATGGCAATCCTTCCTTTAAACCCCATTTCCTTCGCTCCCTTAGCATCTAACTAAATTTTTTTATCTTGTTTAGTATTTGCTATTTACTCATTACCTTTCGACCAAGTAAATATAAACTAAGTATCAATAACAGGAACGGGAATCCTTCAACTGCCAAGAAGCCTATCGCTCCTGCATATTCAGAAGTTCCATCATCTCCTGCCAATGCTCCTACTAGTAGAGCAAATGGTATTGTTACGACGTTTATTAATAGCATGGCAATAAAAAAGAATATTTCTAGATAATACGTTGGGGCTAGCTTCTTTAATCCAGTCAATACCATACCTCCAACAAGGAATGCGATGAATAAAATGATAATGATTCTTTCCATTTTTATGTTAACCTCCATAGTTGCTTTATAAATAGGCAAATCGCTTTTTGAATTATTTAATCAACTAATATTTTCTGTCTTTCTATTTCTATATTATCAGCATTATAGTTCGCAATATCATATTCTATATAAACAGTATCCCCTTGCTGTAAATTCTTCAAAGCAAGAGACTCTCCTTTTTGGTTTACAATTTTCTAGGTACTTGTTCTTTTAACTTTAATCTGTTTTTGATCATCTTCGTAAGAAAGATTACTTTCTTTTGCGTACTTAATAAATGCTTTTGAGATATCCACATAAATAAAATTGCTATCTGAATATGAAAAAAGACCTGATGTCAGATCGTTTCCACCGTTAATTTCACTTGTTTCAGTATTAGTATTTATTGAGATGCAACCAATTAAAAAAGCAACCGGAAGTAAAATAAAAAAGTAACTGCTCATGATTTTCATATTTTTTTTTTCTCCTGTTTAAAATGACTGAATGCTTTTCAAGTCCATCCCCTTAAATTTAGACATTTATTTCAGTAAAAAGTTTCAAAATGCTGGTTTGATTAATTGACCCATTATTAAAAAAGCGATCCTTCTTTAGAAGAATCGCACCCTTTAACAGAAGACCTGATTTCATTTTAATCTTACTAATATAGAAGAAATCTTGCACAAAATTATTTGCTTTTAAATTTAAATGTATTTTTCTCTACACATATTGCTTCATCAAGAGATTTGATCATAACATCAAAATGCTGACTGTATGGGTGCATAAATACTTCGTATTGAATCCGGCGTTCTTCATGAGAGTGCCTTAAATAATTGAGATTGGCGCCCCTTTCAACAATATCACGGCTCGACCTTCTCAATAATTCAGTTTCACCATCTGTATAAAAGTAAATTTTCAGATCAAATAAATCCGGATTAATAAATGCGACACTCATTCCTTCGACAATCGTTACTTTATTTTTCGAAGAGACTAACTCGCTTTTCATAAAATGCGTAGCTAGCGTATATAAATCTAAACCAGCTCTAACCATCCAAATATCCCTTTCTAAAGAAGGCAAATGATGAGCTGATGGATGGCAAGCCGTCATTTTGAAACGGTGATCTTCATTTTGATATGTATAGTCAATCATTGCATGCTTTCTTATGCTTGAACTCACAATATATGGATCTGTATTAATATAATTCACTTCATTTTGGTTTAGTAGGTTTACAAGCCTATTGGCAAACGTTGTTTTTCCTGCAGCCCCATGTCCTGAAATACCAATAACAAGCCGTTCCTCGGCCAGTCGGATCCACTCTACTATTTCTTGCAATAACTTATTCATCTCTCTCCCCCTAGCTATAAGAGTCTTTTTGCATAAATATCTTTAACAAACTCCTCTTTAACAGCTGTATATTCATGAATAGTTGCCGTGTTAGTTTGTCGCAAATAATCTTTTTTAAGATTGCGATATTCCATTCTTTTATCGCTATTTGCATTTAAAAAATCCCTAAAAAAGACGAGGTTTTCCCACAATTCCCCTTTAAAAACTACTGCATGAACATAGTGTGTTTTAACATCGAAAGTTTCATCTTCAAATTTGGCAAATACTACTTCATTCGGTCTTTCTACACGTAATCGGTAAAAACCGATCTTACGAAGTTTTCTTTCCATTTCTTTATCAATGTTAGTAATATCCTCTACACCAAGTAAAATATCAATAATCGGCTTTGCACTTATTCCAAAAATTGCGGTACTTCCAATATGCTCTATACGATTTCCGTCAATTTCCAAGACAGCTTGCATTTCTGTCTTCACCTTTGAAAATTCAATTTTCCATTCTTCGTCAAAAGGTACAATTCTTACTTCATTATTTTTTAGTCCCAATTTCATATAATATCCCCCTTTGTTTACTCACCTGAACAAGACGAATAAAGCGAAAATGTCCTGCCGATTTCTGGAATTAACTACTGTGTTAGAATTAACTTAGTGAAGAAAACCGCTAGAGAAAGAATTCATTCTCTAACGGTTATATTTTTTAGTACATGCAGTAAATCCTTGTTCAACTAAGCTCATCAGAAATGTTAAGTGTAGCCCTTTTCAAAATAAAGGCCCTGATTGCCTACATTAGTATTCCTTGTTATTCAGTAATCCAAAAAAATCAGTCGAGAAAATGAATATTACAAATGATGCTAAGATCACTAATTGAATGGTCGTGAAAATATAATCATTTCTGTTTTCTGCATACTTTTTCTCCATGATTATTCTAACTATTTCAGTTATAAATATTAATGCAAATACAAGAACATGTGATTCTAAAAACCAAATATGTTCTAGAGGATCACTTGTAACATTTAAGAAGAAATCAACAAGTATAAATACAATGAAAAGAATTCGAATTGCCCAATCAATCTTTTTGTGTTTCTCATTTACATGACTATAGGAAAACATTTTTTTCTTTTCAACTCTAAGCCGTTTCCTTAAAGGTTTATTAATGAAAAAAAGAAAAAGTCCAAAAATAGATAATACTAAAATTAAATTCAATAAAACACTCCACATAAATGAATCACCACCTAAGGGTTTCCCTTTATCACCATGTATCTTATTTCGAAAAAAGTTCTGTAGAGTGGAAAAACAATTCCTTATTCAAGCGAAGCGCCCTTTTTGAGAAATGTTCAATTAAAAGCTTCTTCATTTACCTGCAAACTTCGCAATTTTCTTTGGCTAGAGGACACCCTACAAGCAGAATTACCACCGGTTATTATTCTTATAATTTTTCGTATGAAGATAAACTCTATTATCAATTTCTGCCCGGCTACCGATGAAACTCATGATTGCCACCAAAATTCCAAAGAAAACAAAAGCAGCTCGGTAATAACCCTGGAACATGGAAACAAAGGACGCTACCATCAGTAAAATCATTATGATGATTACTATTATCTGTCTTTTACCTCTTTTCTTCTCTCCCATAGTTCAACCTCCAATCCGTTCGGCAATAATGTTTGATTTAAATGTATCTGCATTCATCAAAACCAAAATTCTTATGAGGTTATTATCTATTGTTAATTAGAGCCAGTCATTAATATATGTTAGTAAACCAATAAGAGCACCAATACCAGCTGCAGGAAATACGTATAGAGCTAGCTGTAAATCCTGTTTTTCTTTTTTACTCACTTCTTTATTCATATTTTCACCTCCTAAGTTCATCATTTCGCAATTCCCATTTTACCATATATCCCCAAAAATTTCAGAAAGTTGTTATTCAATAAAACGGAAAAAGACACACTCCTTATTAAAGAATTGTGCCAAATTATTGAGGTCATGTATTCTGATGGTCTCTATGTAAAATTTACAAAAAAAAATCGGCATAAACCGATTTTTGAAATTAACCTGATTGTTCCCACATTTACTAGTTGTTAGTTCCAGCAGTGTTCTTAGGATTGGAAGCATCCTTATTCGAACTGTTGCTTTGTCCATTACTGCCATCGATCACTTCTTCGCCGGCTTCTTTCACTTTTCCACCGATATCCTTTAAATCAGAAGAGATGACTTCTTTGGCATTGGAAAGAATATCACTTGATTCTTCCTTTACCAGAGTAGCTGGCACAACTATATTCTCGTTCACTTTTTCATAAAGGTTTTGCGCATCGCTGATTGCTTCTTTCAGAATGGAAGAAGCAGATTTCATTCGCTCTTGCAGGTCGTTTTTCACTTCTGATGGATTGTTTTTGACTTGGCTGTACATATCCATTGTCGAGTCTTTCATGTTTTTGGTTGTGGAAGTGATCTTGTTTCTTGTGTTCGAATCAAGCATTGCAAGTGCGCCGCCAATAACCGCCCCTATTAGGACACCCTTTAAAAACTTTCCGTTTTTTTCATTTTCCATAGTTGTCAATTCATTATTATAAGCTGCAGTTTGTGTCATGGACAATTCCTCCTGTATTTTTTGTGGATTTTTTCTCTTACTCCTTAAGTGCCCCATATTTTATTATTTAAACTATTTGGGCAAATTCTTAGGTAACCAGCTAACCAAAAGTCATGCTGAATGGAGAAAGAAGTATGAGGAGTCTTTCCCGTCATCTTCACAGCAACTTTACTATCTTAAAACATATAAAAACCAGGCACCATTGGCACCCGGTTCTTCAGCTTCTCAATCAAGCCTTCAATATTATAATCGTCTGGTCATCATGAACCTCATTTGGCCGCAGCTGATTAACTTCATCAAGCAATTGCTGCGCGAGGATATCGCCCGGCTGGGTATGGTCCATCCTCATTAACGCTTCCCACAGCAGTTCAATTCCATCAGGGGAATCTTCGTTTCTACACTCGGTTACGCCGTCTGTATAGAGAATGATTAGGTCACCAGGCTCGAGCTCCACACTTTGGGTCGTATAGAGACTATCCTCAAAAATGCCCAGTGCAGGATTTTTCGTATGCAGCTCAATCAATTCACTGCACCCGGCCCTGTACCATAAAATCGGTTCATGTCCTCCTGTGGAATAGGAAAACAACCGTGTCGCTTTATTGTAGTTCACCATCGTCACTGTGACAAATGAATAGTCGCTGGTATAGTCATGAATAAATGTATTCATGCTGGTAAGCACATCATGCGGCTGTTCATAGCGGCTATTAAAATCTTCCAGAGCATAAACCATCATTGATTTCTGAATTGCAGCCGGAATGCCTTTACCCGAAATATCGGCAATTGCCATCATTAGCAGATTACCACGTGGGACAATGGTGTAAAAGTCGCCATTCAGCGTTCTAAAGGGCACACTCACCGCACCAACATCTTCCTGGTCTTTCCATTTCATTTGCTGGGGATTGAGAGATTCCTGCAGTTTTACGGCCAAATTCAGCTCAAGTTCGAATTGCCTTTTCTCCCGTTGCAACTCATCAAATTGCAGCTCAAAAGAAAGATCGGAAAAGGTAATAACGGTGCCATTCTGTTCCCCATTCTCGAGCATCGGTTCTGTTTTCATCGATACCGGAAAAATAAGGCCATCCTTGCGCTTGAAAAACTGATTCTTTGAGTTGCGTGATTTTCCGTCAAGCGCTGTTTGTGAAGTAAGGCAATTTTCTTTGGCGAACCGGCTCCCCTCGGCTGTTCGATGAATTAGGTCGTGAAAATCATGTCCAAGAATTTCAGCCCGCTCATAGCCAAGCATTCTTAAAGCCGACGCGTTGATAAATGTCACTTTGCCCTCCTTGTTGATACCGTAGATTCCTTCAGCGACCGAATTCAGCAAAAGCTCATGCCTCGCGCCTAGATCATGCAAATCTGCATAGGGCTTTTCAATCTTCCTGTAATACATATGTCTCAGCAGATAGTAGTAGCCAAGAACTTTAAAAATATGACCAGCCATATTGCGGTATTCATTCATTTCTTCGTAAGAAGTGAAAAGCCAGGAAGACAGAATCAAGTAAAACGAAGCAAGGGCGATTTCCCTATAAATCATGGTGGACCCGCCATAGATTACTTTAAAGAGCACTGCAACATGGATGATCATAGCCAAGTATTCAAAGCCGTTTTTCAGCAGAGTCGGATGCCCATTGTCAATTATAAGCGGCAGGTCTGCATAGAAGCGAAAGATGACGAACGACACGACCAAGAAATACAGAAGTCCGAACAGGTAGAAATACTTTCCGCTGGAAAATTTCACTCTGGTTTTGAGCGGCAACAATATAACAATTAAAAAAATGATGCTTTCCGTCAAGCGAGCTGCCACCCAGAACCATATAGATGCCTGCGAGTTGCTAGCAATAATAAAATAAGGCATCCCTGCAAAAGTAAATGTATGCATTAAATCAAGCAGCGCCACAACTAGAAACACGGATGAAAACAGCAACCAATTTGCTGACATCGTTTCTTTGAAAGGAACCCAGCCATGAAGGGCAATCGTAATGGACACAAAAATGCTGACCATCTCGAGAATTGCATGAAGAGCTAAATGGTTATGGCGAATTGGCTGATAAAGTTCCGAGAAAAAATCAATCTGGAAGTTTAGTAAAACAAAAAAGAGGATGGACACCAGTGCAAGCAACCTTGTATGTGGTGCCATCCTTTGAATAAAAGCAATCATAGCTATCCTCCAGCCTTTGGGTAAACCTTTTTTCTAATCTTGGTGCAAGGCGCCCTACTAATCGCCATGTCATTTCTATTTTATTAGTTTTAATAGATTTCAAATATATATATGAACCTCTGTTCTCTATCCCCATTATACCTGCTTTTAAGGTGATTGCGCGCAAAAAAAAAGAAATAAAGTAGGCTTTCACTCTCCAAGTAGCGCACAAATTCATTCTACCTTTATATAAATCTTTATTGCTTTAACAGTTCCCTTCCCCTAAACATACCATTAGTTGTCAGAAAAGTCAGAACATCATTTCTGTTAAAAAGAAGAGAATGATTGTTTCTAGTACACTCTCAGCCTCTTCTACAAAATCTTGAATATGTATTATTGGTAGCGTTTTGTCAATTTCTCTTTATGACTTTCCATAATCTCTGTTAAATCAATTTGGTACTTATCCGCTAAGATAAATAAATTATCCAACACATCACCAAGCTCTTCCTTTAAGTTCTCAACTTGCTGTTCTTTGGAAATTGCTGCTTCATCCGGACGGTCGCGACCAATTTCAATTGTACGGATTGCTTTTGATACTTCACCTACTTCTTCCGTCAAAAAATTGACTCTGATAAACGCATTTAAATCATACCATTCTCGTTTTTTGTAAAAATCCGTAATCCATTTTTGGTATTCTAAAATATTCAATGCAAGCCACTCCTTACTTTTCGATCCATCCTTCTTTTATTTCAATAATTCAAGTTACTCAACAATCTGGCCCCATTATGAAAAAGGCACAATTCTTACTTCAGAATTGCGCCTAAATTGAATAACGATCAGCTTCTATTAGCTGGTTTTGTTCAATATTTTAGTAGTATGAAAGCTTACCCAAAATAAAAGTTGTTACAGTTTATTGTTAACTATATTTAATTCTGAAATGGTATCAAATATTCTACTATAAGCATCTTTTATGTTTTCTTCATTCCAAATATCATTATATAATCCGTATCCCCAATACTTCATTTCTCCTTTGGTTTTAGGATCATTAAGATAACCAGTTGCATATGAACCGTCTTGAACATCTTTTGTCCCTTCATAAGATGCACCTGCTACCACAAAAGGGAGGTATGATTTTTCAGATTCAATAAAGAAAAATGGAAGCACTCCTGATTGATAACTTTCAACGTATTTATCATTTGCAGCTTCTATGAGATTTTCTTTCATAATAAATACTGCATCCAATTCTTCAAGGCGATGCGGCTCCTTTATGTCTTTTAATTCCAACTCTACAAATTTAATATTCTTTTCTCGAACTTCCGGAATTTCCCCAATTACACCGATTTTTAAGTCCATTCCTTTGTATTCTTCAGTTTCTATGGAATTTTTTGAACAACCTACCAGAAATGACTGTATTGAAACTATTATCAATAGCCCCATTATTTTAATCCTCATAATGTCCCCTTTTTTTATCCACTTTATAACGAACCCATACTACCACAACAATTTTCACCCTCTTCTACAGCCTATAAAAGCCTCAAGAAATTCCGACTGGACAGTAAGAAAGGAATTTAGAAGTCACTAATTATGCCATATCGATTTTCTTTACCCATCCAAGAACTAACATCACGCCAGTATAAACGCTTAGCTGATAGCCAGCTAGTTTCAGTTAGTATTGAATTTCCGGGGTCCCAACTATTGTCATCAGCCCAATAAAGGAGGCCTTTGTGTAAAATCAATTTTGCATCATGGATGATTGAATCATAATTTTCAGGACTTGGAACAATATGAAATTGAGCCACACCCCTAAATAATAATTCGATTGCGGAAGGATTACGATACTGTCTCTGAAAGAGGATTCGGACATTGGTATCAGGTACTGGAGACATCGATAAATTATCATTAACAAAACTCTCAGTCCACATATACAATTCCTTTAAACAACTATCATGAAAGCCTCCAAACGTATTCAAAAGATTCTCAATATCTTTGTTATCCTTAACCTCAAACAATCCCATAGGAATCCACAACTCCTGTTACTTAATTTCCATAAACATTTATATAAAGTGATTTCAACTGTATGTTCTTCAAGAAAAACCCTTTACTATCACTTACAATATTAACATAAATATCCAAAATATTTATTTGTGCTATCAAATAAAATAGCTTATTACTAAAAATGACACAATTCCAATTCAAGAATTGCGCCCTTTAATGGTGTAACTAGGTTTTTGATGTTCGTTCACTAACGTTGCTCCTTCATGCTTAATTTTCTCCAAATCAATGTGGCAAATAGCATTATCACGCCAACCACCGCTCCAATAATCTGGTCCAATAATAGTTCACCAGTTCTAAAATAACGAATGGTAAAAGTTATCCCGAAAATAATAATTATCATAATTGCTAACCGAATAAGAAATGTGTTTGTTTTCATGATCAAGCCTCTTTTTTTTATTAATTTCTTGTAATTAGGGGTGCAACCCTTTAGTTGAGTATTACTTTAATTAATTTATCATACGCCGTTAAACGCTACGAAAAAAGCAAAGAGCGAGATGCACAGATAGAAGATAGGCCTCAATAAGCCCTGGGTTCTTTTATATTCACGCTACGCCATAATGAAAGACATTGCACTCATAAGTATGAACATCAACGGTTGCAAGGTGAAGTTTTCCGTAAGCAAACTGTATATACTAATGAACAAAACAAAGGTTGCAAAAAGTATTTGAAGCAACATTAAATTACCAAACTTGTTTTCTGCCACTTTTTACCCTCCCTCCAAAAGCCGAGATCTGTACTTTAATACGTTTAAGAAGTGAAAGTGTTTCAACTTATCCCCAATTCTCCATTTTGAAGTAAGACAGGATATCCCGATTTATTAAAGAAAACGGCCCCTTAAGTTTAAGTGCAATCCTGTTTAAACCACCATCCTCTGCAATTTCGACAAACGTTTGGCGTTACAATTTCCCCTTGAAATTCATTAATTTTTCCACCTAAATGTTTGAAGGGATTTAATAAAGGTTATAAAAAACTATAGCAAAATATAAACTTTATAATAGGAGATGAAATTATGAGCTTTATTTGGTTTTTAATTATTGGCGGGATTATCGGTTGGCTTGCAGGTATGATTATGGGGAAAGATATCCCAGGTGGAATTATTGGTAATATTATCGCTGGTGTGATTGGTGCTTGGATTGGTGGGTTGCTTCTTGGAAGTTGGGGGCCTAAAGTTTCTGATTTCTACATCTTACCTGCTTTAATTGGAGCAATTATACTAGTATTCATTGTGAGCTTAATTATGAAATCAATGCGTAGAGCTTCATAATGGTAAATGGATTTTTAGTTTATCTCTATACGGTTAAGTGAATTATATGTAAGCAACAATAAAGAGTGACCGTATATAATAAAAAGCGGTCTTCCACGATCTAGTCTGTGGAGGACCGCTTTTTACTTTGTTCTTATTTACTTAACAATCTGGCCCTTTTCATGAAGAAAGACGCACTTTTCATTTTGTGTCCCTTTTAAGGAAGTCTTCTAATCAATCCCCACCACCAGGGGGCGATGCATCGTATGATTTTTTACTGCTCGCATTATAATTTCGGCGTCTTTGCTGTCTGATTTTTTCATATTTGCGTTCCGTTGGATTCATTCGCTGCCATCTAATCCAGTGATACACTTTCGATATAATTTTCACTAGCAATATATAACCAAATACAATGATCACTACTCCAATGAAACTACTAAATAGTGATTCCATCTAATCTAACCTCCTCTGATAAAATTTTTCATACCGGGCAAGACTTTTCTGGTAGACTTTTTAGTGAAAAATCTTGATGATCAAATTGAATACTATCACTTTCACCAGCTTTAGCTACCGCTTGTTCTTATTCTTCAGCTAATTTAAAAATATCGTCTGTTTTAACGGCAACTTCTTCTGAAGTATGCCAATTGATATTTGCTTCTTCCAATTCTACATCACTATATATAAGAGATACCGTTGAGGAGTAAAATCGTAGTTTTCCCCTATAAAATTACACCCCGTTAATAACACAATACAAAATAAACAAGCGAACAATTTCGTTAAATATTTCCTTTTAGTCCTCCTCGTTATTTATATTTTATCACCACTTTCTTATCCTTTGTCAGAGATATCCTGCCTTGTTCGGTTAAGTATGTTCTTCGCAATAAAAAGTGATCACTAAATTTGATCCTCAATTGGAAATGCTGCTCTTCAATAATCTGGCCCTTTTACGGAAAAAAAGCGATCTCCTTATGGAAGAATTGCGTCCGATTATTGAATAAGTTACTCCACGTGTTTCTTCGTATTGTTCAATAAAAATTTTTATAGGGATAATCAATGGCAAAACAAGTTTCATAAGATTTAACAAAAAAAGCATACTAAGGACACCACGTGGCAAACTAAAATCATGGAGGTGTATATAGTGAGTAACAGCCCGAAGAAAAATTTAAGTGGAAACGTTAGTGATGAACAAGCAGTAAGGAAGAATTTATCAAGGGAGTTTGATCATGAGCTTGCAAACGAACCCTTGACAGCGGCAGAGAGACTTAATAATAAGAAAACTAAGAAACGGCAATGAGTTAAAATGATGCTTCGATCAAGAATTACATTACCTATTACGTGTATCGTGTTTAATAAGTTATCAAAATGATTCAACAAGCCTCCATCTTTACTAAGGTGGGGGCTATTTGACGCTTACAATAATACATTCGCACAATCTCTTTCCGAGGACATCGTATTATTATTTACACGAGAAGGGTGAAAGTACTTGTTATCCGAAAGAAAACGGGTCGTAAATTTTCGATATACACGCAATCTTTCTTTACCTAAACTGACCAGATAGTTTAAGTACATTACTTCACAATCCACCTGAGTATTAACATAGTTTTCCTTATTCTTTTAAAGACGTTATTCAACAATATGACCCAATTGTAGAATAAGGCACAATTCTGAAGAATTGTGCCCGATAGTTAAAGTTCGTTATTAAACTAAGCCTTTCGTTAGATTGATTTGCAGTTAGTTATATATCGTCCAACGAAGAAATTGTTCTTCTCTTTCTTTTATTTTGCCTCAAAGTTCTAGAGGTCTACTCACCAACCATACCGTCCCCATCACGATCATCCATGAACGGATAGAGAAAATGATCACTCGTTATTGGCATACTAAAACCTGCTGCTTTTGCTTCTTTAATCGTCACCTGTCCATTCCCGTTAGTATCAACACTAGAAATATCACCTTTTGTGTTTGAACTAGTTGCATCAGAAGGCTCACTACCTGTTAAGCCGAGTGAAGCGTTTACTTCATCAGGGTTCACATTGTCAAACTTATCAACGATCTGTTTACCCTTTAAAGTATAGGTATACTGATAACTTGAAGGAATCTGTGTTTCCGTATCAGGATATGTGATAATAGCTTCAAAATTCGTAGCTCCACCAGCCTTACGGATCACCTCTTCCATATAAGCTTGATCACCATGTCGGTTGAGCGTACTATCTTGCGGGGTAATATTATAGGCATTCGATACCCCTCCAAGTGAATCAGCAATGATATGTCCTTCATCCAAAACGTCACTTTCAACGCCAGGAACCTTTGCCTCATCAGGATAGTATCTGCCAGATGATAATACAGGTTCGTTACGGTCATCTTGTAGAATGACCTCGTCAGCAATGACACGTACTAGTTGCCCGTATTCATTCGTAAATGCCCAATATTCACGGTCTCCGTAACCAATGTCAACGACGACGTTAGGTTCACGATATCCAGACATCTCCCCACCATCTACTTCAATAAGTTTGTATCCTGGGAACAGTTCATTATTTGGTTGCGTAGGCGTTTCCTCTACTACTGGTTCATCAATAGCCGTAGTGACAGTGTCTTCTTTATCGCTGTTTTTATTTGTTTCAACTGTGGCTGCTTCTTGTTGATCTGTTTGTGCATCTGAAACGGATGCGTCTTCTACTTCGGTACAACCAACCATAAAGATGGCCGTTAAAAGCAGGATTAAATTGTTTATTTTCATTTTGGGATTCTCCTATAATATTTCATACTAAAAATCTCGGAATCGAATATAGGTTAACACTATTAAACTAATGATAATAGTATATTCTAAGATTAACTTTATTACAGTAGATACTTTGTCCCAAGTGCCCCTTTGAAGACTGAATCAATTTAAATAAATCATTTAATCCAAGCCATTACCTAGCCCTTTTCTGCAAAACAAAAAAGGGTCTCCTGTAAGGATCCCTTTTGTAAATAAAGGTTATTTATATTTGACTATAAAGTTCTCAAGTCAAGCAAGCATTAACAAGGCCGAGTAACAAACGATTCCAAGAAAAAAGGCAAGGAAGCTGCTTTTTCTCTCTTCCGGTAATTCTTCCTTAAGAACGTTGAGAATTACCCCTCCGGCCAATAAGGCAGTGAGCAATGATATATAAATTTCTTCTAATTCAACAAATAATCCAACCGCCCATCCGAAAAGTATAGCAATGGCCAACAGCCATCTTCCGTAGCGATCATAAACTACCTTATGGTTTTTCCTTAGACTATGATCATTGGTGATAAAGTGAACAGCTAAAGCCAAAAAGTAGAAGAACATTCCCCACGGACCATTAAATTCCTCCCGGATTAAAAGGTAGCCTATTAAAGCGTTATAAAGAAAAAAAGAGGATATATGTATCCAGAATACCCCCGGATTCGACTTGTCCTGATTCATTTCATTCCTAGAATTCTTGACCATTTTTTCAAGCCCATAAAATATGGTTAACCCGAGCAAGGCTATTAGATAGACATGATTCTCGAGCAAACGGAAGACCCCACTATCACCAAACTTCTCGAGAATATCTTGATGTTTATTTAAATCGGGCAACAGATGCATAAAAACATAAGAAACCGCTATCCCACCTGCAATAGAAAGAAACCTGCTTCTTGGCGTGTCTTTGATAAACGCCATAGATTTAGAAAACAAATGAATTAGAGTAAAAGCGATAGCATAAATCAAACTTAGGCCAATCTCCATCAAACCATCCCACCCCGATGTTTAGTGTATGATTCTATAGCCTAATTCTGAATAATTAAACCCAACTTAAGATTTCCGTATAATGCATTAATTACCTATATGGTCTGGAAACATTGCTTTATTTTTTTGTCTTTTCACATGAAAGCACCCTACTTTTTTCATGTACTTCAACCAATATTCTTTAGCCTTCAACTGTACGGCCCATCAAAGCCAAAAGAACGCCAATTCCTCAAGAATGATGCCCGATTGTTGAGTAACTTATCGAATTTCTTTATGTTTTATAGCTTCAAGATTATTAACTCCAATTTGTTTAACTTTATCTTCTTCTGTTAATTGAAAATAATAAATTGCTTCTGTTTCATCCGGAAAGACTACCTTTACTTCATATCCAGAAGCTGAAAAATCCGAACTTTTAGTTCTCTTTGTAGATTTAATTTCCAATGCCTCATTTTCTGAAATGCCCTTTTCTTGAATTAAATATTCTTTAACCTTTTCTTCTGTATATGCGATAAGTTCTGGATCACTTTCTGGCATGTATGTGTTAAGAGAATGTATGATAGAAAACATTAATCCAGTAAAAAATAAAATAATTACCGCACAGAATCTATACCTGCTTCTTCAAAAGAATCCCCCTCTAGTTTGAATTAGATTCTACTGTCGTAATCAACAACCAAAAATCACTATAAGTGTATTTTTACACTTATAGTGATTTTAGTCAATAAACAAAAATAGGCACAATTCTTCTTCAAGAATTGCGCCAAATAGTAGGATGTCGTTTATTGAGCTAAAGCAACTGTTACTTCAATTTGATTAGCCGCATTTTGAAGCCCACATTTACTCCTCTAAATAATCAAATTTTCTCGCATGTTCTATTTCCTGAATGGAAACTTGACGTGTTAATTCATCTGTTTCGGAGATATGGTAGGAATCCCATTCGTCATTAACGGCAATTTCTTCAGGGTCTTCATATAATTCATCATAATTTTCAAAATCCCCTTCAAAATCGGACGGTGTTTCGGATGTTCCATATTTTGCAACAACTTGAAACGTATCTTCATAATCATGAACATCATCCTTATCATCTCGGCCAGAAAAAGAATTGTCAACTGGCGGAAGAATCACTTGCTCTTCAACCGGCCGATCTGTTGGTATGTCTTTTGCATCCGTATGTTCAATACAAAATGAGGTATAAGGCAGTGCCGCCAGTCGATCATATGGGATATCTTGAAGACAAACTTCACATACTCCATAGGTACCATCCTCAATCTTTTGTAAGGCGGTATTTACTTTTGCTAACTCATCATCGTCATGTACTTTTAACGCCATATCTTTTTCACGTTCGTATAATTCGGTACCTAGATCTCCTGGATGATTATCGATTGTTGACAACTCATCAACAGAATCCCGTAGACTACCTCGTTCTAAATATTCATCATCTGTTTCCATTCTTCGTTGGAGCAGGTGTTTTTGCTCAATTAACATATTTTTCAACTTTGTTATCTTCTTCTCGTTTAAAATAGTCATCACGTCCTTTACATTATTATGAACAAATTTGATTGGAGTATTAGTCGAAAGGAAAAGTTCAAATGACTAAATATACAATGTATAAACTTCACAATCTTTTCAAAGCTTTCAACGAGAAATCAAATTATCTTTAAAGGCGCTTTACCCTAGTAATGATTATTATCAAAGCAATGAATAATACAACGTATTTCATAAGCCAAATCCCCATTTCTAGTCTAGTGAAAAAGGCACAATTCTTCATAAATGCACCCGAGTGTTTACGATTGTTATTCAACTATACGAAGCCCTCGTTACTTGAAGTATAAATATTTTCACTGGTTGTCGTGGACTGCTGTTGGGTATGTACCTTAAAATCAATAGGAATAAAAATTCACGAGTTTATAAACTCGTGGATTTATTTTTTTTATATAAAAAATAATTGTATATGAAATCAAATATTGATACGAAATAGGCTGGAACTGCAAAAAATAAAATAGGGGAATCGTAACCGTAATAAAGAGAGTCTTGTAAATGTAGATAAAGTAACCAAATTGTTGTAATGACGAAAAGAGAAATATCGTAAGCGATACTTAGTGGGCGTTTAATATTTTTTAGAGCAAAATTAAAAACGATAATTCTAAAAAAAATAAATAGCAATAAACAATAAAAATAAGCTAATGTAACAAAACGATTGATGGATGTAATGATTCTGGTATCGTTAGCATCAGCATAAACCCCTTTGAATAGTTTTAGTAATAGGTATCGATTAGAGTGGTTATAAAGTAAAAACGAAAATTATGATTCTATAAATATTATAAACACACATAAAATTTTAACATAAATATCCATTTTTTTAGAGGTTATTCAACAAACTGGCCCGATTGCTGAAAAAGGCACAATTCTTCTTTCTGAAGAATTGCGCCATTTAACCCGAGAAAGCCGACCGTGAACATACGAGAATTATTGAAACCTTTACCTGATGAAAGTATTCAACCGAAGAAATTAACGATTATTTCTTATTATAAATCTGTAAGTATTAATTTTGCATCATCTGAAGAAGAATCAAGGTCAGTATTATCGTAAGAAATTGAAATAACTTCACCTTCTTTTAAGCTGACAGCTACATCATTATTAGTAGCGGTAAACATTTGATCTCTGCTCTGACCATTTTCACCGTTATATATTGTAATGTTCCATCCTAAATTGTCAAATTCAGGATTTAATTTAACATTAGTTGAAAGTTTATCATCTCCAGGTATGATATCTCTTCCAACTATAAACTCACCTATACCTAATTCATTAGATGGCTCAACCTTTTCGGGTACTGCATTTAACTTTAGAAATATCGCTTAATTCAAGGAGTATCACCTTCAAAAAGTATCATTGGTATTTTTGAGGAATCAATCTCAACTCGTCTATTTCTAGCATCATATCTTTTTAAAGTGACTATACCAACAAAGACATTACTACCGATTTTGGAGAGTTTACTACCGAATTCAACCTTTTTACTACCGATTAGTTTTTTAGAAGAATAAAACCTCACCACATATAGAAAGTGACTTCCACCGTACGTTTTATTTATTCAATTTAGTGGAATAGAATGAATGTGAACATATATAGGAGGGATAAATAATGATAGTCAAATTGACAGTAGAAAACGTATTACAAGCGAAACAAGAAGTGGAGAATTTAGAAGCGCAAGGATATCTTCGAGATAACATTTACATCTTTGCGCACTATGAAGAACGTGAAGATGATCTTAACGAAGCACTGGGGACAGAGGAAGCTGGTATTGGCGAGCAAGGGTTCCTGACTTCTATGAAAAACCTGGTGAGTTCCCGTGGAGATGAACTCCGCAATGAGTTAGCCTCTGTCGGATTAAGTGAAACGGAAGCTGCTCAATTCGAAAAGGAACTAGATACAGGTAAATTGGTCATAGTTGCCAATAAGTAAAAACAAACCCGTTATGGTGTGAGTTTAACTAAAACACTTCAAATTTTTACTCATTGGAAGTATATAAATAAAACATAAAAAATCACCTCGGTGTTCTTATACCGAGGTGATTAAAAATGTAAAATAAAATTTTTATTTTATACAATTAACTATTAAACTATTAAATAGAAGTTAAAGACGGATTTCGTTAGACCTTAAGGTCGGAATGGAAGAAAATCTTCTTTAATATCACTTACTAACCATTTACCATTTTCCTCTACAAGGATAAATATTTGAGTAATATCACCTAAACCAAATTTACTTTCAAAACTTCCAAAGTGTTTATATACTTTTAAAGTTTTGTTATTAGTAAAGATATATGAGCTGCTAGCGTCTTCATATTCAGTGAATGGATGAACTTCAAAATTAAATCCGTTGTTATGAATGATCTTATTGATTACTGAATCAGTGAAGTGCGATTTTAAATAAATTCTTTTTTGTGATACATTTGATAAATTGTCAACTTTGTTTATAGCTTCTTCAAGAGCTTTTATACCTTCAGCATAATGAGGTGCTTCAGTGTAAATTACAACATAACCATCTTCTAAAGATAAGTGAGCTGCTTTTTCTGCTTTACTCCACGTGATCTCTCCACCAAATGCTTCACCAATAGATCTCATTGGTAAATAAATTTTTCCGTTCTCTGAAAGCAAAGATACATCCATTTGGATTTCTTTATCATTTACTTTTAAAATCTTAGAACCTAATTTTAACGTGATAACATCATGGCCCTTAATTACAGTTGCCACTTTAGTTTTATTATTCCATTTCACTTGAGCATTTAGTTCTTCACCTACTCCTCTTACTGGAGCGTAAGTTCTTCCATTCTTTGCTTTGCCGTCATAGACAACGTTATCGTAGATTTGTGATTCGTAGATTTGTGATGCGTGAGCTTTGTTATTTTCAAACTTAAATAGTAATACTAATACTCCTGTTGCTAAAGCACAAAATGCTAATTTCTTAATCTTCTTCATGTTTATCCCTCTCACATCTTGTTATTAGATAAGTAGTTATATGTAATAACTTAAATTTTACCAATAGTAATTAATAAAAAGATAGAATTCTTCTTCATCTTGTTGTTCGTCTCTGTCTCTAAAAATCTAAAATATTAAGTAAATTCATTTTTTCAAAATTATAGAACAAATTCCATTTTACGTTAAAATTGTTGGTCAACAATCTGGTCCTATTGATGAAGAAAGACCCTCTCCTTATTCAAGGAAAGCGGCCGTTTGTTGCAGATTGAGATAGTAATTTCTGTGTTTTACCTGACAAAATAACGGTCCTAGTATTAAAGGGAGATGTTTCGCAATTTTCTTTACATACTAATTTTTTATTAATCAACTATAAACTCGGCTGTCAAATGATACTTATCAAAATCCCCAGCATCTCTAAAATCGTTTATATCTATCACTATACGGTATTCACCGTTATCTAGATTGCCATAGAGCCAATCCCAGTCAAAATACAATTCCGTAACTTCAAAAGGTTCTAACCCATAGCCAACATCATTAAATCCGTAGTTCCCACCTAATATATCTGGTATCTCATACCATTTTCCGTTTATTTTCTTTTCCAGCAAAAAACTTTCACCATAGTTGATATGCTTGTTGGAATTATTCTCAAAGATTACAGTCAATCCAGTAGAAGAGACTGTTCCTTCCTTTGCAATCATCGTTACCCCATCAAGGTTGTTTACTTTTTCGTATATTGTAGGTTCCCATTCAGTTGCCTCAGTTGAACCACTTTTGCTAGAACTTCCGTATTCAGTTGTCGGTTCACTTGTTTGACTTTCTGATTCTTGAGAACAACCGATTAATGCAAAACTTATTATCGCTAATGGTATAAATATTTTTTTCAAATCTCCCTCCCCCTTTAACAATTAGACAATAATTTTTGAGAAAAGTTACAAATCATGCAAGCCTATAAATAAACATTAATATCCATTTACTTAAAAGTGGTTATCAACAATCTGGCCCTATTAATGAATAAGGCTCAATTTCCAGTTCAAGAATTGCCCCCCCTTTAACTGGCTGTAATGGAGTAACTGTCCTTTTTGCCGATGAGCTTCGCGATACGGGAATTAATCGTGAATGCTGCTCATCGGGGTTTGGTTAGTAACATTCAAATTTATCATATGGTTACTCGTACACTAGACGCCCCCGTATGCTATCTATGTGTATTGTAAACTCTAAAACAGGGAATGAAAGATAACCTGGTTCTTTCCTGGTAGTTTAAAAACGACCTTCTATTATTTTTTTAAAATACAAAAGTGGAATCACCATTTTAATCACAACAACCTCTACTTAAAAAAAGACCCACTCACTTAAGAGTAGGTGAATTTATTAGAAGAGACGGTCCAGAATTAGTTTACATTGATATAATTTCAATCAACTTTAGGGATATTTCTCCACTCGCTATGTTATCACATCGTCTTTTAATTATAGACTGCAGTTTTTTTAAAGAGCATGTAATCAGCCTTCAAGGGCTCACTAGTTACTCATAATATATATAGACTTTGCCTTTCAAAAAGTCACCGACGTTCCTCATTACCTATATTAAGAGGTATAAAACAACTATAAAAAGGGGGTATTAATATGGGTATTGGTAATAAAGATATTGAAGTAATTGTAAATCCAGTTATTAACAATGTAGATACTCAGTTACAGGCTCAGTTGCAAGCTCAATTTGAAGCACAGGCTCAGTTCCAAGCTCAATTGCAAGCTCAATTGCAAGCACAGGCTCAGTTCCAAGCTCAGTTACAGGCTCAGTTGCAGCAAATTCTTGATCTACTAAAATAACTGTCAATCATGCCTGAATTAAATCAACCAATTACTTTGCAGGAGGTGATTTCTGATGAACCAAGCAAAAGATTTGAATCCTGGCAAAAATGAAAAATATGATGGCCCTAAAATTAAAGTTCATGTAAACCCGCAAATTACGAACCGTGATACACAAGCGCAGGCTCAATTTGAAGCGCAAGCTCAGTTGCAAGCGGAGT
This sequence comes from Ureibacillus aquaedulcis, assembly GCF_030418165.1. Classification (GTDB taxonomy): domain Bacteria; phylum Bacillota; class Bacilli; order Bacillales_A; family Planococcaceae; genus Ureibacillus; species Ureibacillus aquaedulcis. Next base: position 149,240 of record NZ_JAUHTQ010000003.1, read on the forward strand.
TACAAGCTCAATTCGAAGCGCAAGCTCAGTTGCAAGCTCAATTTCAAGCACAGGTGCAAGCTCAATTACAAAGAATCTTCGAGTTACTAAAACGAAAATCATAAGAATGCCTATCTTTATGTAGTTTTATTGATTGTTGGTTTTTAAGAGGATATAAAAGACCGTTTGTGAAATATCATTCGGTCTTTTTGGTAAGTTTAAGATATATTTTATTTTCCATTGATTAACAATCTTTGTACGCTTTTTAGCACTTTACCATCAAAAGTTAATTTATATATATCTGGCATATTGAGATTTTGCCAGAAGGAAAAATCATACTCTCCGTTAAAAAAATTCATGATCAAAACCATTATATTTCCATGGGTGCCGATAACTATATTTTCTCCTTTGTACTTCTCTAGTATGGTAAATGTGGTTTCTACCCCCCTTTTTTGAGCTACAAAGTTTGACTCTCCACCTTCCCAAGAGAAGTTGTAGTCTTCCCATACTTTCTCTATTGCAATAGTAAAATCCTTGGCAGGGACTGTGGTTAAAGTACGTTCTTTCAAACCATCTATAATATCTATTTCTGTATTTATGTATTGTGCTATGCCTTCGACAGTTTGAATAGCTCGTTTATATGGACTTGAAACAACAATACCAATTTCCTCTGTTTTTAATAATTTTGTTACCATTGTGGCATCAGCAAAACCTTTTTCCGATAAAGGTCTATTTAATTCATCAGATGTATATGCAGAGTGTGCGTGCCTAACAAAATATAAATTAGTCAATTTCTCAGCTCCTTACAATAACAACAATGTCCTATTTTAACATTGCCCACTACCTGAATTGTTTTATATATTAATGTTTCTATTACTCAACAATCTGGCCCGTTTACTGAAAAAGGCACAATTACTCATGAATTGTGGCGAAAGTGGAAAATCGTTAATCAACTGAAGCCCCTTTATTTAATAAGAATGAATAGAATTAAATTTCCTTCCTATAAAATTAGCAGGTACTGGGCTGAGTTCTAGTTCTCTTGACCAAATCGAGAGTTGACCAATGTGATGAATTTCGTGTGCAATTATATGTTGCAATATTTCCACAACAGTATATTTATCTTCATCCCAAGGGACACATACTTCTATCTCTTTTAATTCATCTAAATTTTTTTTTAGAAATTCTGCTATTTCATTTCGAAATCTATCAGAAAGAGATTTAACCTTTTCAGGCGAATCATAATCTGCAAATTCAAATACTAAGTCTTCTTTGCCTTGAATACCGCGTAGCCAACTATATTCAACATCAATAATATGAAAAAGAGTATATAAAATACTCCCTACTCCACCAGTTCTGTCTTTTATCAACTCCTCATTTGAAAGTTGGTTACACCATTCAAACCATTCGTCTCTTACCTGCCAGTTATATTCAAAAAAACTTATCAATGTAAACACTCCAATATAATTGTTTATAACTATAAGAATTGGCTTCTTATTATTAAGATCTCTCTTTTTATTTTAAGTATTCTGCTCTATTAGTTTAAGTATCTTTCTTTACACTCTTGCTTAAATTGAAACATAAATATCCAAATTCAGTAGTTGTTATTAGGCTATAAGGCCCTTAATAAAAGTAGATGCAATCCTTATTAAAGAAATTCGCCCGTTTGTTGAATAATGAAAAATCTTAAACAGTTGCATGTTTAAAGAAATGGATGGTAAACCAAAAAATAACCTATTAAAGAGATAGCTACGATGGTTGCTATATAAATTAACTTATTATTTACTTTTTGATAAAACCAATAACCTAATATTATTAAACTTAGGGAATCAAAAATTAATTGAAATAAAAATGTATGATTGTTATATAAATAGATACTTACTCCAATTGTTTCGGCAGCTAATCCGCTTACAGGCAATGCGTACAAAAAGTTACTGGTTTTGTTATTTTTGTTCCAAAAGTAAAGTACATAACTAATAGCACTACACACTAAGGCAAAAACACTATACAGTATAAAAAGATGCCATTGAAAATCTTCATTGTAGAATCTTGGGATAAAAAAACCAAGTAGATACTTCAAATAATAAAAACTAAAATTCATGCTTAATATGTATAATAAAACGTTAATAGCGGCATTTTTATTTGAGGAACTAAAATAAATAATTAATGTCACTGTTAACATCCAAAAACCAAATAAAGTGGCTATTGAGCTGAAACTCCATAAATCATCGTTTGGTAAAAAGTCCGTTAATCTAGTTAGAATTCCTGCAACCAATCCAAACCCGACAAAAAGTAGGTAGGACTTCAATTGGATTTGGATTTTTTGGCGATGTACTGCAACTGTCATTCAAATTCTCCTCCACATTGCAAGAAAAGCATATTTATTTACAATACAATTCCAATTATAACATAAATATACATTTATTCCGTTAAATGGACCTACTGCTGAAAAAGGCACACTGAACTGCACCCCGACTAACGCATCTTCCTTCCTTCCAGCACTAAATAATTCAGTCAAAATCTCACGTCCTTTTGAAAATAAAAGAAGAGAAGCACTCTACTATATAATAATAACTAAATTCCCTAATATTTCCTTATTCTATCTAGACCGCTTCCTTTAACATACATAGAGTTGTTCTAGTATTGCACATATAAGTTTAAATGAATTGTTAAACATTGAGCCAAGTAGATACTACCCTAAATTTTATGAAAGAAATTTAAATACCCCTACCCGTTCCCATTGTTCAAATGTTTCATTTGCTTATCCCCTTTCTAAGAAATATTTTTTTTATAAAGCAAAACACCGTTAACAACCTACTTGAAAGGGTTTGTGGATCATCATTTCTAATGAATTTACTGCAAAACCGAAGAACTTTTGTTTAGCAACCACTTGATTGTGTTATTTACAGTATTAAGTATTTTATTTTTAAAGGAAAACTCAAATAAAGCATTCTTAACTTAAATGAATGAAATGATTAGAGCTCGATTATTTCAATCTTCATTTAAAATTAATTTCTCAGGGGACGTGGTTTCTAATGTTAGAAATAGTAAACTTTTTAAATAAGTATATCTGGAGTAATGCGCTCGTTTTTTTATTCTTGGCTGTTGGCCTAATTTTCACTTTGAGAACAAAGTTTATCCAAGTTCGACGCTTTAAAGATATGATCACATTACTGTTTGAAAAAAATAATGATAATGCTGGCATCTCTTCATTCCAGGCATTGGCGATGTCGCTTGGAAGTCGTATCGGTACAGGTAATATTGTTGGTGTCGCTACGGCCATCAGCCTCGGTGGTCCTGGTGCAGTTTTCTGGATGTGGGTTATGGGATTCTTAGGTGCCGCTACTTCATTTATCGAAATTACCCTTTCGCAAATTTTCAAAAGTAAAATCGATGGAGAATATCGTGGAGGTACGCCATTTTACATATATAAAGGGCTGAACCTTAAATGGTTTTCAATCATTTCCGCCACGATTCTGATTATCGTTATCGGGATTTTGTGGCCGACTGTTCAGGCAAATACAATTGCCTTAACTGTTCAGGATTCATTTAATATACCCCCACTAGCAACAGGTCTTCTGCTTGCTGCTTTTATGGCCATTATCATTTATGGTGGTGTCAAACGTATTGCCACAGTTTCAGAATACTTGGTGCCGTTCATGGCATTGGCATATGTGGCGATTTGTATCGCATTATTGGTACTGAACTTTTCAGAAATTCCTGCGATGTTATCACTGATTGTAACAAGTGCACTTAATTTGAACGCTACATTTGCCGGCCTGCTTGGTACAGCCATTGCAATGGGTGTACAGCGCGGTGTATTCTCAAGTGCTGCCGGTTTAGGTACGGAAACCTTTGAATCTGGCGCTTCAAGTGTTTCGCATCCTGCTAAACAAGGTTTAGTACAAGCTTTTTCCATCTATATTGATACATTCGTTATTTGTACAGCAACAGCGCTGATGATTTTGATTACAGGTATGTACAATGTTGTGCCAAGCGCTGGCGAAGCAATTGTAACCAACTTCCCAGGTGCTGACCCTGAACTTTATACACAGGCCGCTATAAGTACACTGATTTCCCCAACATTCGGTCAATACTTTATGTCAATTTCTTTATTCCTGTTCTGTTTTACTACGTTAATTACCTACTTCTACAAAATGGATACGAATATCGCTTTCATTAAAGAAATGCTGAATATGGACAAAGCAGGTAAATACATTACGCATGTTGCCCGCATCGGACTTCTTGGCATGGTTGTTTTCGGAGCAGTGAATTCTGCAACGCTGATTTGGGCCATTACCGATTTAGGTGTCGGTCTGCTCGGCTGGGTGAATGTCATCACCATTTTGCTGCTTTCTAAAACCGCTTTAACTGCGCTTAAAGATTATGATACACAAAAAAGTTTGGGGCTTAACCCATCATTCAACCCGATTATATTAGGCATTAAAAACGCCGATTTCTGGGAAGATCTTGAGGCGAGATCCCCTATACCAAAGACCGTTTCTTCAAAGGGAAGGACGGTAGTAGCGAAAAAAGTCAAAGAGCGCCTGTTACCGGTCCCAAACCCTTTTTCTGAATAACGGACAAGCCGACCCACGCTGATTCTTATTCGACAATCTGGCCCTTTTCATGAAGAAAGGCCCTCTCCTTTTCAAGGAAAGCGCCCGATTGTTGAATTAACGATTAGCTTTTATTAGCTAGTTTATTGAGAAAGACACAATCCCTCTTCAAGAACTGCAACCAATAGTTGGAGTTCGAAGGATTGGCCATTTTAAAATGGTTCACGACTTAAAAACATTCTATACCATCAATAGCTTCTCTAATGGCATTTACTAGCCGTCCAGTTTTTGTTCCCAAAGTTAAGTTTAGTTTTTTTAGTCCTCTAATCCCTTTCTATGCTCTCACACCACACATATAAGAAAATGACGCATAGGGAATAGCAATAATTTAACTATCACTGTAAATATCTTTTGTAATATACATAAAAGCATTCGTCTCTTTTAAAATATTGATCTTGTAATATCAATAGCCACCGTTTTTGTTATGCCGCCTCTAACCTTCTCTATATTCTCTCAGCCGTCTCTTTCCATTTTTCTAATACCTATTGTAATTTCCCAAAGATACTAGCGCCACTAGCATTTTCTTGAAAACTTCCAGCCGCCATGCAAGCTACCACTGTTTAACTTTGCTTGTAGACGGGAACTAAAAGTACAAGAGTATTGGAGGAATTTCAATGAAAAAAGTTCAGAAGAAATGGAACAGCTGGAGTGGCAGAAAAAAAGTTATAAGCGCTCTTATACTTCTTTTGATTTTGCTATATATAGGAGAAATGTTATGGCATACATATAAACCGTTGCCGGAGGACGTTTCCTATGAAGGAGACTTGCATAGAACAGACAATATTGAAATGCTAACGGATTTAACTTATGCGCAAGACCAGGAAGGGACCAATCGGAAACATGAGAATCATATATTTGATGAAGTTTACACGATGATTGATGAAGCCGAACAGTTTGTGGTGGTGGATTTCTTTTTGATGGATGGGTATTTCGATGAAAAAGAAGATTTCCCGTCAATCGCGAATATCCTCTCTGGCAAGCTTGCCGAGAAAAAGAAAAACAATCCCGATATGCCGGTTGTTTTCATCACCGATCCGCTCAATAAGGGCTATGGCTCCTATGAAACCCCGTGGTTCAAGAAGATGCGTGAAGCCGGGGTAGAAATTGTTTACACCGATTTAGAGCAGCTGCGGGATTCCACGCCGATTTATTCAGGCTTATACCGATTAATTTTTCAATGGTTCGACCACAACGACAAAGGATGGATTGCCAACGCCATGTCAAGCAAAGCGCCAAAAATGACCGTATCTTCTTATTTGGAACTGCTCAACGTGAAAGCCAACCACCGCAAAGCGGCCGTTTCGGAAAAGGAAGCGATTATCACATCATCAAACCCGCATGACGCAAGTGGCTTCCACGGAAATCTTGGTTTGAAAGTAACGGGGCCCGTCATTAACGATATTCTGGAGGCGGAAGAAGCGGTGTCGCTCATGTCAGGTGGTCCGAAATTGCCGAGGGCTGATATGCCCCAGCAAGATGACGGCCAGTATGCTGTACAATATTTGACCGAGAAGAAAATTTTGGACGCACTGCTTAAAGATCTAGCGAATACAAAAGCAGGAGATAAAATTTGGATTGGCATGTACTTCATTGCCCAACGCGACATTGTCAACACCTTAACAGATGCAGCAAACCGGGGCGTGCAGGTAAATATGATTCTAGACCCAAATGAAAACTCATTCGGCCGGGAAAAGTCCGGTCTGCCGAATCGACCGGTTGTGAACGAGCTGCTTGAGGATACAAATGAACAAATCAACATTCGCTGGTACAACACCGTCGTCGGCCAATACCATACAAAAGCCATCTGGATTCAAACAGCGGAACAAACAATCATTTCAAGCGGTTCTGCCAACTATACGGAACGAACCTTGGAGAATTACAACCTGGAAAGTAACGTACGCATCCTAGCTCCAAATGATAGCGCGCTCGCCTTGGATATGGAACGGTATTTTGAACGGCTTTGGAAGAATGAAGATGCCCTCTACACTCTTGAGGCGGAAGAATATCAGGATAACCTCTCCTGGTGGCAGCGCTGGATTTACACGGCTCAAAGAGCAGCCAAGGTAACCACTTATTAACGGAAAAAAGGAGATGCCTCCTATTTGAATGTGGCATCTCCTTTTTAAACGCTTTACTCCAGAATATGGCCCTACAATTGATTAAAAACTTTCCTTCCTCAAGGAAAGCGCCCGATTGTTGAATAAAAGCTCCTGCATATACGCCATTATCTGCAAGAAACAGTTAATGCTTTTTTAACATATTTAACGATAATTTTAATAAAAAAACCAATGCATATTCCTGAAATCAAAAATAGTATCGGTAAAAAAACAGGGCCCAATAGAACCCCGAATAGCTCTAATCTAGAGGAATAAGTTACCCCTATAGTTCCGAAATAGGCACTAAAGACAAATGGAAGAAAGATATAAGGGGATACCTCTCCCTCGGCATATCGATAAGCATCCCATATTGCGAACATGTAAAGACAAGGATAAAACATGAGCCAAGCATAATTGGTATTTTCAATAGCTGCTTTCATGTTGCCTTGAAAGCTGTAGATAATCACTTTATTTAAATTTGCTTGAACATTGATTAAAACTTCTAGTCCAACAAAAAAAACACCTTTAATAAACTGACCATTTAATATTTGTCCAAAGCCTGGTAATGCGACACTCCAAAAGACTTTTTCAATTCGACCTTCCTTTGACATTCTAAAATTAATCCATAGTATCTTTTTTCTTCACGATTTGGTCCTTGTCAGTTGTTCCTGGTGGTTGTTCTAGCCATGCATGTTCAATCAAGATATCAAACCCATCTTTCGCATATTGAGCAACTTCACCCGATAATCGTTCATAGTGAAGAATGAGATCACTTCTTTGGCTTGCCGCCGCCGACATTGCGTAATTTCCTATTCCTGATGAGTTTAATAAAGATATTGAAAACATAGTTAGCTTGTCGGAAAAAGGCGCATCGATGGAATCTGTTATGCAAATATCAGATGATGCAGGAGCCTGTATATTATTCTCAAGTAAAACTTTTGCAAATACTTGAATGTGTTTCTGTGCAATATCCCTTCCCCTTAACATATATTTTTGAACTTTTTCTATTGATGAACCTTGAGCAAAACTCTGGGCAATTTTTGTCCCTATGAGATTCGTTTGTATATTGATGAATAAATGAGATATCTCAACCATGTTTAAAGGACGTTTATTGCTGAAAGGATTTAGCCCACTTAAATATTTTTTTGAGTCTACATAGTCAGTTTCGGTTGGATAAGCTACATAAGGTGCTCGTAAGAATAATCCTTTTGAAAGAAGAACATTCGAACAACTATTAAATAACTTTGATGATTCGTTCAGACCTTCAGTGAAATAATTTCGTATATCTTCCCTGGCACCCATAGAAGTGAATGTACTGAATGAGAGCATTCCAATTTTAGACATATGGTGAATATAATTTAACATAAACATATCCGTGTACATTCGTGGCGCTTGCATATTAACATCCCCGTCTGTAAACCCAATAGGTGCCGGGATACGTTCTTCTTGAAATATGCTCGTTAATTTTTTTATATGTGCAGTTGAAAGATCGTAAGCAAACTGTACAATCGATTTGATTTCATCATCTTCTACATGTTTTAAAAAATAACCTAAGATGCACTTAGACATACTATCATTCATATAGTTAGTCCATATTGAGGCTATTTCACTAGATGTAAGCTTTGTTTGATGTTCAGTCATAGCTGGGTTGACCTCCAAAGAATGATTTTAGACATGAATCTATTCTTTGCAATAACTCACATTTTATGAGCGAACCCAAATAACCCTTGACTTTATTTCCTCTTGTACAGTTAAACGGCCCTTCAATTGAATAAAGCACTTTCCTTATTCAGGAAAGCGCCCGATTGTTGAATGTATATTGTCTTCGGATAGACATTAGCCTAATGGGCTTCATGACATTTGAATACGTTGTTTATAGATGAAAAGAAAAAGGAGAGAATCAATGGATCCACGTTTAGCACAACTTCTTCAAATGACAAGTTTATATGGCACTTTAGCGAAATATTATGAACATATAGATCCGAAATTGCATATGTATTTTTACGAATTGCATTTTAAGTATGAGAATCAACTGGTCCAATATTATTGGCAGCTTCATGAACAAAACCCAAATATGCCAAATCGATAATTTTAGGTAATTCAATTTAGTTAGTCGCTTTTACTATTAACTCAAAATTCAATAATAATTTTTCGATATATTTATTGTGAAGTGGAACTGTTATGTAGTTGATTTTAAGAAATGAATTAATCTAGAGGGCGTTGATCCAAGAAGGATTGATGCCTTTTCTTATTGAATTTATTGTAGTAATGGGGCAATCTCGCCATAAGTACCTTGCGCTTCCTTAGTGGTTGGTTGATGTGTACCTCCACAGTAGACTTTCACTACCTAGATAGTTGCCATGCCTGGCAAAAAAAAAAGCCTCTTGCTTTTAAACGAGAGGCTTGAAATTTTTAGTGAGGCATAAATACTAACTGGATAATGAATAACATCGCGAAGAAGTAAAGTAATGGGTGAACATCTTTACCTTCACCTTTGAATAACTTAAATAAAGGGTAAGAAATAAACCCGAATGCGATACCAGTTGAAATACTAGATGTTAATGGCATGAGTAAAATAACTAAAAATGCTGGGATTGCTTCTTCAACTTTATCCCATTCGATACCGCGAACAGCACCAATCATTAAACTACCTACGATAATTAATGCAGGTGAAGTAATGGCAGAAACACTTGCTAACGCACCCGCTAATGGTGAGAAGAATGCAGTAATTAAAAATAGTACTGCAACTGTTAACGACGTTAAACCAGTACGTCCACCCATTGCTACGCCAGAAGAAGATTCTACGTAAGCCGTTGTGGGGCTTGTACCAAACATTGAACCGATTGTTGTTGCTAATGAATCACCAAGGAATGCTTGACGTGCTCGTGGTAGTTTATCATCTTTTAAAATACCAGCTTGTTTAGCGACGCCGACCATTGTACCTGTCGTGTCGAATAATGTAACTAAAATGAACGAGAATACTGTCCCGTATAAGCCGTATTTAATTACATCGCCAAATGCTTCAATTGGATTCCATACTAAAATACCTTCTGGTAATGCTGGCATAGCAACAACACCATCAAATGTTAAGTTGCCAGTAAATGCAGCGATTATTGCTGTGACAATCGTACCCCAGAAAATTGCACCGAATACACGGTACATGATTAAAATAGCGGTAACAAAAACACCTACGATTGTTAACCAAACCATAGGGCTCGATAAATCGCCTAATTTTACTAAGTTTGATTCGTCACCTGTCACCAGGCCTGCTGAACGCATACCGATGAATGCGATGAATAAACCGATACCAGCCGTAATGGCTAATTTTAAGTTATTTGGAATTGCTTTTACGAGCATTTGTCGTAAAGGCGTTAAGCTAATAATGAAGAAAATAATACCGGCTACGAATACAGCAGAAAAGGCTGTCATATAGTCAATTTCACCTTTAGAAGCTTGGACAACCGTGAACGTAAAGAATGCGTTCAGGCCCATACCCGGAGCCATTGCGATTGGATAATTTGCAAATAGTGCTAACCATAACGTACCAAATACAGCAGCGATAATTGTCGCTGTAAATACTTGTTCACTAGGCACACCAGTAATAGATAGAATTGAAGGGTTAACGATTACAACGTATACCATTGTAAAGAAAGTCGTTAAACCTGCTAAAATTTCAGTTTTTACAGTAGTATTATTTTCTTTTAGTCGAAACAAAAAGTTCAACCTCCTAAATACGAACATTTAACACAACGAAATAAATAATATTCGGTTTTTAGTTTTAATGCAAGTGTTTTTATGTGAATTTTCGTCTCATACAAAAAGTTGTTATAATAAAAATATTTAGAATATGAGGATATGGTCATGTGAATAACAGGCATAGCCATGCAAAAGAATATTAAATTTCCAATATTAATCGCCTGGTTTTTTATAATAATGGGCGTCTGTATTCAAGCCATTCAACATACGGTTTACTCCATCATGGTTGGCGGTTATTTCCCCGGTCTTTATACGAGTCTGATTTGCTATATACTTGGCCCAATTCTGATTGCTAGGATGGTGAGGGCCAGCAAGGAGAACGTCTGTGAAAAAATGTAAGATTTAGGAGTAGATAGTATATTCATAAACTACAGCCACTCTATACCCCGTACAGTAATTAAAAATTAAAAAAGCACTTTCTGCAAGAGAAAGTGCCCATAACTTTAATTATTGGTTATACCCATCATCCGGGTTTAGTGATGTGCGGTGGTCTGTGTTTAGTGCTGTGATTGCTGCGACTTCATCGTTTTGCAGGCTGAAGTCAAAGATATTTAGGTTATCTGCAATTCGTTCAGGTGTTGATGATTTTGGAATGACGATGTTGCCGATTTCTAATTGCCAGCGCAAAATGATTTGTGCCGGTGTTTTTTCGTACTTCGCCGCCAATTGTTTCACAACTGGATGTGTAAACACGATTCCTGTACCTAGTGGTGCCCAAGCTGTTATCACGATATTTTCTTTTGCACAGAATTCACGCAAAGCATCTTGTGATAAAGAAGGGTGGCATTCGACTTGGTTGACCATAGGTTTGACAGAGCACTCTTTAAATAGTTGCTCGAAATGATGTTCATGGAAATTCGAAACCCCAGGAACACGGATTAGTTTTTCTTCATATAAACGTTCGATTGCTTTGTATGTCTCTACTAATGTTGGTTTTGGCCAGTGCACTAAGTATAGGTCTACATAGTCTAGATCCAATTTTTTCAAGGACGTTTCGAAAGCTTTTAATGTTTGGTCGTAGCCTTGATCTGTATTCCATACTTTTGTTGTAATAAATAGCTCTTCACGCGCAATTCCGGAGTCTTTGATGGCTCTGCCCACTGCTTCTTCATTTTCGTAAATCGCCGCTGTATCAATGGCACGGTAGCCTGCCTCCAGAGCATCTTTCACTCCTTGATACGCAAGTTCATGGTCTTTCATACGGAATGTACCGTAACCAACGCGTGGCATTTCAACACCATTTGCTAAAGTAATTGTCTTAGAAATTGTCATTCTACATTTCCCCTTCAATCTACTATTTCGAGTATAGAATTAATTACTCTTAAACTTTACCGAAAATTCGAAAGGAATTCAAAGAATATTCACTGTTTTGTACACAAAATTTTAGTTTCCGGACTGCCGACATGGAAGAGTCTCTATTCCATAGAAAAAAGGGCTGCCCTCTTTTAGGCAACCCTTCACATTAAGTTATTTCGCTGGTACTGAACTTGTACGGTTCAACGCGTGCTTTACTGCATTGACGTATTCCTGATTTGTGCGTTTACTGATTTCGGCCTCCGGATTAACGATTTCGTAGGCATGGTAGCCACCAGGGTATAGATGGAATTCAACGTCAACTCCCGCTTGAGCAAGCTTTGTTACATAAGTTAAAGTTTCATCGCGGAATGGGTCCAGCTGCCCTACACATGTATACGTATAAGGTAAGTTTTGAAGATCTTCCACTGTTGCTCTAGCTGGAGCCGCATAGATTGGTACATTGTCTTTCCCGTTTTCACCATTCAGATAGAAAGACCAGCCTTTTTCATTAAGGTCATGATTCCAAATATAGTTGCCCGTAATTTCGTGACTTGATGGTGTATTATTGCGGTCATCAATCATTGGATATAGAGGCATTTGGAAGCAAATCTCCGGTCCTTTGCGATCTCTTGCCAGCAATGATAATCCTGCAGTCAAGCCACCACCTGCACTTAATCCTGAAATCCCGATTCTATTAGCATCAACACCCAATTCTTTTGCATTGTCTGCAAACCATTTCAGGGCCACGTAGCAATCTTCCAATGGCGCTGGGTATGGATGCTCGGGAACTAATCGATAGTCAACAGATACAACAACACATCCTGCTTCATTTACAAACTGCTGGCATAACCCATCGTTTTCTTCAGGCGATCCCAATACATAGCCGCCGCCATGAATCCATAATAGACCGGCCAATTCTTCCGATTTTGAAACAGGCTCATAGATTCGAAGACGTAGATCATTGCCATCCGGACCTTCAATGATCTTGTCGGTAATCGTGATATTTGGATCTTGTGGAGCTAATGGTGCCTGCGCTGCTGCAGCACGTGCCGCCTCATAATTATCTAGGTCTAGTGGTGGAAATAAATCTAGCATATCGACAATCTCTGAATTCACACGGTTTTTCATTACAAATTCCCCCTTAGTATTATTAAGAAATGAAAGCTACTTCAATTTCTCGGTTACTTATTGAAGCACTACATTGGCATGTGCTTTTTCAAAAGAAAAGCCCTCATAATTGTTATCTGCCACTTGATCACAAATCACTTTGTAATTATTCAACCCACCTACATAAATCACAAACCCGCGTTGCGTTCCATCAATATTGGCTCCTGTATACCAAGAATTTGTATGAGGGTATAATGTTGTATTAGCCAAGTCATCACATTGTTTTCCCCATTTCGTCTCGGAAACTTTTTGAGCCTCGATAGTTTGCAAGTCATTCGTTTCTAAATACGCAATACACTTGTCAATCCAGTCAACATGCTGCTCAATGGCAGCAGGCATATTCGTTAATACAGAAGGACTTTGTGGACCAGTAATCATAAAGAAGTTCGGGAAGTTTTCCATTGTCAGGCCAAGATACGTTTTGACATCTCGCCCTTCTCCCCACTTTTCTTGAATCGTTTGGCCATCCCTTCCTTGAATATCAATCTTCAGAAGTGAGCCTGTCATTGCTTCATAGCCCGTTGCATAAATAATGACATCCGCCTCAATTGTTCCCTCTTTTAACCTCACGCCATTTTCGACAATCCCCTCGATTGGATTGTCTTTTATCGAGACTAGATTCACATGCTCCTCATTAAATATCTCGTAGAAGTTTGTTCCGATGATCAATCGCTTCGTTGTAATGTAATAATCAGGATGCAGCAGTTGGGCTTTTTCCGGATCCTCGATAATTTCATCGATTTTATCGCGAACATATTGGGAAACAACGAAATTCGTTTCTTTATTCGCACCTGTATCTGTATAAACAGTACCTAATGCTAGTCCACCTGTTTTCCAAATATAATCCAGTGTCTCCTTCTGTTGCTCTGCATCAAATTTAGTAGCCGATTTTCCAGTAGTATATAGGTCTATCCCACCAGGTGTACTTGAAAATGAATCGCGAATCGCTTGATAGTTCTCAATTGCCTTATCTTGTTCTTCTTTCGTTAACTTCTTGTTTCGTGCTTCAGCCACATAGTGAGGCGTTCGCATTAGTAAAGTAAGTTCCTTGGCCTCTTTTGCAATCTCTTGCATTGCTTGAACACCACTCGACCCATTTCCAATCATGACGACACGTTTCCCAGTAAAATCTACTTTTTCATGTGGCCAACGCCCTGTATGATATTGCTCGCCTTTGAAAGTTTCTGTTCCCTCAAATGGAGGTATATTCGTTGTGGATAAACAGCCAACCCCACTGATGAAGTATTTCGCTACGAAGGTTTCATTGGAATCGGTTTGTATCTCCCATTGCTTTCGTTCATTATTGAAACTCGCTTTGTTCACGCGTGTTTTAAATTGAATATCCCTGCGCAAATCCAGTTCGTCCGCAACAAAGTTTAAGTACTCCAATATCTCGGGCTGAGAAGCATAGCGATCCTTCCAGCGCCATTTTTTATAGAGTTCCTCAGAGAATGTGAAATTATAAAAAATAGAGTCAGAGTCACATTTCGCCCCTGGATAGCGGCTCCAATACCATACGCCCCCTACACCTTCAGCAGCTTCAATGACTTTTACCGATAATCCGCGCTCTCGTAACCTATGCAACATATAAAGCCCTGCAAACCCAGCCCCAATGACAACTGCATCAAATTTCTTTTCTCCCATAGTTTTCCCCCTTATATGTTCGAAAGATTTGTAGGTAACTTATTCATAACCCGATACTGATTGTCTGCGGTAAAACGCTTACATTTTGTTCACCCTTTCCGCTACAGAAATTTCAGACTTTCGTATGTAATATCATCTTACCAACGATGGCCTGTCCTAGACATTCCTACTTTTAGCTATTTTACCTACTCTAAATGGGATAAATTTTTTAAGCAGATTACTACTTTTTAATAGATTCCAATCATATAAAACATAAAGGAGTGATAGAAATGCAAAAACTTGCGTGGGCATTAGAAGAAAAACTAGCTGATTGTATTCATTTACAGACTCAAGAAGAAAAAATATGTCATATTCTCCTCGCCTTGGACGAACTATCCTTTTGTGAAAAGATTTCTTTTTTCCGATATAGTCCAATTGGTTCTGTCGGTGAAGGGGTCGCTGCAATGCAGGACGGACAACTTCAGTCCATTTCTTATATTCGGGATGATATCCGCTCTTTGCCGATTGTTAAGACCGCCGTTGAAAAACGCAAAACGACTTACCATGAAGGAAAGGAAATCATCACCCTCATTTCAAGCCGTTATCATCGCACTGAACCATTGAAAGCCTTGCTGGTCATTCCAATCGTTGTCAATAATATGACCATTGCTTATATATGCTGTGAGTTTATAAAAAATAATGTTCGATTCAACGAGCAGGAATTGGAGCAATTCACCATTTTCGGACAGTTAACAGGCGAGCTATTCGTCCAACCCCAAAACTACGCTCACCCGAAACTAAGTCCTCGCGAAAATCAAGTTTTGAGAGCGCTTGCAAACGGACTATCAACAAAGGAACTTACAAGTTTGCTCGCTTTAAGTGAAGCAACCATCAAGCAATATATTAAATCCATCCTTATCAAATTAGGTGCAAAGAACCGCACGCATGCCGTATCCATCTATCTGGGGCAGATGGGATGACAATACAAAATAAAAAGGATACTGCTCAAGAAACTGCTCTTGGGCGTATCCTTTTTGAGTTTTCCATCCTATTTTCTTGGATACAAAAGTTTGCTTCTTTCAATAGGGGGCACTGTATAATTAATTATTGCAAACTCTTATTCCACGCAATGGCTTCGTTCGTAATTGCTTCCCAATTTTTGGATTGAAGCCACTCTTTTTTAATAAGATCACTGCCTGCTCCTACAATATTAGCTCCTGCTTCCAAATACGATCTTGCTGTTTCTAGATTAATGCCACCAGTCGTCATCATTTGGATATGTCCCAATGGCCCCTTTACATCCTTTATAAACTTTGTTCCAAGGGATGAAGCCGGGAAAAGCTTGATCATTTTGGCTCCTGCACTATAGGCAGTCTGCATTTCGGTCGGTGTAAATACTCCCGGGATTACCGGGGTTTTCCGTTCAACACACTTCTTTACAACATCCATATTCAAGGAAGGCGAAACGATGAATTCAGCACCTGCCTTCAGCGCTTTTTCACAATCTTCCAATGTTAAAACCGTTCCCGCGCCTACCAATAAATCTCCATCATTTTGCAGTTTTATTTCTCGAATCATTTCAGCGGCATTTTCAGAATCCATTGTAATTTCGACCGCTTTTATGCCCCCGTCATTTAATGCTTTCACAAGTTCTTGGCATAGTTCGTAGGGTACTTTCCGTAACACCGGTATTAACCGAATGTCCTGTAATTTACTGTACATGTTGCATCTTCCTATCGTTCGATTTTTTCACGCGTTCCTAAAAACACTTCAACATCTTCTAAATAGGGAAGCCCTTCATTATCCCCCTCTACTTGTACAACCATTGCTCCTACAGCATTCGCCAGTCTAATAGATTTTTCTACAGACCAGTTTTGTATGATGCCATAAAGAAAAGCCGCATCAAAACCGTCACCAGCACCAACCGTATCGACAACCTTATCGACAGTAAATCCTGCTACTTCATTCAATCTATCATTCTCTAAATAGAATGCTCCCTTTGCGCCATCTTTTACGATAATATGCGTTAGTTCATAGTTTTGGAGCGCCTGAATGATTTCCGCTTCCCGTGAAGTTTCAAATAATATTTCCAATTCCTCACGACCGGTTAATAAGTAGTCGACATACGGCAAATAGCTTAACAGCGTTTCTCGGGCTTGTTCTTTAGACCAAAGTTTCAATCGTATATTTGGATCTAAGGAAACTTTTACACCATTCTGTTTCGCAATTTTCAGCGCTTGTAGAATGATTTGGCGATTTTGTTCAAGGATCGCAGGGAATACTCCCGTGACATGCAAGATTTTCGCGTTTTTAATATAGTCAATTGGCAACTCTTCGACCTTTAACGTTTCCGTTGGGGACTTATGACGATAATAGAATGTTTTGCTATCGCCTGATGCATGGACTTCCTTGAAATTCAGGGATGTCGGATAGCCCTCGATGAGCTTAACTTCCGAAACATCAATCCCTTCCCCACGGACCGTATTAAGAATATGCCTACCAAACTCATCTTTGCCTAGTCGGCTGATCCAACCTGTTTTCAATCCTAAACGTGCACAGCCAATGATGACATTTAATTCCGCTCCGCCAATTTTCCTTTTGAACTCATCAACATAGCGTAATGGACCTTTAACGGATGGGTCAAATGTAATCATGCCGTCTCCAATTGTAATAATATCCATATCATTAACCCTCACTCATATCGATTTAGCGGCCCATCCAGCCTCCATCTACAACTAAAACATGACCTGATACATAATCCGATGCACGCGATGCCAAAAATACCGCTGTCCCTGCTAAATCATCCGCCTGACCCCAACGCCCTGCTGGAATGCGTTCTAAAATGGATTTATTGCGTTGTTCATCATTACGAAGTGCCTCTGTATTATTTGTTGAGATATAGCCAGGGGCAATGGCATTCACTTGTACTCCACCTGATGCCCATTCGTTTGCTAGCGCTTTAGTCAATCCTGCAATGGCATGCTTGCTCGCGGTATAGCTCGGTACATTAATTCCTCCCTGGAACGACAATAAGGAAGCAATATTGATAATTTTTCCTGCTCCGTTGGCAAGCATTTGATTCCCAATTGTCTGGCAAAGCGTAAATACTGAATTGATATTGACATCCAATACCCGATTCCATTCCTGCATGTTATGCGCTGCTGCAGGCTCACGATAGATAACCCCTGCATTATTGACTAAAATATCAATCTGATATTTTTCCAATATTGGTTGTAGCTTTGCTCCTAAACCGTCAACATCGCCAAGATCCATTAGAAACGTTTCAGAAGTGCCTTGTACTTTAACAATTTGCTCTTGCGTTTCATGCATATTATCTTGGTGACCCACTAATATTAGATGGGCTCCTGCTGCAGCAAGCCCAACGGAAATCGCCTGCCCAATCCCTGTACGAGCACCTGTAACAAGTGCTGTTTTCCCTTTTAGTGAAAAATAGTCAAGCTGAAAACTCATGAATCCTCTCTCCATTTCCAATTAGATTTCAATTGTCTGATTGCCGATTCAAATTTCTGGTATGCTTTTATCTACCTAACCAGCCACCATCAATTGCAATCGTAAAACCATGTACATAATCCGAGGCGCTTGATGCCAAGAAGATGACGGCCCCCTGCATATCTTCTCCTGTTCCCCAACGTCCTGCTGGGATGCGATCCATGATTTGACGACTTCTCACCTTGTCATTGATGAGTGCTTCATTCATATCCGTTGCCATATAACCTGGTGCAACACAATTTACGTTGACCCCTTTGGATGCCCATTCATTTGCCAAGGATTTCGTAAACTGCATCACCGCACCTTTACTTGCAGCATAGGCCGGAACAGTAAATCCACCTTGAAACGATAGCAAGGAAGCAACATTAATAATCTTCCCTCTTCCTCGTTCCAGCATGGGCTTTCCAAAAACTTGGCACAAGCTAAATACGGCGTTAGCATTTACATTCATCACATAGTGCCAATCTTCTTGCGGAAATTCCACTGCCAGGTGTCGTTTTTGAACACCAGCGTTATTTACTAAGATATCGATTTTCCCAAGCTTTTCTTCTATTATAGATAGAAGCTCTTTATGCATTTCTAAATTGCCGATATCAAAAGCAATCGATACGGCCTTCCCTCCAAACTGTTCCAGCTCATATACAACTTCCGGACATTCCACTCTTGAGATAATTGCCACATTCGCCCCCGCTTCAGCCAAACCTAGAGCAATTTCCTTCCCTAATCCGCGACTGCCGCCTGTCACGACGGCATTTTTACCAGTCAAATCAAATAATCGGTGCATGAATTTCCTCCTAGAATGCGTACAAAACTTTTATCGCATTTGTTGGTGTTGTAAGTAATTCGAACCCTTCCATTGCCTGTTCCGGGCTTAGGACATGGGTAATGATTTCCGAAAACTGAGGAACCTTATTGATTAAATCAAGTGCTAGCTCAATATCACGTTTTGTATATACTCGAACAAATTGAATTGATAATTCTTTAAACATCCCCTGAATTAAATTCATTTCAGTTGGTTTCTTATAAGCTGCTACAATCACGATCGTTCCTTGTACTTTTACGATTTCTGTTACTTGCCTGATGACAGCCGGATGTCCTGCACAATCAAATACATAGTCAATTCCTACATGATTTGTCATTTTGGCCAACTCGGTCACTACATCATCCTTCATTGAATCAAGCGTCAAAAACCCTAATTCTTTTGCTTTTTGTAGACGAAGTTCATTCGCTTCAATGACAATGACTTCGGATGCTCCATAGGCTCTTAATGTTAAAGCTACACACAAACCAATTGTCCCCGCTCCATACACTACCGCGTGATCCCCTGCCAAGAACTTTGCTGTCCGAACAGCATGTACGGCTACTGCGATAGGCTCAGAAAGTGCACCAAGTTGTAACGATACGTTTTCAGGTAAGGGAATCACTTTATCTGCCTCTACCGCCACATACTCTGCCATTCCACCATCAACATCAATCCCTACTAATCTCAAATCCTCGCATACATGAGATTGCCCCGTGCTACATGGAACACAAGTCCCGCAACTAATCAAAGGATTAACCGTCACTTTTGTTCCAATTTGGTATTTTGGATGTTCGCTTTCGATTGTTGCCGAGAATTCATGCCCCAGAATAAGGGGAGCTTGTGCACGAGGATGAGTACCCGCAAATATATTTAAGTCTGTTCCACAAATCCCTGCATAAGCATTTTTTAATAGTACATACCCTTGGGGCACATTAGGTTGATTTACTTCGCTACATTCAACAGTATTGGGCGCTGTGTAAACAATTGCTTTCACGCTTTTTATCCCCCTTTTTAAAATTGCCCTACGGCTTAAAAGAAAAGCGACCAAAAGTAGCTCTTACAAATACCTTTGGACGCTTTTTTTGCTATTTAATAAGTCCAAATACCTTTGGTAACCATAGTGAAAGTTCCGGAACATACGTTACGATCAACAGAACCACAATCGTTACTGCAAAAAATGGTATCAATGGGCGGATTACTTGTTCGATTTTCAATTTGGCTACACGTGCTCCGACAAACAGAACAGGTCCTACCGGCGGGGTAATTGTCCCAATACTTAAATTGAAAACAACCATGATTCCGAAATGTACCGGATCCATACCAAACTGCGTAACGATAGGTAAGAAAATAGGTGTAAATATTAAAATAGCCGGTGTTGGATCCATGAACGTACCAACTATTAAAAGAACGATATTCATGATGATTAAAATCACGATCATGCTATCCGTAAATCCTAATAGCGTGTCAGCAATTAGCTGTGGGATACCTGTAAAAGACATCACCCATGACATAATTGTGGAAACACCTATCAAGAAAATAACAATTGCAGTTGTACGCGTTGATTCCATTAAGATTCTTGGTAGATCTTTAACTTTAATCGTTTTGTATAAAAACGAGAGCAACAATGCATAAACTACCGCAATGGCCGAACCTTCTGTAGCTGTAAAGGCACCGTATATAATTCCACCAATTACAATGATGATTAAGAGAAGTGAGGGAATCGCATCGATAAAGACCTTTAATGCAATATTAAAAGGAACTTTTTCATTTCCTTTATAGCCCTTTCGCTTTGCAATCACATAAGCGGCAACCATACATGCAAGTCCCCATAGGATTCCCGGAATATAACCTGCCATGAATAATGCTGCAATCGATGTTCCACCACTTACTAAAGAAAAAACAATCAATGTATTACTCGGGGGAATCAACATACCTGTTGGTGCGGATGCAATATTGACAGCAGCACTAAACGTACGATCGTATCCCTCTTTTTCCTGCATCGGTGCCATTGTCGAGCCCACTGCTGCTGCAGCTGCAACACCTGATCCAGAAATCGAACCAAACATCATATTGGCTAATACATTTGTTTGTGCCAATGATCCAGGCATACGTCCTGATAATACTTTCGCGCAATTTACCAGACGCATCGCAATGCCACCGTTATTCATAATTACACCAGCCAAAATAAAGAATGGAATGGCTAGTAGTGTAAATGAGTTCATTCCCGTAAACATACGTTGTGCCGATGTTTGAACTGCATTTGCAGGATCCAACATGGAAAACATCGCAAGCATTGATGCAATTCCGACACTGATACTAATCGGCGCACCGATTATTAGAAAAAATGCTACACCAGCAAATAAAATTAAACCTGCTACCCCTGCTGACATCATCTGTCATACCTCCCCTCTTGTCATTACAAAATTTCCAGTGGTTTTTTATGTTTTAGAATAAAGTAGATATTGTAAATGCAATAGAATATAACGATTACTCCGCAAATTGGCATGACTGAATACAAATAGCCAACCGGTATATGTAAAGCGGCGGACATTTGTGCCCAGGCTAATTTTGTTATTGCTAAACCACCAGATAATAATACAAGAGCTGAGAAAGCAATAATGCTTAACTCTATAAAAATTTGAACTGCCATTTTAAATTTCTTTGGCAAAGCATCTTGGATAAATTCGATTCGCATATGCCCATTTTCCCCAAAGACAAATGCAGCCCCAAACAGGACTAACCATACAAAACAATATTTTGCTAATTCTTCTGAAAAAGTACTTGGATTGTTTAATATAAAACGTGTGAAAACTTGCCATGTCACTAGGAGAACTAATGCGCCGAATAATACGACGCATATAGTTGATAAAATCTTATCTAGCCAATTCTTGACTGTTTCCATATGAATTCACCACCACTTATTTCGCTGCTTCGCGAACTTTTTCGTATAACGCTTTAGCATTTTCGGAAGCCAGCTTCTCTTGTACAACTGATTCAGTAGCTTGACGGAACGGTTCTACATCTACTTCATTGAATTTTGCCCCTGCAGCTTCTGCATCCGTAATGGCTTTTTGTACGTCTTCTTCCCACATTTCTACTTCACGGTCAATCGCGACCGCTAGTTCTTCTTTAAAAATTTGTTGATGTTCTTCACTCATGCCATCAAATAAGTTTGAGTTGATCAGTAGGTAATCCGGGAACATTAAGTGCTTTGTATAAGAATAGTAAGGAGCAATTTCAGCGTGTTTAAGATTTGAGTAGATAAGTTCGTTATTTTCCCCACCGTCAATTACGCCCGATTGAATTGCTGTATATACTTCTCCTTGGCCCATAGGTGTACCTGTACCACCCATTTGTTCCATCATTTGAATATTTGTATCCGACTCGATGATACGAATTTTCATTCCATTTAAATCTTCCGGTGTATTAATTGGCTTTTCGCTGTTATATACATTACGTACGCCTGAGTGGAATGCACCGGCTATAAATAAACCTTGATCTTTCAGTGAAGAATATAAATCTCCGACAACTTCTTGATCGTTTAATACTGACATCTGATGTTCTGCTGATTCGAATACATACGGCAAGTTAAATACGGCAAAATCTTCATTGAAGTTCTCTAGTAAACTACCAGCAACAATCGACATTTGTACTGTTCCAGTTTGTACTAATTCAATGGTTTCGCGTTGTGCACCCAACAATTCATTTGGAAAAATCTCGATTTCATATGCTCCGTTTGTACGTTCATTAAATTTCTTTCCGAATTCCTCCATCGCTTTATATTGTGGATGGTTTTCCGGTTGGTTAAATGCCAATTTCAATACTTGTGTTTCACCATTTGAAGTTTCTTCTGCTTCGGTAGTTGATGCTTCCTCCCCGCCACAAGCTGCTAAAATAACTAATACTAATCCCATAACCCCTAAAAATAGTAATTGTTTAATTGATTTTTTCATCTTGGTCCCCTCCAATATGATTTTTAAATTAGATTTTATTAACAGGATAATGAAGCTCTTCATTCTTCACATATCTCACTGCTTCTTGTGCAACTTTTCTCTTTAACTCCTGTGCTGCTTGTTCCGAATACCAAGCCATATGCGGTGTCAGAATAAATTGATCTAGTGCTAGCAGCGGAGAATCTGAATCCATCGGCTCCTTAAGTGCAACATCTAAAGCTGCACCTGCAATTTTGTTTGATGCAAGTGCTTCGTATAAAGCGTCTTCGTCGACAATGCCTCCCCGTGAAACATTGATCAGAAAACTAGTCGGCTTCATTTTTTTAAACACATTTTCATCAAATAAATTCATCGCTTGGTCTGATGGACAGTGGATTGATATAATATCAGCTTGCTCTACAAGCTGCTCAAACTCTACAAATTCAATAAACGATAAACTAGAATCATAGTTTTTACGTTCTGCAGATATATCATGTGCAATCACTTTGCAGCCCAGTGCATGAACTTTTTTGGCAAACTCAGAACCGATGCGTCCCACACCTATAATCCCAACAATCTGTTCACTATGGCGATAGATTGGGATACTAGCTTGATAATCCCACTCGCCCGCTTTAACTAAACGTTCCATTTTCGTTATTTTCCGTGTAAGCGCTAGCATTAATGCCAATGCATGATCTGCAACTTCATGGGTTCCGTAGTCAGGAACATTACAAACTTGCACACCGTATTTCGTTGCCGCTTGCAAATCAATATTATTAACCCCTACACCATAACGAACAATCAATTTTAGGTTAGGCAACTTTGCGAAAACCCTTTCATTAAACGGCGCATACTGATTAATAATGACGGACGCTTCCTGGCAATTTTGAATTAGATCCTCTTCTGTCTGGTTCTGTTGCAGTACAAGTAAAAGTTCATTCTCTTTGAATATACTTTGTTCTATTTCAATATCAGCATGGTCACAGTCGGAAATAATTACTTTCATTTGTCATCACCCATCCAGTGTCTATTTCAAATCCTTCATGGCAACGTGGTCCATATCATCAAAATCCAAATTCTCTCCGCACATTCCCCAAATGAACGTATAATTTTTTGTTCCGATACCCGAGTGGATCGACCAGCTAGGCGATAACACTGCCTGTTCATTTGCCATCACGATATGACGCGTTTCATTTGGTTGCCCCATTAGGTGGAATACGCGTGTGTCTTCTTCCATATCAAAATAGAAATAGACTTCCATACGACGTTCATGTGTATGGCATGGCATTGTATTCCATCCGCTTCCTTCTTGCAGCTCCGTCATCCCCATACTTAACTGGCAAGTATCTAATACATCCGGGTGAATATACTGATTAATGACACGGTTATTCATATTGCTATCTGTTCCCATAGGTCGTTTAATTGCCTTTTCTTGGTCAATTTTTACAGTTGGATATTTGGCATGTGCCGGGCAGCAGTTAATGTAAAATTTTGCTGGATTACTAGAGTCAACAGATTCAAAATATAACTCCTCAGTTCCCCTGCCAATATAGAGAGCTTCTTTGTTATCAATTTCGAAAGTATCTCCATCACAGACGATGCGTCCAGGGCCACCCACATTAATAACACCCATTTCACGTCGCTCCAAAAAATACTTTGCAGCAAGTTCTTTACCGGCATCCAATGTCACCTTTTGATCGATCGGATAGATGCCGCCGTAAATTATTCGATCCACATGGCTATAACTCAATGTCCCAACATTCTCAACAAACAGTTTTTCCATTAAAAACTCTTCTCGTAATTTCTCAGTCGTGTAATGTTTCACATCTTCAGGGTGATGTGCATAAATAATTTTCATTAATTTTTCCCCCTTTAGTTAAAGAAAGCGCTATCAGAAAAACTTATGTTCCGCATTGTAGAACAACGTTCCAATTCATAAATATTATATGTTCTAAGATTTGTAATTACAAGAAGAATTTTATTTTTCTGTGAATTATAATAACAGTTATTAACTTTTTGAGATATCATTTACAAATCAATAGTTTTTCGAATATGATTGTTAAAGGCTACGAAATTTTTAGAAATGGTGGAGAAATAAAATGGCAACTGTACAATCAATTGAACGTGCTTTTATCATATTAGAACATTTATCCGAGCATCCAAACGGCATGCAAATCACAAAATTGGCATCCGCTACAAACTTATCGAAAAGTACGGTTCATCGCTTACTTTCAACACTCATTGAGTTGCAATATGTAAGAAAAGATAGCATAACAGAACGATATTACCTTAGCTTTCGGGCGTTATTTCTAACACGTAATATATTAAGCAATTCAAGTTTAATCACCGTTGCTAGACCTTTACTAGAAAACTTGGTTAAGGAAATTAACGAAACTGTGCATTTGTGTGTAGAAGAAAATGAAGAAGTTGTATATGTGGACAAAATCGAAAGCAATCAAACGATTCGCATGTATTCACGCATAGGTAGTCGTGCGCCAATGTATTGCACTGGTGTCGGCAAAATGATGCTATCAGGAAAAGATGAACACACTTTACAGGAAGTTATTTCAAGAATAAATTTTACAAAACGTACAAACTACACCATTTTGACGCCCACCGATCTACTTCAGGAAATTTCGAAAATACGAAAATCCGGTTATTCACTCGACAATATAGAGAACGAGGAAGGAATCCGCTGTATTGCCGCTCCAATCTATGATTTTAGCGGAAAAATCATTGCAAGCTTCAGCATTTCCGGACCTAGTACCCGAGTAACGATGGAAAGAATCGAAAACGAATTAGCTGATAAAATTTTACATACTTCAAGAGCGATCTCTTCCCGACTTGGATATGTGCAATAAAAATTGAAATTAATTAAAACGAAAAATAAAGGATATTACGTAAGAGCTTCACTCGAACGTAATATCCTTTTTCACATGATCATAAGATTATTTTTATTTAAATTTTAAATTTAAGAATAAGTGATTGAAGATCTTCCGCCAAGCTGGCAAGCGCTTGGGAGGAGGATGTAATCTCTTCCATCGAAGCCAGTTGTTCTTCTGTAGCGGCAGTAACCGATTGCGTTCCAGCTGCTGTTTCAGTCGCTACTTCGTTTACTTCTATAATCGATTTGTTGACATGACTTGTGCCTGTTAACAGCTTCTCAACATTTCCTTTGATACTTTCAATTTGTGGAACTGCTTTTTCGATAACTGTTTCAATTTCACTAAATGTATCACCAGCAACATGAACGACCGACATCCCTTGTTTAACCTCGCCTGTTGCATCTTCAACCATCTTCATCGTTTGGTCCGTATCCTGTTGGATGGCTGAAACAAGTTCCGAGATTTGTCGTGCCGATTTGGCGGATTCTTCCGCTAGCTTTCGTACCTCGTCCGCCACAACGGCAAACCCTTTTCCGGATTCTCCCGCTCTCGCCGCTTCAATCGCTGCGTTCAGTGCCAGAAGATTTGTCTGTGCTGCAATACCTGTAATGACTTCAATGATTTGCCCGATTTCTCTTGAGCGGGTAGAAAGTTCCGCAAACGAATCAACCAACGATCGAACCGTATTGTCGATAAACTTCATCTGATTATTTACTTCGTTAATCACTTTTCTTCCTTCAGAAGATAATCGTGAAGCTTCATCTACAGTATGCGATACAATTTCCGTATTGCTCATAACTTCTTCCGTATCATGATTGATTTGTGCAATCAAGTTTGTACTATCTCTGATAATGTCTACCTGGTTTTCTGCCCCGACTACAAGTTCCTGTATGGTTTCGGTAATATGCTCACTCGCCTTGGTACTTTGTTCCGCGCTGGCACTTAGCTCCTCGGAAGCTGCCGCAACTTGTTCGGAAGTGCTTCCCACAGTGCGAATCACTGTATTCACGCCTTCAACCATTTTATTGAATGAGGCATTCAGCATCCCAATCTCGTCTTTTGATTGGTAGTCTCCTTTTACCGTAAAATCACCGTTTTCCACAACACCCAATAATTCCTGTATCTTTCTTAACGGCCTTGTAATCAGGCTTGCGATTACTAGACTTACCAAGATTGTGATGATTATAGCCAGAATAATCGTCACAATAACAGTAGTTTTTGCGTTATCCGTAGATTCGGTCACTTCATTAAAAACTTGTTCAGATCCCTCTTTATTTGATTCTTCGAGATCTGTAAACAGTTCGTTAATAGCAACTCGTTTCGCCTCTAATTCATTTTGAAACACCTGGTAGGCTTCCTCATTCTTATTTTCCATCGCTAAATCTCTTACTTTTTCCCGAATAACGTTTTGCTCTTTATCCAGCGAGATCAACTTATCGAGTTGTTGATCAATATCACTTGGCAGTGACATTGAAGCTAACTCGTCAAAGTAAGTTGCCGTTTGATCAATGTTTAAATCTACACGTCCATTTAGGTATTCATTTCGCTCGGGATCATCCGTTAACAGTAACTCCAACAAATAAGCATTTATCGCACGGTTATTAATACTGATCCCACTGAGCAACAGACTAGGCTTTAATTGCTTGTTGTACAAGGTATCAACATTATTTGATGCACCTGATAAATTACTTATACTTACAAAACCTAGTATCAATAGCGAAATTGTAAATATAGATATTAATAATATCAGTTTCTGTAATACCTTTAAATTTCTTAAAAACTTCATACTCACTTCTCCTCATATTGTTTCATGATAACTCTCTTTGTACTCGAAGCCACCCATCCGGTAAATAACAGTTACATGATTATATTTCGGCAGAAAGTTTTATTAATTTAGTATTTTATTGATAAAAGATAAATGGATAATACTGCTTATATTTATCTGTATTTCCCAATAGGACTCTAGTTTTGCGTCCTGCTTAGTTACGGTAATTATCTACATGAGCTGTAGCGGTTGGGTCATGAAGCTTGGTGTAAGATTTCTATTTCAGAAAGTTATTCGAATAGCAAAAATTTACAATCCTCTTCGCAAAGTATAGGGATTAGGAGGTATTGGGAGTTGTTGGGGTGAGGGCGAACGCTGTATATTGTTCTGCCTTCTTTTCTTTTCTTTTCTTTTCTTTTCTTTTCTTTTCTTTTCTACCACTATAAGAATCATTTCTACCACGGAACTGATATTGTTGCTCGCT
Organism: Ureibacillus aquaedulcis; assembly: GCF_030418165.1. Taxonomy (GTDB): domain Bacteria; phylum Bacillota; class Bacilli; order Bacillales_A; family Planococcaceae; genus Ureibacillus; species Ureibacillus aquaedulcis. The sequence goes on from NZ_JAUHTQ010000003.1 coordinate 177,151, forward strand.
TTGATACCGTTTGGTGCAATCTACTTCTTAGATCGTTGTAATAGCAGCCACTTTGCATCGTTCCTGCAAGTTTCCTTCTTGATCGTCCTAATAACTCTCCCACTAAAAAAGCTACTTCCCAGTTAGTGCTGGAAGCAGCCTTTACGTTAAAAACTTATTGAAATGGAGGTAGCTTTGTTGACTGGGATTTCCAGCCAAGATGATTCCTTGTTATTAGACGATTACCGCACTTTCAGAAACACTTATGGATTTATTATGATGTCGGCCAATTGGTACGACAGACGGCGAATCCGAAACCGGGTCTTCAATGACTTTGCAATCCAGATTGAAAATGTCTTTAATCAACTCACTTGTAATGACTTCCGATGGTGCTCCTTCAGCTACAAGCTTCCCTTTATGTAGTGCAAAAATATGGTCAGCATAACGTGCAGACAAGTTAATATCATGAAGAACCATCACAATGGTTGTTCCGTATTTGCGATTTAAGTCCGTCAGTAAATCTAGTATTTCTACTTGGTACGTGATATCCAAATAAGTTGTTGGCTCATCAAGGAAGAGGATATCTGTTTGTTGGGCCAGGGCCATAGCAATCCAGACACGCTGTCTTTGTCCACCGGAAAGTTCATCAATATTGCGATCGGCAAATTCCGTAATATTCATGATTTCCATTGCTTCTGCAACAGCTTCATAATCTTTCTTTGACCAGCCTTTCATGAACGTATGATGCGGAAACCTGCCTCTTCCAACTAGATCTGCCACCGTGATTCCCTCAGGAACGATTGGTGATTGCGGCAAAAGCCCCAATACTCGTGCCAATTGTTTCGGCGGAATCTTATGGATTGGTTTTCCGTCCAAACTGATTTGCCCGGAAGTCGGCTTGATTAATCGAGCCATCGTTTTTAGCAGCGTCGATTTCCCGCATCCATTGGCACCGATGATAATGCTGATATTATTGCTTGGTATTTCAATGCTGATATCGTGCAACATGGTTTTTTTATCGTATCCAGCAGTGATGCTTTCGGCCAGAAACGTGTGTGTTGGTCTCATTATAAATCTCCCTTTCGATTGATTCGAATTAATAAGTAAATCAAGTAAGGTGCACCAAGAATACCCGTGATGACGCCAACAGGGTATCTAGCCACAAAGGCAAATTGTCCGATAAGGTCCGATGCCAATACTAAGATTACCCCTATCAAACCGGCTGGAAGGATATTTGAAAACCCGACACCCACCAATCTTTTTGCGATGGGACCGGAAAGGAATGCCACAAATGCAATCGGGCCTGTTGTCGCTGTAGCCAACGCAAGGATCAGCACCGAGCTGATAATCAGGATAATCCTTGTTTTATTTGTATCGACTCCAAGCGAGGTAGCGGCTTGTTCCCCCAACTCCAGCATTTCCAATCGTTTACCATAAAAAAGGATGATGGGCGTAAACACTATTACCATAAGGACAAGTGGAAAGAGAGTTTCCATCTTCGCCCCGTTCAAGCTGCCGCTTAGCCATCTCATCGCAGCAGGAAGGTCGTTCTCCTGGCCAATCAACAGTAAGTAATTGATAAAAGCCGTGAGCATCGCCTGGATGCCGATCCCGATCAAGATCAATCTCCCTATTGAGAAGGAAGACCCTTTGGACAACGCATAAATCACGAGTACCGTTGTAAGCCCGCCAATGACAGATGCGATCGAAATAACGGTAGTACTAGCCTGCAGCACAATGATACAAAAAACGGCAGCTGCACTGGAACCAGTTGTAATCCCTATGACATTTGGGTTGGCCAGCGGATTTCTTAGCATCGTTTGAAAGATATACCCTCCGACACCAAAAGCAAAACCAGCAAATACACCCGCAATCATTCTAGGCAAGCGGATTGTCCCTACTGCAAATGATGCCCCTTTTACATCTTCCCCCATGAGAACGTGAAAGACATCTTCTACTGGATAGATGGTATTGCCGAGCATGAGCATCGTAAAGCAAAGTGCTAGTGAAATCAAAGCCAACACAGAGGTCATAATGATAAATCGACGTTGTCTTTTCAGCCTGGAATCCATAATGGAATGTATAGTTTCATTTATCATCATAATGAACGTATTTTCGCTTTCATTGTAATTAAAATCAAGATAGGCGCCCCGACAAATGCGGTTACAATGCCGACTTCCAGCTCACCAGGACTGCCTAGAAGCCTTCCAAGTACATCGGATACGGTTAGAATGATGGCACCCGTAAGAGCGGACATCGGGATAATATAACGCAAATCGGGCCCGATCAGCAATCGGATGACGTGTGTTGCAAGTAGACCAATAAAGCCAATTGGACCTGCCAATGCGGTTGCAGCACCACATAGTAGGACAGCACCAAGAGCAGCAAAGAGTCGTATCGTGCCTGTTCGCACACCTAACCCTGTAGCCACCTCATCTCCCAATGCGAGGGCGTTTAATGCTGGGCCAGTAAAAATGGCGATAAGAAAACCAATAACTAAAAAAGGAACAAAAGTTGAAATCGAATCCCAGTTGCCTGCTCCAACACTGCCTACCTGCCAGAATCTAAATTGGTCCATCACGTTGGAACGTGGTATCATCACAGCTACCACTAACGATGAAAGAATCGCACTGGTAGCAGCCCCTGCTAAAACTAGTTTAAGAGGCGTAGCACCGCCACTCCCCATGGAACCAATGCCAAATACAAAGATCGAAGTAAGGATCGCCCCTGCGATTGCCAGCCAGATATATTCATTTGCCGAACTAATATTGAAAAAAGCAATCCCGCAAACGACAAATAGGGATGCTCCTGTATTGACTCCTAAAATACTTGGGTCGGCAATCGGATTACGGGTAACGGACTGCATTAACGCCCCGGAAACACCCAATGCCGCACCACACATCAAACAAAAGATCGTCCGAACAATTCTTTGCCGAACCACATTGGCCTCATGGGACAGAACCTCAGGATGGAATAAACCATCCATCAGATCTGCCCAGCCTACAATGCGAGAACCAAATGCAAGCGAAGCTAATATAGATACACCAAGTAATAGTAATAAGGGTATGAGAACTCTTAGTAAATTACGCGGAAGCTGCAACTGTTTTTTTTCTGAAATGGATACGTTGTTCATGTTAGTTCAGCTTTTTTGCAACTTCTGAAATTAAAGTTAAGTAATCATCAATTGTATATTCGATAGATAAAGAGCTTGGCGTACCGGCAGCCGCAAGTGGCGTGTTGTCTTCAATAACTACCACAGCACCGTTTTTGATGGCAGGTACGGTTCCAAGAATCGGATCCGCTTGAAGTGCTTTTAATGTATTCTCATCACCATATGTAATGAAAATTTCCGCATCTTTAAGGGCATCTGCATTTTCAGCACTTAACTCGATATAGAAGCTTTCTGCATCAGCAGTTTGTTCTTTCAGGCTTTCCGGATACTCCATACCTAGCTCCTCAAGGAATTCACCACGTGGATCGGCTGGTGTATAAATGTAGAATTTCGATAAATCCGTTGCATTGAACATAGCAAATGCTGCTTTTTTCCCTTTAATTTCAGGATATTCATTGGCTTTATCTTGAATTAACTTTTCTGTATCGGCAATCAGTTGCTGCCCTTCTTTTTCCATCCCCATAGCCATTGAGTTGTATGTAATTTGGTCACGCCAAGTAGCTACCCATGGAGTCTCTTGATATGCAACGACTGGAGCAATTTGACTTAACGTATCATAATCTTCTTGTGTAATTCCCGAGTAAGTAGCAAGGATGACATCTGGATCTGAATCGGCAATCGCTTCAAAATCCAGGCCGTCTGTATCTTGGTAAACGTTCGGATTTTCTTCACCAAGTTCTTTTAATTTTTCTGCAGTCCAAGGAAGCATACCAGTATCATCTTGCACACCATAGTTGGCAGCTGAGAAACCAACAGGCACAACTCCAAGTGCAAGTGCTACATCATGGTTTGACCAAGCAATTGTCGCAACACGTTCAGGCTTTTCTTCAATTACCGCTTCCCCTAAAGCATGTTTGATCACGATTGGATATTCTGTTGCAGATTCTTCCGTATCTGTTGTTGTATCAGTTGTTTCCGACTCTGTTGCTGCGCTATCTTCCGAACCGGATTCCTGATTGGAACAAGCCGCAAGTGCAAGCGAAAGAATCGAGATTAATAACAAGGTTAAAAATGAAAAATGTCTTTTTGACTTCATTTGAAATTCCACTCCCAATGTTTTAATTGATAATGATTATCATCTTCAAGTAGTACTATATATTTTATGGAATGAGTTGTCAATATATTATTTTTATTTCCAGATTTATAGGATGCAAGGGTTGTTGTGGATAGTCCTTAAACAAAAAAAAGATGGTCTTAAGCCTGTTGACTTAAAGACCATCTTTTACCCGAAATTATTTGAACTTAAATTAAATGAGAATACCTATTTTAGTTCAATCAATCAGTTATTCCGTTAATACCAATTTCATTTACTAACTATAAGAATCCATTGTATCAAAAAGCAGCCGTGAATATGGGTGGGTAAGCTGCCCATTTTCCCAATCGGTAAGGGTCTCCACAATTTCCCCTTCGTACATGATCGCGACACGATCACATAACTCTTTCGTGGACTCCAGATCATGTGTGATAAATAGATAACTAGGACCATCCAGCTTTTGAATCTTTTTCAGTATTTCTAGAATTGATTTTTGTGAAGGGCTATCCAAACTGGCAATCGATTCATCGAAAATAATCAGTTCAGGCTTAACGGCCAATGCTTTTGCAATACAGACACGCTGCTTTTGTCCACCACTCAACTGATCAGGATAATAATTCAAAAATGAGGCGTCCAAACCAACTAAATGCAGTAACTTAATACCTTCTTCATGCCAATTCTTTTCATCCGGAAAAAAGTTCCGAATGGGCTCTGCCAGTATTTCTGCCACCCGCATTTTGGGATGCAATGAGGCTGAAGAATCCTGCAGTACCATTTGAATGTTTTTATAGAGTGTAAAGTCTTTGAATCGTTTTGAATAGATGCTCTGTCCCTTCCATAACACCTGACCGGAAGTGATTTTTTCAAGTCGCATCATACATTTGGCAAGGGTGCTTTTTCCGCTGCCGCTCTCGCCTACAAGCCCGACGCTTTCACCTTTTGTAATCGCAAAGCTCACATTTTTGACGGCAATTTTACTCTTGGCATTCCCTCTTCTCAAGCGTAGAGGGTATTCTTTGGTCACTTTCTTCAATTCCAGTAATATCACAAAAGTACCCCTCCTTCATCCATATGAATGACACGGTCTGCATACTTTTTTATACTGTTTTCATCATGTGAAATGAGAAGGACCGTCAATCCCAGACGATGTTGAAATTGTTTTAATAACCCCAGTATTCTTTCACGGTTCACTAGATCAAGAGCAGTTGTTGGTTCGTCAGCGATCAGTATTTTCGGCTGCAAACTTAGCATCATGGCCAATAGCACTCTCTGCCTCATCCCCCCGCTCAGCTCAAACGGGTAGGATTCAAGAATCTGTTCCGGTTCTTTGAAACCAACATCATTTAGTAGATTAAGCAAAAGCTGTTCAAGTTCTTTCTTTGAACATGGTCTTCTTTGGCGAATCGTTTCCAACATCTGTTTTTTTACCAGTCTAGCCGGTGCTAAACCATTTAATGAATGTTGAATCATCAATGCCATATGTTCCCTTCTTAAATGTTCAAATTGCTTCTCATCAAAAGTCACAATATCTTTTCCTTCAAACAGAATTTGGCCTTTTGTTACACTCAGGCCTTTATCGAGCAAGCCAACCAATGCATGTGAAACGATGCTTTTACCTGCACCACTTTTTCCAGTCAGGGCAACCATTTCTCCCGGGTATAGCTCGAACGATACATCCTGAATAATTACTTTTCGCTGTTGCCTTTGTTTATATGTAACTTCTATATGCTCAACCTTTAATAAGGGGCTTCTTTCCAACCCTAAATACCTCCCTACCTAAAGTCATATCGTAGTTCCCCCAGTTTCTCGCTTACTAACTGGCAAGCCAGGACAAACAAAACAATTGCCAATCCGGGGAAAATCATGACGTAGGGGGAAATTTGAAAGTAATCTGTCGCATCATTCAACATCGCGCCCCATTCAGGCGTTGGTGGCTGGGACCCTAATCCCAGGAACGAAAGACCCGCAATATTTAATACAATCTTGCCTAAATCCAGCGCACCAAAAACAAGAATGGGCATTTTGATTTCCGGGAGAACATAGCGTCTTAATATACGAAAATGGGAATTTCCAGCCATCTTTGCTGAAAGGATATAATCTTCCTGAAAGATTTTCAGTACAAGGCTCCGAATAAAACGAACATAGCTTGCCCAACGAACCAATACAATCGCGAAAATCATATTGACTAAGCCGGGTCCCAATAAGCCCACAATCGCTATTGTCAGTACAATATCCGGAATGGCTAAAGTGCTATCGATGAATCTCATCATCAGATTATCCGTGCGCCCTCGAACAGAACCTGTCAACAATGCAATCGGAAGGCCAATCAACATTGTGAGGAACAGTATGATGAAAGCAGACGAAGCACTTATTCGTATACCATAAAGAATACGGGATAAGATACATCGGCCCAGATGGTCTGTACCAAATGGGTAGGTCCAGCTCGGAGACTGTAATCTTGATGCCAGATTTACCGCCAAAGGATCATGGGGGGCAATCCATGGTGCCAATAACCCTGCCAAGAAAATACCCAGAAGGATAACCAGTCCTGCAAGCAAGCCAGTATTCAATTGCTCTAATCTCTTCAACTTCATCCTCCCACCTCCTATCAAACTCTCAACCGTGGATCAATGAGTAAATAGATAAAGTCTACCAACATATGAATGCCTACAAACAAAATGGCAGCAAAAACAACGTAACCTTGAATCACTGGATAGTCACGCATATTAATCGATTCAATAACGTACTGCCCCAAACCTGGCCATGAAAAAATAGATTCTACTATGATGCTGCCGCCCAGCATAAATGCAAAGCTTGTACCAACCATCGTAACAATTGGCAGTAAGGCCTGCTTCAAAATCTGAAATACTAGTATTCTTTTCTTTGATAGCCCTCTTGCCCTGGATGCCTTTACAAAAGGCTGCTGCAACAGTTCCAGCATATGTGCACGGAGTACACGGGCATATACTGTACCCAGACCTAACCCAAGCGTTGTTGCGGGCAATATTAAATTTTCAAAACTGCCTCTTCCTATGGATGGCAGCCATCCAAGACTGACAGAGAACAGATAGATACAGAGGAATCCCAACCAAAATGTTGGTATAGCTGAGCCTAGCAGTGCTAGAACACGCCCGATTTTATCCGCTAGGCCATTTTCATAAACAGCTGTGGAGATTCCCATAACGAATGTCACTGCCAACATAATGGCAAGTCCTGCAAGTGCCAACTCCAGCGTAGCAGGTAATCTAACAAACAGCTCATTTATAACAGGCTTCTGAGAAACAAAGGACTCGCCCCACTCGCCTGTAAATATTTGCTGCAACCATTCAATATATTGGCCACTGATAGAATTGGTTAAGCCCAACTCACTCCGTAAAGCATGAATGGCTTCACTCGAAGCTGGAACCTCATTGGCTTTTAACATGATTGTTGCGGGATCTCCCGGTGAAATTCTGACCAATATAAACGTTAATGTCGCAACGCAAAAAACAACAAGGACCAATTGTAAAAGTCGTTCTAGTAAAAACTTAAGCATAGCATTCCATTATTCTTTATCGATATTTGCATGATTATAGTAATATTCGATCGGCAGTGCCTCAAAGCCTTGCAAATCTTTATTTACTGCAAATACCGTATTTGGATGAACAATATAAGAGTGAGGAACTTCTTCTGCAATTTCTTCTTGAATCTCGATCGCTAATTCAGTACTTTTTTCAGGATCAGTCGTTCCATGCATTTCATCAATCATCGCATCGACTGTTCGGGAAGCAAAATGGTTCATATTTGATGCACTATCTGTTTTATAAAAAGTCTCCAAGAAAAAGTGTGGGCTGCCGGTATGCGCTGTCAGCATACTATACATCGCAAGGTCCCACTCTTCATTGACCAATGTTTCATCAATATTCTCCACCTGACGAATATTTACTTTCATCCCTTGTTCAAGCAATTTGCTTTGAATAACTTCTGCCAACACTGTCAGTTCAGGGCGTTGTGGAAATGTCAGGAAAGTGGCTTCAAAGACTTTTCCGTCTTTTTCCCAAAGTCCATCCCTGTTCTTTGACCAACCATCCTGCTCCATTAATCCATCAACAGATTGATTTTCCTCCATTTGATCTAATTGTCCAAATTGCAATATCGATGAAAATGGCCCAACTGCTACAGTTCCTTGCCCCATCAGGACAGAATCCATCATTTCCTGGCGTGGAATTAATGAATCGACAACCTTTCGTACAGCTAATTGTTTAAATAGAGGAGAATCCATATTGTACATGACTAAATGTGTTCTTAAAGATTGGGCTGTTAACACTTCCAATTGCTCATTTTTTCCCAACACTTCAATGTACTCAACCGAAATATCTGTTGCACCATCAACATCTCCCGATTGCAAAGCCATCAACCGCGTATTAGCGTCCGAAATATACTTGATTGTGACTTCATCCAGTTTCGCTTTGTCACCCCAATAATCTTCATAGCGTTGGACAATCAGGGATTCGTCCTGGTTGAATTGCTTAACCACAAATGCACCTGTAAACGCTGGATAGCTATCCTCGCTATCTAGGGAGTCGACATCCATGATAATCGTGCCTGGGTCTGCCAAATTTGAGATGAGTGCAGCATTCACTTCGGTTGTTTGGATTTTCAACTGCGTTTTTGATACGGCTTCGATTGTTTTGATTTTTAATAAATCCTTTGTGCCTTGATGATTGTCAATGGCACGTTGTAGTGAATCCTTCACTGCCGTTGCATCCATTGCTTTCCCGTTATGAAATTTGACGTTTTCCTGCAGCTCGAATAACCAAGTTGTCTCATCCACTTGCTCCCATGACTTTGCCAACCACGGTTCAGGAACCAGCTCCTTGCTTAATTTGATCAATGTTTCCGCAGCACCGGAGCGCATAATCTCCCAGCTATCGGCACTATGCGGATCCAAACCCGATGGACTCCAAGAAAAGGCCAATGTCGCGGTATTTTCATTTTCTTCTTTGCTGAGTGCACTAACTTGTTCCTCTTTTGCCGAGCATCCCACTAATGCAAGAATGCACAAAGCCATGCAAAACCATGTAATGTAACGCTTGTACCACTTCTTCATTTTTATTTTCCTCCCAAAAAGGATTGATTATAACTTGCTGCGATAAGTCCTGTGTGCAAATGGCAAACAATCAATATAAAAAGCACTTCTGACATAGAGAGATCAGAAGTGCCCGGAAGGATAATAATGGCAGTGTCAAAAAAGCGACAAGATATATCCGCAAACGAACCACCTCCCTAATCTCCCGTAGGTTTTAGCGTTGTTCAATAGGCAGGTCTCCTGACTTATCTTCATCACCACCTGCGCCTTCCCACTTTTTTTAAAAGCAGTGGCATTATGCAGGTTGCTCTGAATTACAGTGGCGGGAACCGTGTCGGATTTTCACCGAACTTCCCTTTTAAGCTATCTATCGAATAGAAAGCACCCATTGAGAAAATTCTGAAGTTTTATAAATATTACCATATCACAGGACAAATTTGTCTATTAATTTACTATTTTGTCAATTCAAGCCACTATCCTTTTTCTAATTCTATGAGAGAAACTCTGGTAAAATAGAGAACAACTAGAAAATCCAATTTTTTATTCTCCCAAAACGATTATGAAAAAACTATATTTTAAAAGGAGTGTTTACCAGTGAATATTGATGACATGAACGTCCCTGCCCTAGAGGAAGTGTTTCAAATAATCATTTCTGTGGAACAACCTATTTTAGTGGGCCAGAACGTTGAAAATGGAAGAAGGCAATTAATCAGAATAACTTCTGGAGAGGTAAGCGGTCCTAATTTTTCAGGAAAAGTGTTGCCGGGCGGGGTAGATAGCCAAATCATCCGTAACGATGGAAAGTGTGAACTATCCGCTAGATATGCGATCCAATTGGAGGATGGTGCGACTATCTACATTCAAAACGATGGAATCCGTACAGTTCCACAGGAATACGTTCAACAAGTAAAAGAAGGAAAATTTATCGATCCGAGCCTCTACTACTTCATGACAGTACCCAAATTTGAAACCTATGATATAAAGTATTAATGGCTGGAAGACCACATCTTCATTTGCAATGCCAGCAGGTTAAAGGAAAATGTCTTGCTGAAATTTTATAAAGTAGGGTAATGTCGAGAATAAAAAAATGTCCATTCACCTTTTCTTATAAAAGGTTGAATGGACATTTTATTTATGGATTATTTTAGGCTGTTATACCGCGGCGCATAAGCCAAGTAAAAAGGTTATAGCCTATATAATTACTTCGGATTAATCACAATTTCGACTCGGCGATTTTTTGCTTTGCCTTCCTCGGAATTATTTAATGCGAGCGGCATTGTTTCACCGTATCCTGCTGTACTCATCTTGATGTGGCCGACTTTTCCGCTTTCTTGCAAATACATTTCAACCGCTTCGGCTCTCTTTTCTGATAGCGTCAGATTATATTGGTCATCCCCTGTATCATCAGTATGACCATTAATTTGAATCACGGTATCCGCCTTCAATGTTGCTAGATTTTGAATCAACTCATTCAATGTTTTTTGGGCGTCAGCTTTCAAATCACTTTGATCATGGTCAAACAAGATGTCATCGGGTAATTGGATTTTTGTTTCTTCCCCATCCGTCGTAAGAGTCGTTTCTTCCGGAGCATTTACAATTGGCGGTTCCGGATGAAGGATGATTTCAATCATATTCCCGCCTTCTTCATTTGGAACTACCTGCTCACCACTCATTCTCTCAAAGGATTCTCCGTAAGTTTCATTCATTTTTGTCTGCAGAATATGCGAACTTTTGGGTTTCGAAGTAATAACGAGATAACCGGTTTCCGTAATGGTGTCATATGGAACCTGTAATGAAAACGACCCATCGCTAACCACATTGGCATTGGAGCTTATCCAATTTTGCGCAACAGCAGCCTCTTCCGATGAAAAGTAGGAAGCAACCATCTCTGTTCCCTCTATTAAGTTGGATTTCCCTTTTACATAGAAGTAGTGATGATCATTCGTTAATTCCGTTTCGACCCATACATCCGTGCTGCCATAATCATCGGGAACCTCTTCCCTTTTAGGTGTCTCAATCGGATAAACGGTTTCTTCCCCACCAGGCATTACAAGGGTTGAAGCGAAGATTTTCTGGTATTCTTCGTCTATGATTTCATGTTTGTAGACAAAAGGTCCTTCCAAGTTCTCCCCATGCTCGCCATAAACAGCCTTCACCTCGTCGGTCTGCGCCAATCCGCCAAGCACAACTTCCATCGTGACTAAAACATAACCGTTATCCTTTAAATCTGTTGGGATTTCAAATGTAAAATCCCCATTTTCATCAACTTCGGTACCTTTATCACAAAGAAGGCAAATCGGATTTCGAACCGAAAACGGCCGATCCAGCCAATCAATTTCTACTATCGTACCTTCCATCAAATTACTTTTCCCATTGACTGTTAACTTACCATTTTCGTTTACTACTTCTCCGCTTAATTGGATGTCGGTAGGATTTGTTTCATCCTCTTGATTTTCTGACCCTGCTTTTTGTTCTGCATCTACTAAGCTTGTACCATCACTATTTTCCTCTTCTTTTGACTGGGTTTCCCCATTGCTTTCACATCCAACCAAGAGAAAGATTGCTAGCAAAATTAGTGACAACCAGGTTGTTATTCTCTTCATAGTTCCCTCCTAAATTACCAATTCTCTATCAACGTTAAAGGATATTTGTAAATTTTGGAATAAGTGTTTAGTCCTAGGATAAATAGCATTCTCCCCGCAAACTTTCACGCAAACTACAAATTAAAAAACCTCCTGATCGGTTAAATTAGAAGGTCTTTAGACAAATTTTAATGAGTAAAGTTATAGATACATTCTAAGCGCTTCATTTACGAGCGATTTTTTCACTTTAGAATGAGTAGCCTGCCAAATCGCTTTTTTATCTTTCAAGATTAAAAGTTGGGGTGATTCGTGTTTCACGCCCAAATCTTTTTCAATCGTTTTCGAGAGAAGCCTGTCCTCTTGTACAACGACTATGTATTGAGGTAGTTCTGTTTCAAGCGCCCGTAATTCTTTCATAGCTGATAAGCTGATGATGCATGTCGTGCTAAATTTAAATAGAAGAAAAGGCTGTTCTTTCGAATTATCCAACAATTCCCGCCAAGCTTCTATCGATGGTATCCGCTTCATATTAGTTTAACCTCCAATATTCTTTGCCCACGATATCAATTCATACGATAAAGGTTCTCGTATAACAGGCTACCGCAGAAGCTGCAACTAATTCTGCAACCTCTGCACTTTTAGCCCATCAAAACTTATTACTTAAGTGCTTCAAGAATTCTCGTAGGGTCAAAACCTAAAACCCACTTGCCATCAATTTCCGTTTGAGGAACGCCCATTTGGCCTGTTTGATCTACAACCTTTTGCATCATGGCCGGATCATTTTCCACATTGACTTCTTTAAACGGAATGTTGTTTTGTGACAAGAATCCTTTCACCATTGTGCAATAAGGGCATGTCGTTGTTGTGTATACTGTAACATTTTTCTCCATATTAAAACCTCCATTATCTTTATTGATATTCATTTACCCTGCCAGGTATTTTTATAACTAAAAATTTTTATATTCTTTTAATTATTTCACGTCAGCATTCAGCACCTCGAGGATGCGAACCGGATCAAATCCAAAAATCCAATAACCATTGATATTGGTTTGAGGAACGGAGAATCTTCGCGTTTTCCCAATGAGTTTCAGCATTTCTATCGGGTGAAGATCTACATTAATCTCTTTATATTCAATATTCAGGTCAGTTAAAAATTCCCTGACCATAGCACAGACCGGACACATGGCGGTGCTATAGAGCGTTATACTTTGATTCATTTCGGTTGGCCTCTATTTTATGATTTAGGAAGTATACAAATTGTATATCTGATCTAATTTTTCCTTCAATAATTCAAAGCGAACAAATCGATCCCCTCGTACATATTCCTTTCCATCAATCATTAAAAGCATGATCGGCGCACTTAATATCAAAAATTTTTCAGCTACCGCTTTTAACTGGCTGGCATCGATATGCCCAAGATGAATCAGTGGATATTCGTCCAGGAGTTCCCTTAGCTTGGGCAATATGGCATGGCACGTACTGCAGTCCGGTGTTGAAAAGTATAATAAGCTCATTTCGTGTTTTTCAAGAAACTCCTCCACCATCTCCAGGCTGGTTAGTTCAGTTAGTTTTTTCATGCTGCTCCTCCTCTAAAGGGACACTTCAAACACTTTCATTTTTCCCTTGGTATCCAACTGTTAAACAAGGGACTTGCCCCTAGTTTATATTGCCATTCTTCTATCTCTTTTTACAATAAATCGATCCATATTTTAATAGTTGTTCCCAAAATTAAAGCAGCTAAAATCCCTTGCAGAACCTTTGTATTCATTTTCTGGCTGATCCTTGCACCAATTGGAGCTGCAATCATTCCGGCAAGAATCACGATAACCGCCGTCACATAATCTACCTGACCGGTTGCTAGTTTACCGATCGACCCGGCAATGGACGAAATAAAGGTAATCGCCAAGCTGGATGCTATGGTCATCCTTGTAGGAATCCGAAGAATTAACAACATAATCGGAATCAGCAGGAATCCGCCCCCAGCACCTACCACGCCAGAGCCAATCCCGACAATAAATGCGAGCACCGCGGCAAGCGGTTTGTTATAAGAGACTTCATCCAAAGGAATCTCATCAATCTCCTTTTTTGGGATGAACATTAGGATGGCTGCAATCAATGCTAGAATCCCGTATACAATGTTGACTTGTTCTTCCGATAGATATTGCGATCCGATACTGCCGATGAATGTTCCAAGCAGCACCGAACTACCCATAACGGTAATCAATGATTTATTTAAATAACCACCTTTGCGAAATCCGATGACACCTGCAATCGATACAAATAAAACGTCCAGTGCACTGATTCCGGAGACTTCATGTGCGGTCAAAGCTTGAAATCCGAAGATTGGCGGAATCATCAAAAGCATTGGGTATTTGACAATCGCCCCTCCAATGCCGAGCATCCCGGAAAGAAAAGAACCAATAAACCCTATAGCAAAAAGGACAATTACATAATTACTATCCATGTTGCTTCCTTCTTTCTATGAGTTACATTCATTAAACTAGTTAAGTTGAAAAGTGAGTCGTAGAACAACCCACTTTTTAAGCTTTTTTAATATAGAACGTTAATACATCTGCTTCTTCTTTATGTTCCAAAAGGGTATGGCCCGCTGCAGCTGACCAGGCAGTTAAGTCGGCCAACGCCCCTTTATCTGTCGCTTGTACTTCAATGATTTGACCTGATTCCATTGTGTCCATTGCTTTTTTTGTTCGTACAATTGGCATTGGACAAGATAATCCTTTTGCATCTAAAACTTGATTTACTTCCATCTCAACATTCTCCTTTTTATTTTAAGTTTGCAAGGAAGGAATTCTCTCCGTTCCTTGCCGAATATTTTCAATTAATTATCCTTCATTAACGTACAGCACATCGGTTCGGACCGATTTCCATTTCCGTTTGTTCATCATTCCCCGGGCTGATTTTACCCATGTTGACCTGACGAATTTGTTCATAGGCATTCGGTTGTGGCGGCAAGTTATCCGTTACCGTGTGACGGAATTCATCTTCACTTTCAATGTTCAAGCCATGGTTTTCTGCAAATAGATCACCTAATCGTTTTGCTACAGTCCCGTCTTCATTTAACTCCTCGATAATCATGAAGTGGGCCGGCAGCACAATTAAATCCTCCGCCAATTCACGGTAGCGACGGTATAATGTGTCGCGAAGGTCGCCTACCCAATCCTCCGCAAGACCCGCTAAATCAGGTCGGCCAATTGAATCGATAAATAAAATATCACCTGTTAGTAAATACTTGCCATCCACGATAAATGATGTTGAGCCGATTGTATGACCCGGTGAGTAAAGTGCGCCTACTTCAATTTGAGATGCGCCGATTTTCACTGTCAAACCATCTTCAAGAGGTGTGTAGTCAAATATTACTTCTTCTGCATCTTTTGCCGGCAAATAATAAGTAGCCCCTGTTGCTTCAGCGATATGACGACCACCCGAGATGTGATCTGCATGTAAGTGTGTGTCAAAGACATGCTTGATTTCTACATTTTTCTCTTTCGCAAAGTTTGTGAATACGTCCGTGAAACGGACAGCATCAATAATGGCTGCTTCTCCTTCAGAAATCACCATATAAGAAAGACACCCTTTACCCAGGCGAACAAATTGATAAAGTTCACCACCACCCGTTAAATCTCCAACTTTAATCGGTTCCAGGTAGGAACTCCATGATTTCATGCCGCCTTCAAGATAATAGACATCACGTCCAGCATCTGAAATCATTTCGGCTACCATTAATGATGAGCCTTCTTTTGCACAAACTACTAAAATGTCCTTTTCCGCAGGAAGTTTAGGGAGGATTTCCTCAACTCCATCCAGCAAATCGAAATAAGGAATATTTAAATAATCGAAGTTGTGTCCTTCAATTCGCCAGTCTTCATAAGCATCTGTGTTGCGTACATCCAAAATGAATAGTGGTTGATTTTCAATTACTTTACGGGCAACTTGTGCTGCCGTCATTTTAACAAATGCCATTTCATATTACCCCCTAAGGTATTAATTTTGATTTTTTTAAGTGGAAGGGTCTCCCCTTCCACTAGTTTTCCCTACTCATCCGAGATTAGGCATTTTTATCAATTCACGAATTGCTATTAGAATGTTAGGGTAGGTGCTGCATCTTTCGCAAACTCAAGGAATGTAACCGCTCCGCCAACTTCAATACCATCAACAAAATCTTCTTTTGATAAGCCCATTACGTCCATCGTCATTTGGCATCCGATGAATTTAACGCCCATCTCTTGCGCCATTTCCAGTAATTCTGGGATGGAAGGAACATTCGCTTTTGCAAATCCTTCAGCGAAATGTTCGCGGCCTTCCGGCATCGGTAATTGCTGCACCGCTTGTTTATGAATTAAATTCAACCCTTCAAACGTGAAGAAGATCGCTACCTCTTTTTCCGTTGCGGCTGCAGCCGTTGCAATATTGAATACCTTATAAGCGTCAAATAACCCACCATTACTTGCGATAATTGCTACTTTGTTAGACATAATAAAATTCCTCCAATACATTTAATTTTTTATATTTTTTTTGATAAATCGCCGTTCCAGGAACCTATTCCCGGTATGACGTTATACACTTTGGCAAATCCTTTTTCCGACAGTTTACGTGCAGCCAGATCACTGCGTGTTCCCGTACGGCAAATCACGTAAATTTCCTGATCTTTATCCAACTCATCCAAACGGTCTTCCAATTCACCCATTGGGATTGATTTCGAACCTTCAATATGACCAAATGCATATTCCGCTTCTTCACGAACATCGAGAATCATCCCGCCGTTAGCTGCTCGGTCGATTACTTCTTCGTTGGCAATCGTTTGTTCAAACTTCTTTTCTATCCCTTTGTCATCCCCACTTTTGCGGATGTAGTGCAGTAAGACACCATCCTCTTCTTTCGTGCCGATATACTGGTGACCAACACTTTCAGACCACGCTTTGAGATCGGCAAGAGAACCTTTGTCCGTTGCCTGCACTTCCAGGATTTGACCATCATTTACACCAACCATCGCCTTTTTTGTTTTGACGATCGGCATTGGGCATGCGAGACCTTTTGCATCCAATTGTACATCTGCTTTTAATGACATCCAACAAACCTCCATATACCTATACAGGTATTATTTTTAGCAAAAAAATTTATTCAACTTGCCCTTCCCAAGAGAGCATACCACCTGTCATATTCGTTGCATCATAACCTTGGCTTTCCAGATACTGCGTTGCTTGACCACTGCGTCCACCCGAACGGCAAACCATGATATACGGCTTATTTTTATCCAATTCATGCGTTCGGAATTCAAGCAATCCCAGTGGAATATGAGTGATTCCAGGAATATGGCCAGCTTGTACCTCATCCACTTCACGAACATCGATCAGATTTAGCATTTCACCATTTTCGATACGTTGTTGAACCTCTTTTGCACTAATCTCTTTCATTTCATAACCCTCCCAATTCAATTTTTAACCTCTCCAGGCACTCATGCCGCCACGGACATTCGTGACGTGTTCATATCCTAGTTTTTTTAATTGTCTGCAAGCCTGTGCGCTACGCATGCCACTTTGACAAATGACCACGATTTCTTTATCCTTCGGAAGCTTTGAAAAATCGGATCCCAACGGAATATTTTTAAACTGGCGAATATTGCGAGATTGGTATTCACCAGGTGTTCGCACATCAACAAATACTTTATCTTTGTCGTTCACTATGTCTTTTAGCCCATCAGTCGAAATCGTATTTATTCCTTTTGCCGGTCGCATACGCCAAAAAATAAAAACAATCGCAATCACAACAATAAACCAAATTTCCATTAACACCCTCCTATTATACCGTGATGGGTATATTTTTACTTAAAAATAAAAGTTGATAAGTTAGCGGCTTTTAACTAACAAATCCACTGCTGCTTGTACGGACTCATGGGTAGCTTCACTACTTTTCGCTCCCAGGAGACATTCTTTTAAGTTTTCACTTAAAATAACATTAATCGTGTGATCCACACCTGAACGGACAGCTGATAATTGAGTGATGACGGCCTTACAGTCTTTGCCTTCGTCCATCATTTTCAATATCCCCCGAAGCTGACCTTCCATTCGCTTGATCCGATTCTGTATTTTCACATCATACGAATTCACTTATGCCGCCTCCTTCTGTTTCAATTTCTCTTGCTGATATACACATATTATACCCCCGCAGGTATAATGTCAACACATAAATCGAAGTTTTTTAAAAGAAGGTGTGAGGTGTCTCTATAGGGTCATACCACATTCGCCTTGAACAAAACATACCAAACACACTTTAATTTAGGATTGTTCATATAGTGCACCCAATTTCGGCTATGTAGGTTATTGAAATTGCATTCAACAAGAAAAGCCACTCACGGGAGCGACTTTTCCATAGTTATTGTAAATATGATTCCTGTATCAGTACCGCAGAAGCCAGTCTGAACTTGACATTGTAAATCTGTAGGCTTCACCTATTTCTGGTGAAAGATCGAATACAACTTTATCCGTGATTTCTATGCCAGGACTTACTTCTTGAAAAAAGAAACTATTTTGAATGGAACCATCTTCACTTTGGTTAGCCTATATGCTTGTGGAAGAATCAGATTCATACATCTTCTCTCCCCTTGTTTGGAATTGATTCCACCATCTCGTCCTTACTATCTTTCGTGAAAAGCGAATCGCGGTTATTATTCCTCTATCTTTTGAGCTTTGGAATCGAATTGTGAAAGTACACTAGGTAACATAAAGATTTCTATCCAACTATAATTCGATTTCCTGTAAATCTGTCTGGGATTGCTGATTTTTCTTCACCTTGAAGTGATAAACTACAAAACAACCGATAAAGAATGCTCCCCCGCAATATAGCGCCATTCGTTGCGTGGGATCAAATGCCAGACTAATCATAACGATACAGTTTGCCAGTAAGGCCACAATTGGAAGAAACGGATAAAGTGGTATTCTAAATTTTAAGTCTTCTACTTTTCCGCTTTCCTGGATGTATCTTCTTCTAAATGCAAGCTGGGAAGCAGTAATGGCAATCCAGCCGATTTGTGCTCCCAGTCCTGCCAGGGAAAGTAGCCAAACAAATACAGTATTTGCAGCTACTACACTTGATAATAAGGACAAACCAGCTATTGCAAGCGTAATAAGCAACGCGTTCATTGGTACGCCTCTATGATTTACCTTACCTAACCGTGGGCTTGCCATTCCTTGTGTAGAAAGTGAGTACAGCATACGTGTCGCTGCATAAAGACCAGAATTGGCAACCGATAAAAGAGCTATAAGAATGATAAAATTCATAATATCAGCTGAATACGGAATTCCTATATTTTCCAGAACAACAACGAATGGACTTTCCACGACTCCTGCTTGCTCCATCGGAATCATAGCTGCGAGCAGGAAAACGGATAACACAAAGAAGAAAAGAGTGCGCCAAACGGTTTGTCTGATAGATTTGGGAATTGTCTTTTCGGGATTTTCACTTTCTCCTGCAGCAATTCCAATTAATTCTGTTCCCTGAAACGAAAAATTCACCGTAATCATCGTAATAAGTAGTGCGGTTACCCCATTCGGGAAGAGACCTTCAGCGAAAAAGTTAGAGAAAAAGGGTGCCTCTTGTCCATTATCCATATCAATAAAACCAAACATGGCAGCGCCGCCAATTACAATGAAGATAACAATAGCTAATACTTTAATGCCTGAGAACAGAAACTCCGATTCCGCAAATGCCTTTGTTGATAAGGCATTGAGCAGAAAGAGGGAAGCAGCAAAAATGGCACACCACATCCAAACAGGGGATTCAGGAAACCATCGTTGCATAAGTTGTCCCGCTGCCAGGAACTCAAGGGCGACTGTTACTGCCCAGCCTAACCAGTAGAGCCATCCAACGGAAAAACCAGTGGCAGGACCGATAAATTTCGTTGTGTATACTTGAAACGAACCGGAGACCGGCATGGCGACTGATAGTTCACCAAGACAAAGCATCGTTAAATACATGATAAAACCACCTACTAAGTAGGAGATAATAGCACCGGTCGGCCCGGCTTGCTGAATCGTGTAGCCAGAGCCAAGAAAAAATCCTGTACCAATACATCCCCCAAGTGAAATCATAAATAAATGTCTTGCCTTCATACTCCGCTTTAATTCATACGTTTTGTTTTCTGAAGCTTCCATGGCTGATCTCCTTTAAGTTTAGTTATTCTGAAAGCGATTCCACTTTTAGTGATTAAGTACTTAAAGATTGAGATTTTCAGTAATCTCCTAACCTCTTCATGTTTAGTTAATTTATCGCATTAAAAGCAACGTCAAGATTCCCCACTTCGATCCACAGGATGGACAACTGAAGATATAGAGAGGGACATCAGATTTGTAGTTCTACCACCATGGGGAGGGGGAAAGAAAATCCCTCCTGGTTGAAGGTTCATTCTTTATGTTCATTTACGCCAAATTCAATAACAAACTTAATCCTCTTAAAGCAGTTTGTCTCCAAATAATGAACTCATTAAGGCGACAGCGACAGCAGCTGTTTTATTCCTCTCATCTAATATGGGGTTGATTTCTACAAATTCGGCAGATGTAATGATACTAGCGTCGAATAGCATTTCCATAGCAAGATGGCTTTCGCGGTAACTAATGCCTCCTGCAACCGGCGTACCCACACCGGGTGCCTCTGCTGGGTCAAGTCCGTCCAAGTCAAGTGATAAATGCACGCTATTTGTACGTTCCTTTAAATAAGCAATGGTTTCCTCCATTATTTTAGTCATGCCTAATCGGTCAATTTCATGCATTGTATATACTTTAATCCCTTTTTCCTTAATTAGTTCTCTTTCCCCTTCATCTAAGGAACGAGCCCCAATAATGACAATGTTCTCCGGTTTCACTTTCGGGCAATACCCTCCAATATTAGTTAGAGCAGGGTGTCCGATTCCCAAACTTACGGCTAATGGCATACCATGTATATTTCCCGAAGGTGAGGTTTCTGCTGTATTTAAATCACCATGGGCGTCATACCAGATGACCCCTAAATTTCCATCGTGTTTTGCTACGCCCGCTAATGTTCCGATGGCAATACTGTGGTCTCCTCCTAAAACTAAAGGGAATCGATTCAAGCGAATGATTTCATCTATTTTCTCGCTCAATTTCTCATTGCCTTCTGCTACCGCTTTCAAATTTTTCAAGTTGGTATCTATATCAGTTTGGGCTCTTTCCTTAATCTCAACTCTTATATCCCCTTCGTCATGAACCACATAACCAAGATTTTCAAGCCTTTCGCTTACTCCAGCATAGCGGATGGCGCTTGGCCCCATGTCTACTCCCCTTCTCGTTTGACCAAGGTCCATTGGTACCCCGATAATAGAAATCCCCTTTTTCACGATCAAATCTCCCCTTTATATTTTTATCCTAGTATAATAGCAAATTTATAGATGAATCAACTGGACACTTTTTTGAATATTTATAAAATTATATATATTCTCCATATAATTTCATATAAATTTTCCACACGTTTAAATATAGGTAAAACCCTTATAAATAGGGGTATTCAAGCAAATTATCCTATCGATATCTGCCTCTCTTCATCAAAATAAATATATGCAGAATAGTCTGCATACTTTTCAATTCTTAGTTGATGCCTTTATTGTTATTTTTTGCTTTTATATAGGTATTTCATAGATTTATCAGGGTTTAAAAAACTTTTTAAAAATAATACTATTTTATTCGATAGTACAGTATATTGTATCGGTAAATTGATTTAGTTAGATCATATGTATGTAGTGTTTCGAGGAGTTTTAATTGGTGGACATTGACTGTTTGCCAATCGAGTGTTGAACAGCGTAGGAGGTGGCTTAGAAGTTATTCTATCTACTTGCCTATTATATCTATTGCAATGGGATATTCGAGAAGACTATATTTATAGCATCCACAATGCATGGCAATGGTATTCTTCAAATGCCTTTCTAAAGCATAGGGCATACTCATAAATTACAGCCAAATCGTAGTTAGTGCTACCCCTATTTATTATACTAAAAAAATAAATTTCCTTTTCTAGCATTCTACAAGGAGTATTTTTTATTTGTCATTAACTATTTATAAAAATTAATATTTTCTATATTATTTTTAATTTAGTTAATCAAAAAGTATCGTTATAAGGTGTATTTTGTATGAAATATAAGGGTTTATATATAATGCATGCATAAAATACTGTATATAAATCTTTGTTAAAATAAGTCATGATTGCATTAAAACTATCATTCATACGATAAGATAAACCATGGTTTATGAGTTAAATTCCTTCATCATTTAGCTTATTTAACAGTGGTGGTTTAGATTCAATGATGCATACGGTTTCATTGGCGCTCGTTGCCATGATTGCTTGTCCCTGCTGTAATCCCCCTTTCCACACTTCAGGATTTTACCCTTTAATGATTCTTTTCATCTTAAACACAGTGTATTTCCAAATCCAATCTACTTGGCTTGTTTCACCACTATTTCCCTCATCTTTTGTTTGTGATTGCCATTACTTTCACATCCAATCAAGAATATATTTATAGCAAAATATCATTGTTTGTAATGGTTATCCTTTCAAGGTAATTAAACTTTTCAACCTGTATACAATTTATTTTTCCTTGAATAACATTTACAATATTCAGATTTTTTTATATATTAGATATTATCATTTAATTTCTTGTGTGCTTAATTTGTTCTACCTAGACTTGTTAAGTGCTCGGAAGTATGGACCAAAGTTCGATGGAAGATTACATAAGGTTACATCTTTAATGTTGTCTAGAAAATCGATGGAATACATAACGGATGATCGGTTGATAAGTTTACTGTTGGAATTACTTTGAGTGTGCAAAAAACCATATTACTAGATTCGATACAACCATTTGTTTTCATAACAATAAGCCAAACTTTTTTTATCAACTGTCGACTGTATACACTTCTTTTCCATCGAACTTATTCTCAAATATTATAAAAAGGAGTGATTGACTTGCAAGAACCATCAGCAAAAATTCAATTAGAAAAGCCAAAAGGGTTTATTCGACTTCTTAATGGAATTGAACGTATTGGGAATCGTCTTCCCAATCCATTTGTTTTGTTTATCTGTTTAGCTCTATTATGTATCTTTATTTCTTGGCTGGTCCATGCCTTTGGCGTTTCTGTTATACACCCAGGAACCGGAGAAGAAATATTCGTCAAAAGTTTAATCTCTACTGAAGGGTTAGCCTTTATATTAGGATCAGCGATAGACAATTTTGTTAGCTTTAACCCGTTGGGCGTGGTCCTTGCATTAATGTTGGGGATTGGCCTATGCCAAAAAATTGGTTTATTTGAAGCGGCCATAAAGAAAACCATCTTAGGTGCTCCAAAAGCGATTATTACATATGCAGTGCTATTTATCGGAATCCTTGGGAATATTGCATCGAATGGGGCGTATGTTGTAGTTCCCCCTTTAGCGGCAATGGTTTTCCTTGCGGTTGGACGGCATCCTTTGGCCGGAATGGCAGCCGGGATTGCAGGTGTTGGCGCTGGTTTTACTGCCAACATTCTAATTACGGATTTTGACGCGCTTATTTCGGGAATCTCAACAGATGCAGCAAAAACCATCAGTAGTGACATTGTGGTAACCCCTATTGATAACTGGATCTTTATGAGTGTATCTGTTTTTGTCCTGACGATTACGGGTGCATTCGTTACGGAACGCATTATTGAGCCAAAGTTGGGAGCTTATAAAGGAAACGGCCAGGAAGAAGCAATTTCAGCTGTTGGGCCGTTAGAGACAAAAGCCTTAAGAAATACAGTGATCTCAGCATTAATTTATATTGGTTTCGTTCTTATATGTTTATTTATCCCAAACAGTCCATTAAGAAATGAAGATGGTGGATTCATTCCCTCCACGTTTTTGGATGGCATCACGATGTTCCTTCTATTCTTCTTCTTAACGATAGGGATTACATATGGTGTCTCGGTCAAGAAAATCAAAAATTCAGGTGATGTAACGAATTCCATGGTTGAAGGAATCAAGGATATGAGTACCTTCATTGTTCTGGCATTCGCCATTGCACAGTTTATTGCCTATATCCAATGGAGCAATTTGGCCATCTGGATTTCCGTGGACGGATCGGAACTGCTTAAATCCATTAATTTTACCGGTTTCCCAGTCATTATTCTTTTTGTATTATTAACGGCAGTATTGAGTCTCTTTATTACAAGCGGTACTGCATTATGGTCAGTCCTGGCACCAGTCTTCGTGCCAATGCTGATGCTGCTAGATTTCCATCCAGCCTTTATACAGGTCGCTTACCGGGTTGCGGATTCGGCAACAAATATGATTACGCCGCTTAATCCATTTGTGGCGATCATGCTCGTATTTATTACCAAATATGATAAAAAGGCCGGGCTGGGGACGCATATTTCCTTAATATTCCCTTATACCATCGCATTTTTATTAGTTTGGATCGTCATGATATGCATCTTTGGCCTATTTGGAATTCCAGTCGGACCAGGGGTAGATATGTATTTAAAATAATGGAAAGTGGGGGTTATGATGGAGAGTTCAAAATTGAATGATCTATTGGCAGACAGAAGAAATGAGTACTTGGAGCAATTATTTACCTTGCTTAGGCAGAAGAGTATCAGTGCCGAAAATATAGGGATGGAAGAATGTGCCCAACTAGTAAAAGCGATGATGGATGAAGCAGGATTGAATAATACGAGATTAATCGAGACAGGCGGCCATCCCGTTGTCTACGGAGAAATCATCAAAGATCCTAACGCATTTACATTACTAATCTACGGGCATTATGATGTTCAGCCCGCAGATCCGCTGGAGGAATGGAATTCACCTCCGTTTGAACCAACGATTAGGGATAATAAAATCTATTGCCGTGGCGCAGGGGATAATAAAGGACAATTCCTGGCACAAGTGTTGGCGATTAAAACCTATCTGGATTCCATCGGTGAACTTCCGATCAATATAAAAATGGTCATTGAAGGAGAAGAAGAAGTTGGCAGCAGAAATCTAGCTTCGTTTGTTGAAACCAATAAGGATTTATTGAAAGCCGATCTGGTCTATACATCGGATGGACCAATGCACTCTTCCGGAGCACCGTTTGTTTTACTTGGCGTAAGAGGAATGCTCTATATGGAATTGACAGCCAAAGGAGCAGATTGGGATAACCATTCGGGCAACAAAGGAAACATCGTCCCTAACCCTGCATGGGAACTAATCGACTTATTGCACACGATGCGTGATCGAGATGGAAAAGTGTTAATTGAGGGCTTCTATGATAATATCCGTCATCCATCCGAAAAAGAAAAAGAACTGATTCGGAACCTCCCTTTCGACCGTGAACAAGTGGCCGAACAAATCGGATATAATGACCTGGATATGGATGGAGAAACCTATTATCATAAACTAACAATGGAACCGACATTCAATATAGCTGGATTCACTAGTGGATATGGCGGCGAAGGGGCGAAGACAATCATTCCTGCAAATGCAACCATTAAAATGGATATACGCCTCGTAGTAGACCAGGACCCTGATGATATTTATGAAAAGGTTTGTGCCCATGTCAATAAATTTGCACCTGGTGTGAAAGTGTCCCGTATCGGTGCTATGCAACCATCCAGAACGCCCGCTGAACTGGATGTAGTCAAAGTCGTAACAGATGCCGTAAGAAAAGGTTATGGAATGGAACCGGTGCTGCAACCAAGCCTGGGCGGAAGCTTGCCTGATTATGTATGGACCAAGATTCTAAACTTGCCATCCATCGTTGTTCCCTATGCAAACTTTGACCAAGGCAACCATTCACCGAACGAGAATCTTAGACTAGACAACTTTTTCAATGGCATCAAATGTACCTGCCAGGTTATTCATGAACTTGGGGTGTATGCAGCAGAACAGCATAGATTATTAGAGGCACGTAAATAATAAAGTCGTTAGTTAAGCTTGGGGAGTTTGAGGATATTGAATCCTGAACTCCCCAGCCAGCAACTAAGGTAATAGAATAATTAGGTGCGTAAAATTACAAGAAGTTGAATTTGAGTTTACTCAAATTCAACTTTTCACTATTTGAAGATAGTTATGTCCCAACCACAAAGTAGTTAAATTCTATACTAGTAGGATCATGTGTCGGTTTTACACACCTACTGATAAATATTTTGTTTCTAAGTAGGGCTCAATCCCCTCAGAGCCACCTTCACGGCCAACACCAGAGTCTTTCATGCCACCAAATGGAATATGTGCTCCAGATGGCGCGCCATCATTCCAGCCGATGATTCCGTAATGTAAGTTTTCACTTAAATATAAACCATCTTTATAATTTTCTGTAAAGAAGTACGCAGCTAAGCCATATGGTGAATCATTGGCAATGGTAACGGCTTCTTCTAATGTCGAGAATTTTACAACAGGAATAACAGGTCCAAATGTTTCTTCATGCATGATTTTCGCATCTAATGGTATGTCTGTAATAACTGTTGGCAAAACAAAGTAATACCCTTTTTCATCATCTGTATCATAGCCATTCCCGCAAGCTAAAGTTGCGCCACGGTTTACCGCATCTTCAATCTGGTCTTTTATTTTGACAAACCCCTTCTTATTGATGATAGGCCCAACATTTACACCTGGATCGAAGCCATTGCCAACTTTTAATGTCTGTACTTTTTCTACTAAAAGCTTAGTAAACTCTTCCGCGATATCTTCATGTACAATTAGACGGTTTGGTGATACACATGTTTGACCTGCATTGCGGAATTTAGCTGTAACTGATTGCTCTACAGCTACGTTTAAATCTGCATCCCTTGCAACGATAATCGGGGCGTGTCCACCTAGTTCCATCGTTACATGCTTTACGGTTTGTGCACTTTGTTGCATCAGTAATTTTCCAACTGGCGTAGAACCTGTGAAAGTAATTTTGCGAATGGCTTTATGCGACGTAAAAATTTCACCTACTTTTGGTCCTTCATTTAACACGTATTGCAATGCATCTTTTGGAATGCCCACACTATGTGCTAATTCAATTAAGCGAATCGTTGTCAACGGTGTTTCTTCAGCTGGCTTAACGATAAATGTACAACCCGCTGCTAATGCAGGTGCAGCTTTACGTGTCATCATCGCTGCCGGGAAATTCCAAGGTGTGATGGCAGCTACTAAACCAATCGGCTCTTTTGTCACTGTAATACGCTTATTTGGCACATGTGCAGGTACTGTACGACCATAAATACGTTTCGCTTCTTCTGCATACCAATCGATATAACTGACCGCGTAATCTACTTCACCTAATGCTTCAGGTAATGGCTTCCCATTTTCAAGCGTAATTAATTCGCCGATTTCCTGACGATTTTCACGGATACATTTTGCCCAGCTGTTTAATAACTGTGCGCGTTCATGTGCACTGCGTTGCTTCCATGATGTAAATGCAACTGCTCCAGCTTCAATTTTAGTTACAATGGCTTCTTCTGTATCATATTGAAGCGTATGAATTAACTCCCCATTTGCAGGGTTATTGACGTAAACAAGCTGATTCATCGATTATTTCCCTCCATAGTTTGCAAAAGCATCATCCAAAATCGCTAAACCTTGCGCTAATTCTTCATCTGTAATTACTAATGGTGTCAAGAAACGGATGACATTTCCTTTAATACCTGCAGTTAGTAATAATAAGCCGTTCGCATTTGCGTATTGTGCAATTGCAGTAGCTGCCTCTTTATTCGGCACTTTATTGTCGCCGACCAACTCAACGGCAACCATTGCACCTAAGCGACGAATATCGCCAATGAAGCTATATTTTGCTTTGTAAGTTTCCAAGTGTGCTTCTAGCTTGGCGCCAATTGCTTCTGATGCTGCACATAAGTTTTCTTCTTCAATGATATCAATAACCGCTAGCGCCGCTTCACATGCTACTGGACTACCAGCATAGGTACCACCTAATTCACCTGGTGTTGATACTTCCATAATTTCTTTGCGGCCAACTACACCACTTAAAGGTAACCCCGCGGCTAAAGATTTAGAAACCGTCATTAAGTCTGGTACGACATCAAATTGCTCGATTGCAAATAATGAACCTGTGCGTGCGAAACCAGTTTGAATTTCATCTGCAATCAAGACGATATTGTTTTCTTTACAGAAATTCGCAACAGCCTGTACGAATTTTTTCGGTGGTACGATGAAACCGCCTTCCCCTTGTACCGGTTCCATAACAACACATGCAACCATTTCTGGTGCGATTGTCGATACGAAGAAATCATGGAATTGTTCGATGATGAAATCTACATATTGCTCATCTGTTAGCCCTTCTGGTTTGCGATATACATATGGGAATGGCGCTTTATAAATTTCCGGTGCAAATGGACCAAACTCAAATTTATAAGGTTTTACTTTCGAAGTCATCCCCATTGTTAAGTTTGTACGGCCATGATAGCCATTTGTAAACGCGACAATCCCTTGTTTCTTTGTATACT
Source organism: Ureibacillus aquaedulcis (assembly GCF_030418165.1). GTDB lineage: Bacteria > Bacillota > Bacilli > Bacillales_A > Planococcaceae > Ureibacillus > Ureibacillus aquaedulcis. The sequence continues at coordinate 205,442 of NZ_JAUHTQ010000003.1, forward strand.
TACGTGCAATTTTCACCGCATTTTCTACTGCTTCTGCACCAGAGTTTAATAAGATTACTTGTTTATCATGTGTACCTGGTGTAATTTCAACTAGTTTTTCTGCTAGTTTAATATACGAATCATACATGATTACATTGAAGCCAGGGTGTAAAAACTTTTCCACTTGAGCTTGTACTGCTGCTACTACCTTTGGGTGGCTATGACCAACATTTAAGGTACCAATGGCAGATGCAAAATCGATCCATGCGTTACCTTCCGTATCGATAATTGTAGAGCCTTTCGCTTCTCTTGCAACAGCTAAACAACCATTGCTCACCCCTTGTACGACGAATTCTTTACGTTTGTTTACAATTTCAACTGCAATGTTTTCTTTAATCATCTTGATTATCCCCTTTGCAAATTGCTGTATTTGATAGTCCTAGTATCTGATTTTTTGGTTCACAAAAAAAGGTCCAACTTTTATAAAAAAAGGTACCAGTGCGCATCCTTCATGATTTATAATTTAAATCAGAATATACAGTTATTTATCGGGGGATTCGTATGATTCGTATTGATTTCACATCTGATCATCGTTTTATTTATCAACAAATTTATAGTCAGCTACGAAAACAAATTTTACAAAACGAACTGCGTGCACATAGTAAGCTCCCTTCAAAACGCGAGCTGGCAGAAATTTTAAATGTCAGTATCAACTCTGTAAAAACCGCCTACGAACAGCTAATGGAAGAAGGCTATATTTATACAATCGAACGGGTAGGCTATTATGTAGAAGAAATTCAGGAATTTAAACTAGCGGCTAATACGCAGCAATCCTTCCCACCAAATCTCAAGGAAAAAGCAGAGACACGGAAAGGGTGGTTATCCTTGTCCCATATGAACACAAACCCACAACTTTTCCCATTTAAAAAATGGTTATCGTGTCAGGCAAAAATTTATGATTCGTATATCTCTTCACTCGGTGATATGCCACATACGCAAGGCCCCTATTTATTACGCCAAAGTATTGCAGAGATGCTGTATCGAACGCGCGGCATTACATGTGAGCCTGAGCAAATCGTCTTGCATGCAACGAGCCAAGGCTTATTGGAGCGAATTATTTATATGCAGCAAGGGAAAACGTTTGCGACAGAAAATCCCGGCTATGCACGCTATCATCATTTATTAAAGCGGGCGAACATAAATACGCATTTAATCCAGCTCGATGCACAAGGAATTGATGTAGAATATTTAACTAATTCAAATGCCGATATCGTCATTACAACACCATCGCACCAGTTTCCAACAGGAATAATCATGCCGATTTCAAGGCGAATTGAATTATTAAACTGGGCTGCAGCGTCGGAAGACCGTTATATTATCGAGGATGATTATGATAGTGAATATAAATATCAAACCGATAACATTCCCGCGTTACAAAGCTTGGACTATAATCAAAAAGTCATATATATGGGAACATTTTCAAAAACGCTCTTGCCAGGCATTCGTATAAGCTATATGGTACTTCCGCCAAAATGGCTATCATTATACAAAGAACATTTCTCTTTGGAAATTCAACCAGCCAATATACTTGCCCTTTATACGTTACAAGAATTTATAGATAGCGGGCTGCTTGAAAAACATGTACGTAAAATGACAAAGCATTATGAAACGATTCGCACCCTGCTCATCCAGCAGCTACATGAACAGTTAGAGGAACATATTTTGATCCATGACATACCCGCAGGACTGCATTTTTTAGTAGAAGTCTTTACAGAAAAAAGTTATACCACAATTGAAGAACAGGCAAATTTACATAAGCTTGAACTCTATACTTTAAAGCGTTTTTCGTTAAATACGCTTCCACTTATTAAAAAAAATCGTTTGATTATTATCGGCTTTGCAAACATTGCGCCGGAAGATATCCCAAACGCAGTTGAAAGATTAAAAAAGGTTCTGTTACATTAACATTTGCCGATTTTCACTAAGCCATTTACATCTGTGTTTGTACGACGATAAAACATATGAATTTTACCGCAAGATAAAAAACGGCTATTTAGCACGCTAAAGCTAAATAACCGTTTTTCCATTTTATATATTCACTTTGCTAAATTGAGCTAAACGCTTTACTAATAGTTCCTTCCCCAGAAGTTTCATCACTAAAGGCAGTTCTGGACCATGCGTCTGGCCTGTCAATAAAATACGGATTGGCATAAATAAAGCCTTTCCTTTTAGACCTGTTCGCTGTTGTACTGTTTTTATGAGTTGTTCCCAATCTGCACTGCTATTTGGCGTTGCTTGTTGTAGGGCTGTTGTTAACGCCGCTGCAATAGCCGTTGTTTCACTTGCTTCTAGCCATGCTTGTGCCTCTTCTTCATAGTTAACACGCTCTTCAAAGTAATGCTTTGTTAGCACAACAATTTCCGCGCCATACGTTAATTGCTCTTGATATAACAGTGCAAGCTCCTTCACCCATGCAAGCTGCTCTTCATTGGCCCAAACAGGTACAACATTCGCCTTTTGTAAATGTGGTAAAACAAGCTCAACCAATGCATCTACCGATAAGCGTTTAATATATTGATTGTTCATCCACATCAGTTTTTTCTGATCAAACATCGAAACGGATTTTGATAGGCGTCGCACATCAAATTGTTCAATTAATGCTTCTTTTGATAACAATTCTTGCTCCCCTTCCGGAGACCAACCCAATAAAGCAAAGAAATTGAACATCGCCTCTGGTAAAAAGCCTAGTTCACGATATTGCGATACGAACTGGACAATGGTTTCATCCCGTTTCGAGAGCTTTTTACGTTCTTCATTGACGATCAATGTCATATGTCCATATTGTGGTGGTGTCCATCCAAATGCCTCAAATACCATCAATTGTTTTGGCGTATTCGATAAATGTTCTTCCCCGCGGAATACATGGGTAATGTCCATATCATAATCATCCAATGCTACCGCAAAATTATATGTTGGAATACCATTCGTTTTCATAATAACCCAATCGCCAATATCTTTTGATTCAAATGCGACATTCCCGCGAACTAGATCATGGAAACGATATGTTCCTTCAGGTACACGCATACGAAGTGTATAAGCTTCACCCGCAGCCTCTTTTTCCTGTATCTGATGTTGTGTCAATGCTCTGCAAGTACCATCATAATGAGGGGCTGCTACCCCTCTTTCTTTTTGCTCTTCCCGAGATTGTTGCAGGCGTTCTGTTGAACAAAAACATTTATACACTTGGCCATTTGCCAAAAGTTTTTCCCCTCGCACTTTGTAGAGAGATAGGCGCTCCATTTGCCGATACGGTGCATACGGGCCACCTATATCAATTGATTCTTCAGGAATGATGCCTAACCAACGTAAATTATCCAATTGTGAGGCTTCACCGCCCTCTACGTTTCGTTCTACATCTGTATCTTCTATCCGTACGATAAATGTTCCGTCGTGGTGTTTCGCATATAAATAATTAAATAACGCTGTGCGAGCTCCTCCAATATGTAAAAAGCCGGTTGGACTAGGCGCATAGCGTACACGTACTTTTTTGGTCATTATATTCTCTCCTCACCTGTATATAAAAAATTTCCTTATTATATAGATTTGCGCATCTATATAATAAGGAAGTCATGTCAATTTACTTCATGATTTTATTGTGGGAACCAGCCTACCGGTTCAACATTTAACCGAATATTAATTTGTTTTACTTCCTGGAATTCTTCCAAGCTATATTTTCCTAAACTACGACCAATACCCGATTGCTTGTAGCCACCCCACGGTGCTTCTACATAAGTTGGGTGGTAATCATTTACCCATGTAATCCCTGCACGAACTTGCTTAATAACACGTAATGCTTTAGCGCCGTCATTTGAGAAGACTCCACCAGCTAAACCAAAATCTGTGTCATTTGCTAAGCGTACTGCCTCTTCTTCTGTTGAGAACTTTTGAATCGTTACGACCGGGCCGAAAATTTCTTCCCGCACAATTGTCATATCCGATGTTACATCGGTAAATACAGTTGGCGCGATAAAGAATCCTTTGTCCAGGCCATTGTCTGTTAAACGGTAGCCTCCTGTTTTCAATGTTGCCCCTTCCGCTTTACCTTTTTCGATATAGCCTAAAATGGAGTTCATTTGAGCTTCGCTCACGATGGCGCCCATATTCGTTTCCGGATCTAAACCAGGTCCTACTTTTATTTTTTCTGCGCGTTCTACATAGCGTTTTACGTAATCATCATAAATTGTATCTTGTACCAAGATACGGCTGCCTGATGAACATACTTGACCAGCACCTAAGAAAATCCCAAATAAACCATAGTCAACCGCTACTTCTAAGTCTGCATCTGCAAAAACGATGTTTGGCGACTTGCCACCTAGTTCTAAAGAAATTTTCTTTAGATTGCCGGCTGCAGCTCGCATAATGCCACGTCCTACATCCGTACTCCCCGTGAAGGACACCATGTCTACATCATTGCTTTCAGAAATTGTTTGCCCAATGATCGAGCCTTGACCAAGTACCATGTTTGCAACACCTTTTGGCAAGTTTAGCTCATGCAAGATTTCAAATAACTTGAAGGCTGTTACAGGCGTAACTTCAGCTGGCTTGTAAACGATGGTATTCCCTGCTGCTAATGCAGGTGCAATTTTCCAAATACTCATTAGTAATGGGAAGTTCCAAGGTACGATCAATCCTGCAACCCCGACTGGCTCTTTTACAACCATTGCTTGTACATTATTGTCCGGCACATGATAGGTTTCACCATCTGGATGTAAAATAATCCCTGCATAATAACGGAAGCAAGCAATCGAATCTTGTACATCCGCTTCTGCCTCTGCATATAACTTCCCGTTATCTAGGGTCTCCAATGTAGCGAATTCTTCAAGACGCTCCTCAAGCTTATTCGCAATCGCATGTAGAATATTTGAACGTTCTTTCGCTGTCGTGTTTTTCCACTCACCCTCATCAAACGCCGTGCGTGCAGCCTGGATTGCTTCTTCTGTTTGTTCTTTCGTCATTCGTGGTGCTGTAGCGATTACTTCTTGGTTTGCAGGGTTGATTACGTTTACTGTATTTTCTGCTTCTACCCACTCACCATTTACATAACTTTTTAAGTATAGTACGTCAGTTGCTGTTGTTGTCATCTATCATCCCGCCTTATAGTTTAATAGTTAAATTAGTAGATTTTGCTCGTGAACAACATGTTAAAATAGTGCTTCGTTGCTTTCTATTTTCATCAGATAGGAAGTGATCCCGGTGTTCCACATCACCTTCTACAACATCGATTTCACAGCTGCCGCAGCCACCGATTTTGCATGAATAGGGTGCATTCACCCCTTCGCGTAGTAGTGCATCTAATAAAGTCTCATTTTCAGTTACTTGAATTTGTTTACCGCTTTCCGTCAGGGATACGACAAACGGTTCTAGATTAGAATCATCCAGACCACTTGAGAATAATTCAAAATGTACAGCACCTTCCGGGTAACCGAAGGAGAATGCTGCATCTCGGAATTCTTCCACCATGCTGACAGGTCCACAAAAATAAATATGAGAGCCTACACGGTGTTCCTTCATTAAATCCGTTGTTAAACGATTTGGCTCAGCTACACGTGAAAAATGGAAAGTGGTAATGTCCGCATACTTTTCTTTAATTTCTTTATAAAATGCACATTCTTCAGGTGTACGAGCCGCATAATGAAGCTCCACTGTTTGATCAAATTGAATATCTTGCAGCATCGTTAAAAACGGTGTAATCCCGATACCAGATGCATAAAATACATGATGCTTCGCTTGTACATTTAACGGAAAGTAATTACGCGGGAATGTTATTTCAAGTTCATCCCCTTCTTTCATCACTTCATGCCAATGCTTCGAGCCTCCACGTGAGTTGGAATCTTTGTTAATCGCAATTTCGTAAAATTCTCGGTTACGTGGATCACTGATTAATGAATACTCACGTTCATATACTGTATCCCCATCGGCTACAAAAGTTTTTAAGTGTGCACCACCTGTAAAAGCAGGCAGTTTTTCATCTTCTATAGGTACAAAACGAAAACGTTTAATAGTAGACGTCTCTTGTACAATACGATCGATTTTTACAGGAATATTGCCAGCGATTCTCATTTATTTCACTCCTTCTGTTTTCGGTACAAATGGATAACCAATATATCCTTTACGCACTTTTGAATAAAATGGTCCGACTTCCAAGTGTGCACCACACCCACATTGTACATGCGTGGCTTGTGTGTCGATTTCACTTGCGGTGAAGCATTTCATACAGTAAATATATTTACGCTTTTCTCCAATGATTTTTACTTGCAGTTCTTCTTCCGATAAGCCTTCTTCAACGGCTGTTGAGAAAATTGCTGCCGCATCGTCCCAATTTGCTGCAATATAAAAACATGTGCCCATCTTTTGCTCTACGATAAAGTCACGAACATTAGCCGTGTCCTTGAATAGAAATGTAGCGGATGGTGTATCAAAGAGCTGGGCCTGTAATTGCTGTGCTTCTTCTTTATAGGCTTCATCGCAAATAATAGCCGCCTTTACGAAATGTGTTTTAGGCGATAATTTTTCTGTTAATGTAGCGGATTCAAAAAATAAGACCGGGCTATTATACATACAGCTTATCCCTCCTGAGTTTCTACAGCTTGTTTCTTTAACTTTTCGTCTACACGGCGCAAATACTCTACAGATTGTGGTAAAAAAGGAGCAATTCCTTTGTATTCCGCCATCGGTTCTGGAATATCTTGCAGTACGCTATACATTAGGTCAAACCATTCTTGACGAAGTTGCATATCTTCTAAAGGTAGGAACTGAGTATTTAAAACAAATAAAATGGCATTGCTGCGTGACATACGGTAGAATTTTTGTTCTTCTACACGGAGCCGTACCAATTTACCTGCATTTTCTGGTGTGATGAGGCTTCGTTCCGGTCCCCAAACATCCATAGTTTCATAGTTTACATCCCAACGGTCGGCCATTAAGTTCCAGTTAATGCGTGTCCATGGCTCACCTGGGTTAATTCCCAATAGGAATTTACGAACGCGATCTATTAAGTTGTCACCATTACGTGATACAAACGGTACTGGTCCATGAATTTCATCAAACGACATTCCCTTATTCCAATGTGCAGAAAATAATGCAGCATATGAGACTTGTCCTATTTCCAGGTAGAAATTGTCATTCCGGTTGACCATTAAAACAAAATCCTGGTGGAAATGGCGCCCTGCAAAATCATATGGCTCATAAGGCAATGTAGACGGATCACCGAACGTAAATGTTTGCTCTTCTTTCAGAATATTATTTTTAAATGTCCATTCATCGCCATTTTTAATAAGCTCAAAATGTTCAGGATATTTATCGACTGCCATTTCAAATACCATTTCCAAAAACTCCCACTGCATTTCCATTGTGTGTGGGAATGATTGATAACGGACCTCTGGCTGCTCATCCAATAAACGGCGCTTCGCACGTACTTGCAACTCATATTCCGGTGTAATCAATACTAAGTTTGTGTCCTCCAACCTGCGCAAGTCATTGGAATAACGATAATTATCTGAACGGAATGGGAATGGGAATGTATCCAAGTCTGTTGTTTTAAAATCTAATTCTTGTGTAAACATTAAAAACGCCTCCTAAAGTGATGTTTTGGTTTCTATCAAATATTGTTTAAATTCCTCATCTTTCGCTGATACACGATCCACTTCAAACCTGAAAATAAATTTCGCACACACATAGTACAGGGCACATGCCAAGAAGAATGTCGGAATACCTGCCGTGATTTTCAAGAACAACCCATTTGCTTCTAGCGTAATCGGGTTGTACATACTCCAGAAGAAGAAATAACTTGCAACCAATGTCACGACTGCCGACGGGTTAAAGCCGAACCAGTAGTTATACTTTCCTTTTGTGTTGTACAGATCACGCATGGAAATATTTTGCTTTTTCACGAAGAAATAATCGGCAATCAAAATACCACCCAAACTTGCCATTGTGAACGAAATAACAGACATGAAAATATTAAATGCATCATAGAACGTTGAATTTAATAATAAGAAAATTGTCGGTAATAATGTACATACCGCTAACATCCAAGAGCTTTTCGAGAAAAGTGTTTTAAAGCTGATTGCAAATGAATACATCAAGAACAATGTTGCACCCAAGTTCGCTACCGTTAATAAAATCAGCCCAATAATGGCAAACTTGCTGCCCATGATGGCACTCATCCAATCACCTGGATACAAGGAACCCGAGATAAGTGCTGCAAGTGCCCCAACAGCCGCTGCAATAACCACGATCACCCCGTAGCTATAAAAACTTGCTGTATATGCCGACTTTGATGATTTTGCCAAACGGCTGTATTGACCTAAATAAGGTAGCCAAGAAAAGCCTAATGCAACATTAATCTCCAGCGCCGTCATAAATGATTGTGTAGGATTTTCAAATGGCTCTACCGGCATCAACTTACTTAAAGCTGGTATATGGTCTGAAAATACTACCACCCCGATTAGTGCAATTAAAAATAATAAAAATGACGGTACCGCAATAATATTAAATTTGCGAATCGCATCCGGTCCACGAAAGACGATGAAAAAGGCTATAAAGAATAAAATAATCGCACAAACAGTTGGGCCAGCACTGCCAGAAACAATCTCTGGGGCATTTACGACCTTAAGCGCACTTGATAGCGATTCGCCTGCCATGAATAATGCCAGGGCGCTATAGCCTAATGACAGCAAATAAAACAAGATAAAAAAGGCTGTAACCCCGTTATAGCCCAGCGCACTGCGATAGCCTACAAAGGTATCCACTCCATACTTTGCGAAGTAAAAGGCAACTGGAGCAATTAAAAACATCGGAAAAGCATTTCCGAATAATACGGCAATTAATGAATCACCTGTTTGAAGCATTGAGCCTGCATACGCTCCAGATAATAATCCAAATGCAGATAAGCCAATAACCGTCTGTACGAGCACTAAATCTATAAAGCTCATTTTTCTCTCTTTTTTATGTGTTGGTAAATAAGCAAATGCAATATCTGCATTTACATTTGATTTTGTTTTTGACATTGCCTCATCTCCCTATGCTGACTTTAAAAGCTAAATACAGCGATCGTAATAATCGCCATAACAACCGTGACTCCGATAAAATCTGAAATTTTAGCTTTGTCATTTTTCTCCAGCAATTCATCTTCGAATGATTCAATTCGCTTTTCCAGATCCTCATACATCGTTTTTACGAATGGTTCCTCTGATTGAAGTTCCTTATCGTAACTCTTTAAAGCAGCAGCTTTCATAAAATCTCCCCCTTTTTCCATCTTTATTTATAATAATGCAATTTGCGTGCCAATTAAAAAAAATGAGAATTTACTGACTTTTGGATTGATATTTAGTTCTTTTTATTGCAAATTTGAAATAGCAATTTCACTTTTGAAATTCATTTGTGTTTATAGGAGGAAGTTTCATGGAACAAGTAGCGATTTTATCTCAAATGTTCGATTTTTCAATTGTTACAAAAGAAAATGGTGACATTCTAGAGTTCTTTTCAAGCAATGATACGTATAAAAATAATTTATCTTTACATAAGAATATCGCACTGTTTGAAGAAGAAATTTTTAGTAATCCAATTTTCTCCTCACTTGAAGTGACGGATTCAAAGCAAACGTTCCTGCAACAAACATGGAACAATCACAGTGTGTTAACATATGTCATTCCATCTAACGGCAATTATATATTTGGTTACAATATAATAGAAAAGCAGGTTGAAGTGAAAAATGACCCACCTAGTTTCAACAGCGACCTAATCATCAAAAGTCCAGCAATGGTTAAAGTAGCTGCACAAATTCAAAAAGCCGCAAATGCAGCAGCGACAACACTCTTACTAGGTGAATCAGGCGTAGGAAAAGAAATGGCGGCACGTGCAATTTACCGGTCAGGTGCGCGAAAAGATCAGCCTTTTGTGGCGATTAACTGCGGGGCTATACCTGAGACATTAATCGAAAGTGAGTTATTTGGTTATACAGCTGGTTCATTTACGGGTGCCCAAAAGTCAGGGAAGATTGGGAAATTTCGCGAGGCAAATAAAGGAGTCATTTTTCTGGATGAAGTCGGCGAGTTGCCATTATCGATGCAAGTAAAGCTTTTACGCGTGCTGCAAGAGCGGGTTGTAACACCAATTGGGTCTTCCATAGAATACCCGATTGATGTCCAAGTCATTGCAGCAACAAACAAATCACTTATTAATATGGTCAACGAAGGAACATTTAGGGAAGATTTATACTATCGCTTAAATATTATCCCCATTACGATTCAACCTTTACGCGAACGTGCCGTTGAAATTCCGGAACTCATCGAACACTTCACCACAATCTTTAACAAAAAATACAATTGTCGCCGCCTTTTCTCTAATACAGCGATAGACTTTTTAACATTACAAGAGTGGCCCGGCAATGTCCGGGAACTGGAGAATTTCATTGAACGTACAATTATTTTAGCCGATGAGGACATTATCTCCTTGCAAACAGCGCGTGACTTTCTAGATGCACCAAGTAGTAATCAAGCGCTTGAAAAGAACATTATCATTAATAAACTTATACCATTACAAGAAGCCCAGGAGTTAATTGAAGAGCAGCTAATTACGATGGCAATGGAAAAGTACAATTCATTAAAACTCGCTGCAAACGTTTTGGGGATAAGCCCACCAACGATGACGCGCAAATATAAAAGGATTAAGGAAATGAAAGAAGAAACACAGACGCTGTTTAGTACACGTCAGATTCTAGAAAGTGAATTAGATAAACGGTTGCGTGCTACAGCTGTCGTGACATCCGTCTCGCTATCACCGACAATGCTTGAAGAGGCCATCAAGCATCCTAATAATTCAAAATATCTTGACCCGGTATCAGAGCAACTTACCCAAATCTATACAAAAGAAGAAGGGGTTCAATGGGGGTTTATCTTCGTGCGGGATGAAGAAGGCAACATTATTCATCTGACTTCCAGTGAAGGCTTTGTTATTCCAGTTGGGGCCATATATATTGGCAGTGATATTATTCTAAAATCCATTGATGATGCTTATAATGGCATTCTTAGTGTGACTCCCATTTATGAAGATGAATATGGTGAATGGAAAACATGCTGCGTACCACTTTATGATTCAGAAGGCAGAGTCATTGCTATTTTGGGCTTTGATTATTCAAAGGACTATGTAAATAATGAACTAATCAAATTAAGTGAGTCCTTGAACATTTCACTTTCTTAACAAGTAATAAGAAAAGACAAAGTACGTGAGGGACTAAGGCCTCTTTACGTACTTTGTCTATAATCTGAATATTATTCTATCTTACTCAGCAATAAGTATGCTCGCTTCTGAGAGCTTGGTATATTTAGCTGTTCGCGGTATTTAGCGACCGTTCTTCGAGAAATCACAATTCCCTGTTCTTTTAATAACAGTGCCAGTTGTTGATCACTATAAGGAGAACGTTTATTTTCTTCTGCGATAATCGTCGCAATCCGATCACAAACAGATGAGGTTGTCACATTATTAATCGCTTTTACAAATAGGTCATTCATCGCAAAATTTCCTTGTGCTGTATGTAAGTACTTGCCTTTTATGGCACGACTAATTGTCGATTCATGCATCTGTAAGGCCTCTGCAACATCTTTTAAGCGCATCGGCTTCAATGCACATGGTCCTTTTTCAAAAAACGCAGGCTGCTGTTCAATTAAATAATGCGTAATGGCGTATAAAGTATTTTTGCGGAAATCCAGCCCTTGTACAAGTGTTGTAAAATCACGCATACATGACTTTAAATAGCTTGGCGCATCTGCCCTTAATAGCTCTACATATACATCGTGCAAACGAATACCAGGCACCGCTTTTTGCTCGACCTCAATCGCCCACTGCCCCGCCATACAATAGACAGAGACATCCGGTATGACCGTTGCGACTACTTCTTCCAAAGAAATAACAGGCATGCGTGGCAATTCTTTTATAAAAGCGATCGTTGCCATTACTTCATGTGTTGATATATTATAACGTCTTCTTAATGACACAATGTCCATTTTCGCAATGTTTTCCATTTCATCTGTTAAGAAGACTTTTGTGTAATACGGTACATTCTCGCATTGTTCAATATGCTTCAAGAAAAATTCCGTACTATTTTGACAACCTACACCAATCGGTTCAAATGATTGAAGTATATGAATTAATCGCTCAGCTTCTTCTAATTCCATCTTAAAATGCTGTGCTACCTCAGCTGCATTCGTAGTTAAATATAAACGCTCATCTAATGAATAAATTAAGTATGTTAACACTGCTCGTTCAAAATCTGTCGCATTTAATGGAATTTGCTCCATTAGAAAATCGGCTACCGTCTGTTGCACGGCAATCAAGCCATAGTCTGCTTCAATGCTCCCCTTTTGCATTTTTGCCGTTGGCCATGTCTCTTCCTGTTGATCGATCAAATCTATTAAAGGATTCTCTAATGCTTTTTGTTCAACAAGCTCTTTCAATTCCAGATTTGTTAACTGTAAAATACTTAAATGTTGAATCATTTGTGCCGTTAACTGTTGCGACATGACTGCTTGCATCCCCAGCTGCATATTCATATCCCCACCCCATTTGTTTGAAAATTATAAAATCTTTAAGAAAATATACATTATTATTTCAACTCACGTCAAATAGCGAAATTAACGTGAACTTGTCTTTTAAAAATAATATTTGACAAAAAAATAGAATAGAAAGGTGGAGTTGGCGAGGTTATTGCATGTATTTTATAATCACTTAACCTGATAATAAATCTCTGTAAGAAAAATTTTTACCTTGCCAGAATCTATCCAACAAAAACAGAAATATACAGTTTGGATTAGCTATTTTTTACTTAAAAGCTAATTTTTTCATTAGACTTTAGATTTCATCGAAAGAGTTAATTGGTGAGATTTAGAAGATTTTTAAAAATCAATTTCAGAAAACAGAAGATTATTGACGGCTATAGAGTATGTATTCTAACAATGAGATGTAAGTTTAAAAGTTTATTTCTAATAGATTGTCTTTTTAAGAGGGATTCTTGGGTAGTATTGATCCCTTTACAAATGTGTTCGCTGACTTTTAACGCTAAACCTTTTCTAACAAGTTGTAATTGCCTTTTGTAAGCCTAATTAAACATTGCATCTGATGTCAGATAAGAAAAATATGACAATTAAGTACTAGAATACCTTTCTCTTTTAAAGTAGAATATACCTATATAATTAATGAAAGAAGGAATAAAGTATGGGTTTTTTAAAGGAGTTAGGTGAAGGTGCTGGCTGGCTAATCGGGAATGCAACCGGTGGAATTATTAAAGGTGTAGGTGAACTAACTGATTCAGATTTCATAAGAGACATTGGTGACGGTGTAAAAAACTCCACTGAATTTGCCGGGAAACAACTTGGAAATGTAGCAGAAGGTGTTTGGAATGTTGGAAGTGGCATTGTTACAAAAGATGACTATAAAATTGATCATGGGTTCGATGACTTAGGTGAAGGAATTGGAAATACAGCTAAAGCTATTGGACAAGGCATCTCTTCTACAGTAAATAATATTGGTGATGTAGCAGGAGGGCTAAAAGCTGGCGATTCAGACCGTGCATTATATGGAGCGAAACAATTAGGAAAAACAGCACTGATAGCTACACTTGGCGTTACTGTTTTAGATATAGCTGATGTTGTAGATGTTAATGGCAATGAGGGTGGATTTGATAATGGTAACAATGGCGATAATCTGGCTACAAGTGAAATAGCCAAAGCAAACGGATTTGATGGTGGAAGTAATGATGTGTCTACATCCACATCTGCATTTGAAAGAATGATGGATATTAACCAAAATTCTGCAGGAAATATAGATTATGTTCAAGCAGATAACTCTAATTCGCATTCTGTTGAACCACATTGGAGAACCCTTTCTAATGGAGATACAATATGGGTAGATGGCGATGGGGATACAAGTGTAAATCAAAGTATAGAAGAAGGTGGCGGTTGGACACAATCCAATCCCAATTATCGAATTCCTACAGAACAAGCTTAATAACTTTTGGACAAGCCTATTTTTCGGGCTTGTCTATTTTATTAGCATCTTTCGTACACCCTTGCTTAAAATATCACAAATATAAATTAATAACATTTACAACAACCAAAATTATTAACTTCTTACCACTCTAATAACCATGGTAAGATAATATTGAATAACTACTAACCATAATGTTATAAATCAATTTAAGTCTTTTACGTTTTCCTAAGATAATTGCAAAGACTTTATAATATTTTTAAAGGAAGGTGCTAAATGGGCGATGTAAAGCTATTTAGATTAAACGGAGAATCTGTAGACGAATTAGAAGGAAAAGCTGTTGCTATTGAAAAATCACTGCAACAACTTTTTGAAAGGCACTTAGAAACATTTTTAGGCGTTCGTTTTTTAGCTTCGGAATATACTACGGGAAAACGACATGCAGGGCGAATTGATACATTAGGGATAGATGAAAATAATTCACCTGTAATTATTGAATACAAGCGATCTGTTAATGAAAACGTAATAAATCAGGGACTTTTCTACTTAGACTGGTTACTTGACCATAAAGCGGAATTTGAACTTATGACTTTACGTAGGTACGGTGAACAAGTTGCAGAGGCTATTGATTGGAGTAGCCCACGTTTATTATGTATTGCAGGCGGTTTTACTAAATACGACGAACATGCTGTACAACAAATCAATAGAAACATTGAATTATATCAATACAAGCATTATAAAGACGGGTTTGTTTTACTTGATTTAGTAAACGCTACAACTGCTCAAACGGTAGATATCAGCGAAGGAATTAATACACCTTTAACTTCAAGCACCCGCAATATACGGGTAAAAACTGTCTCTGATTATTTAGAGCAAGCAAATACTGAGTTGACCGATAGATTTGAGATGGTGAAAGCCTACATGATGGCTCTCGGAGATGATGTACAAATGAAAATACTTAAACATTATATAGCATTTAAGCGTATTAAAAACTTTGCTTGCGTTGAAATACATCCACAAACCGCAAAGATACTACTTTATTTAAAAGTAAATCCTGATTCTATTACGTTAGAGCAAGGCTTTACTCGGGATGTTACACAAATCGGTCATTATGGGACTGGTGATTTAGAAGTTGTTATTTCTAATAATGAAGATATAGAAAAAGCTAAACGTCTAATTGATATGGCCTATGATGTTAGCTAAGAAAAACGAAGGAATTTTATGGCGAATCAATTAGAAAAAGCCTAAAAGTAGATTATAAATAAATTAGCGGGCAAGCATTATGCAAGCCTGTTTTTTTTATTAAAAGTTTTTAGCTAGTTAGCCCCAGATCTTCAACTATACTTTACAGTTTAATTTCAGTGCCGCATCTCACGTTTGCCATAATTATTACTAGTTTAAAAAAATCAGATATATAATTTTTAGTATCCCCAACATATAACCATTCTGGTGTGTAATTGTTTAATATAACTAAATACTATAAAAATATTAAAACAAAAAGAAAGAGTCCCAATTTAGTTGCCTTTCGGAGGACACACAGGGGACTCTTTCTTATTCATTATTCGCCAGGACTTTATTATAGCATTTAGTCCTGTCTAAGTAAATTTCGAATCGAATCATAGATAATTTTGCACACCATATCACTCATTCAAATTATTTAGCTTAAACATTCCTCTATAAAATCTTTAAAATTCTCATCTAGTATTATTAAGTAAGATCAATCACTTATTAACTTAATTATCTTCCTGTTGAGGAGAAACCAGAATACTAAGACCATGTTCTTCTCCATAATCCCACATTTTCACCCAAGGATATGTATTGTTGGGTAGAATGAAAGTACGTTCTTCTAGAG
This sequence comes from Ureibacillus aquaedulcis, assembly GCF_030418165.1. Taxonomy (GTDB): domain Bacteria; phylum Bacillota; class Bacilli; order Bacillales_A; family Planococcaceae; genus Ureibacillus; species Ureibacillus aquaedulcis. Next base: position 221,313 of record NZ_JAUHTQ010000003.1, read on the forward strand.
GAAGAATTGTTGACATATCACATTCTGTGCCATGTTCCTTGGTTGCTGGATGGATACCTACTTCTCTACCCGTATCATTATAGTATACAAATTTCATATTATTTCTCTCCCTTTTATAGAATCTATTTCCTAGGAATAATTAAACCTGAAGGAGTTAGATTATTATATCTCTTCTAAATACAACTTGATTTCCCAATTGAACTGATTGAGTTTTGTAACCAGCATCAATCCTTGAGTGCGCTTGGGTATGTGTACCAATATTATTACTCCACCAAGGTGAATACTTATAAGCTGAGTTAGGAAGTTTAAATCCCAATATCATTTCAATTTTTTCGAAAGGTAGAGTAATATACTCAGAAGCATTTGATTTTAAATATTGATGTAGTGGTAAATATTTTTCTCCACGCATTTTCTATTACCATCCTTCTTTTGAAGCTTATATTTTATGAAACTCTACTTTTAAAATAACGAAGGTTGAATATTGTTCGTCAAAGTTGTATCATTCTCTAATCCTTCTAATGGATAAAAGTAACAATCCTCAAAACCTGAACTCTCTTTATCGAAATACAGGGTCCCTTTTCCCGCTTCATTCATTAAAGCAAGAACAACATCCATATAAATATACGGCCTTTGTTTAGTTCCTGTGGAAATCCTTTTATCTACATTAAAATATTCCCTCGTGATACGACTAATTTCGGTTGCGCTGGAAACACCATTAAGGACTAATGAATAAGCAATTTCAACTATCGTTGGTTTTGAAGCTACTAGGTAAGGTCTAATGGATTCAAGAATTTTTTGATCCCTTGCCTGCGCTTCTTTTTGTTCGAGTTCATAACGTTCTCTTAATATTTCTTTAGCTTTTAAATAAGCCTCTGCTCTTTTGGCAGCTTCTAATCGTGCTGCATCAAGTTGTTCATTTTTAGCTTTTTCAATTTCCTTTGAGTAGTATTTATTGACTTCGCGTTCAATTTTTTTGATTTGTCTATCTAACAAAGGAATATGATATTCTACATGTGCTTTTATGTCTTTGGGCAGGTCAATTTCTTCCGGTATTTCTTCTAATACTTCATATCCATAATTATCATCTTTGATCTTAACCAATAGTTCATCAAGCTCATAATCTATAGTTCTCAAACCTGCCATTACAGCATCAATATCTTTTATAGGAAGATTTAAAAAAGCACTTAAATGGTCTTTACCATATGTAATCGTCTTATTTGTTCCCTTGTGTTGTACAGTAAACATATACCTCAAGGTAATACCGCAAGCACATTTCCCTAAACGATTTCCTGGACCAAAATCCGTATAATCAACAATATTCCAATCCTCTACGTTTCTCTCATCCTCTTGTAAATCTATATCTACCGACTTAATTGCTTGTACTTTTTCTTCAACCATAATGTTACCGAAAATCGTTCTTCTTCCACGCTTCACTTCATTTAGCAGATACTCTTTTTGTCCGTCTGTAACAAGTGATAATAATTCAGTTCTTTGAGCTTGCGATAAAGGTTCAGATATCATAGCATACCACCCTAAAATAGTTATATTTTCTTAATTTTATCATAATTACTGGATGTTAAAATAAAAAACTACAGTACATTTTTCATGTAGCTGTAGCTTTTTTGATCAATCGTATTATTAGCTTATCCCCACGAATACTCAGGAATAGAATTTTTCCATACTTTCATCCTCCGAATAGGGTTACCATTCTTTCTAAATATCTCTGCTCGAATTAGATATTAATATGATTCCCCCACTGTTCCCTAAAGCTACATATCCATCTCACAAATCCACCTCGGAAACTCCACCGTCTCCTTCAACAACTCCCGAAATGTCTTCGTCTCCTTTGTATCTGGAAAATAGAGGCCCTTATCTATCATCTGGTTGTAGGCATCGATGATGTGGTTTTCCCATCGCCCGTAAATTTCGTGGTGCAGTTTCCGTGCGTTCCAAGGGTTGATAGCAAAGTAAAAGACGTAGGTAGTTGAGCTGCGCTTAATGGCGTATAGTTTTATCTTCCGCAAGGCGAGTACATCAGCTGCCTTCATGCGACTGATTTTCTCTTGTTCCTCTACTGTCAATTCCAATTCTTTTTATTTAGATACTGGATCTTGCAAGTTGACTTTCCCTTTTCTTGTTGCCAAGTAAATGAGGTGGGCTGCGTAGGGTTCGTCAAATGAAAGTGCATCCTCAAATAATGAGCGAATTGTTGGTTGCCTATGCTCCATACAATTTTATTCATGGTGTCCGTTTTTAAATTCCTCAAAGTCCTGAAAACGATAATTAAGTAAAGAATAATGTTCGCCTTCTCTAAATCAATTGATGTTTTGGAAAAATGCGGTTGTTAGCTCGTGAGGAGCTCGGTAATACAGTTTTGCTAATTCCTTTGTTTCCAGAACTGCTTCTCCATTGAATTCAATAATGTTCATACTTGCCCCATCTCCTTTAGTAAGTGGTGGAAATTTGCCTTCACTTAATAAATACCGTTTTTTAGTGGAAAAAGAGACATGGTGGTGAGAAAAAGTTGAGGGTATGGGGAATAGGAACTTCTAGGTTGGAAAATTAGAGATTTGTTTGATTTTAAGGAATAAAAAAATACCAGGACAATTGTGCCCTGGTTGGTTATAGCCTTATAAAAAATGTGCCTTTCGGACATTAATTTGTGCATGAAAAATCCACTTGCCGACATCATCCTATAACAACCGTTTCCCAAAATACGAGAAACGGTTGTAAATTCATTTTAAAATAATCGATTGTGTATCTGTATCATTTTGAATTGTTAATACTGAAGATAACAGCTTTTGTGTATAAGGATGTTCGGGATGTTCAAATATTTCCTTGGTGTCTCCAACCTCTACTATCTCCCCTTTAAACATTACAGCAACTCTTTGACACATATATCGAATGACCGACATGTTGTGGGATATAAACAAATAGGTTAAATTTCTCTCCTTCTGTAACTCCTTCAGTAAATTTAACACCTGGGCTTGTACGGAGACATCCAGTGCAGAGGTTGGTTCATCCAGAACAATAAATGAAGGATCCGTAATCAAAGCCCGTGCTATGGCAATTCTCTGTCTTTGCCCACCACTAAATTCATGTGGATAACGATCCAAATGTTCTTCCTTCAACCCAACTCGTTTTATTAATTGCAGTAGTCGCTCCCTATTTCCCTTTTCTTTTCTTTCTACTTTCGAAAGGGCGAGTAACGGCTCCAAAATAATATCTTTCACACTCATTCTAGGATCGAGGGAGCTTTGAGGATCTTGGAAAACAGTTTGAATTTCGCCAGCCTCCACACGGTTATATTTCTTTTTATTCCAAAGGGGATGTCCCTTATAAGTGATGCTCCCATTAGAAGGCCTCTCTAACCCAATAATCATTTTGCCTAAAGTACTTTTTCCTGAGCCGGACTCGCCGACGATTCCTAAAATTTCTCCTTCAATAATAGTTAGGTTTGTTGTTTTTACCGCTATCATACAGTCTTTTCCTGTACTATAAATTTTCTCAAGCTGTGAAATTTCAATCATACAATCACCTTCTCTAACCAGCAGGATGCTTGATGACTTGACCCACCATCCTTTAATTCGGGATGTTCTTCTTTACAAATATCCATTACAAAATGGCATCTTTCAGAAAATGCACATCCTTTAGGTCGTTTAAGTAAATTAGGCGGCTCACCTTCAATCGCCTGTAATGGTTCATGTGGTTCAACCGAATCAGGTAGAGCATTTAAAAGAGACTTGGTGTAAGGATGAATGGGATGACTTAACACATCCTTTGTATTTCCACTTTCCACAACTTCCCCTGCATACATTACAAGTATCCGATCACAAACATTGGCAACAACACCTAAATCATGTGTAATAAGTAAAACCGAAGTGCCTCTTTTTTCATTTAATTCTTTGATCAAATTAATAATCTCATATTGAATTGTTACATCAAGCGCAGTTGTAGGTTCATCAGCAATTAGTAGATTAGGTGGAGCTGCCATGGCAAGTGCAATAACAATTCGTTGCCTCATTCCACCACTCAGTTCAAAAGGATACTTCTTTGCAACTAGCTCCGGATTATCGATATGAACATCCCTTAATGCATGTAGTACAGCTTCTTTTGTTTCTTTCGATGATAAATTACGATGTTGCTTAATTACATTAAACAGTTGTTTTCCAATTCTCATCGTCGGCTGTAAGGCAGTCATTGGTTCCTGAAATACCATCCCAATCTCTTTTCCTCTTAATGCTTGAATGTTCTTTTTACTTAATTCAAGTAAATTATCACCATTATAAAGAATCCTACCCTTTGAAATAATGGCATTTTCTTCTAGAAGCCCTAAAATCGATAAAGCAGTAATTGATTTACCAGAACCCGATTCACCAACAATCCCTAATATCTCACCACGATTTAGAGAGAGATTCATATTTTTCAAAGCCTCTGTTTTGCCGCGCATCCCTTCAAAATCAACATGTAAATTTTTAATTTCCAGCATCATGACTCTCCCTCCTAACGCGCTGATTTTGGATCCAATACATCACGGATTCCATCTCCAATTAAATTAAGTGCACCTGAAGATAAAAATAAAAATAAACCTGGAAAAACTGGATACCACCAATAAGTTAAAAGGTATGTCCATCCAATACTTATCATCGCACCCCACTCAGGCGTTGGGGGTTGTGCTCCTAGTCCTAAGAACCCTAAAGTCGCAATTAATAAAATTGTATCCCCTACATCCAATGTCGCCTGAATAATAACAGGTGAGATTGCATTCGGAATAATATGCTTGATGATTATGAGTCCCTTATTTATTCCAAATGTTTCAGCAGATTTCACAAATAATTTTTCCTTTAGCAACATGGCTTCCCCGCGAGCAAGGCGAATATAAACAGGAATTTTTACGATAGCAATCGCAATCATCGCGTTTTGTAAATTCGGACCTAGTACTGCAGCTAACGCCATCGCTAATATTAAATTCGGAAAGGCTAAAATCATATCGACAAAACGCATTATAATCGTATCCACAATGCCACCGATATAACCTGAAATTGTACCGATTACAATGCCGATAGCAGCTGCTATGACAATGATTAATATTCCGACGCCTAAAGAAAGCCTAGCTCCATAAAGAATCCTTGTAAAAATATCCCTTCCTACTTCATCAGTACCAAACCAATGCTGAGAAGAGGGGGGCTGAAATTTATTGACTAAATCAATTTTATTAGGGTCAAAGGGAGAAAAAAGAGGAACTATTACTGAAAATAAAACAATTAATGCTAGAATGATTATTCCTACCCAAGTCATTTTATTTTGCTTTAATTTATACCAGATAGGGTTACTTTTTAGAGTTTTAGAAGAGTAGTTAATCTGCATAAAAATCCCCCTATTGTTTCATTTGTGGATTTAATAATCCGTAAATAATATCTACAATTAAATTTATCAATACATAGCCAATACTAATAATAATCGTAAAGCCCATCATCGCTGGGAAATCTAAATAAGAAATTGAATCTACAACAAATTTCCCCATCCCAGGCCAACCAAAAATCGTCTCTGTTACCACTGCTCCTCCAAGTAGAGAACCAAAGGCTACACCAATGACAGTAACAGTAGGAATTAACGCATTTTTTAAGGCATAGGAGATGATTAATAAACGTCCCTTTATACCGTTTGCAACTGCTGTGCGAATATATTCCTGACTCATGACCTCAAGCATACTAGCTCGAACTTGTCTTGTGATGACAGCTAGTTGTGCATAGGACAAAACTAATGCAGGTAGGATAAGATGCTGTAAACTGCTTTTTAGTGCAACCATATCCCCAGTGAAAATACTATCTAAAATATAGAAGCCTGTAATATGTGTAGGAGGATTGATATCAAGTGCAATCCGTCCATTTGAAGGGAGCCATCCTAACTTCCCATAAAAAATTAAAATAACAATTAACCCGCTAAAAAATACTGGAATGGATACCCCACTAATCGAAAATACGCGACTTAGATTGTCCCAAATTGAGTTCTTTTTCAAGGCTGCAAGAATACCTAATGGAATTCCTAACACAATCGCAATTGCAAAGGCTGCAATAGCTAATTCAATGGTTGCTGGAAAAAATGTAATCAATTCATCTAATACTGGGCGTTGTGTACGTATGGAAGTACCTAAATCACCAGTTAATAAATCACCAAGGTAGTGAAAATATTGGATCCAGACTGGCTGGTCTAGACCCAATTGTTGACGAATTGATTGTAAAGTTTCTTCACTTGCCCTTTGTCCAGCAATCAAACTTGCAGGGTCGCCAGGAATGACATGGGACATAAAGAATGTCACCAATGTCACCCCAAATACGACAAATAGTATAAGGCCTAATCTTTTAACAATCATTTGTATCATGGTTCGTCACTCCAGTTGTTTATTTAGACATTTCACTTAAGAAGTAGATTCCTTCCAACATCGGGTTATAAACAAAGCCTTTTACATCTTTACTCATAGGTAAAATAAAGTCTTTTTGATATAGAAGAATATATGGAGCTTCTTCCATAACGATATCCTGGATTTGCTTATAAGTTTCTTGACGTGCGGATTGATCATTGTTTGTAGCCGCTTCTTTTAACAAATTGTCTACTTCGCTATTTGTATAGAAAGCTCTGTTCCCTGCTAAACCGTGGTTAGCTGAATCGAACCAGTAATTCATGAAGGCATAAGGGTCACCAAAGTCTGGGCTCCACACACCTAATGCTAGATCGAATTCGCCTTTTTCCATCATTTCACGAGAAGTAGCATAAGCAACTTTATTTAAGTTTAATGTGACACCAATATCAGCTAAATTTGATTGAATTGCCAATGCCTCTGTTTCCCACCATGTTTTATTATCAGAGTATAATAATTCAAGTGTTAAATTTTCTACACCAGCTTCAGCTAATAATGCTTTTGCTTTTTCTACATCGTAATTATATTGATGTACACTTTCATCATGACCCCAAATACCATCAGGAATTGGTCCACGCATTTGTGTGGCATAACCCAGTTGGACTGCACTTACTAAGCTTTCATAATCCATAGCATAGTTTAATGCTTGACGAACTTTTTCGTCTTGTAATGCTGCATTGCCTTTACTTGTATTGATATAAATATAGTCTGCTAATAAACTTGGCTCTTGAATTAACGCGACATTTTCTAATCCTTTAACCGAATCAATTTGATCGACAGGAATTCCTTCTGCAATATCGATTTCGCCTTTTTCTAATTGCATACGTTGTACCGATGGATCGCCTACAATTCTAAATAAGATTGATTTAAGCGTTGGTTTTACTTTGGAATGTTCATTAATTTCAAGTTTTAATGAATCTCCTTTTTTCCACTCAGTTAACTTATATGGGCCACTTCCTAATGTATTTTCTGCTAAGTAATTTTGACCCAAATCACCATTTTCTTCGTGTTCCATTACTGTTGGGCTTACTATGTTTCCATAGTTTGCTGCTAATGTTGATAGGAATGGAGGGAAGTTTTCAGATAACACGAATACCACTGTCATCGGGTCATCTACTCGAATTTCAGATACCATGCTATATACGCCGGCAGGACCATTCGCAATTTTCAACGTTCTGTCAAAGCTTGCTTTTACAGCTTCCGCATCAACAGGTGTACCATCAGAGAATACATGACCATCCTCTAAGTGGAATGTCCAAGTTTTGCCGTCTTCGCTAACTTCCCATTTTTCTGCTAAGCCTGGTTTAATATTTGTTGTTGCACCGTCGTAGTCTACTAATCTTTCATATGAGTTGTAGATAATCTTCCAAGTACTATTGTCCATTGTTATAGCTGGATCTAATGAAGTAACATCTGCAGGGATGGCAATAACTAATTGATCTGGATTTGTTGCTGTTGTTTCTGTTTCGGTTGGAGTTGTTTCATCTGGTGTCGTTTCTGAAGATGTCGGAGCGTTTGCATTTTCTTTACATGCGGTGAGAAGTATTGCAGTAATAATCATTAATAATACATAGCTAAGCTTTTTTACCATTCAATTCTCTCCTTTAATATGAAGTTCAATGCCAAAATAGATTGGCTTATTTCTCGAATCTTCAGCCCAGCGAGCATTTCCATAATCAAAATGCCACCATTCCTCAGGATTCGTTCGAAAACCTACACTTTCCATTGACGTTCTTAGAAGACGGCGATTATCACGTATTTGTATTTCCTCAGCCGTCAACTGTTCTTTATGTTCAAAGTATAAGGAGTGTGCTTTTTCGGTAAATTCATCGAAGTCAGTCCCCATATTGAGCCAACCATGGCTATTTCCAATCGTTAAATCTACAGCCCCACCAGTGTAATGTGGTGATGGTTTAAGTGGGTTTTTCGATGGAGTTGCAACAAACTGTGATAGGTGCTGTAATAGTTCTTCTTCTGTGTCAAATTGCGTTTCAAATTGGCTTTTGATGGTTTCATATAATGCCCTTTGGGTTGCAATGGAACGCCATCCATCTAAAATAACGAGGTAATGGTTGTTTGGAAGTTGATTAGCAACCTGCAACAATTTAGAAACTACTCCCTCTCGCAAATAGCAATCATTTATTGCCCCGGGAATCTGATGTTTAAAATAATAGGGAAATACTTTTATTTTTTCTGAAACTGTTGAAAGAGAAACTAATGATTCTTCATTTTCGGTAATAACATTACTAACTTTTGGATATTCAGAATTCAATTGAGCACCTCCCCTTAACATCTTAATTGGTAATATAGAGATATAAAAAACTTCTATATAAAAGCAAATTTCTAAATAAACAACTCTCTATTAATATAATTTTCTGAATATTTTTATTTTAATTGAAAGGTTATTGGAAATCAATGAAATTTTTACCATACACTAGATTAAAAGGCTGACCCAAAATTGGATCAGCCTTTTTTTATTATAAGTAAAATTTCCAGAACCATAAGTATGCCAATAGAAGCATATAAGATATTTGTCAAAAACATGTTAATGAGAGGTTCAGTAATCTACAAAAATATAGAACTGTGAAGGTCTATGCTTCTAAAGTGTTTGATTTCGCAATAAAGCGAGACTATTTACAATCAAATCCAATGAAGTTAGTTGAAACACCTATACGGCATAAGCTACCTGGTGAAGAGGAAATTGAAAACTTTGATACACGTGAACAAATATTAACTTTTTTAAGTTGTTTAGAAAATGAGTACAATTTTAAAGCTTATATTTTTTTAGACTATTAGCATTTAGTGGTATGCGTAAAGGAGAAGCTTTAGCTTTAACTTGGAGTGATATAAACTTCGAAGATAATGAAATACGTATAAATAAGCACTTTCACGTGAAAAAAGATAGTAAACTTTTTGTGAATATCGCAAAAAATAGAAAATCCCGTATAATCAAAATGGATTCATCTACAATGGAAATATTAAGGGATTGGAGAATTAGACAGACCCATGAAAATACGTTCTTAGGTTATAGTACATCAAGCCCTAAGCAGCTCGTTTTCAACAACGAATATAATACATTTAATCAGCCCACAAAAACACGTAAGTGGATTGTTCAAATTCAGAAGAAAAACAACTTAGATAAAATCACAACACACGGACTCCGTCATACTTACTGCAGTTTATTATTTGAAGCAGGTGCAACTATTCCTGAGGTACAAGAACGCTTAGGTCATGATGATGTACAAACAACGATGAATATTTACACTCATATCACTAAAAAGGCTAAGGAAAATACAATTCAAAAATTCACTGATTACCTAGATAAACTTGAAGATGACATTGAATAAGAAATGCCAAAAAAAATGCCATTGATTGATATTCAATGATATTGCATGATATAGGCAAAATAAAAAACCCTTGATTTTCAAGGGTTTAACACTAATTGAAATCCTATGATTTCGTTCTATGGAGACGGCGGGAGTTCAAACACCTTCTCCGAGGAAGTCAGTTATATTAAGGTTTTAAAGGGTTTTTCGAATCCTTTTGAAATCACTGACCACGGTTTTGACTAGGTTTTTTATAATTGCTTACGGAGATAAGAATTTTATGGTGATAATTATTAAGGATTTTGTCAAAATTTATAGGATTCCTATATAACATGAACAACTATTAAAAACTCATATCCTAAATTTCTATTACTGCCTCGACTCCATTAATGGTGAACGTGGTAGAAATAACATTTAAAGTATTGATTCTAATAAGATATTTCAGGTGCATGTCTAAAATTCGCTTAAAAAATATGAATAAATAAATACAGAGCATCTAAAATCATTTCTACTTACCTTTTAATCTAAACTATTCGTTTTATTATAAACAATGTTAAGCTTATAATAATAATATTCAATTATCTAGGGAAAAAAGGATGAGGCAAATTAAAAATTTCAAATTGAGATAATTGCAAAACTTCCTGACAAAGGATGAGTTTTGACCCAAACTCACCTGAATTCTCAGTTGATGCTATTAATTCAATTCGTGAATTTGAGTTATTATTAGTAATATCTGATTTTGATATAAGTCTTTTAAATTTATCTAATATGTCAGTAAACTCTTTATGTTCATTACTGTTTTTTTCCATATATTTATTTATGTTACCTTCTAAACTTTCTAATGCCTCTTGATATTGTTCATTTAACTTTGCCTCTAATGTAATCTTCGCTTTTAGATAGAGATAACCACGATTGTTTTTATGGAACCAAGTCCATGTGGATGTTTTATACTTTGTATTTCGACCTTCATACAAATACTTAATATGTGAATTATTAAGCCAAAAGTATCCTACAACGTTATCATGATCAGAACCATCAACAATATAACAAAGAATAAATGCCTTTGGTTCCTTAATCAAATTCTCTAGATGTTCTTCAGATAGATAAAAACTAGCTTCACCTATTTTTCTATCTCCAGCCCTTGCTTTAGTAATATGCCAATTATGTACCCTACCTGCTTTTACTTGAAATACAGAGAATTCACCCGCAATTATATTTTTAAAAGTTTTTTTAGCTTGGCTACTAACTAACAAATCAAAACCAAAGTCTGCTTCCATTTTAAATGCTTCGAACCCAAGTCTCATGAATTGACCTTTCGCATGGTTTTCATATCCAAGTCCAAAATACAAATCATCCATATTTACCAAAACTAATCACACTACCTCATTATTTTTTTATAAGAAATATCTTTCACAGAAAATAACAAATCTAATACATAAGCACAAAAATTATCTGCTCCTTCCGCTATGAAAGGTATTTAGGATTAACACCAAGTATGACAATCTACATGCATAGTAGAGTAATATACACCATATTAATTTCTTCTACCAAAATTTAATTATGGTTTTATGAATAAACAGTTTAATAAATTCTCCGCAGATTTTGTCAAAGCTGGGTTCTCATAGGTAATCAATAGCTGATTCGGATAATATTCCTCATAAATTGCTTGTTTCTCTAACCAACGTGCATCGTAATCATTCTTTCCTATCATCCCTAGATGTTCCCAATAATATTTGTTACCATTAACAGTGAGGGTGAAATCTGGAGATAATTTTTTATTACCGTCATAGTTCAATTCCTTTTCATATTCATATTGAATACTATGATGTTGCAATAAATTCGCAATAATAACCTCAGATTTTGAGCGGACAAGATCCCCCTTGGTTGTTGCATAAATACGACTTAGTAAAAACTTCGGTACCCCCAGATGTCTACCTATCTCTTGGTGTAATTCTTTTGAATTCTCACAGTTTTCAAGAATATGAACAAAGTAGTCTAGATGAGCATGTTTAAATTCTTTTTTCTCTTCCCCATACTGTACTAGTTTTTCTAGGGTCTGTTCATCCAGTTCATCTAAGTGACTATTTATTATTAGACACTTTCCTAGACTTTTTTCTAGCTTTACTTCATCGGTCACAATTGCATTAAAAATAGTATTACTAATTTCTTGTGCAGACTTTCCACTTTTTTTCATAGTGGTAATAACATTCTTAGTTTTCGTTAAAGAAAGTAGCTCTACTAACCCTGAGTCTGTTACGTTAGAAAAGACATCAAGTTTCATGATACTTTTTGCTACTATTTCAATAACACCATTATCAACAAAATACGGTAAGCACTTTTGAATTTCTTCATCATCAAAATAAGGAAGGGTTTTATAACCTTTTTTATTAGAAGTCATTTTTGAAAAGGTATTTTTCAGTTCGTCTTGAGTAGGGAATGATTTATCAATAAAGTGTGACTTTTTTACTTCAATATTCTTATTTGAATATAATAAATAAGCAGTTGAAGCCTTTTTGTCGCGAGAAGCTCGTCCTACTTCCTGATAATACTGTGCTATGGATTCTGGAATCATAAAATGTACCACTACTCTAATATCAGGGATGTCTATACCCATTCCAAAAGCATTTGTTGCAAATACAATATCTAATTCGTTATTTTTAAACCGATCAATAATATCCTGTTTTTCCTTCGAGGACATTTCTCCATGAAAATGTACCGCTTTCAAACCTTTATCTAGTGCTACTTTAGCTAAATCTTCTGTGCTGTTCTTACCGTGTACTCTATAAACATATACAAGAGTCTTTTCATTTTTATGAATTTTAAGTAACTGCCATAACTTTTCTAACTTTTCATCTTCTTTAATAAATTTTAAAGTTTTTAATTCTATCTCTGAACGAACAAGCAGTTCACTTTTAATTACACCAGTATCTTTTATTTTAAAAGACTCACAGATGTCTGCAATCTCCTTTCTATTCAGAGTTGCGGATAAACCAAGTACAACCGGCCAACCTTCACCATATACATTATTTAAAAATGTCGGAATATGTTTATAGAAGGGTCGGAAACTATGCCCCCACTGTGATACACAATGAACTTCATCTACTGCTATCAATTTTATTTCTTCTTTTCTAGCTTTTATACAATATTCAAATAAACCATCAGTAGATATTCTTTCAGGACTCGCAAAGATAAAATTAGGATTTAGTTTTCCGTTGTAAAAATCTTTTAATAATTTTACTTGTTTCTTTGCATCAATACCCGCATGTAAAGTCAAAACATCGTACCCATGCCCTTCTAGTTTTGCAGCTTGTTCATCAATAAGAGCTGTTAGAGGGGAAATAACAATAGTAATTCCACCAAGACCTATTCCAGATAGCCAATAAGTTAAGGATTTCCCTCCACCTGTTGGCAAAATACAGAGCGTGTTCTTTTTGGTTAGGACTTGCTGTACTACCTTTTCCTGCAATTCCGTTAATTCAAATGGCAGATTGGGGAAAGAATTCCTAAATAGATTATTTATATCCATGAATATGATTTATCCTCCGAACTACTTGAGATAAATTTAATATCTTCTTCATGTTTTTTTGCAATAAACGACAAGAACTGATCCACTAAAACATATCGATACATTTCTGGTATGTAAACACTATTTTTCTCTGCCTCTTTTTTTAATAGAAGATATACTTGATAAGCATAAAAACTAAATAATTCATAAGGATAAAAATAGTTTTGGTTGGTTAGGCTTTTCTCTACATTAATCATTAAAAATTGTGAACCTTCTTCACATCCAAAAGTCTTTTTATTAGTCAGATACCAAAACGCCCATATAGCTTCTTTTGAACGATATGGAAAATACGCTGGTTGTAATTTAAATACAAATTGGCTTTTAATACCACCACCAATTACACCAAAAACTGAATAATCTTCTGTGTCTAATGATTCAAACCCCAAATCTTCGAGCGTTTCTATTGAATCATACTCAAAACCTTCACATTCTTCAGCATAGCTATTTGCAAATGTTGCTAGATTCTGACTAACTGTTAGCAATTCATTAGGATTTGATATTCTAAATTCATATTTATATTTATCTAGTTCCTTAGCGGGACTATTTAATGTTCCGCGAATAATAGGGCAATCTTTACTTAAAGCACTTTTAAACCCTGCTGGATTATCTTCATATTCTTCTAATGCTTCTTCATCTAATAACTCAGTATACGAATTACGGTCTTTTTCAAATTTTTCAATACCCTCAGCAATCACTCTTTTCAAAACTATTCCTATATCTTTTTTTCGTGCTTTAACAATGCCGTCACTACCAAACTTTTCAGCAAGTTTTCTTACTTGATTCTCTGATAAAGTTGTTCCTGCTTCTGATTGAATAAATAAATCAAAGTAATCATAGAATTGCGACTTTATTTGATTTGTAACCTGCTCAATATGACTTTCTTCGTAACATATATCTTCAATATTGTTTGGATAATACATCTATTAACCCCCTTATATTTCTTATTTCCATTAATATTATAATACCAATTAACCGTTAATTTGGTAAGGTATGGTTTAAATTAGATTAAATGTAACAAATACTTGTGTAGACATATTACACTTGTAATTATTTTGAGTAATTAAATCATTATTTGTAAGTATACAATTCTCCATCTAAATAATTTTGAATTATAAAAATAGAACTGAACTAACAAATTAGAGTAGTAATGTGGTTAGATGACTATAGGAAAATGCCAATATCCTTATTGTTAAAGGACTTTGACATTTTATAAAACCTTATTATTCTTTTATTATGAAGAATATTGGAATACAAGAAAACAGAAATAAGAGAAAAAACTTCAACTCCCAATCTTATTATCGGTGAAAATTCTAGGCATAGCTAAACTTAATCTTTTTATAATGTCGTTTCTCACTCCTAAGAACTGTACAAATATTTCGATGGCTTGGTAAATTAAGTTCTCTAGCTGCTTCAACAGAAGTAGAAAAAATACCCAAAACATTCCCATCCAAATCAGTAGCTATAATTTCCCCCTTATTTGTACCTTTATTTACCTTACTTTTATATATGATTTGTTCAATTCTATATATTGAAATGGACCCATATCTTTCAGATAATTGTTTTTGTATTTCTCTTATTTTAATGCCATTGTTATATAGTTCAATAATTACTTTGTTTCGCACATCCTTCTTATCTCTTTCTTTCTTTTTCAACTCTTTATAATCTATACTTAAATTATTATCGACATATGCTTTTAAAGTCTGATTGTTCAAAATTCTCCCTATTTGCCTTCTACTAAGGTCTAACTTTTTGGAAATTGCTTCTTGTGATTCACCGTTTTTACTCAAATCAAAGACCTTTGCACAAAGCTTTGAATAATAATTATGAATTTCTTTAGAAACAGTTATAGGATCTAAAATTATAGTTTTAAATTCCCTCATTTTTCCAATCAACAAATCCTTATTTATTAGATATTCTTCATTGAGATCAATCCATTGGAAGATACTCATTTTTTTAAAACCTTCTGGAGTTACTTCAATAAATGTTTCTTCTCCCATTAAGAAAATAATACATAAATTATATTCTTTATATTTGGTTTTTTCCTTGTTCAATTTAGTATTGATACTTAGTTTAAATTCAGTTACACTTTTATCAATTTTATTTACTATGTCCAGTCGATTATTCCGGTCTTTTTTTTGAAATTCAAAATAGTTGCTATGGTCTTTTATCATTTTCCTTATACTATGCTCAACATAAATACCTAATAGCCTTCTATCCTCCGTTGTTTCAAAACCATAATAATAATCTGTTGGATCCTCTCCACAGAAAAGTAGAAAGTTATAATATGACATTTGGTGTGTTATTGCTGTGTATAAGTCGTTATATTTCTTTCTAATATTTAATGTTGATAGTGACTCACCTTTCCCTTTAATTAAACGAATACACGCTTTACATTGGACCAACGACCAAAAGCCATTCATTTTCACATTAGGCAATTTATTTTCGTACCAATAAATTGCTAAGACTTCTTCGGTAATCACTTCAATTTCTAACTTAGATATAAATAATAAAATTTCTTTAGATATCCTGCTTTTATTGAGTGATGGTAAGTATATTTGTTTGTTCCTGTTTGGGGTCATCTTAACATAACCAGACATAACCTTCACTGTTATAGAATCACCTTCAATTACAAATATCCCCTCATCATATGCCTTCTTTAGTTTATTTAGATAATCAATGCAATTAACTTTTTCAGTTAGTTTACATTTATCACAAGCATCAGGCTTATTGTTAATCTTCCTCTGATAATGCAGATAGTGGCCACACTTAAATGCTTTATTACATAAATCGCAAATACATAGCACCTTAATTCTTGAGTTTGGAAGTAAGTCACAAGGACTTACTAAAAACTCATCCTTAGTTTTTGTAAAGGTATAACCCTTTTCTATATAGTAATTATTATATTCTTTTCTACCAATCCACTTTGTTGGATATAGCTTGGGATGTATTGATTGATCATGCGTAAGATGTTGTTTCGCAACTTCGAAACAATCACCTAAATTTGTATAGTTATAGCCAAGTGATTTATAGTATTCTTTATTTGATTCAGTCCAATTTATTAAGCCATAATGTGTAACTAATACCAAAATTCCACCACCACTAATGTTTTCTATATTATTGGCGTGAATTATTATTTTAATACCGAAAAGGAAAAAAAAACCATAGAGATTATATTTGTCCACGAGGCTTTCCACAATTTATAATCTTTTCTTTCAATGAAATTTCATATTCAACACTACTGGAATATCCACCCTTTTAAGAATTTGAAGGATTAGATTAATTTTTCATTCGTTTTTTATTTCCTAAGTTCAAATACATCATTAAAATTGAGCTTTATTTTAATGAGAATTTTATTAGCGACCGCTGGACTTGGATTCTTTATCAATTCATTATTTGATTCAGATAGTTTTCACTCATCCCCAAACTTTTCGAAAAAGACCTCTGGGAATAACCTCTTTCAATTAAAGTCATTTGTAGCATTTCCTTATTTTTTAATACGATTTTATTACACTTATTAACCTCCTAAAAAAAGGAATAAACTTCAATATATTCGTAGTCTCATCTACTCTTCTTTGAATCAATTAGCGAATTGAGAAGGAGGGTAAAAAAGCGGTAGCAAAAAGTAGCAAGGTAGCAGTTAGGTAGCATGAAATATTAAAACTTGTTACTCCGAAAAACACTCGAAATACGTTGATATATAAGGTTTTTTAATATTTATATTTATATAAAGTTGATATATAAGGTTTTTTAATAATTATATTTATATAAAGGTAACAAAGTAACAAAATATTAGAGAGTATAAATATATAAAATCATTTTTACTTTCACTTTAAATAAAAGTTAATTAGTGCTGAGGACTGCAAATTATGTTACTTTGATACTTTTTGTTAGAAACCCAGTCGTACCAATCCTTTGCGCGGTAGCGAAGGTTTGTTACCTTGAGTTACATTCGACAGAGATTATGTTACCCTTTGATGCGGCTAGGTTCGACACTTAGACTCTTGAAACTATGAGCAAAGAAAATTAATTCAATCTAAATTTCATCAAGAAACATTATTCTGACGAGATACTACTATTTACTAATAAAAAGATGTCTTATTCTTTCTTAGATGAAGATTTTGTTTTCCAACAACATTTTAAGAAAGGTCGGAAAGTATTCGGATTTTCACGTATTTTAATACCTTCAAAGATTTAAACATCTAATAAAAACACAAAACAACAGCCCTTTAATAAGGGCCGTTGTTTTTATCAATAAGATATTGTGGATCAGAAAAATGTTGGAAGAACTCTGGAATTTGACTGTCTTGCAAGTTAAAAACCCATACCCGATAATTCTTACCACCGATTTTTTTCTGAAAATGTTTTTTCTCTGATTTAACGAAGAATGAGAACTGTTCAAGTTCGCTCGTAATCTGATTTGTAGCATTATAGGTTGTTGGTAACCGCGAATCTTGTAAAGCATTCCATGCTGCACTATGGGCCAAATACAATGTTTGGGGATTGGAATTTTCATCTTCATCAACTTTATAATGAATATTTTTTCTTAACATTCCTGTGTTTGCAAGATGAGCGACTTGAGATAAGAATGTAACGCAATTTTGACTTTCTTCAACCGCTTCTTGAGAACGAACCATTTCATTATAAACGAAATCAAGTAATGATTTAATCGTATATGGTGTGTTGAATTTTGTATTAAATTTGCGGTCCATTTGATTCATGAATACTGTTGCTCCAGCTAAAATAATGGCATAATTCTTTTTAACACGTGAAAGGATTGGCTTGAATAATTCAGCTTTCATCATATCCAGATAATCGTGATAGTAATTCACAATTTCCCCTCTCCACCCGTGAGAAGTACGCATCATATATTGGCCCATCCAATGAATAATCTCTTCATTTTGGATAACTTCATCATAAGTTTCCATATCGTGATAGAATTTTGAGGATTCTACAAATACAGTTCTTGAACGGATAGCACTTTCAGAAGTTGGTACTTCTCCACTAAAAGTTAATACTGTACGAATTGGAAAACGGTGAATTTTGTTCGGATCTTTGTCACCACGCTGAATTTCTTTACGGTTAAATAGTGTTTTCAATTCAGCTTTAAACCTCTCAAAGAAACTTGTTGCCTTATAATTATTTTCATCTTGTGCTTCGTCATAACCATACGGTAAGTGCGAGTAATAAGCTAAGTGCTTTCTAAATACATCTAAACGCTCTGGTGGTACGTTCAATTCAGCGTTAATACCTGCAAATTTATACATAAAGTTTAGATAATCTGTTTTCCCTGTATGTCGAACACCAGCAGGGTAGAAGTATGGGAATTGATTTGAGTATTTAGCAATCGTACTTACTTGTAATGAAGCGGTCATATACCCAATGCCTAGCCAAAGATAATTGCTATAAAGCTCGTAGAGATTGCTAAGAACAGTTAGTACTTCCTCTTTATTTGGTGTCATTTGAACAGGGGCAACGCTCATATTGAATGCAGAAAAGTTTTTACGGTTAAGTAAATAGTTTTTCTTTGGTGTATGAATGATACCATCTGAATCAGGATAAAGGAGTTCTCCATTGTAAAATGCGTGAGTTGGAAACAACCAAACATTATCTTCTATCTTTTCAGGATCTTCTGGATTATAGCTCTCTAAATCAATTTGAAAACCCATGTAATTTGATTCTTGTACTTCTGGACAATCGAATGAGCTGATTAGGTAATCATTTAATAGGTCTAAATTTTTTTGAGTTCCCAACCAGTTAAAATTACCTTTCGAACGACAAAATGATTTGAATAGACGGTTATTCGAAAGTGTTTCACCATCAACTGTTAAACTTTTAGATGTACGGCTATTTTGAATACGAACGTAATACAATGTGTTTTCATCTTCACTATTAATTGTGTATAATGGATTTATAATAAAGTTACTTAATCGAGTTTTCATTTTAATATCACCGATATATTCAGTGATGTAAATAAAGTTTTCTTCATATTTAATTGGAGATTTGGATTTAATGAATTCATTTTCATCGAAAGCGTCGGGGTCGGAGCCGATGCTTTTTTTATTTTTATCTTTATTAAGTTTTATTTCTAATTCATTAGCCAGTGCTTTTACTTCTTCACTGACTGATGCTTTTTTCATTTTTTTTCTAACATTCAAATTTTCAATCGAAAGAACATTTCCTTGCTGATTATCATCCTTCTCAGTAAAAGCGTTGTATTCAAACCCTTCGAGATTGAGGATTTCCTTCTTCTCACCTTCTTCCCATACATTAAAAGGTAAGTCGTTTAAATTAGATTCCATATTATTCATAGATGCTTCCTTCCTTTTGCTACAAATTAACTACTTCCTAACTGGAAAATATTACTTATACAGTTCTTGTTTAGATTAACGTCTGTTTTTTCTTGATATTCTATATATATTTTTTTGAGTGATATCAAATTGAAGTCATTCAATTTCTGGATTCCCAAAATAACCACCAGATTCCATTTTTATCTTAATTAAATTCATAATCTAATAGTTCCCTCTAAGTGAATGATATTTGCTTACCAGAACACTTTTAGGATATCAATTTCCCCACCCTTTCAGCTTTAACATAAAGGGTGGGGATTTGACTTATCCATTTTCTTCTGATGATGATTGACCTTTTAACTTTGCAATAATAGGTTCATACTTCTCTACGAATTCAAAAAGTGCAAGAGAGTGTAATAAATTAATTTGTAACTTTGTTTCTGAAGCAATCTGTTTAAACTTCGCATCAATCTTTTTATCAGTCTTATATGCTCGTGTGACCGATTCACTCATCGGCATTTGCATGATAGCTGTAAATAAATCGACATCTTGTCTAGTGATAACATCTGCTTGCTCTGTTGTCTTTTTATTTCTCACCTTTTTCTTTTGTGGCTTACTCACCCTTCCCTTTCTAGTAATATCAATCTCTACATTTCTTTCCTCTGAATCACCTGAATAATACCAAACTCCATTTTCATCTTGTTTGTAATCAAATTCGGCAAGTCTATTTCCTAAAGTCCTATCAGATAATCCACATTGAATGCTAAACTCAGCAACATCGATTTTCTCAGTATTTAATTTTTCAATTACTTCATCCGGGTTCATGTTGGATACTCCTTCCGTTTATTTTGGTTTATCGAACTTCTGAAATAGTATAGCTTCGGTTTTTTACGGTTTTAATAGGTAAATGAAAAATTTTTTATATTTACTTTGATAAACCGAGATTGATTAATTGTATACCGCAGTATAGCAGGACTTCTTGAGCATGTTTAGTTGCCTCTTGTCCACGCTTATCTTAAAATCCCTATCATTTAAATTAGAAGTGTTACCACTTATTCATACAAAGAAATTTTTACCTTATCTAGAAACATGATAATCGGAAGGTACAATGTTTAATAGAACACCTAAGTAATAAGCTTAATCCTTTATAATTGGGTAGATTTAATCCTATTACTTCGAAAATTGGATTACTTGCAATCATACCAACGGTTAACTCAACTTTTTATGAGCCGACAATAAAAGCTAATTTAGTGTCTGAAAAGGTGTTCAATTTTTTAATAAGCATTTTTACCACCACAATTAAAGGAGAAATCAAGATGACGGAAAGAATTGTATTAAGAAAAGGAAATAGACAACGGTTAGAACTATCTACAATAGATCTTCATGTTCTAGCATTTTTGGAGCAACAGAGAATGTTAACCGTTCAACAGCTTTATCAAGTGTCCACGATTTTGTTTAAACAGGAGATGAAAGATTATAGTTTTAAAAACCGCTTACGGAAATGGGAAGAATATAAATTAATTCGAAGTGATTTTTATAACAATGGTTTTGATGGAGAACGTTTTAAATACGTGTGCATCGGGAGTAAAGGAATTGATGTACTTATGGAGCAAAAAATACTTGATCCTACTTACAACAAGCAGAAGATTTATAAATTCAATCAGAAGAAAAATATAATTCATTATCTTGCTACACAGCAGGCTGCATTGAATATTTTATTTATATTAAACCGAAAGATATTGATGTCTCTTGATGGAAAAGTGAGAAAGTACGGTATGGTATACAACATGAACCTTTTCTCTCATCCCCCTTCAGCTTTTCCCTATGAAGAATGGATACCAGACATTAGAAATTTTCATCAACACAATAAAGGTGCCTATCATTCAAAAGTCGCCAAATATATGAGCCATAGTCACTCTAGTAGTCAGCAATCTGGTAAAACCATGACGATTGTTAAGCCTGATTGGATTATTCGACTCAAACCCAATAAGGAAAAAGAACTCTTTATTAATATCGAATTAGACACTGGATCAGAGCAGATTGATACATTAGTTGAAAAGGTATTTAATTATGCTATATTAGCTGAAAACAACCCTTCTGAGCAGCACTATGTGTGCTTTATCATCGCAGACAAATCCTTTTCCATTCGTTCACGATTCGGGGATGGAATCAAGAGGGCAAAAAATATCATCGAACGTTTTAAAGCAGATAATGCAGTGATGAAACGGATAAAAGAGACAGGAATTATTCCTCTTATCCAACCACTTAAAAATGCAGACCGTAAACTTGTCAATTTATTAAGTAAACATTCTTAGCTATAAAGGTAAACCTTTTTTACTCCAATAGTCATTCCATTTAGAATGACTTACTTACATAAATCAAAGTAACCTTTCATCGATACTATTAGTAGATACCTTTTAAGAACCCCTTTATCCTTAGTAAATCTCCATGACTTTTCAGCAAAAAATTTATTATAGATACCAATATTAGAAACCATATGTAGCGACCATATTACAGTAAAAAATACCCTTTGCTTTTTACAACAAAGATTAATATGTAAAGCTTATTCTATTATCAATTAACAAACTGATTGGGTATTTCGGTCATTTTTCCGCTTTCGAAGTGGCTGATAGTCAAATCCATACCGCGCATGCTTCATTGTGGAATAACATTCACATAAAACTTCGTATTCATCACCTACATGGCGGTAGTCTTCTTGTATAAATTTTTCGGGTTTTTTTTTCCATTCTCACACCAGTACCTCCAATATTCCAAAAGTTCTTCGTTTTAGTATCTGGTAATAGTTCCTTTTCATCGTCACCTTAAATTATTAAGCAACGTTGAAGAAATAAAGTAATTCCTACTGGTGGTAACTAAAATAGGAAGCAAAAAAAGATGACTACTGCTAGTATTGAACAGAAGTCATCCTTTTTTTCATTCATTTACAACTTTATACAAATTTTGATATTCCCGTCGCTATTATTAATAAATCGATGATTCTTGTCAAATGTAATCGGTTCTATCGCCGAGAAAACAAATAGTCCTTCTTTTTCTCGCATTCCTTCCCCATAACTGACTTTTGCAATTGCAAATGCTTCCTCCAATGATAATGCACCGACACCATCCTTTAATTCATCTTTTTCTTTTTTTCTAATAACGACATAATACTGATTCATAATAATTCCTCCAATATTTATATTTATAAAAAAATCGACAAAAATGCGAATGACTATTTTGGTCATTACATCCTTATCGATGATTTTTAATCATATTCTTAGACCCAATAGGGCTTGTTATTCTATTTTTGTTTAAATAAAAGTAGATAAAAATAATCTTATACTATTATTTTATCTTACACTTTCGCTCTTTTTAACAACATCAAATTGGATTTTCTTATTAATGTTAAAATTCATTCCGAATAGATTTCTATTTCTCTCATGTCTCTAAACAACTCATTCATGACCACTAACTGACCTTTCATGGATTTCATGTTTTGATTTCACATAATACTACTTATAATGTATTTAGAAATATAGTAAAAGCAATACTTACTTGAATCCTCTTTTAAAATAAAGATAACAGGGGGTAAGATAAATGGACTTTAACAAACTGATGCTTTATGCCAATATCCTAGGCATTTGCCTACCGGTAGCATTAACGTACTTAGTTATTGCCAACCTAATCACAGGGCAACCTATTTATCCATATACAATCGTTGGTCTCGCTTTTGGCTATGCAGTGATGATTAAACGGAATATGTTGTTTCACGAGCTATGGGAGAAATGGTTCAAAAAAATTAAATAATGATACAGAAGAGCATCCTTTAAGAAATGAAACAAGTAATAAATATTTTGGAGAACTAAACACGATTTCTATCGATCTATTGGTATAATTATTAACCCGAATTCTTAAGTGAACTTATCATGTAAATAAAAAACGCTCGCATTTTTGCATAGCGTTTCATAAGTAGTTATTATACTAATTAGCTTTAAACCATCCGATTATTTTTATAGCTTCAGTTTCAGTTATTTTAGTTCAGATGTTATTTTGCTTATTGCATTATTAGCTCTATTTTATAATTCTTATGAGTTAATTCTTAATGACTGGTCCCTTCATTACATTTTCATGCGCAATGTAATTTATCCAATGATTAGAAGTTCTATAACATGTAGGACAGTGAACATCCCAGTTATCTCCCACTTGTGAATTATAATTATTAGTTGGATATTTATAAAGAGGTCTTGGATATCTATAATACCTGCCATCTCTTTTTATTTGTCTCATTCCCCTATCATTATAGGAACAAGTACTACAGAAATTAGCTACCCAAACTTCTTCACACTTTTCACAAATATAAGTCGTTTTCCATCTCAGTTTATCTCTGTATGGATCTTTTTCTTCTTTAATCCCTTCAACTACTTCACCGCATTTTGGACAATAGTTTTCAAATAGACTACTTTCATGCAATAGCCTTTTAAAATAAATGTTTAAATTTTTACTTTCGGAGGGGGTTAAATAAAAATGTGCTATTCTATGTTGAAAACGATTTGGATTCACTTCTACATGTTTCACATTCCAGTTTAATGATTCGATATCCGTATGAACCAATGTAGCAGATTGTAAATCAACTTTTCCACTAAATAATTCATTTAAATAACGAGTGCCTGAGTGTTCTAAATCCCTAAGTATAGTCTTTTCACCATTTTTCATTTTGCTATAGCATTTATACTTAGCATCCAATGTATGAAAATACCATTTTTTATTCTCTTTATCGAAGAATCCAATAACGAAGTCAGGTCGATATCCTGTTTCTTCGAACGTAAAATCATAATAGAGACCAATATCAAAAGGTTTATTTGCTAATTTAAATTGTTTTCTATATCCACTAATAGATTTAGAGTTTAAATGCTTTTCTTGAATATCTGTAATAAATTCATAAGGGTTTAATCCCCATTGGCTTAGATGCTGAATAATTTTTAATAAAATCCATATTTCATATAGAGTAGGTGATTTTAATAAAGATTGAATAAATAATCTAAATGTATCAGACAATATTGGTGATAATTCTTCATAATTTGTATAGATATCATATATTTCACTATAAAAAGGATGCATTCTGAAAAGATGGGTTTCTTCAACTATTTCCGAATCACACTGTAAAAATGAAAGTTCTAATATCTCATCTATTTTCTTACTCATTTTAATCCAAATATCTATTCTTTTTTCTAACTTATCACAGTCAGATTTCACAATGTCTCTCAGTAAACGGAAATTTGTTACTAAGTTTGAATGTTCCTTTTTCTCTACTTCTTCTAATTGTTGCAACTCATCAATCAACAGCTCTAAATGTCTTTTTTCAACAGCCAATTCCATTTCAATCCTACGTTGAAACTCTTCAATTATAAACTTAACCATTTGATTTTCTTTTATGTCAGTTGTTTTTTCACTTATAAGTGCTGTTACTTTCCCATTTTGTTTTATTGCATTTTCAATAATAATCGAAGGTGTCCACTTTTTTACTTGGTGTAAATTAACTTTCTTCTCGATACTTATTAATTCCTGTTCAGGAGTCTTTACTATTTCATTTACACAATCAACAAATTGGTCTAATAGTTCTTTAAATTGTCGTTGAGGATAAAAAGGTAATTGAATCCTTTTTAAAAGGTTCTCTTCATCTATATTTACTTGTGACAAATCGTACGAAAAAAGTTCAAATAGCCTTCTTACTTCTTGTTGCATTTGTTTATATTCTTCAATGGACATTGTTCCCGGAGTAATATTCACTATTGCATTAGCTATCTGCTTACCTTTTTCATTATAAGCCAATACTTCAAAGCTTCCCCCTGCATTAATTCCAAATATACTATCGGTTGTTTGGTCATAATTATCTTCAATCCATTGTTTTTGATCATGATACCAAATAGCCTCTTTTACATCTAATGTTAATCTAGCTACTTCACGGTCAAATTGTTTTACTACAACATGATTTGTATCTTCATTAATAGACACACCTATCTGTGTCATTTTTTTCTTTATCCGATTATACTCACATGTGAAATACTCTCTACCATCAAATTGAAGTTCATCATGTATTTCTAACTTGTCTATTTTCTTAATAACATGAAAAAGTTTCATCTAATCACCTACCAGAAGTTAACAGTGTGCTTTGTATTTAACATTCTATTAAACTTTTCATACGATAATGGATATGGTAGTAGTTTTTGTAAAATGGTATTAGAGTTAGAATCGATTTCCATTCTTTTTATTTCGATTCTAGGTAAAATTTTTCCTAAGATAATAAAATCAATCATTTCATTCTTTTCGATTTCGTCTTTTGTATAGCTTAAAAAATTTCGGATATGTTTATAACCACGGCTATTTAGCGAAGCATTAGGGAAATCTTTGAAAAGTAATGAAATTTCCTCTATTTTTTCAATAGCATCGCTTATCGATTCAGCATCTAAAACAAATTCTTCGAATAATTCATAATTCATTTTTATCTTACCTGTTAACTTTTGAAGATTACTTTTTATATCTTCTTTTTCTTGAAAAGTTAGGTGATTAATTTCCATAATAAAACTTCTATCGATGACTTTTGGGCTAAGAGGTTTTACGGTGTGATCCATGTTTAACGTACCTATAAAACGAACGTTTTCTGGAATTCTAAATACCGGAGGATATAAATCTATTAACTCTCTAGCATTTTGTTGTCTCTCTAAACTTGCCGTGCCTTCTGTTAAAATTATTTTGGCAGTATTCCAATGTCTTTTGGGATATAAACGTAACGATTGTGTTTTTTCTTCCCGCGCACTTAATATTTCTGAAAAATAGTATTCTATATGGGCTAAATTCATTTCGTCTAAACATATTAAGAACAACTTAGATTTATTTTCCTCCATTGCAGCTTCGGCCAACGCCTCCATAAATGGTGTTGGTACAAATGCTTTGTCCATTGGATGGAAGTAGCCAAGTAAATCTTGAGTATCAGTCCAACTCGTTTGAACAGGGATCATACGTACTTCTACATTTTCAACTGCACTAGCAAACGCATGTACAATACTTGATTTGCCCGTTCCTGAAGGTCCCGCTAGGATAGTTAATATATTTGCTTGCAAAGCATAAACAAAGCTTTTAATAATCCCTAACTTATATATCAAATGTTGATTATCATTGTGATAAAACAAAGATTGCAGATTTGAAATAAATTGTTCTGGTATATACTCTAACTTTTCAAAGCTATTATCAACTTGTCTGATACTCCCATCTAACTCATCAATTTTAACTAATTCATCTATTCGTTTTAATATACGATTCCAATCCTTACGATTCTCTTCTAATGTTTCTTCAGCCTCTGTTATCTTTTCATTCTGCTTGGAAATTGCTTCTCTTATTTCATTTAATTGATTTAAGTCATCCGATAATAGTTGTCGTACTTCTGCACTTGTATCTAATAATTTTTTTGTTAATAAAGACTTAATCATTTCATCATCTTGTTTCTTTACTTCGAATACCTCATAAGCTTTTTCAATATACTCTGTATCTACATACTCTAATAGTGCTTGATGTAATGTCTGAGGTACAACTTCGGCACCATCAAAATCTACATACAACAAAGATGAAATAAAATGCTCATTACGAACTGCTGCAAAGTTTACCGCTATAATATCCCCAACTTTTATTCGTTCTTTATTATTTAAAGTTTCAATTGGACGTGATAACTCCCATTCAGACTTTAAGAAAGGGTGAGGCAGTATTTTGTATCCATACTTTGTTAATTGGATAGGTACTCCAATAATTTGTTTTGTACCTATATCGATTATTTTCAACAGCAATCTGCCATTAAGAAATCTTTTAAATTCATATACAAATTTTCTAACTAAATCTTGATTTAAAGAGCTATTTTGATATGTATCGGCCATTTCAGTAACTAAATCATTTACTTCCTCATACAGCCATTTTGAATAATTATGGAGAACATTAACTTCACCAGTAGTATCAAAATTTTTAGTGTCTTGCACCTCTCTTGAGTCCCTTCCCAACGAGAACATTTCTAAATAGGATTTAGTAATTAAAAGCATTCCTTGTGTTATTAATTCATTCTTTTGTTTATTAATAGACTCTAATTCTCCTGATTCAACAGCTACCTTTAATTCTTGTAATAAATCCGTTAAATCTTTTGCTTTATTAATATCGATATTTTCAAAATATGCCTTAAAATTTTTCTTTCTTTTAGGCTTTGTACCCGCTTTCATAAAAGCTAATATATTAGTAAGTACTTGTAGATTATCATTGTTAAAATTTTCCTCATTAAGCAACATATTTTGAAATGATAAAAATGAATCTCTATAACTCATTAGCTCTTCATCTTCAAGTACGACATTATTTACAGTTACCATAACATTACCTCCAAACCAAACTTAAACTCTATGTTAAATATTTAACTACTATAATATTACCTTTATTAACCACAATATTATAGTGCTAATTACTTAATAAGGTTAAGAATATACTTATTTATTTCAAATAAAAAAGCACCCTCATTTAAAGTTCGATAGGGGTGCTTCATAGGTATTCTATATTTATTATTTTTTCAAGCTTAAACTTGCTTAAAAATTTCTAAGAACCATAACTTTGAACAGGCATGGAATTTACTTTTGAACAATCAAAAATTTAATTTGTTTTAATTCCATTCTAAAGTTAATACCACTTTAGACCGCTCTTGTGTAATTAATTTTATACTAACTTTTCTAATACAGCTAAAGTAAAAAGTTATTTTTCAATATTATGAACGTAAAACATTTACCTTCTTAGTACAGTACTCTGTGTAGATAAATCATATCGAAAATTAGTAATTTGTCTATTTTGGATTAGTAAGATTACCTGTTCAATTACTTCTAACGGAGCAATAAACCATTCGCGCGGCTTATGCATAACTCCATTTCCATCTGAAATCGTAACATCTAGACAAGCAGCTCCAAAGAATTGATGTAATAATTGCTCAAGTTTATTTGTATTTAAGTTATAACATTCAAAAGTTGTTATTATTTTTACTGGAGCCATTAAAAACGTTGGGTCCTTCTCTGCATTTTTAATACGATTCTCCACAGTATTTTTTGTAAAACCAATTTTATATAAATTACTTATTTGGAAAATATCTGGATTTTTGCTTAAAGACTGTAAAACGTATATATATCCTGTCCCTACATCATCATCATTTACATCAACAAATTCTATATCCTCATGTTCAGTTACACGTCTCCCATGTTTGTATAATTCTGCTGATAAAGATCGTAATAGCATATCTGATTCTGTACCATTTTCAAAAATACATCTTAAACGTGCGTTTACTACTCCTTTTTCAATATTAAGTTTACCTACTTCAGCTACATAAAGAAGAACACCTTTCAGTACAAAAAAAGACCCTTGTTCTATATCTCCATTTCTGAAGGGGATTATTTTTCTCTTGCCCCTTCGAAGTTCATTTTGACACTGTAAAAGCAATGGTTCAAATAATTTGAAGTCTTTACACCTTTTTCTACGAGCAATATATTCAGGCATTGTAGTTTTCTTTTCTGGGATGTTCTTAATAGTGAAAATAGACTCTTGATTCCCACCTAATAAACCTAATGGGTCTGAACTTAAAATATCATTTAAAGAATTGACCTCTGGAATTTTTAAATCCTCTTTTTGTGGAGTCGATTTCTCTATTTTATTTAACCACCCAAATTGATCGTATGGCTCCAGGACTTGTACCTTTTCTCCATTCTCTCTAATATTCTCCAATCGATAATAAAGCTTTCTTTCCTTTATACTATTTCCTTCAAAAGGTAGTCTATTATTCTCTTTATAAAACTCTACTATTTCCTCGAAAGAATTAATCAGACGTTCATGCTCAGTAATAGGTTTAGGAGCATCTTTAACATCAAGCAAACCTAACTCATCACTCGCAAAAATATCTTCTAAACTTTTAGGTTTATTCTCCATTCTTCATCTTCCTTTTTTGATCCTTTAAATATATAATCGCTTCAGCCATTCTTCTTTCCAAAGGATCCGATGATTCCAAACTTGGTTGTCTTTGCTGAGTTTTTACGAATTCATTTATCTTTGGCCACAGAATTAGCACTTCTTCCTCTGACATTTGAATCCGTGTAGCTTCAATCGATTCTTGAATTAACTTTAATACAGGTGCAGTAACTGATTTAGATAGAATTTCAAACGCATGTTGAAATGGATTAATTCTATCAATTAAATCAATATGTAAATCATCAATATTTACAAATCGATCTGCCATTATAATAAAACGTTTGTCACCAGACTCTTTAATTTCACTATTCTTAACAACTGAATCAAGAACGACATGTTGTCTTACTTCCTCTACTTCTTCATCATTTAAATCTGGATACTTAACTTGAATAATTTTGGGTATTAATACTTTATTTATAACTTCAGGGTCAATATTACCTGGCATTGCCTTTAACATCTGATCATCTTGAAGAATTGCAGCTTTCAGGTCATTTAGATCAGATTCGATAATATCCTTAACACGCTGCGTACTAGGTGCTTTAAATCCTTTAATCTTTAACTCTCCGGGTTCAGATATGTCATCATCTGATTTTTTTGGCTTAAATTTAAAATTAGGCGCTAATACTTGTTCCATTAATAAAGACGCTGTAATTGCTTTAAGCATATTATTTACAGATATTTTTACTGAATCATCTTCAGCATCCGGTTGAGCAATTAAATTTGTGAATTGTGCATGTGTTTTATTAAAACTATCACGGGTACACCTTCCAATAATTTGAATGATTTCAGTTAATGAACCACGATAACCTACAGTTAGTGCATGTTCACAAAATGGCCAGTCGAATCCTTCTTTTGCCATACCTAATGCGATAATTAAATCAAGATCTTCAGGCTCTTTAATTGAGCGAAGATAATTAACAACTTTTTCTCGTTCTTTAGGTCGGTCTTCCACTAAATCTGCTACTTTGATAATTTTCCCATCATTATGACGTTTTACGTATATAATACCTGTCTCTGGATTTTGATAAGTTACATCACCAATCTCATCTAAAATAAAGTCTACTTCATTATTCTTATCTTTTGTAGATTCACCCGAATTGACATTAGGTATATGAAGAATTGTTTTTTTATCTGTATCTAATACTTCCATAATAGCACTTGTATAACGCTTTTGATAAAAGTGATATCCGATTCCTAATGATTTCAAATATTTATAACCATTGAGTTGTTCGTAATAATTATAGGTAACTTTTGCAAATTTCGCTTCATCTTCCGGCAGTAACACTGGCACACTATCTCCACGGAAATAAGATCCTGTCATAGCAACAATATGAGTACTATTATAATTAATTAATGTTCTAAGTACTTCACCTAGACGATTATCTGAATTTGCTGAAACATGATGAAATTCATCAATTGCAAGTAAAATATTATTAAATTTTACTGTTTCTATTTCTTCAAATGCAAACCTCAACGTAGCATGTGTACAAATTAATATTTTCTCATCATTTTCAAGAAATCTCTTGAAAGCTGTAACTTTATTTTTATCCCCGCCCGGAGTACATAAATTATACTCTGGAGAGGGGTTCCAATCAGCAAAAAAGCCATTTTCCGTTAATTTAGTTTGTTTAAAAGAACTACCAATAGACCTCTCAGGTACTGCTACAATAACCTTTTTAAGTCCCTGATTATATAATTTATCTAACGCAATAAACATTAATGCACGAGATTTACCAGATGCTGGTGGTGCTTTTAATAATAAATACTGTGAACCTCTTTTTTCATAAGCTTTTGCCTGCATTTCACGCATACCAAAACTATTCAAAGTCCCCGATTGTAAATTACTATTATATTTAATTTCTACTAAATTAAACAATTACATAACCCCCTCTTTATTTTTGAAATGAATGTATAAATCTAATAAATGATTCATCCTTTCTTCGTCACTACTAAATCCTTGTTTCTTGTAAATTGAATCTACTAATAAATCTAATTCTAAATGCACTTTCAAAAGATCATCTGGCATATTTTCATATAGCTTAGCTAATGTTTTTTCTGTATAATTTTCACGAACTTCTAGTATTTCAAATGCTTTTTCATTTAATAATTTCTTTTTATTATCAGTTAATTTAGGTATTGGAAAAGTATTGTAACAGTTTTCTATAGAATATCTAATCCTCGTTTCTAATTTTCCTCCAACTAAGTTGACCCAACAATGATGCATTTTTGATGTTATTAAACTAAAAAGCCACGGCTCAGCATTATAAATGGCTAATGCAGAATCTGAAATTATTGTATCTGAGTCTAAAAACCCTATTGGTATATATAGTCTTTTTTCAGAGGATACTCTTGGAATAATTAATGCTTCCGTTTCTCGATATCTAATTTCTCCAAACTTATGCGGAATACTAGATAATTTTTTGGTGGCTTCCCTCTTACTATTACTCCTTGAAGCTCTAACATTATTGATTCTTGTAGCTATCTTTTCAATTTTTAAAGCTTCATCTAAATCATTATCACGTATCCAGAGGCACCATCTATTTATACCTTTAATAAATTCGTTGGCACCCATAAATTTCTTAATAAACTTTTCGGCTTCAATATTAGAATTTATTAAATCATTGTATTCATTCTCATTTAAAAGAAGATAACCTGAGTCATTTGCCATACTTCCAAATGTCATTTTAGGTAAACCACATAATTGTTGATTTGACCCATATACTACCGTGTTATCTCTATTAAATAAATAAGGAGATATATTACTAACTTCTAGTTTAATATTATTATCAAAAATATATTTTTTCTCCCTTGATAATTTTCTAATACCAATAATTACACAAGTTACTCCTGCTTTATCT
This sequence comes from Ureibacillus aquaedulcis, assembly GCF_030418165.1. Taxonomy (GTDB): domain Bacteria; phylum Bacillota; class Bacilli; order Bacillales_A; family Planococcaceae; genus Ureibacillus; species Ureibacillus aquaedulcis. The sequence goes on from NZ_JAUHTQ010000003.1 coordinate 253,790, forward strand.
TTAGCATTATTAGTCCACTTAAAAGATTTAAATGCAAACCCGATTTCTAAACCTTGTTGAAAAATATATGGCCAAATTAACGCAACTTGTTCACCCTGCGTTATGGAATTTGTCGAAACAAAAGCAAATTTACAATTCCTATTTCTTGAAAACATACTTGCTTTATAAAACCAAATTGTAATATAGTCGAGTTCCTTAAATTTTAGACCGGTTCCCTTAAATGCTATTGCCATCTCCTTTTTTTGCTCTGAATTCATTAATCTGGCACCTAAATAAGGAGGGTTACCTAATATATATACCTCTTCTTGATTATTTTCAGGACATACATCATTCCATTCTAATAAGGCTGCATTTCCACTTATAATATTGCCTGATGCTTTTAATGGAAGAGTAGGATTTGTTCTCCCAAACTTATTTAAAAATTCTCTGTTCATTTGATGTTCGGCTAGCCATAAGGATAAGATTGCAATCTCATGGGCAAAATCATCTTTCTCTATTCCATAAAAATGATCTAGAGATATTGTTGAAAGATATAAAGTAGACTCTATATTATTAAGTTCTTCAAGGATAAGCATTTCGAGTTGTCTAATTTCTTTATATGATATAATTAAAAAGTTTCCAGATCCACATGCTGGATCAAAAATTTTAATAGTAGTAAGCCTATGTAAAAGCTCATTTAGTAATGTTACATTACCTTTGCGTTTTTCAAATTCTTCATATAATTCATCTAAAAATAACGGTCTAATAACTTTCATAATGTTGGGGACAGATGTATAATGCATACCCATACTTCCTCTATATTCTGGGGATACTACACCTTGAAACATAGACCCAAAAATATCAGGGTTAATTAATGACCAATCTAAAGAACCACATTCTAATATTGCTTGTCTTGATTTCCTACTAAATTCAAAAGTAATCTCAACATCTTCAAATAGCTTTCCATTTACATATGGAAATTCAACTAAATAACTTGGTAAATTAATTCTCTTTTCATTTGGTAAATTCAATACTTTAAATAGTCTATTAATATAACCATTTAAGTCACTACCATCTGTTTGGGTGTGAGATTCAATTGATTTCGTGAAAATCCCTTTTGAAAAAATATCAGTATCTTCTGCAAAAAAGCAAAACAACAATCTTGTTAAAAAAACATTTAACTCATGTGTTTTTTCACTATTAGTTATTTTGTTATCTACTTTTATTTGATCATATAATTTAGCCATTTTTTCTGCTGCTTTAACATCTGCTGGATTCTCAATTTGATACACTGCTTTTTCCATACCAGCAAAAGGTAAAAAGAAGTCAAAATGCTTGGCTAGATCTTTAAAATCAATATCAAGTGTATCTAAAGTTTTTGTATCTCTAGCAAGAACTTTCTCAAAGTTAGTTATAATGATAAAACGCGGTTCATGAGTAAATGTATCTTTTAGTTCAACCAATTTAACATATTCATCATATAATTCTTTATCAGTTGTTTTTTTAAAGTATAATTTCTTTTTCCAAATAACTTCATTCGGATTTTTAGCTAAATTTAATGTTCCTTTTTTTAGCCTTGTTATAGAGGCTTTTGGTAACCCATATGCTAGTAAAAAATTATATATAAACTCTTGTTTATCACTATTTAAGACAATTCCATTTATCGATTCTTCTATTTGGGCAATATTCAAAATAACCACATCCTTACAAAATTAATTATAAAACATACACATAAGAGACTTAGATGTTTTTTATTTCAATCTTTCCATTACATCACTTATTCCCATTTTAGAGTATGCACTTAATTTACCTATCTTTAATACTTCCTGTGCTTGTTGCAGTAAAATATTATATTTTTCTTCAGCTTCCTGAACCGTTCGGACTGTTTCCTCTTGTTCTTTCAGGTCAAGATTAGGAAACTCAATATCTTCAATATCCTTCGTGGTTAAAGCTTTAACTGTCCCTCCTTTTTGCACTCCTTCAATAAGAGCCATACCTACTGGACTTTCTAAAAAAGCCTTAATATACTCAGGTATATAGGACGGGTTAGTTATTCTTATTCTTATAAACATATTAGATAGAACAAGAGGCTCGTTATGCTCAGGAACAATAGCCACTTTAAATGCGGTTCCACGGCTAGCAATAATTATGTCACCACTTTGTACCTTATAACGTTCAGCATTTTGAACTGAAATCACTTCAATACTTTCTAAGCTAATTTTACCGTTCTCAACATCCTTTAATTGAATAACCTTATATCCTTTTTTGTTCTCTTTAATCGAATTCTTTGAAGGTAAATTTACTCCACGTGACAATTTTGCTATTTCCTTTAAAGATTTTTTATTATCTACTCTCTTGTCATATAAAGCTTTATTTATAACAATCTCTCCAAATTCAGATTCCACAGTTTGACTTGTAAAATAATGATTTGGGTTTAGATTATATTGGCTCTCTCTTATTTCTTGGAGATTCGCAATTTTTGTGTCCTTTGTACTTGTGGAGAATTGCTCGTAAGTTGAAACAATTGCATCAATATTATCCTGTTTTAAGTAATATTGGGTTCTACTACCAATCACATATTGTTCTTCCGCATTTGTAAATAAAACCTTATTCTTTCTATTTTGGTCTTTGTTTTTATTTAATATTAGTAAAACAGTTTGAACCGCAACTGCAGGTAGAATTTTGTTAGGTAACAGTACAACCGCCTCAATAATATCATTTTCAACTATATACTCTCTAAATGCCTTTTCGGCGTAAGAACTTCTAGATAGTACTCCAGTAGGTATAATTAATGCAGCCTTTCCATGTTCATTTAATGATGCAACCGTATGTTGAAGAAATGCTAAATCACCATGCATTTTACCAGTTTTACCCATCCTCCCATTAAAACGTCCATATGGGTCGTAATCCATAAGATTTCGATCGTTTAACTTCAAGCCAAAAGGTTGATTCATCACAATGTAATCAAATTCCATTAAGTTACTTCCATTTTCGATAAACATAGGGGAAAACAGCGTGTCACCTTTTGCAATTTGATATAGTGATAATTCAATTCCATTTACTATTGCATTCATATAAGCTAACGCAACATTTGATTCAGATATCTCTTGCCCAAACATTGAAACTCTATTATTCAATTGATAAGCTTCAATTAATGAGCCGCCTATTCCTGCCGCTCCGTCATAAATTTTACCACTAGAAGGCTTTAATATTTTTATCATTAGCTTATTTAATTCTTTCGGTGTGATTAATGGGGCTAGTACTTTTTTATCTCGTCTCATAAAACTTTCCACTAGATGTATAAAGTATTGACCTGTTAGATTAAAGTCTTGAAATTCCTCTGTTGTGAGGGAACTATGGTCCATAATCAATAAGCAATCGTACAGTAAATTGTCTTCAATATTTGATAAAGAGTATAAATTTAATAATTCAAGATGAGGTTTATTCAGATAAATAATTTCATCTAATAATTTATCGATTTGATTACCTATATTATAATGGGATGAACTAATTGTCTCCCAAGTTATATCGGCAGGTATATTTATTGAGTGTTTTTTATTTACTAATAAGAATTTTGCCATGAATATTCTGGTTGCAACTTCATGAAATTGAGAATACTGTATTTCACTTCTTAATCGATCACCGATTTCCATACTTGCTTTGCTTGCTCTTAACTCTACACTTTTCATTGAGCCAACACCCCTTCCATTACGAAATTTTAAAAAGGTATTTAAAATTCCTTTTTCAATACTGCATAATTATTCCTTATTACTTTAAAACATGAATATTAATTTATTACCTTTTATTTCAATAGACTAGTTATATCATACTTCGTAATACCTGTAAAGGTATTACGAATTCCTTTTTCAAAAACATAAAATACTTTAGTAAACGTTGGTCATATTTAAAACTTTTTTAGAATGTAAACAGGTGAATAAGTGATATTAACACCCTCAACTTAAACTTTTCTCTTTCCCTTCTAATTTTAAATATTTGAGCAGTAAAGTTTTTAATCAACAAATGGAAAACTAAAGAAATGCATAATGAAGACGATGATTACTATAATGTGGCCGAAGATATTGAATTTAAAATTCATTGGAAAGGCAATGGTCTATACGCGGACTTGATTTTACAAGTGATTACACATTAGCTCATATTACTGAAATTTTTGAAAATGAAGCTGAGGTAGGTATTCCAATTTTCTTGAAGACCAAAAAGAAATCGAAAAAAAAAGAATTATATCTGTCTAATGATGCAATTATATTTATGGAGTTTGGCACCCCATAAACTTAAAGTTAAAAGATGTTATTAACTGCGATGAAATACTAGAATATAATAAAGATGAAGTTTAAGTCATTATTAGTTACTGAATTACGTGATTTGAATATTTGTCACTTCTATGATTTTCTAAAACAGTATGCAATTCTACAAGGTTTATAATGTAATACGAAACCGTAACTTCCCTTCTTCAGATGTTACGGTTTCGTATTACATTATTGACATACAAATACATATTTAACTGAGCAAAAAGTTAATTAGTTAACAAGAATTCTTTTACACATATAACAAGTTTTCATTACCTACTGCTTAGTCCTGGCTTACTTATTACATGATTTCCTTACTCAAATATGTGAAAATTTTCTTAGTAGGCAAACAAACATTTAACAGATCATATTAAAGATAGATTCAGATATCACATTCGTATTGTTGCTTTTCAACAATTGGTTTTGAGATTAAAAGAACACTTGCTCCATGTAAAATTACCTTGTATAAATAAAGGAATATTAATTTTTCAATATTTTCTATTGCATTATTATTATTTTTAAATTATTATGAATATAACTTAAATACAGACAACAAGGGAAAACCCCTAATGGATATTAATCTATATCACTTGATATAGGTTTATTCGTTAGGGGTTTTTTGTCGTCGTAATTTAAAAATAACAATAATGCTGGAGGAAGTTAAAAATGCAAGAACAAGATTTAAAAATAATGTTACAAAGTCTATTAAATAATCTTTTCGACGATCTTAAAAGTAAGTCATCCACGAAGCAGTGGTTGTCATTACAAGAAGCTTCTGAATACATTGGGGTTTCTTATAATACATTGATGAAACTTCGTCTACATGGTCTCAAAATTGCCGAAATCAATGGGGTTAAGAGAATTTCCAAAAATGAGATTGATAATTTTTTGAATGAAAATAGTTTTTAAAATTTGGAGGACATAATGACTAAAATTACGGAATATATGAAAAAGGGTAAAAAACATTTTATGTTTAAAGTTTATCTGGGGAAAAATCCTATTGATGGAGAAGAAAGGAGTACTACTAGACGTGGTTTCAAAAGTAAAAAAGAAGCTGAACTGGCTTTAATGAAATTGAAGTTAGCTGCAGCAAATGGCGATTATCTCCAGCCAGCTCATAAAAAGTTTAATGAAGTATACAATCTATGGCTTGATGAAGAGTATAAAAATAGTGTAGAAGAGAGTACGTTAAAAAAAACTAAAACTATTTTCAAGATTCATGTTATACCTAAAATCGGAGATAGAGATATTAAGAAAATTAATCGTACATTGTGTAAGACTCTCATCAAAGAGTGGTCTGATTCTGTGAAACATGCTCGTGTCATTCGATCATATGTTTCGAGAGTATTTGATTTTGCAATTTCTAATGATTATGTAAAGGATAATCCTTTTAATGGTCTTAAAGTTTCTCGTCAAATTGAAAAATATGATTTAGAAGAAGAATTAGAATCAGAAGATTCAATAGAAGATATTGATTTTTATAATTATGAAGAGTTGATTAACTTTCTAGATGCAATAGAAAATGAAACAGATATAAAAATCAAGACATTTTATCGATTACTCGTATTTTCAGGGATGCGTAAAGGTGAAGCCTTTGCTCTCACTTGGGGAGATATTAATTTTAAAACGAATGAAATAAAAATAACAAAGGCACTAACTAAAGGTGAAGAAAGACCACTTTATATTAAAAAAACTAAAAATGGTATTAAAAGATGTATAGTTATGGATGAAGAGACGATGAATATGTTAAAGAATTGGAAACAAATCCAATCTGAACAATATAAAATACTCGGTTTTGAAATATCTCGAAAGAAACAACTTGTATTTAGTAATAATGATAATAAATTTATTCAACCCTCAAAAACTTTTGAGTGGATGAAAGGTATTTGCGAGAAAAATAATTTACGTTATTTAAATACACATGGCCTTCGCCATACACACTGTTCACTATTATTTGAAGCCGGAGTAAGTGTTAAAGAAGTACAAATCCGTTTAGGTCACAAAGATATCAAAACGACTTTAAATATTTATACACACCTTAGTCAGAAAAGTAAAATTAATACTGTACAAACATTTAAAGATTTCTTGGATAGCAAAAAACACTAAAATCAACCTTAGATATATAAATAAACACCTTCATTGAATGGATAGGAACAAAATCTAAAAATCAATGTTAAGGTGTTTTTATATTTTTAGAATTGTAATTTGTACATAAACTAAATTCAAGATAAAATAAAACAGTAGTATTCAAACTACACCCTCTTAATCTTGTCTCCGTAAGTATTAGGAGGAAAATAATGAGCAAACAAACATCTATTAAAAGTTATAAACTAAAGAATAATGAAACCCGTTATATGTTTCAGATATATATCGGCGTTGATCCTTTAACTGGTAAAGAGCAAAGTACGACTCGTCGTGGCTTTAAAACGAAAAAGGAAGCTAAAGACGCTTTGGTAGCTTTAAAGGTTGAGATTAAGAATGGTACGTTTAAAAAGAGAGCTATTGAAACATATCAGGACTTATATGATATATGGGTAAATGATTACGAGAATACTGTGCAAGATAGTACTTTTTTAAAGACGACACGCATCTTTAACAATCATATTCTACCTACGATGGGGAACTATAAGATTGATAAGATTGATGTGGAGACTTGCCAGAAACACGTGAATCAATGGGCTAAAGAGTTAAAACGTTTTAACATGGTGAAGGCATACGCAGCGAAAGTATTAAAGTTTGCGATGAAGCGCGGTTATATACAAATAAACCCTTTTGATCTAGTAGAAATACCAATTGTAAAGAAGCAAGTGTCCTTAGAGGAAGATGAAGAAGATGATGGGAATTTCTATACACGCGAGCAATTGGTTGAACTGCTAAATTCATTTGAGCAAGAAGGAAATTTAAAAAGATATGCATTTTTTCACCTACTCTCTTTTTCTGGAATGCGTAAAAGTGAAGCATTTGCTTTAATGTGGAAGGATATTAATTTTGTTAATAACGAAATTCGTATTACTAAAGCCGTAGCACGTGGAAAACAGGGGCTTTATTTAGGTCCAACAAAAAATGGGCTTCCGCGCACAATTAAATTGGATAATACAACGATGCAGCTTTTAAAGGATTGGAAAAAACAACAAGCCAAAAAGCATCTCCAACTTGGACTTAATACAATGCAAAAGAATCAACTTGTATTCCCAAGTACAAAAAACGCCCTTCACGAACCAAATAAAACGTATCGCTGGTTAAAACACGTATTAGAAAAGTATAAACTTGAAGCAATTACAACACATGGATTGCGCCATACTCATTGTTCGTTACTTTTTGAAGCAGGAGCTACGATTAAGGAAGTGCAATATCGTTTAGGACACAAGGATGTTAAAACCACTCTTGAGGTTTATACTCACGTTACTAAAAAAGCGAAAGCAGAAACGATTGATAAATTTGAAAAATACCTCACGGAATAAACTATTTTTGACTAGGAAAATGACTAGGTTTATTTGAAATTCATTGAAACTAAATGAAAATGCAAAAACGCCAAAACCCCTATAAATCAAGGATTTTGACGTTCATTGAAACTCAATGAAATTAAATTATGGAGACGGCGGGAGTCGAACCCGCGTCCAGAAACTCCAATACTTAAGCGTCTACGCGTGTAGTCTGCCTATTTACGATTCGCGTGGCATTATGCCGACAAACAGGCGTCCTGCATGCTAGCTTGGAAATCTCTTGCCGGTGACTCAAGCCGCACCACCGACCGTATCCCACTAAAGTTGGGCCCTACGTTATCCACATGGGCGATGGATAGGCAGAGCGCTTACGAGCTTACGCTGCGAAAGCTAAATTTTGTTGTTTGCCAGTTATTATATAACTTCCGTTGATGACGGAGCCGAGACCTCCGACGCGCAGCTCAAGCTTGAACCATCCCTGTCGAATCCGTAACGTCCCCCTATATAAGAGAGATGTGTTTTCACACATACGGCATAAAAGGCGGTGAAGCTTTAGCCTTTAGCTACTGGCAATCTGTATTCTTAGTATAGTACAAATTTGGACAATCGGCAACACATCTGATTCTACCTCTCTATCCGAAATGTACCAAAAGTGAATCTTCTATCTTTTACCCGTAAATTTACCGGATAAACTTCAACTCAGTAGATTAATACTGATTTTTCGCTTTGAAAGCACGTTCCATTTCCCTTTTGGCTTCCTTCTTCTTCAGATCATCACGTTTGTCGTAGTTTTTCTTACCTTTACCTACGCCGATTAGAAGTTTAGCATACCCATCTTTGATGTACATTTTTAGAGGCACGATTGTGTAGCCTTCTTGTTTCGTACGACCGAGTAGTTCACTGATTTGCTTTTTATGTAGCAGCAATTTTCTTACACGTAATGGATCGTGGTTGAAACGGTTCCCTTGGTCATATGGGCTAATGTGCATATTGGAAATCCAGGCTTGGTTGTTACGGATTTGAACGAAGGAGTCCTTTAGTTGAATCTTCCCTGCTCGGATTGATTTGATTTCTGTTCCTTGCAAGACCATTCCTGCCTCAATTGTTTCTTCAATGAAGTAATCATGGTTTGCTTTTTTGTTTTGTGCTAATACTTTTCCAGTTCCTTTTGCCACGAGCGACACCTCACAATTTCTAAAAGCGAAACCGCCCTGCTTAGCCCAAGCGCTGGCCGACAAAAACGCACATCGTGTGCATTGTCGGCACTTGCACATCCATGTGCGGCGGAATTCCCGAAGCGAAAGCTCTTTTTGCTTTCGTCGGAGGACCTGAAGCGCTCGAGGGGCTGGGCGGTGTAGCTAGACAACTTTTATTACGATAGGAAGTTTCATATTTTCCTATCATTCAATAGAACACCCCAAGTGCAAGACCTTGCTCACACTTGGGCGTATTCACCTTATCGTTTTTTCGATTTTTTCTTTTTGTTTTTCTTTGCGACACCTTCGTAAAACTTTTGCTTTTGTTTTACTTTGCGTCCGCCAGAGCCTGAACCCCCTGAACCAGAGCCGCCGCCAGATCTACCACCTGGGCCTTTTGATTCTCCACGGCGTCCGCCTCTGCCTTTTTCATCTCTTTCGCCTTCTTTTACGCGGCGTCCACCACGACCTTCTCTGCCTTCACCTTCAGCTCTTCTGCCTGAACCGGCATGAATGACTTTTGGTGCGCTTTTGCGTGTTCGGCCACCATATGATTTCACCATATCGACCACTTCAAAGTCAACGGAGGACTCTTCTATTGTAACATTTGCGACGCGAACCTTCACCTCATCACCAATACGGAAAATGCGGCCCGTGTGTTCCCCGACCATGATCATTTGACGGTCGTCAAAACGATAGTAATCGTCGGTCATATTACTGATGTGGACAAGTCCTTCAATGGTATTCGGCAGCTCCACGAACATCCCGAAGTTTGTAACGGAAGAAACCATTCCTTCGAATTCTTCGCCGATTTTATCGGACATATACTGCGCTTTTTTCAGCGCATCTGTATCACGCTCAGCATCGACTGCACGACGTTCACGATCAGATGTATGGTCTGCAATTTCATCCATTCGCTGTGCCCATTTGAAAGTTGTTTCTTTCGACACATCGCCTTCAATTAAATACGTACGGATCAATCGGTGAACGATTAAGTCCGGGTAACGACGGATTGGTGATGTAAAGTGCGTATAGTAGTCCGTTGATAATCCAAAGTGACCGATGGATTCAGGATAGTACTTCGCTTGTTGCATCGAACGAAGCAGCATTGTCGAGATGACTGGTTCTTCCGGCATTCCCTCGATGGCTTTAATGATTTCCTGCAATGCTTTTGGATGCACTGAGTTTCCTGAACCTTTTACCACTAACCCGAAGTTTGTCACAAATTCAAAGAAGCGTTGCAGTTTCTCTGGTTTTGGGTCTTCGTGGATACGGTAAATGAATGGCACGTTCATCCAGTGGAAATGCTCTGCCACGGTTTCGTTGGCTGCCAGCATGAACTCCTCGATTAAACGCTCGGAAACCGTACGTTCACGAAGGACGATATCCTGTGGCCAGCCTTCTTCATCCACCAACACTTTGGATTCTTTAAAGTCAAAGTCAATCGCACCGCGCTCCATACGTTTATTTCTTAGGATTTCCGCCAAGTCCGCCATATCCTTGAACATCGGCACAAGCTTTTCATAGCGCTCTTTTAACTCTTCATCGTCCTCTTCCAGGATTTTATAAACGTCCGTATATGTCATACGTTCGACTGTTTTAATGACACTTTGGAAGATTTCATGCTCCACTACTCGCCCGTTTTGGTCAATTACCATTTCACAAGAAAGCGTTAAACGGTCCACCTGTGGATTTAACGAACAGATCCCATTCGATAAGCGGTGTGGAATCATCGGAATTACTCGGTCTGTTAAATATACACTTGTCGCACGGTCATAAGCTTCCTCGTCGATAATCGAACCTTCTGTTACGTAATAGCTAACGTCGGCAATGTGAACACCTAATTTGTAAGTGCCATCTTCATTTTTCGTTACCGTTACGGCGTCATCCAAGTCTTTCGCATCGGCACCGTCAATTGTGACGATCATTTGATTACGTAAATCACGGCGACCTACCAAGTCAGCTTCCGTAATTTCATCTGGCACTTCCCCAGCTGCATCCACTACTTCTTGCGGGAACTCAGGCGGAATGCCATGTTTGTAAATGATGGATAAGATATCGACACCCGGATCATTTTTGTGCCCCAGGATTTGCGTAATCATCCCTGTTGCGGATTTGATTTCGTCCGGCCAATTCGTCACTTCCACAACAACTTTGTGGCCATCTACTGCCCCAAGGGAGTCTTCCTTCGTCACGAAAATATCCATATTTAATTTCTTATCATCTGTTACAACAAATCCAAAGCCTCTGTTCGCTTGGTATGTACCGACAAAAGTCGTTTTGCTGCGTTCGATAACCTTTGTGACAGTACCTTCCCGTCGATCACCTGATGTCTCTTTTAATACACGGATGAGCACGATGTCTCCATTCAATGCACCGTTGATTTCATGAGGTGGTATGAAGATATCATCCATGCCTTCTTCTTCAGGCGTTACGAAGCCAAACCCTTTGGCGTGGCCGATAAATTTTCCGCGAAGCAGGTTCATGCGTTCCGGCAGTCCATAGCGGTTGGCACGGGAACGTACAACAAACCCTTCATCCTCCATACGGACAAGTGTCTTAATTAGCTCCTTGAATTCCTCTGCGTCCTCCAATTCAAGGATATCTTCTATTTCATCCACCTTAAGCGGCTTGTAGTCATCTTGTTTCATTAAGTCCAATATACGCAGTTGCAATTCATTTTTTTGTGTCATATATTTTCCCTCCTTTTTGCAATACTAAATGTATGTCTCTTTTGGTTATTCATTTTCCCAATCCAGCGATTGCAAAAATTCATAAACCGTTTCATGCAATAATTGTTTTTCTTTATCCAGCGTGATAACATGCCCGGAATGCTCGAACCATTTGATTTGTTTATTTAAGGATTCTACATCTTCATAAATAGTATGAGCAGAATTCGGGTCAATAATTTCATCATTTTTAGATTGTATGACGAGAATCGGCGCATAGACCATATCGAGCTCTTGTCGCACATCCGTAATGAGCTGTTGCAGTTGGGGTAATGAAGGCATTCCTTTCTCCCGGATCCCTTCAACTTCTTGTTCGATGGTTGGCTCCGATTTTCCTTCAAAACGCTTATAGTCCTTTGCATACTTCAGGACGCCCTGAAACATTGTATCGGTCGATCTCATGGACATCGGCGAACACATCGTAACGATTCCCTTTACAGGCTGCATTAAACTAAGCTTCAATGAAAATACGCCGCCCAAAGATAAGCCCACGACAGCGATTTCATCGTAGCCGGCTTCCTTTAAAGTTGTATACCCTTTTTTCACATCTTCCCACCAATCATCAGGAGAAGTTTCGATCAGATGCTCAGGTGGTACGCCATGCCCTTTGTAGTGAGGTGCGTGGCAAGTATAGCCCTGCTTTTCCAAAAAGCGCCCAAGCATCCGCACATCCGAAGAGCTCCCCGAAAATCCATGTAATAGTAGGACCGCACGTTTCCCTGCTTCAAAGAAAAATGGTTTGATTTCCGTATTACGCATTTGTTACGCCCTCCAAGAATTTCATATGTATACAGTATTTTCTCCTATTATTATAAATCAAAACACATACGGCTTGTTGTTTGGGGGCTTATAATTTTATATAGGTAGAAATTGGGGGTAGTTGGTTGTGAATTTGGGTGTTTTAGTGGCGAGTTTGGATTAGTTACTTGCGAGTTTGAAGCTCTTACTTGCGTTATTACCCCAGTTACTTGCGAATTTTTGCATATTACTTGCCACTTACGTTTTTACTTACGTATTTTGGCGCTTTACTTGTGAGTTTAACCAGTTTACTTGCGGGTTTAAACGATATAGTTGCACCTTCGCTTTTACGTGCGAGTTTGTCCACTTTACGTGCGAGTTCGACCCATTTACGTACGGGTTTCCTCACTTTTCGTGCGACTTTCCCTTTTACGTGCGAGTTCATCCCATTTACGTGCGACTCCACAAACCTAACCAAAATCCACCTCACCTACCTAACTCTGGTAACTTTCCAAATTAAATGAAAACGCCTAACCATGCTCGGTTAGGCGTTGCATTCTTTATGAATCAAACTATTCGTTATATTTTTACGATTGCTAAAGTTAAGATAAAGAATAGAACTGCAAGAACGATTGTTATTCTATGTAAGACTAGCTCCATACCTCTTGCTTTCTGTTTACCGAAAAGTTGTTCAGCTCCACCCGAGATGGCACCTGATAATCCTGCGCTTTTCCCTGATTGCAATAATACAATCACGATCAATGCAAGGCTTACGATAATTAGTAATGTTAATAACAAAGTATGCATAACTCCACCTCCTGAAAATAGAAACTTCACAACAAGGTACAGTATAGCAAAAATAGTATGAAAATACAATATTGTGGTGACAAGATGATTGACAAAAGTCTCATCCTTCCTATTTATTATCATGCCCATGTGAACTCCATACCAAATTGATTAACTCTATTTAATTAATAAAAATCTATAAAACCTACTATAAATAAGCCATCCTCCCATTTAACTAGGTTAACACTATTGCTAAGTTAATAATGTTTTATTCTCTCTTTCTCAAAATTAAACTAATTTTTCTGAATTTTATTGTAATTCCGAAATTAATATCATAGAATGAGTAACAATATATCGAAAAGGGGTTACATCAGTATGAATACTTTACAAAAAATCGGGAAATTCGCCGGTGATACGTTTGCTATCTGGGTTTTGGTCGCCGCCGGACTTGCTATATGGATGCCGGAAAACTTCACATGGATCGGCAATTATATTACTTTATTGCTAGGAATCGTTATGTTCGGCATGGGGATGACGCTAAAGTTAGATGACTTCAAACTCATCTTAAAAGAACCAAAAGGGGTTATCATTGGAATTGTCTCTCAATTCGTTATTATGCCTTCTTTAGCCTTTGCATTGGCCAAGATTTTTCAACTGGCGCCTGAAGTTGCAGTTGGTGTTATTTTGGTAGGATGTTGCCCTGGAGGAACATCTTCCAACGTAATCACATTCTTATCAAAAGGAAATACAGCCCTTTCTGTTACAATTACTTCATGTACAACATTATTGGCTCCATTTGTAACACCTGCATTAATTTATTTATTGGCAAGCGAATGGTTGCCGGTATCGTTCTCGGCAATGTTTATGTCAGTTGTTCAAGTAGTATTGATTCCTATTATTCTAGGGATTGTCGCACAATTCTTGTTCAAGCCGGTTGTAGCAAAAGGTGCAGAAATTTTGCCGACTGTTTCCGTTGTGGCCATTGTCCTGATTGTAGCAGCTGTAGTAAGCGGAAGTCGCGACCGTATCTTGGAAACAGGGTTAACAATTTTCGCCATCGTTATCTTGCATAACGGCTTAGGCTATCTATTAGGTTATTTAGTAGGAAAACTATTCAAAATGAAATATGAAGATAAAAAAGCAATTGCCGTGGAAGTAGGTATGCAAAACTCCGGCCTGGGTGCACAGCTTGCCATGGCACATTTTGATCCTGTAGCCGCCGTTCCAAGTGCCATCTTCAGCTTCTGGCACAATATCTCGGGTCCAATTCTGGCAACCTACTGGAGTTCACGAGCAGCCCGGTTAGAAAAGAATAAAAATCAACCAGAAATTCCGGAAGTCGCAAAAGCATAACGAAGAAGGATTATCACACGAACTGTTGTGGTAGTCCTTTTTATTTATCACTCTATTAATCTCCTACCTCTTTCATTTCCTCCTAATTTACAATATAAAACAGTCATTTACATTACTTAACAATGTTTTACAATCTTGAAACGCTTTCTAAATAACTATCCCCTAGAATAAGAATCGAAAATACTATTCTATTAGGAGGATTCATTTATGCCAGGTTTACAAAAAAAGTGGTTATCAGCAGCTTTAGTAGGAACACTTGCTTTATCTTCTCTAAGTATTGCAGCGGTAAATGCTCAAGGGAATGGAAATGGGAACGGAAACGGTAATGGAAAAGGGAACGCAAACGACAAGAATGCTGAAAGTGCAAAAAATGTCATCATGTTAGTGATGGACGGCAGCAGTGATAATGTTAGCTCGATTGCTCGTTGGTACAAGGGCGAAAGCTTGGCTATAGATAAAATTTTAACTGGCGGTGTTCGTACGTATTCAGCTGAATCTGCTATTACGGACTCTGCACCAGCTGGAACAGCGCTAGCGACAGGAAATAAATCTAACAGTGGCTACGTAGGAGTTCTGCCTTCTCTTGTAAATACCCCAGGAGTTGACCAAGTCGCTGAAGAAGATGCATTCAAGCCTGTTGCAAACGTATTGGAAGGAGCAAAACAGACTGGACGAGCAACTGGTGTGATTTCTACTTCAGAAATCCAGCACGCCACTCCTGCTGCGTTCTCTTCACACGTGACAAAACGTTCAAACTATGATGATATCGCGGAACAGCAAGTCTACCAAAATATCGATGTAATACTTGGCGGCGGAAGTGACCCATTAAACGAAACACGTAAAGATGGGGACAACCTATTAAATGTTATTGAAGAAAAAGATTACGATTACGTAACGACTCGCGACGAATTACTAGCATCGGATTCCGATAAAATCTGGGGAAGCTTTGCTCCGACTGCATTAGCCTATGATCTAGATCGCGAAAAAACAAAACCTGAGGAACCAACTCTAGCTGCAATGACTGAAAAGGCTATCGATACTTTAAGTCAAGATAAGGACGGATTCTTCCTAGCGGTTGAAGGAAGTAAAATCGACTGGGCTGCACATGCAAATGATCCAATCGGTATGGTTACTGATTTCCTGGCATTTGATGATGCCGTAGCGGAAGCGTTGGAATTCGCTGAGCAAGATGGAGAAACGCTAGTAATTGCTGTAACAGACCACGGTAACGGCGGGATTACGCTTGGTAATGTAAATACAGATTCTACTTACGATACAACACCAGTTTCTGCTTATATCGATCCTTTAAAAGAAGCAACAATGACTGTTGAAGGAGCTTTAAGTTTACTTAAAGAAGATAAATCGAATTTAGAAGAAGTAGCAGCTAGCTATGGATTGAAAAATTTAACTGCTGAAGAATCACAAGCATTAGAAACAAGCGAAGACCTAGGTACTACACTTGTACAACTACTATCTAATCGTGCAAATATCGGCTTCACGACTGGTGGACATACAGGAGATGACGTATTCTTATATTCTTACGGTCCTGCTCACCCAACAGGTTTAGTAGATAATACAGATTTAGCTCATACAATGGCTAGTGCAATGGGCTTCAATCTAGATGATTTATCGAATGAATTCTTCGTGGATGCACAAGCTGAATTCGAAAAATTAGGCTATACGACTACAATTGATAAAACAGACGAAAATAACCCAGTGTTTGTGGCAACGAACAATAACCGCACAATCACTATCCCGGAAAACAGAAATACAGTAACGATTCAAAACGGTAATTCTGCTGGAAACACGCGTGAATTTGATACTGTAACAGTATACAATGATAACAAATTCTTCATCTCTGATGAAATGTTAAAATTCGCTAAGTAAAAAGTAAAAGCAATGCTTGAGATCGGTCTCAGGCATTGCTTTTTTTCATGCTTTATTCTGGCCATACGCTATGTCCTCTACTTTCTGTTTCCTTTTCTTCAGCCATTCTTCTACTCCACCCGTCCCTATCAAGACACCCATGATGATTAACAGACAGCCAAAGATTTGGGAAAGATGCATCTCTTCACTTAAAATGACTACTGCACCGATTAAGGCAAATATCGTACTCAGGTTGTTAAAAATTGCTGTTTCCGCTGTCCCGATTCTTTTAATCATCGAGTTATAAAGACTATGTCCAACGGCTGTTGCAAAGATTGCCGAGAATAAAAATACCGCCCATAGTTTCCCGTCCAAATCTCTGAAGGCAGCAAACGATGCAGGTGTTGTTACAACGTTATACAGAATCATCATCATCGAACCCATTGTCAGCATATACGCTGTCAGCACAATAGGTGGAATACTTAATGTGATGCGGCGAATGATGAAAAAGCTAAAGGCTTGAACAATGATTGACCCTAATACATAGACGTCTCCTAAAACAAATGCCGTCACGGCGTTCACATCATCTACCACTGCAATCACAATGCCTAAAAAACCTATCACGAACCCGGTGAATCTAAGCTTTGTTAACGAAGTTGCTCTTGTTGCAACCGCAATTATCGCTGTAATCAACGGCGCTAATCCAAGGATAAGTGAAGTTTTTACTGCAGACGTTTGTTCGATGCCCGCTGCCAGTAAGGAGTGATGCGCAATGACCCCCAACATAGTAGCCAGCAGCGCCAATTTCCAGGGCATTTCTTTATATACGATTTTCTTTCTCATCACAAGCAAGATGAGAAACAACGTGATTCCTGCAAGAAAAATTCGTGTCCCTTGCATGACAAGAGGCGGAATATCAAACACCATCAATTTTAAAAGGGACACATTAATGCCCCATAAGAACATTGTGAAAATCATGATTCCATACACTTTCAGCAAGATGATTCCCTCCTCCGGAAGTTTATAGGAAAACTCTTCATTTAGATTACTACACCATTATACTTTACCTGGGATTTATTTCATTATTTATTTTTGTAATATTGAATCATAGGAACATTTGTTCTATAATATAGTTAAAGGAAGTGTTGTGAATGAGGCCAAAGCTAACGAAAGAGATAACCATTCAAAATTTTAACGATTTTTACTGGTTAAAAGAAGAACTTCAAACTTTTTGCAGGGAAAACGGGTTGAGCGCATCAGGCTCAAAGAATGATATTTCGGCCCGGATTGAAATATTTCTTCGTACAGGAGAGAGTACAAAACCAATCAGAAAGACAAGAGCAAACAAGAAGCTTGAACCTCAAGTCACTTTAAGTCTCGATACCATCATTACGGAGAACCATCGTTGCAGCCAGGATGTGAGGGCGTTTTTCAAATCAGTGATCCCTAAATTTCATTTCTCTACCTACATTCAAGACTATTTTAAAAACAATGTCGGCAAAACATATCGTGATGTTGTAGATGCTTGGTATGAGGAAGCAGAGCGAATAAAAGACCCCTCCTACAAGAAAGACATCGCCCCGCAATTTGAATACAATCAGTTCATTCGTTACTTTTTTGCCGATCCTACAAATCAATCAAAAAGCCGTGAAGAAGCAATTAATGCCTGGAATGAAATTAAGAAGCTCCCTGGAAGCAATAAATATCTAAAGTTCCATGACAGCTAGTTGAAGGTATTCTGCTACGACTGAAGATTATGGATAATGCTTTTTCAACAAGTTCAAATTAAAGGAATTAAATGAAATTACAGGAGTGTGGTTAAGATTTTCTTCACTTTTTCAGTCGTCCTATTTATCTTTTTAATCATGGCTCTCTTTTTAACCTATAAGAAAACATGGAAAATGAATATGCTTATTTGGGGTTTATTTGGATTTATTTCATCACCTATTATTGGTTATTTATTTATAAGAATCCCTCAATATTTAACAAAAGATGATTGGTCTGGATTAATTGGCCTAAGTCTATTTCCTATTCTCGAATTGATTTCAATGATCATGATTATTTTTGGTGCCGTCGCCTTATTAAGGGAAAAAAGAATAAAAAAACAGAATGGTTGAATACAACGTTTAAGGGAAACTTCTTAGTTTTTAGATAAGCACCCTTGCCCCCATTGCTACGGACTCCTCAAAATGTAAAAAACCACCCGATTCCTCTTGAATCAGGTGGCCATGAAAAGATTATCTTATCGTAAGTTATAGAATGATTTTAACCCAAGGTATTGGCTTGTTTGTGCCAATTGATCTTCGATGCGAAGAAGTTGGTTGTATTTTGCTACGCGGTCTGTACGAGATGGTGCACCTGTTTTAATTTGACCAGCATTTGTTGCTACTGCGATATCCGCGATTGTCGCATCTTCTGATTCACCAGAGCGGTGAGAAATTACAGCCGTGTAACCTGCACGTTTTGCCATTTCGATTGCATCAAATGTTTCCGTTAATGTACCGATTTGGTTTACTTTGATCAGGATGGAGTTCCCTACGCCTTGCTCAATTCCTTGAGATAGTTTATTTGTGTTGGTTACAAATAAGTCATCCCCTACAAGTTGAACACGTTTGCCGATGCGTTCTGTTAATAGCTTATGGCCAGCCCAGTCGTTTTCATCCAGACCATCTTCAATTGAGATGATTGGGTATTTTGAAGTTAGCTCTTCATACCAATCAACCATTTCTTCAGATGTTTTCACGACACCTTCACCTTCTAGGTGGTACTTGCCATCTTCTTTATTGAATAGTTCTGAAGATGCCACGTCCATAGCCAGCTGCACTTCTTCACCAGCTTTGTAGCCAGCTTTTTCAATAGCTTCTAAAATAACTGTGATTGCTTCTTCGTTTGAACCCAAGTTTGGAGCGAATCCACCTTCGTCCCCTACAGCCGTGTTGTAACCTTTGTCTTTTAACACCGCTTTTAAGCTATGGAAGATTTCAGCACCGATGCGTAATGCATGACGGAACGATTCAGCACCTACCGGCATCACCATAAATTCTTGAATGTCCACGTTATTATCAGCGTGCGCACCGCCATTTAAGATGTTCATCATCGGCACTGGCAGTTGTTTTGCATTTACGCCGCCAAGGTATTGGTATAAAGGAATATCCAGGTAATCTGCTGCTGCATGCGCAACCGCCAAAGAAACACCAAGAATTGCATTCGCCCCTAGTTTCCCTTTGTTTTCAGTACCATCCAATTCAATTAAAGCCTTGTCAATTACTACTTGATCCAGAACCGAATAGTTGCCTTCCAATTCTTCCGCAATAATTGTATTAACGTTTTCTACTGCTTGTAAAACACCTTTACCCAGATAGCGGGATTTGTCTCCATCGCGTAATTCCACTGCTTCATATTCACCTGTTGATGCACCTGATGGTACGATGGCACGGCCAAATGCACCTGACTCTGTAAATACTTCTACTTCCACTGTTGGATTTCCGCGTGAATCTAATACTTCGCGAGCATAAACTTGTGTAATAAATGGCATAATTAAACTCCTTTATTTTTCAATAGTCTTTTATACTTCTACCAGGTCCACTCACTGTCAATCAGTCAAATAGTGGTGTCCCTGTCATTTCCTGTGGTTGTTTTACATTTAATAATTTTAGCATAGTTGGCGCAAGATCGGCTAAAATCCCACCATCCCGCACGTTTATATCGGCCTTTGTCACAATGACCGGCACAGGGTTGGTTGTATGGGCCGTCATTGGTTCACCCTCTAACGTTAGCACTTCATCAGAGTTTCCATGGTCCGCCGTGATAATCGCCGCTCCACCTTTCGCAAGGATGGCATCCACCACTCTTCCTAAACATTCATCGACTGTTTCGATGGCCTTGATCGTAGGGATGAGCAATCCACTATGACCAACCATGTCCGGATTGGCAAAGTTTAAAATGATGGCATCGAATTTATCGTCTTCAATTTCTGCGACCAAGGCATCCGTCACTTCGTAGGCACTCATCTCAGGTTTTAGATCATATGTAGCAACCTTGGGTGAAGCGATCAAGATTCGCTCTTCGCCTGGGAACTTTTCTTCACGTCCCCCACTCATAAAGAAGGTTACATGGGGATATTTTTCAGTTTCCGCGATTCTAAGCTGTGACAAACCACTTCTTGAAATGACTTCACCGACAGTATTCACCAAATCGATATTTTCAAACGCCACCTCAGCATTTACATCCCCGCTGTAGTGAGTGAAGGTTACAAATTTTAAATTTGTCGGATGCTTCTCGGATAGCTTGAAACCGATAAACTGATCATTCGTAAATACCGTGGAAAGCTGGATTGCACGATCAGGTCGGAAGTTAAAGAAGACTACCGCATCATTCGTATCGACTGTTGCAACAGGCTGCCCTTCTTCCGTAATGACAAAAGGAATGACGAACTCATCCGTTACTTCCCTTTCATAAGAAGATTCTACCCCAATTTTGGCAGATGCCGCGGTTTGCGCAATACCATCCACCAGTGCATTATAGGATAATTGGACACGTTCCCAGCGCTTGTCGCGATCCATTGCATAGTAGCGGCCATGAATGGATGCAAACTTCCCAACACCGATTTCTTCCATTTGTTTTTGCGTCTCTTCAATATAGCCGAGCGCCGTTGTTGGGCCAACATCACGGCCATCCAGGAAGCCATGCACATACACTTCTTCCAGGCCATTGGCCTTCGCTAATCGAAGCAAAGCGAAAAGATGTTCATAATGACTATGAACGCCGCCATCGGATAATAAGCCCATTAAATGCAGCTTGGAGTTATTAGCTTTAGCATGCTCGACTGCAGCCAAGAACTTTTCATTTTTGTGGAATTCACCATCGCGAATTGCTTTATGAATGCGCGTCAGGCTTTGGTAGACAATCCGTCCGGCACCAATGTTCAGGTGCCCCACTTCTGAATTCCCCATTTGACCATCCGGCAGGCCAACTGCTTCCCCACTCGCAGTTAATGTTGAGTGGGGAAACTGCGACCAGTAACGGTCAAAATTTGGTTTCTTGCTTTGTGCCACCGCATTTCCGAATAATTCATCGCGAAAAGCGAAGCCATCTAGAATAATTAATGCAACAGGTTGTTTAGGCATCTGTTTCTACGCCTCCAATATGTTTACTCCGCTCTTTAATTGACGGAAAATCTAATTGCCAAAAGTCCGGATTTCGTCCGGTGTTTATTGAACTTTGTTTAATAAAGCCAGATAAGAGTCTTGGTCCAGGCTTGCTCCACCGACAAGAGCTCCATCAATATGTTCTTTTGAAAGTAATTCCTCGATATTCTCCGGTTTCACGCTGCCGCCATATTGAATACGAATACTTTCTGCCGTTTCTTTCCCGTAAAGTCCTTCTACTACTTCACGGATTTTACCGCACACGGCATTCGCATCGTCAGCCGTTGCTGTTTTGCCGGTACCGATTGCCCAGATTGGTTCATAGGCAATGACCATATGATTTACTTCTTCCGGTGTAAAACCTTTCAATGCAGCAGTTACTTGGGAAGAAACCTTCTCTTCCGTTTTCTGTGCTTCACGTTCTTCCAGTGTTTCGCCACAGCAAATAATCGGCACGATGCCGTTCGTTAATGCTGCTCGTACTTTTTTATTCACTGCTTCATCCGTTTCGTTGAAATACTCGCGGCGTTCCGAATGTCCCAAAATCACGTAGTCAACGTTGATTGAAGCCAGTTGTGACGGACTGATTTCACCAGTAAAGGCACCTTCATTTTCATAATGCATATTTTGGGCACCGATGGCTAGATCTGTTTCCAGCGCTATATCGACTAATGTGGGCAGAAAAATTGCCGGGGCACAGATGACAGCATCCACTTTTTCTTCTGATGGGACTTTTTCGCGTACAGCTTCTGTAAATTTTACTGCCTCGTCAAATGTCTTGAACATTTTCCAGTTTCCAGCAATGATGGGTTTACGCATGAAAATGCCTCCTTATTTATCGTTTAGGGCTACAATTCCTGGAAGTGCTTTCCCTTCCATTAACTCAAGGGAAGCCCCTCCGCCTGTAGAGATGTGATCCATTTGATCGGCAACCTCGAATTTCTCGACAGCTGCAGCGGAATCACCGCCACCGATAATTGTATAGCCTTCTGTTTCTGCCATGGCAGCAGCCACTGTTTTGGTACCGTTTGCGAATTTCTCCATTTCAAAGACACCCATTGGACCATTCCAGATGATTAGTTTTGATTCCTTGATAATGGAAGCATAGTGTTCTGCTGTTTTTGGCCCGATATCCAGACCCATCCATTCTTCAGGAATCTCTTCTATCTCCACGATTTTCGTTTCGGCATCTTTCGAGAATTCGTTTGCTACGACGGCATCCATCGGCATATGGAGCTGTACGCCCTTTTCTTTTGCCTTTTCGATGAAACTTTTTGCCAAGTCGATTTTATCTTCTTCCAATAGAGATTTTCCGATGGAATGGCCTTGCGCCTTCACAAATGTAAAGGATAATCCGCCACCGATGATCAGGTGATCTACTTTATCCAGAAGGTTTTCAATGACACCGATTTTGTCCTTCACTTTCGCTCCACCAATAATCGCCGTAAATGGTCTTTCCGGATTAGATAATGCTTTACCCAGTACATCTAATTCTTTTTCCATTAGTAAGCCTGATACTGCCGGGACATGCTTTGCAATCCCTTCGGTAGAAGCATGTGCTCGGTGAGCTGCGCCAAAAGCATCATTCACATAGATGTCTGCCAATTTCGCGAAAGATTTCGATAATTCTTCATCGTTTTTCTCTTCACCTTTATGGAATCGAACATTTTCTAATAGGACGATGTCGCCTTCTTGCATAGTTGCAACTGTATTTTCTACTTCCGCCCCAATGGATTCGTCCAATTTGATTACTTGCTGGCCAGTCAGTTGGGAGAGATGTTTGCCCACTTGCGTTAAACGCATATCTTCATTTACTTCGCCTTTTGGACGTCCTAAATGAGAAGCAAGGATGACTTTTGCTCCTGACTCGACCAGTTGCTTGATCGTTGGAATGGCTGCACGAATTCGTGTATCATCCGTAATCTCGCCATTTTCCATCGGCACATTGAAATCTACTCTTACAAATACTCGTTTCCCTTTTACTTCTACATCATTCATCGTCTTCTTTACAAACATTGAAGAAAACCCTCCTTCAAATAGTGGTTCGATTCACTTTTTAACTGCCTTTATACTATTTCCCGCATTTGGAAGGAATAAAGCGTCTCCTTTATCCTTTCCTTGCGTTTTTAGAAAAACTAATTCATCGCATTCAGCGACATCTTTATTATGCGTTGATAAGTGCCGCCTTCACTGTAAAAAAAAGCGATGGGCAGTTTTATCCATCGCTTCCTTTACCCTCCATTATTATAAATGGTAACATTTATAAAGGCTATACTTTTCACTTACTATAAGCTAAATATGTCATAACAAATTGACACATTGTGTTACTTCATAAGAAAAAGTATGACACATTAAATTTTCGCCAGTTAGAATGGATTATTATTTTTGTGTAATATAAGAAGCTAAATCCATTAAACGGTTTGAGTAACCTACTTCATTATCATACCACGCAAGTACTTTTACCATATTGTCATCCATCACCATTGTTGATAAACCATCAACAGTAGATGAATGTGGGTTTCCGTTATAGTCGATTGACACTAACGGCAATTCGTTATAGTCAAGGATGCCTTTTAACTCCCCACCTGCCGCTTCTTTTAATGCATTATTAATGTCTTTAACCGTTACGGATGGTGCATTTAACTCTACAACAAGGTCAACACACGATACATTCGGTGTTGGGACACGCATAGAGAAACCATCCAATTTTCCTTTTAACTGCGGAAGTACTTTTGATACTGCCACTGCCGCACCTGTAGTTGTCGGAATCATTGATACGGCACCCGCACGCGCACGTCTTGGATCATCATGTGGGAAGTCCAGGATGCGCTGGTCATTTGTATAAGAGTGAATTGTTGTCATCATGCCGCGTTTAATGCCGAACTTCTCATCCAGAACTTTTGCCACCGGAGATAGACAGTTTGTTGTACATGAAGCATTTGAAATGACATCTTCTGATGCCGAATAATTTGTATGGTTTACGCCCATTACATAAGTCGGCATATCGCCTTTTGCAGGAGCTGAAAGAATCGCTTTTTTCGCACCGGCCTGCACATGTTTTGAAACTTCTTCCATTGAACGGAATCGTCCCGTTGACTCAATGACTACATCGATATCCAGCTCGCCCCATGGCAAGTCTGCAGGATTTTTTTCGGATAGTACTTGAACTTTTACACCATCCACGATGAAAGCATTGTCTTCTGATTGTACATCCGCATCGAAAACACCATGAACAGAATCATACTTCAAAAGATGCGCAAGTTGATGTGCATCCGATAGGTCGTTTACTGCTACAACTTCAAAGTCGCTATTTTTGATTGCTTCACGAAATACCAGTCTTCCAATACGTCCAAACCCGTTAATCGCAATTTTGATTGCCATATCAATTTCCTCCAAATAAATAATATTTATATAACTTTCAATAGGCGTTTACAGTTTTGCCTATAAAAAAATAAATTAACCATAAATTCATGACACTTTTTTAAATCAAAGAGCTACTTTTCCAGAATGGCGTTTGCTGCCCCTTCATCCGTTATAAGAATTGTCTGATGTGCCGGTTCCTTCTTGAAATACGCCTGGATTGCTTTTGCCTTGAGACTTCCACCAGCAACGGCAATTATATGTGGACTTTTCTTTACTTGTTGGAGCTGTATGCCAATCGTATTAATTCGGTATATTATTTCGCCGGCTTCGTCAAAATAATAACCGAAGGCTTCTCCAACCGCCTTTTTTTCATCCAACATCTTGATGATGGCTTCACTGGAATCCCGCCTGTGCGCCATTTCCTTAGATGTCCCGATTCCGTGTATGACAATATCAATGTGGTCATAAAAATCGAGAACTTCCTTCACAACCGGTTCCTGAATCATCGTCATAAAGGCTGTTTCACTCAGTTTCTCCGGCAAATACAAAGTACGGAAATCTGCTCCGCATTTTGACGCAAACTTGGAAACGAGCGTATTTGCCTGAAGACTCATTTCATTGCCCAGACTTCCGCGTGCTGCAACAAAAGTTAGCGTACTCAGGGATTTTGAAGGACTCATAAAGTTCTTCAAGGCCGCTACTGTACTTCCACCCGTAATCGCCACGGTAAAATCCTTATCGGCGATCGTCGTTAGATATTCGCTCGCTTCTTTGCCTATGAGCATTTGCGTATTGGCATCAACATTAATATCACCAGGAACGATGATTACTTTCTTGATCCCCAAGATTTCAGCTAGTTTTTTCTCTTTTGTACGAAGGCCAGAAACTTCCTGAAACATACTTTTTAGTTCTTCAAGAATTTCATACCCTTTATTTGTACAAATCATGCCTTTTTGTGTTGTTTCAATGAGACCCTGGTTATTTAACAATGTGATTTCGTTACGAACCGTTCGTTCCGAAATATGCAATGTTTCCAGAATCATCCTTCGACCAATCGGCCCAGCGACAGCAATTGTTTGCAAAATGCGATACCTTAACTGAATGATCGGCGATAATTCCGGAACAAGAAGTTGAACAGCTTGTTGAGAATTATTTTTCAAAAAATACACCTGCAGCTTTCAATGGGTACGTTTATGTCCCGCACAAACATTTTTGTCCCACTTAAAATAAAAAAATATCTTATACTTAGAGTATACATTTTCCAGTTAAATTCTACAAATATTTTAATTTTATTTTTTGAAGCACTCCGAATTATGCTTAGAGTGCTTCATAGAGTGTGGCATAATCGAGATTTCCGTATTGAAGTACTTGTCCATCCTTTTCAACGACAGGAATCATGAGCATGTATTTTTCATGCAGCGCTTCGTTTTCTTCTATATTAATGATGTCAATTTCAAATTGAAAATCACTTTGGAGGATTTTTAAAGTCATTAATCCTTCCTCGCACAGCGAACAACCCGGTCTTGTATAAAAAGCTACTTTCATCATTGCTTCCTCCAAACTAAATCCTCTTTTTTTAAGAATCGCAAAATTCAGCTGAATAATCAACTTGTAACTACACAAACTATATACGTACGATTTTGTACACTAAAATCTGGGAGGAATACTATAATGGACAATCAATTCATGAATGAATCTCAAGCAGCTCAAGGAAATATGCCTTTATCAATGAACCACGGTGCACACGAAGTGCTGGATGTACATGAAGTTCTGAATGCTTCAATCGGTGCAATGAATACATTTATCTTCTTCCGTCCTCATGTACAAGACCAAGAGCTTATGAATATCTTGGACAGACAATATGCATTTATGTTGGACGAGTATAATATTACGGCTGAATGTTTCAAGACAGGACAAGATCCAAGCCACCCAACACGTTCTTACAAAATGCAAATGGGCAATGATACAAACTATGGTTTAACACCAAGCCAACCGAAGAAGCCAATGACTTCTGCCAACGAAATCAATGACGGCATTATTTCTGGCTTCCTGTTAACTTGCCATAAAATGGGTGCTACTGGCAAAACAACAGCGGCTCTTGAGTCTACAAACCCGGTTGTACGTCGTGTATTGCAAGATTCAATCCAGAACTGCATCGAAATGGCTTACGAATTATCACTTTACCAAAACAAAAAAGGATTATATCAAGTGCCTCAACTTTCTCCAGCAGACATGCAAACAATGTTGAATACGTATGGTCAAGCTGATAAAGCGAAAGATATGCCTAACTAAGAAAAGCGCAATCGCCCTGCTTAGCCACGACAAGCGCTGGAGCATCCGACAAGAAGGCGCTATTTGCCTTCGTAGGAGGAGGCGAAGCGACTCGAGGGGCTGGGGGATGGAGCTAGACATTCTTCAAAAGAACATATACTTTTTAATTCAAGAAAAAACGAAAAGATCCATTTGATGTTTGGTCATCAAATGGATCTTTGCTTTAATTAGAGGACTTTGCCCAAGAATGCTTTAGTTCGTTCATTTTTTGGCGCATCAAAGATCGACTCTGGTTTATCTTGTTCCACAATATAGCCGCCATCCATGAATACAACACGGTCTGCAACCTCACGTGCAAATCCCATTTCATGAGTTACCACTACCATGGTCATCCCTTCAAATGCCAATTGCTTCATAACGTCCAGTACTTCTTTTACCATTTCCGGATCTAATGCCGATGTTGGTTCGTCAAAAAGCATCACTTTCGGTTTCATGGCAAGTGCACGGGCAATTGCAACACGCTGCTGTTGACCGCCTGAAAGCTGTTCAGGATAATTATAGGCTTTTTCTTTCAGTCCAACCTTATCCAACAATTCCAATGCCAGTTTTTCAGCATCATTTTTTGATAGTTTACGTATTTGCATCGGTGCCATCGTAATGTTTTCCAAAACAGTCATATGAGGGAATAGGTTGAATTGCTGGAACACCATCCCAACCTCTGTCCGGATCAAGTTGATATCGGTTTTAGGGTCATTCACTTTCACACCCTCTATGTAGATAGCTCCATCCGTAATTTCTTCCAGCAAATTGATGCACCTTAGAAACGTACTTTTACCGGAGCCTGAAGGACCAATAACACATACCACTTCTTTTTCCTGGATCTCATAGCTGATTCCTTTCAGCACTTCCAACTGGCCAAAGGATTTAGTCAAGTTTTCTACTTTAATCATATGCCAAGTCCGCCCTTCTGCTTTCTACGCGGATTGTAGCTATTGCTGAACCGTTTCTCCACATACGCAATAAGCTTTGTTACTAGATAAGTTAATACTAGATACATAAACGCCGCTACCAAGTATGGCTCCCAGAAACGTTGGTACGCTCCAGCCACTACTTTCGCCGCATATAGAATATCGCTTGCCGCAATTACTGTTACAAGGGATGAATCCTTCAGTAATGCGATAAATTCATTTCCTAAAGGCGGAATCATTCTACGAAAAGCCTGTGGCAGAATAATCTTGCGCATTGCTTGATTGTGCGTTAATCCCAATGAACGGGCTGCTTCCATCTGCCCTTTATCAATCGATTGAATCCCTGCACGAATGATTTCGGCATTATATGCAGCACTATTCAAGATAAGGGCTGTAATCCCTGAAACCATAAATCCAAACGATTGCCCGAATACTGCCGGGATAAATGCTAAGTGGATGATCAAAATTTGAACAAGCATCGGTGTGCCTCGAAATAGATCTACATAGATCTTGGAAGGCCAATAGATCCATTTCTTTTTGGACGTTTCACCCAGCCCTAATAATACTCCCAGGATGATACCACCGATATATCCACAGATTGTCAGTACAATTGTTACCCATAGTCCACGCAAAAATAATTCACGGTAGTTCCAGATTATGTCCCAGCGTAGGTCAAAGATGTCCATCTGAAACACACCTCCAATCATTCATTATTCGATCTCTTGACCTGTAATTTCTGCTAACTTGCCATTCTCTTTAATCTTTTTAAGTCCATCGTTTAAAAGATTCAGTACTTCTTCGTTGCCTTTTTTCACCATTAAGCCGTAGTACTCTTTTTCAAAACTGTCGTCTTCGATTGTTTTAATTGGAGCATCAGGATTATTTTTCATGTACTCTATTAATACTGCGTTATCACCTAGTGCTGCATCAGCAGTTCCATTAATTACATCCTGAATTGCAAGAGGCTGATTTTCATAAGCAAGGATGTCCGGGTTTGTTTGCCCTAGAATCTTCTTGGCAGCTTCATGTGAAGTTGAGTTGATTTGCACGGACACCTTTTTGTCTTTTAAGTCTTCTACCGAAGTGATTGACGTATTGTCCTCTGGAACAACAATCAATAAAGTCGATTCAAAGTATGGATCCGTGAAATCATATGATTCTTTTCTTTCATCCGTAATCGTGATTCCTGCAGCTCCAAAGTCAATTTCGCCAGTCGTGATTTGAGAGAATACCGGTTCCCATCCGATATTTTTCAATTCATAGTCAAAATCCATTTCTTCTGAAATCGCATTTAGTACATCTACGTCAATCCCGACAATATTGCCATTGTCATCCATTGATTCGAATGGTGCGAACGTTGCTTCTGTTCCTCCTACTAGTTTAGTAGTGCCATCCTCGCTGGTACTTCCACCCGTTTCACTACCTGTTTCAGATCCCGCTCCACAAGCAGCCAAAATTATTGATGCTGCAGCAACTGGTGCAACCAATGAAAATAACTTTTTCTTTTTTAACATTGTAATTCCTCCTGAGTTTTCTATTTATTTTCTATATAATTATTCAGATTCTTATAAAATCGGAAAATATGTTTATAATTATACAAACTACTTAATATTTAAACAATACTTTTTTTAAAAAAACTACTTCTGACTGTTAACATATACATGTTAGGGGCATAAAAATTGTATAAGGGAGAGCCTAATCCTATTGTATAATTTACTCTAGGTGTTTCATTATATGAGGTATAGAGGGGTTTCTATGTATAATTGCTCAAACTTTCCCTTGTATGGTAGGAATCAATTTTTCCCTGCAAACTGTTTACAACAAAAAAATGGCCCGAAAAGTTATTGAAAACTTTTCGGGCCATTCTTTCTTTATGGTTTCAAACCTTAAACAAAACTAAACACCTATATCGTAACTTATAAAAAAATTATATGAAAAGATTGGTAAATGATAGTTTAAAGAGAATGAATTTGGGATAAAATGAATTGGTACAGTAATTGCATTTTATCCCTTATCTTTCATTCCCTCTGGATTCTATTAGGCTGCTAAACTAATAGATCCATGGAAGGTCTACCTTATTAAAATTCATAGTTGAAGCAGTAAAATGGCGCCCTCGGAGGGAATCGAACCCCCAGCGGAAGAACCGGAATCTTCAGTGTTATCCATTACACCACGAGGACATTTTATAATAGGAAAACTTGCTCGTAACGCTAAAATTGGAAATTGTTCTTCATTTACATAAACTGATGATGCTTTAGGACATATCGCCAATATAAAATAAGACTTTTCTATTATACAAATGTATACAAGTTAATTCAACTATAAAATTAGGGCTAAATTTGATTATATTGTGTCCAATTTAAGGCAAAGCTACTCCCTTTTTGTAAATGGTGATCATTGAGATCAATATTCCTTTTCTTTGCTTCTTATTTTTAAACTAGGTCATAGAATAATAGCGGATAAAAACTTGCAAGATTTTAGTAAAGGACAGTGGTTTATATTTGACCTTCCTTGACTATTCTGTGTATGATATGTGTACAGCTAAAAGAGAATGCTTTTAGCGTCAAGTTAACGACTAAATCTTTTTAAGGAGGATTTACCATGAATTTAATTCCTACAGTTATTGAACAAACAAGCCGCGGAGAACGTGCATATGACATTTATTCTCGTCTTTTAAAAGATCGTATCATCTTATTGGGTAGTGCGATCGATGATAATGTTGCCAACTCCATTGTGGCACAATTATTATTCTTGACAGCAGAAGATCCAGATAAAGATATCTCTTTATACATTAACTCACCAGGCGGATCGATTACAGCAGGTATGGCTATCTACGATACAATGCAATTCATCAAGCCACAAGTATCTACAATTTGTATCGGTATGGCAGCTTCAATGGGTGCATTCCTGCTTGCAGCTGGTGAACCTGGTAAACGTTTTGCATTGCCAAATGCTGAAGTGATGATCCACCAACCACTTGGCGGCGCTCAAGGGCAAGCAACTGAAATCGAGATTGCTGCTAAACGCATCCTCTTC
The DNA here is from genome assembly GCF_030418165.1 of Ureibacillus aquaedulcis. Classification (GTDB taxonomy): domain Bacteria; phylum Bacillota; class Bacilli; order Bacillales_A; family Planococcaceae; genus Ureibacillus; species Ureibacillus aquaedulcis. The sequence continues at coordinate 284,969 of NZ_JAUHTQ010000003.1, forward strand.
TTGCGCGATAAATTGAACAACATTTTAGCGGAGCGTACTGGTCAACCATTGGAAACAATCGCCAAGGATACAGACCGCGATAACTTCATGACTGCTGAAACTGCGAAAGAATATGGTCTAATCGACAACATCATTACTCGCATTGAAGATAAGTAAAAAGTACAAAGGGTGAAAGGGACTCAATTCCTTTTCACCCTTTTTTTGTATAAAAAAAGGGCATCTCCTAACTACTGTGAGATGCCTGCTTGCGAGCGTTTACAATATATTCTAGTTTATTCTTCTTTTTGAATAAGTGATACTAGTCCATCTACAGCTTCCTGTTCGTCTTTCCCATCAGCAATCAACGTGATTGTTGTACCTCTTGCTATGGCTAGACTCATGATTCCCATGATCGACTTAGCATTTACTTTCTTCTCGTCTTTTTGTAAGTACACTTCAGATTTGAATCGATTTGCTTCCTGCACAAACAATGCCGCTTGTCTTGCTTGCAAACCCGATTTCAATTTTACTTCCACATTGGTTTCAACCATTTACGATACTCCCTTTCAAACCGTTCATCTCTTACATTTATCTTATCTAAATTGTATGAAAAGAACAATAATACAATCCTATAAATTTGAAAACTCCAGTAAAATTTACAATTATACGCATTTTACACCATTTTTCAAGTTTATTTAATGGTTTCCCCTCGTCTTAAAGCATCCGCAATTTCATCAATCTTGCGTAATCGATGGTTTACACCCGACTTACTTACCGCACCCGTAGAGACCATCTCGCCAAGTTCTTTAAGTGTCACATCTTGATATTCCACTCGCAGCCTAGCAATTTCTCTTAGTTTTTCCGGTAGTTGATCTAAGCCAATCGCGTTTTCAATAAAGCGGATATTCTCTACCTGACGTATGGCTGCCCCGATTGTTTTATTTAAATTCGCTGTTTCACAGTTGACGATTCGGTTTACACTGTTTCGCATATCACGCAGGATTCGCACATCCTCGAACTTTAGCATTGCCTGTACCGCTCCCACAATTCCCAGAAAGTCAGATATTTTTTCCGCTTCTTTTAAGTAGGTTACAAAGCCTTTTTTACGCTCGATAGTTTTGGCATTTAAGTTAAATTTGTTCATCAAATCAGCCAAAGCTTCACCATGTTCTTTATATAGCGAGTAAATTTCTAGATGGTAGGCAGAAGTTTCAGGGTTGTTTACAGAGCCACCTGCCAGAAATGCACCACGAAGATATGCCCGTTTTTGATCTCTATTTGAAAGTAATGAAGTAGAGAGAGAATGATTTAGTTGAAAGTCCTCGGACAAAATATCCAAATCTGCTAATAGTTCACGAGCACCGTCACGAACACGGCAAATGTAAACATTATTTTTCTTTAGGCGCATTTTTTTTCGAACCAGCAATTCTACATTATATGGATACAACTTTTTAACAATTGTATATAGCCTTCTTGCAATGGCAGCATTTTCTGTCTGTACATCCAGACTGAGCTGTCTGTTTGTAAATGATAATGTTCCATTCATGCGGATCAGAGCTGAAACCTCTGCCTTTAAACAATTATCATCGGATTGTAGCTGCGTTAATTCCTTTTTCGTTTCGGAAGCAAATGACATCTTTCTCCCCCCTTTCACTATGTATGAAAACTATCATACCACACAATCCCGATCTGGCACCTTGTATGTTTTTTACATTCGCGTCAATGTGTAGTCGGACAGCCACTTGGCAATTTTATTTGACTCATGGCGGACGACGCCGGAGTGGATCGTGGCAATCTCTTTTTTAATTACCTCGAGGCCCATACTTTCCAGCTTCTCGATATCAAACAACACAGGCTCCGCATTCTCTTCTTTATAGTTTTCTTTAATTGGTGGCGGCAGTTCAATATCATTTACCAGGATGGCATCCAAACAAGGTTTGCCCACATGATCATAGATTGCTTGAACATGATCGGTCGCCCGGTAATTCAGCGTCTCCCCCTGCTGCGTCATAAGATTGCAAATATAAATTCTTTTTCCTTTTGCTCTTACTAATGCCTTTCCAATTTGTTTGACAATCAAATTGGGAATGATGCTTGTATATAGACTCCCTGGTCCAACAAGAATAAAATCCGCTTTTTCAATTGCACGAATGGCCTCAGGAAGCGGTTTCACTTCCCCTGGAACTAAAAAGACCCGTTTAATCGGCAAACGAGATTGGGGAATTTTCGATTCTCCTTCAATGATTGAACCATCCACTAGTTCCGCATGCAAAGCGATTTTTCTATTCGCTGCCGGTATAACTTTTCCATGCACTTTTAATACTTTGCTCATTTCTGCGATTGCATGGCTAAAATCACCTGTAATATCGGTCAGAGCAGTCAGCATTAAATTCCCTAGCGAATGGCCGCCCAAGTCATCGGATTGTGAAAACCGATACTGGAACATCTGCTCCACTAATGGCTCTATATCAGAAAGCGCAGCAATGACATTCCGGATATCACCAGGCGGCGGAATATCGTAGTCATCACGAAGGCGGCCTGAAGAGCCTCCATCATCTGCCACTGTGACAATTGCAGTGATGTTGAAAGGATAGTTTTTTAACCCGCGCAACATCGTCGATAGGCCGGTGCCCCCTCCTATCACTACAATATTTGTTTTTTGTTTCTTCATTCCGTCAATCCTTTCTGCGATTGATATCTCGGTGGGTAATTGCGGTTTGGTAGCTATTGCTGAATAACTTACCATAGTGTTCAGCTAGCGTGACAGACCGATGCTGTCCTCCTGTACAACCAAAAGCAATTACCAATTGCGATTTCCCCTCATTAATATATTGTGGGATCATAAATTTGAACAGATCCGTCAGCTTTGCGATTAGTTCTTGCGCTTCCTCTTGGGCCAGCACATAGGAAGATACCTCTTCTTGCAGACCAGTTTTTGGACGTAATGCTTCCACATAGTATGGATTCTTTATAAACCGAACATCAAAAACAAGATCTGCATCAATGGGAATTCCGTTTTTATAACCGAAGGACATGACATTGATTGAAAACTTTGGACTAGCGGGGTTGGAAAACTCTTTCCCTATTCGTTCCCTCAATTGCCTTGGCTTCAGTTGGGAAGTGTTATAAACGAATTTCGCTCTCCCCTTCAACTCACTAAGCAGTTCTCTTTCCTTGCGAATCCCCTCAAGCGGTGCTCCCTTTGGTGACAGTGGGTGCGAACGCCGGGTTTCTTTATATCGCTGGACGAGTGTTTCATTCTCTGCATCCAAAAATAATACGCGTGTATTAACGTATGCTTCTTTTTCCAAGATATCTAGGGCATCGATCAGGGAATCAAAAAATTCCCCTCCCCGCATATCCATGACAGCTGCAATCTGTGTAATATTGCGCTCCGATTCCTTCATTAAAGCTAAAAAAGTTGTTAATAATGCAGGGGGCAAATTATCTATGCAATAATATCCCAGATCTTCAAAGCTTTGAACAGCCACTGTTTTTCCAGCCCCGGACATTCCTGTAATAATGACTATCTCATGTGTAAATTCCTGAATATTACCCATGTGATCATCTCCCTTTTCAATTCTCTTTCGATGATTGAAACCTTTCTTCTATCAGTTCATAATCTATCGTATAGGTAAACGTCCCATATTGAATGCCTTCATCCAACGCCGCAAACAGTAAGTTATTGCGGTCGCCTTCCGCCATTGGCAAGTTACGCAGCGCTTCGATTGGATGCCATTCCAGGACGCCTTCTCTGGTTTCCGTAAACTGATGATCACCGACTATGCCATGTGCAACGAATGTATAAAGCATCCACTCATCAACGGTCTTCTCGCCATCCTTGATAATCATCGTATAGACCCCTTTTAAATGTGGATTCGCTGGGGTTAAGTTTGTTTCTTCTTGAAATTCTCTACTAGCTGCTTCATAGATCGATTCTCCACTTTCCATCTTTCCTCCCGGAGCAACATACCAACCTCTTCTTGGTTTTTGGAGAAGTAGAACCTTTCCATCTTGGATTGCTAGTAAGTTTGCTATTCGTTGCATGACAACCACCTCAAATCATTTGTTACCCTATATTACGTATTATACCTTATGAAATAGTCATTCGCGTAATCGAAAAGCTTGATTTCATTCATTGTTTACTTGAAAGAACTTTGGTAGGACACAAAATAGAAATAGTATGTTTATTTATTGGTTTTATTAATAAAGATTCTAAATTTGTATTTTTTAGGTGAGCGGGCTTAGCACACAAGCCGCTGAGCCAACTTGTTGTCTCAACGACTTGTCTTAGTGCTTATGTAAAGGCCCGCTCACAAAGGTACCGATTCTATAGTTTTCGGATTTATTGCGCAGCTTACATAGTAGGCTGCGGTTCCTTTATTAGGACAACTTTCTGCATATTCGTACGTTGATTTCAACAATAAAATCAACACTTTTAAATATTTTGACCTACACAGAATAATTCCCCACAAAAAAAAGTTGCTTCCTGTTGATGGAAGCAACTAAAAAACTAAAAAGGGGGGTTAAAGCTTATACCCTTATTATAGCGTTTGTTTATTTCAAAGAGGTTACAGAAGAATTAAAACCATATTAATTCTGGCTAATTTTCTCAGTTAACTCTTCTACATAATGCTGTGCTGATTGAGCCGCAATACTTCCGTCACCTGTTGCTGTAACGATTTGGCGAAGCATTTTTTCACGAACATCTCCAGCCGCAAAGATACCTTTTACGGACGTTTCCATTTTATCGTTCGTTACGATATAGCCGTGTTCATTTAAAATACCCAAGTTTTTAAATGGCGCTGTTAATGGGTCCATTCCAATATAGACGAATACTCCGTCTGTCTGGAATTCTTGTTCACTGCCATCAACCGTTGAAACAAGTGTTACACTGCCAACTTTGCCGTCTTTTTCATTGATTTCTTTGACTGTGTTGTTCCAGATGAAATCAACTTTTTCATTGGCAAATGCACGATCTTGCAGAATTTTTTGAGCGCGCAGTTTATCACGACGGTGTACAATCGTTACTTTGTCGGCAAAGCGAGTTAGATATACGCCTTCTTCTACTGCAGAGTCTCCTCCACCTACAACAACCAGGTGTTTTTGTTTGAAGAATGCCCCGTCGCAGACTGCACAGTAACTTACGCCACGTCCACCAAGTTCTTTTTCTCCCGGTACACCCATTTTTTTATACTCCGCACCAGTTGTTATAATGATAGAACGTGTTTTGTATTCTTTTGAACCTGATTTAATTACTTTGTATTCTTCACCGTCAATAATTTCCGCTACGTCGCCATAAGCATATTCGGCACCGAATTTTTTGGCATGCTCGAACATTTTCGTAGAAAGCTCAGGCCCTAAAATTGTTTCGAATCCAGGGTAGTTCTCGACTTCCTCTGTATTGGCCATTTGTCCGCCAGGAATCCCACGCTCGATCATTAATGTAGCCAAGTTTGCACGTGAAGCATATACTGCTGCCGTCATCCCCGCAGGACCTGCACCGATTATTACTACGTCATAAATTTTTTCTTCAGCCATTACAATAGCCTCCTTATAGAAAAAGCGCTACATTCAGCAGCTTCTATTTATCTTGAATATACTAATCTTTCGTTTAAGTATATTTCCTTCTTTTCTTATCCTAGGACAATCTGCTCGCAACTTCAACTTTATTGCTTACTAATCGAATGGCAGGTATTCGATCAATTCCTCCACATACTTCGTCAGTGTTGCAGTGGATATGCCGAACTTTTGTGCATAATGCTTCTTCGTCACCTTATTGCTGTTGATTGTCGAAAAGAACATATACTCCACTGCTGCAGCCAAGGCCGTAATATTTTTAAATGGATATTCATCTTTTAGTGCCCGTTCGCTTAAAACAAACCACATCTGGAACAAATACTGAACCTCCAATGTGATGGTTGAGGTGCTCTTGTAAAGCTCTTCTGCGACCTGCATTGAACGGACAAAATGTTTTTCCATTTCATTGGATTCATCAAATTGATGCCCCAGTGCATAGGCTAAGCAAAGTTTTTCAACACCACTATATTTAGCAAGCTCGATAATCTTAGGATGTGCAATAATTTCTTGCTTATAAGCTGATTTGCTGAGCAGGAAAAATCCAAACATGCGGTGTGTACTATATTCACTGGAAATTTTTTCGATAATATAATCCCGGTTATTTTCCAGGGACTCCCTATCTGCTTCCACTTCCACATCCAGCCAAGGTTCAAGCCCATCCTTGGAAGGATCCATGTTTACAAGGACTTTCCAGGCCTGCTTTCCTTCTTCTGCGTAGCCACTGAAATAAGCCGCTTGCGCTAACCAGAAATAAAACCCTGCGTCCCCGGCAAATCCTTTTCGCTTCATGCTTTGAAGCCATTTATAAGCCAGTTCGTACTCACCGATCAAAGCTAATGTCGCTCCTAGCTTATAGCGGTTTTCCCAGTCATAGGGATTAATTTTCTTGAGCATTTCAACAAGTTGGGATAAATCTTGTTCATCCTTTTCATAGTATGCAATGACCGCCAAATTGCAGATTGCATGCAAATTCCCCAAATTTTCGCGAAGTACTTGATGCAGCAATGCTTTCGCTTGTTCTGCTTCCTCCATATAAAAATAAGCTAGGGCCAGATTATTGTAGGCAGGCCATAAATCCGGGAACTGTTCGATTAATTGTTCCAGCACTTCAATCGCTTGGTTAAATTGGCCGTTTTCCATAAGGCGGCGAGCTTTTTCCTGGGCGATTAATTTTTCAGAGTCTTCTTCATCCAATGGTTCATTTTCAATATCTTCAAATTGAACAAATTCGATGATTTCTTCCGCCTCTTCTGCATACATTCCGTCTGGTTCCATTTCAAGATACATTTCTGCATACTTTTGGGCGTCTCGAACCATCCCCATGCAACCTGAAACTTCCGCCAAAAAAAAGACATGCTCGGGTTCACTTGGCTCTAAACTGTAGGCAGTATGAATCAATTCATATGCTTTTTCGAAGTTTTGAGCTTCCATTTCCAATATGCCAAATTGCATTAGTACATGTGCGTCGTCCGGGCTAAGTTCAGCAGCCCGTTTCATATATTTATACGCTTTATCCATCTGGTCTTTATCCATAGCTTTCAGCGCTTTATTGAAATAATAATCACCGTTTGGAATAAACGATACAACATTATTAAGTTTTTCTTTTTGACGTTGATTTTCCAAAGTACATCCTCCGAACTAAATTCATTACACCTTGGCGTAATTACATTGCTTTATAAGACCGAAAAGTCGCTAAAACAAAGTAAAAGGAACGTAAAGTACGTTCCTTGGACAATTAAACTTATTATAACATAATTACGTCATACGTCATTATTTTAGTATTTACAGGGTTCTAAATAATATCCACTTTTTCTAGAAGAAATTGACTTGGTTTATTTAGTACTTGCTCTTTTTTCAGCGTGCCGTGATTTTAAGACTTCCAGTACATCGTACAAATCTACTTTTTGTTCCTGCAGCAGCACAAGTAAGTGGTAAAATAAATCGGCCGTTTCCCACTTCACTTCCTCGGCATCGCGGTTTTTCGCCCCAATTACCACTTCGGTTGCTTCTTCGCCGACTTTTTTGCAAATTTTATCGATCCCTTTTTCAAATAAATAGGTCGTATAAGCACCCTCCGGCATATCGATTTCGCGCTGGCGAATAATATTTACTAACTGCGGAAGTATGTCGACAGATCCAACATTTTTCTTTTCCACAATGGCATTTGTAAAGCACGTAGTTGTACCCGTATGACATGCAGGTCCTGCCGGCAAGACCTCAACCACCAATGCATCCTTGTCACAATCCGCCTTGATTGAAACCACCTTTTGAATATTGCCGCTTGTCTCCCCTTTATGCCAAAGCTCCTGCCTTGACCGGGAGTAAAACCAAGTTTCGCCTGTTTCGATTGTTTTTTGAAGCGATTCTTCATTCATGTAAGCCACAGTTAAGACTTCTTTCGACTGCGCATCCTGTACCACTGCCGTTATTAATCCTTTGTCATCGAACTTTAATCCTTCCATCATCTAACACAAACCCCTTTTTCGCGTAGGACTGATTTTACTTCAGCTACACTTGTTTCTTTATAGTGGAAAATTGATGCTGCCAAAGCCGCATCCGCATCTACTTCTTTTAATACTTCAACAAAATGATCGGCGTTGCCGGCACCACCGCTGGCAATGACAGGAACCGTGACGGCATCTCGAACTGCCTTTGTTAGTGCTAAATCAAAGCCCGTTTTTTCACCGTCTTGATTCATGCTTGTTAATAAAATTTCCCCTGCACCGAGACGCACTGCTTCTTTCGCCCATTCGACAGCTTGCCACTCCGTTTTGTTGCGGCCACCATGGGTATAGACCATCCAAGTTCCATCTTCTTCCGAGTATCTTGCATCAATTGCGACCACGATACATTGAGCCCCGAAGAAATCCGAACCTTCCTTTATTAGTTCAGGACGTTCCAATGCAGATGTATTTACGGAGACTTTGTCTGCTCCTGCCCGCAGTATTCGCTTCATATCCTCCAAAGTGCGGATTCCGCCACCTACCGTAAATGGTATGGCCAGGCTTGAGGCCGTTTTGCGGACGACATCCACCATCGTTTCACGCCCTTCATGGGAGGCTGAGATATCCAAAAATACAAGCTCGTCGGCACCTTGCTCATCATAGAATTTCGCCAGTTCAACCGGATCGCCGGCATCTCGAAGCTCCACGAATTGAATGCCCTTTACAACACGCCCCTCTTTCACATCAAGGCATGGAATAATACGTTTTGTCAGCATGTTTGCACCCCCACACCTTCCAGCCATCGTTCTAGCAGGAACACACCAAACTCCCCTGACTTTTCAGGGTGGAACTGCATCCCGCATACATTCTCCGCCTGCACTACACCAGGCACTTCTGTTTCAAAATAATCTGCTCCTGCCACAAGTTGTTCCCGATTGATATTCGTTGCGTAAAATGAATGGACGAAATAAACATACTTGCTTTCAGGTAATGATTTATCTTCCAACCATTTCGGTAGGCACTTGAATTCCAGCGTATTCCAGCCCATATGTGGTACGCGGTATTTTGTACCATCCGATGTTTCACCCGAAAATCGTGTGATTCTTCCATTAAAGAATCCAAAGCCTTTTGTCGTAGTGACTTCATCACTTTCCTCAAAAAGCAATTGCATCCCCAGGCAGATACCCAGAAGCTGTTTACCGGCATCCACCTGTTCACGGATGAAAACATCCAAACCTGTTGCGGCTAAACGCTTCATTGCATCAGGAAATGCACCGACTCCCGGTAGGATAAGGGCATCGCTTGCTGCCAATTCTTGGGGATCTGCAGAAACTACTACTTCACACTCCAGTCTTTTCAACGCTTGTTCTACGCTGAATAAATTGCCCATACCATAATCGATTACGCCAATTTTCATGTCAACAACCCTTTCGTCGATGGGACGCCTTTCACTCGGGGATCGATTTGTACCGCATCGTCAATTGCCCTAGCCAAAGCCTTAAAGATTGCCTCAATAATATGATGTGTATTATGGCCATAAGGAACAATCACGTGAACATTCATGCGTGCTTCCAATGCGAATTTCCATAAAAATTCGTGGATTAATTCTGTATCGAATGTACCCACTTTTTCTTTCAACATAGGTTCTACACGATACTCTAAATGTGGTCTGTTCGAACAATCGATTACCACTTGTGCCAGTGCATCATCCATTGGGACAAAGGCGTTTCCATAGCGCTTGATGCCTTTTTTGTCTCCAAGTGCTTCACGAATGACCTGACCTAATACGATGCCGATATCTTCTGTCGTATGGTGGTCATCGATCTGTGTATCCCCATCCGCGATGATCTTGCCATCAAATAAACCATGTTTGATAAATAAATCCAGCATATGGTCCATAAAAGGGACCCCTGTATTTACTTCTGCTTTTCCGGAACCATCTAAATTTAATTCCACCGCGATTTTCGTTTCATTCGTATTTCTTTCGATTCTTGCAAATCGTTGCTTTTGTTCTGTCATATTAGTACCCTCCTTTAGCCCAACCACGGGACTCTACTGCACGGGCATGCCCTTCCAGCCCTTCCATCCTTGCAAGTCGTGCGATTTTCGGTGCATTTTCTTGCCATGTTTTTTCGCTGTAATACACTACACTGGATCGCTTAATGAAGTCATCCACATTTAAACCACTTGCAAAACGTGCTGTACTATTTGTTGGCAGTACATGGTTTGTCCCAGCAAAATAATCTCCTACCGGCTCTGAACTATAACGGCCAATAAAAATCGCGCCTGCATGGCGAATTTTCAATGAGTCTTCCTCCGCATTAGCCGTTACAATTTCTAGATGCTCTGGAGCTAACGAATTAACCGCACGTATTGCCTGTTCCATATTTTCTGCTATATATATTCGACCAAAGTTTTCGATTGATTTACGCGCAATTGTCTCCTTTGGCAATTCTTTTAATTGTTTTTCTACCTCGACTGCCACATCTTGTGCTAATTTTTCACTCGTTGTAATAAGTACTGCACAAGCCAGGGCATCATGCTCTGCCTGTGATAATAAGTCAGCGGCAATTTCATCCGCATAAGCTGTATCATCAGCCAGGACGGCAATTTCACTAGGCCCGGCAATCATATCAATCGCCACTTCACCAAACACTTCCCTTTTCGCCAATGCGACGAAGATGTTCCCGGGACCTGTTATTTTATCGACAGATGCAATCGTTTCCGTTCCATAAGCCAAAGCTGCAATTGCTTGTGCCCCACCAACTTTATAAATTTCATTGATGCCTAAAATCGAAGCAGCTACTAGAACCGCATCCGGGAGCTTCCCATCCTTCCCTGCTGGAGAGGTAATGATAATTCGTCCAACTCCTGCGACTTGGGCCGGAATCACATTCATCAGCACTGAAGAAGGGTATGCAGCCAACCCGCCAGGTACATACAAGCCTACTGCATCCAAGGGGACAATTCTTTGTGCCAGCCACGAACCATTATCCAAAGGCAACTTGTATCCATCACGTTTTTGTGCCTCGTGATAGTATCGGATATTTGCTGCTGCCTCTTCTAAATCCTGTTTAAGTTGAGGGTCAAAGTTTAGCACCGCTTGTTCTATCTCGTCCGGTGCAACGCGGAAGTCATCCAGCCGAATGCCATCCCACATCTCGCTATATTTCCGAAGGGCTTCATCTCCATTCTGGCGAACATCCTGAAGCACTTGTCGAACAGTTTTTAACTGTTCTTCATTTCCACCTTCCAGCTGTCTCTTTAAAGAGATTGTATCCGTTAAGTTTGTAATTTTCACAAATAGCCCTTCTTCCTAACTGACGATATTTTTCAGACGTGATACTAACTCTTGAATTCGTGCACTTTTCATTCGATAACTAACCGGATTTGCAATCAACCGGGAGGATACATCTGTAATGTGTTCGTATTCCACAAGACCATTCTCTTTCAATGTTCTCCCCGTAGAAACGATATCAACAATGCGATCCGCCAACCCGATCATCGGGGCAAGTTCAATCGATCCGTTCAATTCTATGATTTCTACTTGCTCGCCAATTTCCTTGTAATAGTTCATGGCAATATTGGGATATTTCGTTGCAATACGCGGCGCGATTTCATTCATTGTTGTGTTGGGCAAACCTGCCGATGCGATGTAGCATTGACTAATTTTCAAATCCAATAGCTCATGTACATTTCGACGCAGCTCCAATAATGTATCCTTACCCGCAATTCCGAGATCTGCTACACCGTGTTCAACATAGACAGGTACATCTGTTGGTTTGGCTAGTATAAAACGAATTTGTTCTTCCGGTATTTCAATCATTAGTTTTCGAGACATTTCAACTTCCTCGGGCAAGTTAAAACCCGCATCAATAAGCATCTGATATGCTTCCTCAAAAATTCGTCCCTTTGGCATGGCAATTGTTAAATGACTCATTCTGCTACATCCTCCTGGTTGACATACACGATTTTGTCGAAGTGCTTTGCAAATGCCTCTTCATCTACTAATCCTTTACGGGACTGTAAGGTAACTCGTTTCCCTTCTTCTCGATATGAGTTAGCCATTTCTAATGCTTTTGTAAATAGCACTTCTTCAAAAATAATCCCGATTGTTTGAGTAGAAGATGGTTGGGATGGTATTACCTCTAAAAGTCGGTCTACCCGAATTCCGAACCCAGTTGCCCCAACTTCCGTTCCGAAGTGCTGCAATAATCCATCGTAACGGCCACCATTCCCTAATGCAAAGCCACTTCCTTCAGCAAACACCTCAAAAAGCATGCCCGTGTAGTAATTCATATGACTTGATAATGTAAAGTCTAGTGCAACATATTGCGATAAGCCCCCAACTTCAATAAGCTCCATTAGCTGCTGCATGTATTCCAGTGAATCATTTTTGCGTACATACTTCTCTATATCGCGAATCGATACAAAACTTGTTGCTTCACTGATGAATTGAAGTAAAGCATCCGATTTTGTTTTAGGTAGATCGAAGCTCTCGACCGCTTCCTCAAAACCAACGTAGTTACGTTCAACTAATAACGTTCGCAACGTATGGGCTTGTTCGTTGCTTTCTGTGTAGTCTTTTAAAATACAATTTAACACGCCAGCGTGACCGATCGTAATCTTGAATGAGCTGATCCCAAAAGCCTGGATTAAATGAATGACCGTTATGATTACCTCTGCGTCCGCGTATACTGTACCGTCCCCGATGATTTCGATTCCCATTTGACCAAACTCGGCGGGCCTTCCACCTTCCGTTTGCTGGGCACGGAAGACATTCGCAAAATAGGCTAAACGCAATGGAATTTTTTCTTTTAATAATTTCGAAGTGGCCACCCGGGCAATCGGTGTCGTCATATCCGGGCGAAGAACTAATGTATTCCCTTGACTATCGACTAATTTAAATAATGAAGCATCATAGATTGCAGACGCTTTACCTACTGTATCAAAGTACTCAAGGCTTGGTGTTTGAATAAAATCAAAGCCGCGAGCATGCAAAAATTCACGACCTATTTGACGGACTTTCTCTGTTTTTTCATAAGTGATCGGGAATGTATCACGCATTCCCAATGGTTTTTCAAACATTTTGATCGATGACATAATGACACTCCTATCATTTTCACTTTAGCGTGCTAGAGAATTAGAGAACTGATATATTAAAGTAATTTTACCGAACAACTATCAGTTCGTCAATCTATTGATTTTGAAATATCAAATATTATAAAAATTAAGACTTCTCTATTATAACTTTTCTTGATTGATAGAAAAACAGGTGACTGGGGAAAAGTAAGTTGTGTATTTGTTGGGAGTGAGTGAGGTTAAATGGAATTTGTTAGGGTTCTAGTTTTCGGATGAGATAGATATGTTTATTTGCGAGTTGGACTGGTTTAGTTGCGAGTTCGAGAGCTTTACTTGCGAGTTTCACTATTTTACGTGCGGGTTTGGACACTTTTCGTGCGGGTTCTAACACTTTACGTGCGCCTTCACTTCTTTCGTGCGAGTTCAATCACTTTACGTGCGACTTCCCACTGCTTACGTGCGAATTCGAACACTTTTCGTGCGCCTTCACTTCTTTCGTGCGAGTTTGACCCCTTTACGTGCGACTTCCCACTGCTTACGTGCGAGTTCGAAGACTTTACGTGCACCTTCACTTCTTTCGTGCGAGTTTGCCCCCTTTACGTGCAACTTCCCACCGCTTACCTGCGAATTCGAACACTTTTCGTGCGCCTTCACTTCTTTCGTGCGAGTTCAATCACTTTACGTGCGACTTCCCACTGCTTACGTGCGAATTCGAACACTTTTCGTGCGCCTTCACTTCTTTCGTGCGAGTTTGACCCCTTTACGTGCGACTTCCCACTGCTTACGTGCGAGTTCGAAGACTTTACGTGCGCCTTCACTTCTTTCGTGCGAGTTTGGACACTTTACGTGCGACTTCCCCCTCCTTACGTGCGAGTTCCATCACTTTACGTGCGCCTTCACTTCTTTCGTGCGAATTTGGACACTTTACATACGACTTCCCCCTCCTTACGTGCGAGTTCAATCACTTTACGTGCGACTCTCCCCTGCTTACGTGCGAGTTCAATAACTTTACATGTGCCTTCATTCAATTTACATACGACTTTAATCAAAAAAAAATCTAAAAGCATATACATACTTTTAGATTCCTCTCTTTTTTCTTTCCGCCAGTTGCTCGGCTGTGTAAATAATTTGCATTGGGTTGCCTCCAACCATACTGCCGGCTGGGACATCCTTATGCACTAAGGTTGCTGCAGAAACAATCGCCCCATCTCCAATTTCCACCCCGGGCAGGATGGTGGAATTGGCACCGATCATTACCTCGCTCCCAATCTTCACATCACCAAGACGGTATTCTTCAATTAAATACTCATGGGCTAGAATCGTCGTATTATAGCCGATAATGGTATTATTTCCGATGGTTATTCTTTCGGGAAACATCGAATCAGGCATTACCATCAAAGCAAGTGATGTCTTATCACCAATCTTCATATGTAGAAACGTACGATAAATCCAATTTTTCATACTCATAAATGGCGTTATTTTGCCAATTTGAATGAAAATAAAGCACTTCATCACTTTCCAGAAAGACACTGTTTGATAAACTTTCCATAATGAGTTTGCTCCTTGCACAGGGTATCGTTCCGTCCTTCTCATCTGATTAAGACTCCTCCACAATCGTTAATAGGTCAGACATGTGCTGTAAAATATAATCCGGATTAAATGTTCTTAAAAACTCTTCTCCCTTGATGGACCATGCCACACCAGCCGTTTTCACACCTGCATTCTTCCCTGCTTCGATATCATGATAATTATCTCCGATCATCATGACTTCCTCTTTTTCCACACCTAATTTTTCAATGGCCAGCAGCACCGGCTCTGGATCAGGTTTAACTTTTTTAACATCGTCCAGTCCAACCACAAATTCAAATAGATGCGAAGCTCCCATTAGTTCCAATCCTTTTGCAATCGTATCTCGCCTCTTGGTAGAAACAATTGCTAATCGGATTCCCTGCATTTTAAGCTTTTCTAATGTGTCTACTACCCCATCATATTCCGTTACTAATGCGTCATGGTTTTCTTGATTCCATTGTCGATATTTCTCAATCATTACTTCTACTTCGTCTGGTGTTATTTGTTCAAAGGTTTCTATTAATGACGGACCAATGAAATCCATGCAATCTTTTGGCGAATATTGCCCAGGAAATCGTTCTTCCAATACATACATAAATGTTTGTATGATCAAATCATTTGTATTTAATAATGTTCCATCGAAATCAAATAGCAAAGCTTTCATGCTGATTTTGCAACTCCTTTATCTCTTTACGAGTTCCGTTGACTGCTTACTTTTTTCTGGCTTTATTTTTTGAATTGTTTTTTGCGGAAGTGTTGGCAATTTTTTCCTCATCCAGATAACGAACAACAGGGCGGACCATCATTCTTCGATAAACAATAAAAGCGATGCCGAGAATAATTGCTAGAATTGAAACGACTTGGGCAGAACGCAATTCCCCAATTAGGTATAAACTGTCAGTTCGCATTCCCTCGATATAGAATCGGCCGATAGAATACCAAATCATATAACCGAAGAAAATTTCTCCGCGATGCAAGTTTACTTTTCGTAAAATTAGTAGAATAATCAGACCGACTACATTCCACATCGATTCATATAGGAATGTTGGATGGACATATGTACCAAGATCTTGAACATACATCTGTTCAATAATCCAATTTGGAATCATTAAATTCTCTAAAAACTCACGGGATACTGGTCCACCGTAGGCTTCCTGGTTCATGAAGTTGCCCCAGCGTCCAATAATTTGTCCAATTAAAAGACTTGGTGCAAGTATGTCTGCTACCTTCAAAAAACTGATGCCTTTTTTCTTGCAGAAAATATAAGCAGTAATAACAGCACCAATCAAGGCACCATGGATTGCTATACCGCCATTCCAGATTTGAATAATCTTCTCGGGATTAGCCCCATAGTAATCCCATTTCATCGATACATAATAGATGCGAGCACATAAAATTGAGATTGGAATCGCCCAAATTAGCAAATCTGCTAAAAAGTCTTCAGGCAACCCTCTTTTTACAGCCTCTCTTTGTCCTACAAAATATGCTAGTACAATTCCAGAAGCGATCAAGATTCCGTACCATCTTACTTCAATGCTCCCCAGCGAAAAAGCAACAGGGTTTATTGCAAGTAATATTTGTTCCATTTAAATACTCCTCTCATTTAAAACACCTTTTCCAAAAAACGGTTAGTAGTCATCCTCATCTTGAATCGCAATGACTTCATCCAATCTCCTAGAAAATTCTTGTGCCGCGTTTACACCCATTTTTTTCAATCGATAATTCATGGCTGCTACTTCGATGATTACAGATACATTTCGTCCTGGTTGAACAGGAATGGTTAACTTGGTAATATCTGTATCAATTATCGTCATTTTCTCTTCATCTAAACCTAATCGATCATAGGCCTTATCCGGATCCCAGTTTTCCAGCTCAATGATTAACGTAATTCGTTTTGTTGGACGGATTGCACTGGCCCCAAACAGGGTCATTATATCAATAATTCCGATTCCACGGATCTCCAGTAGATGCTCCAAGAGAGGTGGTGGACTGCCTATTATTAAGTCTTCCGTTTCCTGGCGAATTTCGACACAATCATCCGCAACAAGCCGATGTCCTTTTTTAATAAGCTCCAGCGCGGTTTCACTTTTACCAACACCGCTTTTGCCGATTATTAAAACACCAATTCCATATACATCGACCAGAACCCCATGCACTGCTGCTGTAGGCGCTAACTCACTTTCAAGGTAATTGGTTAGTCTGCTTGAGAAACTTGACGTTTTCATCGAAGTACTTAAAACCGGAACATCGTTTTCATTGGAAGCAGCAATTAATTCCACCGGCACTTCCAAGCCTCTTGAAACAACGATGGCAGGAGTTTCATGTGAACAAAGTTTCAACATCCGTTCCTTTTTTAATTCGGTCGGGAGCATTTCAAAAAACGATAATTCAGTTTTACCGATGAGCTGAACCCGGTCTGCACGGTAATGCGTGAAATAGCCCGCCATTTCAAGTCCTGGCCTCGATATATCACTCGTTGTAATATAACGGCCAACCCCTTCATGCCCGCTTACTAAGGTTAAATTAAATTTTTCTATGACTTCCTTTGTCGTTACTTGAATACTCATTACCCCCTACCAATATTGATACTTACTCTTGACATATAGTATCTATTTTAACATGTCAGGGATAGATTGTATTTAATTTAATCTCCTCCCTTAGCTGAGAGGAGATCGAATTTGCATTGCCTGCTGCGAAAAGACCGCCGTTAACTGATTAGCTGCTTTCGGGTGCGGATATGAATCGAATCGTTCTCGGTTTTTTTACTTTTCATACAAAAAAAGAAGGTATCTCAATTATGGTTGAGACACCTCCTATGCACCATATGCTTTATTCTCATTCAAAAAGCTTTTTCGAAACCCTTATACCGGGCTGACGCCATGTTTGCGCTCTGTGAATGTCAGTTTCTTCGTTTTATAAGCATCTAAACGAAGCTCCAATGTCCTACGCAACTCGTTCGGTTCGATAACATCGTCAATAATTAATTCGGATGCCAGACGGTACACATCAATTTCTTTTCGGTACTCTTCACGCTGCTGTTCAATAAATGCGGCTTGCTCCTCTTTTGGCAGAGCTGCAATTTTATTGGCATATACTGCGTTAACGGCCGCTTCCGGACCCATTACAGCGATTTGTGCGCCGGTCAGTGCTATACATACATCCGGTTCAAACGCTGGGCCGGCCATCGCATACAGACCTGCACCATATGCCTTTCGAACAATGACCGTAATCTTCGGCACAGTTGCCTCGCTCATTGCAAAAATCATTTTCGCACCGTGGCGAATAATCCCCATCTTCTCCACCTGTGTTCCAATCATGAATCCAGGCACATCTGCCAGGAAAATAAGCGGAATGTGGAAGGCATCACATAAGCTGATGAATTTCGCCGCCTTATCTGCGGAATCATGGAACAGTACGCCGCCTTTTACTCGTGGTTGGTTGGCAATAATGCCGACAGACTGGCCTTTGATGCGGGCAAAGCCGGTGATGATTTCAGCTGCGAACAGCTTCTTCACTTCACAAAATGAACCTTCATCGATAATCCGATTAATCAATTCGTACATATTGAATGCCGCATTCTGGTTCGCAGGGATGATTTCCTCAATAGACTTCTCGAATGACGCGGGTAGTTTTGGCTCCTCCAGGTCCGGCTTGTTCTTGAAGTTATCCGGGAAATAGCTAATATATTGCCTTGCATAGGCAATGGCCTCTTCCTCCGTTTTTGCAAGAACATCGCCGCAGCCCGAAATCGAACAATGCATTTTCGCTCCGCCCATTGTTTCAAGATCCACCTTTTCCCCAATGACCATTTCTGCCATACGAGGCGAGCCCAAATACATGGAAGCATTCCCTTCCACCATCACAACAACATCACAGAAGGCAGGAATATATGCGCCACCCGCTGCTGATGGACCGAATAATAGACAGATTTGCGGGATGCGGCCCGACAGTTTCACTTGGTTATAAAAAATCCTGCCCGCTCCCCGGCGTCCAGGGAACATCTCCAACTGGTCCGTAATCCGCGCACCCGCCGAGTCCACCAAGTAAAAGAGGGGAACGCCCAATTTTTCTGCGGTCTCCTGGATGCGTATGATTTTCTCAACGGTCCTCTTGCCCCATGAACCTGCTTTGACTGTTGAATCATTTGCCATTACACACACAGTGCGTCCGTGAATTTTCCCGATACCCGTGACGACGCCATCTGCCGGCAGGTCGCCTGCAAGTACATTGGCAAACGTTCCATCCTCGCTCATTAACCCCTCATCAAAAAGAAGCTCCAGGCGTTCGCGAACAAACAATTTCCCCTGTTCCTTGTTCTTCTCGTGATATTTATCTTGACCGCCCTTCAGCACGGCATCCTTCATTTCCTGATAATTCGTATCTGCTGTTAGTTTTGCCATTTCTCCCATCCCCCTTTATTTGCCATAATAGACTGGTAAGCGTTTTTCCTGAAAAGCCTTCAGTCCTTCCAGTCGGTCTTCGGTTTGAAGTAATCGGCTATAAGCTAATGATTCGATCTGCAGTCCGGTCGATATATCCGTTTGCATGCCTTGATTGATGGCAGTTTTGGCCTGAATGAGTGACAGTGGCGCATTTTTCCCAATCTCGTGTGCTAGAAGCTTTGCTTGATTAAGCAACTCTTGAGGTTCCACAATGTGCTCAATAATTCCATAATGGTAGGCTTCCTCCGCTGATAATCGACGTGCTGTATAAATTAGCTCCTTCGCCTTCCCCATCCCGATAAGACGCGGTAGACGCTGTGTCCCTCCTGCACCCGGAATGATACCCAAGGCTGTTTCCGTCAATCCAAGTTTTGCCGTGCTGCTAGCCATTCGAATATCACATGCAAGTGCCAGTTCAAGGCCTCCGCCGAATGCAACGCCATTTATCGCAGCGATGACCGGCTGTGCAAGCGCTTCGAAATGATTTACGGTTTTCCCGATCAATGCAATGGTTTTACGAGTCTCTTCTTCATTCATTCCTTTGCGTTCCTTCAGGTCTGCCCCCGCACAAAATGCCTTTTCCCCGGTACCTGTAACAATAACCGCGCGGATGGAACGATCATAGTGGATCTCTTCCAGCACTTCGTTGATTTCAATCAGCATTTGAAGGGATAAGGCATTGGCGGCCTCACCTCTGTTCAGCATGACAACAGCTACACCATCTTGTACCTCTACTGTTACGAAATTCGGCATGTTCCTTCCTCCCCTCGCGCAATTGCCACCAACTTGGATGATAGTTTTTTACCTACAATTCCCTCCATATAGAGAGCTGTTTTCTGGATTTTCTCCAGGTTGACTCCTGTTTCGATTCCCATTTCATGCAATAAATACAAGAGATCCTCTGTTGCCACATTACCCGATGCTCCTTTGGCATACGGGCAGCCACCAAGTCCACCAATGGCACTATCAAATTTGGTAATTCCATGTGCCAGGCTTGTCATAATATTTGCCAATGCCGTACCACGGGTATCGTGAAAATGCATCGCCAGTTTTTCAGCACTAAAATGACGCAGCATTTCATGCAGCAGGGCATCCACCTGTGTCGGCACCCCGACGCCGATTGTATCCCCAAGAGAGATTTCCGAAATGCCCATATCAAACAATTTTTCCGCCACGTATACGACTTGCTCAGGTTTCGTATAGCCATCATAAGGACAAGCAATGACTGTAGAAATATATCCCCTTACCGTCTTGCCGGCAGCTAAAGCGCCATCAACCACTTCTTTTAAAACTGGAAACGTCTCGTCAATCGACTTATTGATGTTCGATTTGTTATGACCCTCACTTGCTGACATAAAGACACTTACGTCATCGACATCAGCTTGGATTGCCCTTTCCAGCCCCTTGCTGTTCGGTACTAGCGCAGCGTAAGTCACATCGGTGTTTCGCTTCATTTCTTTCAATACCTCTACAGCATCTGCTAATTGCGGAATCCATTTTGGATGCACGAAGCTCGTCACTTCAATATAACTAAGTCCAGTTTCACTTAATTGATTCACTAGATTGACCTTGTCATCGGTCGGTATGAACATCATTTCATTTTGCAATCCATCCCTTGGTCCTACTTCTTTTATTTGAACTTGCTTCGGCAGCTGCATGAGCGACACTCCCTTATTCGATTTCCATTAGATCGTCATCTACGTTGATAAAATCACCTTCTGCAATAATGATTCGCTTTACCGTCCCCGCTTCTTCTGCAGCAATAGGGATCTCCATTTTCATGGACTCCAGGATCACAACGTCCTGATCGGCTGCCACTTGCTCGCCTTCTGAAACCAAAACCTTCCATACTGTTCCTGCCATACTTGCTTTCACTATTGTCATATATTATCCCTCCGCGTAAAATAGAATGCGAGAGAAGCGGCACGTAGTAGATGTGTTCTCGCCAAAGTTCAATCTTTCGCGCCTCTTCTCCATTTATTTACCGACTGTAGTCGCTTTTGGTAAATAATATTCCTCTACAAACTTCGTCGTTGTCACACCTGACAGGAACTGCTCATGTGTCACCGTTTTTAACAGCATTGGAATGTTTGTTTGGATCCCCTCGACTACATAGCCCCTTAAGGCATCTGCCAGTCTTGTACATGCTTCCTCCCGTGTTGCGCCAAATACTACTAATTTCGCAATCATTGGATCATAGAACGGTGTAACATCGCTTCCGGTTTCCACCGCAATCTCATGTCGAATCCCTTCGCCCTCTGGTAATTCAAGTTTCGTGATTTTTCCTGGAGATGGGAAGAATGTCACTGGATGTTCTGCGTAAATTCGCACCTCGATTGCATGGCCATTTTTTTGAATGTCCTCTCGTGTGAAAGCAAGTTTCTCGCCTTTCGCCACTTTCAGCTGCTGCTCCACAAGATCAAGTCCCGTAATCTCCTCGGTTACCGGGTGCTCTACTTGTAATCTAGTATTCATTTCAAGGAAGTAGAAGTTTTGGTCACGGTCTACCAGAAATTCAATTGTTCCTGCATTTGTGTAGCCGATATGCTTTGCTGCATCTACTGCCGCATCGAGCATTTTCTTGCGCGTTTCTTCTGATATAAATGGCGAAGGTGCTTCCTCAACAACCTTCTGATTGCGCCTTTGGATGGAGCATTCGCGCTCAAATACCGGCACAACATTTCCATATGCATCAGCCAGCACCTGCACTTCAATATGATGCGGTTCTGCAATGAACTTTTCGATAAACATGGTGCCGTCTCCGAAGAAGCTTTGTGCACGTTTTTGATTGCCCTCAAATGCTTTGCGCAGCTCCTCCTCATTATTGACTAGCTGCATTCCAATGCCCCCGCCGCCAGCTGAAGCCTTCAGCATAACAGGATAGCCAATCTCCTCTGCAATTTTCGAAGCTTCATCCGTGTCAGCGATTGGTTCATTGACTCCCTGCACAATCGGCACTCCTGCCTGTTGCATTGCTTTTCGAGCCTCCAGCTTGCTGCCCATTGTTTGAATGACATTTGATTTTGGCCCAATGAACGTCAACCCTGCTTCTTCTACTCGTTTTGCAAAGGAGGCATTTTCGGATAATAATCCGTAGCCCGGGTGTACAGCATCTGTACCGGTTTCCTTTGCCACATCCAGGATAGCCTCAATATTCAAATAGCTTTGTGCAACTGGTGGTTTACCGATGCAGAAGCTTTCTGTTGCCTCTTTCACATGAAGACTATCCTTATCGGCCTCTGAATAAATTGCTACCGTTTCAATGCCTAGTCTTTTGCAAGTTCTTATGACGCGTCTTGCGATTTCTCCTCGGTTGGCGATGAGTACTTTTTTGAACATATTCGAACCCCCCTATTGCAAAGATTTGACGAAACCTTTGAATTGTTCGCGTAGTTTGAATTTTTGTATTTTGCCTGAAGCTGTCATTGGATAGCTGTCGATGAACAGGATATACCGGGGAATCTTGTACCTTGATATTTTTCCAGTGCAAAATTCCTTTATTTCCTCTTCGGTTGCTGACTGTCCTTCTTTTAAGATAATCCATGCTACTGCTTCCTCACCGTACTTCTCATCGGGTACCCCTGTTACCTGCACATCGAGCACTTTTGGATGTTGGTAGAGGAATTCTTCTATCTCACGTGGATAGATGTTTTCTCCACCACGAATAATCATATCCTTCAGTCGGCCGGTCACTCGAACATATCCATTTTCGTCCATTGTGCCAAGGTCGCCGGTATGAAGCCAGTTGTCGCTGTCAATTGCTTCTTCCGTTGCTGCTGGGTTATTATAGTAACCTTTCATGACAACGTATCCTCGAGCACAAATTTCCCCTTGCTCGCCTCTAGGAAGCTCCTCATTTGTACCAGGCTTCACAATTTTCACTTCCACATTCGGTAAAGCGCGGCCAACCGTCTCTACTTTAAGGTCCAGTGGGTCATTTGCCCTTGTCTGTGTAATTACTGGCGACGACTCAGTCTGACCATAGCAGATTGTTACGTCTTCCATTCCCATTATGTTGATGACGCCCCTCATGACTTCAATTGGACAGTTGGATCCTGCCATGACGCCCGTTCTTAACGTTGATAAGTCAAATTCCTTAATATTCGGTAAATTCAGCTCGCTGATAAACATCGTCGGTACCCCATGAAGCGCGGTACATTTTTCTTTTTCAACAGTTCTAAGTACTTCCTCTGGATGAAATTCCTGTACAGGTACCATCGTGCCGCCAGCTGAAACGATGGCTAAAGTACCGATTACGCATCCGAAACAATGAAAAAATGGTACAGGGATGCAAAGGCGGTCTTCATGTGTCAGTTTCATGCACTCTGCGATATTAATCGCATTGTTGATTAGATTGGAATGTCTGAGCATAACACCTTTCGGGAAACCAGTCGTCCCTGATGTATACTGAATATTGATGACATCATCATATGTCAGGGATTGTTTCCGCACTTCTAACTGTTCATCGGATACCTCGCTGCCATTCGCCAAGAATTCTTCATAGCTTAGCGTTCCGGGAAATTTCTTATCACTGATTACAACTACTGTTTTCAAGAGCGGCAGGCGGGAACTTTGCAAATGACCAGGCTGACAGTCTTTCAACTCCGGACACAGTTCATAGATTGTATCGATAAATGAATGGTCTCGATATTGGTCGATTAATATAATGGCCCTTGAATCAGATTGCTTGAGTAAAAATTCTAATTCACTGCTGCGGTAATTCGTATTGACCGTTACAAGCGGCGCCCCCATCTTGCCAGATCCGAATTGAAGCCCTGGCCACTGATGTACGTTTGTAGTCCATACCGAGAAGTGATGTCCTTTTTCAAGTCCTATCGCCATTAGCGCTTTTGCCACCAAGTCACTGTGTTCATTAAACTGTGCATAGGTCATACGCAAGTTCTGGTTTGTATAAACCAATGCTTCTCTTTCTGGATACTTCCGGGACTTCTCATCCAGCAACTCCCCAATCGTTTGATAAACCAATTCTGCCATGCCCATTCCTCCCATTATTTATTTGTCAAAGAACTAACAGCCTAATACTCGTGATATAACAACACGCTGGATTTCGGATGTCCCTTCCCCGATTTCCATCAGTTTGATATCGCGCAAATGACGTTCAACATCGTATTCCGCCATATAGCCATAACCGCCATGAATTTGAATTGCCTGGTTGCAAGTGCGGAAGCCCATCTCGGAAGCAAACAGCTTTGCGAATGCCGCTTCTTTTTTGAACGGCTTACCTTGGTCCTTCAACCATGCCGCTTTCATTACCATATTGCGGGCCAGCTCGATTTCCATTGCCATATCAGCCAATTTAAACTGGATTGCCTGCAACTTGGAGATGGATTGCCCAAATTGTACACGTTCCTTTGAATATTGCAGTGCCTTTTCAAATGCCGATTGAGCAATGCCGACTGAAAGTGCAGCAATTGAAATTCGCCCGCCATCCAGCGTATTTAGGAACTGTCCGAACCCTTTCTTTTCATCCCCCAGAACATTTTCTCTTGGTACTCGGACGTTTTCCAAAATAATTTCACATGTATTCGATGCACGAACACCCATTTTTTGATAATCGGATCGAATCGTTACACCAGGTGTGTCGGTTGGAACAATGATGGCAGTGATAATGTTTTTACCTCGATCATCCTTGCCTGTGACTGCTGTCACAACAACCTGGCGTGCATAGCCCGCATTTGTAATCCAGCACTTTTCACCGTTAATAACCCATTCTTCACCGTCGATGTAAGCCTTTGTCCTTGTGCCGCCCGCATCTGATCCTGCATTTGGTTCTGTCAGTCCAAAAGAACCAAGTGTCTTTCCTTGTGCCATTGGAACGAGATATTCTTGTTTTTGCTCTTCTGTTCCAAAGTTGTAGAAGGGTGTTGCTCCTAAGCTGACAGCAGCTGCATAGCTCAATCCTGTGCCTCCACATGCACGGCCGATTTCTTCCACGGCCAATGCATAGGAAATTGTATCTCCTCCTGAACCGCCGTATTCCTCAGGAAACGGGATTCCGAATAAGCCAAGCTCCGCCATTTTATCAAAGCTTTCTTTTCTAAATTCATGCTTTTCATCCAGCTCGCGTGCATAAGGAGCGATTTCTGCTTGGGCAAACTCTTTTACCATATCCTTAATCATTTGCTGTTCTTTTGTCAGTTCAAAATTCATCCCTTAATCCCCCTTGTTTTCCAAACACTTGGTAGTACCGACTAGTCGGTTTGTACAATATTTATAAAAAACCAGGCTCTGGTGACTGGCTAGGACTTACATGACGTATTTTTTGTCTATAGCTTCCTGGATGCCTTCATCCGTCAAAATCCCTCTTAGAATCAAATCATTGAAATGGAGTGTAATTTGCTCCATTGTCAGGCTGCCGTTTTGCCGGTACCATTTATATGTCCAATTCACCAATCCTATGATGGCCATTGTTGTAATGGTGGTAGAAATATTAGGCCGAAAGTGTCCACTGTTCTTTCCGTCTTCAATCACCTGTTCGATCAGCTTACGGTATTCGGTCCGTTTCTCCTTGATGATATTCTTTAAATCCTGGGGTAAATAGGTACTTTCATCATAAAAGACGCTGATATGCCGCTGGTAGACATCAAATACATTTGTAAACGCATACAACATGGCACGCACTTTATCGATTGGTGTATCATTTTGGTCATATGCTTTTTTCGTTTCCTTTAACACATGAGAAATGAATACATCATGTATTTCATATAACAAAGCATCCTTGGATTTAAATTTATGATAAAATCCTCCCTTGGATGTCCCGGCTGTTTCAACAATTTCGTCTACCGACACGCCGTGGTATCCCTTTTGTTGAAATAAATCCAGCGCTGTTTCAATAATCCTCTCTTTCAATGATTGCACGGCCAACGTTGCTTCCCTCCTTCATCAATCACCCCTTGGACATTAAGTCATTTTTTCAGCGAAAATGCGTATATTCTCTAGATTTTGTATAAATCTACTATTTTGAATATAGCAAACCTGGAATTTTGAATCTAGTAAAAAGTCAAAAGAATCTTCGAAAAGGATATTTTTTTCTGCTTTAAGCATAGCTTTTTAGATTTTCACTAATTTTGAAATCAGCCTCGGTTTTTTCGCTGATTTCCTCAACCGATACACCAGATGCTGTTTCAATAAGCACCATGCCTTCCTCCGTAAAGTCAAAGACAGCCAAATCCGTAATAAGTCGGTGAACGACACGCTTCCCGGTCAATGGCAGCGTACACTGCTTTTTAATCTTGGATTCTCCGTACTTTGAAACATGTTCCATGATGACGATAACCCGCTTTGCCCCTTGCACAAGATCCATCGCCCCACCCATGCCTTTAACCATCTTGCCGGGAATCATCCAGTTCGCCAAATCCCCTTCTTGCGAAACTTCCATTCCTCCCAGTATTGCCACATCGATATGGCCACCCCGAATCATGGCAAAGCTTTCTGCACTATCAAAGAAGGATGCGCCCGGTACAGTTGTTACCGTCTCTTTCCCTGCATTGATCAAATCAGGATCTACATCGCTTTCAAAAGGATAAGGGCCAATGCCCAATAGTCCATTTTCCGATTGAAGCAATACCTGATAATCACTTGGAATTTCATTGGCCACCAAAGTCGGCATACCAATCCCCAGATTAACATTCATACCATTTTCGATTTCCTGGACTGCGCGTTTGACAATTCGCGTTTTAACGTTCGTCATCCAATCGCCTCCTCGACTCTTGTTGTGCGTTTCTCGATTTTCTTTTCGTAGGCTTCCCCTAGAATGACATGCTGGACAAATACTGCCGGTGTATGAATCTCATCCGGGTCCAGTTCGCCCACCTCGACAATTTCTTCAACCTCAGCAATTGTAACTTTCCCCGCTGTAGCCATTATTGGGTTGAAATTACGAGCTGTCTTCCGGTAGACCAGATTCCCGAGTTTATCAGCTTTCCAAGCTTTGATAAAAGCAAAATCGCCAGTAATTGCTCGTTCCTCGATATATTCCTTGCCATCAAACACCTTTACAGGCTTTCCTTCTGCAACCGGTGTTCCAACCCCTGTGGCTGTATAGAATGCCGGAATTCCTGCTCCGCCCGCTCGAATCCGTTCTGCCAGTGTCCCCTGAGGTGTAAGCTCCACGTCTAGCTCACCACTTAGATATTGCTGCTCAAAGATTTTGTTTTCGCCTACGTAGGAAGAAACCATTTTTTTGATTTGTTTGTTCGCCAGCAGTAATCCCAAACCCCAGTCATCAACACCGCAATTATTGCTCACGACCGTCAGATCTTTAACGCCTTTTTGACGAATAGCCTCTATTGCTTTCTCTGGAATACCGCAAAGCCCAAAGCCGCCAACCAGAATAACAGCCCCATCTTGTACGCCTTCTACTATTTCATGTATCATTTTCTCTGTTTTATTCACAAAATACCTCCTTTAGCTAAATTTACCTCTATTATAAACATAAGATTTCAAACTAGTAAACTAGTATATTCTAAATTTTAATACTCTGCTGACATTGGTTCATCCAGACTAATAAATCGCGCCTAATTATTTTATGAGTGATCAGCTGTAATTTATGAATCCAACATTTGCAGAGCAAAGAAATTTTTAAACACAAAAAAAGACAAAGCCATTCAAAAAGATGACTTTGTCTTATATTCAATATTGAATTAGAACTTATTTTTGTTGTGCTAACCAAGCCGCCGCTGCTTCTGCTTCTTCACCTTCTAGTAAGCCACCTGGCATTCCACCCTGACCATTTACGATAACATCATGAATTTCATCTTCAGAAAGACGACCACCTACATCTGCTAATGAAGGTGCATTACCCACACCTTCCAAGTTACCGCCATGACAAGAGATACAAGTTGATTTAACGAGGCCTTCACCTTGATCAGCACCCGCGCCACCAGCAGTATCACCCGTATCTGTTGCTTCGTCTGTTGCTTTATCTTCCGTAGCTGTGTCTGTACCAGTGTCTGTTGCTTCGTCGCCACCGCCACCACAAGCAGCCAGGAATAATGCTGAACCGAAGATTAGTGCTAACATTGCTTTTTTCATTTGAACCCCTCCAAAAAAATAAATAAAAATACGGTTAACATTGTTAAGTATACCAAAGTTATACTCGTTTGAAACCTTCACCCAGTACTTCATAAGCATCGGAAACAATCACAAACGCAGCTGGATCAACCGTTTTGATGATTTGTTTCAGCTTTGTGAATTCCGATTGATACACTACGACCATCAGCATCAGGCGTTCTTCACCGGTATATCCCCCAAATGCAGGAACCTTTGTAACTCCTCGATCAATATCCGCGTAAATGGCATCGCGGATTTCATCTTGCCTGTTAGAAATTATATACACCATTTTTGATTGGCTGAAACCTAACTGAACAATGTCAATTGTCTTTGTCGTTACAAAAAGTCCAATTAATGCATACAAGCCCTTTTCTAAATCAAAAACCAGTGCTGCACTAATCGCAATAATACCGTCAATCAAAAGAACACTTGTCCCTAATGTGAGTCCAGTGTACTTCGTAATAATCTGGGCTAATAAATCGGTACCGCCAGTAGAAGCATTCCCTTTAAATACAAAACCAATACCTAAACCAACAATAATTCCGCCAAAAAGAGCGGCTAATAACGCATTTGTTGTTAAAGCACCTATATTTGCAAATACAATAACAAAGAATGGCAATGCTAAAGTACCCACAAAAGATTTTAGTCCGAAATTTTTTCCTAGGACGAATACACCTGCAATAAACAGCGGAATATTAAAAGCATATTGAACAATACCTGCATTCCATCCAAAAAGACCATTCAAGATGGTACTAATCCCACTGACGCCTCCGGAAGCTACTTGATTGGGGAATAAAAATGCATTGAATCCAAATGCTATAACAGCTGCTCCAAGAAGTACATAAATGTATTCCTGAATTATATCTTTTGTAGAATTGGATATATTATTCTTATTAATTTTACTCATATATTTCCTCACTCACATAAATTCTCGTTTTCAAAATTTCTCCTGCATGATTATAACAAACAACTTGAAAAAAGAGAACTTTAGCAAGATGAAGGAAATTTGCCAATTCAAATGGAGGCATATTTAATTGTTTTGAATTAAAGATCGTCGTAATAACCACCGCTTTACTACCGTTCCATTCAGTTCTCCTCTTGAATCGTCCTAGTTAACCCTTACCACCGTTTGATGTTTTCTAATAATTATTTTCTTAACGCTTTTTGATAAAAGTCCACCATCCTAACAAATAAAAAAAGACAGCCCTACAATAGGACTGTCCCGTAAAGATGAGTTTTAGTCTTCCTTGAAAATCGTCGACCACTCGTTGCGTTTTTCGAGCATTTCTGTTGCTAATTCCTTGGCGCCTTCCAAGCTATGGTTAGCGGCCCAACCACATTGCACTTCGTTGCATGCAGGTACTTCTGTTGCGTTTACAACATCTTGTAGAGTATTTTCCAGAATAGTTAATACTTCATCATAATTATCATGATTGATCATTGTTAGGTAAAAACCAGTTTGGCATCCCATTGGGCTCATATCTACAACGTGATCAGTATGGTTGCGGATATTCTCTGCCATTAGATGCTCAATCGAGTGAAGGGCATCCATTTTCATGTGTTCGATATTTGGCTGTTTGAATCGAACGTCATATTTTCGAACAACATCCCCATTTTGACCTTCCTTCATTCCTGCAAGGCGGACATATGGTGCTGCCACTTTTGTATGGTCTAAGTTAAAACTTTCAACATTCATTTTAGTCATTTTTCTAACCTCATTTCCAAGTGTCGTAGATTGTTAAAGCAATCCTTGAGTAGTTTAGCATTACTTCTTCATTCTACAGTAGATATCTATTTTTTTCACTGATAGGAATGGTCAAATTATTAACTCTATCCTAAATATTGTTCAAACCATGACACAATTTGATCTAAACGTTCAATTCGTAGATTTGGAGTGCCTGTACGAGACAAATTATGGTTATTGTCCGGGAAGCGAACAAAGCTTGTTTCTTTCCCCATTGATTTTAACGTAATAAATAACTGTTCCGCTTGCTCGATCGGGCAACGGAAATCTAATTCACTATGCAAGATCAGAAGCGGTGTGTCGATATTCTTAGCATATTTTAACGGGGAATGCTCCCATAGTTTTTCCGGGTCCACCATATCTGTACCGATTTGCCATGGCGTGAAATAATAACCGATATCCGAGACACCAAAGAAACTTACCCAGTTTGAAATACTGCGCTGTGTTACCGCTGCTTTGAAACGGTTTGTATGCCCAACGATCCAGTTGGTCATGAACCCGCCATAACTGCCACCTGTAACACCCAGACGCGTCTCGTCAATCCATGTTTCCTCCCCTAGGACGAAGTCAAGTCCAGCCATAATATCCTCGTAATCGCCGCCACCATAATCACCGCGTACACCATTGACAAACTCCTGGCTATAGCCATGGCTTCCACGCGGATTTACATATAGGACACCATATCCTTGTGCCGCCAGCAATTGAAGTTCGTGGAAGAAGGAGTTCGCATACATCGTATGAGGCCCGCCATGAATTTCAACAACTAAAGGATATTTTTTATTTTCTTCAAAATTAGCAGGCTTCATCAACCAACCATGCACTTGCAGGTCATTTGTACTCTCATAGACAATCGGCTCTGGTTTTGAAAGAATTACTTCATTTAACCATTCATCATTAAAATGAGTAACTTGCTTTCTCTCACCTTTTGCAATTTCATAAACAAATAGCTCACCCGGGAAGGTCGGGTTCGATACTGCGATGATCGCAAATTGGCCATCCTTGGAAACTGTATAATCATAGACATGCTCACCCTCTGGAGAAGCAGGATAAATCGCCCCTTCTAAACTAGCATAATAAAGCTGCACATCTCCTAGGTTTGAAAGCTGGAAGTATAAATCATTTGCTTGCGTCCAAACAATGCTTGGAGCATCTATCCCTTGCTGCGTATCCGCAACCGCATAATCACCAACAGGGCAATCAATACTCTCTGTTAAATTTTGAGTCGTGCCGCTTTCGATATCATAAATATAAACATGGGAATGTGTTGCATTTTTGAATGCGGCATCACTGCCTGAATAGGCAATGTATCTGCCATCATATGAAAATTTCGCGCCACCATAATAGCCCTCATGATTCACTAATACTGTTTCCTCTTTCGTTTCGACATCTACCATGATTAATGGCTGACTAAAATTATAATCATCCTGCTCTTCACGGTTTACACCGATGATCACTTTTGTACCATCAGGTGAAATGTCATATAACGAATGAGAGTGGGTTCCTTCAGAAAATTGCTCGATGGATTCATCGTTTAAAGAAAGAATCGCAATTTGAGTGTGGACTCCTTGTTTTTTTAATCCATGTCCTTTCACCCCATCTGCTTTATACCGCATTTTATCTACTATATAAGCTTTTGGCTGTTCTTTATCTTCTTTCTCTTTTTCGGCTTGATCCGTAAATGAAGCATCCTCTTTCAAACTGCCTGTAATCCAGATTTTCTCCCCGCATGGAGACCATGAAAAGGAGTTGATGCCCGATTCTAGGTTGGTAATTTTTCTAGCTTCGCCACCACTTTTATTGATCATGTATAATTGGCTTTTTTCATTGCGATTGGAGATGAAAGCTACCTGTTCACCATTTGGCGACCATTTTGGCGAGGAAATGCGTTCATTCCCAAAAGTCCACTGTGTTACCTTTTCCGTCTCCACATCTAAGTGGAAAATCTCCGAGAAATATTGATTTTCCTTTTCATCTATCTTTGTCTTGATAAATACAGCTTCTTTGTCATTTGGAGAAAGCTGTGGGTTTGAAACAGATTGAATTTTAAATAAATCCTCTTTTTCTAATAATCTTTTTTCTACCATCTTTTCCACCCTTTCAAAATAGTATTTCGATTTCCGTAATATAAATTTTATCATTACTCTACCCTATGTCAAACAATTTTTAAAAATCAAAATTATTTAGGTGCAAGCCACACAAATAATTTCCAATATGCACAATTTGCTGGCACTCATACAATTTAAAAAAGCGGTGTCCCCATTACCGAGACACCACTTACAATATGTTATTTAGCTTTTACGATTTCTTTTAGGGAACGACGCAGGATTTTTCCAGTTGAGCTTTTTGGAAGTTCATCTAGTAGGTCAATTACGTGCGGTACTTTATATTTTACAAGTCGCTGTGCGCAGAATTCCTTGAGCTCTTCTACAGTCGTGCTGTTATCTTTTAATACTACATAAGCATGTACTGCTTCTCCTAGGTTGACATCTGGAGACCCAACAACAGCTGCTTCGACTACATTTGGATGTGTAAATAATACTTCCTCAACTTCACGTGGATAGACATTGAATCCTCCGACGATAATCATGTCTTTCTTGCGATCAACAATATAGAAATAGCCATCTTCATCCTTTTTCGCCAAATCGCCTGTGTACAGCCATTCGCCCCTTATAGCATTTGCTGTTTCTTCCGGCATTTTGTAATAGCCCTTCATTACATTTGGCCCCCGAACAATTAACTCGCCAACTTCACCTATAGGCACTTCTGTTCCATACTCATCGACAACTTTGTTTTCCACATTCAAGATGCACGTTCCAATAGACCCCGCTTTGCGTTCTCGATCAAGTGGATTAAAACATGTTACAGGTGAGGCCTCGGAAAGACCATATCCTTCAGAAACTTTTACTTTAAACTTCTCTTCGAAATCTTCAAGTACTTGAATCGGCAATGGAGCTCCTCCAGATACTGCCAGCCTTAAACTAGAGAATTGCGCAGCATCCCCATCATATTGGTAGAGGAAATTATACATCGTCGGTACGCCGGCAAAAACAGTCGCTTTTTGATTTCCTGCGAGTTCATAAATCTCGCCTGGACTAAAACGAGGCGCCAACAAAACGGTAGCTCCTTGAAGAAGTGGTGCATTCACGACTACTGTCAAGGCAAATACATGAAATACCGGCAATGTTGCGATGACACGATCATCGGGAGTCATGCCCAGGTATTCGCCCACATCACGAGCGTTTGAATACAAATTGCGATGTGTCAGCATGGCACCCTTCGGATAGCCTGTAGTTCCTGATGTATATAGAATAATGGCTACATCCTCTTCATCTACTTTGACTGGGTCAACCCCTTCAGCATTTGATGCAAGAATTTGAGTGAAAGACTTAGTTTTCTCTTTCGCACCATTTGATAGCGCATTCAATTTTACATCAGCTTCTTCACTTGTTTCACAAATGATATAGTTTTCTACCTGTGGCAATACTTTCACCCCTGCTTCCACTAAAGGCAGCAACAAATCAAGTGCAATAACAGTTTTTACGTCACCGTTTTGAAGGATATAAGCAATCTCATCTTGCGTGTACATCGGATTTACAGGAATTGCAGTTGCTCCGATTCGCATCGTGGCATACAACGAGATTAAAAAATGTGGTGTATTTCCTAACAAAAACGCCACATGGTCCCCTTTTTCTAACCCTAGTTGCCTAAGACCTGCTGCAAATCTACTAACAGTTTGTTCAAATTCACCGTATGTAGCATCTCTCCCTAAAAAATGATATGCATGTTTTTCGGGTTGTTCCAATGCGGTTTGTCGAACACATTCAACTAAATTCAAAACACCCATCCCCCTTTGCATTTGACCCCATTTACTATAAAAATGTAAACAAAGCAAAAATGAATATCTATTCATTTACCAAATATTATAAAATAAATATATTGATAAAACAATAGAATTCTGTACTTTATGTCCCATTTTTTATCGAAAAACAAACATTATTCTACATATAACATTTTTCTTATTAATCTCTAACATGTGCAATATATCGCCAGCGAATTAAATTATAGTAAATAATCTCTATAAGTATTAAAAACCCAAATGCAAAAACAACCTCTTTTACAATGGAGACATTGGCAAAGTTTTTCAAAATATTCTGCAGTGCGAAAAACGCAAACAGACTGTGGCATAGAGCTACACCCCATGGCAGGAAAAATTGAGGAAATAGCAGCTTTGTTACTAAAGATTTCAACTCATGATTTGATATCCCCATACGTTTCAAGACATCAAATTTTTTCTTCTCCGCCTCCAGGCTCGTATGAAGTTTGAAGTAAATAAAGCTTCCAGCAGCCAATAAAAAGACGGCTGCTACCAATAACCCTAATAACGTAAATAATGAATAAGTGGATAGTATATATGAATAGTTTAACCCTGCATTCTCATAGTAATATGGTAGTTTGTACTCCTCCTTCAGAGACTCTTCGGATACTTCCTGTTGAAGAGCTACTCCTACACCCTCCGCTTCCACCCATTGCGGAATATCAAAAGCAAACAAGTGGTACCCTGGTTCCTCATGCGGAAAACTACTATACGGCTTTACTAATCTTCTAAAATCTACATCACTTATAATTATCGAATTCAAGCTGACGATAGATGAAGGAAAAATAAGCTCGGGATATACTTGATCAATCGTGATTTCAACATCATTTTCAAGCAACACGGTTTCTACCCTTTTCTTTGACAATTCTTTGATCGAATCCTCGGAATAGGGAATAAACATCGCTTCCCCTCTGGCCAAACGAACTAACGGATAGCCATAAGAAACGAGCAAATTATTGATATCCGACTCTTTAAAAACCTCTACTTCAAACTTTGTAAAGGAAGATGTCTGTTTTAATACTGTAAATCGTGTTAATTGATAAGATAATTCCTTTTCCTCCAATTCACTTACAAGGGAGGAAATATGCTCGTTCTCTTTTGGATTATCAATATGTCCTTTATAAATCAACCCTAGAGGATTTAACTTATCATACTGAGAGGTATAAGATGATAATGTTGCAAGTAAACCAATCGATAAGAAAGCCAATGTCGTTACAATGGTCATGACAAAAAACATCTTTCCATTGTTTTTCAGGACAAAGGACTGTTCCGCCATGGGCAGCATTCTCGATTTCTTCCAATAGATAAACCTTCTATTTTTTATTCTGTCAACGAAATACTGCGTCGTATCGGTAAAGAACAAATAAGTACCCAGTATGATCAAGAATGGAATAAATACCGAAAAAATAATCATCGTGGATCTCGTAGTTAACAGTGCGAGTACATATCCGCCAAGAATTAGAACAATGCCAAGAATGGCTTTTCCCTTCGTAAAGTCGACATCGATTTGAATCGTTTTGTACCTATTCAGCAAATCAATAACTTTTCTTTCAGGCGAAAAATGAACACTAAAAAGTGATATAAGAATGAATGCACTAAAATAAACAGCAATGGTTAATAAAAACGGCTCCCAGGAAAGATATAGCGGCAAATCTTCCAGCATCAAAATTTCCCGGACAATCATAAAGAAAAATTTCGAGAAGGCATATCCAAAGACAATACCAAGTATGATGGAGATTGAACCGATTATGATGGTTTCAAGAAAGACCAACCGCGATAGCTGTCTTCTTTCCATGCCTAAGTGAAGAAGAATGGCAAATTCCTTGGCTCTTGCCTCTAAAAAAGCCTTCATGGAGTAAAAGATAAAAAACCAGGAAAATACGACCAATATAATTTCAGCCACAACCATCCATATAATTGGCACATTCCCTAAAAATCCATCCTCGATTTCAGGATGAAACATCAACATGGAATAGATAAAAAATACGAATACCGAAAAAAAACTCGCCATAAAATAGGCCGCATAGACTCGGATATTTCGAATGACATTACGGTAAGCGAATTGATGAAAGGTCACCTACTTGTCCTCCCCCCAATAAACTAAGTACATTCAGGATTCGCTGGAAAAATGTTTGCCGTCTGTCATCGCGATGAATTTCATTGAAAAACTCCCCATCTTTTATAAACAATACCCGATCACAATAACTGGCAGCTATTGGATCATGCGTTACCATAACGATGGTTGCTTGTCTTTCTCTATTAATATTGCTTAACAATTCAAGTACTTCCCGTGTATTGTTCGAATCCAAGTTACCTGTTGGTTCATCCGCCAAAATGATTGCCGGTTCGTGGATTAGCGCCCTTGCAATTGCCACTCGCTGTGCTTGTCCACCCGAAATCTCATTTGGCCGTTTATGCAGGATGGTAGTCAAATCCAGCCTTTCCGCCAGAACTCCTAAACGTTCCTCCATAACACTTATCGGTTTTTGGTCCAACGTTAGAGGAAGCACTACGTTTTCTTCTACCGTCAGTGTAGGCAATAAATTAAAATCCTGAAAGACAAAACCAAGCTCCCGTCTTCTAAAGTAAGCCAGCTCTGTACTATTTAAATTTTGCGGTTTCATCTCATTGAAAATAATTTCACCGGATGTTGGCCGGTCAATAGTTGAAATAAGATTGAGCAGGGTGGATTTCCCACTTCCGGAGGGTCCCATCACAGCTAGAAACTCTCCCTTATCAACTTCGAAAGAAAGCTGGTTCAGTGCACGGTTTGTCACTTTTCCTTCATATACCTTTGTCACATCTTGTACATGTAATACTGACATCGTTTCATCCCTCTTTATCGTTAAGTTCATTTTGGAAGAGTAAATTGTATTTACTGAAATGTAAGAGTTATCGTCGTCCCTGCCCCTACTTCAGATTCGATTTCGAATTTATGGCCTAGCTTTTCACAGATTTCACTTGCCAAATATAGACCCATACCAGTGGATTCACCCGTTTTCCGGCCATTTTCCCCTGTGAAGAAAGCTTTTGTGACCCTCGTTAAATCAGATTTAGGAATCCCGATTCCTTCATCACGAATCGTTAACTTTACTTCCGAATCGACTTTTGTTGCCGAGATGATAATATGCTTATTTTGTTCAAACGTATATTTTACGGCATTTGTAATAAACTGCCCCAAAATAAATTTTAGCCATTTTGAATCACTCGCAACGGCTAATTCCTCATCAATATGTGTTTCCGGGAATACACGATTTGTAATAAATAAACGCTTATTCTCATTGATCGTTGCATTTACTATTTGTTTTAGATAGACCTGTTCAACCTGCATATCGTCCTCGAACTTTTCAAGCCGCGCATTCATTAACACCAATTCAAGCCCTCTTTTGATTCGATCTACTTCTTCCTGCACACTTTTCTTATCTAGCGGCCCTTCTTCCTGAAGCAAGAGCTCCAATACGGAAACAGGCGTCTTCATTTGGTGTATCCATTGATTCAGGAATTTTTCCTGCCGGTTTTGGGAGGCATACAGTGCCTGCACCTCATGCTGATAAACGCGGTATAATTCATGCAGGTAGCTTTCGGTTTGGATATGCTCCGGTGATTTTGCATTTTTTTGCAATGCATCGTCCATTGTCCGGGGCAAACAGCTGATTTTATTTAGGTAGCTTTGTCTTCTAAAATACCGAAAGCCCAAAAATGAGATGATCAGAATAAAACTAATAATTATCGTGTAAATTGCGGTACTCATATTACGAAAGCCATCCAGCCAGTACAGCGACAAGATAAAAAGTACAATCACTACTTCAAACAATACGAAGGAGATATGCTCCTTTATAAATAGCTTCAATCCCATTTACTCTTCCTCCGTATTAAGAACGAAGCGATAACCGGCTCCTCGCACCGTTTCTATTACAGAACATACACCGTAATCGGCTAATTTTTTCCTTACACGCGTCATATTTACATTAAGCGTATTTTCATCTACAAAGGCTTGATCATCCCAAAGCGCTTCAAGTAACTTTTCCCTGGAAACTACCTTTGGGGCCTGGCCCATCAGCAAGTCCAAAATAATGCATTCCTTCTTTTGCAAGGGAATCTCGATACTCTTTTTATGCAGCTCCATACGCTCAAGGTATAAAGTAAGCTGGCCTAAAGAAATTGTTCTTTCTTCCTGCCTTGAAGAGTATTCACCATAGGATCTTCTTAAATGGCTCCGAATCTTGGCCAGGACAATTTCATAATTGAATGGCTTAGTGATAAAATCATCGCCACCATTTTCCAACGCGAAAATTTGGTCCATTTCCCCTGAGCGGGCCGAGATGAAGATGATCGGGCATTTTGTATGCTGTCTCAATTGCCTGCACCAATAATACCCATCATAGGAAGGCAAATTAATATCCAGCAAAATAATGTGAGGCGCAAAGGCTACGGTTTCTTCCACGATTCCTTCAAAGTTCTGAACGATTTCGACCTCATATTGATATTTTCTTAATGTATCCGCTAAAAGTGAGGCGATCTTTTGATCATCCTCCACTATAAAAATCCTTGTCGTTTCCATATTCATTCCCCCATTCATAACCGGAATGTTGTATTTATTTTATTTATAAAGCACGAACTACTTCCGTGTCTTTTATGATTATCTAATAGTTATATCCATGATGATTACATACTACTTTAACAGTGTATCAAAAAAGAGGTCCTCCATAAACAGCAGGTGCGCCCAAGCAATTCATTTTGCAAGCTAATTTACTACTAAAAGTATCTCCGCAGACAAAAAAAATGACTCTAAGATTAGAGTCACCTTTACTTTTAGTAAATTAATTTCAGGAAGTCTTCTTTTGTAACAGCACCAAAATAGTGTGCTGTATCGATTTCACCTATCGCTTCTGCAATGCTTGTGCGGTCATACTTCACGCCGACCAAAAGTTTCTCGATGTCTGCAACATCTCCAACACCAAAGAAGTCGCCAAAAATTTTGATTTCTTCAATAATCCCTTTATTTACCTCAAGACGAATGTCAATGCCTCCAGATGGGAAGCGATGCGTTTTTTGGATATTGAAGCGTGGGGATTTCCCGTAGTTCCAATCCCATTTTTGGTAACGCTGTTCTGAAATTTCATGGATTTTTTTCCAATCTTCCTCGGTTAGCTCATAGTACTGAATGTTCTCTTCGCCGCCAAAGATCGATTTGAGGATTTCCGTTCTAAACTCTTCAATGGTCATTGGCTCTTTCAGGTAATCCGAGATATTCCCTACACGTGAGCGAACAGATTTAATCCCTTTTGATTCAATCTTATCTTTTTTTACTTTCAATGAGGATGCTACCGCATCAACATCTGTTTTAAACAATAATGTACCGTGGCTGAACATGCGTCCTCTAGTTGCATATTGTGCATTCCCAGAAACTTTTCGCCCTTCTGCCAAGATATCATTTCGCCCTGATAGTTCTGCATTGACCCCCAATTTTTCCAATGCATCCACAACGGGCTGTGTGAACTTCTTATAATTGTGGAAGCTGTTTCCATCATCTTTTGTTAAGAAGCTGAAGTTCAAATTATTTAAATCATGGTAGACCGCTCCACCACCAGACAAACGTCTTACTACAATGATGCCATTCTCTTCAACATAATCTGTATTGATTTCTTCGATTGTGTTCTGGTTTTTCCCAATGATGATGGACGGTTGATTGATATAGAACAGTAGGAAATCATCTTTTTCAATATCCATATTTCTTAGGACAAATTCTTCAATCGCCAAATTTATGCGTGGGTCTGTAATCCCCTTGTTATCAACAAAATACATGGTCTTCACTCCTCTATAGCCTTTATTTTACACGAAAAAAAAAGAAAATCACGATATATGCCGTTTATAATATATATCTCTGATTTTTGTCTCTTTGACAACTATACTAGTTAAAAATAAAAAGAACCTTTACATATCATCCAAAAATTTATTTCAAAAAAATATATATTAATAGGCACATATGTATTGACGAACACAAACTGTTATAATACAATTAGAAATATCAAATCAGTAATATAACAGATGTCCAAAAGGAGGGGCGAAGGCATGTTAGAAAACGTTGTTGAGTTTTTCAAGAATTTACCGGATAAAGTATGTGTTCAGTGTGGAGATAAGATTGAAGAACAAAGCGAATGCTACAGCAGCAATTGCGAAAAATGTAACGCTCTATAGTCGTCGTCAGTCGTTTTATTATTGAATTTGGACCCTCATCTAAGAACAGGTGAGCCTATAAGTAAACTGCTTACACAACAAACCCCTCAAAGCTCGCTCATGCTTTGAGGGGTTTTTCGTTGCTGTTATATTGTTGTGCAGAAAAAATCCGTTTTCTATTAAATTTCTTTATTCGTGATCGTGCTCACTATCTTCTGTGGAATTATGCTCAGTGTGGTTCATTTCCGCTTCTGTTTCTGAAGTATTCCCATGAGTGTCCCCATGTCCTTCCATATTCATATCCATAGAATTGTCGCTATCGTCTTCTTTTACTTGGCTCATATCCGGT
Organism: Ureibacillus aquaedulcis; assembly: GCF_030418165.1. GTDB lineage: Bacteria > Bacillota > Bacilli > Bacillales_A > Planococcaceae > Ureibacillus > Ureibacillus aquaedulcis. The sequence continues at coordinate 325,281 of NZ_JAUHTQ010000003.1, forward strand.
TCGCCTACAATAATTTGTTGTTTCGGCATTACGTGTAATCCACGCGCCGTTGTATGAGCAAACATATAATAAACTCCATCATGATCAAAAGTGATATCTGCTTTATAAACCCCATCAGCATCGAATTCGCCGTCAATCATTTGTCCATCATCGCGGTAACCAGATTCCCACACCTCAAACTCAACGGAATCTGCGTCATTCACATTTTCTTTATTCTGCGTTATATGGGCTGCTAGTTCTACCGTTTCGTTTACCGCTACTTTCTCCGGTGTTAGGATATCTACTACAACTTCCAAAGCTGCAGCATCGATTGGCACTTCATTTGTGTCGACTTCCGGCTCATTTGATGAGCAACCTACCAATAATGCTGGCACTGCTATTAAACTTAGTAACCATTTTTTCATTGCTATTTCCTCCATCGCCATTATGTGTGCTAATTTTTGTCTTATTCATCACTATTCTAGTCAAAATGGGAATGTTTGAACCACCATTAGTATAACGCACTCGCCCAAAAATACTACCGATAAAATTGTGAACTATCTCAGGACCATTTGTTCTTGCAAAGGTTCTACAAAAAAAGAGTTGTCTCAATATTTCTGAGGCAACTCTTTTTTATCAGGCATTCTGCAATTCAAACATTTCCTTCAACAAGTCCAAAGCGACATTTTTACCCTGCAATACACAATCAGGCACACTTATTCCCTCGTATGAACTGCCGACAAGCTTCACATTTGGAAATTCAGCATATAAATATTGTTTCATTTCCTCCATACGTTTGTCATGGCCTACTGTATATTGGGGCATGGATTCCTTCCAGCGTGAAACAACTGTAAACAAGGGTGCTTCTTCTAATCCAATTGCTTTCTCGAGATCTTTCAATACAGTCTTTTCGATATCGCTATCCGATAGCTCAACAATCGCTTCATCGCCCACTCGTCCAATGTATACACGCAATAAATCATAACCTTCTGGAGCAACATCATTCCATTTATGATTACACCATGTACATGTCGTAATGGCAAAGTCGCTATTTCTCGAAACAAAAAAGTTCATGGCGTCTTTATATTTTTTTGATTCTCCCTGTTTAAAAGCCAACGTAACGGTTGCAATTGTTGCATATTGCATTTTAGGAAGTCCATCAAATAGGCCTGAATGATCTAATACCTCTTTTGCTATATTAAACGGTGTGGTCATAATAACCGCGTCACATTTAATTGGTGCAATGTTATTGGAAAATATTTGAACAGTCCCATCATTCAATCGATCGATCGACTCTACCTTTACACCTTTTAGTATTGAACTTGCATCCAATTGAGAGGACAATGATTCAATTAAGGTTTCTAATCCATTGTGGAATGTCTGGTATCTTTCGATATGGTCGTTTCTTAATGTTTCACCTGATTTTCTCAAGCCAAGGATCAAGCTGCGATGTTGTTTCTCCAACTGATAAAACTGCGGGAACATCGCCTTAATGCTCAGGTGGTCGATATCACCTGCAAAAGTTCCTGCAAGTAATGGCTCTACCAGGTTTTCTACAACCTCTTTACCAAAGCGGCGTCTGAAGAAATCACCGATTGGTTCATCCTCGTCTTCTTTTATCTTCGGTAATAGTAAATCTCCTACAGCACGAAGCTTACCACTTAAGGAAAATAAACCAGAAGTAATGAATGAAGTGACTTCAAGTCCGCCGAACATTAACAAATTCGGTATGGGATGCAGATTACTGCCTACTGCAACAAAGGTGCGCCCATCGTTATTTGGAATCATCTGTTGTTCGATTCCTAGATCCTTCGCCAACTCGCGAACACTATTTTTATAATCTACAAAAGATTCGGGACCACGTTCAACGATAAATCCTTCTTTTCGCAGTGTCTGGATTTTTCCGCCTAAACGTAAAGTAGATTCGATTAATACAACATCTACCGGCAGATTGTTCAGCTGTGCTGACCTTTGTAGATAGTATGCTGCAGTTAACCCAGTGACGCCTCCACCAATTATAGCAACTTTTCGTCTCTCCCCTGTCACCCTCATCACACTTCCTACATCGATTTAATGCGATAATTTATTATAAATAGCATCGACCATTGCATCTATGAATAAAGGATGAGTGTTCGGCATAGGAGGACGGCGATAAGTCGCTCCAAGTTCATCACATACCACTTTACATTCATAGTCATTATCATATAAAACTTCTAAATGCTCCGTAACAAATCCTACTGGAATATATACAAATGAACGGTAACCTTTTTCCTCATATAATTCACGAGTTAAATCCTGCACATCCGGCCCCAACCATGGTTCCGGCGTTTGACCGGCTGATTGCCAACCTACTTCAACGTTTTTAACGCCTGTTGCTTCTTGAATCAAGCGTGCTGTTTCAATCAACTGTTCTTCATATGGGTCGCCGGCTTCTTTAATTTTCTCTGGTAAAGAGTGGTTTGAAACGATCAGGCAAGCTTTTTCACGTTCTTCATCAGACATTTCCGCAAATGTATTATTTACGGCTTGCTTCCAATATTCAATGAACTTAGGCTCGTAATACCAAGATTCTACCGATGTCAACTTCATATCGCTGCCTAATTTCTCGATCGTTTCTTGTGCACGGCCATTATAAGACTTGATGGAAAATGTCGAGAAGTGTGGAGCCAGTACGATAGAAACTGCTTCTTCAATACCGTCATTGATCATAGCTTCTACTGCATCTTCAATGAAAGGATCGATATGTTTTAAACCGATATATAATTTATATTCCACTTCATCTTGCACTTCATTTAAACGAGCTTCCAGGCTCTGCGCTTGTTTTTTTGTCATTTCGGCAAGTGGAGAAATTCCGCCGATTGCTTTATAGCGGCTTTTTAAATCCTCCAAATGCTCTTCTGAAGGTTTGCGGCCATGACGAATATGTGTGTAATATCTTTCAATATCTTCTTCTTTGTATGGCGTTCCATATGCCATAACTAATAATCCACGTACTGGTTTCATTTTGTTCACCTCATAATTTTATTCAATTTATGATTTTCCTCTAGAAAAATAACACCATTTACTTTAGCTAAACTATTATATTATCGCTTATCATACCATATTAGCCTAGTTGGTTTACGCGTTCACGGCTATACTCATGAATGAAAGTTGTCAGGCGTTTCAATACATCCGGATCTACTTCCGGGAAGACGCCATGACCTAGATTGAAGATGTGTCCAGGTACTTCAAGTCCTTGATCGATAATATCCTTTGTTCTTTGCTCAATTACAGACCAATCTGCAAGCAGCAATGAAGGATCAAGGTTACCTTGTACCGGTTTCATAACCCCTAGCTCACGTGCTTTCCGAATCGGCATACGCCAATCCAGGCCAACAACATCGATTGGTAGGTCATTCCATTCATTGACTAAATGACTGGCACCGACACCAAACTGAATCAACGGTACGTTTTCTTTGCGCAATTCGCCAAAAATGCGGGTCATTACCGGTTTGATGAACACTCGGTAATCCTCTACATTTAAAGCACCAACCCAAGAGTCGAAAATCTGAATTGCTTTCGCCCCGGCTTCAACCTGTGCTGTAATGTCTGCAATAATCATATCGCCCAGCTTATCCATTAGGGCAAACCAGCTGCGCGGTTCCGATACCATAAATGATTTTGTTTTGTTGTAATTACGGGAAGGACCGCCTTCAATCATGTAGCTTGCTAAAGTGAACGGTGCACCTGCAAAGCCGATTAGCGGAACATTCAACTGCTCCTGTGTCAGCAATTTGATTGTTTCCAATACAAATGGTGTATGTTCTTTCGCATTGAAATCCCCAAGTTTTTCAACATCTGCAACAGTACGGATCGGGTTCGAAATGACCGGACCTACTCCTGCTTTAATTTTTACGTCCACACCAATTCCCGGTAGTGGCGTTACAATATCCTTATAGAGAATTGCCGCATCCACATTATAGTTTTCTACCGGCAATCTTGTTACATAAGCGCATAATTCCGGCTGATGTGTAATTTCTTCAAGAGAATACTTTTCTTTTATCTCGCGGTATTCCGGTTGAGAACGGCCTGCTTGCCGCATATACCATACTGGAGTGTAATCTGTACGCTCGCCCCTTGCTGCGCGCAGTAATGTATCATTAAATGCTTTCATCTAAGTACCTTCCCCTCAATTATTAATCAATTACCCTTTAGCGTATTCATCAATATCTTGTGAACGGAAATTTCATATTGTAAGCCTTTTCTTACCGACACGAAATTTTTTTCAACAAGGAAGCAAATAGCTATTTTGATCAAACAAAGATTATAAATATGTCATTGATATCCGTTTTCAAATATATACTTTTAGCGGGATATTGTATAGTTTTATCGACCAAATGTCATAAAATTGTTCTATACACTAAGCTTTTCCATCATAAGTTTTGACAAAAAATTGTTATTTTGTTCTTATTAAAATAGGAAAAGCGAAAGCAGGGTTTAAAAATACCTTAATTGAGGTATTGCAAACCTATTGACGCTTCACTATGTAGTTGTAGTGTAATTTCAGGTAAAAGGGGTTGGATGCATATGTTTATTTACTTAACTTCCGGAACTGCTGATTTTATGGAAAACTTACGAAAAAAATATGTACCGAAAGAGAAGATGTTTGTACTGCATGGTTCAGGCAACTCTGTGCTTCTTCATGAAACCGAAGGAAAATCAGTCTTTGCAACACCACGCAAATACGAGGTAATCGACAGTGTTAATCCACTTGAGCAAACAGGATACTTTGTATTCAACAACATTCCCGTCTCTGATGAAGGCAGGCCGGTTTTTGAAAAGCGCTTTTTAAGCCGCTCCGGTGCAATCGAAAAAGAACCTGGGTTTATTGCCTATCGCTTACTGCGCCCCATTGCTTCCGATACGTATATTGTCGCAACTCAATGGACGGGTCCAAGTTCTTTTGAAGCATGGAAGAACTCACAAGCCTTCAAAGAAGCGCATAGCAAGCCAGACCGTACAACACCAGGTGTCCAGCAGCAAAACATTTTCAATGCTGCAAGCTATGTTACAACCTATTCAGGAAAACTTGCTGAGGAAAAATAGAACACTTGGCTTAGCGTACTCCATTAGATGAAGTGCAATGGATACTTATACAGCTGAAGCGTATATTTTTCAACTCTTCAATAAAAATGAGCTGACTAACTTAGTCGTTGCAATACGACTTTGTCGGTCAGCTTTTCTCTTATTTAAATTGCATAATTTTATACATCGATAGAATAACCCTTGCTACCGTTCAGCGACTGCTGGTAAACCCCTTTTGCAACAGCCAAATCATAGTAGGAAGCCCCTACCGATTTAAAGAAGGTAATTTCCTCCTCATTCTCTCTCCCCTGTACCTGACCACTTACCAAGTCTTGCAGCTCTCCATAAACTTGATGGAATGACCAAATTCCTTCCTTGCTCGCTTCCATTAACTCTCCTGCTTCCTCCATCGCTCCATGCAAATCATCCACAACGATTTTGGAGGCTGTTATAATAGTAGTACGGTCAAGTTCGTGCATATGCGGTAAATAAGAGCCTACACCATTTACATGTGTTCCCGGTTTTAAGAATGCCCCATCAAACACAGGCTTTGTTGAATTGGTCGCACAGCAAATAATATCCGCTTTACTCACCCCTTCATTGACTTCATCTACAATATGAATAGAAGCATCCACTCCCATATCCTTTAACCTTTGAGCAAATAAATCAGCCCGATTTGCCGTACGATTAAACAAAATAATTTGCTTTATATTACGTACTGCCAAAACTCCTAAAGCCTGTTCAAATGCCATAGCCCCCGTACCAACTACCGTTAATACTTCAGCCTCTTTCCTGGAAAGATAGTCGGTTGCAATGGCCGTCATTGCACCTGTTCGAAGACGGGTTAAATAAGAAGCATTCATCATGGAAAGGTGTTCGCCATTTTCGGTACTTGTTAAAATAATGATCCCTTGCGTAGTTGGCAGGCCCTTTTCCGGGTTACTCGGAAAAATCGATACTACTTTCACCGCTGCTATATTATTTTCCAGGTCTGCACTCGGCATATATATAGAGGTACTATTTTTATGCGGGAATTTCAATACCGTTCGATGAGGCGATAGCACTTTATCTTGTACTTTCGCATTTAATGTTTGCCGAATATCTCTAATCGCATCTTCTACCTTATAGAAACTTTTAATCTCTTGTTCATTTAATATAATCATTTGTAACACTCCGTTATATAATTATCGTCTTCTACTGTTGTACCACCTTTTCTTTACTAGCAACATTTCGATCATGACTGTCCATTTTTCCATTTATAAATTCATCAAGTTCCTGATTGCTTTTCTCTTTTACAGCCAATACTGCAACTAAAGAAATCACAGCGGTTAAAATGATATAAAGTGCTACAGGAACATAGGAATTATCAAATCGCACCAATAAGGCTGTAGCCACTAATGGCGCAGTCCCCCCTGCAACAGCGGCACCAATTTGATAGCCCAGGGAAACACCAGTATAACGAACTTTTGCATCAAAAATTTCTGAGAACATTGTTCCTAATACAGCCGTGATTGGCGCCCATATGATTCCCAATCCAATAATTGTAGCAATTAGAAGCGTGGCAAATGTCCGTTGCTCCAGTAGCCAGAAATAAGGGAATGCATAGGCCATCATAGCGATTGTTCCGTAAATATAGACCTTCTTGCGTCCAATCTTGTCAGATAGACTCCCCATAACAGGCATTAAAATTGTTGTCACAATCGTCCCAATCATGACCGCTACCAATACCTGAGTACTTGTAAAGCCCAAGTTATTCGTTCCATATGACACAACAAAAGTCGCGAAAATATAGAATGGCGCTGTTTCAACTACCTTCCCACCGATGGCAATAAGAACTTCCTTCCAATGGTATTTAAAAATATCGACGATCGGTAGTTTAGGTATTTCTCCTGATTCTTGCACCTTTTTAAATGACGGTGTTTCATCCAGTCCTTTTCTTATCCATAATCCAAAAATCACCAGCAAGCTGCTTGCAACAAATGGAATACGCCAGCCCCACGAGATAAATGCTTCTTGGGAAACTACCGAAGTGATGAGTGTTAAGGCACCCGATCCCAAAAACATACCGATTGTCACACCCATTTGAGGGAAAGCCCCGAATAATCCACGCTTATCCTTTGGCGCATATTCCACTGCTAGCAACAGTGATCCGCCCCATTCACCGCCTATTCCGATACCTTGTACTAGACGTAAAGTAATCAATAAAATGGGTGCAGCTACACCAATTGCTTGATAAGTAGGAAGCAAGCCCATTAATACAGTGGCAACACCCATAATCGTCAGGGTCATAACCAACGTTTTTTTCCTTCCGATTCGATCGCCGATATGACTAAAGATGACCCCACCCAAAGGGCGTATAAAGAAGGCCAAAGCCAACGAAGTATAGGCTAACAATAATCCGACGGTCGGGTCTTCAGTAACAAAGAAAACTTGGTTAAATACTAGTGCCGCAACGGTTCCATAAAGAAAATAATCAAACCATTCAATTGAACTACCTACCAAACTAGCAATCCAGACTTTCGTCATTTGACTTCTACTCATAAATTTCCTCCTTTTCATAATTAAAGCCCCACTTAAATTTATAAGTAAAAAATAAAGGCCAGGATCAGATTTAAGTGACACTTAAATTTATTGATAAAATTATTACACACTTTAGAATTTTCAGTCAATAGTTTTATTTCTTTGAGCAACTTCCTTCTCTGGAGTATAATTTTGGTAGCTTAGTATGAGGACGTGTTGCACATGACCATAGGTGAAATCTTGCGAAAAACCAGAAAAACAAAAAAGATGACGCTTAAGTCCCTATCCGAAAAGACTGGCGTTTCAATCAGTTTTTTATCTCAAGTTGAACGGGACAAGTGTAATGTCACGCTGGAATCATTAAGGAAAATCAGTGACGCATTAAATGTTAATCCAAGTATATTTTTCTCTGAATCCAAAGATGAAAGTTTCGGAGAAAAAATATTCCCATTCTATTACGAAGATCTTTCAAACAACATAACTCAAGCTTCCTTCCATCCTATTCTCGTTACCTTGAAACCGAAGGAAAACGTGGGTAATGAATTTACCCATTATGGTCATGAATTTATCTATGTCATCAAAGGGACACTTACCATTTCATTGGAAGGGAAAATAACAGAGCTGCACGCAACAGACTCGATGATGCTTGAATCGACCCGTCATCATTATTGGTGGAATAATAGCGAAGAAGAAGTTCAATTTCTGCTTGTTTCCACTTTATAAAAAAACAAGGAGTACTAAAACATATCACAGTTTTAGTACTCCTTTTTCATTAGTATTCAATTGAAGGGTCCTTTGTCATCTGGAAAGTCAGTTCACTAACTGCAATCACAAGAATACCTGTTACAAAAAACAATGGTTGTCCTATAGAACATAACATTACAACAATCGCCTGGATTACCATAAAGAGCCTTAATACTTTGCGCACAGCATTCTTTCGTTGTGAGCCATCCACTGGGTAAAGCCGATCCATGCGGAAATCACCGGAGGATAATAAAGCATATTTTAATTGAATCGTTGTAGCGAACCCAAGAGCTGCTGCAACAATCCACGTAACAATCGGTATATTAACGAACAATGCGATTAAACCCGAGATGGCCGTTAACCGAACCCACAAATAAAAATGGTCATCCGTTCGAATGAAGGTACGGTACACTAAGTAGCTTTGTGTATTTTTTTGATTGTATTGCACAATGGAATAGATGAAATTCAACCAGCCTCTTCTTCGGATGGAGCCATGTAAATGTGGCACGTCCGTAAAATAATTGGCAAATCGGTAAAAACCCATCATCCGATTTTGCTCAACCTTCACAAAATGCTCGTAAGGGATCGGCTGCAGCTTCACTCTCTTCGCCAATGTACGATTGTACACAAATAATAGAATGATAAAGATAATCACATAGGAATACCCGTCTGTAAGTGCAGATTGCACTGTTAAAATCGAAAGGACTCCCCGAGTGATTCGATCGATAGCTAAGCTAGCCCCACGATTGGCATAACGATAGTTAAACTCGCTATGTACATTGAGATACTTTAAAACAACGATAACCGCCAACCCCAACCAAATTTGACCTGAGGATAATTCCGTTACGGCTTTCAGTAAGGGGATTGCGACGATATAAATAATGAAAGGAAGTCCTGTCTGCGACCAAAATGTCCATTTGAGTGCACTGATGAAATAGCTAGACATTTTCGACTCCAATGGCAATAAGTACACTTGGTCCGGTTCTCTAAGCAAGGTAACCGGCCGACTAAGCGCTAAAATGAAACCAATTGCCATTGCGACAATCCACTCCGCGGGAAAAGTACCAGCTACCTCTTTTAACCACTCGCTATACTGATACCCTACTGCACCAATGACAAAGACTAGTACGAGTGCCAAATGGCCTGTAAACACAAAGCGCATATATTTTTGCACTTCCGTCATATAGTGATTAAACCGCTTTGACCATACCTCCTGCAAATTATTCATGGTCTTGCTCCTTTGTCATGGCGATATAGAGGTCATCCAAAGTTGCATTTGGCATTTGGAAAGCTCTGCGGAGATCATTCATCGTCCCTTGAGCGCGTACTCGCCCTTCATGCAATAAAATAATCCGATCACAATGTTTTTCCGCCGTCGATAAAATATGCGTAGACATAAGGATGGAAGCCCCATCTTTTTTCTTCTCATCCATTTGTTCAAGTAGCGATTGAATCCCTAGTGGATCAAGGCCGACAAAAGGCTCATCTATAATATACAATTGTGGGTTTACCAAAAAGGCACACATGATCATTACTTTCTGGCGCATCCCTTTTGAGAAATGGGAAGGAAACCAGTTTAAGCGTTTCTCCATGCGGAATTCCTTAAGCAGGCTTTGCGAACGCACCTCCAGCGTCTGTTCATCAATGCCATAAGCCATTGCAGTTAATTCAAGATGCTCCCTTAAAGTTAGCTCATCATATAAAACCGGTGTTTCTGGAATATAGGAAAATGAAGAGCGATATTTATCAAGATCTTCACTTAAAGTCACACCATTTAAACGTATTTCTCCCTGTTGAGGCAGGAGTGTTCCGATAATATGCTTAATCGTCGTACTTTTCCCAGCACCATTCAAACCGATTAAACCTACCAGCTCTCCTTCACCGATTGTAAAAGATAATTCTTTAATTACTGGTTTTCTTGTGTAACCACCTGTAACGTCTGTTAGTTGTAGAACTGTCATAATTTATTAGTCACTCCATTCTTTTTTCAGTTTAACAAAAATTGTGATTAGAATCAGTTCTCATATGTTAAAATTACTTTAAAATGTTTTTGAAAGGATGTTACGAATGAGCGATTGTATTTTCTGTAAAATTATTGATGGGTCAATTCCCAGCACGAAAGTCTATGAAGATGAAAACGTATATGCCTTCATGGATGTCTTCCCTTTGACAAAAGGGCATACATTACTGATTCCAAAACAGCATGTCCAGGACTTATTTGAAATGCCGGAAGAAGTGGCAAGAAACCTTTATGCTGCAGCACCAAAAATTGCCAATGCCATTAAAGCGGCTTTCCAGCCACAAGGCTTAAATACGCTTAATAATAATGGGGCATTTGCAGGTCAATCGGTATTCCACTATCACCTGCACTTCATTCCGCGTTATGACGAAACAGACGGATTAAAACTTAATTGGGAAACAAAACAAGGAGAATTTACACCTGACATCCTTCAATCCGTAGCAGCCCAAATCAAGGAAAATCTTAAATAGAATAAACGATAATATTAGTATTCTATTACACGAGGTTGCAAAATATATCTTTACAGATTAAAATCAATGTAAGTTTCGCTAACGGCAATGAGTGCACGTTAGGAATCCAAGAGAATAGAATTGTAGAGGAGAGTTTAGAAATGAATACAAAAAACTTAGTTTTAATGGCACTTTTAGTAGGTGTGGGTGCGGTACTTTATCTGGTGATTCCCGGGTTTGTACAAGGCATGAAACCTGACTTCATGCTGACAATGATGTTTATAGGGATTCTATTATTCCCTACCTTTAAAGAAACATTTTTATTAGCAATAACAACAGGAGTTCTTTCAGGTCTTTTTTCAACATTCCCAGGTGGCTTCTTCCCAAATATCATTGATAAATCAATTACAGGTTTTGTGTTCTTAGGCATTGTATTAGCTGTTGGCCACTTAATTCAAAAGGTTGCAACAGGAACAGTTCTTGTTGGAATTTGTACAATTGTTTCAGGAACAATATTCCTTTCAATGGCATTATTATTAGCAGGATTACCTGGTGATGCCACATTTGGCTTTTTATTTGTGACAGTTGTTTTACCTGCTGTTGCATTTAATGCTATTGCCTTTATCATCATCTATCCAATTATCACAAACCTTCTAAAACGTGCAAATTTCAAAACATCCGTGTCACAAGCATAATTCGAGTGTAGTTAAAGTCAAAACTGACTTTGACTACACTTTTTTTCTATTTTCAACACCTTCATCCCTCTTCCATTCTTTTTAATTCGGCAAATTCATGGTTTAATATGGGTAAGAATAGGAAATTTTAAATTAAAGGATACAAGGAATGCAGTAAATTACATATCACAAGGAGTGGAATAAATGCGTACAAAACCTTTTTTAATTGGATTATCAGCCGGTGTTATTGGAGGACTTACAGCTTTGCTCTTCACGGCACCTCAACCAGGAAAACAAATCAGATCGAACATCTCCAGAAATTCAAAAATTGCTAAGTCGTATCTTGGCGAAGTTAAGCATCATTCTGTAAGCGTAAAAGACTCTTTTACGACAATAAAAAGTGAAGTGAAAAATAATATCCCAGAAATAATAAACGGATTAAAACACTCCTTTTCAAGATTCTCCCAGGACATTGAACCAGAAACAGCGAAGTTAAAAGAAGAAATAGATGGTTTACAGAAATCTATTATAGAAATCGAGAATAATTTATCAGATTTAAATAATAAGAAGAAGAAAGAGGAAGAAAAAGAGTGATTCTTTCATCCTAGAATCTGGCACTTACTTGAGTAGAAATCAACTATTTTTTTCTAATTTATAACATTTTTTCACCTTAATTCAATTATTTAATTTTTCTAACTTTAAACTTTTTTCTTTTACTGCTATAATATTTTTATAATGTAAATGAAAGAAGGTGTTTGCTTTGTCAGAAAATTCATACACAATGAAAGAAGCCATGCTCTATAGCCAACGAATAGCACAATTATCCAAGGCATTATGGAAAGCGGTTGAAAAAGATTGGCAGCAATGGATTAAGCCTTACGATTTAAACATCAATGAACACCACATTCTATGGATTGCATTTCACTTAAAAGGCGCATCAATTTCTGATGTTGCTAGATTTGGCGTTATGCATGTTTCCACTGCTTTTAACTTCTCCAAAAAACTTGAGGAGCGGGGCTTACTGGAGTTTTCGAAACGTGATGACGACAAGCGCAATACGTACGTTGAACTTACGCAAAAAGGCTCTGATTTAATTTTGGAAATGTACGACCATTATTACGATACACATCATTCAATCCTTGAAGGATCTCTAGCATTAAAAGAACTATATGGTAGATTCCCAGAGTTCTTAGATGTTATGGCAGTTATTCGTAACATTTATGGAGAAGATTTTATCGAGATTTTTGAACGTTCATTTAAGAACTTCAAAGACTCTATTGTTGAAAACGAAGATCAACAACTCATTTTGAAAAGATGAATTTGAACAATTCAAGCTTGCTTGCATGAATACAATATAGAATATCAAGGATTATTATGAGTGTAGCGATACACTCTTTTTCTTTTTCCATAATCTTTATCAAAAAATTTTTTCTAAAATACAGTAGCAATTGCCTTTCATATCATTTACAATATTTTCACTGCAAACGGAAGTAAAAATAATAAATAGTTGCTCACAATAAACTTAATCATTCTAAAATCCATAAAAAAGGGGTCGTCCATCTTGCATTGTTGGAAGACAATTAACATAAAAAAGGAATATGGCTCTGCATGGCTAACAACTATGGCTATTTCTTTATTTATAATTGTTTTTTCTTTATCATTTTTAGTATTTGGCCGTATTCATCCAATATTTTATCGGGATGATGTTTTCTGGCTATTTGCTCTTTGTTTGGTGCTGATCTATCCAATCCATAAGCTGCTGCACTATTATTCATTGTTTGAATATAGAAAATCGGTTAAATTACGTGTCAAAATCGAGTATAAATTCATTCCAATCATAAGAATGCGTATAAAAGCCATCATCCCGAAGAAGAGATATGTCTTCACCCTGGCAGCGCCCTTTATTATCATTAATGGCCTGCTTATATACCTTGCTGTTGCCTATGAAGAATACGCTCATTTTTCGTGTTTATTATTGGCCTACCACTGCAGTATTTGTTTTATCGATTTATTATTTATAAAAAATTTAATCCGGGCACCAAAGGATTCTGTCATTGAAGAAACACCTAAAGGCTGTGAAATTTTGGTTCAGTCAATTATCTAGGCCATTAGTTTGTGTATTCAGTTTTGTATTTAAGAGGGACCATTTACTTGTGTTATATTGACATTTTTTGTATCCTTAAAGGAAGTGAAAGAGGGGAGGAATAGATTTGCTACTTTTAATTGTAGTGCTATTCTCAGTATTTTATTTATTCCAGATTAATCGGATGACATATGCACTAGTTACGCAAAAAGACATACCAGAAGAAAAACATGAAAAAATATTCCGAACTATAAATATATTAATCACTATTTTATTAGTATCATTTTATGTTGAAGTTTATGTAGCATTATAAAGATTAAGCCTGAAATTTACCCAATGATAATTGGGAAACGGTATTTGTACGTTCAAGTTTTTGAAAACCAGGTTGATCGCCAGCCTTTTGGGCTATTGAATCTTAGTGACACTTATGGAGGTAAGTCAGTTTACTTTCTTATCCGCCAAAAAGGAGCTAAAGGCTAATGCCTTTAGCTCCCTGTCTCTTTCGTACTTTAGCTTGTTCCCTACTAATTAGTACATATAAGCTGCACCAACAATAATTAATAGGATGAACAATACAACCAATAGAGCGAAACCAGTTCCATATCCGCCACCGTAGCTATTTCCCATTACGACACCCCCTTTCAAGAACTATACTATGCTTGCATGCAAACTGTGCTTAGGCAAACGAACATGCAACCATTTTGTTTTTGAAACGTTTATGATATAGTTACTATTGATTTCAATCCAAGTTAGGAGAGTATACACACATGAAAAAACCATTTTTAGCAATAACACTGGCTACTTCTGTTTTCGCTTTAGCAGCTTGTAGTAATTCCGGCGACGAAGTAGTAGTATCCACTACTTATGGTGACATTACAAAAGATCAATTTTATGAAGACGTTAAATCACTTGCCGGGAAAGCATTACTGGAGCAAGTTGTTGTTGAACAAGTTCTAGAAAATAATTATGAAGTTACTGATGAAGAAGTGGACGAGCAATTCAACTCAGTAAAAGATCAATATGGCGAGTCTTTTGAAACCGTGTTAGCAGAAAACGGTTTAACAGAAGAAGCATTTAAAGATAATGTACGTTTCCAACTTCTACAAGATAAAGCGACTAAGGATGTAGAAGTAACAGATGAAGAAATCGAAAAATATTACAACCAAGCTAAATATGAACTTAATGCACGTCACATTCTAGTTGCTGACGAAGAAACTGCCCGTACTGTAGTTGAAAAATTAAAAGCTGGCGGCGATTTTGCAGAACTAGCAAAAGAATACTCTTCTGATGGTTCAGCATCCAGCGGTGGAGAGCTAGGCTGGTTTACAGTGGGCTCCATGGTTGATGAATTCAATGATGCTGCATATGCACTTGAATTAAATGAAATTAGTGAACCAGTACAATCTCAATTCGGCTACCATATCATCGAAGTGACGGACAAGCGCGAAGTTGAAGATTACGGTACTTTAGAAGAGAAAAAAGACGAAATTAAAGAAGCAATTGCTGCTAAAAAAGGAGATTTTACAGCTAAGATCTCAGAATTGCTAAAAGATGCAGATGTGGATATTAAAGACGAAGATCTAAAAGAAGCTTTATCTACTTATCTAACTACTGACTCAGATACTGCTGATAAGGCAGAAGATACTTCTTCCGATAAAGAAGCAGATACTTCTGAAAAGTAAAATGCAAACGCGTAAACATAAAGTTTACGCGTTTTTCTTTGTATTAGATTTTTTTGACAAACTCCGACTTTAACTTCATAGCCCCAAATCCCTCAATTTTACAATCGATATTATGGTCTTCATCAACAAGTCGGATATTTTTTACTTTAGTCCCTACTTTTAAAGTGGATGAACTTCCCTTCACCTTTAGATCTTTAATTATCGACACTGTATCGCCATCCGCCAATCGATTGCCATTTGCATCTTTTACAACCAATTCATCCGCTTCAAGCTGTTCGTCTCCTGTCATCCATTCATGGGCACATTCCGGACACACGAATTGTTCCCCATCCTGATATGTATACTCCGAATTACACTTTGGGCAATTTGGTAAACTCAATCCCCTTCTCCTCACTCTCTATTTAGGTCAAGTCATAAGTATATAGAAATTCCTTCCTTACTTCCAATAATTCTTAAAAGGAAGTTTAAAACTTTTAAAAGGGCAAATATTTCTCTTTTTTGTACAAACTATAATCTAAAAACAAAGGTGTGTTTGTGATGAAAAGAATTTATCTGTTAGTTTTAGTTTGTATTTCCGTTCTTTCTGGATGTTCCGCTGCAAAATTTGAAGCTGAGCATGATTTTAAAGTTAAAGATTTTCAATTCACCAATCATCGAAACGACACAGTTTCCTTGGAAAGCCTTAAAGGCACCCCATGGCTCGCCATGTTTATATATACTCGCTGCAGCACAGTTTGTCCTCCTATGACCTCCAATATGGTAGATGTACACAACGCAATTGAAAAAGAGAACATTGAAAATTACAAAATTGTTGGATTTACGGTTGATCCCGCCCATGATACACCAGACATTCTAAACAATTATCTCTCCTATTATCCTGTAGAGAATACATCGAAATGGGAGCTGTTAACAGGTTATAAGCAAACGGAAATGACCCAATTTGCCCTGCAATCCTTTAATACCGTCGTAAAAAAGTTAAGGGGTTCGGATGATGTTGTCCATGATATCAAGTATTTTCTTGTAGACCAGAATGGAACGGTTGTTAAATCCTATGATGGCTACAGCGAAGTTCCCACCGAGGAAATAGTGAATGATCTAGAAAATATACAAAAGTAAGCCGAACGAAAACATGAGGAAACTTCAGGGTGAAGCTTAACATCTCCTTTTTACACAAAATCCTAAATAAAAAAACAAGGCACTTTACCATTTGGGTGCCTTGTTTAATTGCCTATTCGAATGTAGGTTTATAGAAAGATCGGTTGTCCAATGGGAATAGTCTTTCCGTAAATTCACCAGGTTTCGTCTTCGCTAATGCTCTTGTCAGCATATTCATTTTTGCATCAATATTATCAATATAGTGGAGAATTTCAGCCTCTTGAATCATTGGTTTCTTCGGGCTCCCCCACTCTTCTTTCCCGTGATGCGATAAGACAATATGCTTTAGAATCACGACTTCTTCGCCATCGATATTTAATTCTTTTGCCGCTAGACCAATTTCATCCACCATGATTGAAATATGGCCAAGTAAATTCCCTTCTACTGTGTACGTAGTGGCAATCGGGCCGGTAAGTTCCTTCACTTTTCCGATATCATGCAGGATGACACCTGCATAAACCAAATCTCTGTTCAACGAAGGGTACAGATCACAAATAGCTTTTCCTAGACGAAGCATGGAAACGACATGATCAATTAACCCTGACGCATAATCATGATGGTTTTTGGAAGCCGCCGGAAATACAGAAAACTCCTGTTGATACTTTTTAAGAATGTATCTCGTAATCCGTGAAATATTTGGATTTTTAATTTCAAAGAAGAATTGCGTCAACTCTTCATACAGTTCCTCTTTCGGCGTTGTAGCAGAAGGAAGAAGGTCATTGATCTGGATACCCTCATCCGATTTAGCAACTCTGATCTGTTTGATGCGTAGTTGGTTTTTTCCTCGATAATCATGAATTTCGCCGCCAACTTGTACAATGACTTCAGGTCTGTACATTTTTTCATGGTCTTCGTTCGTATCCCATAGCTTTGCCTCAATATCCCCACTCTTATCTTGCAGGATGAGTGTCATGAAAGGTTTTCCTACGGTTGTAACTCCTTTAGTTGCTTGCTTGATTAATAAAAATTGATTTACTTGTTCACCCGCTTGGAGTTGTGTGATTCCTTTCATTCAGAAAACACTCCTTTTTTATATACTAGTTCTAGACTCACTGATACTACTATTGTAACATGCAAACCCGACTGATACGATTGAAATTCATAAGAACTATTTACTTTAGCAACATCCATAAAGCTAAAAATAGGATAATTTGGAAATCCCGTTAATTCCATGAATTATCTCATTATTTCTTGTATAATGTACTATATCTTCTATAAAAGGGGTAGGGATGATATGGAAAATTTTCGATTTACGGCTTTTGAGAAAACGGGGGAAGTTTTATTCGACGAGGTTTGGACATTTGAAAATGAAGAAATGGCGAAGGTAGAGGGACAAAAACAAATTGAAGAAAAAGGGGTAGAAAATACGACGCATCGCCTTGTGAACTCTACCGGTAAACTTGTTTTATTCCACGTTTAATGATGATGAAAGGCGCCTCGAAAAGCTCGAGACGCCTTTTTATTATTTTCCTTTAAACTGTTGTGCCCTTTTTTCGATAAACGCCTTGATTCCTTCAAGATGGTCTTCTGTTTTACGCATCTTCACTTGTCCGGATGCTTCCCTTTTTAAAATGTTCGTTAACTCCATCATTTTTTCTCCGTGAAGTATTTCTTTTGTTTCTAGCATTGCTAAAATCGGAGAAGATAAAAACTTCCCAACGAGCTGGTCTACAAAACTTTCCGCTTCGCCTTCGTCTACATGGTAATCTATAAGTCCCAATCGGTACGCTTCTTCCGGGTTCATTATATCCCCAGCCCAAATCAGCTGTTTTGCTTTTGGTGTGCCAACTCGTTCCTTCATAAAGAAATGGCCGGCACCATCCGGTATTAGCCCAATACCGATGAAATTCATGGCAAGTTTGCTATTCTCTTCTGCCACGATCACATCGCATCCTAACGCCAAGCTAAACCCTAAACCTGCAGCGGCCCCTCGGATTTGCGCTATCGTGATCATTGGCAACTGGTAAAGAGCTAGGACCATTCGCGATATATAGTTCATAATGCTCTCGAAGTCCTTTGGATCACCTGAAGTAACCATCATTTTTATATCACCGCCAGCGGAGAAAATATTTCCTTCGCCTTTAATAACCAAAATCTGCACTTCAGGATTATCCCTTAAAAACTCCAGGCAATCCGCAAGTTCCTCCATCATTAATAGATTCATCGAATTTGCGACTTTCGGTCTGTTGAATGTCAAGGTTGCACGTCGATCAGCAATTTCTATTTTTATTGTTTCATACGCCATTAATTACCCTCCATTTCTTTAGTGAATCCTTATTCAGTATATACATTCAATTTTTCGCTGCAATTTCCCTTTATCTTCATATATATTTGCCAACTTTTCTTCCCGTAAACAGATATCCCAAAAACATCAACATTATCATTTTATAGTTTTCTTGACTGATAATTACTTCACTTTCAACTTAAGGAGCTTTCTTTGAATAGATAGGAATTATTCGTTTTATCGTGTTATTTCCCTAAACACTCTACTTTTCTTCTAACATGCTTTGTAAGCATCTGCGTACTAATATTCTGACTTATCAAGTAATTCCCAGCATTTTTGAGCTATTTGACAATATTTTTCGGGTACTCTAATATACGAATATTAATTTATTATTATCTATATAATGTTCGTTTTTTAGTTATTTAAGTAAGCCTTTTCATATGTTTTTTTTATTTTTTTTAGAAATTATGTTGACAGAACTGAACGATAGGTATTATGATGTTAACAATTAAATCAACGAAAAATATTATGACGGAGACATGCTCGTTCGTTTGAAACCTTTAGAGAGCTGATGGTTGGTGAAAATCAGCGTTTTCGACGATTGCGGTTCCACTCCAGAATAGATTGGCTGAAAACTAAAAAGTATGCCTATCCGCTTCATGCACGTTACGCATTTGCTTAGAGGTTGCAAAAAAATTTTTTTGCAACGAATAAGGGTGGTACCGCGTGAGTGAGTATGATAAGTTTGCCTTTCGCCCCTTACATTAATTTGTAGGGAGTGAAAGGCTTTTATATTTTTTGCGGGCATAAAAAGTAGTCATTATTTTGGTGGTTTATGGTTTTATGCATCAAGTGTCAACACAATAGTCTAAATTTTTTGTGAAATAAATTTTAAAGGAGCGTATTATCAATGGTAACAAAAACTGCAACTGCTACTAACTTAATTAATGTATTTATTGCTGATCCACTAAGTGAAGATGGTATTTTCCCACTTCGCCAAGAAACAGAATTAAATCTGAATGTCGTGATTGAAACAGGTCTTACAGCAGAACAACTAATTGAAAAAATTGAAGATGTTCATGTACTTTTAGTACGTAGCCAAACAAAAGTTACTCGCGAAATCATAGCGGCAGCCAAAAACTTAAAATTAATCGGCCGTGCTGGTGTCGGGGTTGATAATATTGACTTAACTGCTGCTACGGAACATGGTGTCATTGTCGTAAATGCACCGGATGGAAATACCAACTCTGCAGCAGAACATACCATTGCAATGATGACATCACTTGCCCGCCATATTCCACAAGCCTATAATGCATTGAAAAACGGTGTTTGGGATCGTAAATCTTACGTAGGTGTTGAACTTAAAAACAAAACTTTAGGTGTTGTTGGTTTCGGACGTATTGGTACTGAAGTAGCATACCGTGCGAAGGGTCAACGTATGAATGTCATTGCTTATGATCCTTTCTTAACAGAAGACCGTGCAAAAGAACTTGGCATTACCAAAGGTACAGTAGATGAGGTTGTTCAAGCGGCTGATTTTATTACGGTACATACGCCACTCCTGCCTGAAACACGCAACCTAATCAATAAAGATAAATTCGCGATTATGAAAGATGATGTACGCATCATTAACTGTGCACGCGGTGGGATCATCGATGAAAATGATCTATATGATGCAATCGTGGAAGGTAAAGTTGCTGGTGCTGCCCTTGACGTATTCGTGGAAGAACCTGCAACAAATCACAAATTATTAACTTTGCCTCAAGTAATTGCTACACCACACTTAGGTGCATCAACAATTGAAGCACAGGAATCAGTAGCAGTTGACGTATCAAACGATATAATTAAATTCTTTAAAACAGGTACTGTAACAAACCCGGTTAACATGCCATCAATTCCAAAAGAGTTATTGGCTCAAGTGGAACCATTCTTCGAACTAGCTGAAAAATTGGGGAAATTCCTATCTCAAGTAACAACTGAGCCGATAAAGGAAATCAACATTTCTTATGCGGGTGAAGTTGCAAACTATGATGTACGTCCTTTAACATCTAACAATTTAAAAGGATTACTGCAAAAAAATCATGGTGAACATGTAAATGATGTTAATGCCCGTTACTTATCTGAACGAATCGGCATTAAAATTAATGAACATAAAACAACAACTGCCAAAGGCTTTACAAACCTAATAACAGTTGAAGTAAAAACAGAAAACGAAGTTCATACAGTTGCTGGTACACTACTTAACGGTTTAGGCGCGCGTATCGTAAAAGTTGAAAACTACGTGGTTGACGTGATTCCTCAAGGTCACCTTCTTTATATTAAGAACATTGACAAGCCAGGCGCAATCGGTCGCGTAGCAACAAAACTTGCCGAAAAGGATATTAACATCGCAACAATGCAAGTAGGCCGTGATCAAGTTGGCGGTACTGCCATCATGATGCTTACAATTGACAACGGCGTAACGGAAGAAGATTTAAACTATGTAGCACAGCTGGAAAATATCGATGAAGTAAAGGCAATTACACTTTAATATTATTATGGATGCTTCACTATTGGTGAAGTATCCCTTTTTTATATGTAACGCTTGGCGTAGCCTTTAGTCATGCGGGTACTCGGACGCATACTTAAATATAAGCCATCCATAGTTTGGTCCTAGAAACAACTACTCCTACGTACCAAAATAATTCCACTAAAAAACAGATGGAGAAAATAATACTTTTCATCCACCTGTTCAAACTTCTCTTATAGGCTCTCGACAAGCTTTAAAAACTCTGTCAACGAGGTTACTTCATAGGTTGGTGTTACTTCTGTGTTGTTCACATTGCCCTCGCGATTGATCCATACATTTTTCATGCCGACACTTGCGGACCCTTTAATATCAGTATTTAAGTTGTCGCCCACCATAATTCCTTCACTTGCGGCAATTCCTGCCTTGTCCATCATAAAGTGGAATAGCTCCGGATCCGGCTTGCCTTTACCAAAGTCGCCAGAGATAATGACAAGATCAAAGTACGGCAAGATTTCTGGAGTAATTTCAAGTTTCAGGTTTTGTAAGCTCGGTGCACCATTTGTCAGTAATACTAGTTGATATTTACCTTTTAGTGCGTCGAGCACGGTGTATGTATCTTCATAAACATAAGGAGATTTTTTGCGCTCTTCTACAAAACGTTCCCCTAGTTCAGCCCCTAGAGCCGGATCATCAATGCCTAAAGTCTTTAAACCGTTTGTCCAAGCTTCTTTTCGATATGCAGGAACGATTTCCTTCATTTTTTGGAATGAATCTGTCGGGTCATCAAATGTTCCCCATAGCCCCTCAAAAGGATTGATTCCGATCAGGACTGTGTGATTATAAGTTTCATAGGATTCATATAATTTACGTGCTTCTGCTCTTACTGCTTCTTCTAGTTTGTCTGAATCCACATCATATTTTTCCTGTGCATAGGCACTTGTTTTTTCGAATGCCGTTTTTATACTTTGCTTATCCCACAATAATGTATCATCTAAATCAAAAATAATTGTTTTTACTGGCATGTCCTATCTCCTAATGCTTTATTTATTTTTAAATACTTCCTTAAAGAATCGCACTTTCAGTTTATTTTACCATATTTTCAGAATTATTAGGACAAGAGATTCGTAACCTTAGGGTGAGTTCATTTGTTTTCTTCAGCTTAAAATAGGCACATTAAAATTATAGTTATACAAGCTATCACAATAGCATATGTTCCTTTAAACACCAATTTGCTACATGAAGAAGGAGAGAGAAGATGATTAAAAAGTTTGCATCTGACGCTCTAAGACTATCGGATATTGGGAAAGTAATCGAACCTTATGAATATGACAAAACACAATCTGATGATTACTTATTATATGAAAAAGGGGAACAAATCTATTTTCTTATTAAAACTAAAACTGATGAGTATTGTTTCACTAACCTTGCATTAATTCATGTTGACGGAGATTCTGCTGCACTAAAAAAACGGACTTTAAAACGATATGACTATAAATTTAATACAATACGCCAAGTCTCCTTTGAAACGGCAGGAGCAATTGACCTGGATATCGAGATTAAGTTTACTATTGGTGAATCGGCTTTTAGTATTGAAATTCATAAGAACTTTTCAAAAAAAGCAAAGGATTTATATAAATGCTTAGTTACGATGGAAAAAATTATGCGTGAAAATGAAAAGCACCGAAACTATATGTTCGATAGCCTGGAATATGCGGCAAGGAGTCTTGCCTCATCCGGCCACGGCCAAACCTCTCCCGGTGAATCCTTTAAATCCATTGCCGAATTTACCAATCACTGGCTGCAGGAAAGCAGCAGAAACTACTCAAAAGAAGATTATAGCGATGTATTCGGGATTTATATAAGAAATTAAAAACTTTCAATAAACTATCGGAAACGGTATTGAAGCGGTAGAGGCAAAATGCAAATCTATTTGAAGTCCAATTCTCATCTGAGTCGGGCTTCTTTTGTTTGGTGGTATAAGAAGATACATACGGAAGAGGTGGTATATTGATAAAGCTTTTAATCGGATTGACGTCCCTACTCTTTATAATTATTGGTATGTTGCACGTTTATTGGGCATTTGGAGGAGGATGGGGAGTAAACTCGGTTCTTCCAACGAAAGATGATCGTAAATTGCCAGTTTTACAACCAAGAATGGCGGGGACACTTTTTATCGGATTACTTTGCTTTTTTGCTTGTTTGCTTCTGCTCGTTCAAATAGATTTGGTTGATGCCATCAATTCCTCCCCTCTTTCAAAACGGCTTTGTATAGCCGGTGGAATTGTTTTCTTGCTGCGTGCCATTGGTGAAGGTAAATACGTAGGTTTTTTCAAGAAAATCAAGCATACTAGATTTGCAAGACAAGACACCGCCTTCTATTCACCACTTTGTGTATGGATTGGCTTGATATTTTTGCTAGCATCATTTATATGAAATCCCGTCACTCTCCATTATGCAAAGTGTAATCTTTGGAGGAACCCTATTTTAATAAAGTAAAAAGAATAGCTATCCGCTATTCCTTTAACTGTTTATTGTATATTGATTTCGTCCATTCCGTTTTGATTCGTAAAGGGCATCATCGGCTAATTTAAAGATTTCCTTGTATTCTGTAATCATCCCATTGCTATTGGTGCTCACACCAAAACTGATTTGAATGGCTATCTTTTCTTCATCCACTTCAATGATTGTATTTGATATTTGCATGTACAGTTGATCGATAACATCCATCAACTCATTTCTCGATGAAACTTTCACAATTGCAACAAACTCATCCCCGCCATATCTTGCAAAAATACTGTCAAATGCGGATAAGTGATCGTTTGCTATATTGGATATATGCTTTAAAACATCATCACCTATCAGATGGCCATATCGATCATTAACCCTTTTAAAATAATCCACATCAAGGATGAAAAAGCCTAACAGCTGCGCAGTGGCTTCTGCTTCCTTTAACCACTTCTTAATATTCTCCTCGAAGTACCGGCGATTATAGCAAGTTGTTAAAGGATCCTTGGTTGAAATGGACTCATACTGTTTTTCATTTTGAGTCATTTCGATTTGTATAATATTTTGATTTAAATTAATTTCATTCAGCTTCAATAGAATATCAATATAATCTTTTTGAATAGCGATTAGACGATCTTTATCATTTAACTCGGTAATAACTGCTACTAAAATTTTATTGATTTCTTCCAATAAAATATAATCATTATTCTTACAAGCAAATTCCTTCGCTTTCACTAAGATATCATTTGCTTCTTCATAACGTTTTTGTGCTTTGAACCATAATCCCTTATATTGTAAAACATAAATGGATATTTTGATCATCTGCTTACCTTCAATATAGGAAAATAAAAAATCAAAAAGCTCCTCAGCTTTCTGAAATTCCCCCAGATCCGTATATCCTTTGGATAAGTTTAACCTTACATAAACCATAAGTTCTTCTTCTTGTTCATCATTTAGCTGTTTCGAAAATTCCAGGGCCTTAAGAAGAATATCTACAGCTTCTTCTGGTTGTTCTTTAACTAGATAATAGACTCCTAAATTATTATAAATCTTACATAGTGAATAGATATCATTAATTTCGATGGCTAGTACTTTTGCTTTATTTAAATATTCCAGATATTTCTCTTGGTTCCCAAGCTCCCCACAAACACTTGCGTACGTATTTAAATAGGTAATTCTTTGATTATCCGTACCATAATCGTCTATCCATTCCGTAATTTTTTTCAAGTCGGCAATACAGGATTGTATATCCCCTAGATTATAGTATATTTTACTTCTACTTAAACTCAAATCAATCAATAAGCTGTAATTTTTCTCTTGTAATGCAAGACTTGCTGTTGGATCAAACAAACTAAAAAATTCATCAAACCGTTCTTCTCTGACTAGAGAATCCATAGTGATTTTTAATTCTTCTAGTTCTTGCAACTCATCACTCCCTAACCCATCCCATTACTTTTCTCATACCTATTATATTTAAAGTTATACATGATTTATTACTTATTTACAATTAAAGTATTTCAAAAATCTTACAAAAGTGAATTTTCTGTCTTCTAAATAATATATCATTTTTACTATATAAGTAGAATAACAAAGTTAACAATTATTTCCGTTTTGATAAAAAAGATTACAAATTGTTTTTTAAATAAATGCTGAACACAGACGAATAACGGAAGACTTTGGTTTCCCCAATTTTATGAAGTTTTGAATTAATCCCATTCTTTTTTTTGCAGTAATAAAAAGGCTTCTCAAAAGTTGCATCAACTCTTGGAAGCCTTAAACCTTTTTATTAGAGTAATGATTAAACTCCTTATAACACAACCAAAACTATTCCTTACAGCAAATTTTTAGTGAATATTGATTCCAATAGTGGTTCGAATTTCTTTTTGATGGAATGGAATTGGTCAATAATCGCTGTTTCACTATTCTCAATGATTTCCACACGTTCCAGCAATTCTTTGGCCAGTTGCTGCGAATCCGTAGAAACGACTAAATGCTGTAATCCAGCTGAGGCCGCAAAATCAAATACTTTAAAGCGATACCCCAATGCAATTGCAGGAACATCGGCAGTGAAAGATAAAAAGTTTGCATGTAATTTAAAGTTAATCGTCCCAGTGCATCTTGATAATTTTTCTATTAGCTCATTTTCTGTATAAAGATTTTTATCAAGCACCACATTTTCCGGGTCATTTATTTTGTCGTATAACCTTTCACATGAAGGGATATCATCTGCCCATACTATATAAATCATGATTTTATAACCTGAATTGATTAAGGCTTTAGCTGTTTCAACTAGCTGTTCCTCAACTAATAATTCATTTCCTCCATATAAACGATTGAAGGTAGTGCCCCAGTTCATGCCAATTACTTTATCTTTTTGAGTGGAACTATTAGAGTCTGGTTTTTGCAATAGTAACCCCGGATCCCCAATAATTTGTACTTTGTCGGCTTTTTCTTTTCCGAGCATAATTTCGATCGCCTTTTTGGTTAAAGGTCCCCTGACCCCCACAAAAAGTGCGCCTTCAATTACTTCGTCCAGCACGTCTATGTCCTTTTGCTTGAAATTTTGTTCCAACGAATTTAATTTATCGTTTAATAATAGATCTAAATTTTCCTTCCCAATCCAGTCTAATCCTGTCCCCCATATGATGACGGATTTCCCTTTATGGAGAGCATTTTGGAGAATTTGAAGATATCCGGGCAATAATAGAGAGCCACCCCCCAGGACTACCGTATCATATTTTTCAAGATTTTTTAGATCGACACCAGGTACAGAAGGCGTCATTTCAATCTGATCCTGATTTAGATATTTACCGCAAGTCTCTTTGAAGATGTTCCATAATAATTCATCTCCTAAATTATTAAAGCCAACCCAACCTATATATAGGAGCTTTTTCAATCCTCGCTTCCTCCTTTTACTGTTTCGGAGTAAATTTTCATAATAGCCGGCACTATGCTCTGGATATTAAATTTCTCTTCCACTATTTTTCTAGATTCTATTCCATTCAACTTAAGAAGTTCTCTATCTTGAAGCTGTTTTTTTAATTCATCCCTCAAAATATGTCTGCTGCAAGCGGTTTTTGAACCATGGTCTCCAAAATAATGGTTCCATGCTTCATCTATATTATCCTGATTAACAATTCCAAAATATCCATGGTTTCCAACTGCTATAACTGGTTTTTCCGAAGCCATTGCCTCTAGTGCTACACGCCCTGTGCCAACTACACAATTCGCAATTGAATAATAAGCATGCATATTATGCTGTTCCCCTACCGTATGGATAAAGGGACCTTTGCACTGTTTCTCTATCATCAGCGCTAAATTTTTTATGTCTCCCAATCTATCGCCATCACCTACTACAATTGCATGAAGATTTGGAATTGGATTTAGTTTAAGATCCTTGCAAGCTCTTAGAAAAGTAGAACAGACACTGGCCTTTGACCAAGTAATTCTACTTGCATAAAGAACGACTAAAGAATCTTTCGGTATTTTCAATTCATTTCTTAATTCTTCATATGAGGATTCCCGAGAGTATTCCTCCAAATTAATGCCATTTGGAACCAAATTAGTATTTTGAACACCAAATGATTTTATATAAGCACATAGGGGGGGACTAACACAAATGACTGAATCGGATAAATCAAGAAGCTTACGAATTTCATGGTCCGGATAGTAAGTTCCGTGAACAGTTAAAACTGCTTGAATTCCTTTATTTTTTGCTGCCTTACCTGCTAAGTATCCTGATGGTGATTGATGGAAGTGGACAAGAGATACTTTTTCGGCCTCAATAATATCTTCAATCTTTCCTACTAACTGTTTCTCCAGTGTTTCCTCAAGATCTAGGGTTCGCGGAAAATCGATATGATATATTGGACAATTTAATGATTCAAAGGAGCTTGCCAAAGTACCTGCCTTCCTGGCAGCGATTGCAACAAACACGTTGTTTTTTAGCAACTCCTTTGCCAAACCCAATACATGGGTTTCGGTACCGCCAATATACATGGCATCTATTACTAGCAACACCCTTTCATTATTCACTTTTCACCACTTCCATAAAACTCTTTGGAACGCTGCTTATCATGTAACCGGTAGTAATATAGAACCTCTTTTAGATTTTCTATTTTTAGGTTTGCATTTAAAAACTTTACGATAAACTCATAGTCCTCTGCTCCTTTGATTCTTCTTGTTGGGCCGCCAAATAAATCAAAATATTTACCTCGGAATAAAATCGTGCCGTGGCAAACGCAGTGTTTCCCTAAACCATAAATTTTGCGGATAGAGTCTCCATAATACAGCCAATCCGCTTCTTTACCGTCTTCTTTTTTTCCATCGCTAAATGCCTTATAGTTTGTTCCTACTAAACTATATTCCGGATTTTCCAATAAGAACTCCACTTGTTTTTCAACACGGGCTGGGTGAGATATATCATCCGCATCGTTAAGTGCAATATATTCCCCTGAACTCATAAAATATCCAGTAGTGAGTGCTCCGGCAAAACCTGTATTCACTGGAAGATTGCATACAATGGTTGGAAAAGGCGGCTTTGTATTTTCTATCCACTGTTCTACTATTTCCAGTGTATTATCTGTCGAAGCATCGTTTACAAGGATTACTTCTATATTTTTATAAGTCTGCGATAGTAGCCCGTTTAAGCAATCTTCAATATAAAGGGATGCATTATAGCATGGAATCACAAAACTGACTAACCCTTCTTCTCTTTTTTTCATAGTTATCACCTCTCATTTAAACTATGAAATCTATTTCACATTGTTTGTGCGTTCTACTTATTTTTAAAACTTTTTCAATAAATAATGGAAATTTACATACGTTTACCCAATCGAAATCTATCAAGCAAACATATAATTCAACATACTGCAAAAGAAAGGAGATAAATATGTGGCAACTACGTTTAATTCTTAAGTCTTTAGAGGGTTCTACAATTGAAGTTTCAACAGAATATTCAAGTCTCTCTGGAATATTAATAGAAGTTGAAGAGGACTATTTTGTTCTAAGAACTGCTGCTCATTTACTGTATGTTCCGTTAACAAGCATTAAAAGTTTAGCTTACTAAAAAGGAGGTGCTAATGTTGTTTGAAAATTATTTATACAACCAACTTCGAAGATTAGTTAATCAGGATATAACAGTTGCCATTGGTGAAGAATTGTATAGCGGGGAACTGTTATCCGTTAATAATTCCATTCTCCGTTTATCGGAATCCACTGACAGCTATGAAAGAGAGTCAAGAGATGTAGTAGTACTATTATCTGAGGTAAGTTATGTTCAAGTAGATGCTAATTAAACCCTGATTTACTATGTAGTATATTGTTTTTAGTTTAAATAAGTAAAACCGGGCAAAATTATGCCCGGTTCTTTTTATTTATCTTATATTTAGAAGATTACTCTGCCTTAACGTTTATTGTTTTATTTGCGTAGTATATAGCTCATTTAGCATGTCAATTTTTTTCTCAATGGCCTCTTCGAAAGTCATGATGTACGCTGCTGGATCCTTTGGATTATGGAATTGAGTTATTTTGCCTGTTTCGGGATTTACAAATTTTGTAGAAGCCCCACAGCCGATCCCTAGTATAGTCTGAACTTCCTCCATTATGACAATATTATAGATACTCTCCTCGCCTGGCTTGCAATATCCTACGTTCTCCAAGTTTCCTAGGATATTCTTTTGACGATATAAGTAATAAGGAACATATCCATTTTCTACTGTCCAATTACTCGCCATGTCCATCATCTTCGTTACGGTTTCACGATCGGCTACTTTGTACTTATCCTTATTGTGGGTCATTTCAGATGCACGCTTGAAGGATAAAGTATGAACCGTTAGTGATTCCGGCTGCATTTTAGCACTTTCATCCAATGAATGCTGGAACTCCTCGATTCCTTCATTAGGAAGACCAATGATTAAGTCCATGTTGATATTATTCATCCCTGATTCCCGGGACAACCAGAATTTATCGATTGTTTCCTGAACAGTATGATGACGGCCAATTGCCTTCAATGTCTCATCTGTATAACTTTGAGGATTAACTGAAATTCGATCGATCCCCCATTTTTTCAGAACTTCAATCTTCTCTGTAGTAATCGTGTCAGGTCTGCCGGCTTCTACTGTAATTTCTCTAATCTTTTCTGGATTTGGGAAGGATTCAAACATCGTTTTATATAAAGCATCCATTTCATCTGCTTCGATGGAGGTAGGTGTCCCCCCACCCCAGTAGACAGAAGTAATATTCATATTATTGTCCTTTAACCATTTACCCATTGCACGAATCTCAATATGCAATCCATCAATAAAAGATTCTACACGTCCGGCTTTACGATTGCTTTGAATCGCATAGGCCGGGAAAGTGCAATATGCACACTTTGTCGGACAGAATGGGACGCCAATATACACGGAAAGCTCTTTGCCCAATTCATCTAGATCGGGAATTGTCACTAGTTGACGTTTTACAATTTCGCTCATCAAAGCGATTTTCGCATCCGATATACGGAAGTCCTTCTTTAAAATTGCATAGATTTCTTCATCGCTCATGCCTTGCTGACGATATTTATGGTAGAGCTTTGTCGGACGGACACCTGTTAGAATCCCCCACTGCTGCGTCATTCCTGTATACTGCTCAAGAACATCCAGCATGACATGAGAAAGTGCACGTTTCATACGAATTCCCTGCTCTTTTTCAGTTCCTTGTGTATCGTACTGAATTGAATATTTGCTTGTATATGCTAATCCGTCTACCGTCAATTCACAGGCAGTATGGATTGTATGATCTTCATCTATTGAATGCTGGAAATGGAAAGATAGTTCTGCATCTTCTGCAGTCACTACGATTTTAGAGTCTTCGTAGAATAAGTTGGCAATATGATTCAAGACTCGGTTCCAATCTTCTTTAAATACTTCATTTACTTCGATTTTTTTCATCACTGTATCTCTCTTCCCTATTAATATCAGAATACCGTTAACAACAAAGGAGAAATTACTCAGAAGCGAGTAATTAATTGAATTTCAAACGTTAATTATAGCACGTCTTTTTAATATAACAAATGGTGCAAGGGAATTGGTAATTATTTTGCTTTTTTGAGAGGCAGATTGCTTCTCGTTGACCGGTTCTCTATGATTACTCCGATTAGGGGCAACGAGTCCACTTCTCGCTTCCCGGTTCCGTTTGATTACAGATTTACGGGCAACGAGGCTCCTTCTCCCTGCCCAGTTCTGTCTTACTATAATAGTATCCGCAACCCAGCTACCCCCACTTTATACCCATAAAAAAAACCAAAAGCTTTCTTTCTTAAGCTTTTGGGGTATGCATTATTACAATCCGTCATACAAAGATTGTATAGGTTTTACTAGAATGCGATTAACTTCTTCGATGATTCTGCTAAGTGCCATTTCTGCTTCCAGCATCGCTAGAATTGTTGGGCTTGATTGGGCTAGTTGTGCAGTTTTCTGTGCATGCAGCAGCTCATCTTCC
Organism: Ureibacillus aquaedulcis; assembly: GCF_030418165.1. GTDB lineage: Bacteria > Bacillota > Bacilli > Bacillales_A > Planococcaceae > Ureibacillus > Ureibacillus aquaedulcis. Next base: position 356,368 of record NZ_JAUHTQ010000003.1, read on the forward strand.
AATAATTGTTCGCCATTCATTTGTTTTTGCTGAAGCTTCATTTGTACGTCACGGAAGTTTGCAAATAGGACTCTTGCTTCCTCATCTGCACGAACCGCTTCTACTGCGTCCTTTAAAACCTTGAATTCTTCTGTTTGGCGCAATGTTGCCTCTAATTTGTTAATGTCATCATAAATATTGATCACGTTTTTTCCCACTCTCTTTTTTTTAATTAAATAGGTACACTATTAAACCTTGAACAATACCTATTAAGCCACCTAAAACAGCACCTAAGATTGTAATCATTTTTAATTCCTTTGAGGCGATGCTCAATACAAGTTCTTCCAGCTTTTGCAATGGGAAAGAATCCACTTGTTCACGAACAACTTCATCTAAATTCAAACGATTTAATACATCTTCCAGCTTATTTTCAGCTTCGTTAAAGCCTCTGTCAACCAATTTTGGCAGTAGATCATATTTTGCGTAGTCATTACCTTGTGGCCAATAATAACTGATCGGCTCGTTTAAATGTTCACGAATGTTGAGTTCTCTTTTGGCGTAATTCTGTATATTCTTTAGAATGGCATCGAAATCGACTTCCTCTAAGTATTTGATCATCGATTGCTGTTTCACTTTATCCCACTCTTGAGAAATAATATTCACTAAAAGATTTTTTGTTCCTGGTGCCTTCAAGAATTTGATTAATTCACGTTGTATTTTCAAGACAACCGAAGCTGAATCCCCTAAGAACATTTGAATCATGCCACCAAACGATCCCTTTGATCCCAAGAAATCATCCATCATGTTTCTGATTGTCACTTCGCCTTTAGGTGAAAGGAAATACTCTTCCCCTTTATCCAAAATATAAGTGACCACTTCAGGAATTTTACGGTCGATCACTTGATGTACATTCGTTGGCAATAACGCTTCAATAGATTTAGTTGATAGCGTGTTTTTCATTGAATAGAATTGCTTTTCTATGATACCATCCACTTTTTGTTCAATTGTATCAGGTAATTGTTCAAAACCACCTTGCTTTAGCCAATCATAGATTGTTTTATCATTTGTAAAGAGTGTGTCTTCGACTTTCTCTCTCGCAAAGTTTAAAACTGTGGATTTGATTTCTTCATTAAAAAGCTTTTTTTGAAATACTTCTGGTGTTAATAAGTAGTTTTTTACTGTTACCCCAATTTGTTTGGATAATTCCTGGCGTCTTTTTGGCATTAGACCGGGTGTGAATGGCAGTCGCCAATTTTTAATATAGATTGCATTGTACGGTCGGAATAACATTTTAATGGCCAAGTAGTTTGTGAAGCCTCCAATAACTGCTCCGACTACCGCCATGAAAATAATGGTAATAATTGCGTTCTCCATTTACATCCTCTCATTTCTTTCAAACTCATTCCTATTATATCAGAGTCCTATCTCATAAAGATAATGTTAGCCATTCCTTCAAACTTTTAGTACGATTAACGTATATTGAAAGTTTCAGGGGGAATAGGAATGATTCAACATTTTCATTTTAAGCCTTTATTCGAAAATAATTTATTGCCGGGGTGGGCAATCTCGTTTTACTATAAGCAACAATTATATAAAGCCGAATACAAAAAAGATGGCGGGATTGTTTGGTTGGGAGACAAGCCAACTGATGAAGACAAGCCTTCCGTCGAAAAAATGATTCACGAATTAATGCTGTTCCATGTGTACGATTGAAAAAAAACGAGTTCGCCATGGCGAGCTCGTTTGTTGTTAGGATGCAGCAACTGCCTCAATCTTGTACTTTATATCTCCTGCTAAATACCAAATAAAAATAGGTGGACGCTATCAAATAGAGAATGCCGGTAATAGAAAATGCATAAGCATACCCCCAGTAATTGCCGTATGTCGTCACTAACCATGCAGCAGGAAGCCCCATTGTAGCCCATCCAATATTAAAAACCATCTGGCTTACTGAATTTCCAAGCCCTTTATATTTATTGTGAACAACATCCATCGCAATCGCACTTTGTATTGGATTTCCTGCATTCATTAAAGCCTGACGCATCAAAAAGCCGATTGATGCAATAAGCAGCGAATTTGTAAAAGCTGTTAAAAATAGAAAAGGAATGGACAATAACTGAAAGATTACTAATGCACGAACCTTACCTACCCTTTTTACAAGCAAAGGTCCAATTAGCATTGCGACAGCAGTCATGGCAGAACCTAAAGCAATAATTAACCCTACATATGAATTCGATGCATCGAAGCGATTGGCAAAATATAAATTCAGGTATGGGATTACCAACCCTGAACCGGTGCCAATCAATAAATTCGCTATTCCAAATAGAAGGATCATTCTAAAATTCTTCTTGAAGCTACTATCTTGTGAATTCTCTATCTCATCAGCTGATTTTAATAATTGCCCTTGTGGTTGATTTTCAGCTTTCGAAGAACTCAGTGTTAGCAAGGGCAGCAAACCAAATGCGAAAATAGCGGCTCCCAAAAGCAACGAACCACGTATGCTTTCCACTTCACCAAAATGGAAGAGTAGTTCAAATCCGTCTGCAGCAACCCCCCCAAGCAAGTTTCCGATTACATTGGCAACCGTGACCAGGGCAAAGTGAATACTGAACAAATTCATTCTTTCCGTCGGCTTTGAATTTTCCGCCAAAAACGGAACACCGGAAACTTGAACAAATGCCCATACAATGCCTGTTAGAAAGGCAAATACCAGAATCGGCTGTTCAACGGAAACAATGCTCCTGCCAAAGAGCATGATTGCTGAAATGAATGTACCAACCAATAATATCGATTTTCTGCCTATTCGGTCACTTATTATCCCTGCTGGCACCAACATTAAAGCAGTAGCTAAAGAAGTAATCGATATGACACTGCCATTCACCGTTTCTGAATAACCTAATTCGCGAATGTAAAGATTGTACATGACACCAAAAACACCCATTCCAATTTGGATGAGAATATTGGAAAGCATGAATAATTTTATATTCCGATCAAAGGACATAATATTAATAAACCAATCTTTGAGCCTTTTATACATGGCGAATACACCGCTTCCCGCACATTATTTCGACAATCTAAATATACGGTTTACGTTATAGATTAGCAATAGTATTTTCGTAATATTTCATATTTTCTAATCATAAAAACCACTAAATAAAGAAAGGAGTTGATCCAAAAATCCTGGATCAACCCCTATCGCTTAGTTCAATGCCCCAGCTTGCAAACGGTACATCGTTTCGTAACGGCCACCTAATGCTACTAATTCTTCATGAGTTCCTCTTTCGACAATTTCCCCTCTATCCAATACCAGAATCTGATCAGCATTCTTAATAGTAGAAAGGCGGTGAGCAATAATGAAAGTGGTTCTTCCTTTTTTCAGTACTTCCATAGCATGCTGGATAATCTCTTCTGTTTCTGTGTCTATATTTGATGTAGCTTCATCCAATATCAAGATGGCCGGATCGAAAGCCAATGCACGTGCAAAGGAAATTAATTGGCGCTGGCCCGAGGAAAGTGTACTTCCCTTCTCAATTACCGGCTCATCAAGCCCTTTTTCGAGATTCTTTAATACCCTATCTCCACCAACCGCTTCAAGGGCTCTTTCCATAGTTTCCCTCGAAATGCGCGGGTCCCTTAAACTAACGTTGGTTTCGATTGTTCCCGTGAATAAATACGGATCCTGTAAAACAATCCCCATATGCTCACGGAATGATTGACGGGAAATCGATAATATATTTTTGCCATCAATGATGATTTTCCCCTTTTGCGGATCATAAAAGCGGAAAAGCAAATTCATAATCGAGCTTTTACCAGAACCCGTATGGCCAACAAGGGCAATCGTTTCTCCTTTTTTCGCGGAGAAATTAATGTTCTTCAATACATAGTCGTCATCCTTGTAAGCAAACGACACATCTTCGAACACAACGTTCCCTTCATATCTTGGAATCGATTCCTCGCTAACCGCCTCGCCCTTCCGATCGAGCAATTCAAAAACACGGGAACCAGCAACAAGGGAGCGTTCCAGTTGCGAGAATTGATTTACGATATTCACAATCGGACCAAACAATCGCGTAATATAATCCACGAATGCATATAAAGTTCCGGCTGTAATCACATCAACTGCCGTCATCGATTGTTTTCCAAAATAATAAATGAATACAACAAAGAACAGCAATCGCATCACATGCACTAAATTGAAAGACGTGGCGGAATCTAGGAATAACAGCTTCCTTTGATATTCATAATGCTCATTATTCATTTCTGCAAATTCATCCTTCATTTGCTTCTCGCGTTTAAACGCTTGAATAATGGTCATCCCCTGGATGGATTCATTAATCATGGCATTAATATCCGCAATTTTCGTACGTACGACATGGTTATACTGGGATGCATATTTTCGGTAAGCAATCATCCAAATATAGATAATCGGAACAACAACCAATGCAACCAGCGCCATTTTCACATTCAGGATAAACAGTGCAATATAAACACCGAAAATGGATATGAAACTCGTTAAAAACTGGGATAGCACTTGAACATATAAATTGTGGATTGCTTCTGTATCATTCGTTACACGAGCAACAATTTTCCCTGCCGGTAAATTATCGAAGTAATCAATGGATAACGTCTGAATATGACCAAACACATCTTTTCGCAGCTTTTGAATGATACGGTTTGCACCGATTTGCAAATAGATAAACATAAAATAGCGGAGAATCGCCGTTGCAATAGCTAATACCAAAAAGACAATAAGCAAATTGATTATCGGCTGAAGTTCAATTGAACCAGGCGTCATATAATTATCAATGATATGCTTAGCAATAAAGGGTCCAGCTAAATCTGTAAAAACAGCAAGTGTTAACAGCGCTAATCCAATAAAAATCGGCTTTTTGAAAAACATGGCATATTTGAATAATCGTTTACTAGTACTCATTCGCTAGGCACCTCCTCTAGCTGTTGTCGATCATATTGTTCCTTGTACCAGCCATCCTTTTGAAGTAGCTCCTCATGTGTTCCCTCTTCAATAATCTTTCCATCGTCCAATACGATGATCTGGTCTGCATGCTGGATAGCTGATAGACGATGCGTTGTAATAATCGTTGTTTTGCCATTTCTTACACGGCCTATATTTTCGATGATTTTGGCCTCTGTTTTAGCATCTACTGCTGATAGGGAGTCGTCTAAAATAAGGATTTCCGGGTTTTTAATCATGGCACGAGCAATCGAGACCCTTTGTTTCTGCCCCCCTGATAGTGAAATTCCTTTTTCTCCAACCAATGTTTCAAGTCCTAATGGGAGATGCTTCAGATCGTTCTCGAAATAAGCGAGCTCAACAGCCTCGTCTATTTCTTCTTTTGTCGCATTTTCTTTTCCGAATAGGATATTTTCCCGAATGGTTCTTGAGAATAGCACATGATCCTGGGGAACATAGCCGATCCATTCAAGCAGCTGCTCCTTTGTTAACTTTGCAATATCTACATTTCCGATTGTAAATTGCCCTTCCGCCAGTGGATATTCCTTTAGCAATTGCTTCACGAAGGTTGTTTTACCCGCTCCTGTCTTCCCCACGATTCCAAGTGTTTGGCCCCGTTTTACATGGAGGGAGATATTTTGCAAGTTTGTCATTTGTGACATAGGATACTGGAATGAAAATTCATTGAACCCAAGCGAATTTGGACTAACAAGGTCGGTTGCATCGTTCGGATCTTTTACATCCTGCTCATAGTTTAATGTCTCTTGAACACGGTCAAGAGAGGCATTCCCTTGCTGCATGACATTTATCAATTCACCAATGGCAATCATTGGCCAGACTGCAAGCCCTAAGTAAACATTAAAAGTAACAAGCTGCCCAACTGTCATTTCCCCATTTGATACCAGCGAGGCACCAAGACCCAATGCTACAACATAGCTTATACCGGTACCTACTTTTGTAATTGGACCAAATAGCGCATTGATTTTGGCAACATGAATATTTTTTTCGTATACTTCTTCACTCATATCAGCGAAACGTTTTTCATCTTTCTTTTCTTGAACATAGGCACGAATTACGCGCACACCTGCAACGGATTCAAGAACATTATCATTTAATTGCCCAAAGGACTCCTGGGCCTTCATGTAACGTTCATGTACAATTTTTCCGTAATACTGCATGAGAACAGCCATAATCGGGATTGGCAGCATTGACAATATTGTCAGCTTCCATGAAATCAAAAAGCCCATTGCCAAAATAATGGCCCCCATATAAATGGTTGAATCCAATAACGTCATAATGCCGAAACCCGCTGTTAAAGAAACGGCATTCAAGTCGTTCGTAGCACGAGCCATTAAATCACCAGTGCGATTCTTTTCATAGAAGGTTGGCGTCATTCTCAGGAATTGGTGCATTAACTTTTTACGGAAAATGCGTTCCAATGTTAGAGCACCACCAAATAATTGGTATTGCCAAGTAAAGTTAATCACATATCCGATTACTATGATCAACCCAAGCCATAACAAATAATTTCCCAAAGAATCTTCCGTCATGGTCCCCAAGGCAATATCATCAATTGCAACCCCTATAATCCAAGGAGGAATTACTTCTGCTATATTGGCAATCATTAAAAGCACAACTGCAATTAAATATCTTTTCCAATACGCTTTAAAAAACCATTTCATTTTAAATAACACTTCAAACATTTAAGCACCTTCTTCTAATTTCTGTTCAATCTACAATCCACACTATCCACTATCTGTACACTCTCTTTTTAACAATTTTCTTGTGTAGCACTTTTTCATAATCCTCTCTCCCCTTCCATTTTTTTCAATCAAACGCACAAAAAAAGGCACCTATCCCTCCCGTGAGATAAGTGCTCATAGAAAAAGGATACAAGTAACCAATACCTGTATCCCCTCATACTAATATGCGCGTCCTTCGTTATAAATAAAAGAAAGCTTGAGGTAGGTTTGGATTATCATATTTAATTGCTGGCGGCAAAATGTATTTTATTCTCATAATCCTAACCTCCTTCTCAATTTATTTATAATTCCTTCTAAAGCGTAGCATATCCATTTTTTGAAAGTCAATAATTTTTAGAAAATAGAAATTTTTTTACAATAAATTAATATTCAAGCTGTTTATTTTATGATTTCGCTTTGATAAATATGTGATGTACCACAAAATTTTCTTTATGACAATCCATAGCCACTATTTGTAATTTGCTTGTAAATATTTTATCATTGTATTATTCAATTATTTTTTATTATAGGAGGTGTACTCTTTGTTCGTACCCCTCATTCGGGCGAGGAACAAAGAATGTATTTGGACGTAGACATAGTAGAGCTAACCATTAAGTTGGCGGCATTTTTCTTGTTAATTGCTGCTACGGCATTTTTCGTTGCAACTGAGTTTGCAATCGTAAAAGTAAGAACAACTCGTATTGATCAATTGGTTGCAGAAGGCAACAAAAAAGCAATGAAGGCTAAAAAGGTTGTATCCGATTTAGATGAATATCTTTCCGCTTGTCAGTTAGGCATCACCATAACTGCCCTTGGTTTAGGTTGGTTAGGTGAACCTACATTTGAAATGATTTTACATCCTTTATTCGAACTAATACATTTAGATGCAACTGTTTCTTCCCTTCTTTCATTCATTATTGCGTTTATGTTTGTTACCTATTTACACGTTGTCGTAGGAGAATTAACACCAAAAACGTTTGCCATTGTAAAATCAGAAGAACTAACTTTGCGTCTTTCCGGCCCATTGCTTGTATTCCATAAGGTAATGTATCCATTTATCCGTGCTTTAAATGGTTCGGCACGTGCATTATCAGGATTATTTGGCTATAAAATGGCATCGGAATCCGAAGTTGCTCATTCTGAAGAAGAACTTCGCATTATTTTAACAGATAGTTATAAAGGTGGAGAGATTAATCATTCTGAATACGAGTACGTAAATAGTATCTTTGAATTCTCCGACCGTACTGCGAAGGAAATCATGGTACCTCGAACTGAGATTGTGAGTCTTGAAAAAGACTTGACAGTCAAAGAAGTATTTGAAGTAATGGGTGTTGAACAATATACCAGATACCCTATCATTGACGGAGACAAAGACCACGTAATCGGCCTGGTAAACTTAAAACATTTGCTTACCGCCTATATTAAAAATCCTGCAAACGGCAACAAGCCTGTGCTAGATTATATGCAGCCGGTTATTCGTGTGTTTGAAACCGTTCCAATCAGTGATTTATTATTGAAAATACAAGGTGAACGCATTCATATGGCCATCCTAATGGACGAATACGGGGGAACTTCAGGTTTAGTCACAATCGAAGATATTATCGAAGAAATTGTCGGTGATATTCAAGACGAATTTGACGATGATGAAATTCCTGAAATACAAGAAATTAGTGATGATCATTATATTATAGATGCTAAATTACTTGTGGATGAAGTAAACGACATACTGGGTATTAGCATTGATGACGAAGATGTCGATACAATTGGTGGTTGGTTCTTAACAAAACGATTTGATGCAGTCGAAGGTGATAGCTTTGATTTCGGAGGCTATGAATTCAAGCTCAAAGAATCAGACGGCCATCATATCCTCTACATTGAAGTATCCAAACTACCGGAATTAGAAGAAACTGATGAAGAAGAATCATCGGAACAATAATTCAACTCGGACAAACGAAATTTATATGCCCCAAAAGACTAATCATGCAACTTTTGGGAGATTACTTTTTATTAAGAAATAGAATTATGGTATTTTGCACTAGTCGCTTAAGCGATCTTCGCAGAAACGGAGCCGTCTCAGATAATGAGATGGCTCCGTTTTGTCATGTTCTAAAGTTTTGCTAGGAGGAAACATTTTGGAGCTATATACAAATTTACGAGCCGGGGAAAAAGGTGCTTGGCTATCAATCGGCACTTATTTAATCCTCAGTTCGATTAAACTAACAATCGGATATTTTGGGGAATCGGAAGCTTTAAAAGCAGATGGGTTAAATAATACAACAGACATTATTGCCTCTATTGCTGTATTAATAGGTTTACGGATATCCCAACGTCCACCGGATTCCAATCACCCTTATGGCCATCTGCGTGCAGAAACTATTGCCTCTCTTATTGCTTCCTTCATCATGATGATGGTAGGTTTACAGGTACTCCTGAGTTCGGTAATGAATTTATGGAACCCTGTTCGCGAGACACCTTCCGTCTTGACCGCCTATGTGGCATTAGGAAGTGCAGCTGTGATGTATGGTGTATATAGATACAATTTATCGCTTTCAAAAAAAATCAATAGCTCCGCAGTGAAGGCAGCGGCTTATGATAACCGCTCCGACGCATTGGTAAGTATCGGGACAACTATCGGGATCTTTGGGGCCATCATTGGTTTTCCAATTATTGATACGCTGACCGCATTGGTTGTCGCTATCATTATCATTAAAACAGCGATCGAAATCTTCTGGGAATCGGTTCAAACATTAACAGATAGCTTCGACATTGAAGAAGCAGAAACTTTGTCTGTACTTATAAATAATGTTAATGGCGTCATCGATCTAATTGATTTTAAGGGAAGATCTCATGGAAATGTAAGCTTTATCGATGTTACAGTAACAGTAAACCCCCATTTGGATGTACGACAGAGCCACAAAATCACGGAAAAAATTGAATCGACCGTTAAAAAATTCAACCCATTCTGTATGGTGCTTGTCCATATTGAACCACATGAACTTCCAACAGCTGTAGATGAGGATTATCACTTTTAAGATCGGGCTTTAATTATCATTCCTCTTTATTTATACATCAGTAGCTAACGAAAAAGTCGTAGAGCCAAATTTTAGATTGACTCTACGACTTTTCTTTTTACTCATATTTATTCTGTTACCATCCTAACAAGAAGTCTATTTTTTCTAGGTAAAAGAAAAGCCATTCTTTCCATTTTTCTTTATATTGTACATTGCCTGGTCAGCTCTATTAATCACGGATAATATATTGTCATGTTCCTCAATATAACTGATTCCAATACTTGAAGAAATGAATATCTCGTGTGAATCGATGCTATACTGCTTCGATAAAGATTCCACAATAGCAGCTGCTATTATTTCCACTTCATTCTTATCTCTACCAGTTAATAATAGAATAAATTCGTCCCCTGCAAAGCGACATACAAAATCGCCCTCAGCTAACTCCTCTCTTAGCCTCCCAGAAACTTCTTTAAGCAAGGTATCTCCAACATTATGGCCGAATGTATCATTTACATATTTGAATCCATCTAAATCGATAAATAAGAGAGAGAATTGAGATTGGTTTTGGTGATCGTTATCAAATATTTCTTTTTGCATCTTTTCAAACAAAAAATGACGATTTGGTAATTTAGTTAACTCATCATGATAGGCTAGAAATCTCAGCTTATCGTTTGCTTCCTTTAACTGCCTATTCTTTTGGTTTACTGCATTATTTAATTTTTCATTCCTATTAATGGTAATAAACAAGCGAATCATTAATAGCACTATAGAAAGAAAAACACCAATGAATAAGGGATCTTTTACATCATAGGAATTAATAAAAACCATAAATAGAAAAATAATCATGATTGTGTATGGAATAAATAGTTGAATATATCTTTTGAAATAAGTTCTATGTACTTTCTTTTCTTCAAAATTGCCCAATCCTGAAAATCCTACCAGTAAAATAGATAAGGCCCATAACGGGTCGATAAAGTGGTCAAAAAGATAGGAATGGTAAGTACTTTGATAGAAGTTTATACTATTTGCCACTATATTGATAATTAAACCAAATATAATATAAAGCAATGATTTGGATAATGATGTGTACAAAAATAATAGTAAACATGCAAATAAGATCGTTAAATCAGCTATGGGATAGCCTAGATTTGTAACTAGCCTCAACAGGGAATGTTCATTAAAGTTAGGTGATAAAAAAGGACGCATAATAAATACCCATGCTAAAGTCGCCGTTATTACTATAAATACCAAAATATCAAATAAATATGTAGATACTAAAACAACCTTATGCGATTTAAAATAGTAAATAAATGCACAAAGGAAAAAGATATAGGTTAATAGCAGTAAAATATCATATATACTTACATTAGGAGGAATACCGTGCACATATTCAAAGTAAGTCCAGTAAAGATTGCCTAATGAATAACATATACAAGCTAAAAACAATAATAATGTAAATTTTTTATGTTGATTATTTTGGTTAATAAATGCTTTAAAAAGAATCGTGACAGTAATTAAAGAAGCTATAGTAAGCAACAGATTACTAACAGTTGACAGCAAAGTAGATCTATTTTCAAAATAAAATAACAAATTATAGTAAACTAAAATATATAGAAGCAAGAAAAAAATAGGTTTGAATTTCAATGTTCTATCTCCTTTTATTGAACATGCATAATATTAAGTATATGGGAGCTATTCTTCTAAAAAAGCCCCCCTTGACCAGGGTTCACCTATTTAATCTTAGTTCTTTAGTGTCTTGGCTGCCCTTGCTATTATTTTAGGTCCGAAGCATTGCATTGCCTTTAAATAAGTTTGCCTTAAAATAATAGTAACTATTACTTAACTCGATAGTAATCTAGATTTTAAATAGTCTCAATTGTCTTTGCGAACAAATTTGATAGTATCATGAATTTACTGCACACATAATAATAACTTACTGTATAGTAACCGAAGAAGGGTATAAAGACCGTTATTTCAAAAAACAATATAAAAAGCTCAGTCTCATAATTTTGAGCCCGAGCTAATCATTAATCTACTGAATTTCACTACCCTCCGTCAATCCATGCTTCACTGCATAAAGGGCGGCTTGCGTACGATCTTGAACATCCAGTTTTGTAAAAATATTCGATATATGTGTTTTTATTGTTTTTTCCGTAACAAATAAAGACGAAGCAATTTCACGATTACTTTTTCCTTTTGTCAGCTCCGCCAATACGTCTCTTTCCCTTGGTGTTAAGGCATTTTTTACATGGGGCAAGTTCTCTTCTTCCCGAAGTGTCTCTTCCAACTGAGTCGTCGCAGCGGGATGGATAATATTTTCGCCCCTAATAATTTGCCGGATGGAGTTCACCAGTTCATCGGGCTCGATATCCTTTAATTGATAACCTGCAGCTCCCGCTTCAATGGCAGGCAAGACATGGTCTTTATCTGAAAAGCTTGTTAACATCAAGATATGAACCTGTGGCCATTTGGCTTTTATTTTTTTCGTTGCTTGTATTCCATCCATATCAGGCATTACTAGATCCATCAACACAATATCCGGTTGCAGCGTTTCAACAAGCTCAACAGCCTCTATACCATTTTTTGCTTCCCCAATTACTTCGATATCCTTCTGTGTTTTTAAGAAAAATAGTAATCCACGCCGTACCACATGATGATCATCCGCAATTAAAACTTGAATCATTTTATCCCCCCTTAATATGGTAAACGGATTAGCAGTTCCGTCCCCTTTCCAATGTGGCTTACCCAATCGGCTGAACCGCCAAGTGCTGTCGCGCGGTCTTGAATGGATTGTAAACCGATTGAAGGAAGACTTCTTTGGGGATCTATGACAAACCCTCTTCCCTCGTCCTTTATGACAAGCAAGATATCCGTTGGCGTTACCGTAATATAAATAATGGCCTCTTGTACGCCCGCATGCTTTCGGATATTATTTAAGGCTTCCTGGGTAATACGGAATAGCGTTTCTTCTACACGGGAGGGAAACTGAATAACTCCCGAGACATTGACCGTTAAATGTATATTCAACATTTCCGAATACGCCTTGATTGCCTCGATTAACCCGCTTTCCAAACCTTTCGGACGCAATTGCCAAATAAGTGCCCTCATTTCTGTTAAGGCGGACTGTGTTAGCTGTTGAACTTCTTTAAATGTTTCTTTGACTTCTCTATTTTCGCTCATTTCAATCCCTGCTCGGGCAGTTAGTGTTACAGAGAATAATAATTGATTGACCGAATCGTGCAAATCTCGGGCGAGGCGATTTCTTTCACGGACGAGGGCAATTTCCTGCTCCTGCTTTGTAAGGTTTATCCGCTTGATTGCTGAACCCATTTGAAATGCTACAGACTCGAGCAATTCTAACTCTTCGTCTGTAAATTTGGCTGTTTTGGGAGAGGCAACATTTAATATGCCAAAGCGTTCATCACCAGATTGAAGCGGAACTGTCGCATGGTGTGTAATATTCGCATTATCCCCTGTGTTCGACTCGATTGCGGCCTCGATTCTTTGGCATTCGATGATATTCGATGCTTTTTTTAATTCATTCCTCCGGTAGCGGGATACACACCAACAGCCACCTTTTTGCAAATGTTGGCAATTGTTGTAGCTAAGTGCTTCGGGTAAATTTTCCTGGGCAATCAACTCGGTCTTCCCTTTTTCATTGATAAAAAAAATCCATCCCGTTTCAAAATTCGTCCCGTTCAAAAACTTGCTTAACGCACCTTTCAGCATTGGAATCAAATCTGTTTCTTCATTTAGCAATTCTGCAATTTCTTTCAGGATTGTTATATTTGAATGCTCCTTATCGGACAAGTTCTGTACACCTCACAATATATACATGGAATCTTGATTATACTCAATATAAAAGTAGGATTTGTCAACATCCTTTAATTGATTTTATTTGTACTTATCATATCATTGAATGGCACGATACCGCATGTGTATGGTTCTCATACTTTTGAATGAAATACTGTAATTTATTACTAAAAAAGTTTACGGAAATAAGCTAAAACTGTGCGGCTTTAAGTGTATAATAGAAGCGACTATATATTGCAAGGGGGAGTAAGTATGCAAGTAGCCAATCCAGGCACCTCCAATGCCTATCGCTTTGCTTATGAATCAATTCGAAACTTGATTATAAGCGGTGAATTAATGGGGGGAATAAAGATTGTCGAAGAGCGGTTAGCCGAAAAAATTGGAGTAAGTCGAACACCCATAAGAGAAGCTATCCGTCATCTTGAACAAGAGGGTTTAATCAAAAACAGACGAGTGTACAAGCCAACAAAGGAAGATTTAATTTACTCATCGGAGTTCATCACATTAATTGAAAGCTATGCTGCCAAAAATGCCGCTCAATATATGTCAAAGGAAAAATTGAGCCAATTGAAGCAAGCCATGAAGGAATCAAGAAAAGGCACTGTCGAAGAAATTGTAAGCGCAAACAAAAAATTCCACGATCTCATTATTTCAGAAAGTTGCAACCCTGTGATGATAGCAGAAATACAAAAGAAGAATGCTATTCTTTACTTATACCGGCATTCACTTATAAAAAATATGAGGCCGTTACTTTATGAGGAGCTTGAAGAAATATATAATGCCATTGCTTCAAGGAACGGTGAGCTGGCTTCAGAACTAATGAGAAAACATCTGGAAGTAGACCTGAAATACATGCTGCGATACTCAAATTATTTATAGCTATACAATCGGTAATATTGGGAGCATATTATCGTCAAAACACTTTTACTTATTTAAAATATTTTAAATTCAAAATAATTTACTTCTAATTGGGAACAAATTATAATCAAAACTGCAATAGATTTTGATTACTAGGAGATGTTCAATGAAAAAACAACTAGAGAATAGTTTGCTGTTCATATGGCTTGTGTCATTGGTAGCAACACTCGGTTCCCTCTATTTTTCTGAAATTCGCGGCTACGAGCCATGCGAATTATGCTGGTATCAACGAATTCTTATGTATCCGATTCTGTTAATGACGACCGTAGCTTACATACAAAAAAATGCACGTATTGCCGTAACAACCGCCGTCTTTTCATGCATCGGCGGGGCCATCTCTCTTTATCACTATGGTATTCAAAAGCTCGACTTTTTAACTGAATCTGCCCCTGCTTGTGGACGAGTTCCATGTACAGGACAGTATATTAATATCTTCGGCTTTATTACCATACCATTTCTAGCTGGTATTGCCTTTTTATTAATTGCTATTGCTAGTTTCTATATGATAAAAGTTATGAAGGGAGAAAAACAATGAAAAAATTAGGAATCATTGGTGCAATCGTCGTTGTACTTTTTGCGGCTATCATTATTCTTACCAACTTGGCGAACAAAGATAAGTTAAAAGACAATCCCTATGATACAGATAATTTAAATCAAGCAACAATTGATTTGCTTGATAATGAAAATTATCAAAATATCATCTTGCCAGAAGCTCTAAAGGAAAAAGTTGACTCTGGTGAACCTGTAGTTGCCTATATGTTCAGTCCAACATGTGTACACTGCCAAGCAATGACACCGGCTCTGATGCCTATAGCGGAGGAAGTAGACGTTCACATTGATCAATACAATCTTTTGGAGTACGAGCAAGGTTGGGATGATTATAAAGTTGAATCCACTCCTACTTTAATCTATTTCAAAGATGGCAAGGAAGTAAATCGCATTGTTGGCGATTACTCTCAAGATACAGATGTCATTTATGATTTCCTGGAGCAAACTAAATCATAAAATTGGCAAACATTATATTAAGTTGATGAATAATCGTGTTCATTTTTGGACACGATTATTCTTATTTTGGAGGTAGAATATGTTCCAATATGAAATTGCTCAAGAAGGACTAACTGTGGAAGAATTATTGCGTGAAAAGTGGCGCCTTGGAAAAAAAATAGTACATGAATTACGGATGGCAAAAGCAGTAACGCTGTCAGATGGAGCTCCTGTATTGTGGAAAGATCTACTTAATTCCGGGACGATCCTTCATTTTAAGTTTGAAGTACCTTCCTCGAATTACAAGCCGACTGCAAGATGTGAATTGACGATCCAATACGAGGATGAGCACTGCCTCATTGTTTCGAAACCGAAAGGAATGGCGACTCATCCAAACGACGACCACGATGTAAATACTTGCATGAATTATGTAATGGCTCATATCAAAGAAAATGGTGGCCGTTATGCTGAGCATGTTCACCGCTTGGATCTAGGAACAAAAGGATTATTATTAGTAGCAAAGCATCCGATTGCGAAATCTATTTTCGACCGTATGATTGAGGAAAAATCGATCACCCGAACTTATGAAGCAGAAGTGCAAGGAAATATTCGCCAGGAGAATGGGACGATCAATGCTTCAATCGGTAAAGACCGCCACCACGCAACTCGACGCGTTGTTTCCTCATCGGGTCAGCATGCGATCACCCATTTTGAAGTGGTCAAACGTTTTAAGAGTACATGTCTGGTGCATTTAGTACTAGAAACTGGACGTACACATCAAATCCGTGTGCACATGGCTCATATCGGCCACCCGATTGTCGGAGACACAATGTATAATGCACGGCAAACAGCATCCGGGGATTATGAATTACACGCCATCCAACTGGAATTTGAACACCCATTCTTAAATAAAAGAATTGTTGTGGTTGATAAATAATGTACAAAAAAAGAGTTCCTCGGTCTATTTCCATAGACAAGGGACTCTTTTTTCTGCAGGATTATTTACGCTTCCATAATACAATCATAGACACGGTTATGATGATAAAGGCAATAAGTGATAAGAATGGTATCGTTACAAAGCCAAACCAATTAATGTATTGACCGGAGCATGGGACACCGCTTGTACATGCGCTAAACTCGCTCATCGAAGGAATTTTTTGCAAAGCATAATGATAACCCGCCATGATGACCCCAATTACTGAGATGGGCAATATATATTTATAAATCTCTTTGTCATTTCGATAGAATGCTATTGCTAGCAAAATAACGAGTGGATACATCAATATTCGTTGATACCAGCAAAGTGTACAAGGAACAAACTTCATTTGTTCACTAAAAAACAGACTCCCACTCATAGCAATTATCGACGTGATCCATGCCAGTAGTAATGGTTTATTGACCATTTGCTGCTTCCTCTACCTTTTCTGCAAAATCATCCATTGTCGTTCCTTCAAACTTCTTCCCGCCAATAAATATGGCAGGTGTTGAGTTAACCCCTAGATTATTTGCCATTTCCATATCTTTATCCAAAGATTCTTGTCCTTGGTTTTCGCTAAATGCCTGAACAACTTTCTCTACTTCTTCTTTACTCGCTACTTCTGATAGAATTGCTGTTAAAAATTCCTCATCCATAAAGTTTTCTTGTCCTTCTGCAGTTGTTTGGTTTGCAAACAACTGATCATGAAACTCCCAGAACACTTCGTTTCCAAGCTCTTGATAGACTGTTTCTGCGTAAAGTGCTGAAGTTGTAGAGTCAACGGCTATAAAGGCATAATTCATAAAATACAACTTAGCCTTTCCTGTATCAATGAATTCCTCTTTAATAAACGGCATTACCGAACTATTAAACTCCCCACAGTGTGGACATTTGTAGTCCCCAAATTCAATGATTTCTACAGGGGCATTTTCATCCCCCATAAATGGTTGATTTTCATAATCAATTTCTGCTACTGCTGTTTCTTGGCCAGCATCGGTTAATAGGATAATTCCTATGATACATACGGCAATAATGCCGATTATCCAGAATATTTTCTTAGACAAAGTAAACGCCCCTTCAAACTACTCTATGTAGTGTAATTGTGTAAAAAATTTACGCTAATGCGTAAATAAAAAAGATACTAATCAAACAAAATACAAGAATCGACCACATTGTAATGGTTACCGGTATTTTGATTTGGTTATTTTTAATTGGATTTAATATATATTCAATACGGTAATTTACAGATGTCTCCGCAAAAGAAGCATACGCAAAAGATTTGGTCTCAAGCTTCCCTACTTTCAACATCTTCAATAGTGCACTGCCAATATGAAGCGATGTCTCCTGTTTCTCTATCGCCAACTCATCCGCCATTACTTCCTGAACTACACGGTATTTTTCATTCAACCATTTTAGAATCGGGATATAAGGCAATGTAATCGAACCAATTGATAGCAGGAAGATTTTTAATGGGTCATGATTGTTTAGATGATATGTTTCATGATAAATAACTGCTTCTAATTCTTCTTCACTTAATAAGTTTAATAGACCAGTAGATAGAACAATTTTAGGTGATAAAAAGCCGATCGTGATGGCAACTGGAACAGGATAAGAAATAATCATGAATTCTTTCTGTTTATTTCTGTACTCATCATTAAATTTCTTAGTCAAGCTTTCATTATTATACTGTTGCAAACGGCTTCTCATTTTGATTGTTTGGATAACTTGGGTAGTAATTTTCCAAAGTGCAAATAGAAAAGTGCCAACTACCAAAATATCTACTGCGTAAGTTAATGAAGTTAGACCTATCAATTTTAGAGTAGTATGACAGACTTCAAAGATATTAAACCGTAGATTTGAACCTGAAATTAAAGAAATTAAGTATAGACCCATTTGAACAAAAATAGAGCCGGAAATTAATATAGAAACGTAGAACATGGATTTAGACTGACGTTTATTCATCATTTTTTTCCTTTTTTAATTCCTTGATTTTCAATTCAAGTTTTTTTACGAGTTCATCGTCGACATCTTCCAGTGCATCCAGCATATGACTTACAACAACACTCCCAAACTCATCCATTAGTTCATGTGTCATTTCTTTGGACTGGGTATTAATGAACTCTTCTCTTGATTGAACTGGTCTATAAAAAGATGACCTACCAATCAATTTCTTTTGCAGGATCTCTTTTTCAACCAGGCGATTCATCACTGTCATAACCGTATTGAAGTTGGTTGGTTTCTCTTTTTCCAAGACAGCCTGCACTTCTTTGATCGTCATATCTTCTTGGCACCAAAGAATATCCATTATCTTGGCTTCCAAAGGTCCAAAAAAGCGATTCAAACCACTCTCTTGTATATTAAACTTTCGAATTTTCACAAGTGCCCACCTCACATTACTCATTGTAGTGTTAGTTTGTACAAACGTCAACCTTTATAATTGAGCGCTCTTTTGGATATAAAAACTGCCAGACAAGTCTCAAATTGGACTCTCCTGGCAGGCAAATTAGAAATCAAACTTGAAGCTATCGGGACTTTGGCCAAAGCGTTGATCTTTATTTAATTGGTCCAATCGATGCATTTGGTCGGAAGATAATTCAAAATCAAAAACCTGAGCATTTTCTTCAATCCGACTTGGTGTAACTGATTTTGGAATTGAAATGATATCATGCTGATAATGCCAACGGAGAATCACTTGGGCTGCGGTTTTTCCGACTTCATCCGCAATATTTTTGATGGCGTCATCCTGAAGAATCCCCCCGCGGCCAAGCGGTGACCATGCCGTAACTGCAATGTCGTTTTCTTTACAAAATGTACGCAAAGATTCTTGTGTTAAATATGGATGCAATTCCACTTGATTGACCATTGGCTTCACATTTGCTTTGGAAAATACTTTTTCAAGATGGTGTACATGATGGTTGGACACACCTGGGACACGAATCAACTTCTCTTCATAAAGCCGTTCAATAGCTCGATACGTATCCACGAATTTCTCTTCTACCGGCCAATGCGTTAGATATAAATCTACATATTCCAATCCTAATTTTCTCAACGAAGTTTCAAATGCTCTTAAGGTATTGTCATAGCCTTGATCCGCATTCCATACTTTGGTCGTGATAAAGAGATCTTCCCGCGAAAGGCCTGAAGCCCGGATTGCCTCGCCAACCTCTTCTTCATTATAATAAAGTGCAGCCGTATCTATAGCTCGATAACCAAATTCAAGAGCTTTGCTGATTGCCCGGATTGTTTCTTCTGGATTTGTCATTTTGTAGACACCTAAGCCTAAATACGGCATCTTTACCCCATTAGCCAAGGGTTTTGCTGGAATTGCTATAGTCAATTTACTCACTCCTAAACTTTTCTAGCTCCATTATATGACGAAACCCGAACATACTAAAACAATCGCATTCATAAATCTGCTCATTGATCTCCTACATACCAAGCTATCTATTTAACCTTCACATATACTCAATTATTTTCTACTTATTTCTCCTTTTCTCTCGTTCTAACTAACAATCCAGTTAAGTATATATAATAAAGGACTATTTACTTATACGATGTCCGTTTAATTATGTATTTTACGGAGGTTAAAATTTATGATGGATACACCATTATTGTTAACTAGCTTTTTGGAGCGGGTTGAAAGATACTATCCGGAAAAGTTCATTGTTTCCAGAACTGGCTCTGATGCGATTCACCGTATTACCTATAAAGAATATGCTAAACGGACAAGAAAACTAGCAAATGCTTTAACAAAACTAGGCATGAAGAAAGGCACAAAGGTCGGTTCCTTTGCCTGGAATCATCATCGCCACCTTGAAGCCTACTTCGCTGTGCCATGTGCTGGTGCCATTTTGCATATGATTAATATTCGTTTATCTCCAGAACATATTATTTATGTAATTAACCATGCGGAAGATGAAATTTTACTAATTGATGGTGATCTTTTCCCTCTATTTGAAAAAGCAATTCCCTACTTAAAAACGGTTAAACATATTGTAGTGATGCAAGATAATATGGATATTCCCGAATCGAACTTCCCTAATATCCACTCATATGAAAAATTACTGGCAGAAAGTACTGATACATTTGATTTCCCTAAGGATCTAGATGAAAACAGTCCTGCAGGGATGTGCTATACGAGTGCCACAACAGGTATGCCAAAAGGGGTTGTCTACTCACATCGCGGACTGGTTCTGCATAGTCTTGCCCTCGGGCTGGCTGATAGTATGGGCGTAAGAGAACAGGATGTTTTACTGCCCATTGTTCCGATGTTCCATGTAAATGCATGGGGCCTGCCGTTTGCAGCCATAGCATATGGCTCTACCCAAGTGTTGCCGGGTCCTGGTTTGACCCCAGCCTTAATACTGGATTTAGTCGAACAAGAAAAGGTTACTTTAACAGCCGGCGTTCCAACAATTTGGCTGGGTGTAGCCCAAGAACAGGAAAAAACCCCCGCAATATCTCTTCCTTGCGTGCGGTGGTATGTGGAGGGTCCGCTTCACCTAAAGGGCTAATTAAAACATTCCAGGATAAATTCAAGGTTCCATATATCGTCGGCTATGGAATGACGGAAACTTCCCCGATTGTATCTCTATCCAATTACACATCTGCTATAGATGATTGGACAGAAGAAGAAAAATTAGATATTCGTGCTACACAAGGGTTGACCGTTCCTCTTCTTCACACAGAGGTAGTTAATGAAAATGGTGTTGTCCCATGGGATGGCCAAACAATGGGTGAACTTCGTGTACGCGGTCCTTGGATTGCTCACGAATACTATAAAGACGAACGTTCACTAGACGCTTTCAAAGATGGGTGGCTTTATACTGGGGATATAGCAGTGGTGACGCCTGAAGGATATATTAAAATCACGGATCGAACGAAGGATCTAATCAAAAGTGGTGGTGAATGGATTTCTTCAGTGGAATTAGAAAACACGCTAATGACACATGAAGCGGTTTTTGAAGCAGCTGTTATCGCCATCCCTCATGAAAAATGGCAAGAACGTCCACTAGCTTGCGTTGTTTTAAATGAAGGGAAAGCTGCCACTAAAGAAGAATTAATCAGTTACCTGGAAGGTCAATTTGCAAAATGGTGGCTTCCGGATGATATCGTTTTTGTTAACGAAATTCCCAAGACTTCGGTAGGTAAATTCTTAAAAGCCAAATTGCGGGAAGAACTTAAAGATTATCGGGTGAATATTTAAGGGAAGGGGTATCTCCGTTATATTGGGGGTACCCCTCAATACTTTGTTATGTTGCCTGTAAATTTTACTAGCTGTTTCTAGAGAATTTAGCAGACTAATTTTTGCGATTAAGGCTTTGTTTTTCATCGTTGTCATTGTCGAGTTCATCAAATTGAATTGGATCCGGGAAACGCTCATCCTCTTCCAACTGTCCACCATCACGCATTCGTTCCATTTGTTTTCCAAGGTATTTTAAATCTTCCATATTATTTGCCATAGTACCACTTAAAATGGATTTATCTCGTTCCACATCTATCCACCTCCTTTCTTTACTATTCCCTCTTAATAAGAATCGAATCTATTTCTTTGCAAGAAATTAATGTAGTAAAGTTTTTTTATTTGAGCTATACTAAATAGAGAGATTCTATATACACAAGGAGGATACTTCCATGGGTTTAGTATTAATTCTTGGTGTTACAGCAGCATTCTTAATCGCTATCTTCACAGCTGGTTATGAAGGCGATTACACATCAAACAAATAGTCTCAACCATAAGAAACTGGGTCATTTTAAATTGACCCAGTTTCTTTTTTATTATGTGATTTTAGATAGTAAGCCACTTGACTTTATTTACTTTCAAAAATATACTTAGTTACATAAAGTAAGTTGATTATTTAAAATAACAAAAGGTGGTATAGTTGATGCCGACACATTTCCATAAGAAGCCCAATATGTATGTTTCCCATGTCCAATTAAAAGTTTCAAATCTCGAGCGTTCTCTTCATTATTATAAAACGATTATGGGATTTGATGTATTGGGGCAAACAAATACATCAGCAGTTCTGACATTTGATGGGACGACAAGTTTGCTATCATTAGAAGAAGTACCCAATGCCCTTCCATTACGCCGTGGCCAAACCGGGCTTTATCATTTTGCCCTATTGCTTCCGACTCGAAGCGACCTAGGCAACTTTATTCAACATATTAGCCAGCAAAATGTGCGGGTAGGTGCAGGTGACCACCATGTGAGTGAAGCATTTTACTTAAACGACCCAGATGGAAACGGAATAGAGGTATATGCAGACCGTCCAGAACAAAATTGGCTATGGCAAGAGGATGGTATGGTCTACATGACAACCGAACAAGTCAACGTTCAGTCCGTTCTGCGCGATGCAAACGGTACGTGGAACGGTTTACCTGAAGGAACCGTAATGGGCCATATCCATTTATCAGTAGCCAGTTTGGCGGAAAGTGAAAAATTCTACACGGAAGCTTTGGGCTACGAGATTGTCACACATTATGGAAATCAGGCGTTGTTCATCTCGACAGGAAAATACCATCACCACATCGGTTTAAATACTTGGGAAAGTCTAGGGGGCACCCCCGTTCCGGAAAACGGTGTTGGTCTTAAGTCATTTACGATTGTGCTGGATAATGAAGAACAAGCTGATGAAATTCAAAAGGGCTTAGCCTTGATAGGTGCGAAAGTCGAGCACTTTGAAGGAGCTTCAAAGTTCGGTGGCGCGCAAGCCTTCTCAACAGTCGATCCATCAGGGATTCGCATTATTTTTACATTTGATGGCGAGTAAGAAACTTAGGCAACTTAGTGAGATGCAATTTTTTGTGTCTTTGCTGGGTTGCCTTTTTTTATATTGTTAGCGGGACAAGGGATCTTGCTGTTGATGGAGTTTTATGCAGATTTATTTTTTCCCCTTGCCCAATCCCTCTCCTTCGGGCTCTGAGATGCGATCTCGCTTCCCCTATATTGACTAATCCCTCTTCATCGGGGTCCGAGATGCTATCCCGTTGCCCCTATATTGCCTATTCCCTCTCCACCGGGTTCTGAAATGCGATCTCGCTTCCCTTAACTGCCCTATCCCACTCCACCGGGTTCTGAGATGCGATCTCGCTTTCCCTTAATTGCCTAATCCCACTCCACCGGGTTCTGAAATGCGATCTCGCTTCCCCTTAATTGCCCAATCCCTCTTCATCGGGGTCCGAGATGCTATCCCGTTGCCCCTATATTGCCTATTCCGCTAAATCAGGAACTGTTAACCAATAACCTAAACGTTTTCTGCTAAACAAAACCGCTCCATCGTTTATTACGATTACCTATACTATTTTCTCTACAAAAACTCGACTTAAATTCTCACAATTTCAGCCAAAAGGCGAATATATTTGCCGCATGTCACCCTAGTAAAATAGTGAAAAAAGGAGGCGTTTTATGGAAAAGCTTTGGCCACATCAATTACCAGTCGTACAAGTACGTGTTGCACGGCCTACTGATCAAATTGAGGAATTGGAGAGGTTTTATTGTGTAGGGGTGGGTTTGGAGAAAATTGGCTCCTTTTCTGGGCACAGGGGATATACCGGTCTATTGATAGGGATGCCGGATGCAAGCTATCATCTTGAATTTACTCAGCATATTGAAGGCAGCCCCTGTCCTGCACCGAGCAAGGATAATCTTCTTGTATTTTATATGCCGAATCAGCAAGCTATTGAAGCGATTGCACATAGGCTAAAGGAGATGGGATATCCAGAAGTATCTCCCGAAAATCCATATTGGGAAGAAAGAGGCGTGACGATTGAGGACCCCGATGGCTGGCGAATTGTTTTAATGAATACTAATGGGATATAAAAACAAAGCTCCATCTGTGATAGAACTACACAAATGGAGCTTTCGGCTATTTTAATCCAGGAAAATCTTGTTGACGCAGGGCTTCATAAATGATGATGGCTGCCGTATTCGATAAATTCAAAGATCGAATATGATCACTTTGCGGGATGCGTAAACACTTATCGCGGCGCTCATAAGCAAAATCTTTAGGCAGCCCCGTTGTCTCTTTGCCGAACATAAAATAGATATCTTTTTCTTTGTCGCTAAAGTCGTGGTTGGAATACGGTTCATCACTATAAGTTTCAATTAAGAAAAGTTCCCCATCCTTTGAATACTCCAGAAAGTCTTCCAAACTTTCGTGATAGACAATATTGACTGAATGCCAATAATCCAATCCCGCGCGTTTTAACATTTTATCATCCGTTGAAAAACCAAGAGGCCGGATAAGATGTAAAGATGTATTTGTTCCTGCACAAGTACGCGCAATATTTCCCGTGTTAGCCGGAATTTCAGGTTGATATAAAACGATATGCAATGGCAAATCAAGACACTTCCCTTTATAACTATATTATTTTTATGAAAATCTCATCTATTTTTCAAGTCCACCCAAGCTCGTTCCCATAAGCTCATTACTTAAGAAGTCAGGAGCTTGAGCCCCTTGTCAATTTCTCGGAGTACTTCTTCATCCTTCTCGACAGCTAGTGCCTTTTGCAATGCTTCTTCTGCATCCGGCCCGCCAATTTTCCCTATCGCCCATGCAGCTGTTCCACGCATAACAGGTCGTTCATCCTTATTCATGATCATGATTAAGTCTGGTATTGCGGATTGTTCCTTAAAATGAGCCAGGGCAATAATGGCATTACGCTGAATCGGCTTCTTCCCTCTCCAAGAACCCGACATATAGCCAAATTTGGTTTTAAACTCCTTATTCGTCATTTGAAGCAATGGTTGTAATAAAGGTTTTGCTAGCTGCGGATCAGGTTTAAATTCATCATGAATCCAGTTGCTTTTTCCTTTGTTTTTGGGGCAAACGGTCTGGCAGGTATCACAGCCATAGATTCGGTTCCCTAGCTCTTTGCGAAACTCGTCAGGCAGGAAATCCTTCGTTTGCGTTAAAAAAGCTACACAACGTTGTGAATTCAACTGACCTCCAGCGACTAATGCCCCGGTCGGACAAACATCTAGACAGAGTCGGCAATCCCCGCATTCATCTTCAATCGGTGTATCTGGTTTGAAAGGGATATTGGTAATCATTTCCCCAAGGTAAACGTACGATCCAAACTCCGGAGTAATGATGGAACAGTTCTTGCCGCTCCAGCCAATACCTGCTCTTTCGGCAACAGCACGATCTACTAATTCCCCGGTGTCAACCATTGACTTGGTTTGTACATCTGGAACGCGTTCCTTCAACCACTCTTCTATTAAATTGAGGCGTTCCCGCACCGCAACATGGTAATCCACTCCCCAGGAGGCTCTGGCAAAGATACCACGACGGGCTCCCTTTTTTCCCGTCGGCGCGTCTTCCATTTTGGAAGGATATGCAAGTGCAATGGCAATAATACTTTCTGCACTATCCAATAGAAGCAGGGGCTCTGTTCTTTTTTCGATATCCGATTCTTCAAAACCGGATTGATAGCCCAACTCTTGCTGACGCTTTAAACGATTTTTCATTTCATGAAAGGGAGAGGCATGCGTAAAACCGATTTTGTCCACACCAATGGATTTTGCATATTCAATTAGCTCTGATTGCAATTGTTCGATTTTCATCTTCGCATTCAACTCCTTTATTTGGTAAAATATATGATATACGCTAGTGTTGCGAAATTTTATAAATGTAGGTGATTTGCTTGAACATCTCATTGGACAAAGAACTTCTACAAACGAACGACCAATTTAAAATCGGCATTATCCATTATACCAAAATAGTCGTGTCAGAATCTCCTCAAATGATAAAAGGCCGTACACAACTTTATCAGGAAAACCTGTATTTGGAACTGCAAGAAAATCCCGTTACAAAAAGAGAAGGAATCGCGGAATGGCGTACTGTCTGGAAGTCGTTTGGAGCAGATCCGAACCGCTATCGACACTCCGCGGAAAGTTTGATGCGCCGTATTGCAAAGCAAAATTATTTGGCCCCTTTCCATTCGGCAGTAGACCTCAATAATTTCTTCTCCCTCCAATACGAGATTCCAATCGGCATCTATGATTTCGGGAAACTGTCAGGAGATCTTGAAATTACTTTGGGGGGTGAACAAACTGGATATGAAGGGATAAACGGCCGATTTAATTCACTAAATAATATCTTAACTAGTAAAGACCAAGATGGTGCATTTGGCAGCCCTTTTGTTGATTCGATTCGAACAGCCGTTACCGAGGAAACATCAGAAGCAATCCAGATTTTTTACTTAAGACCATCTTTGAACGAGTCCGAATGCAATCAATTATTGGAAACAGCCGGAAAAATGTTTACTCAAGTTAATGGCGGTGACTTCAACAACTTCTTATTAAATAAAGATAATCTTGCAATCTCAATATAGGGGTGAATGCTATGAAAAAAATACCACTGGCAGAAGGGGTTAAGCTAAAGAGTATTTTAACGAAAAAAATCCAGGAACTGATTGGTGAAATTCATCATGTTTCACACGTTGTTGTTGAAAAAGGCGAACAACCGAAATCATCCGGTCGGACAATCGCCGAAGTAGAGGCCGAATTAGCACAAGTGCGCAAAGATTCCCGCCTGCTGGACAAGCTTATCTACCGGGCTAATGTTGATAACTCGGTATCTTTTAAAGATGAGGAACTAGCCATTGTTGAAGCTATTGAACTGGCCTCTCAATTACGTGCGGAAGCTGGTCTATATAAACATCTTGGACAATCCGAAAAAGAAACGCTCTACCATAGTGCAAGTGATTCTGTCATTTTCTATAATGTCGCTATGTACGACCCTGCAGAATATCGAAAACGAGCAATAGAGCTAGAAAAAGAGGCACACCGATTATCCAATCTAATCAATGCCAAAAATTATCAAGTTGAAATTGAATTCGATGATTCGAATTATATCTAACCTCGGGGCGGTGAGAGTCCAAACCGAGGCGTAATGTACTGTCACCCGGCTTTTTACAATACCATAGTCTGTAAACCGATTACCTGTAACCTGTTACCTTGTGACCTCTAACTAATAACCAACCATAGTCAAAGTTACAAAACTCTTTTACAGTGATCTAGAATTTGACAGTACTTACGTTAGAAAACCACGATTTTTCGCTATTTAGCGTAAATCGTGGTTTTTCTTCTACTCCAATGAGCAGCATCTTCTAGTATTCAACCCCCGGCAAGATTCGGAGGACTCTTAAATCTGCATCCAATATTGCTTCGACCCCCAGTGGGATTGCAATATTCGGTTCGCAGTGCCCGATCATAAATCCGGCAACAGCTGGTTTCCCCAGTGGTTTCAAATACTCTTCAACCAGTGTCCATACTTCTTCCAGTGTCCCACCATTGATATCTGTGAAGTTACCAATGACAAATCCAGCTGCTTCCTGCAGTTTTCTTGAAAGCCGGAGCTGATTTAGCATGCTATCGATAGCTTCCATTGATTCTCCTATATCTTCCAGCAATACTATTTTACCCTTCACATCAACTTCAAATTTTGTTCCCAGTGTGTTCACTAAACGTGTTAGATTTCCGCCTGTTATTTCCCCCCGTACACTACCAGGAATCAAGGTCTTTAAAGGCGTTAAATTCTCATCATACTGGATTTCAAAAGGAGTAAAAAGCTGTTGGAACATTCTCTTTGAAATATCCGAAAGTTCGCTTGCCCCAACAGAAGAAAGCATCGGCCCATGGAATGTAACCAGATCTGAATATTCCTGAAAAGCTACATGGAAGCAAGTTACATCCGAGAAGCCCCAGAAAATCTTTGGATTTTCAGTTAGCAATTGATAATCAATGCGATCAAGGATACGAGCTGCTCCATAACCACCTCTTAAATTAAATATTGCCTTAACTTCTGGATCCCGGAACATATTATGTAAATCATTTAAGCGTTCATCATCGGTACCTGCTAAATATTTACCTGACAGTGTTACTGTCTCACCAAATTTAACCTTCAACCCAAGACTTTCAAGTAGTGCCAGTTTTTCTGGTAAATACTCCATTGCAAATGGCCCGCCTAAAGCGACAATACCTACTGTATCGCCCTCTACTAAATGTTTTGGTCTAATATTCATTTCTCTTCCTCCTAACTAACATCAATCCGCCTATCTATTTGAACTATCATACTACATCTAGCTGTAAAATATTTATAAAAAGTATGTTTAAAGTTTTAAAAACAGGGTAAAAGAAAAGGATGCATGCAGTATTTCTATTAAGTTATAGTAAAATGCTTGCTTTTTTATAGTAATCTCTTTAAATTATGCAATATTTATATTAATATAAAGTAGATAATAATAATTGGAAAAGGTAGGAAACGGAATGAAAAGTAAATTTAAACTGGGCATACGTTCGAAAATTACCTTTGGATATGTAATTATCGTCCTTGCTTTAATTGTTTCGGCATTCTATTTGAATAGCCAGATACGATCTTTACAAGAAGAACGAAACCAAATTATTAAGTACGACTCACAAGTTCTCACACTTTCTAATAATATTGAAAAAAGCTTACTGGAAATGCAAGCCAGTAAACGAGGATTTATTATAACGGGTGATGAAGACTATTTAGAAAATTATTATCAGGCAACCCGGGATTGGGAGCAGGATTATAATACATTATATTCCCTTCTGAATGGTAATACGGAACAGCTGGAAAGGTTGGCCGTTATCAAATCTACAATCAATCACTGGATTGCTACGTCAGGGGATCCCGTTATTGATATGAAACGGGAAGGTAGACAAGAGGATCTTGATGAACACTTCAGCGTTGATGAAGGACGTTCCGATCTTGTTTTCATGGAGCAGCAGTTTGAAGAATTCAGAATTACGGAAAGCGAGGCAATCTATGCGAATACATCCGGTCTGGATAAGCAAAATGATAAGATAGGTACTGCAATTACTCTATTCCTTATCCTTGTTACAATAGTTGCTGTAACTTCCGCTACAGCCGTCTCAAACTCCATCATCAAGACAGTCAAGAATGTTACGAATTCAATACATAGAATCACTCGATCCGAAGGAGATTTAGGGGAACGCATCAAAGTCAACACAAAAGACGAAATCAGGGATTTGGCGATTGCAACAAACCAATTATTGGACTCCATGGAGAATCGGGAATGGCTGCAAACGAATCTCGCTGCACTTTTGACGAAGTACCAAGGTATAGCCTCGATCAATAAATTATCTGAAATCTTCCTTTCCGAGATAACAAGAATTACAGGGGCTACATATGGTGCTTTTTATGTGGCAAACAAGAATCTTGATGAAACGGAATACATGAAAACAGCATCATTTTCAAGTTCAAGCCAAGAAATTGGACGCGATTCATTCAAGCTCGGTGAAGGGTTGATCGGTCAGGTTGCAGTGAGACAGCAAGTTTTCCATTCTAATAACTTACCAAAAGACTACAAGCTGATCCAGACTGGTCTTGGAGAAACACCGCCTAAGAGCATTTTGATAGTACCAGTCAAATATGAAGATAAAATTATCGCAGTAATTGAACTCGCCTCTTTGGAGGAATTTGAACAGCTGGAAATTGAACTGGTTGAAAGCGTGGTAGAATCGTTTGGCTTAACAGTCAACGGTATATTAGATCGTATTGAAATTGTTCGCTTATTGAATGAATCAAGAGCAATGACCGAAGAACTACAAGCTCAATCTGAAGAATTGCAGACTCAATCTGAAGAATTGCAATCACAATCAGAAGAATTACAAATGCAAACTGAAGAATTAACGATTATTAATGAACAACTAGAAGATAGGACAAAAGAAGCCGAGGCGAAATCAAGAGAGCTCGAGAAGGCGAAGAAAGAGCTTGAAGCAACTGCAGGACAACTTATTCTAAGCTCCAACTATAAGTCGGAATTCCTTGCCAATATGTCGCACGAATTACGAACACCTCTTAATAGCATCCTGATTTTATCGGAAATGCTCGGTGAGAATGACAGCAACAACTTAACTGAGGAGCAAGCTGAATTTGCAAAAGTGATTCACTCTTCAGGTAAGGATCTACTCGCATTGATCAATGACATTTTGGATTTATCAAAGGTCGAAGCCGGCAAATTGGACATCCTATTTGGAGAAGTGAATATGGACGAGCTTCCACACTTATTGGAGCAAACCTTCTCCCCTGTCGCCAAGCAAAAAGAAATTGCGTTTAATATTGTTAAATCTTCCGAAGTAAATGATATTTTCTATACGGATGAAAAGCGTTTCAATCAAATCTTGAAAAATCTTTTATCAAACGCATTCAAGTTTACGGAACAAGGCTCTGTTACATTAGCAATAAATAAATTGGATGAACAAAAAATCTCGGCAGATATGGGAAAACTGAGCGAGGATTGGTTGGAAATCGCCATTATCGATACCGGAATCGGGATATCAAAAGATAAGCACCAGCTAATTTTTGAATCATTCCAGCAGGCTGATGGAGCAACAGTCCGTAAATACGGCGGTACAGGACTAGGATTATCCATTAGCAAGGAATTCTCTAAATTGCTTGGCGGCTGGATTGACCTCCAAAGTGAGGAAGGTAAAGGAAGTACATTTACTTTAACACTGCCAAGTTTGCCAAATGGTATAAGTGAAGTTTGTTTGGAGAAACTAAAGCAAGCAGAAGAAGGTCACAAAGAAGTAGCGGCTACTACTGAAGTAATCGAAGACACTCCACCACAAGCCGAACTAGTGGTACACCAACCTGAACTTGATGTCATTGCAAATCTTCCTACTCTAAACGCAGAATGCGATATATTTGAAGGAAAAAATATTCTGATTGTGGATGACGATAACCGTAATATATTCGCGCTTAAAACCGCGCTTGAACATAATGGGATCAATATCTTGGTGGCCAAGCATGGACTGGAATGCATCGAAATCATGAAATCAAATCATGACATCGACTTGGTGTTGATGGATATTATGATGCCAGTAATGGATGGTTATGAAACTATGACGCGTATCCGGAAAGATTTACAAATGACCGAAATACCAATTATCGCTATAACGGCAAAGGCTATGAAAACCGACCGCGATAAATGTATTGATGCTGGTGCATCAGATTACATCAGCAAGCCTATAAACCTGGAACAATTATTTTCTGTTTTGCGTGTTTGGTTAGTTTCTCAAGGGAGTATGAATAACGATGTCCCATCAATCTGATTTCGGATCTAATCACGATCTAAGTACTGAACATACAGATTTGGAAGTTGAATTGTTGCTCAAAGCAGTTTTTCGTTTATCTGGTTATGATTTTCTTTTATACAATCGGTCTTCCATTACCCGAAGAATTGAAAACCGAATGAGAATAAGCGGTCTTTCTACCATCACGGAGCTAACAAATTTGATTATTCACAATGAAGACTATCTACATCAGATATTAAATGATTTTTCGATCAACGTGACTGAAATGTTCCGGAACCCATCCTTCTTCAAAGCATTTCGAAATGAAGTAATCCCAAAACTGCGGGAATTTCCCGAAATACGCATCTGGCATGCAGGTTGTGCAACCGGCGAAGAAGTATTTTCAATGGCTGTTTTAATAGAAGAAGAAGGGTTAATGGATAAAACGGTTATTTATGCAACCGATATGAATGAGGATGTACTGGAAAAGGCTAAAAATGGTGTTTTCCCTATTCACAAAATGCAGGCTTATACAAAAAATTACCAGCTTGCTGGAGGACAAGAATCCTTTTCCCAGTACTATAAGACTGATCGGCAATATGCTTACTTCCATAAGTCTTTATTGAAGAATATCATTTTCGCACAACATAATTTAGTTACCGATCAATCGTTTAATGAGTTCCATATTATTATTTGCCGTAATGTCCTGATCTACTTTACACAGCGACTGCAAAATCAAGTACATCATTTGTTTCACGAGAGCTTGATGAACGGAGGCTATCTTGGTCTTGGGGATAAAGAAACCCTTCGCTTTACCGAAATAGTGGCAAATTATAACGAAGTAAATGGTAATGAACGCATCTACCAAAAAGTAAAATAAATTCAAATCCAAAAAACGGATACCTTTCTAAGAAAGGGTATCCGTTTTGTTATTAGCCTGAACTTTTAAAAGAACAAGACACATATCATCTGGTTGATTTATTTGTTTTTCTTTTGGCAAAAGCTCATCCAGCAAACCTTGAGAACCGCTCCATTTTTGCTGTGATAAATTCTTGATCCGTTCTTCCGCCACAAATTCGTCTGGGTCAACCGCTTCCAGTAAACCATCCGTAAATAAAATAATTTGAGCTTCTTTTCCATAGTGGATGATTTGCTTTTCTACCTTGATTTCGTCAAAGAACCCAATTGCGCAGCTCCCTTGATTCAATGCGATAATATGCCCATCATCTACCGATACATATCCATGCGGATGACCCGCATTTACATATTCTATTGATTTCGCATTGGTATCGATTACTAAATAGATCGCCGTAAAGTAATATGGAATTGATTCCTTTTCATTATGTAATAGGGCCATATAGCGGTTAAGCTCTTTTACCACTTCGGCTGGATCAACAATCTGTTTAATTGCTTCTCTTAAAACAGAAGAGATAAACATACATAGCAGTGAAGCAGATATACCATGCCCCATCATATCCAATAGGATAACTGCATAGCGATGATCATTTATTTTATGCCAATAATACATGTCACCAGCCAAATTAAAGGATGGTAAGTAGGATACATCCACTTGTATAGCGTTATCTTTTATCGGTGGACTAAGAAGGCTTCTCTGAACATTTGTGGCAAGATCCAGTTCATATTGAATTTTCTTTTCATGCTGTGTATGCCAATCCAACTCCGCCTTTAAGCGTAAAGCTGCACGAATTCGTGCGAGCAGTTCCACTTTATCGATCGGCTTTGTAATATAATCAGTCCCACCTACATCAAGTGCTTCTGCTAATTTATTTTTATCATCCAATGCTGTGACAAAAATAATGGGAATATCTTTATAGCGTTCACATGCTTTAATCATTCTGCAGGCTTCTATCCCATCAATCTCGGGCATCATAATATCAAGCAATATTAAATCCACATGCTTAGAAAATGAATTAGAGGAATCTATTTGCAGATAATCAAAAAGTTCCCTAGCTGATGTCAAGGAAACGCAATCTTTGTACCCTTCGTTCTTTAAGATTTTTTCAATAACAAACAAATTTACTTTATTATCATCTACTAGAAGAATCGTCACTTTTCTTTCTCCCATTCACTTTATTGGTTAAAACATTCAAAATGCAAAGTAATCAGACAAATTCGAATGTTCCTTATCCAGAAATCCTTCCTTATATCTATATTATACAGGAATGTGTCTATAATCGTATTTTATGTACCCTTAGTAGACGAGTAGATTTCTTCAATTTCTTCCTCCTATCTCTTTTCCCTTTTTATAAAATTTAAAACCACTTTTACTTAAAAAAGTAGAAGTGGTTTTAATAAATATATTTAGTAATCTTTTTTTCTTTCAGTTAAAAAGTTACTCTTTATTTTCTTTGTTTGCTTTTTCTGGTTTGTTTTGAGCTTTTTGCTCTTTTGCCTCTTGTTTTTGCCCTTGCTGCTGTTGCTTAGCCTCTTGTTTTTCAGCTTGCTGTTGCTGTTTTTGAACAAGGCTTTCCTGGGCTTCAGCTTGTTTTTGCTCGGCCTGCAATTGCTTTTCTGCTGCTTTTTCTTGTTGTTTCACAGCTTGCTCAGCCTTATGTTCTTCACTTTTATTTATTTGCTCTGCTTGCTTTGTTGCCGGTGTTTGGGTTTGTTTAACCGTTTGTTTGACTTCAGCTTTTTGAGTTTGTTTGACTTCAGCTTTTTGAGTCTGAGTAGCTTCAGTTTTTAGAATTGTTGTAGCTGAAGTTTTTTCCTGTTTTGTCTCGACAGTAGCAGATGTCTTGGAAACTGTCTGACCTTCCGTCGCTTCCTCAATAACCACTTCTTCATTTTCTGCACTCTCATTAGTAGTGATGGTTTGTGATTTTGTGTCTTCATTCTCTTCTGTTTTTGTAGCTTCGTCAGCATCTACCGTTTCCACTTGCGCCTGCTTTTGTTTCTTTTCCAATTGAGCAAGCTTCTTTGTTACCTTTTTGTCCAGCTTTTCTTGTGCTTTCTCGATATTTTTGGCAATAGCATCTTTTGCAGTTGGATTGCTGACTTTATCTAGGACGGCTTGCAGGGCAAGGATATTAGCCGAGAATTTAGCAATCAGCTCAGCACGGTCCGTATCTTCTTCCGACGCTGCTTCCTCATTACCATCAACCTCTTCTGTACCCTCTTCTTGTACTTCTTCATCTGTTTCTGTTGGTTCTTCAGTTGATTCTTCATTTTCTTCAGTAGTTACATCTGCTTCGACTTCTTCTGAAGCTTCAGCATCTTCTAGTTGATCAAGAGCCGAGATTTGTTGTTCGATTGCCTTTTCCAAAGCTTCCTTCGCCAAATCTTCTTCACCAGCGGCAAACAGTGCCTCTACTTCGGCTATACGTTCTTCAGTTAAGGATAATAGCAAGTTTGCCTCTTTTTGATCATCAAAAGTTAGTGCCAGTTTGATATTTTCAGTAAATTCTTTTAGGAAATAAAAGAAATCGCCAGGCAATAAAGTCGGTTCTTCAACAACAGTTTCTTCCTCTAACGGCTTTTCATCTGTTGCTTCAGTTTCTTGTCCTTCTGACTGGATTTCCTCAGTTGTAGATTCCGACTCCTCTTTTGCATCTTCAGATTCCTCGGATGTATTTGCATCTGTCTCTACTTCTTCATTTATAGATTGTTCCCCACCGGAAACCGCTGTTTCTTTTTGAGTAACTTCCTGCTGAACTATTTCTTGCACTTCTTCTTGAGTTTCCTCAGCAGCAAATACTTGGGTTGAGCCGATTGCCAAAGTTGCGGCTACTACCCCTGTTGTAATTACATTTTTTACTTTCGCATTAAATTTAGACATTAAGAGTCCCTCCAATTATTCTTTTGGAAGAAAGTAGAATTCCTCTTACTAGTAAAGGAGATTCATTATTCTTCATTTGGCAGCCCAGCCATCATAGCTTTTACCTTAGATCTGTGACTTTGCGTCTCTATCTTTCAATAGATTTGCCTTTTTCAAATGAGGAACAAATTTCTTAGTTCCTATCATTTGATTTTAATATAATTTATTTCCTTTAAAAAAACTATCCATAATATTTCCCAATAATTTTTACTTCTATCTAACTAGCTATACATAAACCTACTTTCCTCCTATTCTAGGCCATTTATTTGAACTCGCTTTATATTGATTTGTTCTTTTTTCTTTAAGATTTATATAAAGGCTTACTTCGTTTTTATGTTAAAATTTATAGGTTGTTCCAATTATTTAGAAGCAGGATAGGTATTTTATATGAGGATTCTATCAAATCGAAAATTTAAACTGACTACTTTGTTAATGACTCTTATTATCGCATCCGTGCTATCAACTACTTTTATCTTGTTGTTCGCGACCTATCAGCATGAAAAGAGTTCATTAACTCATACATATTTAACTTTGAATTCATCAAAATCCGAGAAATTAAGCAAATCGGTCAACTCCTTATTTAAATCAATGAGAATAAGTTTACAAGAAACCACGGAATTTCTCTCGAATCATCCTCATTTGACAGATGAGGAGATTCAGGAGCACCTAGAACTGCTGCGGAATAATAGCCGCTACTTCAATTCTTTAGCATGGGTAGATGAAACGGGATTGGTACGGGATATTGCGCCACTTAGGGTTGGTCTGAAAGGAGATTATATTACTGGCATTACAAAAGAAGTTGTAGATGCTAAAAAGCCGATGTTAACATCGCCCTATACAGCACCTACTGGGCGTATGCTAGTTTTGATGAGTGAACCTCTTTATGATCGGGAAGGAAATTATAAGGGCATCATTGGCGGCTCTATTTATTTACAGGAGAAAAATGTTCTTAATGAGATTCTTGGCAATGATATTGTTGATCAAAATGGTTCCTATTACTATGTAATCGGACCAAACGGCGTTTTATTATTCCACCCTGATACAAATCGTATAGGGGAGGATATAAAAGACACTCCAATCAAGAAAAAGCTGGCGCTAGGACAAAGCGGTATGGAACGGGTCACGAATTCTAGAGGTGTGGAAATGCTGGCTGCATACAGTTATACTTCTGAAATAGGTTGGCTAGTAGTACAGCAGACCCCTGTTTCCTATGTGGACGGACTTTTAGAAGAACATATTCTAAAACTTCTATGGATTTTTCTGTTCCCTTTTATCATCTTGCTAATCGTTTCTTTAGGATTTGCCAGAAAGCTGGCTAAACCATTTATTGACTTGGCGGATATCGTAAGCCAGTTTGGTGCCGACAAACAAATTCAGCCTCCTGTTTTCAATTCACACTGGAATCGGGAAGCCGATCTTCTAACGAAAAGCTTGATTATTGCCATTGACGCGGTTGAAAACAACAATACCTTATTAAAAGAAGAAGCTATGACAGATGCCCTTACAGGTTTGCCAAATCGAAAAAAACTTACTGAAGCAATATCCTATCTAGCAGACGAGGGCCAGTTATTTTCTTTGGTTGCAATCGATATCGACCGTTTTAAATTGGTTAACGATACTTATGGACATCAAATGGGGGATGAGGTTTTAAAGTTTTTGGCTAGAACCGTTCAATCAAAAATCGGAACGGGCGATGGATTTTTCCGTTTAGGCGGAGAAGAATTTATTCTATTATTGCCGAATGCCAAATGTTCAGAAGCCTATTCAATTTCAGAAATTATTCGAACGACAATTGCCAATACAATTAGTCCGTTTGGCAACCCTATAACGATTTCACTTGGAGTAGCGGAATTTCCTCACCATTCGGATTCTTTGGAGGATTTATTTATTTTTGCAGATAAAGCCCTGTACCAATCAAAAGAAAATGGACGAAACCAAACAACGTTATGGGGTAAAGATTAATAAATACACGAAAAAAACGGTTCCCACAACCAGGAACCGTATTTTATGCATTGTAATTTTGGAAATCGGATACCCAGACTGACTTGAAAACGCTTGTCAGACAAGGCGGGAAACCGAGCGAAGACCCGAATAGAACATGACGTTCATGAGGGGACGAGTGAGGCGACCAACGCAGTATGCGAGCGTTTGTCAACAGTCTGAAACGGTTCCCACTACCAGGAACCGTTTTTTATATCATCAAAATTTCTCTTATATCTTCTTCCGTCAATGAACTAGCAATTTTTGGGTCAGGATGGACAATCTCCGAAATAAGGTCTCTCTTTTTTGCTTGGAGTATATTCATCTTCTCTTCGATTGTACCCTTTGCAACCATTTTAATTACCTGCACATCATTTTTCTGCCCCATTCGATAGGCGCGGTCGGCAGCTTGATCCTCTACAGCCGGATTCCACCAGAGATCATATAAAATGACTGTATCCGCCCCGGTTAAATTTAATCCTGTACCACCAGCTTTTAGTGAAATTAAAAATACCTCTTGTTCGCCATCATTAAACCGATTACAGAGATCTACCCTTTCTTCTGAAGGGGTTTGCCCATCAAGATAAAAGTAGGTTTGCCCACGCATTGTCAATTCTTTTCCGACAAGCTGCAGCATTTTGGTAAATTGAGAGAAAATCAGGACCCTTCGCGCGGAAGCTCTAGATTCCTCCAGAATTTGCAGCAATTGTTCAAACTTTGCCGAGCTGCCTTTATAACCATCAACAAATAAAGCAGGATGACAGCATATTTGGCGCAACCTCGTCAGGCCTGCCAGAATCCGAATCCGATTCTTTTGGAAAGTTTCTTTATCGAGATGCTTTAAGGTATCATGTCGAAGCTTTGCTAAAAAGGCTGTATAAAGCTTCTTTTGATCAGGCAGCAGCTCAGAAAACTCAAGGGTTTCATGCTTTTCCGGCAATTCTGGCAGAACGTCGAATTTAACGCGACGAAGCAAGAATGGACGTACTCGGCGGGCAATTGACTTTCGGGATAGATGGCTGTATTCTTCTAATCCCTTGAATAGCTGCGGGAATACCACATGATAAATGGACCATAGCTCTTCCGGTGAATTTTCCACCGGTGTACCAGTCAGTGCGAAACGATTTTTCGCTTTTAACTTTTTCACTGTGCGTGCTGTCTGGGTATTGGGGTTTTTAAAGCTCTGAGCCTCATCAAAGAATATAGTATGGAAGGATTGTTTCTCATACCACTTCATATCTCTTCGCAGCAACGGATAGCTTGTGATCAAGATATCCGTTTCATTTATTTCTTGCAAGAGCTTTTCTCTTTCTTCCCTTTTCCCATCAATGACTATTGCTTGTAGATGGGGTGCAAAGGTGTCAATTTCATTCAACCAATTATAAGTTAAGGACGAAGGACAGATTATTAGAACTGGTTGCCTTTGTTCCCGAATACTCGCTAGTTCCGAAACAATAAATGTAATGCTTTGCAGCGTTTTTCCAAGTCCCATATCATCTGCCAATACACCACCGAATCCGTAGCTTGCAAGCTTCTTCATCCATTTAAAGCCTTGTTTTTGGTAATCCCTTAGTATTGGATTTAAGCTTTCCGGGACAGCAAACTCCAGACTAGCCGGATGCATTAATTGATCGACAAATTGCCTAAAGGATGCTTCAGGTGAAAATACTTCACTTTCCTCTATCAGGTCGAGAAATTTTAGCCCTTCTAGAATTGGCATATTCAAACTAGCTTCAAACTCATCTTCCTGTGCTGGTATAGCGGTTAGGAATCGGCGAATTTCTTCCATTTCCCTTGTTTCCAATGAAAGCAATGATCCACTCGGAAGCCGGTAGAACTTTTGCTTGATTTGCAGTGCTTTTAGTATTTCTTTTATGTGCTTGTCCGCTATGCCGTCCATTTCAAACTTAAATTCCAGCCAGTCTGTTCGATCTTTTGGAACCTTCACGCGGATTTTTGGGAACGTATTATCTCTTGCAATACGAACTCGAACAGCTGTTGTTGCATAAATTTGGGCAAGTTTTTGAAGCTTTGGAACAGTATGATAAAGAAACTCATATTCCAATTCCTCATTCTGCATATAATAACCGCCCTCAGTTATCGTAAAACCACTGTCCTCCATCAGCTCCAAAATTTCCTCTTCCTTGTTTATATCCCGTATAATCGCTGGGCCAAGAGGCGTATCACGATTTTCTAATGGTTGGATGACCACGTTCTCATAATGGAATTCAAGTCCTGCAAGAAGACGGTTTTTTAAGCGATCCAAATAAACCTTGACGACCAGGGGTGTTTTCATAAATCGTTCTGTTACCCCTTTGGACAGCTGCACAATGCCGATTTTTTTCAGCCCGGGCACCACTTTTTTCATAAAAAAATCAATCTGGTCTTTCGTTATAGGAATGGTATTCGTTGCTGGCGCTTTGAGCATTTGTTTCAGCTGAATTAATCGCTCGCTATCCTGCCCTTCCAATTGAAAAATCTTCCCGCCACTAATCACAACATGGTATGCATCCAAAATAGTTAGTTGGTTAAACCCCTTCATATGGAGTTGAAAGCGATGATTATCTTCCACTAAGTGGAATTCTAAAGGAGGTACACCATTTTGAAATTGTAGGCTTCTATAAGAATAATCCTCCTGCTCAAGGGTTATGGAGGGAACTTTTAAAAGTAATGGTTTGAGACCTGGCCATGCGGAAGGTGGTATAAGTAAATAGTCATCACTCACCGTAAATCTGTCGGCATCCGATTTCACCTCCAAATAGACTCTTTCATCTTGTGCCACATGGATTAGCTGTTGAATGAATGCATCCACATCAGCTGAAAAGCATTGTAAAGTTGGATCATATTTTGTTATTGATGAAATATAGCTGGCATTTCCTTCACGAATATCTTGTAAAAACTGACGGATGTTCTGTACCTTTGCTGACTTTACCTCTACTTCAATACCAAACAGGAATTCATCCTTGTTAATTAAAATTGGCTTAACATTAAAACGAGCATCGATAACTTCTCTTTTTTCAAAATGAAGCTGCTGTCCACTTTTCAAACTTGCCTTCTCCAGGAAGAGCGTCATAAACTCATCAGTTAATCCGCGTTCCTGAGTTTGCTCATTATGTATATTGTTAGAGGAAATCCCTTGTTTCTTTATTTCGAACAGTGCAATGAGCACTGCCGCAGTATGTTGACAGGAATGTTTAAAGTTCGGTAATGATGGACAGCTGCAGGAAGAGTGAAATTCCCCATTTTTTGATTTCTTAATTGTGACATGGAATTCTTCTGTTCCCTTAACGATTCCCTCACATATGTGTGAGGTATGCTTGGTAATCAATACTTTACCCGCACGATAAAAAGAGTCCCCTCTTTTAAAGGAGACGGTCCCACATAAATCTTTGATTGTTTTTAGATTTAACCTAATGTCCATGTTAGGCTGCTCCTTTCTCGAGCGAATTTTCCACTACTTATTTTTGTCCGATTTTATTGTTTTCTACTTTCATTTTATCACGGAATTGGAATGTGTTCGAGGATTGTAGGTATACGTAAAAATAGCCTCATCTTGTAGAATGAGGCTACTTTACCTTTATATGAAATCGACTATTTCTATTTCCGAAGGTCCGATAGGTAGTTCGAAAGGATTTGTGTACATTTTTGCTTCCCTAGAGTTTGAATTTCTTGATTAATTCATCCAAGTCACGGGACATATTTGTTAAAAGTTCAATCGTATTTGAGATTTCATTTACATCAGTTTCTTGGTTTACGGATCGTTCCACTACTTCTTTTGTATAGTTTGCGGTTTGGTAAGCAAATTGGGTTGACTCCTCTACAGAGCTAGCTAATTGTTCGGAGGAAGCCGCCATTTCCGCCAAAGTTGCCGAAACTTCTTTTATATAAGAAGCAACGTTTTGAATGGAAGTTACGATTTTGGTAAATGAATCTTTGGCTTCACCAACAGTTTCAATTCCTTTTGCCACACTTTTTGAAACAAGGGACATCGATTCAACAGTTTGATTCGTACCTCTATTCATGTTGGATATCAAATCTACTATACTAGCTGTAGCTTGTTCCGTTTGATTTGCAAGCTTTCTCACTTCATCTGCTACAACAGCAAAACCTTTACCATTTTCTCCAGCTCTTGCTGCTTCAATCGAAGCATTCAGGGCAAGTAGATTTGTTTGGTTAGAAATATCCTGAATCAGATTGATAAAGGTTGAAATCTCTTGGGATTGATTCTTTAATTCATTGATTGCATTGGACGACAATTTCACAGTTTTATCGATCACATTTATTTGGTCTATGACATTATCCATCGCAACACTTCCAACATTTGCGTTATTTAAGCTTCGATTTGATAAGTCCAATACATTTTCCGATGCCACCGAGACTTGTTGAATACCGCCTGAAATTTGTTCAATAGCTATAGTACTCTCTTTAGAAGAATTATATAAAGTACTGGCACCTTCCGATACTTTTTGAACAGAAATTGTAACGTACTTGCTAGCTTCACTAACTTTATCACTATTGCTTATTAAATTTTTGGAAGTATCGAGTAATTGGCTTGAATTTAACTGGATGCCTTGAATCAAGTTGCGAAGGTCATCTACCATCCTTCCAAAAGTATTCGTTACAACGCCGATTTCATCTTGCCTTTTCGATATTTCGGCAACCGGCAACAGATTACCTTTTCCAATTTCTTCTACATGTGATGTTAATTTCTTTAACGGTCTCGTAAGATATTCCGTTATAAAATAAATAATAAAAAGTCCAATGATTAAAATAACTAGTGTGGTAACTATTATACTGGTTTTATTATCATCCATTTGATGATAAACATCAGTGGCATCTATATCAGCTCCAACGACTCCAATGATTTCTCCCGTCTCATCTTTAATAGGAGCAAAAACGGAAATCAAGGAACCGTATTCATCACTTGTCATTTCAAATTCAGGCTCACCAGTTTCAAACGCATCCATCATTGCTTTATAAGTATCCGCGCTTTCTTCTACCTCTCCTACTTCTGAAGCATCTTCCTTATCGAGACCATCAACGACATAATAATATTCATAGTCTCCATTCTTTTGTTCACGCGCCATTGTAAACAAGTAAGTAATATTGTTCATTTCC
The DNA here is from genome assembly GCF_030418165.1 of Ureibacillus aquaedulcis. GTDB lineage: Bacteria > Bacillota > Bacilli > Bacillales_A > Planococcaceae > Ureibacillus > Ureibacillus aquaedulcis. The sequence goes on from NZ_JAUHTQ010000003.1 coordinate 398,769, forward strand.
CTTATTCTATTTAATGTCTCTCTTAATTCGTCATAATAGTCTGTTTGTACAGAATCAATGGATATCTCTTTGTATTTCTCTAAATCAATAACTTCTACTACATTTTCTACCATACCTGTAACCTGCTCCCCTACAGAATCTTTTACTAAATTCATAGAGGAACGGAACAAAAGGCTGCTCATAATCAGACAAGTTAGCAAAAGCAAGCCAGAAAAGGTAAGTAACAGCTTGAATTTTAAAGTTTTTTTCATACTGGGCTCCTTCTAGAGGAAATCTATTAAATTTTTGCACTTAATGTTAATAATAATTACAATATTTAGTTTAATTTCCTACAAATAGTTTTCTGATATATCAAATATAACACTTTTTTACCATAACAAACAGAGATTTCTATATAGAAAGTATTAGGATACATGAAACATTCAGCCCATGGTGCACCGGGAAATGGCTAAAGAGCAATTGTTGAAATGATAGGATTGATTTACTAACTTGATTGGCTTGTTCAAGTGGCAAATTGCAGCGATCGTAAGGGGTAAATTTGCAGCAAAAAAAAGACAGGGTACTATTACCCTGTCCCAATACTTATATGAGGTTTAGTTTTTATGGCGAGCCGTTGATGACCCTTTATTTCTACGTTGTTCATCCGGAACTTTTGGTTGCTCCTTAATCTTTCTCTTACTATCAGGACGCGAATTTTTAACCATAATTTTCCCCTCCGTATAAGTATCTTTATTTGGCTAATGCTGTTAATGCTCGGTGACGAAATCCAGTTTGGACATCGACAGCAAGCATCACAACCATGGCCAATCTTAGATTAACCGGAATAAGAGGAATTATTCTATGGTTTGGTTTGACGCTAGAATATCACCTCATAAGAATTCAAAGCCTTCAACATATTTTTTAGAAATTAATCCTATGCAGATGCAATCGAAACTTTACCTTCAATATCGATTCCAACATCAGCTTTTTTCAACAGATTTCCGATTGCACATGCTTTATCTGCGGCCAAGAATGCTCTATTAGCTAATTGCACTTGTTCTTCTGTTGCCCCTGCAGCCAGTACCATCTGTGGATGATGGACGATTTTAAATCCTTCTTCTTTTGAATAGGAAATTTCGGAATCCATAGTATATTGATCCACAGGTAATTTTCTTGCTTCGATCATAGCGACAAGGGTCATTGTATAGCAAGATGCAGCTGAAGTTAAAAGTAATCCTTTAGGTTCTGCACCTTCCCCATTACCGCCAAACTCTACTGGAATTTCGATCTTTGTTTCAAATCCACTGCCTTGAATTGTACCATTTCCTTTCACGTCACCATTCCAAACAGTTTTTATATTTGCCATGCCAATTCACTCCCTATGAAATCCAAAATCAACTTAACTATTTAACTAGTTATCTAGTAATAGAGTATTCAAAATTGTCTTATTTGTCAACCATTACCTTTAGCATTGATCATTAGGCCTAAAACAGAATGGTTTGATTTCTTACAAACTGAACATATCTATTTTATTAGCTAACCAAAAAAGTTAGTTGATTATAAATGAACATTCAGGATTTCTTTTTAAGATTGATTTACTCCCACTACATAAGTCTGCCTGCATACATGCTACTTATGACTCAAACAACTCATCCACTAAGTGTTTTAAAATCTCATATGAGCGAATTTCTTTTTCTGATTCATATATATTGGACATCACGATAATTTCATCTACCTGATACGTCTTTTGGAATTCAATTAAATCATGACGAACAGTTTCCGCATCACCCATTATTGTATAACCTAGTCTATTCTGAAGAATTTCTAGTTCAAATTGGGATAACGACTCAAGGTAGTTTTCAGTTGGCGGAATCAGCTTACTAAGATTATTTGTGTATATATCGATATATACTTGTAGATGACTCGTTGAAATAAAGAATGCCTCTTCCATTGAATCTGCTGCAATCACATTAATACAAGCAAATACATAAGGCTCTTGTAAATAAGGAGAGGGTTTAAAATTTTGACGGTAAATAGCAAGTGCTTCTTCCATGGCGCTAGGTGAAAATTGAGCACCAAATGCATAAGGTAAACCAAGATTCGCCGCGATTTTGGCTGAACTCGTTGACGAGCCCAATATATATAACGGTACATTCGTACCAACACCCGGATAAGCACGTACCTCTCCTTGTATGTTCTCATCCCCTACAAAACGCAAAATATCTTTCACTTCTCGTTCAAAGAAAAAAACTCCATTATGATTCGATCGACGAATCACATCGGCTGTTTTTTGATCTGTTCCTGGGGCACGCCCCAATGCTAAATCCACACGATTCGGAAATAATGTTTCAAGTGTTCCAAATTGCTCAGCTACCACTAATGGGGAATGGTTTGGCAGCATAATCCCCCCGGCCCCTACTCGAATCTCCTCGGTGTTTGCTAGTATATGTTGCACCATTACCACGGTAGCTGCACTGGCATAAGCATCGTGATTATGATGCTCCGCAAACCAGATTCGCTTGTAGCCCATCTTATCTACTGATTTAGCTAATGATACAGCAGAATCTATACCTTGCTTCATTATTTCTCCTTGTCTTAGTGGAGCAATGGATAAAGCGGAAATATCAAATTTTTTCATTGTTTCACCTCAAAATTAAATTATTACAAATACATCTAGTAAGCGCTAATTGCTTGCAACTATGTACGTTTTTTAATATCTTCTGCTCTAAAGGTTATACTTTCTTAACCAATCAATACATAGCCAAAATAAAGTTTTTTTACGAATTCACCTTATTTTATAAGTTTTAAAAAAACTAAAAGCCCTACTCCCGATTAAAAAATTACCAGGAAAGGACTTTTAGGTATATGGCATAATTTTTCTATATTACTATATCATTACTTGCTGTAATTAAATTTGGAAACAGTAACTTTCAAATTCTCACTCAACTCGCTTAATTTTTCAGCGGATTGTGCAACTTCATCGATGCCTTTTAATTGTTCTTCCGTTGAAGCAGAAATCTGTTGTGTAGAAGCTGCTGATTCTTCAGTGAAAGCTGATATACTGTCAACTGATTTTAGCACTTCACTTTGCAATTGATTCATGCTTAATACCCCGTTATTAATGTGTTGGATCGATTGTGCTATATTGCGAATTGAATTATTGATTGTTTCAAAAACTTGCTCTGTATCTTTTACCACAGTTTGTTGCTCAGTTGTAATGGCTTCAGTCGTTTCAACAGCTGCTGTTGCATTATTTGACTCACTTACAATCAATTGAATTGTTGTTCTGATTTCATGAGTAGCTTGTGAGGACTGCTCTGCCAATTTTCGAACTTCTTCTGCTACAACTGCAAAACCTTTTCCATGTTCTCCTGCACGAGCAGCCTCAATACTAGCATTTAAAGCCAGCAGATTTGTTTGGTTAGAGATATCATTGATCACGTCGATAATCTTTTCGATGTCCTGTATCTTGGTTGTTAATGTTGTAATAACTTGACTTACCTGACCGAGAACCTCATTCGTCTTTACCGAAGAATCTTTTAATGTATTGATCTGCATAATTCCACTATTGCTTGCTTGGTCAGCTTCTTGTGATTGCTGAAGCATTTCTGTTGCATTTTGTTTTACCTTTTCGATTTGCTCCGATAATTCTCTCGTTCTTTCATTTGTCACTTCCGCATCTTGTGCCCCTTGAGAAGCTCCCATAGCGATATCATCAAGTGTATTGACTATATCGGCTACTGACGCGGCTACCTCTTCAGAAATTGCACTCATACTAACAGATGACTCAACAACTTGTATAACCGAATCGTCAAGTGAACGGACAAGATTATTCAAGTTTTCATTCATTATATTGACAGACTCCGTTAACTGACCCAATTCATCTCTTGCACCAATTTCCAATGCTGAAGTTGTAAGGTCTCCCTCAGAAATTTTAGTAGTTACTGTAACTAACTGCTTTATTCTTTTAATTGTCCGAATGATAAACAATGTTCCAATAGCTATAATCAGAACAATGATTATGACAGCAATTCCTATACTAAATAGGAACATCTTTTTATACTCTTCTTCAAATTTCACAACTTCGTCTTCTGCATAAACATCAGAGATGTCACCAAGCTGATCGAGACTATTCCTTGCCTCAAGGAATATACTCATATTTGCTTTACTTTGTTGTTCCAATTGGCTTCTTCCAGCTATTGGTGTTGCCTGAATTTGATCAATAAGATCAGTTGTTTCGTTTTCCCACTGTGAAAAGAAAGTTTCAAAGTTATCGAAGTTATCCTCCAGGGTTAATCCTGTTTCGGGATTTTTTAGTGTTCCATATATCTCATTACTTTCATAGTTTTCCTTGGTACTCTTTATTCGATCCTTAATTTCCTTCATATTTCCATTAAAGTCCTCAAGTGCTGCCTGAAACTCCGTATCATCTTCACTAAGTATCATGGAGTTTAGTGAATTATTTGCTTGATATAAATCCCTGTCCGCGTGAATCAATTGAGTTGATGATATGTATGCATCCTGATAAATAGTATCAATTAGTCCATCGGTACTACTTTTTCCGGAAATCAGTATAAATGTTATTACTAGGACCAAAGTAATAACTGGCAAAGCTAATAAAGCAGATAATTTAGTTGCTATCGAGCTCTTTCTAAACATTTTTTCACATCCTGATGGGTATTTTTTAAATTTTTGACTAGTTATTTGGAAATAATATATTAAAATTACAGAATTCACATAAAATAGTCAATATGATTTAAGTATTTTATAATTGGCAAAAATATCATAATTATCTAATAAAATAGGATTAAAAAGTTTGGTCTATGTATTTTGGATTATGAATTTTCCAAAGGATCTTATGTTTCCCACCATATTTCCATTAAAATAAAAAACACTCACAAACCTTGATCCAACAAAATTTGTGAGTGTTATATTCCTTTTTAATCCTACAGAACGTGGGACAAATTTATTTTGAACTATTTGCTTGCCCCTACTTTAGAGCGTATAAACAGAAGTGCCAAGATTGCACCTACAAAAGCAGCGATTCCTCCCCAGAAGAAAGCTTGTTGGTACCCTTCGTTCAGAGCGGCCAACGACGTTTCTGTACTCGCGGCTGAAGTTGCAGCTGCGATGGATACTAAGATAGCTAAACCGACTGCCGATCCGACCTGATATGTTGTGTTATATAAACCAGATGCAAGACCGGACTCTTGTTCCTTAGCTTCGGATACCGCTGCCGTAGTTGCAGGGAGATAAGCTAAAGCATTACCGAGGGCGGCTAGCAGAAGAGGGATGAATACGTCAATCCAATAGCTTCCATACGTTGTATTTCCGGAAAATAAGAGCCCTGCAATTCCGAGTATAACAAATCCGAAAGCCATCGTAATTTTCATGCCGAGCTTTGCCATCACTTTTTCTGCTAAAACAATCATAAAGATAGCAATTAGAATCGGACCTGGCAACATGCCCATTGCGGCCATAAACGGCTCAAATTTCATTACCTGCTGTAAATATAGAATCAGGAAATAAATCAATGGGAACCAAGCTACTGATAGCAAGATGAGTGAAACATTCCCTGCCGCCAAGTTTGGTGTCTTGAAAATACCAAGTGGCATAAGGGGTTCTTTTCTAAACGCTTGCATAAGGATGAAGATAACGAATAAAATAGCTCCGATTATTAATGGCAATAGAGTAGAGAGTGATTGCCAGCCATTTTGCTCGGCCGTTACGATTCCGTATACAATCAAGACCAGGGATGCTGTAACAGAAAGAGCACCAGCATAATCGATTTTACCGCTTTTCTTAGTGCCTTTTTCCAGCAATTTTGGCGCCAATACCAAGACTAGTATACCAACTGGTACGTAGAATAATAACGTCCACCTCCAGCTAAGCAACTGTGTTAGGACACCTCCAAGGACAATACCAAGTGAACCGCCCGCTGCTCCGGAAAGACCCCAGAACGCTAGCGCCTTACCCATTTCCTTTTTATCCCCACTAAACAAAATCATGATAATGGAAAGCGCAGCTGGTGCAATCAAGGCAGAACCAGCACCTTGTACTGCTCGTGAAACATTAAGAGACATTTCATTCCATGCTAAACCGGCAAATAGGGATGAAACCGTTAAAATCGAAACCCCCCACATAAAAATACGTCGGTGACCAAATAAATCGGCTAATCTTCCCCCTAATAGCAGCAGCCCCCCAAACAAAATGAGAAAGGCGTTCATGACCCATTGCAAGTTTGCTTCTGTATAGCCTACGTCACTTTTAATAGCAGGCAATGCAACTTGAACAATCGCGCTATCCATCATTACGAGGAAATTTGCGAAGCATAATAAAATAAGGGCTTTCCAGCGCTTTCGATTAGGCTGCAGGTTTGTATTTAAATTTGCTGACATATATGAATTGCCCCCTATTTATCGATTAATTGTTTAATAATTGCCCTCTGCCGATTCGTTTTATAAATTTATGGAGCGGCTCCCGCTTTTTCCCCATTTCGGCATAGACATCAATGATTTTTTCTACCGTTTCATACAGTTCCTCCGGCGTTAAATTTTCGCTCAGCAAGAACCCGACCTCCGCGTCTTTCCCTTTCGCTTTTCCTCCAACATATAAATTGTAATGATCCCGAATTTTCATCACTCCTATATCGCTCAACATAGGCTCGCCACAACCAATAGGACAACCTGTATAGGCAACTCTTACAGTGAATGGCACAGCTCTCCCGGCAGTACGGCGATTTAACTCTTTTGCAACCGGCATTCCTTCCTCTAATTCGCCTTTGCAAAAATTACAGGTTCTCAAGCTTTTTACGAAGTTCCCCACTGGATAGCACGACAATCCAACACTTTGGAATTCTGCTATGATTTCTTCTTTTCTATCTTCAAGGATTTCTATATAAAGTTGTTGGAAAGTAGTTAACTCAATTTCCTCGTCTTCATTCATATATTTTGAAATCGTCATGAGTTGTTTTGAATTGAGTTTTGCCCCAAACCCGATTCCCCCATTAATAGCGATTTTTACTTTTTTAACGCTTTCTTCCATAGAAGTTTTTCTCCTTCATATTCATTTACTATACGGTGGTTAGGTATATAATTCTCAAAATTCATACCTGCCACTAGAACTAGTGACAGGTCATGTCATTATATTTTTATTTGTTTAATTTTACTCTCTGTAAACGCAAGGCATTTAATACGACCGACACGGAACTGAATGCCATCGCTGCACCAGCAACCCATGGTGCAAGGAAACCTGCTGCGGCAATTGGAATCCCGACAGTATTATAGGCAAATGCCCAGAATAGATTTTGCTTAATATTGCGCATCGTTTTGCGACTCATTAAAATCGCATCGGCAATGCTATTTAAATCGCCTCGAATAAGTGTAATATCCGCTGCCTCCATTGCAACATCTGTACCTGTACCGATGGCCATGCCAATATCAGCTGTAGCTAGTGCGGGTGCATCATTGATGCCATCGCCAACCATCGCTACCTTTTTACCTTGTTCTTGCAGTTTTTTAACTTCTTCTGCTTTCCCTTCAGGAAGCACTTCCGCAATCACTTCATCGACGCCTACCTCTTTACCGATTGCTTGAGCAGTACGTTCATTATCCCCAGTCATCATGATTACCTTGATGCCCATATCTTGTAATCGGCGTACCGCTTCACGAGAGGTATCTTTAATAGTATCTGCTACCGCAACCATCCCTGCATATTGGCCATTGATTCCAGCCAGCATTGCCGTTTTACCGTTCTTCTCCAATTCCTCCATTACTGGAAGGACCGCTGTAATATCAATTCCATATTGTTGCATAAGTTTACGTGTACCAATAATCACGCCTTGGCCTGAGATTGTCGCTTGCACACCGTAGCCTGGAATTGCTTCAAAAAATTGAATCTTGCCAAGTTCAATGCCTTTCTCCTGGATCCCTTGGACGATTGCTTGTGCCAATGGGTGCTCTGATTGCTTTTCTGCTGCACCAATCAGCGACAAGAAGTTTTGTTCATCCTTGCCTTCTGCTACCAGTACATCAGTCAAGACAGGTTTACCATGAGTAACAGTACCGGTTTTATCGACTACTACTGTGTCAATGCTTTGTGTTTGCTCTAAATGCTCGCCGCCTTTGAACAGAATACCAAATTCTGCTGCACGGCCCGAACCTGCCATAATGGAAGTTGGTGTAGCTAAACCAAGTGCACATGGACAAGCAATGACAAGTACCGCTATTAACACTTCAAGTGCAGGTGTAAATTCACCTGGATGAACCCAAATAATCCAAACGAGGAAGGTAAGGATGGCAATCCCCACTACGATCGGTACGAAAATACCTGAGATTTGGTCCGCCATACGCTGAATTGGCGCTTTAGAACCTTGGGCATCTTCTACCACTTTTATAATTTGGGCTAATGCAGTATCACGCCCCACTTTTGTAGCTGTCATTTTGATGAAGCCATTTTTATTAATGGTAGAGCCGTATAATACATCCCCACTCTTTTTATCCACTGGTAAACTTTCACCTGTCAGCATGGATTCATCAACAGCTGTTGTTCCTTCTGCTACTTCACCATCAACCGGAATTTTTTCGCCCGGTTTTACAAGTATCGTATCACCAATGACTACTTCTTCCAGCGGTACTTCTTTTTCCACTCCATCACGTACAACGATGGCTGTTTTCGCTTGAAGCCCCATCAGTTTCTTAATGGCTTCAGATGAACGACCTTTTGCTTTTGCCTCGAATAATTTCCCTAAAAGAATCAGGGTAATCAGAACAGCACTCGTTTCAAAATACAGATGTGGCCCGTGGTGCGTTCCTGCTGTTACAATTGCTTGATAAAGACTGTAAAAATACGCGGCTGATGTACCCATGACAACCAGCACATCCATATTGGCACTGCCATTTCTTAGGGCTTTATAAGCACCTACATAAAACTGTTTCCCGATGATAAATTGCACCGGTGTTGCCAATATCAATTGCACCCATGGATTCATTAGGAACTCTGGTACATATAAAAACGATGTAAATGAAAAGTGACCAACCATCGTCCATAACAATGGCAACGAAAGAATTGCAGAAATGATAAATTTCCGTTGTTGATCTTTAATGTGCTTCTCGCGGTGGTCGGCTTGTTCTCTATCCTCTTGCTTTTGGTGTGCACCATAACCAAGCTTTTCTACTTTTGCAATAATATCTGAAATCGTTACTTCCGATGGATTAAACTCAATCGTTGCTTTTTCAAGAGCTAAATTGACAGATGCTACGTCGACACCTTCCATTTTATTAAGCCCTTTTTCTATTCGTGTCGCACATGCCGCACAAGTCATACCAGTAATTTGAAGGCTCGCTTCTTTTATTTTGCTAGTTTCTGTACTCATATTTGTTTCCACCTCTATCCAATACCTATATAGGGTATATTTTTATGAAAATAAGAGAGTGCTGCAATAGCACTCTTATACTACGTCATATCCTTGTTCTTCAATTGTCTCTTTAATTTTATCCAGCGTGATTTGTGACTCATTAAAGGATACATCAACCAAAGCTTCGTCTAATTTAACAGCTACTCCGTTTACTCCTTCTAATTCACCAACACTTCCTTCTACAGCTTTTACACAATGACCGCATGACATACCTTGGACATTTAAAGTTACGTTTTGCATAATATTCTCCCCTTGTTTTTAATTTTTAAGCATCTACGCTAATGAGCAACATATTGCTCAGTTAAATTATTTTTTCATTAGTTTTTGGATGGTTACAACCAATTCATCAAGTACCGCTTCATCACCTTCTGAAAGACGATCTACGACACAGCCTTTTAAGTGACCCTCTAAAAGAATTTTAGCTACACTATTTAATGCAGATTGTGTGGCAGAAAGTTGTGTAATAACATCATCACAGTACACGTCTTTCTCGATCATCCCTTTAATGCCTCGAATTTGTCCTTCAATCCTGTTAAGTCTTGTAGTTAAATCCTTTTTTACGCGCTCTGGATGATGACTTTTTCGGGAACACGACACATTATTTACATCGAAAACTGCTTCTTCCATCAGTTCAACCTCCTAACATGTTTTCATACTACCATACCCCTGTGTGGTATGTAAAGAGAAAAGTTTTTCTTCATAAAGAGCAAGTACAAATCAATAATTTAAGCGGAGACACGGCTTGTTGACTATCATGATTAGAGTTATCCATTTTCATAATTCTATTCTAAATACGTACTTACGAAATCATTACAATTTACGAATTAACAAAAATGCGTGCTGTAATAGTTGCTTCCTTAAATAGCTTAGGTGCAACAGCTTGCCCAATTTATTTCTTGGAAGCATCTTTTAATATCAAATTAGGGACTGCCTTGATATAGATTAATTCCCCCATTAACTCCACAATAGTTTGTGTTACAATCACAGCTGCCGCTACCGATGCCCAGGATTCGGGTAATGCCAACGCCAATGGAAGGACGACAAGGGAGTTGCGTGTACCGGTACTAAAGATCAGCGCTCTCCCTGCCCCCGTTTCCAGTTTGAATGAAACGGCGATGAAACGGGAAATAATGGGTGTAATTATTAAAAACAAAATATAGATAGGGATTACACGTGCAATTACATGGAAGTCACTATATACCTTCCCTATTTGTGATGCAACTACAGCAATTAATACAAACGCCATAAATGGTACTGGCAGCCATGCTGTATTATCCAACACTTTTTTACCTGATGCGTTGTTTTTAGCCCATAATTGAGTCATTACGGCTACTATTAACGGCGCAACTATAAGTAAGAGAAAGGCTTCTAAAAACGACTCTATCCGAACTATCCCTGCCATATTTTCACCTATAAATAACCAGAGGTACAAAGGCAGCAAAATCATTTGCACTACAAATAAAATAGGCGTAGCAGCCAGCATTAATTTCTCATTTCCCCTACCCAGCCCGGTAAAAACAATTACATAATCGATACACGGTGTCAGCAACACCAAACAAACCCCTAATAATACCGGTGTGGATTGCGGAATTAATAATGTTAGAATCCAAACAATAATTGGGACCGCCATAAAATTTCCTACGAGCAATGCACCCATAAATCTAAGGTTTGAAATGGACTCTTGCAATTTCAAAAATGGAATTTGAGCGAACATCCCATACATGAGAACAGCAATGAGCGGCGAGATTGTCCAGGCCAGGCCGGTTCCTAAATGATTATTAGATAGACCTATTATTCCTCCAAGAATTAAAGAAAAAACATATATCCAAATTTGATGATTTTCTAATTTCTCCCTCGTGGTATTCACTCTATTCCCCCTTTCCTTATGTGGCTTCTTTCAAGACTTCTTTCAAGAACTTCAAATCTACTTACATAATCAAAGTTATCATAAGTATAACATGGTCAATACCTACAAAATCTCAATTACATTTCATATGTATTGGCTTACTCGGACACACTTGTCATCTGTCCTTCCTTAATAACCACATTCCCTCCTAGACAATGAGTTTATAATTTTCAAATTTTTTCAAAATATTATTGACACACATATTAGTAAATACTAATATGATAACAATAATACATATTAGTCCACACTAATATGAGAGGAGTTAAATAATGAAACAGCACACAGCCAATTTCGATACAAAGATGAAACTAATTCACGGTTTTTCTAATAAAACCCGAATGCAGATTCTTGAATGCATTAAAGAAGAAGAAAAAACTGTTTCTCAAATTATTGAAGAAACAAAAGGAAATCAGTCGAACATTTCACAGCATCTCGCTTGTTTAAAAGGTTGTGGGATTATCGTGGGCAGAAATGAAGGAAAATACATGTATTATAGCTTGCGCAATCAACATATTCGAGATCTTTTATCTATGTTTGATGTCGTACTGGAAGATGTAGAAAATGACGTTGCTTGTTGTGATCGTCATATGGATTAGGGGGAGATTACTTTGGCCGAACAATGTTGTAGCAAAAATAATGAAGTTCAACCTACAGAAAATAGTTGCTGTAGTTCTACTGTTAAACCCGAAAAATCGAGTTGCTGTTCCACTAACGGGTATAATGAGGACGAGGTAAGTTGTTGTAGTTCAACACAGGACATAGATTCAGGGACAAAAAACACAAGTTGCTGCAACAGTAAAGAACAACCACAAAATGGAATCCCTACCAATTCAATTTCTTCTGTCGAAAAGAGGACATATAGAGTGAATGGAATGGATTGTTCCGCATGTGCAGCAACCATTGAAAAAGGATTAGGCAAACTGAAAGATATAGTAGAAGTAAAGGTAAATTTCAGTACAGCAAAAATGCAAATAGCAGCAAGCAATCCTGATGCTTTAATGCCAATTGAAGCGGAAATTCAAAAACTTGGCTACGCCGCTGAGCCTTTAAATCAAAGTAAAACTATGAAAACCTACACGATAGAAGGAATGGATTGCAGCAGTTGTGCAAAGAGTATTGAAAATCACTTGAATACCCTGCCATCTGTTCAAACCGTTAGTGTTAATTTCTCTACCGGCAAAATGAAAATCGAACATTCAAGCAGTATTGATGACATTCTTTCTGAAGTCTCCAAGATTGGTTACAAAGCTGCAATACAGTTAAAGCAAAATAAGCAAACCATACAGAAACCTAAAAAAGAGATGAATTTAGTCATTTTATCCGGAGTATTGATTGCATTTGGTTATGTTAGCTCAGTGAATGAAATTTCTCCGATAATCTCATCAATGCTTTATGCCATCGCTATAGTAATGAGTGGATTTAAACCTGCAAAAAGTGCATTCTATGCAATCAAAAGTCGCTCGCTTGATATGAATGTGCTTATGTCAGCAGCTGCAGTCGGGGCTGCCCTGATTGGTGAATGGCTGGAAGGTGCAACGGTCGTATGGTTATTTGCAGTCGGCAACTACCTTCAAACTAAATCGATTGAACGAACTAGGGATTCCATTCGTAATCTTATGGATTTAGCACCTGCCGAAGCATGGCTTAAAATGGGAAATGAGATTTTTAAAAAGCCCGTTGAAGAAGTAAGTGTCGGTGACACAATCGTTGTCAAACCAGGAGAAAAAATTCCTCTCGACGGAGAAATCATACTCGGGGAATCGAGCATTAATCAGGCACCGATTACAGGTGAATCTATTCCAGTAGATAAAGCTCTTGGTGATCCCGTATATGCAGGTACAATTAATGAACATGGTTCTCTTGAAATTAAAGTGACAAAGTTAGTTGAAGATACAACGATTTCGAAAATAATTAACCTTGTTGAAGAAGCACAAGAACAAAAAGCCCCCACAGAAGCATTTGTAGATAAATTCGCAGGTATCTATACACCAATTGTATTTATATTGGCGCTGGGTATTATGGTGCTGCCTCCCCTACTTGGTTTTGGTAGTTTTGAAGAATGGTTTTATAAAGGTCTAGAATTACTAGTTGTCGCTTGTCCTTGTGCTTTAGTTATTTCTACTCCTGTTGCCATAGTATCAGCAATAGGGAATGCCGCAAAGAATGGTGTCTTAATTAAAGGCGGTACTTTCCTGGAAAAGGCTGGTGCCATTACGGCCATTGCATTCGATAAAACGGGTACTTTAACTGAAGGAAAGCCTAAAGTGACTGAAGTAAAAACAATCCATGGCTCAGAAGAAGAGTTACTATCAATCGCTTTAACTCTAGAAGAATATTCAACACATCCAATCGCTAAATCGATTATTGACTATGTGAACGAAAAAGAAATACGGCCCTATAGTGGAAGTTCATTCAAAAATATTGTGGGTAAAGGTGTTCAAGCAACCATTCAAGATGAATTCCATTATGCAGGCAATGTAAAGTTATATGAGGATCTTAATATTTCTTTAGAAAATGTGAAGGATTATATTCAAGAAATCCAAAGTAATGGAAAATCTGTCGTAATTATTGGTTCACAGGCGAAACTTATCGGAATAATTGCAGTTTCCGATACAATCCGGGAAACTACCGTATCAGCTTTAAATGCATTAGAGCTAAGCGGCGTGAAACAAACGGTCATGTTGACCGGGGATAATGTAGGAACAGCAAAATTGATTGCTTCACAAGCCAATGTCAATCGCTATTTTACGGAACTATTACCAGAGGATAAAGTATCTGCTATCAAGAAGTTGCAAAATGAAGGCCATAAGGTGGCAATGGTAGGAGACGGGATCAACGATGCTCCTGCGCTCGCAACAGCAGAGCTAGGAATTGCAATGGGCGGGGCCGGGACAGATACAGCGATGGAAACGGCAGACATCGTGTTGATGGCCGACAATCTTGATAAACTCCCTCACACAATGAAGCTGAGCCGAAAAGCCTTAATGATCATCAAACAAAATATATGGTTCTCCATCATAATAAAGGCTGCTGCACTGGTATTGATCTTCCCTGGATACTTGACACTTTGGATGGCCGTGCTGAGCGATACAGGAGCTGCATTAATCGTTATCTTAAATTCAATAAGGCTACTCAAATTTAAAGAATAATTAGTGGATGAGATGTTTCGTGATGGAGACATCTCATTTTTTCTCTTTCCCTGATCTTAATCATATTTAATATTTAAGAAGGTCCGTAAAAGCCCCAAATTTTCGCCGGGTTCAAAAGATTTAATGGCATATTTAGTTCTTCAGCTCATACTTAATTGTCTTAATGTCTTGTTACTGCATTATTTCCACCTTTTCTATATACCATTAGTTCATACCATTAGATGATCCTTATTAACATAACTAACTCAAAAGAACAAAAAAACCGTTCCCCTGCTTTGAGAAACGGAAGTTATGCCATACAAAATAAGTTAAAATATTAAACTATTAGTTGTGCCCTTAGAAATTATACATGTATTCTACTTTTCTAGAAGTTTGCTTTTCTTGTATTGCTTTGATACCCGTTAATTTTTCTATATTGCTCAAAGGTAAGTTTGTTCTTTTTCACATGCCAATAATAAGTATTGCCATCCAAAGATTCTATATAAAAAATGGGAGATTTATTTTCTTGAATCGAAGCCTTTTTCATCCCTAATCCGATATTGCTTATAGTACCTTCATACTGCCCCAGACCTATTGACTTATAACCGTAGCTGTCAAAGGAATGATAAGGGTGTACTTTGATATCTCCCTTTTTTGGAACAAAGTATAAAGTGTCGTCGGTAAGGGCTAAGTAACCGAAACGAGAGCCCTTATCAAATGCCGTGACGATAAACTTGCTGGTTTGGTTATAATTATTTTTAATATATTCGGAAACTTTCCTTTTTTGATATAAAGTGTAAATAGGATAAAATAATAACGGAACTAATATAGGTGCGGTTGTGATAAGCATACCGTGATGAAAAAACATGTTGTATTTTGACCGCAGATAAAAATATAAAATTAAAAACACAATAACCATTTTAAAAATTCTTGTTACTTTTAGTCGATGAAACGGACCGCCCATTGCCAGTAAATTCCTCTCCTATTATATATTCCCTTTCAATTATTAAGTGACTTAGGTTTCAAGTCAACAGTAAATCTCAGAACAGTTCCTTTGTTCTAGTGCCGTACAAAGCTTTGTGCCTAAATCATTTATAATGCAATGATTTGTTAATCAGGCTAACAGTATAGATGGGAGGGTGTACACCTAGTGTTTTACACATTATATAATAACCTCTAATACTTTTAATACTACACCAACATGTGATATCCCCTATCTACTTCATTTCATAGTGATTATATTGAATGCCTACTTCTATTATTAAGCTTTGACATCGCTTATTTCCTCTGTAATTAACGAAATGTATAATCCATTTTATACATACAATTTTTAGTATTATACCTTTAATTATCAAACCTTTGATAAGGCACTTCCAGTTAAAATAACTACTATAAGCTAACTAATTATAAAAATCAATACGTGCTTCAGTTCCTTTCTGAATTTTCAAAAAAGTTATTGACGACTTAATTTGAGTCAATTAAACTAAAACTAATCTGATATATCACACATCACTAACAGGAACATGTCATAAAACAGTTCGGAGGTATGGCGTTATGACTGGGATTAAGAGTTCAGATATAAGTTTTGGCATAAAGCCCGAGTATGTAAAACCCTTAAGGGAGCTAGTTCTGGAATCAATTCGAAAAGCGATTATTTCAGGGGAACTTGAACCAGGTCAACAGCTTAAAGAAAGAGAGCTTGCAGATCATATGGGAACAAGTACTACACCCATTAAGGAAGCCTTAAGGATTCTGAGTCATGAAGGGTTAGTGGAAACGAAGCCCCGAAAAGGAACGTTTGTCTCCCAAATGGTCAACACATCCATTAAGGAAATATTAATGCTAAAAGCCAGTTTAGAAAGTTTACTTGCGAGATTAGCAACCATAAAAATGAACGAAGAGCAAATCAATGAACTTGAAAAACAAATCAATTTGATGGAGCAGCTTGTCAAAAGCAATTCTATCGAAAGATTAAAAGAAGAAAATACAAATTTCCATATGCTAATCCGTGAAGCTGGAGAAAATATGATTATTTTCCAGATGGTAATGAATGTTGTTTCCTTCGATAATGCATTCCGTGATCGAACCTATAAGTATTCAGAAGAAATAGAAGAAGGCTATAAGGAGCATAGATCAATTTTTGAAGCGATTAAAGAACGCAACCCAGAGTTGGCCGAGGAACGAATGAAGATGCATATCCTTCGTTCTGCAGAAAGTGTTCTAGAAAAGTGGTAATGCCAAATCGATACTTTAAGGGGGTGGTCAATGACTGAGCACATTATTTCAATTCAGAAATGTAAGCGTTTTATTATTCGGGGTTAGTATCTTTCTTCCTTGAGCTATAATGACTATTACACTTTAATCTCACCATGAAATCGTCTGACTTAATTACTCCTGCACTAATCCTGATAACACTGAACCAATTGGTTAAGGAGGTTGTTTTTATTGACAACAAAAAAAGATGATTATAAGGTAGGCCTGAACATACCGGAGGATCAGGGAACGGGAAACGGAAACGGAAACGGAAAGGAAAAGCAATCGTTTATTAAAACCATTAAATCTTATGGTCCCGGTATTGTAGTTGTCCTAACATGGATGGGGGCCGGAGACCTTGTCGACGCATCCGTGGCTGGATCCCATTATGGTTATTCATTGATGTGGGTGTTGGCGTTAGCATTAATCATTCGCTTCGTTATTGTTAATATCATGGCCAGGTTTGAATTATGCAACACCGAAAATATGACGCTCTTAGAGGCATTCAGTAGATTGCATAAGCTGTATCCATACTTTTTCGCGTTTGCTGCAATTATTATGGGACATCTAGTAAACTCATATATGATTAAAGGATCCGGAGAAGTATTAGCTTGGATTTTTAACTTTGGCTCTCCGTTTATGTGGTCGGTTTTTGTAGTTCTGATAAGCTTGTTTATCTTGGGAAGAAATATCTACAAAAAACTTGAGCTTGTAATGAAAATTTTACTGGCAATCATGACTGCTGCATTTATTGGGTTAGCTATCTATTCACAACCAGATGCTTCCGAAATTGTTAGAGGTACCATCGGATTTGGTTTACCTGAAGACACAGGTGCTTACGGTACATTATTAGTAGCTATGTCTCTTGTTGGTGCAGTTGCAGGCTCTTTGGGCAACTTCCTTTATGGCTACTTTATTAAGGAACGTGGATGGATTGGTCCCGAGCATAAAAAAATCCAACGAAATGACCTCTTATTCGGGATCTGTATGGGGGTTGTTATTAATCTAGCCGTTTGGGTGGTTGGTGCAGAAATATTAAAGCCTAATAATATTGAGGTAACAAGTTTAAATGATATCGCAATGGCTCTGGAATTACATTTAGGGACAATCGGATCTACCATTTTCTATTTAGGTGCTTTTGGTGTTTTATACAGTAGTGTAATCGGGCATGCGATTGGGTTTCCAAAGATCTCGATTAGCTGCATTCAAATTATTAAAAATGGAAGAGAAGACAAATATGCAGTAAAATCCGAGAAGGACCCCCTTTTCAAATGGATTAGTCTCTTCATCCTAGTAACTCCGTTAATTTGGTCACTACCTAACATGCCTGGTTTCGTTTCATTAGTTGTATTTGTAAACGTTTTATATGTAATCGCACTACCTGCCATATCAATAGGGCTATTAATTATTTCAAACAAAAAAGCGTATCTAAATAACTCCACAAATAACTGGATGGAGAATATTATACTAGCAGCAACAACAATGCTGGCAATCTGGTCTTCAATTAAATTAGTGATAGGATTTTTCTAGTTAAAAAGCATAGCATAGCTGGCCTATTGAAAAAAAAATAGAAAAAGGGCTAAATGGGAAGAACCCACCTAGCCTAATAAAATATACTTCAAAAAGAAAGTTACTTAGTAAAGTAGCTTTCTTTTATTATTATACCCCTTTCTTTTAAATTTAAATAGGAACTTTAATTAAGTTGGCTTGATATCTTGCGACACGGGTTACATTTTTAGTAGCTTTTTGGTTGTATGGAGGCAAATAAAAAAACTCCAACCGAAGTTGAAGTTTAGTTGATACCGGTGGTCGGGGTCGAACCGACACTCCAGAAGGAACACGATTTTGAGTCGTGCGCGTCTGCCAATTCCGCCACACCGGCATATAAAATTATAAAAAAAATCGGTAATCCCGATCAGTAAATTGGAGGCGGCAACCGGATTTGAACCGGTGATAAAGGTGTTGCAGACCTGTGCCTTACCACTTGGCTATGCCGCCATTACTTGTATTTGGAGCGGAAGACGGGGTTCGAACCCGCGACCCCCACCTTGGCAAGGTGGTGTTCTACCACTGAACTACTTCCGCAAAATGGCTGGGGTACCAGGATTCGAACCTGGGCATGACGGAATCAAAATCCGTTGCCTTACCGCTTGGCTATACCCCAATATTTTAAGATGAAAGTAATTTTGTTATAATGGGGCGACTGATGGGAATCGAACCCACGAATGCCGGAACCACAATCCGGTGCGTTAACCACTTCGCCACAATCGCCATTATATTAGTATATATGATTTGTTTAATGATTTTATTCGTTGAATGGGGCGACTGATGGGAATCGAACCCACGAATGCCGGAACCACAATCCGGTGCGTTAACCACTTCGCCACAATCGCCATAATCACTTATCTTTAAATCAAAAAATTGGCAGGGGCAGTAGGAATCGAACCCACACTGACGGTTTTGGAGACCGTAGTTCTACCTTTAAACTATGCCCCTATAAAAGGAATGGTGGAGGGGGACGGATTCGAACCGCCGAACCCGAAGGAGCGGATTTACAGTCCGCCGCGTTTAGCCACTTCGCTACCCCTCCAGATAAATGGTGCCGGCGAAAGGAGTCGAACCCTCGACCTACTGATTACAAGTCAGTTGCTCTACCAACTGAGCTACACCGGCATTTATCTATATGGTGGGTCAGGACGGAATCGAACCGCCGACACTTAGAGCTTCAATCTAATGCTCTACCAACTGAGCTACTGACCCATATGTTATAAATTTTCAAGA